>CAVRKM010000012.1:0-815802 GCA_963722245.1 uncultured Thermoleophilaceae bacterium
GACCCCGAGCGGCGCCTGTGCATGGCGCGCTCGGCCCGCGAGCGCGCGGAGCGCTTCTCCTGGACGCAGGTGGCAGGCGAGGTGACGGAGGTCTACGAGGAGGCGATCGCCCAGCCGCAACCCGCCACGCGGAGGGCGCGGATCGCCACCAACGTCGGCCTGAGGGCGGCGGAGCCCGGGCCGCGTCTGCGTCCCCGGCGGATCCCCTCGCTGGAGCAGAAGGAGTCGCCCACCGGCGGGCGCCGGGCGGCGCGACTGGCTCGCCGTGGCGCCGTGGTCGGCGGCGCGGTGGCCGGCGTCGGCCTGACCGCGCTCGCGCTCAACCGTCTCGGGCTCGAGCCGATCGCGCGCTCGCTGCTGGCGGCCACGCCGATCTGGGTGCTCGTCGCATTCGCCTTGATGTGCAGCTCGATGCTGGTGCGCGCCGAGGCCTGGCACGCGATCCTGTGCGCCGCGCTCCCGGGAGTGCGAGTGCGCCGGCGCGACACCGCGCGCGGAACGATGATCGGCGTCCTGATGTCGGCGACGATGCCGGCCCGGCTCGGCGAGCCGTCGCGCGCGCTGATCGTGGCGCGGCGGCTCGGCCGGATGCGCGACCGTTTCCCGGTCGTGCTCGGCACGATCGTCTCCCAGACGCTGCTGAACATCCTCGCGCTGGTGGTGCTCGGAGCGGTCATGTTCGCCACCGTCGGCATCTTCCGGGGGCGCGAAGACGCGCTCGTGATCGCCACGGTCGCGCCGGTCGTCCTGCTCGCCCTCGTGATCGCGACGCCCTGGCTGCTCCGGCGCGGCAAGCCGACGCGCTTCCAGCGCCTGCAGCAGGCGGCGACGGTGGCGCGCGGCGCGATGCTCCAGGTGCGCCGGGGGCTCGAGGTGTTCCGGCACCCGAGGCTGGGCGCCTGGGCCACCGTCATGCAGCTCACCGCGTGGGCGATCCAGTGGCTTGCCTGCTACGTGCTGCTGGTGGCGCTGGGCCTCGACGGGCACGCCGGCATCGGAGCAGCCGCGGCCGTGCTGTTCGCGGTCAACGTGACGGCGGCGCTGCCGGCCACGCCGTCGAACCTGGGCGTGTTCCAGGCCGCCTGCGTGGCCGTGCTGTCCGCCTACGGGGTGAGCAAGACCGACGCGTTCGCCTACGGGATCATCCTGCAGGCAGTGGAGATCGCGACCGCACTGGCGATGGGCATGCCCGCACTGGTGCGCGAGGGAATGACCTGGAAGGACCTGCGCCTGCGAGCGCTGCACGCATCGCCGGTGCAGCTCCCGAGCACCGCGCGGCGGGGCGAAACCGCCGAACTCGAGGCATAAGAATGGTCTAAGCCGGGGTAGAACGCCGCCATGCGACGCACAATCTTCCTCGCGCTGGCCGGCGCCCTCGCCCTCTTGGTTCCGCTCACGGCCGGCGCCGCCAAGCAAGCACCGATCAAGCGCACCTACGTCGTGCTCTACGAGCGCGGAACCCCGGTCCGCGCGGCTCACGCCGCGATCAAGCGGGCCGGCGGCCGGATAGTCCACGAGAACCGCAAGGTCGGCGTGGCCACGGTGCGCTCGGCCAACGCCCGCTTCGTCGCGGCCGTGGCCCGCAGCCGCGCCGTCTACGGCGCGGCCCGCAACCGCTCGATCGGCTACGCGCCGGCCCAGCGCGCCCGCGTCCGCGATCGGTTCGCGGTCGAGCGCATGACCGCGCTGCGCAAGAGCGCCGCCGGAAGCGGTCGCGTGGTGCGGCAGGCGGCCCCGTCGCCGGCCGCCGAGCCGTTCGCCGACCTGCAGTGGGACATGCGCCTGATCAACGCGACCGGCGCCAAGTCGTACAAGCGCCAGCAGGGCAGCCACGCCGTGCGCGTGGGCATCATCGACACGGGCATCGACGGATCGCATCCCGACATCGCTCCCAACTTCGATCGAGCCCTGAGCCGGAACTTCACCACGGACATGCCGGACATCGACGGCCCGTGTGAGCATCCGTCGTGCGTCGATCCCGCCGACGAGGACGACGACGGTCACGGGACGCACGTGGCCGGCACGGTCGCCGCGCCGATCAACGGGCTCGGCATGGCCGGCGTCGCGCCGAAGGTGGAGCTGATCAACATCCGCGCCGGGCAGGATTCGGGCTACTTCTTCCTGCAGCCGAGCGTGGACGCGCTCACCTACGCGGCGGACCACGGCGTCGACGTGGTGAACATGTCGTACTACATCGATCCGTGGCTCTACAACTGCGCGGACAACCCGGCCGACTCGCCGGAGCAGCAGCTGGAGCAGCGGACGGTCATCGCCGCGACCGAGCGGGCGCTCGGCTACGCGCGCAGGCACGGCGTGACGCTCGTGTCCGCGGAGGGCAACGGCAACACCGACCTCGGCAAGCCGGTCACCGACGTCACGAGCCCGGACTACCCGCCGGACACCGAGTACGACCGGACGATCGACAACAAGCTGCAAGTCGGAGCCGCTCGAGGCCCCCGGAGTGCTCGGGATCACCTCGGTCGGGCCCAGCACCCGCAAGGCCTACTACTCCGACTACGGGGTGGAGCAGGCCGACCTGTCGGCGCCCGGCGGCGACCGGCGCGACTTCTTCGGCACGAGCCGGTACAACACGCCGGCCAACACGGTGCTGGCGCCGTACCCGAAGTCGCTCGCGATCGCCAACGGCGAGCTGAACCCGGACGGCACGCCGAACACGCCGTTCGTGCTGGCCGACTGCTCGAGCGGCGACTGCGCCTACTACCAGTACCTGCAGGGCACCTCGATGGCGTCGCCGCACGCCGTGGGGGTGGCGGCCCTGGTCGTGGCCGCGCGCGGCCAGCGCGACAGGGCCCACGGCGGGCTGACGCTCTCGCCGGACGTGGTCGAGCGGGTGCTCAAGCGCACCGCTCAGGACCACGCCTGCCCCGATCCGCCCGTGTTCACCTACCCCGATCCCGACCTGACGCCGGACTACACGGCGATCTGCGAGGGGTCGCCTCAGAACAACGGGTTCTACGGAGAGGGGATCGTGGACGCGTTCGCCGCGTCGAAGAAGCGCTGAAAGCGGCTTGGCGCCGGGCGTTTCCGCACGTCCGGCGCCAACCTTCACACGTTCGTGTCAAGGTTCGGTAGCATGTGATGGACCTTGCCCGTCGAGCGCGATTTCATCCAGGCCACCCGTGAGCGCGTCGTCGTCTTCGACGGCGGCATGGGCGCCACCCTCGAGCAGTTCGACCTGACGCCCGAGGACTACGGCGGCCTCGCGGGCAAGTGCCACGAGGCGCTCGTGCTCAACCGCCCGGACGTGATCCAGGGCGTGCACGAGTCGATGATCGCCGCCGGCGCCGAGGCGCTCGAGACGGACACCTTCCAGGCCTCGCGGCTCAAGCTCGAGGAGTGGGGGCTCGGCGAGCACACGCTCGAGATCAACCGGCGGGCAGCCGAGCTGGCACGCGCGGCAGCCGGGGACGAGCGCTTCGTCGCGGGTTCGATCGGACCGACCGGGCACCTGCCCGCCAGCGACGACCCGACGCTCGGCAAGATCACCTTCGGCGAGCTGGTCGAGGTGTTCACCGAGCAGGCGGGCGGTCTCGTCGACGGCGGCGTCGACCTGATCATCATCGAGACGGCTCAGGACATCCTCGAGGTCAAGGCGGCCGTGTTCGGCGCCCGCGAGGCCTTCAAGCTCAGCGGTCGCTCGGTGCCGATCCAGGCGAGCGTCTCGCTGCTCCCGAACGGCGGCAAGATGCTGCTGGGCACCGACATCCAGGCCGTCCTGACCACGTTGCTCGCGCTCGACGTCGACGCGATCGGCCTCAACTGCTCCACCGGCCCCGAGGACATGCGGGACGCGATTCGCTTCCTCGGCGAGTTCAGCCCGTTGCCCGTGCACTGCATCCCCAACGCCGGCCTGCCGCTGCAGGGCCCCGAGGGCGAGACGATCTTCCCCGAGCAGCCCGACCCGCTCGCGAACGTCCTCCAGGAGTTCGTGGAGCGCTACGGCGTCTCCATCGTGGGCGGTTGCTGCGGCACCACGCCGGAGCACATCGCGGCGATCGTCGACCGCGTGGGCGGCCGCAAGGCCGAGCAGCGGCCCGAGCGCGGCCCCACGCTGGTGTCGAGCATGATGACCGCCACGCCGCTCGTGCAGGAGCCGCGGCCGACGCTGGTCGGCGAGCGCGTGAACTCGCAGGGATCGCGCAAGGCCAAGGAGCTGCTGCTGGCCGACGACTACGACGGCCTGGTGCAGATCGCCGAGGACCAGGTGACCGGCGGGGCGCACGTGCTGGACGTCTGCGTGGCGCTGACCGAGCGCCAGGACGAGGCGGAGCAGATGCGCGAGGTCGTCAAGCGGATCGCGCTCAGCCAGCCGGCGCCGATCCAGGTCGACTCGACCGAGCCCGACGTGATCAAGACGGCCCTCGAGCAGATCCCCGGTCGCGCGATCGTGAACTCGGTGAACCTCGAGGCGGGTCGCGACAAGCTCGACGTGGTCGCGCCGCTCGCGAAGGCGCACGGCGCCGCGCTGATCGCGCTGACGATCGACGAGGTCGGCATGGCCAAGACGGCCGAGCGCAAGGTCGAGGTCGCCAAGCGGATCGTGGGCCTCGCCTGCGACGAGCACGGGCTCGAACCCGAGGCGCTGATCTTCGACGCGCTCACGTTCACGCTCACCACGGGCGACGAGGAGTGGCGGCCGTCCGCGGTCGAGACGATCGAGGGGATCCGCCGCATCAAGGCCGAGATCCCCGGCGTGAAGACGTCGTTGGGCGTGTCGAACGTGTCGTTCGGCGTGTCGCCCGGCGCGCGCGCGGTGCTCAACTCCGTGTTCCTCCACCACTGCGTGGAGGCGGGGCTGGACCTGGCGATGGTCAACCCCAACCACATCAAGCCCTACAACGAGATCGCCGAGAACGAGCGCGAGCTGACGGACGACCTCGTGTTCAACAAGCGCGAGGACGCGCTCGAGCGCTTCATCGGCCACTTCGAGCAGAAGGGCGAGACCGAGGAGGAGGCGGCGGGCGACCCGACCGAGGGCATGGAGCCCGAGGAGGCGCTGCACTACCACATCCTGCGCCGCAAGAAGGAGGGCGTGGAGGACTGGATCGACCGCTCCGTCGAGAAGATCGGCGCGGTGCCGACGCTCAACGAGGTGCTGCTGCCCGCCATGAAGGAGGTCGGCGACAAGTTCGGCGCCGGTGAGCTGATCCTGCCGTTCGTGCTGCAGTCGGCGACGGTGATGAAGCGCGCCGTGGCGCAGCTCGAGAACTACCTCGAGCGCATCGAGGGGCACACCAAGGGCAAGGTCGTGATCGCGACCGTGTTCGGCGACGTGCACGACATCGGCAAGTCCCTCGTCAACACGATCCTCACCAACAACGGCTACACGGTGATCGACCTCGGCAAGCAGGTCCCGATCGACACGATCATCAACGCCGCGATCGAGAACGAGGCCGACGCGATCGGGCTGTCGGCCCTGCTGGTGTCGACCTCGAAGCAGATGCCGACCTGCGTCCAGGAGCTGCACCAGCGCGGGCTCGAGTTCCCCGTGCTGATCGGCGGCGCGGCGATCAACCGCGACTTCGGCCGGCGCATCCTCTACCCGCACGGCAAGGAGTCCGACGACGTCTACGAGCCCGGCGTCTACTACTGCAAGGACGCTTTCGCGGGGCTCGCGACGATCGACCAGCTCGTGGACGGAGAAGCGCGCGACGTCCTGGTGGCGAAGATGCGCGAGGAGGCGCGCGTGCTGCGCGAGCAGGTGGTGAAGGTCGACGACGGCCCGCCCGTGACCGACTCGTCGGCGCGCTCGACGGCGCGCACCGACGTGCTGATCCCCGAGCCGCCCTTCTGGGGGTCGCGCGAACTGGACGTGGACCTCGAGGACGTCTACCCCTACCTCGACCGTCACGTGCTCTTCAAGCTGCACTGGGGCGGCCGGGGCAAGAAGGGCGAGGAGTGGCGCCAGATCGTGGAGGGCCACGGCGACGACGAGGGCTTCGCGCCCAAGCTCGAGCGGATGTGGCGCGAGCAGGACTACCTGCACCCGCGGGTCCGGCTCGGCTACTTCCCGGCCGCCGCGGACGGCAACGAACTGGTGGTGTTCGACCCGGACGACCACGAGCTCGAGCTCGAGCGCCTGACCTTCCCGCGCCAGCCCAAGCACGACCGCATCTGCCTGACCGACTTCTTCCGGCCGATTGATTCGGGCGAGCGCGACGTGGTGGCGCTGCAGGGCGTGACGGTCGGCTCCGAGGTGACCGAGGTGATGGCTCAGCTGGAGCGCGACGGCGAGTTCGCCGAGCAGCTGTTCACGCACGGACTCGGCGTGCAGACGGCCGAGGGGCTGGCCGAGTGGCTCCACGCCGAGGTGCGCCGCGGGCTCGGCATCGAGGTCGACCAGGGCCGGCGCTACTCCTGGGGCTACCCCGCCTGCCCGGACCAGTCCGAGCACGAGAAGGTGTGGCGGCTGCTCGAGCTCGACAAGATCGGCATGTATCTCTCGGACGGCTTCGCCGTGATGCCCGAGCAGTCGACCGTGGCGATCATCGCCCACCACCCGCAGGCCGTCTACTTCGGCATGAAGTCCGGCTTCATCCCCAAGGACAAGGTCGGCGACGAGCTGATCGCCGGGACGGCGCGCGGCGGCGCGCTGCCGCCGGAGACGGATCCGGTGGAGGAGCCGGCGCCGACCGCCTAGGTGCTGAAGCTCGTCCTCGCCGCCGCGGTTCTCGCCCTGGCGCCGGCACCGGCGGCTGCCTGCGAGCGCGACCCCCACACCGGCCGGACCGCCGGCCCCTACTACTCGACGCAGGCCCCGTTCGAGCATTTCTCGTCGGCACGGACCGCCGTCTTCCCGCACACCTGCGCGGTGCGCGGGCCCGTGCGCGCGCGGATGGCGCCGGGCGACTACAGCACCCCCTACATCGCCGTCACGCGCGACCGCCGGCAGCTGTACGTGTACGGCTACCGGCCCGACGCCGCGACCCAGGGCGCCTACGTGGCGAGCGTCGACACGAGATCTTTGAGGGAGCGGTGGCGGACGCGGATCCTGGACCCGAGCCCGCCGCGCCAGTGGAGCTACCCGGGCGTGCTGGCGGCGCACGGAAACGGCTTCCTGTACGCGATCTACGGCAACGTGATCGTGAAGCTCGATCCGTTGACCGGCGCGACGCTCGCCCGGCGGGACCTGCCTGAGGACCCGAACGGGACGGGCGCCGCGTACAACGGCTTGATCGTCCTTCCCGACGGGAACATCGCGGCGAAGAAGATCGAGCGCGGCCCGTGTCCAGCGGCGGAGTCGCCGTTCACCGAGCCGGCCACCGTGGGCGCGTTCGCCGGGCTCAACTGCGCTGCCGTCAACGCCCTTCCGTCGAGGCTGGTGGTGCTGGAGCCGGGCCGGCTGCGGGTGATATCGAGCGTCGTCCCGCCGGAGCCGGTCACAGGGCGCATCACGTTCGGGGGCTCGTTCATCTACGCCGCGGGGCGCGATCACGTGTTCCGCTTCCGCTACCGCCACGGCAGGGTCGCGCTCGACCGTCGCTGGGGGCCGGTCGTGTACCGCACCGGGGCTCAGCGCCCGGGCACGGGGCCGGGGCTGCTCGGCGACTTCCTGGTGGTCCAGACGAACTTCCTGCCCGCGGCCGAGCCGCTGACCGTGACCGCCGTGAGCATCCACGACAGCGATCGGGTCTTCCGGATCAGGCCGTTCGGCCGATCGACGGGCAGCTGGATCGTGTCGAAGCCCGCGCTCGACGCGGCGACCGGGACGATCGTGACCCACGACACCTCCGCAGGCCGCATGGCTGCGCTGCATCTCGATCCGCGCCGTGGGCTGCGCGTGAGCTGGCGGCGCAAGCTCAGCTCGCTCGACTTCTCGGCCCTGATCGGGGACGCCCACCACCGTCAGATCGCGATCCCGGACCTCACGTCGCGGGGCGACACGGTGGTATGGCTGAGCGAGCGCACCGGGCGCGAGGTGGCCCGCACCAAGCCGCTGGCGCCGGCCAGCGCGCCCGGGAACATCGTGACCCCGGGATTCGACGGCCGCTTCTACTACCTGTCCGGAGCCGGACGGCTGTGGGAGCTCTCGACCGACAGGCGAAACGCCGCGGCCGAATCTTCGACACCTGGATAAAGACCGCCCGGCCGAGCGCTCGTACGGTGGCAGCAGACCCTCGGAGAAGGAGGCTGCACCGTCATGAGACGTATCGCCCTGGCGGCCGGAGTGCCGCTTGGATTGCTGCTGGTCGCGCCCACGGCGGCGCTGGCCGCGGATGGACCGACCCTGGACGAAACGGTCTCGGCCGTGAACACGACCTGGGTGATCGTGGCGGGCGTGCTCGTCATGTTCATGCAGGCCGGGTTCCTGTTCCTCGAGGTCGGCTTCTCGCGTGCGAAGAACGCCGGCATCGGGGTCGTCAAGATCCTGACCAACTTCTCGATCTGCGCGATCGCCTACTGGGCTGTTGGATTTGCCCTGGCGTTCGGCGGAGCGGGGACCATCGCGGGCACGCACGGGTTCTTCCTGGACGTCGGGCACACCGCCAGCGAGGCAGCCGCGGACTTCCCGCTGCTGGGCGTGGTCGGCATCAGCCCGGCGGCGCTGCTGTTCTTCCAGTTCGTCTTCTGTGCGGTCTCGTTGGCGATCGTCTGGGGGACGACGCTCGAGCGGATCAAGTTCAGCGCCTATGTGATCTACGCGGTGGTCTTCTCCGCAGTGATCTACCCGGTGCTGAGCCACTGGATCTTCGGCGGCGGCTGGCTCCAGGTGAACGTCGGCATGCAGGACTTCGCCGGCTCCACCGTGGTGCACCTGATCGGCGCCACGGGCGGCTTCGCCGCGCTGCTGCTGCTCGGCGCGCGCCGGGGCAAGTACGGCCCTGACGGCAAGCCGCGTGCGATTCCGGGGCATTCGATGCCGCTGGTCGGCCTCGGGGTGCTCATCCTCTGGCTGGGCTGGTTCGGGTTCAACCCGGGCTCGACGCTCGCCGCGATCGGCAACCGCTTCGCCGAGGTCGTCCTCGTGACGAACCTGGCCGCGGCGGCCGGTGTGCTCGCGGCATTGACCGTGATGTACCGGCGCACCAAGACCTACGACGTGGGCATGGCCGGAAACGGCGCGATTGCGGCGCTCGTGGCGATCACCGCTCCGTCCGGCTACGTGGAGTTCTGGGCGGCTCCGATCATCGGCGCGGTCGCCGGCGTGATCGTCGTCTACGGGGTGATTCTGATCGAGAAGGTGCTCGATGACCCGGTAGGGGCGCTGTCGGCACACGGCCTGGCCGGTATCTGGGGGACGCTCTCCTGCGGCCTGTTCACCTCGCCGCGGCTGGCGGAGCTGAACGGGGTCGGCGACCCCGGCCTGTGGTACAGCGGGAGCTTCCACCAGCTCGGGGCTCAGGCCCTCGGTGTCGGCACGGCTTTCGCGATCGTGTTCGTCGTGTCATACGCGATGTTCTTCGCGATGAAGCACACGATCGGCCTGCGAGTCACGGCCGAGGAAGAGGACGCGGGTCTGGACATCGCCGAGACCGGCATGTACGGCTATCCGGAGCAGTTCATCCCGCCGTCGGAGCTGATCGGCTCGGGGCTGCCCGCAACGGGCGGTGCCCCGCACCGGGCACCGGCAGGGGTCACGGCCACCGCGATGACGGGTGAGGCGACGGCATGAAGATGATCGTCGCGTACATCCGGCACGAGGCCTTCGAGCCGATCCGCGCGGATCTGCTCGAGGCCGGCTTCCCCAGCCTCTCGATCACGGAGGTGAAGGGCTCCGGGAGGCAGAAGGCGATCACCGAGCACTACCGCGGCTCGGAGCTCGCGGTGCACCTGCGGCCGAAGCTGAAGGTCGAGTGCGTCGTGGACGACGAAGACGTCCGGCTGGTCAAGGACGTGATCCTGCGCCACGCTCGCACGGGGTCGGTCGGGGACGGGAAGCTGTTCATCCTGCCGGTCGAGGAGGCAGTGCGGATCCGGACCGGCCAGGAGGGCGAGACCGTCCTGCAGGCGCACGAGGGCGACGAGGTCACCGTCAACGGGGACCTCGGCTAGGGAGGGGGAGGCATTCCCAAGCCCGACCTGAGACTGGCCGCCGACCCGGTGGCGGAGACGCCGCGCGGCGCCCACCTGGAAATGGTGGGCGCCGTCCTCGCCGGGGACGGGCTCGAGCGGGTGGCGGAGATCGCCTCCGCGCATGCCGGCGCGCCGGTGGCCGTTGTCGTGCCCCGTTTGGGGGTGCCCCTCGAGGGCTGGGCACGATACGAGCGCTATGTGGGCGCCCGCCTGGCCGGCGGGCGTCCACAGCGCCCGTCCGATGTGACGGCGGAGGTGCCGATCTCCTCGGGCGGGCGGGAGCTCGGCGCGGTGCTGCTGCTCGGAGCGGGTCGGCCGGAGGCCGGCGAGTACCTCCACATGGCGGCCATCGCGGCGCTGACGGAGGTGGCGGTCGTCGAGGCCAGGGACGAGACCGAGCAGACGCTGCGCGGCTCGTTCCTGGATGAGCTGCTCACGCGGCCGGAGCTGGACCCGGCGGACGTGCAGCGCCGGGCGGCCAGGCTGGGATGCGACCTCGCCGGCGGGTTCGTGGCCCTGTGCGCGAACCCGAACGGGCGCGGGCCGGGCCGGCTCGTGGCGGCGCTCGCGGCCGAGCTGCCGGGCGCTCTGGCCCAGGCGGTGGAGGACAAGGTCTACGCGCTGCTGCC
Source organism: uncultured Thermoleophilaceae bacterium (assembly GCA_963722245.1). Classification (GTDB taxonomy): domain Bacteria; phylum Actinomycetota; class Thermoleophilia; order Solirubrobacterales; family Thermoleophilaceae; genus JACVRW01. The sequence goes on from CAVRKM010000012.1 coordinate 10,665, forward strand.
CGGACCGCCCGACCCGGCGCGGCGCGCCGCGGCCCGCCTGGGTCGCCACGCCGAGATCGGTCTGTCCTCGTACCGCAGCGGGGCGGGGGAGGCACGCCGGGCGCTCGAGGAGGCCGAGCTGGTCCTGGGCGTCACGGCGGCCGGCGGCGGCCCGCCCGGGGCGGAGATCGGCGAGGGCACATACCGCCTGCTGTTCCGGGTGCTGGCCAGCCACCCGCAGGAGGTGCGCAGCTTCTTCGAGGACACGGTGGCGCCGCTGGTGCGCTACGACGACCAGTACGCCACGGACCTGGTCGGCACCGTCGAGGCCTATCTCGCCAACAACTGCAGCATGAACGCGACCGCGCAGGCGATCCACGCGCATCGGCACACGGTGGCCTACCGGCTGGAGCGCGTGCGCGAGCTGAGCGGCCTGGATCCGCTGCGCTCGGAGGACCGCGAGCGCCTGGGCCTGGGGCTGAAGGCGTACCGGATCATCGCGCCGTCTCTGCCGCGCTAGCGCGGCGCAGCGCCTCGAGCGCGGGCGTCAGCTCGACGTCGAAGAGCTCCTGTCCGGAGGTGTCGGTCACGACCGTCTCCACGGCGAGGCTCTCGACCAGCGGCCGGGCCACTCCGGCGTCCACCGGAGTAACCAGCCCGATCCAGAGCGACGACAGCCATGGGGTCAGCAGCGGCACGGGTACCTGCGGCCGCCGGCGCACTCCCAGGACGTCGGCCATGAGCGCGAGCAGGTCCGCGTAGGTGACCACGTCCGGTCCGCCGATCTGGATCTCACGGCCGGCGGTCTCCGGCCGCTCGGCAGCCTGCACGAGGTAGGCCAGCACGTCGTCGATCGCTATCGGCTGAGTCCGGTTGCGCAGCCAGGCCGGGGCGATCATCGCCGGCAGGCGCTTGACCAGGTAGCGCAGGGCGCGGTAGCCCTCGCTCTGCGCGCCGATCACCATGCCCGCGCGGAACCAGGTGAGCGGTGGGCCCTCGCGGCCGAGCACCGCCGCGGTCTCCGCGCGGCTGGCGAGGTGCTCCGAGCCCGGCTGGTCGCCCAGCCCGCCCAGGTAGACGACCCGAGAGATGCCCTCCTCGCGGGCCATCGCGGCGAAGTTCGCGGCGGCCCGGCGCTCGCGCTCGGCGAATCCCGATCTCTTGCCGCCGCGCCCCATCGAGTGGACGAGGTAGTACGCGACCTCGACCCCGGCGCCCACGCCGGCGAGGCTGTCGCGCTCGAGCACGTCGCCCTCGTGCAGCGTGCAGCCGGCCTGGGCGAGCGCCTCGGCGCGACCGCTGTCGCGCACCAAGCAACGCACGGGGTGGCCGCGCTCCGCCAACTCGGCCGCGAGACGGCCGCCGACGAAGCCGGTCGCGCCCGTCACGAGCACCCGAGACCGGTCGGTCGCCACGCGGCTAGGGGGCCTCGAGCACGGCGTCCAGCAGCCGGTCCGGCCCGAAGCGCACCACGTCGTCGGCCACCAGGCCGGTCTGGGACTCCGCCGCGGCGATCGCCGACCGTGCCTCGTCGTCCGAGCTCAGGTCCGATGTGTTCAGCGCCACCGCGGCCACGCGCGCCGGCCGCACCGGGCGGGCCACCCTCTCGTATGCCGCGACGAGCTCGGGCAGCGGCGGGATCGGCAGGTCGGGGTAGTTGCGCAGCGCGGTGGCACCGGCCTTGTGGACGAGCACGAGCAGGTCGGGCGCCGAGCCGTGCAGGAGGCCCAGCGTCACGCCCGAGTACGCGGGGTGGAACAGCCCGCCCTGGCCCTCGACGAAGAGCAGGTCGCCGCGGGTAGCGCCCTCCCGGACCAGCCGTTCGCCCGCGCCGGCAACGTAGTCCGAGATCACGTGGTCGACCGCGATGCCCCAGCCGGCGATCGCCACGCCGGTCTGGCCGGTCGGCACGTACACCGAGCGGCGCCCACGCTCCCGCGCCGCGCGGTCGAGCTCCAACGTCACCACCTTCTTGCCGATCACGGTGTCCGAGCCCACGCTGTGCACCACCGTCACCGAGTCGGGGCGGCTGTACGGCCCCACCGGAACGGTCAGGTCCGCCGGGGCCGCCCGCAGGTCGCGCAGCGCCACCCCGGCGCGCGTGGCCGCGCGGCGCAGCTCGGGGTCCTCCGAGAGCTGGGTGTGCAGCCCCGCCTCCACGTGCAGGCCGGTGGCGATCGCAGCGAGCAGCATGGCCCGCCAGGCCGGGTCGAGCTTGCCGCCCGTCGGCGCCACCCCGACCAACAGGGTCGTGGCCCCGCGCTCGACGGCCTCGCCCAGCGTGGCCACGATCGGCACGGGGTGCAGGCAGAAAGGCACGACCTCGGAGGCCGTGCGGCCGGCCTGGGTGGAGTCGATCACCGCCACCACGTCGCGCGTGCCGTAGCGGATCACGCCGTGCGCGGTCTTGCCGTTGTGCGCCGCGAACAGGCCCTCGGCGAAGATGGCCAGCTTCTCGCTCACGCCGCCGGCTCCACGCCAAGCCCGGGCCCGTGCGACGGCAGCACCCGGCCGTCCTCGAGCTGCAGCCCGCGGAACGGCTCGTCGGCCAGCAGCAGGTGCCCGTCCAGATCCACCCAGTCCGCCAGCGACGCGATCTGGGCCGCCGGCGCCACGCCCAGCTGGGACTCCACCATGCAGCCGATCATCACGCTCAGTCCGAGCGCGCGCGCGGCGTGCACCATGCGCACCGCCTCGCGCAGCCCTCCGGATTTCGCGAGCTTGACGTTGATCCCATCGGCGTAACCGGCCACCGGCGCGACGTCGCCCAGGTCGTGGCAGCCCTCGTCCACGATCACCGGCGGCCGCGGCGACAGCTCTCGCAGAGCGCGGAAGGATTCCAGGTCGTCGGCCGGGAACGGCTGCTCGATCAGCTCCACGCCGAGGTCGACCAGGCCCGGCACCAGCTCGCGCGCGGTCTCGAGCGTCCAGCCCTCGTTGGCGTCCACGCGCAGGGGCGCGTCCGACTCGGCCCTGACCGCCTCCAGCCGCGCCAGGTCCCCGGCGCCCCCCACCTTGACCTTGAGCGCCCGGAACCCCGCGGCCCTGCGGGCTCGGTCGCGCGTGCCCTCCACGGTGTCGATCCCGAGCGTGAACGAGGTGACGGGGGCGCGCCGCGACAGCCCCAGCAGCCGCCACACGGGCATGCCGACCCGGCGGCCGACCCAGTCGTGCAGCGCCGCGTCCAGCGCGGAGCGTCCGGCCGCGTCGCCCCGCAGCCGGTCCAGGATGTCCTCGAGCTCGAACGGGTCGTCGCCCAGCTGCGTGGCCACCGCGGCGAGGAACTCGCTCGCGGTAGAGGTCGTCTCGTCGCGGTAGTAGACGGGCGCGGCCTCGCCGCGCCCGGTCGTGCCGTCGTGCTCGAGCTCCACCTGCACGACGCTCTGCTCCGTGCGCGAGCCACGCGCGATGCCGAACTCCTCGGCCAGCGCCAAGGAGAGGGTGCGGGTGGTCAGCTGCACATGCGGCTTATACAGCGGCGCCGCTGTCCGCGAGGCCTTGGCGGACCGCGACGGCGGCCGCCTCCGTGCGCGAGCGCACGTCCAGCTTGGCGAGGATGCGGGACACGTGCACGCTGGCGGTCTTCTCGGCCATGTGCAGCTGCAGGCCGATCTCGCGGTTGGTCGCGCCGCCGGCCACCAAGGCCAGCACCTGACGCTCGCGCGGGGTGAGCCCGAACGGCTCGTCGAGCTCCTCCGCCGGTGCGACCTCGGGGCCCGCCGGCTCGGCCGGGCCGAGCAGGCGCAGGCGCGCCCGCGCGGCGAGCGACTCCAGCTCCGCGACGAGCCACTCGGCACCCAGCTCGCGCGCCGAGCGCAGCGCCTCCGATGCCACGGTCGCCGCGGCGCCGCGGTCGTCGGCGCGCACGAGCGCCTCTACCTGGCGCCAGCGCGCGTACAGGCGCCGGTAGGGGCGGGTCAGCTCCTCCCAGGTGTCCGCGGCCGTCGCCCAGAGCGCCGGGTCATCCGAGCCGAGCGCCCGGCTGCGCTCGGCCTCGCCGCCCGCGAGCTCGGCGCGCTCCACCGGCCCACCGGCCTCGCCGGTCAGGCGCAGCCGATCGATGTGGTTCTCGGCGCGCTTGAGCGCGACCCGCTCCGCCTCCTCGTCGCGCCGGTCGCGCGCGAGCGTCGCGGCGTCCGCCTCCACTCGCACGCCCATCGCCGCCACGCCCGCGATGCGGACCACGTCGTCCGAGCAGTACTCGATCTGGTCGAGGGCCTCGTCGACGGCCGCTCGGGCGGCGTCGATGTTGCCGCTGCGCCGCTCCAGCTCGGCCCGCATCCAGCCGTACGCGCCCACGAACTGCGGCTCGGTCGACTCGTGCGCCGGCAGCTCCATGCCGTCCAGGTCCACGCGCGCCGTGTCGAGATCGCCCTCGCCGAGCGCCAGCACCACGCGCGACATGCGCCAGACGAACAGCTGGTTGCCGAAGCGGCGGCGGCTCTGGGGCGGCAGCAGCTCGCGCGCCTCCGCCCAGCGGCCGAGGTAATACGAGAACTCGACCACGTTCATGGTCAGCCAGTCGTGCGCCCGCGTGTTCGGCGCGCTCGTCTCGAGGCCCTCCTGCGCGACGGCGAGGGCGTCCTCGGTGCGGCCGCTCACGTGCAGGACGTCGGCCAGGTTGATGTAGGCGGCCGTCACCTCCCGCGGCAGCCCGGCCTCGCGCGCCGTCTCGAGGGCCTCGCGCAGCGACGCGGCGCCCTCCTCGACGTCGCCGCGGTTGCCGAGCGCGGTGCCGAGCACGTTCAACGCGCGCACCTCAACGTCGCGCGCGCCGATCGCGCGCGCGACCTCGAGCGACTCGCGCGCGACGCGGATGGCGTCGCCGAAGCGCGATTGCAGCATCCGCGAGCGCGCCAGCTCCACCAGGAGGGCGGCACGTTCGCGCGACTGCTCGTCCTCCGGCAGCAGCGCCAGCGCCCGGTCGATCGTGTCGACGCTCTCGTCCTGCCGGTTCAGGCTCCACAGCGCCCGCGAGAGGCGCTCGAGCGCGCCGGCCGCGCGGCGCGGCTCGGAGACCTCGTCCACCAGCTCGAGCGTGCGCCGCAGCAGCGTCTCCTGGCGGGCAGCGTCGCCCGTGACGTCGGCGGCGTTCGCCGCCTGCATGAGCAGGTCGACCTGGCTCACGCCGGCCGCCCGCTCGGGCTCGGGCACCCGTTCCCAGAGCCCGAGGGCGCGCTCGCGCAGCGACAGGGCCTCGTGGAACGCGTTGACACGCTCGGCGGCCGCCGCCGCGCGTACCGACGCGGCCAGCGCGGCCGGCTGGTCGCCGGCGGCGAGCCAGTGGTGCGCCACCTCCGCAGTCAGGTGCACGCGGTCGCCCTCGTGCTCGAGCGTGCTCTCGAGCGCCCGCGCGATCTCGCCGTGCAGGTCGGCCCGCTCGCCCGGGAGCAGATCGTCGTAGACGACCTCGCGCAGCAGCGCGTGGCGGAACCCGTAGCTGCCGTCGGCGTGCGCGACCGCGATCTGGCTGCCCACTGCCTCGCGCAGCCCCTCGCGCAGCTCGGCGGAGTCGAGGCCGGTGAGCTCCCCCAGCAGGGCGTCGTCCAGCGACTGGCATGCGAGCCAGCGCAGGACCTCCTGCGCGGGGGCCGAGAGCCGCTCCACGCGCAGCATCAGCGCGTCGCGCAGCGTCGGCGGCAGCGTGCCGCGCCCGTCGAGGCCCACGGCCAGCAGCTCCTCGGTGAACAGCGGGTTGCCCTCGCTGCGCGTGTAGAGCCGCTCGACCAGCCCGGGGTCGGCGCGGCTGCCGAGGATGTCCTCGAGCTGCTCGGCCATCTCGTCGCGGCTGAGCCGCTCGAGCTCGACAACGCGCGCCAGTGGGTCGCGCGCCAGCTCGGCCAGCAGCGGGCGGAGCGGGTGCCGCCGGTGCAGCTCGTCGGACCGGTAGGTGCCGAGCACCAGGATGCGCTCGGTGCAGAGCGTGCGGGCGAGGAATCGGACGAACCCGCGCGTCGAGCTGTCGGCCCAGTGCAGGTCCTCGATCACGAGCAGCAGCGGCTGCTCGTCGGACATCGAGTCGAACAGCGCCAGGAGTGCCCCGAACACACGGACCTGCTCGGCCTCCGCGCTCTCCTCGCGAGGGCCGCTGCCGAGTGCCGGCAGGATCGTGGCGAGGTCGCCCCGCTGGGCCTCGGGCAGAGCGTCGAAGGCGCCGTCGCCCTCGCGCGCCACACGCCGCAGCGCCCCGACCAGCGGGGCGTAGGGCAGCTCGCCCTCGCCCAGCTCCACGCAGTCCCCGCTCAACACGCGCGCGCCCGTCGCGCGGGCGACGTCGGCCAGCTCGGAGGCCAGGCGCGACTTGCCTACCCCCGACTCGCCGGCCACGAGGGCGAGCGACGGCGTGCCGGCGGCGCTAGCTTCGAGCGCCGCGGAAAGCTCCGCCAATTCGGCGGCTCGCCCGACGAAGCGGGTGCTCGTGACTCTGGTCGCCATGCTCGGGCCATCCTCCCACTCGACGGTTCGCGGCGCGGCGGCGATGCTCCTGGTCTGAGGTGATCTGGATGTAGAGAAGCCTGGGGTCCATTTCGAGTCCTCTCGGATCGCTGACACCCGGGCAGTGTCGGCCTGAGGACGCCCTTTCACATCGGCCATCCGGTGCGACCTTCGGCCGCCGACCCCTTACGCTGGGCAGCGGACCCCTTACGGCATGAACGCCGGACTGTGCGACAGCTGCAGGCACCAAAAGCTGGTGCGTAACACGCGCGGGAGCGTGTTCTCGATGTGCGAGCGCTCCAAGACCGACCCGCGCTACCCGAAGTACCCGCGGCTGCCGGTGAAGCAGTGCGAGGGGTACGTCAGCGTGTCTCGGTGACGACGGTCTTGCCGTCGTTCGCCACGCGCACCTTCGGCGCCGCGCGCGAGACCGTGCCGGAGAAGCTGCCGGTCGGTGCCTGCCCGCCAGCGGCGGCAACCGCCTTGGCCTTGCCGTTCAGGCCCGCCGCCACGCGCCAGGAGACCTTGTAGGGCCCGGGCTTGACGGCGGTCACCTTCCACACGAACGTCCGCTCCCCGCCGGGCTTGAGCAGGCCGCACGCCCACGTGTTCACGTAGGCCGTGTCACAGCCGAGCGGCGTCGCGTCCTTCGCCTCCGGGAAGCCGCCGATCTCGCGCGGAACCCCGTTCACCACGAACTGCGGGCGCTCCGGATCGGCGAGATCCGGCTGGGTCGCCCGGAAGTTGAGCCCGGTGACGGTGATCGCGATGTTCGGGATGTCTTCCTTGCCGGCGTTGCGCACGGTGATCGCCAGGTTGGAGCTCTGCGCCAGCTTCTGCTGCTTGGGGAAGGTGGAGCTGACCACCTCGACGGCGAAGTCTCCCTCGGGCTCGTTCGCGTCCTGGCGCTCGCCACCGCCACAGCCAGCCACGCCGGCGACAGCAACCAGGCAGCACAGAGCAATCCTCCTCGCCTCCAAGTCGGGCGAACATAGCATCGTTCTGCCTGGCGAGGGCTAGGAACATGCCATAGGCTTCGTCTCCCGAGGGAGGAGCACTGCTTAGTGGTTAGAGCTGCAGCCGACCGGATCTTCCTGCCGACCAAGAGCCTGCTGGAGCAGGTCGGAGACATGATGATCCTGACCGGCAAGACGCTGGTCTCCGCGCTGCGCCCGCCGTACCCCTACGGGACCGAGTTCGTGCAGCAGTTCCTGTTCATGCTGCGCCTCTGCTGGCTGCCGCTGACGATCTCGACGATCGCGTTCGGCTACGGCGCGCCGGGGCTGCAGGCGGGCAACTTCCTCGTCCTGTTCGGCGCCATCGACCGGCTCGGAGGGTTCTTCGTGCTCTCGTCGATCCGCGAGTTCGCCCCGTTCGTGACCGCGATCATCATGGCCGGCGTCGGCGGCACGGCGATCACCGCCGACCTCGGCGCGCGCAAGATCCGCGAGGAGCTGGACGCGCTCCAGGTGCTGGGCGTGGACCCGATCAAGAACCTCGTCGTGCCGCGCTTCCTGGCGCTGATGGTCGTCACGGGCCTGTTCAACATCTACGCGCTGATCTTCGGGATCTTCGGCGGGGTGCTGGCCACGCTCACCTTCGACGCGCCGCTGGGCCCCTTCTTCGCGACCCTGCTCAACAACGCGTCCGTCCCCGACTTATGGGGCTCGGTGCTGAAGACCACCCTGTATGGGGCGATCATCGCCGTGGTCTCCTGTTACAAGGGGATGACTGCGTCCGGTGGCGCCGAGGGGGTGGGTAGAGCCGTGAACCAGGGCGTGGTGATCGAGTTCCTCGGCATCTTCGCGTTCAACTACGTCTTCACCCAGACGCTGCTCGCCACCCACCCCGAGATCTCGGTGATCAAGTAGTGGGCAAGACCTGGCTGAGCGTCCCCAAGGACTGGATCGCCTCGTTCGGCGACATCGCACGCTTCTCGGCGCGCGTGATCGCCGACGTCTTCAACGGGCGCGTGCTCCACTTCTTCGGCGAGACCCTGCGCCAGGCCGGGATCCTCATCCTCGGCTCGGCGATCGTGATCTGGGGCCTGGCCTTCATCATCGGCCTCCAGTGCGGCATCGAGGGCGCGTACCTCAACCGCTCGATCGGCGCCCCGGCGTACTCGGGCGTGTTCTCGGCCTGGTGCGACCTGCGCGAGCTGATGCCGTACGCGTTCGGCTACATGATGTCGGCGAAGGTGGGCACGGGCCTCGTCGCGGAGATCGGCGCCATGCGCATCTCCGACGAGATCGACGCGCTCGAGGTGATGGGCATCAACTCGCTCGTGTTCCTGTGCGCCACGCGGCTGCTGGCCGCCTGGCTGGTGCTGCCGTTCGTGTACATCGCGGCCGTCGGCGCCGGCTTCTTCGCGAGCTACTTAGCCGTGGTGCAGCAGATCGGGGAGGTCAGCTCCGGCGGGTACTTCCTGATCTTCTGGATGTTCCAGAACCCACCCGACTTGTTTTATTCCTTGATTAAGGGAATGGCCATGGCCACGGTAATCGTGCTCGTGGGTGTTACTACGGGTACACCGCCAGCGGCGGCCCCGTCGGGGTCGGTACCGCGACCGCGAAGTCGATGGTGCTGAACACGGTGATGGTGCATCTGGTGGGGATGGTGGGCACTCAGATCTTCTGGGGCTCCAACCCAAGAGCGCCAATCGGCGGATAGACGGAGGGAGCATCGATGGAAGGGCAGAGGGGAGAGGGACCGGGCAGACCGCTCGACCCGCGCGACTGGGAGACCACGCGCGGGGACCAGCAGGCGGAGACGCGGCCGTCCGCGCCGCAGCCCGAGGAGGACGTGCCGGACAACATCCTCGCGCAGACGCGTGAGGGCGAGGACCCCTATCTCTGGCACAGCGGCCGCACGCGCGAGCACGGCGCCGCGGACGCCGTCGAGTTCATCGACGTGCACAAGTCCTTTGGCCGCAACACGATCCTGAACGGGCTCAACCTCGGCCTGCCCGACGGCCAGATCTCGATGATCCTGGGCCCGTCGGGCACCGGCAAGTCGGTGTGCATCAAGCACATGGTCGGGCTGCTCTACCCCGACGAGGGCGACGTGCTGGTGCACGGCGAGTCGGTGCCCGACATGGCCGACGACCAGCTCTTCGAGATGCGCAAGAAGTTCGGTGTGCTGTTCCAGGACGGCGCCCTGTTCGGGTCGATGAACGTGTTCGACAACACGGCCTTCCCGCTGCGCCAGCACACCGACAAGGGCGAGGATGAGATCAGCGAGATCTGTCTGCGCAGGCTTGGCGAGGTGGGCCTCTCGGGCGCCCTCGACAAGATGCCGAACGAGCTTTCGGGCGGCATGCGCAAGCGGGCCGGGTTCGCCCGCGCCCTGGTGCTCGACCCGGACATCGTGCTCTTCGACGAGCCCGACTCCGGGCTCGACCCGGTGCGCACGGCGCTCCTGTGCGAGCTGATCATGGAGGTCCACGAGGAGAACGGCGGCGCGTACTGCGTGATCACGCACGACATCATGTCGGCGCGCCGGGTCGCGGACTACATCGCGATCCTCTGGAAGGGTCGCATCGTCGAGTCGGGGCCGGCGAGCGAGTTGTTCAACTCCGACAACCAGTTCGTGAGGCAGTTCCTGTCCGGGGAGGCCCAGGGCCCCCTCGGGATGGAGTAGCTAAGGGTGTGTTAAGGGCGTGCAGGGCATCCTGCGCGCGCTGTGATGTTCAGTCCTAGACTGGGCTCGCAGGGAGGCGTCGAGCGATCGACCGCGCTTGGACTCAACGGAAACGAGAGAGGGACGGATCCGTGAACCGCTCCATGACGAGCGGGGATCGACGGTCGCCCGCGTCATAGCGGTCGCGGCGCTGGTCGCCGCCGTGGCGCTGATCGCGCTGGCGATGTTCGGCAACGGCTCGTCGTACACGGTCCACGCCGTCTTCGAGAACGCCGGCCAGCTGGTCAAGGGCAACGAGGTGCGCGTCGGCGGGCAGCCGATCGGCTCGATCACCGACATCGTGCTCGACGACGACGCGAACGCCGTCGTGACGATGAAGGTCGAGGACAACTTCGCCCCCCTCCACGACGGCACCACGGCGACCATCCGCGCGACCTCGCTGTCGGGCATCGCCAACCGCTACATCTCGCTCAAGCCCGGGCCCAACAGCGGCTCGAAGATCGCGGACGGCGGGCGCATCGGGACCGACAACACCAGCGCGCCGGTCGACCTCGACGTGCTGTTCGACACGCTCGACGCCAAGACCCGCCGGGGCCTGCGCAACCTGATCCGCGGATCGGGCGACTGGTACGACGGGAAGGCCCAGCAGGCACGCGAGAGCACCAAGTACGTGCCGCCGTGGCTGAGCAGCTCGAGTGACCTGACCGGTGAGCTGGCGCTGGACCAGCAGGTGCTGTCGCGCTTCGTCCGGGACGGCTCCAGGACCGTCTCCGCGATCGCCGAGCGGCGCGACGACCTGTCCGCCCTGGTGTCCAACACCAACCAGGCGATGGCAGCGATCGGTGACGAGAGCGTCGCCCTTCAGCGGGCGCTGACGCTGCTGCCCGGCACGCTGCGCAAGGCCAACACGACCTTCGTCAACCTGCGCTCGACGCTCGACGACCTGCAGCTGCTGGTCGACGAGTCGAAGCCGGCCACCAAGCAGCTGGAGCCGTTCTTCCGCCGGCTGCGCCCGCTCATCGCCGACGCCCGCCCGACGGTCGCCGACCTCAGCCAGCTGATCAGCAAGCCCGGCTCCGGCAACGACCTCACCGAGCTGACCGCCCTGCAGCCGCGCCTGGCGAAGCTGACCGCGACGGTCTTCCCGCGCGCGATCCGGGCGCTCGACCGCTCCCAGCCGGTCGTGGAGTACGCGCGCCAGTACACGCCCGACATCACCGGCTGGATCACGAAGTTCGCCGAGGTGGCGGGCTACTACGACGCCAACGGCCACTACGCCCGCGTGCAGCCGGTCTTCAGCCCGACCGTCTACTCCGGCGGCGCGCTGCAGGCGGTTCCCGACGCGCGCCACTTCGAGGGCTACCAGCCCGGCATCCTGCGGCACTGCCCCGGCGGCGCCACCCAGCCGCCGCCCGACGGCTCCGCTCCCGAGCCGGCGGAGGGCTGCCGAATCACCGACGTCCCGCCCGGGCCATGAGACGGCTGATCTACATCTGCCTGTTCGTGGCGATCGTGCCCTGGATCGTGATCGGGATCGTCGCGCGAAGCCACCGACGACGACACCAAGGACCACTACTTCGTCCGCGCGGTCTTCGACAACGCCTCCTCGATCGTGTCGGGCGAGGACGTGAAGGTGGCGGGGGTGCCCGTCGGGGTCGTGTCCAGCATGGACGTGACCGACGACAACAAGGCCGCGGTCACGCTCCAGATCAACGACGAGAAGTTCACCCCGTTCAAGACGGACGCCACCTGCAAGATCCGGCTCCAGGGCTTGATCGGAGAGCGCTTCGTCGAGTGCGAGCCGGGCTCCGCCGAAGCCCCCCAGCTCGCCACGATCAAGGACGGCGCCGGCAAGGGCGAGCGCCTGCTGTCGGTCGACCACAACAGCGCGCCGGTCGACATCGACCTGCTCAACGACATCCTGCGCTTGCCGTACCGCCAGCGCTTCGCGATCCTGCTGAGCGAGCTCGGCGTCGGGCTGGCCGGCCGCGGCGACGACCTCAACGAGGTCATCCACCGCGCCAACCCGGCCCTCAAGGAGACCGACGACGTGCTGGCGATCCTCGCCCAGCAGAACCACGTCCTCGCCCGGCTCGCGCGCGACTCCGACCAGGCGCTCGCCCCGCTGTCCCGCGAGCGCGAGCACTTCGCCGACTTCATCGAGGAGGCCAACAAGACCGGCGAGGCGACGGCCGAGCGCGCCACCGATCAGCGCCGCACGCTGCGGCTCCTGCCCGACACCCTGCGCCAGCTGCGCCTGCTGATGGTCGACCTCGGCACCCTGGCCGACCAGGGCACGCCGCTCCTGACCGACGTGAATGCCTCGGCGCCCGACCTGGGCCGCCTGATCAAGGCCCAGGGCACGCTCGCGCAGGCCTCGAACAAGGCGTTCCCGAGCCTGGGCGACGCGCTCGAGGTGGGCCGGCCGGCCCTGATCCGGTCTCGGCCGCTGATCCAGGACCTGAGCAAGCTCGGCACGGAGATCGGCCCGACCGCCAAGAACCTCGACTCGCTCACGAAGAGCCTCGACGAGACGCATGCGATCGAGCGCATCAACGACTTCCTCTACTACGTCACCCTCTCGATCAACGGGTACGACTCGCTCGGCCACTACTTGCGCGCCGCCGTCGTGGCGAACGTGTGCGCCGACGGGCGCAAGCCGGGCGGCGCCCAGTGCAACTCGAACTTCTACGAGTCCGGCACCAGGTCCGCGTCGGCGGACACCCTCGAGGCGCGCAACGCGCCCGAGCCCAAGCAGGGGACCGCACAGGGCAGCGTGCCGGCCACCGGGACGCTGCTCCAGGGCCTGCTCGGCACCAACGAGACGCCGCAGCAGACGCGCGAGCGCAAGGACTCGCTGCAGAGGCTGCGCACGCGGTCGAACCAGCCGTCTGCGGGGCTCACCCGAGGCGAGCCGATGCTCGACTACCTGCTCGGGGGTGAGGGCGGATGAGGGGCCGCGGCGGCGGAGCTGCGCTGGCGGCCAGCCCGGTCCTGGTGGGGGCCGTGACGGTGCTCGTGACGATCGTGGCGGTGTTCCTCTCGTACAACGCGAACTCGGGCCTGCCCTTCGTGCCCACCTACGACCTGAAGGCCAACCTCCCCAACGCGGCCCAGCTCGTCGACGGCTTCGAGGTGCGCATCGGCGGCGCGCGCGTGGGCGTGATCTCCGACATCGCCGCCAAGCGGCGCGACGACGGCACCAGCTACGCCCAGGTGACGATGAAGCTCGACAAGCAGATCGAGCCCCTTCCGGAGGGCTCGACGCTGCTGGTCCGCCCGCGCTCGGCGGTCGGCCTCAAGTACATCGAGCTGACTCCCGGCGGCCGCGGCGGGCCTGACCTGGAGCCCGGCTCGACGATCCCGGTGCGCCAGGTGCGAACGCCGGTCGAGCTCGACGAGTTCTTCGGCATGTTCGACGACAAGGCGCGGGTCGGCTCGCGCAACTCGCTGGACGGCTACGGCGGCGGGCTCGCGGGCCGCGGCCAGGACCTGAACACGGCCATCGCGGCGTTCGTTCCCCTCGTCGAGGACGCCGAGCCGGTGCTGCGCAACCTGTCGAATCCCCAGACGAAGCTCGCCCGCTTCTTCCGCTCGCTGGCCGACACGGCCACCGAGGTGGCCCCCGTGGCGGAGCAGCAGGCGTCGCTGTTCGTGAGCCTCGACACGTCGTTCACGGCGCTCGCGTCGGTCGCGAGCCCGTTCATCCAGGAGACGATCAGCGAGAGCCCGCCCACGGAGGAGCTCGCCATTCGCGACTTCCCGGTGCAGCGCCCGTTCCTGCGCAACAACGCGGCGTTCTTCAAGGAGCTCCGTCCCGGCGTGGCGACGCTGCCGCACTCGGCTCCCATCCTGGCCGACGCCTTCGTGACCGGTACCAACGTGCTGCCGAAGACGATCCCGGCCAACGAGGACCTCTCGGACGTGTTCAACACGCTCGCGGACTTCTCGGAGGACCCGGTCGTGCGCACCGGCGTCCAGCAGCTCACGCGGCTGGCGTCCTCGCTGCGACCGACGCTGAACTTCCTCACGCCGGCCCAGACGACCTGCAACTACGCGACCCTGTGGTTCCGCAACGCCGCCAGCCTGCTCTCCGACGGCGACGCCACCGGCACCTGGCAGCGCTTCCAGTCGGTGGCGGCCCCGGTCGACACGAGCGTCCTGCGCACGGGCGGCCCGCTCGTGTACGGCAAGAACAACGTCGGCCTGCCGTCGGCCGCCGTCGCCGACGGGCCACAGCCCTGGAACCACCTGCACTTCAACCCCTACCCGCACACGGCCGCGCCCAGCCAGGGTCAGGCCGAGTGCGAGGCCGGGAACGAGCCCTGGCGCGAGGACGTCACCACGATCGGCAACCCGACCGGGCAACCAGGGCACCAAGACCGCCGGGCAGGTGAAGAAGAAGTGAGGCGCGTGGCCCAGGGACGCATCTCGGCCTTCCAGGCCGGCCTGATCGCGCTCGTGCTGATCCTGATCGCGACCTTCCTCGCCTTCACGAAGGACATCCCGTTCACGAGGCCGTACGAGCTCAAGGCCACCTTCGAGAACTCGCCCCCGATTCAGAAGAACCAGGCCGTCCGGATCGCCGGCGTGGAGGTCGGCAAGGTGTCCAAGATCGAGCCGGTGGGCGGCGACTCGCCGGCCGTCGTCGTGACGATGAAGCTCAAGGACGACGCCCTGCCGCTCCACGAGGACGCGACCGTCAAGGTGCGGCCGCGCATCTTCTTCGAGGGCAACAACTTCTTCGACATCCACCCAGGCACGCCGAGCAGCCCCGAGCTGCACGACGGCGACACGCTCCCGGCGTCCCAGACCTCGGCGCCGGTGCAGCTGGACCAGGTGCTCGGGACGCTCCAGACCAACACCCGCAAGAACCTGCAGAAGCTGCTGGATGGGTACGGCGGCGCGCTGAACAACAAGCCGCAGCCGGGCGAGGACGACGACCAGGTCGCCGACGTCAAGGGCAAGACCGCCGGACAGGCGCTCAACCAGACGCTCGACTACTCGCCCCAGGCGCTGCGCGGCGCGGCCATCCTCAACCAGTCGCTGCTCGGCTCGGACCTGCACGACCTGTCGAAGCTGGTCGCCGGACAGCAGAAGGTCTTCGCGGCGCTCGACACGCACGAGGGCTCGCTGAAGGACCTGATCACGAACTTCAACACGACGATGGCGGCGCTCGCGGGCGAGCAGGACAACCTGCGCCAGACCGTCCACCTGCTGCCGGGCCTGCTCGAGGCCGCGAACCCCGCGCTCGACAAGCTGAACGCGGCGTTCCCGCCGACCCGTGCCTGGTCTCTCGAGATGATCCCGGGCGTCCGCGAGACGCCGGCCACGATCAAGGTCGCGTTCCCCTGGATCACGCAGACCCAGGCGCTGCTGAAGCCGGCCGAGCTGCAGGGGCTGGTGAAGGAGCTCCAGCCCGCCGTCAGCGAGCTCGCCCAGTTCACGAAGGGCCAGTTCGAGCTGCTGCCGGCGCTCGACCTGTTCAACCGCTGCCAGCTGAACGTGATCCTCCCCACCGGCGACGCTCGGATCGACGACGGCGCCTTCTCGACCGGGCTGCGCAACTACCAGGAGTTCTTCCAGACGACGGTCGGGCTGGCCGGGGAGACGCAGAACTTCGACGGCAACGGCTCGTACACCCGCTTCATGAGCGGTGGCGGCGGCTTCCCGGTCCAGACCGCGGTCGCGCAGCAGCAGAAGTCCCCGCTCTACGGCGCGGCGACCTCCCCACCGCTCGGCACCCGCCCGGCGCGCACCGGCGGCAAGCCGCCGTACAAGCCGAACGCTCCGTGCTACAAGCAGAAGCCGCCGAACCTGAACGCCGCGCAGATCGGACCGGGCCCGTGAGGCGCCAGATCAGAAAGCAGATGCGCGTGTTCGTGGCGATCATCTTCCTGCTCGTCGGCGCGCTCGCCGTCGCGAGCTACCTCCTGTCCCAGGAGCGCTTCTACCTGCCGGCCTGGGTGCCGCTGATCGGCACCAACTTCTACGAGGTCAAGGTCGAGCTGCCGACCGCCCAAGCGGTCGTCCCCGGCCAGGGGCAGTCGGTGAACATCGCCGGGGTGAAGATCGGCGAGGTCGGAGACGTCCAGCTGGAGAACGGGCGCGCGGTCGTGACGATGCAGATCCAGGACAAGTACAAGCCGATCTACCGCGACGCCAACGTGCTGATGCGGCCCAAGACCGGCCTGAAGGACATGTACCTGGCGCTCGATCCGGGCACCAAGCAGACCGGCGCGCTGCCCGAGGGCGGTCGCGTGAGGGTGTCGAACACGCTGCCCGACGTCAATGGCGACGAGATCCTGGCCCAGCTCGACACCGACACGCGCGCCTATCTCGAGATCCTCCTCAGCGCGGGCGGGACCGCCTTCGACGACCACGCGACCGGCGCCGACGCGCGCTTCCAGCAGACCGCCGAGCAGGACCTGCGCGAGGTGCTCAAGCGCTTCGAGCCAACGGCCAAGTACGGCTCGCAGATCGGCGGCCAGCTGATCTCGCGCCGCCACAACATCAAGCGCGTGATCCACAACTTCCAGCTGCTCTCGACCGCGCTGGCCAAGCGCGACGACCAGCTGGCCGGCTTCGTCGACTCGGCCAACAAGAACTTCGAGGCCTTCGCCTCGGAGGAGTCGTCCCTGCGCGCGGCGCTGCGCGAGTTCCCCGGTGCCCTCTCCCAGACCACCACCACGTTGGCGAAGACCGACAAGCTGGCCGGGCAGCTGGGCCCGGCGCTCTCGCGGCTGCGCCCGTTCGCGCGCAACCTGGCTCCGGCGCTGCGGCAGACGCGACCGTTCCTGCGCGACACGACGCCGATCATCAAGACGCAGATCCGGCCCTTCGCGCGCGACGTGCAGCCCACCGTGCGCGACCTGCGCACGGCGGCCACCAAGCTCGCACCGGCCACGCCGCGGCTGACGCGCAGCTTCGGCGTGCTGAACAAGTTCTTCAACACGCTCGCCTACGACCCGCCCGGCGCCACGCAACCGTTCCTGTTCTGGAGCGCCTGGAGCGCCCACAACGGCGCGACGCTGTGGGCGCAGCAGGACGCTCACGGACCGGTCCGGCGCGGCGTGGTGCTGGTCGGCTGCGCCACCTTCAGCGCGCTCGAGTCGGTCGTGGCCGGCAGCCCGCAGCTGGGCACCGCCGTGCAGCTCCTGAACCTGCCGCCCGAAGCGCAGGTCTGCCCCAACAACCCGCTACTCAACCCGCTCCCATGATCAAGCAGGCTCCCAGCCTCGGTCGCATCCTCACGATGGTGGCCTTCGCGCTGTCCTGCTTCGGCATCCTCGTGTTCCTGTGGCTGAGCTTCGGCGGCTCGGTGCCGCTCAAGCCGAAGGGCTACCGGGTGAACGTCGCCTTCCCGGAGGCCACGCAGCTCGCCAAGGAGGCCGAGGTGCGCATCTCGGGGGTGAAGGTCGGGCGCGTGAAGACCACCGATCCCAACAAGCAGACGGGGCTGACCGACACGGTTCTCGAGATCGACGCCCGCTACGCGCCGCTGCCGAAGGACACCCGCGCGATCCTGCGCCAGAAGACGCTGCTGGGCGAGACCTACGTGGAGCTGTCGCCCGGCGGCGCCGGGCTCCGGGCAGGCGGCGACGAGTCGAAGATGGTGCCCGACGGCGGTCATCTGGCGGAGGGCAACGTCGCGGAGACGGTGCAGCTCGACGAGATCCTGCGGGCCTTCGACCCGGTCACGCGCCAGCGCTTCAGCACCTGGCTCGATCAGCAGGGGCTGGCGGTGCGCGGGCAGGCGGACGCGATCAGCAACGCGCTGGCGCTGCTCACTCCGTTCGCGGACAACACCGACGACGTCCTGAAGGTGCTGCGCGCGCAGTCCGGCGCCACGCGCGCGTTCGTGCGCGACACCGGCGAGGTCTTCACCGCGCTCAGCGAGCGCAAGGGTCAGCTGCGCCAGCTGATCGACAACTCCAACCGGGTCTGGACGGCGATCGCCAGCCGAAACCAGGAGCTGGCAGACACCTTCCGGGTGTTCCCGACCTTCCTTCGCGAAGGGCGCGCCACGACCGCACGGGCGACGTCCTTCGCCAAGGACGCCAACCCGCTGATCGACCAGCTGCGCCCGGCGGCGCGGCAGATCTCGCCGGCGCTGATCGGCCTCGACAAGCTGTCGCCCGACCTACGCAGCCTGTTCAAGGGGCTCGGGCCGTTCACCACCGCCGCCCGCACCGGCCTGCCGGCCACGTCCCAGGTCCTCAACAACACGCGCCCGATCCTGCGCCGGCTGGACCCGTTCCTGCGCAACCTGACGCCGATCTTCGACTACCTCGGGGCCTACAAGGGCGAGATCGCCGCGTTCTTCGGCAACGACGCCGCCGCGACTCAGCTTCGGTCACAGCCGATCAACAAGGCCGTCCCAGGCCCGCTCACCGAGAGCGGCAACCTGCACGTGCTGCGCACGCTCAACCCGATGAACCCGGAGATCATGGCGGGCTTCCCGACCCGGCTGGTCACGAACCGCTCCAACCCCTACACCGCTCCGGGGGCCTACAACCTGATCAAGCCGGGCAGCCAGCTGCCGGTGTTCGGCAGCTACCTGTGCGGCACGACCCCGGTGCCGGACGCGCCCCCGCCGGTCGACCCCTACTGGCCCGCCGACCTGGTCGCGCGCGTCAACGAGTTCGTCTACGGGGACCCGGACAACCGCGGCGCCGCCCCGCCCTGCGTCGCGCAGGGGTCGCTCGGGCAGCTCCTCAACCAGCGCGGGGTCGCCAACGCGGGCGGGGAGTACCCCCGGCTTCAGCCCCTTCCCTAAGCTCATCGCGTGAGGAAGGGGGAGCGGTTCGGGCGCTTGGTCGGCGCCGTCACGCGGCGGCCGCTGCTGACGCTGGCCGTGACCGCGCTGCTCGCGCTCGGCGGCGCGGCGCTCGCGCTGCGGCTCGAGCCGAGCGCCGCCACCGACACGCTGGTCGACCGGGGCTCGGACAGCTTCAAGGCCACCGAGCGCTTCAAGCAGGACTTCGGCGACGAGGCGGTCGTCGTGCTGGTGCGTGGCGACCTGTCGAAAACGGTGCTCACCGACGACCTCGGGCGGGTGCTGCGCCTGGAGGGCTGCCTGTCGGGCAACGTGCCCGACACGAAGAAGGGTCTGAAGGCCCTCCCGCCCGTCTGCAGCCAGATCGCCGACCTCAAGCCCGCCAAGGTCGTGTTCGGCCCCGCGACCTTCATCAACACCGCGGTGAACCGCATCGTCGACGAGTTCGGCACGCGGCAGGCCGCCGCCCAGAGCCAGGCCGGGAAGGCAGCCAGCGCGGCGCGCGCCCTGTCGCAGCGGCGCGGCGACTCGCCCGCCGAGCAGGAGCGTCTCGCCCGGGCAGCCGCGCAGGCCGTCAACTCCCAGTTCACCCAGTACGTGATCGAGCTCGGGCTGCGCTACGGGATCACGGCCATCCCGCGCATCGACGATCCCAACTTCGTGTCCGCGCTCGTGTTCGACAGGAACGCCGGCGCCGCGGGGGTGCCGAAGTCGCGCTTCGCGTACCTGTTCCCGTCGCCCAACGCGGCGATGATCACGATCCGGCTCAAGCCCGACCTGAGCAACTCGCAGCGGCGCCGCGCGATCGACCTGTTCCGGACCGCCACCGAGCAGCGAGTCTTCAAGCCCCGCCACGGAGCCCACTACATCGTCAGCGGGGTGCCCGTGGTCAGCGAGGGTCTCGCCGACGCGGTGCAGAGCTCGATCTTCGTGCTGCTCGGAGCCGCGCTGCTGGTCATGGCGGCCACGCTGGCGCTCGTGTTCCGCACCCGCCTGCGGCTCCTGCCGCTCGCGCTGGCCCTTGCGGCGGCAGCGCTCACGTTCGGCGCGCTGTCGCTCGCCGGCGGCAGCCTGACGATGGCCTCGATCGCCGTGCTCCCGGTGCTGATCGGGCTCGCGGTGGACTACTCGATCCAGTTTCAGGCGCGCTTCGACGAGCAGCGCGCGCGAGAGGACGATCCTCGAGCGGCGGCCGCGGCCGCGGCCGCCGCCGGAGGTCCGACGATCCTCACGGCGGGGGTCGCCACCGCGGTCGGCTTCCTGGTGCTGCTGCTGTCGCCGGTTCCGATGGTGCGCGGCTTCGGCGCGCTGCTGGTGGTGGGGATCGGGCTGGCGCTGGCCTGCGCGATCTGCGCCGGCTTCGCGGCGCTGGTGCGCTTCGGGCGCCCCGCGCCCGCTCGCCAGGCGCTGCCCCGCGCCCGCGCGCGCCTGGCATCGGTCGCGGCTCATCCGCGCGTGGCGGACGCGCGCGAGTGGCTCGCCACGCGCGCCTGGCAGGCCCTGGGCGTGCCGCTCTCGCGGCCGCGCCGCGTGCTCGGGATCGCGCTGATCCTGGCCGTGGCGGGGCTGGCGGCGGACACGCAGAGCGAGGTGATCTCGGACGTGCGTGAGCTCGTGCCGGCGAATCTCCAGGAGCTGCGGGACGTGAACGCGCTGCAGCACGAGACCGGCGTGTCCGGCGAGATCGACGTGACCGTGCGCGCGCGCGACATCACGGACGCCAAGGTGATCGCCTGGATGACCCGCTTCCAGCGCGGCGTGCTGCGCGCTCACGGCTACAGCGCCGGCAAGCGCTGCACCCAGCGCCACAACGCGCCCGAGCTCTGCCCCGCGCTCTCGCTGCCGGACCTGTTCTCCGCCTCCGGAGCCGGTGAGGGGCAGGTGCGCCAGCTGCTCGACGCGGTGCCGCCGTACTTCTCCCAGGGCGTGCTCACGCGCGACCGCCGGACCGCCAACCTCGCGTTCGGCATCCGACTGATGCCCCTCGACCGCCAGAAGGAGGTCGTCGACGACATCGAGCGCCGCCTCGACCCGCCCCCGGGCGTGCAGGCCAGCGTGGTCGGCCTGCCGGTGCTGGCCGCCGAGGCGAACGCCGCGCTCTCGTCGCCATGGCGCCGCGGCCTGACGCTCGTGGCGGCGCTCGCCGGCGTCTTCCTCGTCCTGCTGCTCGTGCGGCGCTCGGCGCGCCTGGCCGCCATCCCGCTGATCCCGATCGCGCTGGCGACCGGCTGGTCGGGGGGCATCGTGTTCCTGCTCGGGTTGCTGCCCGGCCCGCTCGAGGTCGACCTCAACCCGATGTCGGTCACGCTCGGCGCGCTCGTGATCGCGATCTCCACGGAGTTCAGCGTGCTGCTGTCCTCGCGCTACCTGCAGGAGCGCGAGCGGGGCGCGGGCCCGGCCCGGGCGATCGAGCTGACCTACGCCTCGACCGGGGCCGCCGTGCTCGCCTCCGGCGCGACGGCGATCGCCGGCTTCGCGGCGCTGATCGCCTCCGACATCCGCATGCTGCGCGACTTCGGCATCGTCACGGTGGTGGACCTGACCGTGTCGCTGGTGGGCGTGCTGCTGGTGCTGCCCGCCGCGCTGATCTGGGCCGAGCAGCACGGGGAGTTCAGGATCCGCGACCTCGTGCCGCGCCGGCGCCGCGTGCGCGTCGACGCCTCGTGAACGACGACCGCTTCGAGGACCTGGGCGGCGAGCGGCGCCGGGCGGAGATCGGCGACCAGCTCGCCGAGCGCGACCGCACGCACCCCGAGCAGCCGCGCCGGCCGGAGGTGCCCCGACCCGGCAACAAGTACGCCTGGGCGGTGGGCATCGTGGCGATCATGGGGCTGGGCATCCTGCTGTTCCTGCAGACGCTGCCGAACAAGGGCAAGGGCCTCGCCGGGCCCACGCCGGGATCCAAGATCAGGGCGTTCGCGGTTCCGTCGGCGCTCGGGCACCTGGAGGGCGGCGCCAACGTCTGCCAGCGCCCCGACGAGTGCTCCAAGCAGGCCGGCCAGGTACCCGCCTGCACCCTGCACTCCGCGGAGGTGGTGAACGTCTGCGACCTGCGCCGCCGGCCGCTGGTGCTGACCTTCATCTTCGACCGCGGCGCCGACTGCTACCCCCAGGTGGACCGCACGGAGCGCGTCATGTCCAGCCTGCCGGGGGTCAACTTCGCGACGGTCTTCTTCACCCACAAGGACCGCGATCAGGTGCGGGCGCTCGTCAAGGAGCGCGGCTGGCGTCAGCCGGTCGGGGTCGATCGGGACGGCGCCGTGGTCAACCTCTACGGCATCGGCGGCTGTCCCACCACGGTCTTCACCCGGCCGGGCGGGCGCGTGACCGCGACCAAGCTGGGCAACCTGACCGAGGACCAGGTGCGCCGGCTGGCGACCCGGGCCGAGGGCTGATGGAGCTCGAGCTCGCCGAGGGCTGGGTCGAGGACGAGCTGGCGGGGGATTTCCCGGAGCTCGGGCTGGTGCACACCCCGCTCGACGCGCGCCCGCGCAAGACCCCGCGCGAGGTGAAGGAGCGGCTGCGCGCGCTGGCCGATCGCTACACGGGCGGCAAGGTGATCCATATGCGCCAGGACGCCGTTCCGTGGGCCTACCGGGTGTTCTCGCGCCAGATAGGGATCGACCCGGACACCGACCGCACGCCGGTCGAGGCGATCGCGGTGGAGCGCCTGCGCCACGGCGGCCTCAAGAGCGAGAACCTCGTGGACGACGCCCTCACGATCGCCATCGCCGAGACCGGGGTGCCCGTGTTCGCGCTCGACTCCGACAAGGTGATCGGCGAGCTGGGCCTGCGGCTGGCGCGGCGCGGCGAGCAGCTCGAAGGGGTGCGGCCGCTGCTGGAGCGGCAGCTGGTGGTGGCCGACGACGCGCGGCCGGTGGCGATGGTGCTGGGCGACGTGAGCCACGCCGCGGGAGTCACCCGGAGCACCGAGCGCATGACGCTCTGCGCCCTGCGCGTGAAGGGCGTGCCGCCGATCGCGGTGGAGGAAGCGTTGTGGACCGCCGCGGAGACGCTTTACACTTGACGAGTGCTGCTGCAGCAAGCTCCGCCGTTTGCACCGCGGACGCTTCCCGACGAGCGGGCCGCTCGCAGGACCTTGCTCGACCAAGTCGCCCGGCTCGAGGAGGAGCTGGCCCAGTTGTTCTGCTCGGCATGGCCGCGCAAGGGCTTCACGATGGGCGTGCCGGGACGCGGCGGCCCGCGCCTGCTGTCCCTGGGGGAGCTGGAGGAGCTGCGCGACGACCTCGCGGAGCGCGTGAGCCACGCCAGGCGAGCGTTCTCGGATCGCACCTACAAAGAGGAGCAGTACCGGCGCCTGATCGAGGAGATGCTCCTCGACCCCGCGGCCCACAAGTGGGTGCGCGTGGCGAACGAGGACATCGGCGAGCCCGGCTGCAAGCACTGGCACGTTCGGCCGCGCTGGAGCTTCATCGGCATGCTGATGGGCTGGTGGCGAGTGGTCATCAGCTCCGGCTGCCCGTTAGCCACCTGACATGGGGCGCAGGACCCGCAAGCGCGGCGGCGGCCTGAGCACGCGCGCCGAGCGCGACGCCGCCCGGCGCACGCCGGCGGCGCGCCGCCCGGCCCGCTCGGAGCGCCCGCCGGCCCCGTGGGGCAGCTTCCCGCTGTCCGAGCTGGTGATCCTGATCGGCATCGTCGTCATGGTCTGGGGCTTCCTGAGCGGCACCGGCAAGGGCGAGGAGCGAGTGGCCGCCGGGCTCGTGCTGGCGTCCCTCGGCGGCGCCGAGCTGGCGCTGCGCGAGCACCTCGCCGGCTTCCGCTCCCACTCCGCGCTGCTCGCCGGGGTCACGGCGTTCGCGATCGACACGGCGATCGCGCTCCTGCTCGGGCCGGTGAAGGTGTGGGTCTTGCTGCTGGCCGGCGCGACGGTCTTCGGGGGCGCCTTCTACGCCATGCGCGAGCTGTTCAAGCGCCGCTCGGGCGGGCTGGGCTTCCGGTGAGCGAGCACCGGCCGCGCCTCGGCGGCCTGCACCACGTGACGCTGCTCTGCCAGGACGTGGAGCGGACGGCCGGCTTCTACGGCGACCTGCTCGGCATGCGGCTGGTCGAGCGAACCGTCAACGAGGACGACCGCGGGGCACGCCACCTGCTGTTCGGCGACGAGCAGGGCCGGTCCGGCACGCTCGTGACCTGCCTCGAGTACCCGGAGCTCGAGGAGGGCGTGGTCGGTCGCGGGTCGACCCACCACTTCGCGCTCGCCGTGGAGTCGGAGGCCGAGCTGGCGGCCTGGCGCGACTACCTGCGCGGGCGCGGGATCCCGTGCACCGAGGTCATGGAGCGCGCCCACTTCAAGTCGGTCTACCTGCGCGACCCGGACGGACACATCCTCGAGCTCGCCACTACCGGATTCGTCTCGGGGTGAGAGCGCGGCGGCCGGGCTGTTTGTCCCGGCCGCCTACCCACTCAACACCGTCAGGCCGCAGAGAGTGCCGGCACGCGCGCCGCCCTGGCGGGCGTCTCCGCCTCCTCCTCAATGCCTGGCGGGGTGTTCTTGGCGGTCAGCACCGCGGCCAGCGCGAGGCGCTGGCGCTCCGTGAGCGTCCCGACCTGCTTGTTCTCGGGAACGCCCAGGGACACGAGCAACCGCCGGCAACGGGTCCTGCCCCAGCGCTTCTGGCTCATCAGCAGATCGCTGATCGACATGCTGTGCGCCTGCCAGGGGCAATTGAGGACGACCTCCGTCGCCGACAGCTCCCCCGCGGCGATCTTGCGCTTCATCCGAGCCCGCGCGAGCCGTACGCGATTCGCGTACTCCAGTGCGCGCAGATGCTGCTCTTGACCAGCGCTGACCGTGGCCGAGTTGCCCATCAGACCTCCCCGCACATCGCGTGCGTTCTCAAAAAAGGATGCAGTTCCCCGTCGCCTCCCGGACGAAACAGGACCCGTTGCGAGTGTGGGCTTCTGCAGGCGGTCGGGGACCCGACCCGCCGCCAGCGCCAGTCTCTCGCCAACTGGTCCAACCCCGTCGAAGGCCGGCGCCAATCAAAGCCGCCAGGCCGGCAAGCGTCAACCGAACAGCAGGCCACCCGGTCGCTAAGAGCGGGGTTTTCGTGAGCCGCAAACGCTTGATCATTTTTCACAAGCTTCGACTCCCTTCACAGGTATGTTCCAGGGCGACTCATGCGCTCCACGAAGATCGTCGCCACCATCGGCCCCAGCTGCCAGGAGCCCGACGTGCTGACCGCGATGATCGTCGCCGGCATGGACGTGGCCCGGCTCAACTTCGCCCATGGAACCCGCGAGCAGCACGCGGAGACCGCCGGCCGGATCCGCGAGGCCGCCGAGCGCGCCGGCCGCGAGGTGGCCATCCTCGGCGATCTGCCCGGGCCCAAGCTGCGGCTCGGCCCGGTGGCCGGCGGGGTGGCCGAGCTGGGGCGCGGCACGCGCGTGGTGCTCACGCCGGAGGCGATCGAGGGCACCCCCGAGCGCCTGCCGGTGGCCTGGAACGGCTTCGCGGAGCTGGTCGACGCCGGTGACGTCTGCTACCTCGCCGACGGGGCCGTGCGGCTGCGGGTGGACGAGATCTCCGACGGAGACGTGGTGACCAAGGTCGAGGTGGGCGGCAGCGTCGCCTCGCGCCAGGGCCTCAACCTCCCCAACGTCACGGTGTCACTGCCCGCCGTGAGCGCTGAGGACATCTCGCTGATCGACGCCGGGCTGGAGATGGGGCTCGACTTCTTCGCCCTCTCGTTCGTTCGCCGGCGGGAGGACCTCGACCCGGTCCGCGAGCATCTCGCCGAGCGCGGGGTGGAGGTGCCCCTGATCGCCAAGATCGAGAAGCCGCAGGCCGCGGCGAACGGCGAGGAGATCGTGGACTCGGCCGACGGCATCATGATCGCGCGCGGCGACCTGGGGATCGAGCTGCCGATCGAGGAGGTGCCGCTGGTCCAGAAGCGGCTCCTGGCGATCGCCGGCCGGCGCGCCAAGCCCACGATCACGGCCACCCAGATGCTGGAGTCGATGGTTCACTCCACCCGCCCGACGCGGGCGGAGGTGGCCGACGTGGCGAACGCGATCTTCGACGGCACCGACGCGGTGATGCTCTCGCAGGAGACCGCGGTGGGCCGCCACCCGGTTCTGGCCGTCGAGATGATGGCCGCGATCGCGCGCGCCGCCGAGCGCGAGCTGCCCTACGGCCGCTGGCTCGCCGAGCGCGGCCCGCAGGCGAACAACCAGTACCACGCGATCGCGTTCGGGGCCGTCGGGGCGGTCTACCAGCTGGGGCTCAAGTGCATCGTGTCCCCGACCAACACCGGCACGACCGTGCAGCTGATCTCCGCCTACCGGCCGCGGGCGCCGGTGCTCGCGCTGTCGCCGAGCCGGGCCGTGGTGCGCCGCTGCCAGCTGCTCTGGGGCGTGCACGCGCGGTTGAACGAGGAGCCGCTGCAGACGCTCGACCTGATGGACAGGTGCGCCGACGCCGCGTGCGAGGTCGGCTTCGCCAGCCAGGGCGACAAGATCGGGATCACGGCCGGGCTGCCGGCGGGCACCTCGGGCGGCACGAACCTGTTCAAGGTCCACACGATCGAATGAGAGCATCCGGGGGCTCGCGCCCCCGGGCCCCCGCGGCCAATCGGCCAGCTACCGGCTCTTCGCCCGCCTGCGCTCCCGGAAGGCGCGTGCCTTCTCGATGTTGCCGCAGACGTCCATCTGGCACCAGCGGCCGGAGTGGTTCTTCGAGTGATCGAAGAAGGCCCAGCGGCAGACGTCGCGCGGGCAGGCCTTCAGGCGCCCCCAGCGCCCCTGCTCCACCGCGCCGGCCACGATCGCCAGCAGCTTCCCGATGGCACCGTCCACGCCGCGCGCCTCGGGCGCCAGGCGCGGCTCCGAGCCCGGCTCGAAGACGACTCGCACCCCGGCCCGGCCGGCTGCGCGGTTCAGTCGGGCCACCTGCTCCTCGTCGGCCTCCATCCCGTTGTTGGCCATCAGCAGCGCGCGCAGGCCCTCGCGCACGTCGATCGCGCGCTGGAAGTCGGCTCGGCTGACGCGCTCGTCCCCGCCGATCAGCTCGCGCTCCGCGAGCCAGGCGCGCAGCTCCTCGGGCCCGCCGAGCTCGTCCTCGCCGCTCTCGAGGTCGACGCTGTTCACGAAGCGCTGGACGAGCTCGAGCGGCTCGGGGGCCCTCTTCTCGGGTATCGCGGTTCCCGGTGGCATAACTACCTATCCATGATAGACGGTGTTAGAATACCGTCTAACCGGGAAAGGTGGTTACTATGACCGACGCACTCACGATCAAGCTCTCGACCGAAGCCGACCGCCAGCGCATCCGCGACCTGGCCGACCTGGACGGGGGTCACGCGCCGCACGGCGACGTGCTGTTGGCCGAGGTGCAAGGCCGCCTGGTCGCCGCGATCGGGATGGACGGCACGGTGATCGCCGACCCGTTCGAGCGCACCGCCGCCGTGGTGGCCGTGCTGCGCAGCCAGATCGACGGCAAGCCGCGCCGCGGGCGCCGCGGGCTGCGCTGGTTCAGTCGTCCAGCGGAAGCAGGCTAGGTCCCTCGACCTTCGCCAGCACCAGCGAGCTCTGGATCCGCGCCACCTCGCGCCGCTCGATCAGGTTCCAGATCAGGTCGCGCAGATGGTCCATGTCACGCACCGCCACGTGGATGATGACGTCCGTCGTGCCGGTCAACGCCATCACCCGGACCGTCTCGGGCAGCGAAGCGGCGTACTCGAGCAGGTTCTCGGTGGCCTGCCGCTGAGACGAGCCCTGCTGAATCGACAGGATCGCCTCCATCGGGCGCCCGACGGCCGCAGGGTCGACGCGGGCCGCGAAGCCCGTGATCACTCCGCGCGTCTGCAGCTCGCGCACCCGCTCGAGAGAGGTGGAAGGAGCTACGCCGACCTTGCCCGCGAGTGCCTTGTTGGTCTGCCGTGCATCGTTCTGCAACTCGGCCAGTAGGGCGCGGTCTACTGAATCAAGTTCGGCGTAGGTGCTCAAGCCCGGAAGATCCTTCGATGATCGCCGCGATTCTCCATACAGTCCGTAGCGTACCGGCCTCCATGTCGGATGCCACACTGATCGAGCGCACCGCAGGGCCAGGCCTGAAGGGGTACGGCGCCGGCTTGCGGGCCGTCACGCCCCTGCTGCCCGCGGTGTTCGCGTTCGGCGTCTCGTTCGGCGTCCTCTCGCAGGCGGCCGGGTTCGACGGCGTGGCCTCGATCGTGATGTCGCTGACCACGTTCGCCGGCTCCGCCCAGTTCGCCGCGGTCTCGGTGATGAGCGCGGGCGGGACCGCGGCGGCCGCCATCGTCGCGGCAGTGCTGCTCAACGCCCGCTACGGCCCGATGGCGCTGTCGGCGGCCACGGCGTTCCGCGGTGGCTGGCTGCGCCGGCTGCTCGAGGCGCAGCTGCTGGTGGACGAGAGCTGGGCCCTGTCCCAGCGCGACGGCCACTTCGACCGGCGGATCCTCATCGGCGCGGGCGCGGCGCTGTATGTCGGCTGGAGCGGCGGGACCGCGATCGGAGTGGTGGCGGGCGACTCGCTCGCCGACCCGGCCACGCTCGGTCTCGACGCCGCGTTCCCGGCCCTGTTCCTGGCGCTGCTGGTGCCGCTCGTGCGCGATCGCCGGGCGCTCGCCGCGGCGCTGCTGGGAGCCGGGATCGCGCTCGCGCTCACGCCGCTGACCCCGGCCGGCATCCCCGTGATCGCGGCCACCAGCGCCTGCCTCGTGGGGCTGAGCAGGCGATGAGCTCCGCCTGGCTCACGGTCGCGGTGGTCGGCACGGCGACGGTGCTGATCAAGGGCGCCGGGCCCGTGCTGGCCTCCGGCCGCCAGCTGCCCCAGGCGACCGCCGGGGTGCTCGAGCTGCTCGCGCCCGCCCTGCTGGCCGCGCTGGTGGCGACGAACGCCTTCGCGTCCGACGAGGCGCTGGTGCTCGACGCGCGCGGAGCGGGCCTGGCGGCGGCGGGCGTCGCCGTCTTCCTGAAGGCGCCGCTGCTGGTGGTTATCGTGGTGGCCGCTGTGACTGCGGGCCTGCTGAGAGCGATCGCATGACGCCGCGCGGGTGGATCCTGTTCGCGGCCGTCTCGGTCGTCTGGGGCGTGCCGTACATGTTCATCAAGATCGCCGTCGACGACGATCTCTCGCCGGGCTTCGTGGCCTGGTCGCGCGTGGCGCTCGCTGCGCTCGTGCTGCTTCCGATCGCGTGGCGCAGCGGCGCGCTGCGCGGACTCCCGCTGCGGTGGCTGACCGCTTTCGCCCTGTTCGAGATCACGATCCCGTTCCCGCTGATCGCGTTCGGCGAGCAGCGCGTGTCGTCCTCGCTGGCGGCGATCCTGATCGCCGCCGTGCCGCTGGTGGTCGCCTTCCTGGCGCTTCGGTTCGACAAGGGCGAGCAGCCCACGCGCTCGCGCTTCGTCGGGATGCTGATCGGGCTGGGCGGCGTGGTGGCGCTGGTGGGGATCGACATCGGCGGCCAGGGCTCGGAGCTGCTGGGCGCGGCGGCGGTGCTCACGGCCACGTTCGGCTACGCCACCGGCCCGCTGATCGTCAAGCGCCACCTGAGCGGAGCGGACCCGCTCGGGCCGGTCGCGGGCGCGCTGGGGATCGCGTCGATCATGCTGCTGCCCCTCGCGATCGGGGGCGCCCCGACGGAGACGCCGACGGGCGAGGCGCTCGCCTCGGTGGCGGTGCTGGGCCTGATCTGCACGGCCTTCGCCTTCCTCATCTTCTTCCGCCTGATCGCCGAGATCGGCCCCAGCCGCGCGACGATCATCACCTACGTGAACCCGGTCGTGGCGCTGGCGCTCGGGGTGGCGATCCTGAACGAGCAGGTCACCACCGGTGCCGTGGCCGGCCTGCTGCTGATCCTGGCCGGCTCGTGGCTCTCGACGGACGGCCGGGTGCCGCCCGGCCTGGTGGCCGTGGCGACGCGCGTGGGACGCCGCCGACGCCCCGCGAGGGCGCCCGCGGCGAGCCCGAGCGAGCTGCGGGCCTGACGAACGGCAGCGGTGAGGGGGGCACAACCCGGCCCACGGGTGCCCGTGCGGGGGGCGGGCCGACGTTCGCCGCCGATGCCAGCGGCAAAGTGAGCCCGCGGGCGGTGAGCGCACTGGTGTGGGACGGGTTTCGCTGGCCACGAGGCGCGAACCTGCCCACCGCCCCTGAGCCGGGGCCGTGGGCCGGGTTGTGCACCCCTTATTTGCTGGTGTTCAGCGGCCGCCGTCGTGCAGACGCTCAGCCCACATCGGGCGGGGTCATCGCCTCGACCTCGCCCTTGACCCGCTCGAAGACCTCGAGTGCGCGGTCCAGGTGCTCGCGCTCGTGGGTCGCCATGACCGACGTGCGCAGCAGCGCCCCGCCGCGCTGCACGGCCGGGTAGATCGCCACGTTCACGTACACACCGGCGTCGTAGAGCGCCTTCCAGAGCAGCACGGCCTTCCAGTCGTCGCCGACGACCACCGGCACGATCGGGGTGACCAGGCTCGAGCCGTCCGGCAGCTGGTTGGGCTCCATCACCCCGTAGCCGAGCGCCCCCAGGCCCTCGTGCAGATAGCGCGCGTTGTCGAGCACCTTGGCGCGCATCTCCGCTCCCTCGTCGGAGCGGATGATGCGCAGCGCACCCAGCGCCGCGCCGGTGGCGGCGGGAACCGCGGCGGCCGTGAACATGAACGCGCGCGACTGGACGCGCAGGAAGTCGATCACGTCGTGCGGCCCGGCGATGAAGCCGCCGCAGGAGGCGAGCGACTTGGAGAAGGTGCCCATCCGCAGGTCGGCCTCGTCCTCGCAGTCGAGCAGCTCGCAGGCGCCCGCGCCCCGGGCGCCGAGCACGCCGACCGCGTGCGCCTCGTCCACCATCAGCCGGGCGCCGTGCTCGCGGCAGAGGGCCGTGACGTCGGGCAGAGGGGAGAGGTCGCCCTCCATCGAGAACAGGCCGTCCACGACCACGAGCACCCCGCCGCCGTCCGATTCGGCGCGCGACAGCATCGACTCGAGCTTGTCGAGGCGGTTGTGGCGGAAGGGCCGGACACGGGCGCGCGAGAGCGACACGGCGTCGAGGATCGAGGCGTGGTCGCCGGAGTCGCAGACGACGGTGTCCCCAGGGTCGAGCAGGGTTCCGATCGCGCCGACGTTGGCGAGGTAGCCGGTGGTGAAGACGAGCGCGTCCTCCGAGCCCATCCAGTCGGCCAGCTCGCGCTCCAGCTCCAGGTGCAGCGGGGTGGTGCCGTTCATGAAGCGCGAGCCGGTCAGGCCGGTGCCGTAGTGGTCGAGCGCCGCGCGGGCCGCGTCCTTGACCCGCTGGTCGCCGGTCAGCCCGAGGTAGTTGTTCGAGCCGAGCGTGATCCGCTCGCGCCCCTCCATCAGCGCGACCGGCCCCGGCTCGGCCTCCACGACGCGGAAGTACGGCATCAGGTCGTGCTCGCGCGCGGCACGCAGCTGCTCCAGGCGTTCGTGCCTGCGAGCCTTTTCGAAGAGATCGATGGCGGTGGGCATGTAGGGTGGCGCGCCGTGTCAGTTGAGGTCCGACCGGTCCGCTCGCTTGCGGACAGGCGCCAATTCATAGATCTGCCGTTCCGGCTGCATGGTACCGGGACGCCCTGGATCCCCCCGCTGCGGCTGGAGCGCCACCTGTTCCTGAGCCCGCGCTTCAACGCGTTCTTCAAGCACGGCGAGGCCGAGCTGTTCCTCGCCCTGCGCGACGGCCGCGTGGTCGGTCGGGTCAGCGCCCAGGTGGACCGCAACTTCAACGCCTACCACGACAACGCCTGGGGGATGTTCGGCTTCCTCGAGTTCGAGGAGGACCCGGAGGTCCTGCGGGCGCTGCTCGACGCCGCCGAGGCCTGGCTGCGCGAGCGCGGCCGCGACCGCCTGGTCGGTCCGATGGACTTCACCACGAACGACGAGCTGGGCGTCCTGATCGAGGGGTTCGACCTCGAGCCGATGGTCCGCCAGCCCTGGCAGCCGCCCTACTACCACGTGCTGCTGGAGCAGGCCGGGTTCGAGAAGGTCGTGGACCTGTTCATGTGGGAGATGCGCATCGGCAACAAGGAGAAGATCCTGCCGATCATCTGGGAGCTCGCGGAGAACCTCGAGCGAAAGCACGGGATCACCATCCGCAAGATGACCCGACGCAGCCTGAGGCACGACCTGGACGCCTTCGGCGAGCTCTACAACGAGGCCTGGGCGCGCAACTGGGGCTTCGTGCCCTACACGAAGGCTGACCTGGACGCGTACGCCCAGGAGCTCCACCTCGTGTTCGACCGGCCCTGGTTCATGGTGGCCGAGACCTCCTCGGGCGAGACGGTCGGCGTGGCGATCACGGTTCCGGACATCAACCAGGTGCTCCAGCGGATGAACGGCCGCCTGCTGCCGTTGGGCTGGTGGCACTACCTGCGCCGCAAGCGGATCATCGACCGCTGCCGGATCGGCTTCCTCGGCGTCAAGCCGGCCTACCAGCACACCGGGGTGGCGGCCGGGTTCTACGTCGAGCACTTCGCCATGTCGGAGGCCACGCGCATCAAGTGGGGCGAGGGCGGCTGGGTGCTCGAGAAGAACAAGGGACTCAATCGCGGCATGGAGGCCCTGGGCGGACGAATCGACAAGAAATACCGGGTTTACGAGCGCGTCGCTCTGACCGTGCCGTTCGACGCCACCTATATATTCGCCGAGTGGCCGAGCCCGAAGCCCTTCCCGATCCCGAGCACGAGCACGAGGCCGAGGTGCGCCCGCTGCCCGTGCTGGCGGAGCCGCGTCCGATCGAGCGAGTGCGCGCCGGTGTCCCTGCCTGCGGCCGTGGCCGCGGCCACGGGCGGGTTCCTGCTGGGCGTGGCCTGCTTTCTGCTCGTGAGAGTGCTGCGCCGTCCGCGGGCGCCACAGACGCTGCGGCTGGGCGGCGGCCGCGGCCGCGGCCGGCGCGCCGACGTGGCCGCCTCGCGCTCGTTCCTCGTCGACATCCACCTCCTCAAGGACCGATAGCCGCCGCGCTCGAAGTGGACGTTGCTCCCGCGGGCGCCTACCGGCTGCCCAGGGCGGGCCGCGACGGCGTGCTTCGGGAGCAGCAGGGCGCGCTGGTGCGGGTGGTCCACGCCGAGGGCGGCGCCGCGGTCGTGCGCGCCTGGGTGGCCGGGGGCGCGGTGCGCTTCCACGCGGAGGCGCCCAGCCGCGAGGTCGCGCTGGCCGCCGTCGACCGCATGCGCTTCGCGCTCGGCACCGACCACGACCTGGGCGAGTTCCACCGCCGCTTCAGCCGCGACCCGCTGATCGGGCCGGTGATCAGGCGGCGCCCCTGGCTGCGCCCGCGCCGGCGGCCGGAGCCGTTCGAGGCGCTCGCCTGGGCGGTCTGCGAGCAGCTGATCGAGGGCGGGCGCGCCGCGGCGATCGAGCGCCGGATCGTGCGTCGGCTGGGGTCGCGGGCCGGGCCGCTGTGCTGCCCGCCGTCGGCCGAGCGGGTGTCGCGCTGCGCGCCGGCGGAGCTGGATGCCTGCGGCCTGGCGCCCAAGCGCTCGATAGCTCTGATCCGCGCCGCCCGCGAGGTCGCCTCCGGCCGAGCCGACCTGAGCCGCCACGAGCCCTCCTGGCGGCGCCTGCGGGCGATCCCGAACATCGGCAGCTGGACGATCGAGATGCTCGCCTTCGGGGGCCAGGGGCGCGACGACATGCTGCCGGCCCTCGATCTCGCCTACGTGAAGCTGGTCGGGCAGCTGGCCGGCCTGGGCCGGCGCGCGACCGAGGAGGAGGTGCGCGACTTCTTCGCGCCCTACGAGGAGCACGCCGCGCTGGCCGGGATCTACGCGCTCCAGCGTCGCTACATTTGAGGCATGGCCGAGAAGCTCGAGAAGACCGACCAGGAGTGGCGCGAGGAGCTGGATCCCGACCGCTTCCACATCCTCCGCGAGAAGGGCACCGAGCCGCCCTTCACCGGGGCGTACACGTACTCCAAGGCCGACGGCATGTATCGCTGCGGCGCCTGCGGCGCGGAGCTGTTCAGCTCGGACTCCAAGTTCGAGTCGGGCACCGGCTGGCCCAGCTTCACCGAGCCGGCGGTCGCGGACGCGGTCGAGCTGCTCGAAGACAACAGCCACGGGATGTCCCGCACCGAGGTCAACTGCGCCCGCTGCGGCGGCCACCTCGGCCACGTCTTCCCGGACGGGCCCGGACCGACGGGCCAGCGCTACTGCATCAACTCGCTCTCGCTGGACCTCGACGAGACTTAACACCGGGGGCTCACGCCCCCGGACCCCCGCTGATGCCTGGCTGGCCGGCTAGAGGCCCGAGCCCGGCAGCAGGCCGTTGTCGAACGACGCCGACACGTCGGGCGGCTGCTTGAGCAGGTTCTTCTCCTGCATCCAGGCGCCGAAGGCGTCCCACTCCTGCGGGTCCTGCCAGCCGAACGGGTCGCCCTTCTGCGGGACGAACAGCGGCAGCGTCACCTTCACCGCCGCGTGCTGAAGCTCGGGGTCGAGGTCGGGGTTGGCCTCGAGCAGGCCCTCGGTCCCCTTCTCGGGGTCCGCGCGCAGGTCGCGCACCCCGCGTGAGAGAGCGCCGATGAAGGCCCGGATCTTGTCGCCGTCGCGGTCCAGAGCGTCGGCATTGGCCACCAGCACCAGCTCGTCGTAGGTCGGCACGCCGGCCTGCTCCATGCGGATGATGCGCGGCCGCTTGCCCTTCAGCTCGAGCTCCACGCCCTCGTAGTTCCAGAAGGCGCCCAGCACCGCGTCGACCTTGCCGGTCAGCAGGGCGGGGGTGAGGCTGAAGCCGACGTTGCGCTCCTTGACGGTGTCGCGCGGCACGTTCGCCTCGTCGAGGATCGTCTGCAGGTAGGCCGACTGGTAGTCGATCCCGGCCGTGCCCACGGTCTTGCCCTTCAGGTCGGCGGGCTTGCGGATCTTCGCCTGCGGCAGCGAGATGATCGAGGTGAGCGGCTTGCGCACGATCGCGCCGACGCTGACCACGTTGAGGCCCTCGTCGCGGGCGCGCAGCACCTCGGGCTCGTACGAGATGGCCAGGTCCACGCGGCCCGCCGCCAGCTGCTTGATCGGCGCGGCCGGGTCGGCCGGCTGGCGGATCTGCACGTCCAGCCCCGCCTGCTTGAAGTACCCGCCCGCCTGCGCGGCGTAGATGCCGGCGTGGTCGGCGTTGGGGAAGTAGTCGAGCATCAGCGTCACCTGCTTCGAGCCCGACGGCTCCAGCACGTCGTTCTTCTCGCCGCAGGCGGCCAGCAGGACGAGCAGGGCGAGCAGGGGCGCGACGCGTTTCATGCGAGGGCATCCTTTCGGTTCCACGGGCAGGCGATGCGCTCGGCGACCGCCGTGAGGGCGAACAGGCCGACCGCCATCAGGGTGAGGATCACGATCCCGGCGTACACGCGCGGTGTCTGGAGCTGGTTGTTGCCGAGCAGGACGAGCCGTCCGAGGCCCTCGTCGGCGCCCGCCCACTCGCCGAAGACGGCGCCGATCACCGACACCGTCGCGGCGATCTTGAGGCCGCTGAACAGCGAGGGCAGAGCCGCGGGCAGCTCGACCGACCGCAACGTGCGCAGCCGCGATGCGCCCATGCTGCGCATCAGCTTGAGCAGCTCGGGCGGCGCCGAGCGCAGCCCGTCGAGCAGGTTGACGGTGATCGGGAAGAAGCAGATCAGGGCGACGATCGCGAGCTTGGGGCCGATCCCGTACCCGAACGCGAGCACGAACAGCGGCGCGAGCACGACGATCGGGATCGCCTGCGACCCGACCAGCAGGGGGTAGGCGGCGTCGCGCAGCGGGCGCAGCAGGTGCATTCCGACCGCGAACAAGGTCCCGGCCACCACCGACAGCGCCAGCCCCAGCACCACCTCGACCAGCGTCACCCGGGCGTTGTCCATCAGCAGGCCCCAGTCATCGCGCAGGGCGTGGAAGGTCTCGACCGGGGACGCGAGCGTGAGGTCATCCACCGAGTCGAGCGAGGCGACGCCCTGCCAGGCGAGCACGAACAGGGCTATCAGCCCGGTCGCAAGTGCCACCCGCCTCATGACCCGAGCGCCTCCAACGCGCGCGCCTTGACATCGGTGAAGGCCGGGTCCGTGACCGAGCGCGGCCGCGGCAGGTCGACCTCGAAGTCGGCGACCACCCGGCCCGGGCGCGGCGAGAGCACGACGATGCGGTCGGCCAGGAAGACCGCCTCCTCCACGTCGTGCGTCACGAGCAGGACCGTGCGCGGCTCCTCGGCCAGCGCCGCGGCGAGCCACTCGCGCAGGTCGGCGCGGGTGATCGCGTCGAGCGCGCCGAAGGGCTCGTCCAGCAGGAGCACCGGCCGGCCCTGGAGCAGCGTGCGCAGGAACGCCACCCGCTGGCGCATCCCGCCCGAGAGGGCGGCCGGGCGCACGTGCTCGAACTCGGTGAGGCCGAAGCGCTCGAACAGGGGCACCGCCCGCTCGCGGGCCGGCGCACGCGCAACGCCCTGGCACTCGAGCGCCAGCGCGGCGTTGGCGAGCGCGTCGCGCCAGGGCAGCAGCAGGTCGCGCTGGGGCATGTAGGCGCAGGCCTCGCGACGTTCGGCGGCGGCAGTGGCGCCGAGCACGTCGATGGCGCCCTCGTCGGGCTCCTGCAGGCCGGCGGCCAGCTCCAGCAGGGTCGACTTGCCGCAGCCCGAGGGCCCGACGACAGCCGTCACCGCCCGCGCGCGCAGCTCGAGCTCGACGCCCGCGAGGGCGGTCAGCGCGCCGAAGCGCCTGGTGACCTTCCGAAATGAAAGAGACTCCGTCACGGGAGCCTCTGTCTGTGTCCGCATCGCTCCCTCCGCGGGCATTACCCCACAGGTTCGAAGGGTCAGCGCCGGGCGACATGGTCGTCGAGGGCGCTATCTCAGCCCGCTGCCCGCGAGCCCCCCTGGCTTGTAGGGGGCGCAGTCTACCGGGACTGCGGCCCTAGCTGTGCGAGCGGTGCTCGGCCGGCGAGAGCGCCGTGCGAGTGGCCTCGGCGCTCAGCTGCTCGAGCGGGAACAGCATCTCGCGCAGCAGGGCGAGCGGCTGGCGGTCCTCCTCGCGGATCCACTCGGCCTGCTCGCGCGACTCCACGAAGCGCGCCACCGAATTCAGCAGCGTCGACAGGCGGGCCGGCCGGAGGACCAGCGTGCTGGCCGCGCCGGTCAGCTCGCCCAGCTCGTCGGCCAGCGCGGTGAGCTCGCGCAGCTCGACCACGTCGTCGGCGGACATCTCGGTGATCCTGAAGCGCTCCCCGGCGGTCGCCGCCACCGCGTGGGCGGCCGCGCGATCTGCTCGGGAGCGAGGTCGAAGCAGGCGTACACGACGGGATGCCCGTCGAGATCCTGGGAGATGTCTATGCGGGCGCGCTCCATGCCGTCTCAACCACGGTATCGGCGTTTTGTTGTGCTTGTGTGACATTTGTCTTATTCCCCGGAAGCAGGCGCGCCATCCCCACGATGCCCGCGGACACCGACCGCCAGCTGGATCAGGCTCAACTCGAATGCATGGGCGATCCCGTGCACGCCGAAGAAGATCACGCCCGTGATCGCCACGCCGAGCGCGTAGCCGACCTGCGTGGTGGTGGACATCGCGCCGGCCGCGCTGCCGGCCAGGGCCGGCTCTACGTTGGCGAGCACGGTCGAGGTCAGCGGCGTGAAGCAGAGGCCGATGCCCGCGCCCGCCAGCGTCAGGCCGGGCACCAGCGCCAGCAGCGAGCCGGAGGTGCCGATCTCGGACACGGCCAGGGCGAGCAGGGCCAGGCCCAGCGTCAGCGCCGCTCCGCCGCCCGCCACGACCAGCCGCCCGTAGCGCTGCGGTCAGGCCCGGGGCGGGCCCGGACGTGGCCACGTAGGCCACAGCGAGGATCGTGAAGACGAGCCCCGCCTCCAGCGCGGTCAGGCCGCGGCCGAGCTGCAGGTAGATCGCCAGGAACACGAAGAACGACGCCTGCGCGGTTGCCAGGAACAGCTGGGTGGCGATCCCCGCGGAGAAGCCGCGCTCGCGGAACAGGGCGAGCTCCAGCAGCGGGTCGCCGCCACTGTCGGCGAGCCGGCGCTGACGCAGCACGAACGCGCTCAGGAGGACCGGCGCCGCCGCGAGCGAGGCCCAGGTCCAGGCCGGCCAGCCGAGCTCGCGTCCCTCGATCAGGGGCAGCAGGATCGCGGTCAGGCCGACGGCCACGATCGCCGCGCCGAGCACGTCGATGCGCTTGCGCCGCTCGGCGCGCGACTCGGGCACGAGCCGGGGCGCCAGGGCCAGCGCGATCAGGCCGATCGGCACGTTGATCAGGAAGCAGCTGCGCCAGCCGAGGCCGGCGACGTCCGCGTCCACCAGCGCCCCGCCGACCAGCTGGCCGCCGACCGCGGCGAGGCCGAGCGCCATGCCGTAGAAGCTCATCGCGCGGACGTAGTCCGGTCCGCGGTAGGTCACGCCCAGGATGGCGAGCACCTGGGGCATGACGATCGCGCCGGCCACGCCCTGCGCGATGCGCGCGACGATCAGCGTGGTGGGGCTGGGAGCGAGGCCGCAGGCGGCCGAGGCGATCGTGAACAGCGCCAGGCCGATCGCGTAGACGCGCCGGCGCCCGAGGTCGTCGCCGAGCCGGCCGGCGGTGATCAGGAAGGCCGCGAACGTGAGGCCGTAGCCGGCGACGATCCATTCGAGCGAGCTGTCGCCGGCGCCCAGATCGGTGGCGATCGACGGCAGGGCGACGTTGACGATGAAGAAGTCGAGGACGACCATGAAGGCCCCGGCCAGCAGCACGGGCAGGGCCGCCCAGTTGGTGGTGTCATGCGAGGTGGCGTTCATGGCCCCGAGGTTGCCGCCCCGGGGTCACGGTCTCAATTACCCGTGAGGTAAGCGGGTCATGCCGACGAGCATCTGCACGCATACGGGCGGGCGTCCGGCACAGCTTGGAGTACGGCGGGCACGGCGCTGATCGCCGCGACGTCGAGGTCGTACTTGGGGGCCCGCACGGCCCTGCGCTCGTCCTTCCAGCGTCGCGGGCCACAGGCGATCCGGACCGCGGCTGTCGCCGGAATCTGCGGCGCACGTTCGCCGCAGCTCGCGACCGCACCAAGCCCTCGAGCCTGGGGCTGGAGTAGCGTCAGGTGCCGACTTGCAGGTCCGCGATCGCGTTCACGAACACCTCGAGCTGCTTCGTCGTCCAGCACTCGAAGACGCCGTCGCAGAAGGGCTCGTAGGCGCTCATCACCGAGTCGCCGTAGTTCCAGTAGAGGCGCGGCTCGGGGTTGATCCAGAAGGTGCGCCCGGCCCGCTCGGCCACCTGCGCGAGCACCTGCGCGTGCGGCTCGCGACCGTTGGTGCGGGCGTCGCCGAGCACGATCACCGTTGAGCGCGGGTCGAGGTCGTCGACGACCTTGTCGAGGAACTCGAGCCAGACGCGCCCGTAGTCGGTGTAGCCGGACACGTCGGCCACGCCGGCGTCGGTGGCGATCTTGCGCGAGACCGCCTCGAAGGAGCGCTCGCGCTCGAACACGTCGGTCACCTCGGAGATGCGCTCGACGAACACGAACGAGCGCAGCTTGCGGAACTGATCGTGCAGCGCGTGCAGCACGGACAGGAAGAAGACGCTGGCGCTCGTGACGCTCGTGGACACGTCGCAGAGCACGTACAGCTCGGGCCGCCGCGGCCGCCGCGGCCGGTACTTCAGCTCCAGCGGCACGCCCCCGGTCTGCAGCGAGGCGCGCATGGTGCGGCGCACGTCCACCTGCCAGGACCGGCGCCGGCCGCGGTGCTCGCGCCCGTGCGACGCGAGGCGCCGCTTCATCTGCGCGACCACGCGGTGGACCTGCGACAGGTCCTGGGCCGGGTTGGTCGGCAGGCTGCGGTCGAACTCGCGCAGCGGCTTGGCGGGCGGCAGCGACTGCGTCCGCTCGATCATCTGGCGCTCCAGCTCGCGGCGCACGTGCTGCTCGAACTCCTGCAGGGCGTCGCGCGGCACGGCGTCCGGGTCGGGCAGCTCGGCGCCGAGCCGCTCGCCCTTGAGCCCGAGCGTGCGCCTGATCCGCTGCACGTCCACCCCGATCACGCCCGAGCCCTCGCCCTGGCGCCCGAAGGCGGCGATGGCGAGCCTGGCCAGGTCGCGCATCTCGCCGTCGTTGCCCGCGCGCAGGGCCTCGCGGATGCGCTCGCGCAGGGCATCCAGGTCGAGTCCCTCGGCGCCCTGGAAGCGCTCCTCGGACAGCCCGCGGCGGACGGCCTCGCGCTCGACCGCGCGGAAGAAGAAGCGATCGAACAGCACGTCGAGCACGCGCCGGTCCTCCTGCGACTTGGCCAGGGTGGCCGCGAGCGCCTCGCGGAAGCCGACCTGCGAGGTCCAGCTGACCGCTTCCAGCGCCCGGAAGGCGTCGAGCAGCTCCGAGGTGCCGACCGCGACGCCCTCGTTGCGCAGCTCGTCGGCGAACTCGAGCAGCCGCGGGGCCATGCCCGGCGGACCGGGCTCCGGCATGCCTCCGTAGAGCCCGGGCGTGCCCACGCTCAGCCGGCGCGCTGGGCGCCCAGGATGCCGCCGCCGCCGAGCTTGACGCCCACGCGCTCGGCCACCAGGTCGAGGTCGGTCCGGTGCTTGACGATGATCGACATCGTCTTCTGCAGCATGGCCTGGTCCACGTCCTCCGCGCCGAGCAGCAGCAGCGCGCGCGCCCAGTCGATCGACTCGGCGATCGAGGGCGGCTTCTTCAGGTCCAGGGCGCGCACCATGTGCACCACCTCGACCAGCTTGCGCGCGATGCCGGCGTCCAGCTCGGGCGCGTGCAGGTGGACGATCTCGAGCTCGCGCTCCACGCTCGGGTAGTCGAGCCAGAGGTAGAGGCAGCGGCGCTTGAGCGCCTCGGTCAGCTCGCGCGAGTTGTTCGAGGTGAGCAGCACCAGCGGCTGGGTGCGCGCCTCGACCACGCCCAGCTCGGGGATCGAGATCTGGAAGTCGGACAGGACCTCGAGCAGCATCGCCTCGAATTCCTGGTCGGTCTTGTCGATCTCGTCGATCAGGAGCACCACCGGCACCTCGGCGGTGATCGCGTTGAGCAGCGGCCGGGCGAGCAGGAAGTCCTCGCCGAAGATGTCGTCCTTGACCTGCTCCCAGCCGGCCTCCTGCGCCTCGGTCTGGATGCGCAGCAGCTGCTTGCGGTAGTTCCACTCGTAGAGCGCCTTGGCCTCGTCGAGCCCCTCGTAGCACTGGAGCCGGATCAGGGCGCGCCCGGTGGCGCGCGACACCGCCTTGGCCAGCTCGGTCTTGCCGACCCCGGCGGGGCCCTCGACCAGCACCGGCTTGCCGAGCTGGCCGGCCAGGTACGACACGAGCGCGGTCGACTCGTCGGCGAGGTAGCCGGCGTCGCCGAGGCCCTTGCGGGCTTCCTCGATCGTCTGGAACTCGCCGCTCATCCGGCCACAAGGATACTTTCGCGTCCTTGGGCGGCTCGCACTTCCTCCTAGCGGTCGATCTTCCCGGGCTCGGAGAGGCGGGCCCGGACGACCTGCATTCGCTGCTGACCGCCTCGTTCATCCTGCTCGGCACTGGCCTGGTGCTCGGAGCCTTCGGCCACCTCACCCAGCTGAAGGCGCTGGTGGCCACGGGCATCGCGCTGGTGTTCGTGGGAGCGGCGTTCTTCGTGGTGGCGGTGGGGCAGTTCGGCTAACGGGCCGGCTGGCGCTGGGCGTTGAGCATCCAGGCCAGCAGCACCGAGGTGAGGACGAGCGAGATCAGGTTGGTCGGGCCGAGCCACTTCGGGTGGGCGTGGTTCACGTCGATCAGGTGGTTGAAGGCGTGCAGCGTGTTCTGCGCGAGCGCCAGGACGAGCACCGGGATCCGCCAGTCCACGCGACGCACCGCCACCAGCGTCACCGCGCCGAGCGCCAGGTACCAGGTCGCGAGGTCGCCCAGGTAGTGATCGTTGCGCACGCCGTAGGGGCCGATCTCGTCGAAGAAGAAGCCGGGCGTGATCCACAGCAGCAGGCCGAGCACCACCTGCACGGCTCCGAACAGCGCCAGTAGCGCCTTCATCGCCGCGACGCGAACGCGATGCCGTCGCCCACCGCCAGCACGCAGGCGAGCCAGCGGTCGCTGTCGAGCAGCTCCGCGTTGAGCTCGCGTGCGGCCTCGAGCGACTCGGCGCGCCACGACGTGCTCTCGCCCTCGGGCAGGGCCACCTCGCCGGACATGAGCATGTTGTCCACCACCAGCACCGCTCGCTCGGAGAGCTTCGGCTCGGCCAGCTCGATGTAGCCCCGGTACTCGTCCTTGGCGGCGTCCACGAAGAGCAGGTCGATCGGGCCCTCCACCGCCTCGATCGTCTCGCGCGCGTCGCCGACGATCAGCTCCACGCGGTCGTCCACCCCTGCGCGCTGGAGGAAGTCGCGCGCCTGGCCCGCTCGATCCTCGCGCAGCTCCAGGGTGATCACGCGGCCCTGGCGCAGCTGCTCGGCCATGTGCAGGGTCGAGTATCCGATCGCCGTGCCGACCTCGAGCACGACCGGGTCGAGCGTGCGGCACAGGACGGCCAGGAAGCGACCCGTCTCCCAGTGCACGATCGGCACGTCGTCGCGCTCGGCCACGGCCTCCATCTCGGCCATCACCGGCGAGCGCTGGGGCTGCAGCCCGTGGACGTAGCGCTCGACCCGTTCGTCCAGGATCCGCACCGTCGCAATGTACCCTGGTCGGCGTGCCGGGCTCGGTCGAGCAGATCAACATCGCGGCCGTGGAGAGCGAGCTGCCGAGGCCCGTCGAGGCGGTCGAGGTGACCGCCGAGGGCGTGGTCGGGGACCGCTACGCCCAGTCGCGCGACCTCACGCTGATCGAGGCCGAGGCGCTCGAGGGCCTGCGCGACGAGGCCGGGATCGAGCTGACGGCCGCGGAGTCGCGCCGCCAGGTGCTCGTGCGCGGGATTCGCCTCAACGACCTGGTGGGGGAGCACTTCACCGTCGGTGGCGTGGAGTGCGTCGGGCAGGAGTGGTGCGAGCCCTGCAACCACCTCCAGGGCCTCACCCAACCGGGCGTGATGCGCGGGCTCGTGCACCGCGCCGGCCTGCGCGCCGACATCGTCAGCGGCGGCCGGATAGCCGTCGGCGACAGCGTCGAGCAACTGCCCTAGGCGGCGGCGCCCGCCGAGTATCCTCGCGGGCAATGGCAGATCTGATCGAGGTTCCCTCCGGGCTCGAAGGGGTCATCGCGTTCGAGACGACGATCGCCGAGCCCGACAAGGAGGGCGGGGCGCTGCGCTACCGCGGCGTGGACATCGAGGAGCTGGTCGGCAGCGTGCCGTTCGAGAAGGTCTGGGGGCTGCTGGTCGACGGCAGCTTCGAGCCCGGCATGCCGCCCGCCGAGCCTCACCCGCTGGCGGTGCGCACCGCCGACCCTCGCGCGGATCTCCAGGCGGCGCTGGCGATGCTCGCGCCGGAGTGGGGCCTCCAGGCGCTGATCGACATCACGGACGAGCAGGCGCGCGACGACCTGGCGCGGGTGTCGGTGATGGCCCTGTCGTTCGTCGCTCAGTCCGCCCGCGGAGTGGGGCGCCCGCCGGTCCCGCAGCGAGAGGTCGACAAGGCCAAGTCGATTCCGGAGCGCTTCCTGATCCGCTGGCGCGGCGAGGCCGACCCCAAGCACGTCAAGGCGATCGACGCCTACTGGATCTCGGCGGCCGAGCACGGGATGAACGCGTCGACCTTCACCGCCCGGGTCGTGGCGTCCACGGGCGCGGACGTGGCTGCCGCCCTGTCGGCTGGCGTCGGAGCGCTGTCCGGCCCTCTGCACGGCGGGGCGCCCTCGCGGGTGCTCACGATGCTGGACGAGGTGGCCGCCGAGGGCGACGCGGAGCGGTGGGTCAAGCGCGCGCTCGACGATGGTGACCGGCTGATGGGCTTCGGCCACCGCGTGTACCGCGCCGAGGATCCGCGGGCCCGCGTGCTGCGCCGCACGGCCCGCGAGATCGGGGCGCCGCGCCTCGACGTGGCGGAGGCGCTCGAGCAGGCCGCGCTGGCCGAGCTGAAGGCGCGCAAGCCGGACCGCGTGCTGGCGACGAACGTCGAGTTCTGGTCCGCGGTCGTGCTCGACTACGCGGCCGTGCCGCCCGAGCTGTTCACCCCGATGTTCTCGTGCGCCCGGGTGGCCGGGTGGGCCGCGCACATCCTGGA
Organism: uncultured Thermoleophilaceae bacterium; assembly: GCA_963722245.1. GTDB lineage: Bacteria > Actinomycetota > Thermoleophilia > Solirubrobacterales > Thermoleophilaceae > JACVRW01. Next base: position 54,573 of record CAVRKM010000012.1, read on the forward strand.
GCAGAAGCGCGACGGCCGGCTGATCCGGCCGACGGCCAGGTACGTTGGGCCGAGCCCGCGAGGTGCGGACTCGGTCAACGGCTCAGCCCCGAGCTGATGGAGGCCGCCCAGGGCGGCGCGGATGCGGCTCTGACGCCGCGGAGAAAGCAGCTCGTACTGGCCGCGGCGATCCTCGGGACGACCGTCGTCACGGTCGACTCGACGGTGGCCAACGTCGCCCTGCCGGCGATCGCCGACGACCTCGGGGGCGGCCTCGCCGGCCAGCAGTGGACCGCCAACGCCTACCTGGTCACGCTCTCGGCGCTGCTGCTGATCGGCGGCTCGCTCGGCGACATCTTCGGCGAGCGGCGCGTGTTCGCGCTCGGCGTGTTCCTGTTCGGCGCCACCTCGCTGATCTGCGCCCTGGCGCCGACGATCGAGGTGCTCGTGGGCGCGCGGGCCCTGCAGGGCGTCGCGGGCGCGCTGCTCACGCCCGCGGCGCTGGCGGTGATCGTGTCGACCTTTCCTCCCGAGGAGCGCGGCAAGGCGGTCGGCGCGTGGACCGCGTGGGGCGGGATCGGCACCGTGCTGGGCCCGGTGATCGGCGGGCAGCTGGTCGACGCCGCCTCCTGGCGCTGGATCTTCGCCATCAACGTGCCGATCGTGCTGATCACGATCGTGCTGATCCTGCGCGTGGTGCCGGTCGGCCGGGAGCGCGACCCGAACGCGCGGGTCGACGTGGTCGGAGCCGCCCTGTGCGCGTTCGGCCTGGCCGGGATCACGTTCGGCCTGATCGAGCAGCCGTTGCACGGCTGGACCGACGTGGCGGTGGCGCTGCCGCTGGTGGCGGGTGCGGTGCTGTTCGTCTCGTTCCTGGTGTGGGAGGCGCGCAGCGCGCACCCGATGCTGCCGCTTGCCCTGTTCCGGCGCCGCAACTTCGCCGCCGGCAACCTCGAGACGTTCCTGATGTACGGCGGCCTCGGCCTGCTGTTCTTCTTCCTCGTGCTGTTCCTGCAGCAGGTGGCGGGCTTCAGCGCGCTGGAGGCGGGCAGCGCGAGCATCCCGGTGACGCTGCTGATGTTCGGGCTGTCGATGCGCTTCGGCGCGCTGGCCGACAAGCACGGCCCGCGCTTCTTCATGGGGGTCGGGCCGCTCGTGGCCGCGGTGGGGATGCTGCTGCTGATGATGCGCGTGGACGCCGACGCCAAGTACGTGACCGACGTGCTGCCGGGGCTGCTGGTGTTCGGGTTCGGGCTGTCGATGACCGTCGCACCGCTGACCGCAACCGTGCTGGCCGACGCGGACGACAGCAACGCCGGGATCGCGTCCGGGGTGAACAACGCGATCGCGCGCGTGGCCGGGCTGGTGTCGATCGCGGCGGTGGGAGCGGTCGTCGCGGCGTCCTTCGCGTCGAAGCTGGACGACGCGGTGGGGCAGAGGGCCCTGGCGCGGCCCGCGGTGGCGCGGGCGGTGGCAGAGGCGAAGAAACAGCCACTGGCGGTGGTGGATGTCCAGGGCGTGCCGGAGGACGTGGCGGCGTCGGTGCGCGAGTCGGCCGAGGACGCGTCGGTGGGGGCGTTCCACGTGGGCCTCGGGATAGCCACCGCGCTGGTGGCGCTGGGCGGGGTGCTGGGGCTGATCGCGATCACCAACCCGCGCCGGAAGGTGGCGGCGGCCGACTGCCCGGGCGGGCAACTCGTGGGCCAGCCGCGCGAGGGAGCGCGGCAGTCGCCGTGCGACTGGGGCGAGGAGGCGGTGGCGGTCAGCCTCTGCCGACGGGCCAGGGGCCCAGCGCGCCCGGATAGCATCGGGCCGTGACCGCCCTCGACCGTCGCGCTTTCCTCGGCCTCGGCGCCGCCGGCGCGCTCGAGTTGGCGCTGCCGGCCGCCGCCGGGCTCCCCAAGCGCGCCGCCCGCGCCCTGCGGGCCGCCGTTCGCGGTCCGGTCCTGTTCCCGGGCACGCCGGGCTACAACTCGGAGCGGCTCGTCTACAACACGCGCTACGACGGCGTCCACCCGCAGGCGGTCGTCCAGGTGCTCGACACGCGGGACGTCCAGGCCGTCGTCCGCTGGGCCAACCGCTTCGGCGTCCGCGTGGTGGCTCGCTCGGGCGGGCACAGCTACGCGGGCTATTCGACGATCGCCGGCGGCGTGGTCGTCGACCTCAGCCGTCTGCGCGGGATCGCCGTGTCGAACGGCCGGGCGACCGTGGGCGCCGGCGCGCAGCTGATCGACGTCTACTCGAAGCTCGCCTCGCGCGGCCTGCTCGTGCCGGCGGGCTCGTGCCCGTCGGTCGGCATCGCGGGGCTCGCGTTGGGCGGCGGCCATGGCCTCTCGGGTCGGCGCTTCGGACTCACCACGGACAACCTCGCCGCCGCCACGATCGTCACCGCCGACGGCCGCGCCCGCCACGTGGATGCCGACACGAACGAGGATCTGTACTGGGCCTGTCGCGGCGGCGGTGGCGGCAACTTCGGCGTCGTCACCTCGCTGACGTTCCGGGCCCACCGGGCCACCGGAGCCGCGTGGTTCTTCATCCGCTTCCCCTGGAGCCAGGCGGGCGCGGCGCTGGCCGCCTGGCAGCGGTTCGCGCCCCACGCCCCGCCGGCGCTCACGTCGATCTGCACGCTCGGCACCACGGGCGGCTCGGGCTCGCCCAGCGTGACCGCCCTGGGGCAGTACTTCGGCTCCGAGTCGGCCCTCCGCCGCCTGATCGGACCGCTCGCGCGTGTGGCGGGCGCGTCCGTCTCCACCGGCAGCTCGTCGATGATGAGCCTCGTCCTGCGCTGGGCCGGCTGCCTCGACGAGGGCTATCGCGCCTGCCACACGCGCGGCACCAGCCCCGGCGGCCAGCTCCCACGGGCCGCCTTCTACGCGAAGTCCGACTACTTCGACGAGCCGCTGCCGGCCCGCGGCCGCCAAGCGATGATCGACTGGATCGAGCGCCGCCAGCGCACGCCGTCGCTCGGCTCGGGCGCGCTGATCCTGGACGCCTACGGCGGCGCGTACAACAAGCCGGCTCCCGGCGCGACGGCGTTCGTGCACCGCGACATGCTGTTCTCGCTCCAGTACGGCGCCTACTTCACCGGCAGCGGCGCGCCCAGCCGCGCCTGGATCAACGGGGTCTGGAAGGCGCTGCGGCCCCACGCCTCCGGCCAGGCCTACCAGAACTACATCGACCCTCAGCTGACCACCTGGCGCCAGGCGTACTACGCCTCCAACCTCCAGCGGCTGCGTGAGATCAAGAAGCAGGTGGACCCGGACTTCATGTTCCGCTTCCGCCAGGCGATCCCGCCGGCCCCCTGATGGATCGCGTCTCGCTCCGCCGGCTGCGGGCCCAGCCCGGCTACCTGCCGTTCGTGGGGGCGGCCACGCTCGCGCGCGTGTCGGACGAGATGTTCTCCGTCGGCGTGGTGCTGCTCGTGCTCGATCGCACCGACAGCGCCGGCCTCGCGGGCCTCGCCGTCGCCGCGATCACGCTGCCGAGCCTGATCTCGGGGCCGCTGCTGGGCGCCTGGCTCGACCTGACCGGCCGCCGCCGCGGCCTGATGGTGCTGGATCAGCTGCTGATCTCGACGATGCTCGTGGTGCTGGTCCTGGTGGCCGGCAACACCCCGAACTGGGTGATCCCCCTGACCGTCCTGATGGCGGGGCTGACCTATCCGCTCTCCTTCGGGGGCTTCACCAGCTTCATCCCGGTGCTGGTCCCGGATGACCTGCTGCCGCCCGCGAACGCGCTCGAGACGACCAGCTTCAACGGCGCCCTGGTGGTCGGCCCGGCCCTCGCCGGCACGCTATCGGGCGCCTTCGGCCCGGCGACGTCGCTGCTGGTCGAGGCCGGGCTCGCGCTGATCGCGCTGGTGCTGATCCTGCGCATCCCCGACCTCGATCGCGGCGGCGATCGGGGCGGCAACCGCACCCTGCTGGGCGTCGCCGCCGCGGGCATCCGCCAGATCGTCGCCGTGCCCGCCCTGCGCGGCATCACCGTGGCCGCGTCGATCGGCCTCGGCGGCCTGGGGCTGATGACCGTCACCTTCCCGCTGTTCGCCGTGGAGCACCTCGGCGGCCAGCGCAGCGACGCCGGCTTCATGTGGGCCGCCTTCGCGGTGGGGTCGACGCTGGGCGCCCTCAGCCTGGTGCGCCTGCAGCGGCGGGTTCCCCCCGAGCGGATCGTGCTCGCCGGCTACGCGATCTTCGGCACGCTGATGCTGACCTGGCCGCTCGCCGGATCGCTGCCCGCCCTGCTGGTGCTGATCGCCGTCGCGGGGCTCGCCGACGGCCCCGCCCTGGCGGCGCAGTTCGCGGTGCGCCAGCAGGTGGTCCCGCCCTCCCTCTACGGCCAGGTGTTCACCACGGCGGCCGGCCTGAAGGTCGGCTCGTTCGCCATGGGAGCCGCGCTCGCCGGGCCGGTGGCCACCGGCCTTGGATCGGCCGAGGCGATGGTGGTGGCGGCCGCCGCGCAGATGCTGGCGGCCGTGGTCGGGGTGACCTTGATGCGGCTTCCCGCGCGGGCGTTGACTCAGGTGTCGTCGGGCGGCTGAGACTCCTCGCCGCCCAGGTGAAGCTGCTCGCCGGGCTCGGGCTCGTAGGGCTTGAACTCGGGCGGCGCCAGCGGCTTGGTGGGCGCCTCGGCGGCGGTCGTCGCGGGCCGGGGCGCGGGCGGGGTCGGCGGGGGAGCCGGGGGCGCCGGCGGCAGGTCGTCCGCCGGCCGTTTCGCCCGCTCGAGCGCGCCGGCGAAGAAGAGGATCGCCGCGCAGACCAGCGCGAGCAGGTTCTGGCCCAGCGGGCGGTCGAACAGTCGCACCAGGATCAGCACGGCCGCCCAGGCGCCGGCCGCGGCGATCACCGTGCCGTCGCCGAAGGGCAGGTGGAACTCCTTGCCGAGCCCGCGCGCTCGCAGCAGCGCCAGCACACCGACCGCTATCGCCAGCTCGGCCACCTCGACGAACGAGAACGGGCCGATCGTGCTGACCGCGAGCAGCACGGCGCCCACGGCGGCCATCCGCTGCTCGAACCCCAGCAGGCGGAAGATGCGGATCAGCTCAGTCATCGTCGAGCGGGCGGCGTCCGCCGAAGCCCGCGTCGGGCGCGTGCCAGAAGCCGATCTCCGGCTCGCCCTCCTCCCAGCACAGGTAGACCTCCTGGCCGTCTCGCATGGCTGGGAAGTCGACCAGTCCGCGATCGAGGTCGCGCAGCACGATCTCGCGCTCGCGCAGCTCGAGCATCGACTCGCGCAGCTCGACGAAGCCCTCGGACACGACCTTGCCGGGCTCCCCGCCGCCGTTGGACTGTCCGGCGGCGTCCAGCGCGGCGCGCGCGTCGGCGTCGCCCAGGCGATCCCGCGCGGAGCGCATCTTGGCCAGCAGCTCCGCCACCCGCGGCAGCAGAGCCGAGGCCTCCTCCAGCGAGTAGTGGCGCGCGTGCTCCGGGGTCACGCCGCGGCCGGCGCCGCCTGGCGAATGCGGCGCTCGAGCAGCTCGGAGTCGGTGTCGCTGACCGCGCGCAGCTGGCCCTGGAAGGCCAGCTGCCAGTGCTCGAGCGGCCACTTGCCCACGTGCTCGAGCTGACCCGCCAGCTCCACGGCCGGCACGAACTCGTCCTCGTCGAGCACAACCTCGGGTTCGGTCTCGAAGCGCCATGGATAGGGGTCCGGGTTGCCCGGCTTGCCCGGCCAGATCCGCTCGCGATCCTCGTACAGCCCGCTCGTCACCCTCACGATCCCGCCGAAGGCCTGCACGCCGGTGACGTAGAAGACGATCCGGTCGCCCGGCTCGATCTGCTCGGCCATTCCGCGGCGGCGTTCCTTCGCGCCGATCACGCGAAAGCCGTGGTCGCGGGTCGCGCGGAAGTTGTCGAGCGATCCTGTTAGCACCCAGGTATTGGCCACCGCCCGACAGGCTACCCTTCGAGCGCTCATGGCTGACGACGAGCTTCACCTGATCGGTCCGGACGAGATCGCGTACCGGCTGGACCTCACCCCCGCCCAGCTCAAGCTCACGTGGACGGCGCTCAAGTCGCTGCTCGACGACTTCGGTCACGACGAGCGCGAGGTCCACCAAATCGTGCGCCAGGTGCTGGACAAGCTGCCCGACGAGCACGCGATCCGCTCGATCGACATCTCGAGGCGCGGCGCGTAGCGGACCTTGGCGGACGAGCTCACACGCCGGGATGTGCTCCGGGCCGGCGGCGCGGGCGCCGCCGGCCTGACGCTGATGAGCGCCGCGGCCTGCGACAAGGAGGACACGGCCGCCGGGCAGGAGGTCAAGCTCGGCCGGGCGCCCGTAGGGGCGATGAACGTCGTGGTGGTCGTGATGGACAGCCTGCGCGCCGACCACATCTACGGCCGCGGGGCCCGCACCCCGGTGTGGGACAAGGCCATGCGCGAGTCGCTGCGCTTCACGCGCGCCTACCCCGAGGCGATGCCGACGATCCCCGCGCGCCGGTCGGTCATGTCGGGCAAGCGGATCTTCCCCTACCGCGGCTGGCACCCCTACGACGGCCTGCCGCCCCAGCCGGGCTGGGAGCCGGTCGGCAGCGACGGCAAGATGTGGACCGAGGTCCTGCAGGACAAGGGCTGGACCACCGGCTACGTAACCGACAACCCGCACCTCCTGTTGCCGGTGCACAAGAACTTCCGCAAGCGCCTCGACCGGGTCCAGCTGGTCGACGGCCAGGTGCCGCTGCGCCGCAAGCCGACCGGCACGGTCTCACAGGCGACGCTCGACTCCTACATCCCGCCCTCGCTGCGCGGGTCGCGCCACGAGCCGCGCATGAGGGCCTACCTGGAGGCCAACCCGCGCGACCGGCCCGAGTCGGAGTTCCTCTCCCCGCGCGTGTTCACGTCGGCGATGGGCTGGGTCGACTGGGCGCGCACGCGCCAGCCGTTCGCCCTCGTCGTCGACTCGTTCGACGCCCACGAGCCGTGGGACGTGCCGAAGCGGCTCAGCGACATGTACGGGTCGCCGGACGGGAGCGGCGTGGAGCCGATCCAGCCGTTCCCCACGCCCGCGGCCAAGTACGCGCCGCTGGGGCTGTCGCAGTCGATGCTGCACCGCATGCGCGAGCTGTACGCGGCCGAGGTGACCATGGTCGACACGTGGCTCGGGAAGTTCCTCGACCACCTGGCCAACGCGGGCGTGCTCGACAACACGCTGGTGGTCCTGGTCTCCGACCACGGCGTGCTGCTCGGCGAGTACGGCTGGGTCGGCAAGCGCTACACCGAGGTGCACAGCGAGCTCAGCCACGTGCCGTTCGCGATCCGCCACCCGGCGGGCAAGGCGAAGGGCAAGACGAGCCGCTACTGGGCCTCCCACCACGACATCGGCCCGACGGTGCTCTCGGTGCTGGGCTACGACAAGCCCGGCTTCATGAACGGCACCGACCTCTCGCCGCTGCTCGACGGCAAGCAGCCGGCGCCAGAAGCGCAGCTACCGCACGGCCGCCTACTCCACCTACGTGGCCGCCCGCGACGACAAGTGGCTGCTGATCTCTGACAACCGGGGCAGGGAGAAGCGGCTCTATTCGCTGGCGCACGAGGGCCGCAACGTCACGGGCCGCTACCCGCAGCACGTGCGCCGGCTGTGGGGCTACATCGTCAAGGACGCCGGCCCGAAGGGCCTGCCGCACTTCAAGTAGGGGAAGCGCAGAGCCAGCTCTCCACCTCGGCCGCGTTGCGGTCGGGCGGGAACACCGGGTAGAAGACCTTCTCGATCCGGCCGGCCCGGGCCACGAAGGTCAGCCGCTTGTAGAGCGTCGTGCCGTGCACGTCGAAGGTCGGCAGCCCCAGCTGGTCGCGCAGCTGCAGCGGGCCGTCGTTGAGCAGCGGGTAGGGCAGCTGCTCGCGCTCGGAGAAGGCGTGCTGCTCGGCCGGGTCCATCGCGCTGATCCCCGCCACCAGCGCGCCCAGGCCGGCCAGCGCGAAGTGCCGGTCGCGGAAGGCGCAGCTCTGCGGCGTGCAGCCGCGCGCGCCCGGGATGTCGTCCCAGCCCGGCACCAGCGGCTGGCCGGGGGTGCCGGTGCGCGGGTAGACGAACGCCACCAGCGTCCCGATCGCCGCGGCCTCGCGCAGGTCGAAGCTCCCGCCGCCGGCGACGGCGAGCCTCAGCGGCGGCAGGACGGTTCCGGCGAGATGGTCGGCCGCGCCGTCGTCCTCGGGCACGGGCAGGTTGGGGGGAAGCGACTCGTAGCTCGCGGACATCAGTCGATCGGGATGTTCTCGACCTCGGGCTCGCGGCGGGGGCGGTCCAGGCGCTCCAGGTACCAGTCGATCAGGGACCGCAGCGTCAACAGGAACTCGCGGATCAGGTCGGTCAGCTGGCCCTGCAGCTCGCGCGGCGCCGCCCGGCGCAGCCCGTCGAGCACCACGAACAGCGCCGACGGGTCGAATCCGCGCCCGTGCGGAGGGGGAGGCGGCGGGGGGACCCGCGGCGGCTCTTCGTCTGGCAGAGGCTCAGTGTGCATCGGTTTTCTCGAAGCGAATCTCGAGTGTTCCGTCCTCGAAGCGGGCGCCACTGGCGGAATAGGCGGCCAGGGCCGGGGGCAGCATGATAGTGCGCTTCTGCGGCCCCACGCGGACGATCACCTCGATGCCGATCTTCTTCAGCGTCAGGTCGCCCCGCTCCGCGAACGGAACGCTCACGCGCAGCGTCGCGCGCCCGTTGTCGGTCACCAGCTGCTGCGCCAGCTCCGTGTACAGCAGGGCGGCCGGGTCGTCGTCGCCGAACACCTCGTCGGCGAGGCGGTCGAGCATCTCGGGGCCCACCACCTCGCGCTCCATGTACCTCGCGGTCAGCACCGGCACCGGCTCGAAGGCCGACCGCACCAGGTCCAGCTGCTCGCGCTGCACCTCGCTCCACTCGGCGAAGTAGCCCTCCGCCGGCAGCAGCCGGTTGACCACGACGGCGTCGGTCAGATAGCCGTACAGGTTGAGGTAGGTGAAGGTGCGCATCGCCTCCTTGACCACCATGCGGTCCGGGTTCATGACGAGCCGCACCGACGTCCGCGAGCGGTCGCGCAGGATGCCGTTCATCGCAACCAGGTTGCGCGCCAGGCGCTCCACGTCGTCGAACACGCCGTCGCCCGGCAGCGGCAGGTCGAACAGCTGGCGCGCGAACGGGGCGAGCTTGCGCTGGGAGGGCAGGATGCGCTCCAGCCACCAGGTCACCACGTCGGGGAACGAGAGCAGCCGCAGCGTCTCGCCGGTCGGCGCGCAGTCCACGATCACGCAGTCGAACTCGCCCTCCTCGTGGTGGCGCTTGATCCACAGGAGCGAGAACAGCTCGTCCATGCCCGGCGGCACCGTCAGCTCCTCGGCGGAGATGCGATCCACGCCGCGCTCCTCGAGCATCGAGCCGAGCCAGGACTGCACCGAGTCCCAGTGGCGCTCCATCTCCTCCTGCGCCTGCACCTCCTGGCCGAACAGGTTCGCGCCGATCTGCGTCGGCTCGGCCCCGAGCTCGGCCTCGAGCGAGTCCGACAGGCTGTGCGCCGGGTCGGTGGAGAGCACCACGGTGCGCAGGCCGGCGGCCGCGCAGCGGCGGGCGGTGGCGGCGGCGACGCTGGTCTTGCCGACGCCGCCCTTGCCCGTATAGAGGATCGTGCGCGGGACCATCCCGCGATCCTAGGGGTTAGCCGACCGGCTCGACCTCGATCTCGGTCGCCGCCTTGTCCTTCTTGCCCAGCCCGGTGCGCAGCTCCTTGGCCCCCAGGCGGATGGTGAAAAGGCCGGGGCCGCGCGGGCGCCAGGCGAAGGCGCCGACGCCGCGCCGGAAGGTGGCGACCTTGTCGAAGACGAGCTTGTCGCCGCGGTAGACCTTGGCCTCGACCGCCGACAGCTTCGACACGTCGAAGCGGATCGAGGTCAGCTGCTTGGCCGTCGTCTGCTCGGGGCCCATGTAGGTGAGCTGGGGCGGGTCGACCTGGTAGCCGTGGTAGCGGTCGGCGTACTCGCAATAGAGCTCGCCCAGCCGGCGCGTGCACATCGAGGCGAGGAACTCGCGCAGCAGCTCGTGGTAGTCGCGATTCGCCTCCGGGCCGCGGTAGGAGTAGCGCGTCCAGTCGCCCACGTCCGACAACGGGATCTCCTCGCGCGCCTCCGGCTCGGCTTCGTCGTAGAGCTCGTTCGCCCGCGCGTCGTCGGCGATGCGGCCGAAGTCGTGCAGGCCGATCAGCGACTGCAGGAACGCGTTGAAGATGTAGAGGCGCGGCGCGAACGAGTACTGCAGGTAGTGCACGCCGCCCGCGAAGCCGACGGTGCGCACGCCGAGCGGCGCCAGCGTCTCGAAGGCCCCGAGCGCCTTGCGCGCGACCTCGAGGTAGTGCGGGTCGTCGAGCAGCTGGGCGGCGCGCCCGTAGGCCTGGATCCCGGTGGCGTCCGCCATGCCGCTGATCCAGGGCGGCGTGCCGCCGTCGAAGTGGAAGCCGTACTCCCAGGCGATGAACTGGGGCGAGCGCTGCACGGCCAGCGACTCCATCTCGTCGAGCAGGCGGCGCAGGGCGGCCTTGTCGCAGCCCGCCTCGCCGCGCTCGCAGGCGCCGTGGATGTTGTTCGCCTTCTTGAACGTGGTCAGCGGGTGCAGCTGCAGCCCCTCGCCGGGGAAGTAGACGTAGACCACCTGGCTGCCCTTGAACGTGACCTGGTCGCGCGCCGCCGGGAAGGGAAGCGAGGGCCAGTAGCGCCGGTTGCGCTCGAGCCCCACGAAGGCGGCCGGCATGCGCGTGGGGCTGAGCATGTCGCCGAGCGCCAGGGCCTCGACGGAGTCGATCACGTAGCCCAGCTGGGCTTTGCGCGCGCCGCGCAGGTGGCGATAGGTGCGGATGGCGTGCACGTACCAGCCGCGCCAGCGCCGGTAGGAGGCGGCGCTGATCCGCTTCGAGCGCAGCGCCCGCTTGAGCGCCCTGTAGACGGCCAGCCGATCCGCGCGCGGCTTGGCGGAGCTGCGGGCGCGCGCCCAGGCGCGGGCGCTCGCGCCGCCGCGAGCGGACGAGGCAACGGCCGCCCCGCCGGCGGGCGGCAGCTCGATCTCCGCCTTGGACGGGGCGTTCGGGTCGTTCACGCGCTCGGCGTGGTTGCCGTCGACGACGATCACCTGGCCCGCCTGGGCCGGCGCCGCCGCGAGCACGATCGCGGCCACCCCCAGCGCGAGGGCAAGGCTGAATTGACGCATCCTCAATACAACGATCATGGTGGCGCAGGGTTGCGCGAATACCCCAAAAATGCACGAGTTCGCCCACTCCGCGCCAAGGCGCCCCGGTCGGCCGGGGGCGCAGGGTTCCCTATCCTGCGGCGCGTGCGCCGCCTCGCGTTGCTCCTCTTGTTCGTGCTTGGCGCGTTCACGCTCGGCTCGTGCGGAGGCGACGACGACCAGACGGGCGTGGAGAACCTGCTCGACCAGGCGTTCTCCGGCCAGATCCACAGCGCGGACCTCAAGCTGGAGGCCGAAATCGAGCTGAACGGTCTGCTCAAGGACCCGATCAAGATCGAGGCCGAGGGGCCGTTCCGCACCAACCCGGGCAAGCTGCCCTCCGCGGACATCGAGCTGAGGATCGGCTCCGGCAACGGCGGCCAGACGATCACGAGCGGCGTGCTGACCACCGGGGACCGGGTGTTCCTGAAGTTCCAGGACGTGTACTACGAGCAGCCCGCGGCGCAGGTGCGCCAGGCCAACCGGGCGCTCGCGCAGGGCAAGGGCAGCAGGCCGCTCGGCGAGCTCGGGCTCGACCCGCGCTCCTGGCTGGCAGAGGCCAAGGACGAGGGCGACGCCGAGGTCGGCGGGGTGGAGACCAACCACGTGTCCGGCACGCTCGACGTGGCCCGGCTGATGCGCAACCTGAACGTGTTCGTGCGCAGGTCGGCGGGCGCGCTGGGCTCGAGCAAGGAGACGCCGCCGCGGCTCACCGGGAAGGACATCCAGGCGCTCGCCGACGCCGTCAAGAACCCCAGCTTCGACGTCTACTCGGGCAAGCAGGACAACCTGATCCGCAGGGTCTCGGGCAAGATCGAGTTCGACATCCCCGAGGCCAGCCAGGCCGGACTGGGCGGCCTCAAGGGCGGCTCGATCACGTTCTCGGTCGAGCTGCACAACGTCAACGGCAACCAGGAGATAGAGGCCCCGACCCACTCCCGCCCGCTGTCGAGGCTGACCAGCTCGCTCGGGGGCGCGATCGGCGCGCTCGGCGCGGGTGGCGGCACGGGCCAGGAGCCAGGGCCCGAGGAGGGCGACTCGGGCTCGGGGACGACCTCGTCCGACGCCGACCAGTTCCGCAAGTACGCGGACTGTCTCGACAAGGCGCGCCCCGAGGACACCGAGCAGCTGCAGCGCTGCGCGGACCTGCTTCAGCAGCCTTAGATGGCAGCCGGGGGCTCGCGCCCCCGGACCCCCGCGAAGATTGGCTTGCCGCGCGGACCGGGGGCTTGCCGCGCTAAACCGGGGCGACCGTCTTGCGAAGGTCGCTGTCCGGCGTCGATGCCCCAGCGCTCGCGCCACCGCGGCCTGCTCGGGCCCGACCGCCCAGCGGTCGGGGGCCTCCTCGCCGTCGTGGTCGGGCGTGGCCCCCTTGAGGAGCATCGAGCCCGTGTTGTCGCCGATCGCCCGGATCGTCTCGACCTCCTCCGCGCTCAGCGGCGAGACCGCCGGCACGCCTGCCAGCTCCTCTCGCTTGAGCTCGATCGACTTGGGGCTGCCGGCCTCCTCGATCAGGGTCGGCGCCACGCACTCGACCGCCGGGTGCGCGAGGTTCCACGCGCAGGCCAGCTGAAGCAGCGTCAGCGAGTGGCGCTCGGCCAGCGGGCGCAGCCGGTCGAGCTTCTCGCGCCCCGCCTCCACCCAGCCGTCCGGCCGGAAGCCGCGGTGATCGCCGCGCGGGAACTCGTGCCCGGGCAGGACGTCGTCATGGAAGAGGCCGCCGTAGTCGACCACCCGGGTGACCACGCGCACGCCGTTGCGCTCGGCGGCGGCCAGCGGCAGCTCGCCCGGCCAGGGCTCCAGCGGGCCCAGGATCAGCATCGCCCAGTCGATCAGCTCGCCGTAGCGCTCGAAGCAGCCGATCAGGTCGAGCGTGAAGCCGTTGGCGGGCCCGGGCGCCACGCCCAGCTCGCGCGTGAGCCCCTCGTCGCGAAGCGCTCGCAGGCCCTCCCAGACCTGGGCCGACTCGAAGCCGCGCCGATCCGGGTTGTGCAGCAGCAGGACGTCGAAGGCGTCGGCGCCGAGCCGCTCGAGGCTGCGCTCGGCCGCCATGCGCAGGTAGTCGGCGTAGCCATCCGGGCCGCGCAGGCGCGGGTCGGTGAAGCGCGGAAAGCCCTTGGCGCCGTCGCGCTCGCCCTCGTAGAAGTCGTGCCCGATCGCGCCCACCAGCGCGTAGTCGGAGCGCGGCACGCCCGCGAGGGCCCGGCCGAGCAGCGCGTCCGCCTCGCCGGCGCCGTAGGCGTCGGCGGTCATGACCGTGCGGATGCCGGCGTCCGGGCGCAGCAGCGCCTCGAGGCGCTCGTCCGAGATCGGCTCGCCGAAGCGCATGAAGCGCCCGCCGCTCCAGGTGCCGACGGCTACGTGACCGAGCATCCCCCCGAACTGTAAGCGGCAAGCCGGGGGCGTGAGCCCCCGGCTGCCATCTAAGGTCCAAGGCCGTGACCGGAGCCGACGCCGCACTGCTGGCAGGCCTGATCCTCGCCCTGTTCGTGTTCCTCTGGATCGACCTGCACTTCTTCGCGCGCGGGCACGAGCCGAGCTTCCGCGAGGCGGTCATCTGGTCGATCGGCTGGCTCGTGCTGTCGCTGCTCGCGGCCATCCCGGTGTGGCTGCTCGAGGGCTCCCAGGACGCCGTCGTCTACACGACGGTCTACCTGATCGAGCGCTCGCTCTCGCTCGACAACCTGTTCGTCTTCCTGCTGCTGTTCGCCTACTTCGGCGTGCCCTACGAGCGCCGGCCGCGGCTGCTCTACTGGGGGATCGTCGCCGCGCTGGCGCTGCGGGGCGTGTTCATCCTCGGCGGCAGCGAGCTGATCGAGCAGTTCCACGCCGTGATCTACCTGCTCGGTGGCGCGCTGATCGTGCTCGCCTTCCGGATCTGGCGCGGCGTAGCCGAGAACGTCGACCCCGACAGAAACCTGATGGTCCGAGCCGTGCGGCGCGTGTACCCGGTGACGAGCGAGTTCCACGGCGGGCGCTGGTTCGTGCACAAGGACGGGCGGCGCTACGCCACCCCGATCTTCCTCTGCCTGGCGGCGATCGTGTTCGCCGACATCGCGTTCGCCATCGACTCGATCCCGGCCGCGTTCGCGATCACGCGCGACCCGCTGCTGATCTGGATGGGCAACGTCTTCGCGCTGCTCGGCATGCGGGCGCTGTTCGTGCTCGTGGAGAGCCTGGTCGCGCGCTTCCGCTACCTCGACGAGACGATCGCGATCGTGCTCGGCCTGGTCGGCGTGAAGCTGCTGATCGAGGACCTCGTGAAGGTCGGGCCGGTCGCGAGCCTGGCCATCATCGCCACCGCGTTCACGATCGGGATCCTGCTCTCGATCCGCGCCGATCGGCGCGATCCGGACGCCGAGTTGCACCGGCGCGAGCGCGCCGAGGCGATGCACAGGGGCTCGGAATTCCAGCACGAGCAGCGCGAGACGGCCGCCCGCTAGATACCTGCACGATTTCGCAGCGCCGGCGCTGCGTCAAAGCGCGAGATCCCTGCGTGAAACCGCCTCTCATTGGACGTTTGTTCTAGGTCAAACGGCCACCGCTGAAGGTTTTTCGCAACTTGCTGGCGCTTTGACCAAACCTGACCTACCTTGGCGCGATGGATCCAAGACGCCATGGATGGCTCGTTGGCGGTGTCGCGGCGCTGGCTCTCGGAGCCTTCGCTCCGGCGGCAAGCGCTGCGACCGCCAACATCACAGATGACGGGACCCAGCAGGTGCTGCACGTTGACGCGGCGGCCGGCGAGGTCAACAACCTCTGGATCGAGGGCGGCCCGCAGTGGCAGGTCGCGGAGCTGAAGCCCGCGGACGGCGGGACACCGCCCGTGCACATCACGGGCGACGCGAACTGCCACGCCTATCCGACCGCCCGGCGACCCATCGGGTCCGACGCCGTGAGCTGCGACACCCCCGATGCTCGGCGGCATCGACCGCGTCGAGGTCAACCTCGGCGACTGGACGACGTGGTCCAGATCATCGCCGCCGACGTGCCGATCGTGGTCAACGGCGACGACGGCAAGGACACCTTCTACGACACCGACCGGACCAACGTGGTCCTGCCGGTCCCGCGCACCTTCAACGGCGGCCCCGACGACGACCTGTTCGTCGCGGGCGTCGACTCGGGCCAGCCGAACGACTACCACGGCGACGCCGGTACGGACTACATGAGGTACACGTGGCGCTCCGACAGCGCCGTGAAGCGTAGCCAGACGATCACGCTCGACGACGTGGCCGACGACGGCGAGAACAACGAGGGCGACAACGTCCATTCGGACATCGAGTACGCCTTCGGCTCGGACCAGGCCGACACGATCAAGGGCACCGCGAACGCCGACTACCTGGTCGGCATGGGCGGCGCCGACGCGATCGACGGCAACGGCGGCGACGACAGGCTGTTCGCCGACGACTCGACCGACACCGGGCAGAAGATCTGCGACGCCGATGTGGTCAACGGCGGCGAGGGTGCCGACGAGATCACGCTGGGCGGGAACACGACGGCGAACGGCGAAGCCGGCGACGACGTGATCCGCTCCTTCCCGGTCGCGTGCCCGGCTCCCGCGTCCAACAAGGTGACGGGCGGCGAGGGCCAGGACACCGCCACCTTCTTCGACCTGCCGGCCCCGGCCGCGGTCGTGAAGGGGCTGAAGGTCAGCCTCGACGGCGTGGCCAACGACGGCGTCGGCGGTCGCGACAACTTCGCCTCCGACATCGAGGACATGTACGCGAGCAGCGGTGGCATGACCTTGATCGGCAGCGACAGCGCGAACCGCCTCACCGGCGGGGCGGGCGACGACGTGCTCGACGGCCGCGGCGGCGCGGACGTGCTCGTCGGCGGCCTCGGCAGCGACACGGCGGACTACTCGTCGCGCTCGAGCCGCTCAGCCTGACGCTCGACGGCGTCGCCAACGATGGCGCCACCGCCGGCGCAGGCGAGGGCGACCTGATCCGGGACGACGTGGAGAACGTCCGCGGCGGATCCGGTGCCGACCAGATCACGGGCGACGCCCAGAAGAACGTCCTGGTCGGCGGAGGCGGCGTAGACACGATCGACGCCGGCGACGGGGACGACGAGATCGACTCCAACGACGACAAGGCCGACACCGACACCTGCGGTGCCGGTGCCGACAAGGTCGTCCGCGACGACCTGGACATCGTTGCCGCCGACTGCGAGACGGTTGGCGGTCCGCCCACCGACCCGCCCACGGGTCCGCCCACCGGGCCGCCCTCGGGTCCGCCCAGCTCGTCCCCGACCGGTCCGACCGGCCCCACGGGACCGACGGGGCCGACCAACCCACCGGTCGCGATCGACCGGACGGCACCGTCCGCCTCGCTCTCGATGGCGTCCGGGCTGCACCTCGGCAACGTGCTGAAGGGCGGCCTGAAGGTCAAGGTCAAGAGCAACGAGAGCGGCAAGCTGACGGCGACGCTCACCGCCGAGTCAACGACGGCGCGGCTGCTCAAGCGGCACGGGATGAAGGGTAAGACCGTGCTCTGGAGCGGCGGGGCCAACGCGACCGGAGGCGCCACCAAGACGCTGACGCTGCAGTTCACGCGCAAGGCGCGCCGTGCCCTCACCGGGGCGCAGCTCGCCAAGCTCAAGCTCGTGGTGACGGTGACCGACCGCGCCGGCAACAAGCGGACGATCACCCAGCACCTGCGGATTCGCCGCTAGTAGAGGCGAAACGGCCGCCCGTGGTCACCGATCGGCACCGAGTGGGAGATCAGCTCGGTGCCGACGACCACGTGCAGGCCAAAGACCGGCGGCTCGCGAACGAGAGCGATCTCGCTCGCGGGCCGCAGGTCCAAGGCCAGCTGCAGGTATGAGCTGGCGCAGACGAAGACGGGGCAGCCCCCGACGCCGCCGGTCGCACCTCGGTGCACGTGGCCGACGACGATCCGCTTGACCTGCGGGTTCGCGGCCACCAGCTCGGCCAGGGCGAGCCGGTCCGCCTCGGCGAGCGCGATCTCGTCGAGCGGGCGGACGCCGATCAGCACGGGCGGGTGGTGCATCGCGAGCACGGTCAGCGTGCCGGGGTCGCGCGCCAGCTCCTGCTCGAGCCAGGCGAGGCGCTCCGGGCCCAGCTCGCCGTGGTTGTGCCCGCGCACCGTGGTGTCGCAGGCGACCAGCCTCAGCTCGCCCAGCTGCTCGGAGTACTGAAGCGGCTCGCCCGGGTCGCCGGGCGCGCCCAGGTGGGCGCGCAGGCCGTCGACGTCGTCGTGGTTGCCCATCATCACGTGGAGCGGCATCGACAGCGGCTCGAGCAGCTCGGCGGCGCGCTCGTACTCCGCGCCGGTGGCGTGCTCGGTCACGTCCCCGCTGAGCAGCACCGCGTCGGGCCGGGGCTCGAACGCCTCCACCGCGGCCACCGCCGCGGCCAGCGCCTCGGCGGAGCCGGCGTCTTCGGGGCCGATCGTGACGTGCGGGTCGCTGATCTGGGCGAGGATCACGCGTCGTGCGCCGTGCGCCAGCCGAGCACGCCGGCGAAGCCGAGCAGCCCCGCGCCCGCCACCGCGTCGACCGCGGTCAGCATGCGCGGCCCGAAGCGGCCGCGCACCAGGGCGACCAGCATCGACAGGCCCGTGAAGGCGGTCAGCGTGCCGCAGGCAACGCCGCCGAGCAGCAGGGCGGCGCTCGCCGCCGAGCCGTCAGCGCCGCCCAGCGAGGCCGTCGACGCGGCCGCGAAGATCGCCGCCCAGGTCGCGATCGTGAGCGGGTTGGAGGCGGTGGCCGCCAGCGCGGTCGCGAAGGCGCGGCGGGGAGTCGCGACCTCGGCGGGCGCCTCGCCGCCGAGCCGGACCCGGAAGGCGGCCCAGAGCGTGCGCGCGCCGATCGCCGCCAGCACCAGCGCCCCGAGGGCGCCCAGCGCCAGGCGCAGCCCGTCGATCTCGAGCAGGCTGGCGGCTCCCGCCAGGCCGAGCCCGGCGTAGAGCAGGTCGATCAGGGCCGCTCCGGCGCCGATCGCCACACCGGTGGCGAACGCGCCGCGCAGCACCGAGCGCACGCACAGCAGCGACACCGGGCCCGGCTGGGACCCGACGAACAGCCCGAGCCCGAAGCCGACCGCCAGCGCGGTCATGCGCGCGTGCGCTCGGCTCGCGAGAACTGGCGCTCGAGCGCCGCCAGGCGCTCGTCCCACTGCCCGCCGACCTCCGCCATCCAGGCCATGGCGTCGGACATCGGCGCCGGGGTGGAGCGGTAGAGCACCTCGCGCCCCGAGCGGCGGGCGGCCACGAGACCGGCTTCGGAGAGCGTGCCGAGGTGCTTCTGCACGGCCTGGCGGGTCACGGGCAGCTCACGGGCCAGGTCGGTGGCGCTCGCCTCGCCGAGCTCGCCGAGCCGGGCCAGCAGGTTGCGACGGGTGCCGTCCGAGAGCGCGCCGAAGACGGCGTCCGCGGCGCCCATCAGCGGGCGAGCAGCTCCGGCTGCTGGGCCCCCGGTCGCTGAGGCACGGCGTGCACGATCTCGGCGCCGTAGAGGTCGAGCAGGGCCAGCGGCCGCGACTCGACGACCCGCACGTGGGTCAGGTCGCCGTCCGCCTCGAGCTCGAGCTCCACGCGCGTGGCGTCCTCACCCGGAGCCGACCACCAGAACACCAGGCGGCTGGGCTCCTCGACCTCCTCGACGAAGCCGGTGCGGTCGCCGGCGCGGACGTCCCCGTCCGGGCGCAGCTCGATCGCGGCGTCCTCGCCCAGCCAGGCCGGCTCGGCCAGCGAGCGCCAGACCTCGTCGGCGGGGGCGGGGAGGGTTATCTCGCGGCTTAGCTCCATATTTGGGGGACCTCCAGGTGCAACCGTACGGTTGCGCTATTGTGAGCAACCAGACAGTTGCACCTTATCGCAAGGAGAACACCGTGCAGATCGGCCGCGCCCAGAGCTCACTCGTCCCAATGGTCCTGGAGCAGACCTCCCGCGGGGAGCGCTCCTTCGACATCTACTCGCGCCTGCTGAACGAGCGCATCATCTTCATCGGCCAGCAGATCGACGACGACATCGCGAACCTGGTGGTCGCCCAGCTGATCCACCTCGAGTCCGACGACCCCGACAAGGACATCTCGGTCTACGTGAACTCGCCCGGCGGCTCCCTCCACGCCGGCCTGGCGATCTACGACGCGATGCAGTACGTCCGCCCCGACGTGAGCACCCTCTGCTACGGCATGGCGATGTCGGCGGCCTCGCTGATCCTGACCGGCGGCACCAAGGGCAAGCGCTTCACGCTGCCGAACTCGCGCATCCTGATCCACCAGCCGTCGTCCGGCTTCCAGGGCCAGTCGACCGACATCGAGATCCACGCCAAGGAGATCCTCGAGCTGCGCAGGCTGCTGGACGAGATCTACTCGCGGCACACGCGGCCAGACGGTCGAGCAGGTGCACGACGACATGGAGCGCGACCGCTTCTTCAGCGCCCAGCAGGCGATCGACTACGGCCTGGTCGACAAGATCATCAGCGCCCGCGAGCTGAACCGGCGCAAGTCGGGCTTCGCGGCCGCGTAGGCGGCGCGCCGGGCGCGCTTGGCCTACCGTGCGCCCCATCGCGCCGCGACTGCTCTTAGCCCTGGTTGCCCTGCTGTTGGCGGCCGGCTGCGACTCCGGCTCGAACGACTCGGACACGACCCCCCCGCCGCCCCCGCGCCCGATCGCCCAGCGCGATCTCGTTCGGCACCTGGCCGCCCTCCAGCGCATCGCGACCGACCACGGTGGCCAGCGCGCCGCGGGGACTCCCGGCTTCACCGCCTCGGTGGACTACGTGACCCGCGTCCTGCGCGCCGCCGGTTGGCGCGTCGAGGTTCAGCCGGTCCCGATGGCGGGCTGGCGCGAGCGCTCGCCGGCGACCATGAGCGTGGCGGGCACCGTCCTCGAGCCGATCCGCGACTTCCGCGTGCCGAGCTACTCCGCGGCGGGCCACGCGGA
Source organism: uncultured Thermoleophilaceae bacterium (assembly GCA_963722245.1). Classification (GTDB taxonomy): domain Bacteria; phylum Actinomycetota; class Thermoleophilia; order Solirubrobacterales; family Thermoleophilaceae; genus JACVRW01. The sequence continues at coordinate 74,643 of CAVRKM010000012.1, forward strand.
CGCACCGCTGCGGGCCGTCGGCGACGGCTGCGAGGCCGCGGACTTCGCGGCCCTGCAGCCCGGCGAGGTCGCGTTCACCGGCTTCGGCACCTGCTTCCTCTGGCGCAAGACGCTCAACGCCCGCCGGGCCGGGGCCAGCGCGCTGATCGCGCAGACGTCGTCGTCGAAGCGCGGCGTGGCCAGCGCCACGCTGGCGGTACCCCGGCTCGGGCTCCCCGTGGCGCTGCTGAGCACGCGGATCCCCGCGCGCGACGGCGATCGGGTCCAGCTGACCGTGAACGCGAAGACGCGCCCGGCCCGCACCGAGAACGTGATCGCCGAGATCGGCCCGCGCACGGGACGGGTGGCGATGGCCGGCGCGCACCTCGACTCGGTCCCGAACGGCCCCGGGATCGACGACAACGGCTCGGGTGTCGCGACGCTGCTGGAGGTCGCGCAAACCTTCGGGCCGCGGCCGCCGGGCCGGGTGCGGCTGGCGTTCTGGGGCGCCGAGGAGGAGGGTCTGATCGGATCGAAACGCTACGTGCGCGAGCTTTCGGACGACGAGCGACGCGAGATCGGCGCCTACCTCAACTTCGACATGGTCGGCTCTCCGAACGCGGTGCCCGCGGTCTACTCCGACGGCGACCGCCGGCTGGGGCGGCTGCTGCGCCGGCTGCACCCGGGGCGCGAGCGCGGCGTGCTCGTCGGCAACCGCTCCGACAGCTCGGCCTTCGAGGGGAAGCGCATCCCGATCAATGGCCTCTACACCGGCGCGACCGAGCGCGGGCCGGGCGGCAGGCCACGCGATCCCTGCTACCACCTGCCCTGCGACACGCTCGCCAACGTGAACCGAGCCGTGCTGCTGGGGATGGCCCGCACGGCCGCGCGGGCGCTCGCCGAGCTCGCTCAGGCGAAGTAGAAGACCAGCCCCAGCACCGCGTACAGCGACAGCAGCTGCACGCCCTCGAACCAGTTCGACTCGCCGTCCTGCGTGACCAGGTTCGCGATCAGCACCGCGGACAACAGCGCGCCCAGCTCGTAGCCGTTGAAGACGAGTGCCATCGGGTGATCCCCGATGACGAACGAGGCCAGGACGAGCAGCGGGGCCACGAACAACGCGATCTGCGCGCTCGAGCCGATGGCGATGTTGACCGCGAGGTCCATCTTGTCCTTGGCCGCCACCAGCACGGCGACCCAGTGCTCGGCCGCGTTGCCCACGATCGCGACCACGAACACGCCGACGAAGAACTGAGACAGCCCGATGTCCTCCGAGGCCTCGGTGATCGAGCCCACCAGGATCTCGCTCATCACGCCGACCGCCACGGCCGCCAGGGCCAGGTAGATCGCCGCCCGCCTCACCGGCCAGTGGTGCGCCTCCTCCTCGCCGCTGTCGCCATAGGGGTTGAACACGGCGCGGTGGGTCTTGAGCGAGAAGATCAGGCCGGCCACGTACGAGATCAGAAGGACGATCGCCACCCCGAACGAGAGGTGCTCGAGGTCAGAGCCGAAGTCGACCTCGTCCACGCCGACCCGCGGCAGCCCGCCGCCGTGGATCAGCTGGAAGATCGCCGGGAAGACGAGCGCGACCAGCGCCAGCATCAGCATCGCGGACTGGGCGTGGGCCGCTGTCTGGCTGAATGTCTGCTTCTCGCGCGGCAGCCCGCCCACGAACATCGCCGCGCCCATGACCAGCAGGATGTTGCCGATGATCGAGCCGACGATCGACGCCTTCACGACCTCCTGGAGGCCCTCGATCAGGGCGAAGAAGGCGATGATCAGCTCCGGCGCGTTCCCGAACGTCACGTTCAGCAGGCCGCCGATGCCAGGCCCCGTCCGGGCTGCGATCGCCTCGGTGGCCTCGCCCATCACGGCGGCGCACGGGATCACGGCCAGCGCCGCCGCGCCGAAGATCACCACTGGGCCGGCGTCCGCCAGCTCCAGCGCGATCGCGACCGGGATGAAGACGCCTAGGACATAGATCGGGCGCATGGGCGCGGAAGCCTACGCGCCGGCCGCGAGGGCTACTCCTCGGCCGTGAAGCCGGCTTCCTCGGGGTCGGGCTCGATCTCGCCGGGGTCGTCGTCGGGCGGCGTGCGCGGCACGTCGCGGCCGTCGCCGCCGTGGTAGGTCGCCTGGAACTTCTCGAGCAGCTCGTCGCGGCGGGACTCGTCGGTCGGCACGTCGTCCGAGATCAGCACCCAGTCGGCGCCCTCGAACTCCTCGAGGTTGAAGATCTCGCCGTCGATCGACGGGGAGTCGTCCACCACGACCAGCACCTCGGTCTGGGGGTTCAGATAGGTCCCCGGGCGTACCAGCAGGTCGTCGAGCTCGATGCGGCGGTCGTCTGCCATGACGGGCCTGAGCCTATACCCGCGGGAAGGGCTAGTCACCCCCCGGCCGCACGCAGCTGGCGCTCGATCTCGGCCTCCACGTCGAGCGGCTCCTTGCCCTGGCGCAGGCGACGCTCGTTGCGCGCGATCACGAGTTGGCGAACCTCGTCGCGCAGGCCGGGATCGCCGGCCGCCGTGGTCTGCGTGAGCGCGGTCAGCTCGGCCTCCACGTCCAGGCCGGGCTCGCCGCGGGCCTGGCGGCGGAGCGACTTGGCCTCGAGCATCTGGCGGATCTCCTCCTGCACCTCCGCTCCGCTGGCCTGGGCAGGCGGCTCACGGGTCATGTCGAGGCCGCCCTCGCGGCCCAGACCGGCGTAGATCCGCCCTGTGCCCCAATAGGAGACGGCCGCCACCAACACGGCGACTATCGCGATTGCAATCAGCGCGGTGCCGAAATCCACCGATGAAGTGTCCCGCATGCCGCCCCCTGCTGTAACCTGGGGTCTACTCCGTTGACTGACGAATCAATCGGGTGGCCCGGGAGGGTCGTCCGGGCACTGAGGAGCAGCCTCCATGGTCGACTTCAACCTGACCGACGAGCAGAAGGACATCCGCGAGCTCGCCCACGACTTCGCCGAGAAGGAGATGCGGCCGAAGGCATGGGACTACGACCGCGACTCAACCTTCCCCAAGGACATCATCGAGAAGGCGTGGGAGGTGGGCCTGATGAACTCCCACATCCCCGAGGAGTACGGCGGGCCCGGGCTCGACTACCTCTCCGGTTGTCTGATCGAGGAGGAGCTCGGGTGGGGCTGCTCGGGCATCGGCACCTCGCTGATGTGCAACGGACTGGCCTCCGCGCCGGTGGCGATCGGCGGCTCAGAGGAGGTCAAGAAGGAGTACCTCGGGATGCTCGCCGAGGGCCCCGCGCTGGCCTCGTTCTGTCTCACTGAGCCCGACGCCGGCTCCGACGTGTCGGGAATGCGGACCTCGGCCGTCAAGAAGGGCGACAAGTACGTCCTCAACGGCACCAAGTGCTTCATCACCAACGGCTCGCATGCCGACTGGTACACGGTCTACGCGAAGACCGACAAGGAGGCCGGCCACCGCGGCATCTCGGCCTTCGTCGTCCCGCGCGACGCCGGCGTCGTGGTGGACAAGAAGGAGGACAAGCTCGGTCAGCGCGCCTCCGACACGGCGATGATCTCGTTCAACGACGTCGAGATCCCCGCCGGCAACCTCCTCGGCGAGGAGAACAAGGGCTTCAAGCTCGCGATGATGACCCTCGACCGCACGCGGCCGGGCGTGTCGGCAATGGCGGTCGGCATCGCGCAGGCGGCCTTCGAGTTCGCCCGCGACTACTCCAAGGAGCGCGTGCAGTTCGGCGTGCCGATCGCGATGCACCAGGCGATCCAGTTCATGATCGCCGACATGGCGACCAAGATCGAGGCCGCCCGCCTGCTGACCTGGAAGTCGGGCGCGCTGCTCGACCAGGGTGAGCGCAACACGCTCGCCTCCTCGCACGCCAAGCGCTTCGCCGCTGACTCCGCGATGGAGATCACCGTCGACGCCGTGCAGGTCTACGGCGGCTACGGCTTCATCAAGGAGTACCCGGTCGAGAAGCTGATGCGCGACGCCAAGATCATGCAGCTCTACGAGGGCACGTCGCAGATCCAGCGGCTCGTGATCGCCCGTGAGGTGCTCATGCCTCGCCGGGTCGAGGAGCCCGCAACCGCGACTGCGTGAGCCGGAAGCACTCGGCTCGGCCGAGTGCGCAAGGGGTACATCCCGCGCATGTCAGCATGCGCTGAGTGAGCGGGTCTAAACGGGACCGCAGCCGTCGCGCGGTGCGCGAGGCCGTGGCGCAGGCCGGCGGCCTCGACGCGACGGACGCCCCGCCGTCGAAGCGGTCCCAGGACCCGTTCACCGGCGAGCTGCGCCGGCGCGAGGTGCTGCCGCTGCTGGTGCTGCACCTGATCGCACAGGGCCCCAGCTACGGCAACCAGCTGATGGAGCGGATCGCGGGCATGACCGCCGGGGTGCTGTCGGTGAACCCGAACACGATGTACCCGCTGCTGCGCCAGCTGGAGTCGCGCGGGCTGATCGCCGGCGAATGGGAGCACCCCGAGCGGCGCACGCGGCGCTACTACTCGCTCACGGACGAGGGACGAGCCGAGTACGAGCGGCTGGTGGAGGAGGTGCGGCCCTTCCTCGACTCGGTCAAGACGCTCGATCGACGAGATCGTCCGCGAGGTGTACGGGTGAGGACGGCTCGGGCCGAGGCCGAGGTGCCGCTGACGCCCGAGGCGGCGGTGCGGCTGTGGACCGACGTGTCGCGCTGGTCCGGCTTCATCGAGGGCTTCGCGCGGGTGGTCGAGCTCGATCCGGGGTGGCCCGAGGAGGGCAGCCGGGCGGTCTGGGAGTCGATCCCCGCCGGGCGCGGGCGGGTGACTGAGAAGGTCGCCGAGGGCGCCCCCGGGCGCTTCGCCACGCTGGTCTTCGAGGACCGGCTGTCCGGCCGGCAGACGTTCCGCGCGAGCGAGAGCGAGGCCGGGGCGTGGGTGGAGCTGAGCCTGGAGTACACCCTCACCGGCTACGGCCTGCTGGGGCCGGTCGCCGACGTGATCTTCATCCGGCGGGCCCTGCGCGACTCGCTGCGGCGGACGATCTCCCGCTTCGAGGTCGAGGCGCACGAGGAGGCCGGGCTGCGCTAGACGGGCTCCAGCTCGTCGCCCTCGACCAGGAGCACCTCGATCCGGTTGGCGCCCGGCTCGAACGCCCGCTCCGGCACGACCACCGAGTACTGCTCGTCGCGGCCCCCCGCCAGCGTGAAGGTCAGCCCCGTCGCGGCCACCCGGCCGTTCACGGCCACGGCCACCGTGCGACCGCCGCCGCGCTCGCCGTCCGGGATCCGGCCCGCCACGTGCGCCGGGACGAAGCCGCTCTCGGGGTCCACCTCGACGGTGTGACCGCCGGGCGGCGCGGGGTCGCCGATCAGGTCGGGCCGCGGCCCGAACGCGTAGATGTCCCCGCCGAACAGCCTCACCTTGCGCGCGAGCGCCGCCCGCTTGGCGGGCTCGTAGCGCGGCGTGTCCACGAGGTAGGTGTGCTTGAACTTCTTGGCGACGATCTCGCGCCGGCGCGGCTTGGGCGGCGCCAGCGCCGAGCGGCCGTCGACCTTCCACGGGATCTCCACGCCGAGCATGTCCGCGATCGTGGGCAGCACGTCGATCGTCTGCAGCGGCCGGTCGCTGACGCGGCCGCGCCGCTGCCCCGGCGCCTTCAGGAAGAAGGGCACCGGGGCGATGTCCTGGATGTTGCCGGGGCGCACGAGGCGCCGGTCATGGCCGAGCCGGAAGCTCATGCCGTGATCGGCCACCACGGCGACGACGGCGCGGTCGTAGATGCCGACCTCGTGCAGGCGGTCGAGCAGCTCGCCGAGCAGCCGGTCGGTCGCCTGGACCTGGAGCAGATGCCGCTGGTAGGCCTGCTCGACGACGAACTCGCTGCCGTAGCCGGGCCGCCCGTCCAAGCCGGGGAGCGCCTCTTTCGGTGAGCGGCGATACGCGTGCCCCGAGGGCAGGTACTGATACGGCACGTGCGGGAGCAGGATGTGGATCAGGTGCAGCCGCGGGCGCCGGCCGCCCTCGATGCCGTGCACGAACGCCTCGAAGCGGGCCGGGCGGTCGTGGGCGAGGTTGTAGTGCAGCCGCACGTAGCGATGGCGCTTGCTCTCGCGCGGGACCAGCCGCGTGTCCTCGATCGCCTCGTCGGTGTCCGGCTCCAGCGCGTCCTCGACCTCGTCCGGGAGCAGCTCGTGGGCGTAGGCCCGCGCGACGTCGCCCCAGACCGGCACGTTGCTCGCGATCCCTGCACAGGGTCGGCGCGCACAGGGCCGTGGCGTCCTCGCGCACGTGCAGCTCATAGCGGGTGCCGAACAGGCTGAAGATGTTCTGGGGATGGTCCGCGGCGACCGGCAGGCGGTCCTGGCGCGGGAGCCGCCCGTCGAGGATCGCGGGCACCGCGTAGGGGGTGTCCTGATCGACCGATGCGGTGTTGCGGTACCAGGTCGCGTCGGCGGCGAGCCGCGCGAAGTTGGGGTAGAGCCGCTTGTCGATGCGCCCGTCGGCGCCCATCAGCGAGTGGACGGGGAACTCGTCGAAGATCACGAGCACGACGGGAGCGGTCGCGCGCACGTGCGCCGCCTGGACGTCGGCGCTGCCGGGGAAGACCAGGTCCGAGACGTCGGACACGAGCAGGAACAGGGCCAGGAACACGAGCGGCGCCGGGCCGAGCACGGTCAGGAGCGAGCGCGCCGCGGACAGCCGCACGTAGGCGACCGCTCCCGCCGCGCCGAGCGCCACTGCGAGCACGAGCGCGGGCAACGTGCCGGCCTGCGAGATCGCCTGGAGGGCGATCGCCCCGATCAGCAGCGCCACGCAGACGAGGTGTACGCCCCAGCCCACCGCCTCACCGATCCGGTCCGCGGCCCATTCGAGGGCGAGCACCGCCAGCGGCGCCGCGAAGGTGACCAGCAGCGCGAAGGCGACGATCTCCCTCGGCGGCGAGCCGCGCGCGGCGAAGAACTCCGGGTTGCTACCGAGCAGGTGGAACAGCGGCTGCGCGACCGCCAGCGCCCACAGCACGGCGATGTGCAGCCCCCGCTCGAGCAGCGACCCCCGGCTCATCGGGGGCACGCTAGCCGCAAGCGGCCGGCTCGGCCGGCCGCGCGCGGTTTGCCTTAGTAGCCTCCGGCCGATGTTCGTCTTCAAAGCCGCCGTCGTCGGAGCGGGGACCATGGGCGGGGAGATCGCGCAGGTGATCGCCTCCGCCGGCATCCCCGTCGTCCTCAAGGACGTCAAGCAGGAGTTCGTCGACACGGGCCTGACCAAGGCCCGCGACGTGACCCAGGGCCAGCTCGCCGGCCTCGTCGCCAAGGAGAAGATCACGCAGGAGAACGCCGATCGCCAGCTCGAGGAGATCGTGGGGCGCATCCACGGCACGCTCGACTACGACGGCTTCGGCGACGTGGACTTCGCGATCGAGGCCGTGCCCGAGCGGATGGAGATCAAGCGGGCGGTGTTCGCCGAGCTCGACTCGATCACCCCCGGCCACGCGATCCTCGCCTCGAACACCTCGTCGCTGTCGGTGACCGAGATGGGCGAGGCGACGATCCGGCCCGACAAGGTGTGCGGCTTCCACTTCTTCTACCCGGCCTCGATGATGCGGCTGATCGAGGTGATCGAGGGCGAGGAGTCCTCCGAGGAGACGATCCAGACCGCCGCCAACTTCGCCCAGCAGATCCGCAAGACCGCGGTGCGTTGCGGCGAGGTGCCCGGCTTCGTGGTCAACCGCATCCTCAACTCGGCGGTGTCGGAGGTCTGGCGCGTGACCGAGGAGGAGGGGCTCGAGGTCGAGGAGGTCGACAAGGTCATCAAGGACTCGGGGACGGTCCCGATGGGGCCGTTCTTCCTCACCGACCTGCTCGGGCTCGACACGGTCCTGCACGTGGCCGAGCACCTGCGCGAGTCGTACGGGGACCGTTTCTTCGTGTCGGCCAAGATGAAGGAGCTGGTGGAGGCCGGGAACCTCGGCCAGAAGACCGGAAAGGGCTTCTATGAGCACGGCAACTAGCGCGGGCACCCACAGCCTGGTCGAGCGGATGGGTCTCAAGACCCTGGTCGAGTCCTGCCTGGTGCTGGAGGAGGGCGTTGCCTCCGCCAAGGACATCGAGATCGGGATGATGATGGGCGCGGGCATCCTGCCCGGGCCGTTCAGCCGCGCCGACGAGGCCGGTCTCGACGCGATCCTCGACGGGCTCGAGCACGCCGAGCGCGAGTGGGGCCCGGCGTTCGAGCCGCCCACGGTGCTGCGCCGGCTGGTCGCCCAGGGGCGGCTCGGCAAGAAGACCGGCCAGGGCTTCTTCCCCTACCCGCAGCCGGATGCCGGGGACCAGCGCGAGACCGTGCTGCTCGAGACCCGCGGCGACATCGCGATCGCCTGGCTCAACCGCCCGCCGGCGAACCCGCTGTCGCCGCAGGCCGTGCGGGATCTGATCTCCGTGTGGGACGAGGTCGGCGGCAAGGCGCGGGCGCTGGTGATCGCCTCGTCGAACATCTTCACGTTCAGCGCCGGCGCGGACATCAAGGAGTTCACCAAGATGACGCCGGACGCGGAGGGCGCCGACCTGGTCGAGTCCGCGCACCGCTTCATGCGCGGGATGGAGACGTCGCCGACCGTCACGATCGCGGCCGTCAACTCGATCGCGTTCGGCGGGGGCTGCGAGCTGGCGATGGCGTGCGACTTCCGCGTCGCGGCCGAGTCGGCCACGTTCGGCCAGCCCGAGATCAACCTCGGGATCATCCCCGGCTTCGGCGGCACCCAGCGGCTGCCGCGGCTGGTGGGCGAGGCGAAGGCGCTCGAGATGAACCTGGGCGGGGATCCGATCGACGCCTACGAGGCGCACCGGGTGGGGCTGGCCACCCAGGTCGTGCCCGACCACGAGCTGTTCGACACCGCGCTGGCGTGGGCGCGCCGGCTGTCCGAGAAGGCACCGATCGCGGTCGAGGAGATCAAGACGCGCTCGCACCGCCCGGACCTCGACGAGGGGCTCGCCACCGAGGCCGAGGGCTTCGCGCGCGCGTTCGGCTCGGAGGACGCCAAGGAGGGCATCGCGGCCTTCCTGGGCAAGCGCCGCGCCGAGTTCAAGGGCCGATGAGCGTCGCGATCTCCGCGCGCGCGGCCCGGCTGGCCGAGCTGCTGCGCGACGCCGAGCGCGCGGTCGTGCTGACCGGCGCCGGGGTGTCGGTGCCGTCGGGCATCCCCGACTTCCGCACCCCGCGCACCGGGCTGTGGGAGAACGTCGACCCGATGGAGGTCGCCCACATCGACGCCTGGCGGCGGGACCCCGATCGCTTCTGGCGCTTCTACTCGGACCGCTTCGCCTCGCTGGTGGACAAGCGGCCCAACGAGGCCCACGAGGTCCTGGCCGAGCTGGAGCGGCGCGGGCTGATCAAGGCCGTGATCACCCAGAACGTGGACCGGCTGCATCGCGTGGCCGGCACCCAGCGGCTGATCGAGGTGCACGGGTCGATCGAGTACAGCGTCTGCCTCGACTGCGGCGGCAAGGTTCGAGCTCGAGCGGGTGATCGAGCAGCTCCGCGAGGACGACGGCGCGCCGGAGTGCCCCTGCTGCATCACGCCGCTGAAGCCCGACGTGGTGCTGTTCGGCGAGCTGCTGCCCGAGCAGGCGCTCGCGGAGGCGCAGGCGCTGGCGCTCGACGCTGACCTGATGGTGTGCGTCGGCTCCTCGCTCGAGGTGTACCCGGTGGCCGGGCTGCCGGCGATCACGCGCGGGGCCGGTGGCCGACTGGCGCTGGTCACGCAGGGCCCGACCCCCTACGACGACGAGGCCGAGGTCAAGCTCGGCGGCGACGTCGTGGAGGAGCTGCGCGCGGTGCTGGCGGCGCTCTGACCTCGCCGTGAACGGGACGATCGCCGCCGTGATCGCCGGCTTGGTGGCGATCCTGGCGGTGATTGGCTTCCTGACCGGGGACGACGATGGCTCGCCGGATGCACCCGGGCCGTCGATCGCCGCGATCGCCCGGCGCGTCGAGCGCGTGCGGGAGCTTCGGTTCGACCACCTGCCGCGGGTGCGACACGTGAGCGGCGCGCAGGCGCGGGCGGACGGGCTGCGCGAGCTGGACCGCGAGATCCCGCGCCCCAAGGTGGCAGCCGAGGAGCGGCTGCTGACGCTGCTCGGCCTGCTGCCGCCTCGGTCGAGCCTGCGCGAGCTGTTCGGCAAGACGCTGTCCAGCGAGGTGGGCGGCTACTACCTGCCGCGCACGGGAACGCTGTCGGTCGTCGGCTCCGGGGGCCAGGCGGGCCTGCTCGGCGAGATCACGCTGGCGCACGAGCTGACCCACGCGCTCGAGGACCAACATTTCGACCTGGGCTCGGGCGCCGCGACGGGCTTCCAGCGCGATCGCTCGATGGCGGACAGCGCTCTGCACGAGGGCACGGCGACGATCGCCATGGTCGACTACGCGGTGCTGAAGGCAACCGGCAGGAACGACATCCCCGCCGTGGTGCGGGCCCAGGCGCTGAAGGCGCTCGACAAGGCGGCCGTACCGGCGTCCAGCGGGCTGCCGCGCTACGTGCGCGAGAGCCTGGTGTTCCCCTACGCGGCGGGCGCGCGGCTGGTGAACCGACTCGAGAGCCGCGGCGGCTGGGCGGCGGTCAACCGCGCGTTCGGGGCGCAGGCCCCGGTGTCGACCGAGCAGCTGATGCACCCGGCGAAGTACGACGCGCACGAGCGCCCGGTGCGGGTGGTCGTGGCGCCGCCGCCCGGCACCCGGCTGGTCGAGCGCGGCGACTTCGGCGAGTTCGACACCGAGCAGTTGCTGCGGGCCGCCAACGGGCGTCGGCGGTCGACGCCCGCGGCGGCAGGATGGGGCGGAGGCGGGTTCGCGCTGTGGCGCACCGGGGGCCGATACGGCCTGACGCTCCGCTGGCGCTGGGACAGCGCCCGGGACGCCCGCGAGTTCGCGCGGGCGCTGCGGCGCACCGCCGGGCGCCTCGGTCGCGCGACCGTCTACCGCAGCGATGAGGAGGTTGGGCTGAAGCTGGCCCCGCGACCCTGACGTTCAGCCGCCGAGACGATGCCGCCGCAGCGCGGTCTCCATCTCCTCCACCGCTCCCGTGAGCGCCTGGACCGAGGCGGTGTCGAGGTCCCCGGCCAGCGCCGCGTTCGCGGCGGACCCGACAGCCTCCCGCAGCGCGGCGAGCCCGCCGAGGGCTTCCAGTGCCACCAGGGCCTGCAGCGCCGCCTCGCGCGGGCGGCCGGCGTTCAGGTCGGCGCGCGCCCTCAGCACCAGCTCCTCGGCCACGAGCTGCGGCTCCCGGGCTCCCAGCAGCGCCGCGAAGCGCTCCTCGGGAGCCTCCATCGAGCGCTTTGCCCGGCGCACCTTGGGGCGCGGCACCTCCATCGCCTCGCGTCAGGCGGCCGTCGGCCACCGCCTCGCCGCTGCCGTAGCCGACTCGCGCCACCAGCGAGCGGTCGAAGGACAGCTCGCCCACGTAGGGGTCGGCCGCGGCGGCTCGCCAAGAGCGCATCGCTCGGTTCAGGATCGACGAGCGCGGCTCCAACCTCGAGGTCGACCCGCTCCCTGTCGGCCCGCAGCTCGCCCAGCCATTCGGCGGCCTCGTCGATCGACGTGAACGCCACGGGGCGTGCGACCGTCGCCCGCCCCGGCGTCCCGAGCACGAGCACCGCCTCGACCTTCCCGCCGGCAACCGACCGCACCAGGTAGCGCCCGTCGGGCGGGCCGAGCGGGAACCCGAACTCGAGCTGGACGCAGCCGAAGGTGGGCGCCGCGGCCGTCGGCCTACTCGCCCGCGTGGGCGTCGCTCGCGGGCCGGTGCTTGCCGGCCGGGAGCGCGTACTTGGAGGGCTTGGTGGGCACGACCGGGTTGTCGAGCTCGCTCAGGCGACCGATCAGGTCGGACCACTGGCCCGGCTTGAGCACCGCCAGCGCCTGCCGGCCGAGCTTCCTGTTGGCACCGAACATCGGCCGGAAGCCGACGTGAATGTGGTCGGCGTGGTCGGCCATCGCCATCGTCGCCCCACCGACCTCGAGCAGCGAGATGATCTGGTGGGGAGCCATCGTGCCCTGCAGCATCATCAGCCGGCGCACGGTCTGCTCGGTGATCCCGCCCGGCTCCTGGTGGCCGAGGATCGGGACCCCGTTGATCATCGCGATGTCGGCCGCGTTGCCGGAGCTGTGCTCGGAGACGTTGCCCGAGCTCGTGAGGAAGCTGTGGCCCGCCTTGAGGCAGCTGACCGTCGGCCGCAGGCCGGACTCGGCCAGGTACTCCAGCGTGGCGAGCACGCGCCGGTCGATCTGGCCGGAGCGGATGTCGTCGCGGCCGCCGGCGTAGATCTCGACGCGGTCGTCCGCCAGCACGCGGCGCTCGAGCTGCGGCTTGGGCAGCAGCAGGATCTGGCCGATCGACATGCCATCGGAGTCGTCGCCGTGCAGCACGTTGCGCCCGGAGGCGCGGTAGATGGCGGTCGCCTCGAGCAGCTTCCAACCATCGAGCAGCGGCTTCGGGTCGATCACCGGCGCGCCGCGGCCCGCCGGGCGGATCGAGAATTCGAGGTGCGGCGCGCGGTTGACGACCGTGCGCCCGATGCGGCCGATGATCGTGCCGCCGATCACGTGCGAGCCCTCGCGCAGGCGGCGCAGCGTGACCTTGCTCGGGTTGAGCCCGAACGGCCGCGAGAAGTAGTTGCGGTAGGTCTCGTAGCTGCCCTGCTTGCGCGCCTTGGCGTCGAGCAGCTGGTCGAGCCCCCCGGCCTGCCGCGCGCCATCCATATCCGGATGCGCGAACAGGCGCTGCTTGATCGGGACGCTCGCCTGGGCGTTCGCCGCGCCGGCGTCGGGGGCCTCGGCGGGCGCGCTCTCGGAGGCGTCGACCTGGCGGCCGGCCGAGGCGGCCTGGGAGGGCTTCGGGTCCTCCTTGTCGCCGTTGGCCTTGACCGCGCGAGCGGCCCGGCCCGGGTCGGAGGCGTCCGTCTTGGGCACGGGGTACTGCTGCGACACGGACCCGAGGTGGGCGTAGGTGTAGCGGTTGCCGTACACGTCCTGCAGGGTCACGTAGCGACCGAGCGAGTCGCTCACGCCGATCTTCTTGATCACGCCGTCGTTGACCGCGACCACCGGCGAGCCGCTGCGCGCGTAGATGGCGATCGAGCGGCGGGCGTCGGCGGACTCGACCACGTTGGCGGCGTTCTCGCCCTGCTTGACGTGCTTGAGCAGCTCGGCCTCGGCCAGGTCATCCGCGTAACGCGCGCGCGCGTACACAGGGAAGCGGCCCTCGGTGAGTCCGGTGAGCGAGCCGATCAGGTCGGCCGGGACGCCGGCGATCAGACGCGCGCGCAGGAGAACCGAGTCGACGTACCAGTCGGCGTGGTTGTAGGCGAAGATCGCGCGGCGCACGTCGTCCTGGTAGCCCGCGGCCTTGAGGTAGCGGGCGGCGGCGAAGATGGCGTCGACCGGGTTGTACGGATCCTTGACCTTGTCCTTGTTGGCATCGACGCCGTAGGTCTTCCAGGTGGAGGGCATGAACTGCATCCAGCCGGCCGCCCCCGCGGACGACACGTTCAGGTTGCGGCCGTAGTCGGTCTCGATCTCGTTGATCGCCGCGAGGATCTCCCAGCGCACGCCGTACTGGATCCCGGCGGCCTGGTAGATCGGGAGGAGGAAGGGCGGCACGCGGAACTTGCGGATGATGAAGTTGGGTACGCCGTGGGCGGTCGACGGGCCGGGCAGCGCGTCGATGAAGCCGGGGTTGCTCGAAGTGGGGGTGCCGTCGGCCTTGCGCAGCTTCGTCGACTTGTCGCGCGAACCCTCATCCTTCACTGGAGGCTTCCCGGCAGTGATCTTGCGGGCCTTCTCGCGCTCCTGGTGAACGCGCTCGCCGCTGGTCGTACGTCCCTGCGGGGAGCCGCCTCCCGCGGACGGCGGCGCCGGGTCGGCGGGCGGGGGCGCGGGGGTGGTCTGAGTCTCGGTCTGCTGAGTCTCGGGCGCGGGGGTCTCGGCCTGGGCGGTCTTGGTGCGGTCGTTGACGATCGTGCCCGGCAGCTTGATGTCCTGGAGCGAGCCGCCCGGCGGCACGTCGACGGTGATCTGCACGACCTGGCCCGAGGGCAGCCGCACGCTGACCGTCTCCGACTGGGCGCTCGCGGGGATGGTGAACGTGGTGAGGCCGGCCGCGGCAAGGACGCCCGCCACAAGCAGGATGGTGAGGCGCCGCGTCTTCATCCGTGCTGTTCCAAGACCTCCCTCGGGGCATTCACAGGAATGCCCTGCGTGCGCGCGCAGGCTATCAGGGACACCTGAGGCGAGAGCTACGCTACTTGAGGGCTTTTTGGTCTTCAATGGGTAACCTCCCCGCACGCCGCAACCGAGCCTCGCGTGCGAGATCAAGACCTTGTATCGACCGCACTCCTGGATACCTTCAATCCCGCCAAACCCGGGGTACGGGCGCCCAGGGCCACTCTAACCCTCGACTCGAGGGTTAGATATGCTCCCCGAGGACCCCTTTGCCACGGCCATCCTCTACCCTGCCGCCGATGGCCGCCCCGGAGCAGGATGAGACCTTCGTCGAGAAGCTGTCGAGGCAGGGCGAGGAGGTCCTCGGCAAGATCGCCGAGGAGCTGATCTCCAACCCGGTCGTGAATGGCGCCATCGCCCGCGCTTTCGACACGCGCGAGAAGGCCGTGCAGGCCCAGGAGGCCGCCATGGGCGCCCTCAACCTGCCCTCGGCCGCGGACATCGAGCGGGTCACCCGCCGGCTGCGGTCGCTGTCGCAGCGCCTGGAGGGCATCGAGGACTCGATCGACCGGCTCGAGGAGCGCCTCGCCGCCGCCGGCGCAGGGCGCGACTCGCTCGAGCGCGTGGAGGGGCAGCTGGACGAGATCGCCCGCGACCTCGCCGCCCTGCGCGAGTCGGTCTCGCCGAGCGGGAGTCCCGTTCCGCGTGCTCAAGAGCGGCTGACCGTCACCGAGTCGTAGCCGACCTCGCCCAGGCGCAGGCCGAGCTGCTCGAGCTGCTCCGCGTCCACTCGTTGGCTGCCATCCGGCCCCGGCACGTCGGTCACGGCCAGCACGCACGCCGCCGCCGCTCCTCGCCGCGCCGCCACCTGCAGGATCGCCGCGGCCTCCATCTCCACCACGCAGGCGCCGCGCCGAACCCACGCGCCGGCCTCGCCATCGCGCGGGTCGTAGAACAGGTCGCTGCTGACCACGGTGCCCGGGCGAGCTCCGGCGGCGACCAGGCGCGCCAGCAGCGCGGGGTCGGAGCCGAGCGCGCCGTTGGCGCCCAGCGCGGCGCTCGCGCCGTCGGCCGACAGCACCGTCTCGGCCGCGACCAGGTCGCCCAGCTCGAGCTCGGCGACCAGCGCTCCGCAGGTGCCGATGCGGACCAGCCGCCGCGCGCCGAGGGCGATCAGCTCCTCGGTGACGATCGCCGCGCTCGGCCCGCCCATGCCCGTCGCCTGCACGGTCAGCGGCTCGCCGTCGGCGGCGACCCCGGTGTAGCCCCAGAGGCCGCGGGTGTGGTTGAACATCTTGGGTCCGTCGAGCAGGTGCTGGGCCACCGCCAGCGCGCGGTGGGGGTCGCCCGGCAGCAGCACGCGCTCGGCGAGGTCCGTCGCCGGCTTCAGGTGGATCGCCCGCTGGAGCGTCAAGGCGGTGAACCCTAGACTGCGGTCCCCATGGCGAAACGCCCCAGCACACCCTCGGAGCTGCGCGACGCGGTGGACCGAACGGTCCAGGCGACGCTCGGCTCGGCCGAGCGCCAGCGCGATCGCACGCAGGGGGCGATCGACGAGATCGCCGGCACCGTCGACAACCTCCGCAAGGGCGCCGGGGCGGGCCTCGCGCGCGGTCGCCGCGCGCTGGAGGATCGCCGGCCGGTGACGCACGACGACCTGCGCGAGCTGAAGGCCGAGCTGCGCAAGATCGGCCGGCGCCTCGACGCGATCGAGGAGCGGCTCCCGGCGAAGCGCGCGCCCGCGAAGCGCAAGCAGACGCCCAAGTAGTGGCGGGCCGCCGGGTGTTGATCACCGGCGTGGGGAGCTACCTCGGGACTCTCCT
Source organism: uncultured Thermoleophilaceae bacterium (assembly GCA_963722245.1). Lineage (GTDB taxonomy): Bacteria > Actinomycetota > Thermoleophilia > Solirubrobacterales > Thermoleophilaceae > JACVRW01. The sequence goes on from CAVRKM010000012.1 coordinate 90,615, forward strand.
CGCGGCCAGGCTCGAGCGCGAGCCCGGGTTCGAGGCGATCGTCGGGCTCGACACGCGCAAGCCGCGCCAGGAGCTCGGCCGCACCGAGCTGATCGAGGCGGACATCCGCGACCCGAGCATCGCGCCGCTGATCGCGCGGGCCGAGGTCGACACGGTCGTGCACAACTCGATCGTCAGGCAGCCCGGCCCGGGCATGTCGGCGCGGGTGATGCACGACATCAACGTGATCGGCTCGCTCCAGCTGCTCTCGGCCTGCGGACAGTCGCCGTCGATCCGGGCGATCGTCATCCGCGGGTCGGCGGGCATCTACGGCGCCGAGCCGCACGCGCCCCAGTTCTTCGGCGAGGAGATGACGCGCATGTTCCCGCTGCGCACGCGCTTCCAGCGCGACGTGGCCGAGATCGAGAACTACTTCGAGACCTACTCGCGGCGCCACCCCGACGTCACGTGCACGATGCTGCGCTACCAGCCCGCGATCGGCCGGTCCCTCGCGACCCAGATCACGCGCTACCTGTCGCAGCCGGCCTGCCCGACCTACCTCGGCTTCGATCCTCGCATCCAGCTCGTGCACGAGGACGACGCGCTCGACTCGCTCGTCGCGGCGATCAGACGGCCGGTGCGCGGGGCGGTGAACGTCGCGGCCCGAGGCACGATCGGGCTCGCGCGCATGATCCGGATGGCGCGCCGGCCGCATCTGCCGATCGCCGGCCCGCTGTTCGGCCCGATCACGGGCGCCGGGCGGCGGCTCGGGCTGGACGCCTACTCGGACGACTTCCGGCGCCTGCTCCGCTACGGGCGCGGCGTGGACATCGCCAAGCTCGAGCGCGAGGTCGGTCACCGGCCGCGCTACTCGACCGTCGAGGCGGTGGAGGAGTGGGTGCGGGCATGACCGAGCCGGGCGCCCTGGCCTTCATGCGCCGGCTGCGCGAGGGGCTCGACTCGGGACTGGAGCTGCCCGAGGCGCTCACCCGCGGCGCGGTCGCGCTGCCGCGCGACGCGCGCGACACCGTGGAGCGCGTGCTGCGCCGGCTCGAGGGCGACCACGAGGACGACGAGTGGGGCTTCGACGAGGACTTCGCGGACCTGGTCGAGCCCTTCTTCGGCTTCCTCTACGACCGCTGGTGGCGGGTGAAGGTGGAGGGCGCCCACCGCGTGCCGGCGCACGGGCGCGCGCTGCTCGTCTCCAACCACGCGGGCATCCTGCCCTGGGACGCGACGATGATCTCGGTGGCACTGCTGCGCGAGCACCCGCTCCCGCGCCATCCCCGCTTCCTCGTCCTCAACTGGGCCTTCGACCTGCCCTGGATCTCGGCCTTCATGCGCAAGGTGGGCGGCGTGGTCGCCTCGCCCTACAACGCGTTGCGGCTGCTCGAGCAGGACCAGCTCGTGGCGGTGTTCCCCGAGGGCGTGAAGGGCACGGGCAAGCCGTTCGCCGAGCGCTACCGCCTGCAGCGGTTCGGGCGCGGCGGCTTCGTCGAGATCGCGCTGCGCGCAGGCGCCCCGATCGTGCCGGTGGCGGTGGTCGGCAGCGAGGAGATCTACCCGAAGCTCGGCGAGGTGCCCGCGCTCGCCCGGGCTCTCGGAGCGCCGTTCTTCCCGGTCACGCCCACCTTCCCCTGGCTGGGCCCGCTGGGCGTCGTGCCGCTGCCGTCGAAGTGGCGGATCGAGTTCTGCGAGCCGATCGCGACCGCCCACCACGGCCCCGACGCCGCGAGCGACCGCGGCCTCGTGCTCGAGCTGACCGACCAGGTGCGCGAGACCGTTCAGCAGGCGGTTTACGCGAACCTGGTGCGCCGCGGCTCGTCATTCGTTTGAACTAGAACACCTGTTGAGATCGGCCGCCCACGTATTGACGGGGCGGCTACCCACGCTACGGTGAACCGGGATCCGACTCGCGCGCGTTTCGATCCCTGCTGTCCTGGTCGCCGTCGTGCTCGCGGTGGGGACCACGCATGCCGTCGCCGCGGAGCCGTACGTCGTGTATACGGCGAACAAGCAGGTCGACGGCGCCGTGATCCTGCGCAGCGAGCCGGCGACCGGCTCGACCGTGGAGATCTCGCGCAACGGTCCGCTCGGAACGCTCTTCCACCAGCCGTACGACCTGGCCGTGGAGGCGGACGGCGGCATCGTGGTCGCCGACATGGGTGTGCCGAACCAGAAGGACGGCTCGGTGATCCGGGTCGATCCCGTCACCGGGCGCCAGAGCCTCGTGTCGAGCGGCGCGAACTTCTACGACCCGGCCGGGATCGCGATCGGCCCCGGCGGCATGCTCTACGTGCTCGACAACCTCGCCGGCCCCAACAGCGGGGCGGTGATCAAGGTCGATCCGAACACCGGCGCCCAGCAGCTGATCGCATCCAACTTCACCCTGGATCCGACGAAGCTGTTCGACCTCCCGTTCGGGATCGCGGTCAAGCCGGACGGCCAGATCATCGTCGTCAACCGCTCGCTCACGGGGGCGCTGCCGGTCCCCTGCCTCCTCGGCACCGGCCGCGTGTTCGCGGTGAACCCGGTGAACTTCCTGCAGACGTCTATCTCGAACGCCAACCGGCTCGCCTATCCGATGGGCGTGGCGGTCGACACGGACGGCAGCCTGGTCGTGGCCAACGAGTGCGGCGGCGCGAGCGCCGACGGGCTGGTGCGCGTCTATCCCAACGGCATCCAGGAGCACATCACGACCAACAGCACGGATGACGTGCTGCGCACGCCCGAGCGGGTCGGGATCGACCCGGCCGGCGACCTGCTCGTCAGCGACTACTCGGTCGGCGCCGACGGCGATGGCGGCATCGTCAAGGTCAACCCGTCGACCGGCGAGCAGTCGGCGCTCACCACCGACAGCCTCTTCAACCACCCGCTCGGGATCGCGGTCGTCCCGAATCGCCCGCCCACCGCGGCGCTGACGATCGCCCCGAAGACGGTGGCGGCCGGTCGCCAGGTGACCCTCGACGCGTCCGGCTCGCGCGACCCCGAGGGCCTGCGGCTCGTCTACGAGTGGGACCTCGACGGCAACGGGACGTTCGAGGCCGGCTCCGGCACCACGCCGACCGCGATGCCGAAGTTCGCCGGCGACGGGATCAAGACGGTGCGCATGCGGGTCGACGACCCGCACGGCGGCCGGGCCGTCGCCGTGGGCACGCTCGACGTCGACGGCAGCCGGCCGGTCCTCACCAGCCTGCGCACGCGCGCGCACGTGCTGGGCGTGCGCTCGAGCCGCACGCGCGGCCATCGCCGCCCGGCCGCGGCACGCAGCCAGCCGCCGCGCTCCACGACGATCAGCTTCCGGCTCTCCGAGGCCGGGACCGTGACGCTCGCGATCGAGCGCGCCCGCAAGGGCCGGCGCACGAAGGCCCGGACCTGCAGCACGCGGGCCAAGCGCGGGCGTCGCTGCACCGCCCTGGCGCGCGCGCGGACGATCACGCGCTCCGTGCACGCCGGGGAGAACGGGATCGCGCTGCGGGCCCGCGGGCTCGCGCCCGGGCACTACCGGGTGGTGCTCACGGCCGCCGACGAGGTGGGCAACCGCTCGCCGCGGCGGACGCTCGGGCTGCGGGTCGTGCGGCTGCCGCGCTAGAACCCCGGCGATGGCAAGAGCGAGGCGGAGCAGGGAGCGGCTCTCGGCTGCCGAGGCGCGCCGGGTCGCGCTCGCGGCGCAGGGATTCTCCGACGGTCGCCCGGCCCAGCCGGACGGGCGCGCGCTGCGACGCGTGCTGAAGCAGGTCGGACTCCTGCAGATCGACTCGGTCAACGTCCTCGCGCGCGGCCACTACCTCACGTTGTTCGGGAGGCTCGGGCCCTACCCGCTCGAGCTCGTGGACAACGCGGCGTGGTACGCGCCGCGCCGGTTGTTCGAGTACTGGGGTCACGAGGCCTCGCTGCTCCCGGTGACCACCCAGCCGCTGCTGCGCTGGCGCATGCAGCGAGCGCATGACGACGCCTGGGGCAGCATGCGGCGCGTGGCGCAGGAGCGCCCGGAGCTCGTGGAGCGGGTGCTGGCGGAGGTGGCCGAGCGAGGCCCGATCGCGGCCAGCGAGGTGGAGGAGGAGGGGCCGCGCCGGGGGGAGCCCTGGTGGAGCTGGTCGGACAGCAAGCGAGCCTTCGAGTTCCTGTTCTGGTCCGGGCAGATCACCTCGGCCAGGCGGCGGCGGTTCGAGCGCCTCTACGACCTGCCGGAGCGGGTCCTCCCGCGCGGCGTCGTCGCCGCGCCAACGCCCGCGCCCCAGGACGCCCAGCGCGAGCTGGTCCGGATCGCCGCGCGCTCGCTCGGCGTGGCCGCGGAACGCGACCTGCGCGACTACTTCCGGCTGCCGCTGGCGGAGACGCGGGCGCGGGTGGCCGAGCTGGTGGAGGCGGGCGAGCTGCTGCCGGTGGCGGTCGAGGGCTGGAGCACGCCGGCCTACCTGTGGCACGGGACGAGCGTCCCCCGCCAGGTCAACGGACGCGCCCTGATCGGCCCGTTCGACTCGCTGATCTGGGAGCGCTCGCGGGTGGAGCGGCTGTTCGGCTTTCGGTATCGGATCGAGATCTACGTGCCGGCGGCCGAAGCGGGTGCACGGCTACTACGTGCTGCCCTTCCTGATGGGCGATCGGCTGGTCGGACGGGTGGACCTCAAGGCGGACCGGGCCGCGGGGGAGCTACGCGTGCGCGCCGCACACGGCGAGCCGGACGCGCCGAAGGAGATCGCGGCCGCGCTGATCGAGGAGCTGGGCCAGATGGCCGGCTGGCTGGGCTTGGAGCGGGTGAAGATGGAGCACCACCGGCGACCTGGCGGCGGCGCTACAACGGCATGCCAATCATCCGGGGGGTCCGGGGGCGTGAGCCCCCGGCTGCCTCATCTAAAAGTGAACTCCGCGCATCAGGTACGCCATCGCCACGGCCTCGGTCGACATCTCATCGTCCCCGCCCTTCTCGGCGGCCGGCAGCGGCTTGCCGTCCTTGGGCTTGTCGCCCTTCGCCGCCTTCGAGTCCGGGAACAGGTTGTAGGCGGTGTTGAGGATGATGTCCATCGTCTTCGGCGAGACCGCGTAGAGCACCTCGCCGAACGTGCCCAGCCGCGAGGCCACGCGCTTGGGCCTGTCGATCATCGCGTCGGTGAGCATCTGCGCCGCCTCGTCCGGCGAGAGCGTGGGGAAGGCCTTGTACATGTCGGTCGGCGCGATCATCGGCGTGCGCACCAGCGGCATGTAGACGGTCGTGAACTTCACGTTGTCGGCGACGCACTCGGGCGCCGCGCAGCGTGAGAACGCGTCCAGGGCCGCCTTCGAGGCCACGTACGCGGAGAAGCGCGGCGTGTTCGTCTGCACGCCGATCGAGGACACGTTGATGACATGCCCCGACTTGCGCTCGCGCATCCCGGGCAGGAAGGCCATGATCAGCTTGAGCGCGCCGAAGTAGTTCAGCTGCATCGTGCGCTCGTAGTCGTGGAAGCGGTCGTAGGAGCGCGCCACCGAGCGCCGGATCGAGCGGCCGGCGTTGTTGATCAGGATGTCGATGCCGCCGTGCTGCTCGAGCACCTCCTGGGCGAGCCGGTCGATGTCCTCGAGCTCGGACAGGTCGGCCGGGTGCACGTGCGCGGTCCCGCCCGCCTCCTCGACCTGCTTCGCCACCTCCTCGAGCTTCTCGCGCGTGCGCGAGACGAGCAGCACCTCGCCGCCGGCCTCGCCGATCTTCATCGCGGTCTCGAGCCCGATGCCGCTGGACGCGCCCGTGATCAGGACCTTCTTGCCCTGGATCGAGCTGGCCAGCGAGCGCTCGCGGAACAGGTCGGGGTCGAGGTTGCGCTCCCAGTAGTCCCACAGGCGCGGCGCGTAGGTCGACAGCGGCGGCACGGCGATGCCGGTGCCGGTGAGGGCGCGCTGGGTGTCGCGCGCGTCGAACTTGCAGCGGAAGTCGCGGTTCTCCGCGGCCGCCGGCGGGATCCCGAGGTCGTGGTAGATCTGGTGGCGGATCCGCTTGACCGTCGGCAGCGCCATCACCCCGGCGCGCACGGCGGGCGGGACGGCGTTCGTCATGTTCGGGTCGATCCGCATCGCGAACTGAGGCGCGTGTGCGGCCTTGGCGAACTCGTTGAGCGTCTCGCCCACCTTCATCGGCTCGGGGTTGACGAGGTGGAAGGTGTCGCTCGGCAGCTCGTCGTCGGACATGTGGGCGATGTGATCCATCGCCCGCGCGACGAAGTCGACGGGCACGATGTTGGTCTCCCCGCCCTGGGGGCCGGCCAGCGGCGCCCACTCGGGCAGCGCGTGACGCAGGCGCTGGAGCAGCTTGAAGTAGTAGTAGGGCCCGTCGATCTTGTCCATCTCGCCGGTCTCGGAGTGGCCGACGACGATGCCGGGGCGGAAGACCAGCGTCTTCGCCTCGACCCCTTCGCGCACGAGCCGCTCGGACTCGTACTTGGTGCGGTGGTAGGCGTGCGGGAGGCTCTGTCCCTCGTCGAACATGTCCTCCTGGAAGACGCCCTTGTACTGCCCGGCGACGGCGATCGAGCTGGTGTGGTGGAAGCGGCCGACCTTGATCGAGTTGGCGAACTCGATCACGTGCTTGGTGCCCTCGGTGTTGGCCTTCTCCATGGACTCCTCGTCGGCCGTCATGTCGTAGACGGCGGCGAGGTGGAAGAAGTGGTCGATCGGCTCGTCGAAGCCCTCGACGCCGAGCCCCGGCTTGGCCAGGTCTCCGATCACCGGCTCGATGCGCCCTTCCTCGGCCCCCAGCCGCTGGACGAGCGAGTCGATCTTGCCGCGCGACCCTTCGCGCACGAGCACGTAGATGGTCCCATCGCGCTTCAATAGCTCGGCAAGCAGGTGCCGGCCGATGAAGCCCGTCGCGCCGGTGACGAAGTAGTTCAAGGCACTCCCTTCCCTCTAAGCTGAGCCCGCGATACTACCCCGGCGTTCGTGGCGGAGCAGACCCTCACCCTGACCGAAGCCGCCGACCGCGTGGGCGTCTCGCCATCCACGCTGCGGCGCTGGGCGGAGAGCGGCGTGATCCCGGAGGTCGACGGCGGCGGGACCTGGACCGCGGCGGCCGTGGCGCACGCGCGAATCGTCGCCCGGCTGCGCTCGCGGGGGCACACGCTCCAGAGCATCCGCGAGGCGGGCAGCCAGGGCCGGCTGGCCTACGGGTACATCGAGTCCCTGTTCGGAGAGGACGACCAGGCGGAGCGGTCGCTCGGCGACGCGGCGACCGACACCGGGCTGGAGGAGGCGCTGATCGAGCGCTTCTGGAACAGCATCGGGCTGGCGCCGGCGGCGCTCGAGGCGATCACCGACGAGGACCTGGAGGCGCTGCGCTACGTCGCCTCGGTGCTCGACTCCGGCTTCCCGCTGGTGGCCTTCCTCCAGCTCTGCCGGGTGTACGGCCAGGCGCTCTCGCAGATCGCGGACGCCGAGGTGCGCCTGTTCCACCTCTACGTGCACGAGCCGCTCATGCGCGAGGACGTGCCGGGCTTGCAGATGGCGGAGGAGATGGAGGGCCTCGCGCGCGACCTGCTGCCGATCGCATCGCCGCTGATGGACTACATCCACCGGCGCTTCCTCCAGCACTTCGTGGCGCAGGACGTGGTCGGCCACATGGAGGACGAGCTCGAGGAGAGCGACATCGAGAGCGGCCGTGTGCGGGTGGCGATCGCGTTCGCCGACCTGGCCGGCTATACGCGCTTCACCGAGGAGGAGGGCGAGGAGGAGGCGCTGTCGCTGGTGGAGCGGTTCGTGGAGGGCGTTACCAACACGCTGCCCGACGACGCCCGGGTGGTGAAGACGATCGGCGACGAGGTGATGGTCGTCGGCAACGACGTGCAGGCGCTGGTGGACTGGGCCGTCGGCTTCGTGGGCCTGTTCGAGGAGCGGCCGGAGCCGCGCATCGGGATCCACTGGGGGACCACTCTCTACCGGGACGGCGACTACTTCGGACGCGAGATCAACCTGGCCTCGCGCGTGGTGGCGCGGGCACGCGGCGGCGAGGTGCTGGTCACGGACTCCGTCGTGGACGCCGTTCGGGGAGCCTCGCACCTGGCCTTCGAGGGGATCGGCCAGGTGAAGCTGAAGGGGTTCGAGCACCCGCGCCAGCTGTGTCGCGCCGTCCAGCGCGAGACGTGAGCGTTCTCGAGGCGGCCCGCCCGCTCATCCCTCCCGACGAGCCGCTGCTCGTGCTGCTGTCGGGCGGCGGGGACTCCGTCTGCCTCCTCGACGTCGCCGTCCGCCTGGGTGCGCGGGTGAGCGCGCTGCACGTCAACTACGGGCTGAGAGAGGGGGCTTCCGATGACGAGCAGCTCGTGCGGGCGCTGTGCTCGCGCCTGGACGTGCCCCTCTTCGCCGAGCGTGTGACGCTGGAGGAGGGCGGCAACCTCCAGGAGCGCGCCCGCGACGCTCGCTACGCGCTGGCCGAGCGGCTGGCCGAGGGCGACTACGCGGCCGGGCACACGGCCTCCGACCAGGCCGAGACGGTGCTCTACCGGCTGGCGGTCTCGCCCGGCTCGCGTGCGTTGCAGGGGATGGCGGCGCGGCGCGGGCGCCTGGTGCGGCCCCTGCTGGGAGTCACTCGGGAGGAGGTGCGCGCGTACCTGCGCTCGCGCGACCTCGAGTGGCGCGAGGACCCCTCCAACGCGGACCGTCGCTTCGCGCGGGCGCGCGTGCGCCATGACCTGATGGAGGCGCTGCGGTCGATCGGGCCGGCCGCGGAGCGCACGATCGCCGAGACGGCGCGCCAGCTGCGCGAGGAGGCGGCCGTGCTGGACGCGGCGGTCGATGCGGCGCTGGAGGAGCTCGGTGGGGGGCCGGCGGTGTCGGCCTCGGGGCTGGGGCGCCTGCAGCCGGCCGTGCGGCGGTTGGTGCTGCGCGAGCTGGCCGAGCGAGCGGGCGGCGAGCTCTCCGCGCGCGGGGCCGACGAGATCATGGCGCTGGGCGGACGCGGCTCGAAGTCGCTCGACCTGGGCGGGGGGCTGCGGGTGGTTGTGGAGTACGGGACCCTGCGCTTCACCCGCGCGCCCGAGGATGCGGTGCCCGACCCGGTCGAGCTGCCGGTGCCGGGCCGGGCGCGCTTCGGGGAGTGGGACCTGGAGGCGTCGCTCGGGGGGGCCGGCGAGGTGGCGATTCGGGCCGAGCTCGGCTCTCTGCTGACGGTGCGCGCCTGGCGCGACGGCGACCGCATGCGCCCGACCGGCTTGGGCGGGACCAAGACGCTGCAGGACCTGTTCACCGACCGCAAGGTGCCGCGCGCGCTGCGCCACTCGCTGCCGGTGGTGGTGAGCGCTCGGGACGAGATCGTCTGGGTGGCCGGGGTGGCGGTGGACGAGCGGTTCTCGTGTCCGCCCGACGACCCCGACGCGATCGGCTTGAGCGCCACCCAGCGGCGGCAACCGGGGTAGGAAGGCCCTCGGGGCGCGCGCCGGGCTCGGTGCGCGTGCGTCACAGATCTGTTACGTTGCTGTAACAGATGGCGGAGATCGATGTTCGTTTGCTGGACGGTGCTCGCCGGGCCCTCGAGCAGCACGGCTGGGAGGGGGCCACGCTGCAGCGGCTCGCCGACGAGGCCGGCGTGTCGCGCATGACCCTGCACCGGCGCGGGATCTCTCGCGAGGCCTTGCTGGCCGCGCTCGCCGATCAGCTCGAGCGCGAGTACCGCGAGGCCCTGTGGCCGGCCCTGACCGCACCGGGCAGCGCGCTCGCGCGCCTCGAGCAGGCACTGGCGTCGCTGTGCGACGTCGTGGACGGCAACCTCGAGCTGCTCGAGGCGCTCGGTCACGCCGAGCGCGACGTCGTCTTCCACGAGCAGCGCCGCCCGGCGCTCACCAGGCGAGAGTTCACCGAGCCGGTCCAGCGCCTGCTGGCCGACGGCGTCGCCGACGGCTCGCTGACCGTGGCCGACCCGGAGGAGACCGCCACGGTGCTGTTCAACCTGGTCGGCCATACCTACCGCCACCTGCGCGCGGGCCACGGCTGGTCGCCCAAGCGCACGCGCAAGGCGGTGCTCGAGCTGGCGCTGCGCGGGGTCGTTGCGCGGTGAGCGCGACGCTCGACCGCCGCGGCCTTGGCCTGCTCGGCGGCGCCCACCTCAGCGTCGACCTCTGCCAGGCGGCCGTTCCCGCCCTGCTGCCCTTCTTCGTCGACCAGCGCGGCTACTCGTACGCGGCGGCCGGGGCGCTCGTGTTTGCCGCCACCGTCGGGTCCTCCCTGATCCAGCCGCTCTTCGGCCACGCCGCCGACCGCCTCCAGCTGCCCTGGCTGATGCCGACCGGCGTGCTGGCTGCGGGCGCCGGCATCGCGCTCGCCGGCCTCGCGTCGAGCTACGCGCTCACCTTCGCCGCGATCGTGCTGTCGGGCGTCGGCGTGGCCGCCTTCCACCCCGAGGGCGCTCGGCATGCCAACTACGCCTCGGGCGACTCCAAGGCCCAGGGCATGAGCCTGTTCGCCCTCGGCGGCAACGCCGGGTTCGCCCTCGGGCCGCTGCTCACCACGGCCTTCGTGCTCGCGTTCGGGCTGCCCGGCACGCTCCTGCTCGGGCTCGTCCCCGTCACGGCCGGGGCGACCCTGCTGGTCAAGCGCGCTCGCCTGCACGGCCTGCGCGTGCGCGGCGCGGCGGACGCGAAGGCTCGTCCGGGCGCGGCGCAACGGGACCGCTGGGGGCCCTTCGCCCGGCTCACCGGCGTCATCTCGCTGCGCTCGTGCGTGCACTTCGGGCTGCTCAGCTTCGTGCCGGTCTGGTTCGTCACCACCCTCCACACCTCGGAGGCCGTCGGCAACGTCGCCCTCACCGTCATGCTGGCCGCGGGCGCGGCCGGGACGGTCATCGGCGGGCGGATCGCCGACCGGATCGGCCGCCGCACGATCCTGCTGGCGTGCCTCGCGCTGGGGGGGCCGGTGCTGGCCGCGTTCATCGTGGCGCCCACGGCGCTCGCCTTCGCCCTGATCGCCGTGGTCGGCTTCACCGTGGTCGGCACCTTCGCGATCACCGTCGTGCTGGGCCAGGAGTACCTGCCCAACCGGCTCGGCATGGCCTCGGGCGTCACCCTGGGCGCGGCGATCGGGGTGGGCGGGGCGCTCGCCCCAGTGCTCGGCGCGCTGGCCGACGCTCACGGCATAGAGACGGCGATGTGGGTGATCGCCGCACTGCCGGTGCCCGCGCTGGCGCTCGCGCTCACGCTGCCCGGGGACGGCCGCCTGCGCTTCGCCCGTCAGGTGCCGAAGACGCGGTCCCCGGCGTCGCCCAGCCCGGGGCGGATGTAGGCGTTCTCGTCGAGCTCGCGGTCGACCGCCGCGGCCCAGATCGGCACGTCCGGGTGGTGCTCCTCGACGGCGGCCAGCCCCTCCGGCGCCACCACGAGGCAGACCAGGGCCAGCTCGCGCGCGCCCGCGGCTCTGAGCTTGTCGAGCGCGTGCACCGCGCTGCCCCCCGTGGCGAGCATCGGGTCGACCACGAACACGTGCGAGTCGGCCAGCCCCGGCGGCAGGCGCTCGTAGTAGTCGACCGGACGGTGCTCCTGCTCGTCGCGGTAGACGCCCACGTGGCCCACGCGCGCCCCGGGCAGCAGGCGCAGGAAGCCGTCGACCATGCCGAGCCCCGCCCGCAGGACGGGGACGATCGTGATCTCGGAGGGGAGGCGGCTGCCCGCGGCCGGCTCGAGCGGCGTCTGGACCTCGACGGGGGTCACCGGCAGGTCGCGCGCCGCCTCCACCGCGAGGATCGCCGAGGCCTCGAAGAGCGCCTGGCGGAAGTCCGCGTGGGTCGTGTCCCGATCGCGCATGACGGTCAGGCGATCGGCGAGCACGGGGTGGTCGACCACGACGAGACGCTGGGCCACGGGGTGGACGCTATAGCCTCGGAGATGCCTTGGCAGCCCCGCAGCGCAACCTCGAGCTCAAGGCTCGCGACCCCGATCCGGCGCGGTCGCTGGAGCGAGCGCTGGGGCTCGGCGCGGAGGACCAGGGCGAGATCGTCCAGCGCGACACGTACTTCGCGGCGGCCGGCGGTCGCCTCAAGCTGCGCGAGCAGACGCCCGGCGACGCGGAGCTGATCCAGTACCGCCGCGCCGACCAGGCCGCCGCCCGCACGAGCGAGTACCGGCTCGTGCCGGTCGGCGAGGCGGACGCGCTGCGCGAGGCGCTCGACGCCGCCCTCGGCACCCTCGCAGTGGTCGAGAAGCGCCGCCGGCTGCTGCTCTGGGACGGCGTGCGCATCCACCTGGACGACGTCGACGGCCTCGGCACCTTCGTCGAGCTCGAGGCGACCGACGAGGATCCGGCCAAGGTCGAGCGCCTGCGCGCCGAGCTGGAGATCGACGACCTCGTCGCCCAGAGCTACTCCGATCTCGTGCTCGACTCGGCCGCGCACCTGCTGCGGGCGGCCGAGGCGGCGATGCACAACGCCTACGCCCCGCACTCGGGCTTCAAGGTCGGCGCCGCCCTGCGGGCCGCCACCGGCGCCGTCTACGCCGGGGCGAACGTCGAGAACGCCGCCTACCCCCAGGGCCAGTGCGCCGAGGCATCGGCCATCGGGGCGATGGTCGCCGCGGGCGAGCGCGAGATCGTGGCGGTGGCGGTGGTGGCCGAGCAGATGGACGTCTGCCCGCCCTGCGGCGGCTGCCGCCAGCGGCTGGTGGAGTTCGGCGGCCCGGACACGCCCGGTCTACCTCGGCCCGTCGCACACGACCACCCTCGGCGAGCTGCTGCCGTTGTCGTTCGCCCTCGACGCATGAGCTGGCGCGAGGCAGGCAGGCTGCTCGTCGAGCGCGCCGGCCTCGAGCCGCGCGTGGGCATCGTGCTCGGCTCGGGGCTCGGCTCGGTGGCCGACGCCGTCGAGGACGCCACGGTCATCCCGTACGCGGACCTGCCCGGCTTCCCGGAGCCGAGCGTGGAGGGCCACGCCGGCCGCGCCGTGGCCGGCCACATCGGCGACGTTCCGGTCGTCGCGCTGCAGGGCCGCGCGCACCTCTACGAGGGGGTGGACCTGGACCGGATCCGCACCCCCGTGCGCGCGCTCAAGGCGGCGGGCGCCGAGATCCTCGTGCTCACCAACGCCGCCGGGTCGCTGCGCGCCGACCTCGGCCCGGGCCGGCTGATGCTGATCGAGGACCACATCAACATGACCGCGACCAACGTGCTGACGGGGCCCAATGACGACGAGCTCGGCCCCCGCTTCCCCAGCCTGCGCGACGCCTACGACCCGCAGCTGCGCGCCGACATGCGGGTGGCCGCGAAGGACATCGGAGTGGACCTGACGGAGGGCGTGTACCTGGCCGTGACCGGCCCGAGCTTCGAGACGCCCGCCGAGATCCGCGCCTTCCACACGATGGGGGCGGACGCCGTCGGCATGTCGACGGTGCACGAGACGATCGCCGCCCGGCACGCCGGGCTGCGGGTGGTGGCGGTCTCGGCGATCACCAACTACGCGGAGGGGATGGGCGAGGAGGCGGTCAGCCACGAGCAGACGCTGCGCGACGGGGCCCGCGCCGGCCGTGACCTGGGGCCGCTGATAACGCGCTTCGTGGCCGGCTGATGCACATCGCCGAGCTGATCAGGCGCAAGCGCGACGGGGGCGAGCTGACCGACGAGGAGCTTGGCTTCCTCGTCCGCGGGATCGCCGACGGCACGCTCACCGACGCCCAGGTGGGGGCGCTGGCGATGGCGATCCTGCTTCAGGGCCTGACCGCCGAGGAGCGGATCGCCTTCACGCACCACAAGACGCACTCGGGCGACGTGCTCGACTGGTCGGAGGTCGACCTGCCGGGCCCGGCGCTCGACAAGCACTCGACCGGCGGCGTGGGCGACAAGGTGAGCCTGCTGCTCGCCCCGATCGTCGCGGCCTGCGGCGGGGCCGTGCCGATGATCTCCGGTCGCGGCCTCGGCCACACCGGCGGGACACTCGACAAGCTCGACTCGATCCCCGGCTACGACAGCACGCCGGACCTGGAGCGCTTCAGGGAGGTGGTGGCGCGCGCCGGCTGCGCGATCGTCGGCCAGACCGAGCAGCTCGCGCCCGCCGACCGCCGGCTCTACGCGATCCGCGACGCCACCGGCACCGTCGAGTCGCTGCCGCTGATCGTCGCCTCGATCCTCTCCAAGAAGCTGGCGGCGGGGCTGGACGCGCTGGTGATGGACGTGAAGGTCGGCTCCGGCGCCTTCATGCCCACGCGCGAGCAGGCCGACGAGCTGGCCCGCGCGATCGTCGAGGTGGCCCAGGGCAACGGGCTGCCCACGTCGGCCCTGCTGACCGACATGGACCGGGTGCTCGGCCGCACGGCCGGCAACGCCCTGGAGGTGCGCGAGTCGATCGAGCACCTGACCGGCGCGGCGAGCGACCCGCGGCTGCGCGAGGTCACCCTCGCCCTGAGCGCGGAGCTGCTGCGCCTCGGCGGCATCGAGGCGGACGAGAGCGCGGCCCGGGCCGCGGCCGAGCGCGCCCTCGACGGCGGCGCCGCGGCGGAGCGCTTCGGCGCGATGGTCGCCGAGCTGGGCGGCCCGGCCGACCTGCTCGAGGCGCCCGACCGCCATCTGGCCGCCGCGCCCGTGACGGTTGCAGCGGAGCCGGCGGAAGCGGGGACCGTGGCCGAGGTCGACGTGCGCGCGGTCGGCCTCGCGGTGGTCGCGCTCGGCGGCGGGCGCCTGCGCGAGACCGACCCGGTCGACCACGCGGTCGGGCTGACCGAGGTGGCGGCCCCCGGCGAGCGGGTCGCCCCGGGCGAGCGGCCGCTGGCGCTGGTGCATGCGGCCAGCGACGAGAGCGCCGACCGCGCGGTGCAGGCGCTGCGCGACGCGTACTCGCTGGGCGATCCGCCCGAGGAGCCGCCGGTGGTGCTCGAGGTGCTGCGGTGATCCCCAAGGCCGAGCTGCACGTGCACCTCGAGGGCACGGCGCCGCCGGACCTGATCCGCCGGCTGGCCGAGCGCAACGGCATGCCGGTGCCGGAGGGCGTGTTCGAGACGCCGGAGCGCTTCGCCTACACGGACTTCCTCGACTTCCTGAGGACCTACGACCTCGCGGCCAGCGTGATCCGCACCGGCGACGACTACCGCGACGTGACCTACGAGTACCTGGCCGGCTGCGCCCGGGACGGCGCGATCTACGTGGAGCTGACCGCCTCGCCCGACCACGCCGCGCTGGTCGGCCTCAGCGACGAGGAGCACCTCGACGGCATCGGTCGCGGGCATCGACGACGCCCGGCGCGACTTCGGCATCGAGGGGCGCATCCTGATCTCCTGCGTGCGCAACTTCGGCGTGGAGCAGGCGGTGCGCGTGGCACGTCACGCCGCCGAGCGACCGCACCCCTACGTGGTCGGCTTCTCCATGGCCGGCGACGAGGAGAACTTCCCGGCGGGCGACTACGCCGAGCCCTTCGAGATCGCGGCTGCGGCCGGCCTCGGCTGCACCGTGCACGCCGGCGAGTGGGCGGGCGCGGAGAGCGTGCGCGCCGCGCTCGGGCTGCCGGTCACGCGCATCGCCCACGGCGTGCGCTCGATCGAGGACCCGGCGCTGGTCGAGGAGCTGGCCCGGCGCGGCGTCGTGCTCGAGTGCTGCCCGACCAGCAACGTGGTGCTGGGCGCCTTCCGAAGCTACGAGGACCACCCGCTCCCGCGCCTGCGCGAGGCCGGCGTGCGCGTGACGCTCGGGTCCGACGATCCGCCCTACTTCGGGGCCTCGATCGGCGGCGAGTACCGCGGTCTGCAGCGAGCGCTTCGGCTTCGACGACGAGGACCTGCGCGAGATCACCCGGACCGCCCTCGAGGCCGCGTTCTGCGAGGAAACGCTCAAGAATCGCTTAATTCGGGAGACCCAGGTCAGGGTGTAGTGTGGCCGCTTCCTTGCCCCCTTGGGCATCGGCAACGAGGGAGAATGACGTGCGTAAGACGTTCCGGCTCTTGATCTTGGCGCTAGTCGCCGCGCTCGCTTTTGGGGCGGCTGCCTGCGGCTCCGACGACGACAACAGCGGAGACAACGGCGGTGGTGGCGGCGGCTCGTCGGCCGAGTCCATCAAGGCGGGCCTCGTGACGGACATCGGCGGCCTCAACGACCGCTCGTTCAACTTCCTCGCCAACAAGGGCCGGCTGGAAGCCCAGGCCAAGCTCAACGTGGACACCCGCGTGCTGACCTCGAACAAGGCGGGCGACTACATCCCGAACCTGACGACGCTCGCCCAGCAGGGGTACAACCTGATCATCGCCAACGGGTTCCTCATGGCGGACGCGACCAACACCGCCGCCACCAAGCTCCCCCAGGCGAAGTTCGCGATCATCGACTACTCGGCCACCGCGCTGAAGGACAAGCCCAAGAACGTCGAGGGCCTGCTCTTCAAGGAGCAGGAGGCTGGCTACCTGGCCGGGTACCTCGCCGGCCTCTGGGCCAAGGACAACGACGCCAAGGTCGTCTCCACCGTCGGCGGTCAGGACATCCCGCCGGTCGACCATTACATCGCGGGCTACCAGGCGGGCGCCAAGAAGGCCTACCCCGGCGTCCAGACGCTCAATGGCTTCTCCCAGGAGTTCGTCGACCAGGCCAAGTGCAAGGAGATCGCCCTCGACCAGATCGCCAAGGGCTCGAAGGTCGTCTTCGCGGTGGCCGGCGGCTGCGGCCTCGGGGCGCTCGACGCCGCCAAGGAGAAGGGCGTCCAGGGCATCGGCGTCGACGCCGACCAGTCCTACCTCGGCGACTACATCCTGACCAGCGCCACGAAGCACGTCGACCTGGCCGTGTACAACGCGATCAAGAGCGTCCAGGACGGCACGTTCAAGGGCGGGACCGACGTGATCAACACCGTCGCGAACAACGGCGTGGGACTCGGCAAGATCGGGCCGGCCGGCCAGCAGTACGCCGCCCAGGTCAGGAAGATCCAGGCTCAGATCGCCGCAGGTCAGATCAAGGACATCCCCGACACGATCAAGTAGCGAGTAAGTTCAGTAGCCGGTGAGCGCCGAAGCATCTGCTCTCGAGCTACGAGGCATAACGAAGAGGTTCGGTCCCGTCGTCGCCAACGACGGGATCGACTTCGACCTGCGTCCGGGTGAGGTGCACGCCCTGCTGGGCGAGAACGGGGCGGGCAAGTCGACGCTGATGTCGATCCTGTACGGGCTCTATCACCCGGACGAGGGCGAGATCCGCGTGAACGACGAGCTGGTCACGGTCGACTCGCCGGCCAAGGCGATCGAGCTCGGCATCGGCATGGTGCACCAGCACTTCATGCTCGTGCCGGTCATGACCGTCACCGAGAACATCGTGCTGGGCGGCGAGCCGCGCCGTCACGGTGGGCTGCTCGACGTGCGCGAGGGCGCCCGCCGCGTGCGGGACCTCTCCGAGCGCTACGGGCTCGTGGTGGACCCCGACGCGGTGATCGAGGACGTGACGGTCGGCGCCCAGCAGCGGGTGGAGATTCTCAAGACCCTCTACCGCGACGCGCGCATCCTGGTGCTCGACGAGCCGACCGCGGTGCTGACCGCGCAGGAGACCGGCGAGCTGTTCCAGGTGCTGCGCGCGCTGCGCGACGACGGCGTGGCGATCGTGTTCATCAGCCACAAGCTCGGCGAGGTGCTGGAGATCGCCGACCGCGTGACCGTGCTGCGCCGCGGCAAGAAGATCGACACGGTGCCGACCGCGGGCGCGACCGAGCAGAGCCTCGCCCGCCTGATGGTCGGGCGCGACGTGCTGCTGCGGGTGGAAAAGCCGGAGGTGCCGTTCGGCGAGCCGGCGCTCGAGGTCGAGGACCTGCACGTGCGCGACGACCGCGAGCTCGAGGCGGTACGAGGGGTTTCGCTCACCGTGCGAGGCGGCGAGATCGTCGCGCTGGCCGGGGTGGACGGCAACGGCCAGCACGAGCTGGTGGAGGCGATCGCCGGCCTGCGCGGCGCCGACTCGGGGAGCATCGAGATCGGCGGCAATGAGGTCTGCGGCCAGGGCGTGCGCGCCACCTGCGACGCCGGCGTGGCGCACATCCCCGAGGACCGCCAGCTGCGCGGGTTGGTGCTCGACTTCTCATTGGCGGAGAACCTCGCCCTGCGCGAGTACCGCTCGCGGCCGCTGTCGCGGGCGGGGTGGCTGAACGTCGGGCACATCAACTCGCGCGCTCGCTCGCTCCTGCAGGAGTACGACGTGCGCGGCGGCAGCGAGGCCACGCTCGCGGGCTCGCTGTCGGGCGGCAACCAGCAGAAGGTCTGCATCGCGCGCGAGATCGCCAGCAACCCGCAGCTGCTGATCGCCCATCAGCCCACGCGCGGACTGGACGTGGGGGCGATCGAGTTCGTCCACAACCGCCTCGTGGCCGAGCGCGAGCAGGGTCGCGGGATCCTGCTGGTGTCGCTCGAGTCCGAGGAGGTGCGCTCGCTCGCCGACCGCATCCTCGTGATCTACGAGGGGCAGATCGTCGGCGAGTTCCCGCCCGACGCGTCCGAGGAGGAGCTCGGCTTCGCGATGACGGGCGGCAAGGGCCGGACCGCCGCGTGAGCCTGCCGCCGGACGACCTTGGCGTGACCCAAACGCCGGCCTCTCGGCTGGCCGCCTACGTCCGCGGCGGGGGCATCGTCGTGCCGTTCCTGACCGCCCTGCTCGCTTTCGCCGTCGGGGGCCTGGTGGTGCTCGTGACCGGTCACGACCCGATCGCCACCTACCGGGCCATCTTCAACGGCAGCGGGCTGCAGTGGCTGTTCCCATGGGTCACCGGGACCGATCGGACCACAGCTGCACTCAACCTGCAGCAGACGCTGATCCTCACCACCTCCCTGATCCTGGTCGGGTTGGCGGTGGCGTTCGCGTTCCGTGCCGGCCTGTTCAACATCGGCGGCCAGGGCCAGTACATCGTCGGGTCGATCGCGGCGGTTTGGGTGGGGTCGTCGTTCGCCGGGATGCCCGGGTTCCTGCACATCGTGCTGGCGATCCTTGCGGCCTGCCTGGCGGGTGCGGCGTGGGCGGGCATCGCGGGGGTGCTGAAGGCGACCGTGGGCGCCAACGAGGTGATCTCGACGATCATGCTCAACTACGTCGCGCTCTGGGTCGGGGTGTACCTGTTCGCGCTCGGCGGGCCGCTTCAGAACGACCGCGACACGAGCGTGCCGGTCTCGAACGACATCGTCGACAAGGCGCACCTGCCGGTGTGGTGGGGAGACCCGGTGCTCCAGGGGCTCCACATCGGCCTGTTCATCGCCCTGGCGGCCGTGGTGGTCTTCTGGCTGATCCTCAACCGGTCCACGATGGGCTACGAGATCCGCGCGGTCGGCCTCAACCCCGAGGCGGCCCGCTACGGCGGGATGAACGTCGCCAAGAACTACGTGCTCGTGATGGCCGTGTGCGGCGTGTTCGCCGGCTTGGCGGGCGCGCTCGACGTGCTCGGCTGGGAGTTCCGGCTCGCGACGAACGACATCCAGGTGTCGCAGATCGGGTTCCTCGGGATCGCGGTGGCCCTGCTCGGGCGCAACACGGCGGTCGGCACGGTGGCAGCCGCGCTGCTGTTCGGCGCGCTCCTCAGCGGCACGTCTCAGCGCAACCTCGACCCGTCCATCTTCCCGCCCGAGCTGGCCTCCAACCTGACGCTGATCATCCAGGGTCTGGTGGTGCTGGTGGTCAGCGCCGACGTGCTCGTGCTCGGCATCCTGCGGCGCGGACGCGGCCTGCTGTTCCGACGCAGCAGGGCGGCGCCGGAGCTGGACGCATGAGCGGGGCCACGATCGCCGTCTCGCGCTCGGGGCTGAGCGCGAAGCAGCTCGGCTGGACCGGCGTGGTGCTCGGCGCGGTGGCCTGGTACATCACGCTGCCGCCGATCCTGGTGCGCACGCCGGTCCCGTCGCTGGTGCTCGCGCTGGTGGCCGTCGGCGCCGGCGTTGCGGTCATTCGCGCGGGGGACGCCAGGCTCGGGCGCGGCGCCATCATCGCCGGCGTGGTCGGAGCGATCGGCGCCGTGGTGGCGACGAACTCGGGTGTCGCCAACCTGGAGAAGGTCTTCGTCTGGTCGGCGCTGATCGCCGCGACGCTGCGCTTCGCCACGCCGCTGCTGTTGGCCGCGCTCGGCGGGATCATGTCCGAGCGCAGCGGGGTCATCAACGTCGGCCTCGAGGGCATGATGCTGATGGGCGCCTTCTTCGGCATCTTCGGCTCGGACGTCTTCGGCTCGTGGTTCCTCGGGATGCTGGCCGGCGTCGCCGCGGGCGGGGTGCTCGCGTTCGTCCACGCGGTCTTCTCGATAGCGCTGCGGGCCGACCAGGTGGTGAGCGGCGTGGCGATCAACCTGCTCTCGCTCGGCCTGACCGGCTACATCTTCATCGCGCACTACGGCGACCAGGGCACGCCGGGCAGCGTCTCGAGCGTGCCGGATGTGACGCTGCCGCTGATCAAGGACGCCGGGTTCCTCGGCGACGCGATCGGCGGGGCGAGCCTGCTCACCTGGGTCGCCCTCCTGCTGGTGCCGCTGATGGCGCTCTACCTGTACCGGACCCCGGCCGGGCTGCGGCTGCGCGCCGTGGGGGAGAAGCCGCGCGCGGCGGACAGCGTCGGGATCCCCGTCCAGCGCACGCGCTACCTCGCCGTGATCGCCTCCGGTTGCCTCGCGGGCCTCGGCGGCGTGTATCTGTCGGTGGGGCTGGTGCACTCCTTCAACCAGGGCATGACCGCAGGCCGCGGCTTCATCGCGCTGGCCGTCGTGATCTTCGGCGCCTGGCGGCCCTACGGCGCGCTCGCGGGCGCCTGCCTGTTCGGCTTCTCGAGCGCCGTCGCGCAGCGGCTGCCGGTGTTCTCGGAGTCGCTCGCCGTGCTGTTCCAGGCCCTGCCCTACGTCCTCGTCCTGGTCGTCGTGGCCGGGTTGATCGGCCGCTCGCGGCCGCCGGCGGCGGTCGGCATTCCGTACGTTAAGGAGTAGCCGTGGTCGTCTCTCGAGTCTCGCTCACCCCCGAGGAACCGGCCGGCGGCCGGCTCAGCGACGAGGTCGAGCTCTACCAGCGCACATACACGACGTTGCTGCGGTCGAGCGGCGAGACCGCGCTGCGAGTGCTGGAGTCGTCGCACCGTGCGATGGGCTCCAGCCTGCACCCGCTCGCGGCCAGCGACGAGCCCGACCTGGGCGCCTTCATCTACGCGATCCGGCGCCTGCCCGACGCGATCGCCGGCGCGGACCTGGTGATCATGGGCCAGGAGACCGAGGTCTTCGCGCGCAACGGCATCCAGATCCACGAGTGGGAGGAGGCCGACGCCCCGGCGCGCCGGCGCCGCTGGCACGACAGCGGTCAGGGCATGCACGCGGTGCTGCTGGCCAGCGCCTCGGACGTCGACGACCTGATCCCGACGCTGGTGGCGTTCCAGATCGAGTGGAACAAGCTGCGCGTGCGCCAGCGCGCGGCCGGCTGGCCGCCCGAGCGGCCGCCGACGCCGGACGAGTGCGCCCAGACGCTGGGCGGCTCGCCCGACGACTGGGCGCGGTTGCGCAATGCCTGGGGAGAGCGCTTCGACGAGCGGCTGAGCCTGATCGCCGAGCGCCGCATGAACCTGCGAGTGCGCATGCTGGGCGGCACCCAGGTCGGGTACGCGCGCATGACGCGCCGCTGGTGGACACCGGTGCACGGGCGGATCGCCGAAGAGGGCCTGACCGACCGGCCGATGTACCTGGTCAGCTCGAACACGCACAGCCTGGTCAACATCGTCACGGGCGTCGCGCGCGAGCGCGAGCAATCGCTGGTCGAGTTCGTCGAGACGCTGCCCGAGGACGACATCCTGCGCGAGGAGCTCGCCGCGTTTCGCGAGGAGCGCTCGGAGGGCTCTTGGGAGAACTTCCTCTACTTCGTGGCGCGTCTCTACTTCGACTCGCACGGCGAGGAGGGCCGCGCCGCACGGCGGCGCTCGGAGCAGGAAGCCGGCGTATCCCACATCCCATCCAAGACGGCGCTGCGCGTGCCCGCGCAGATCATCCCGCTGGCGAAGCTGAGGCCGGAGGGGCTCGACTCGCGGCTGGGCGACGTCGACGCCTCGGCGCTCGCCGAGAGCGACGCGGTCGTGGTCAACATCGACTACCCGCTCGGGCTGGCCGCCTACAACATCCTGCGCGAGGTGGCGGTGGACAGCGCGGCGCTGCGCGGCGTGTACGTGCTCGGCAAGGCGGCGACGCTCAACGCCGACGTGGGCGACGTGATGATCTCGAGCGTCGTGCACGACGAGCACTCGGGCTCCACCTACTGGCTCGACAACGCGTTCAGCGTGGACGACCTGGCCGGCGACCTGCGCTTCGGCAGCGGCCTCGACAACCAGCGCGCGGTGACCGTGAAGAGCACGTTCCTGCAGAACCGTGCCTACCTCGACTTCTACTACCGCGAGGCGTTCACGGTCGTGGAGATGGAGGCCGGCCCGTACTGCAACGCGCTCTACGAGATCGCGGACGCGGACCGCCACCCCGTCAACGAGGCGGTCAACTTCTCGAAGCTGCCGCTGGACTTCGGGATCATCCACTACGCCTCCGACACGCCCTACACCCAGGCCCGCACCCTGGGCGCCCGCGGCCTCAGCTACTACGGGATGGACTCGACCTACGCGTCCTCACTGGCGATCCTGCGGCGCATCCTGCGGCTGGAGGGGGCGCTGGATTAGGGAGTCAGCGGGGGAGTACCCTTTGTCCCACGATGGGAGAGCTACTGGGCATCATCTTCGCTCGTGCTCCTCGTCGCGACGGTTGTCACAGCTCCCTGGCTGGCTGCCGAGAACAGGCCGGAGTTCCTCCGCCCTGACCTCAAGCCCCGCCATCGCTGGGACGGTCCGATGAAGCCGCCCCGCTAGCGCCTCCCTTCCAAGGACTGAGGCGCGGCCACCAGGCCGGAACGTTGCGCCGGTACTGGTCGTAGTCGGCCCCGAATCGCTCGCTCAGCACCGGTTGCTCGTAGCCGTACACGAAGCTCGCGACCACGGCCATGAACGCCAGGGCGTAGAGCAGCAGCGCCGGTCGACCGAGCAGCGCCGCCTGGCCCACGATCGTCGCCGCCACCGCCACGTACATCGGGTTGCGCACGTGCCGGTAGAGCCCGCCCACCACCAGGTGCTCCGGAGGCGCCACAGGCGCCGGGGTGCCGATGCCCTCCACCACGAAGCGCGCGAACGCGCTCAGCAGCACGCCCGCGCCGGCCGCGATCAGGAGCGCCCCGAGCACTTGCAGCGCGAGCGGAGGGTCGCTCGAGTCCCAGCCGGTCAGCAGCCACGGCACCACTCCGGCGACGACGCCGGGAGCCAGCACCAGGAAGCCCAGGCTGCCGGCGGCCGCCCGGGCCCGGGTCACGCCCCGATGGGATGCCAGGCGGTCTTTAGCTCGGTGACGGCCTCGAGGCGAGCCAGCGCGTCCCCGACGGCCACCGCGTACGAGCCGGCGGGCGCGGCGTGCCGCACGCGCGTGACGCTCTCGGCCGCTCGCAGGTCGATCTCGGCCGCGAGCGAGTCGTCGCCCGACGCGTTTACCACGGCGTTCACGCCCGGGTGGGCCGCGAGCGCCTCGGTCAGCTCCCGGCGCCGCCCCGACAGCAGGTTCACGACCCCTCCGGGCAGATCCGACACGCCCAGAACCTCGCCGAGGTCCAACCCGCCCAGCGGCACGGCCTCGGACAGCACCGCCACCACCGTGTTGCCGGCCGCGAGCGCCGGCGCCAGCTCGGCGACCAGCCCGAGCAGCTCGGGCTCGTCCGGCGCCACAACGCCCACCACGCCGGTGGGCTCCGGCAGGGAGAAGGACAGGAACGGCGCCGCGACGGGGTTCACCCCGCCCAGCACGGCGGCGAGCTTGTCGGTCCAGCCGGCGTAGTGCACGAGCACGTCGATCGCCGCCTCGACCTCGCCGCGCTCGACGGCGAAGTCGGCGGCCCGCGACTCCAGCGCCTCCGCCGCGCGGTAGAGGATCTGCCCGCGGTTGTAGGCCGTCCGGGCCGCCCATGGGCCCGCGGCCTTGCGCGCCGCCGCGACGGCGTCACGCACGTCCTTGCGCGAGGCTCGCGGCACGTTGCGGTCGTCGTGGCGGTCGTAGCGCCCCGACTCCGAGCGCACGAACGCCCCGCCGATGAACAGCTTGTAGGTCTTGGGGACGGCCAGGCGGCTCATGAGACGCGCAGGTACGAGCGCAGCCCGGCGGGGCCGCCCTCGCGGCCGAAGCCGCTCTCCTTGTAACCGCCGAATGCCGCCGTCGGGTCGAAGTGGTTGTAGGTGTTCTGCCACACAACGCCGGCCTGCAGCGCGCTCGCGACCTCGAACGCCTTCGCGCCCTTGTCGGTCCAGATGCCCGCGGCCAGCCCGTACGTCGAGTTGTTCGCCTTCTCGATCGCCTCGGCCTGCGTGCGGAAGGTGAGCACCGAGACGACCGGCCCGAAGATCTCCTCGACGGCGATCCGGTGGGCGGGCGCGACCTCGGTGAAGACGGTCGGCGCGAACCACCAGCCGCGCTCGGGCAGCTCGCACTCGATCGAGCGGCGCACCGCGCCCTCCTCCTCGCCGGCGGAGACCAGCGACCGGATCCGGTCGAGCTGCTCGCGCGAGTTGATCGCTCCCACGTCGGTGTTCTTGTCGAGCGGGTCGCCCACGCGCAGGCGCCCCATCCGCTCCCAGAGCTTCCCGATCACCGTGTCCGCCACGCTCTCCTGGATCAGCAGGCGCGACCCCGCGCAACACACGTGCCCCTGGTTGAAGAAGATCCCGTTGACGATGCCCTCGACCGCCTGGTCGATCGCGGCGTCCTCGAACACGATGTTGGCCGACTTGCCGCCCAGCTCCAGCGTCAGCGGCACGCCGCGCCCGGCCAGTGCCGCCTGGATGTCCTTGCCCACTCCCGTCGAGCCGGTGAACGCGACCTTGTCGATGTCCGGCTCGCGTACCAGCGCCGCACCGGCGGCGCCGTCGCCGGGGACTATTCCGACCACGCCCGGCGGAAGCTCGGCCTCCTGGATGATCTCGGCCAGCAGCAGCGCGGTCAGCGGCGTCGTCTCAGCCGGCTTCAGGACCGACGTGTTGCCGCAGGCCAGCGCCGGCGCGAGCTTCCAGGCGGCCATCAGCAGCGGGAAGTTCCAGGGCACGATCTGGGCGGCCACGCCGAGCGGCTCGGCCCGGCGGCCGGCCACGCCGTAGGCGAGCTTGTCCGCCCAGCCGGCGTAGTGGAAGAAGTGTGCCGCGGCGAGCGGCACGTCCACGTCGCGCGACTCGCGCACCGGCTTGCCGCCGTCCATCGACTCGACGACCGCCAGCTCGCGAGCGCGCTCCTGGATCAGCCGCGCGATCCGGAACAGGTACTTGCCGCGCTCGAGGCCTGAAAGCGCGGCCCAGCCCGGCTGGGCGCGCCGGGCCGCCTCGACGGCGCGGCGCAGGTCGCCTGGTCCGGCGAACGCCACCTCCGCCACCGGCTCCTCGGTGGCGGGGTTGAGGGTCTGCACGCGTGTGCCGTCGAGCGGGTCGCGGAAGTCGCCGTCGATGAACAGCCCGTAGCTGTCGCGCAGGCGCACGTGCTCGCGCGACTCGGGCGCGGGCGCGTAGTCCCAGACGATGCTCGTGCGGATTTCCTGCGTGCTCATATGGTGAGCGCGCGGCGCGCGCGAGCGTTCGATTTCATTCCTTGGAGAAGTCCTCCGGGCGCGAGTAACGCCCCGTCTGAGTTTTCTGGTACTGCATCAGCAGGTCGTTGAGCAGCGACGACGCGCCGATGCGGAAGCGGTCCGGCGTGAGCCACTCGTCGCCGAGCGTCTCCTTGACCAGAACCAGTCGGTGCAGCGCGGCCTTGCTGGTCGACACGCCGCCGGCCGCCTTCATTCCCACCGCGCGCCCGCTGCGCTCGCCGTAGTCGCGGATCGCCTCGAGCATGACCAGCACGACGCCCGGGGTCGCGCCGCTGGCCGCCTTGCCGGTCGAGGTCTTGATGAAGTCCGCGCCCGCCTCCATCGAGATCATCGAGGCGTGGCGCACGTGGTCGTAGGAGCCCAGCTCGGCGGTCTCGATGATCACCTTCAGGTGGGCGTCGCCGCAGGCCTCCTTGACCCGGACGATCTCCTCCATCACGCGGTGGTCGTCGCCGGCCAGGAATGCCTCGCGCGAGATCACCATGTCGATCTCGTCGGCTCCGGCGGCAACGGCGTCCTCGGTGTCGCGCAGCTTGACCTCCAGGGAGGCCTGCCCGGACGGGAAGGCGGTGGCCACCGCCGCGGCCTTCACGCCGGTGCCCGCCAGCGAGGCGTGCGCGACGCCCACCAGCGACGGATAGACGCACACCGCCGCGCACGAGGGAACCTCGGGCATCGTCGGGGCAGGGCAGACCGCCTTGGCGCACAGGTGGCGCACCTTCCCGACGGTGTCCGCGCCCTCCAGCGTGGTCAGGTCGACCATCGAGACGGCCAGGCGGATGCCCTGCTGCTTGGCGGTGGTCTTGATCGAGCGCTTGCCGAGCACCGCGGCACGCTCCTCGATGCCCACGCGGTCGACGTGTGGGAGCCGACGGATCACATCTCCAGTATGGCGCTCCCGACATAATCGCTCGCAATGCGTCGTGCGGCGGTGATCGTTCTCGATGCCTGCGGCGTCGGGGCGCTACCCGACGCGGACGCCTACGAGGGCGACGCGGGCTCCAACACGCTCGGTCACCTGGCCGAGCGCGTCGGCGGGCTCGACCTGCCGGAGCTGCAGCGGCTCGGGCTGGGCTCGATCCTGCCGCTGCGCGGCGTGCCGCCGGCAGCGGACCCGGTGATGCACGGCAGGCTGGCCCCGCTGGGGCCGGGCAAGGAGTCGACAACGGGCCACTGGGAGCTGATGGGGGTGGTGCCCTCGTACGCGCTCCCCACCTATCCGAACGGCTTCCCGCCCGACGTGATCGAGGCCCTGGAGCGCGCCACCGGCCACCGCTTCTGCTGCAACAGGCCGTTCAGCGGCACCGAGGTGCTGGACGCATTCGGCGAGCACCACCTGGAGACGGCGGAGCTGATCCTGTACACGTCGGCCGACTCCGTCCTGCAGATCGCCGCGCACGTGGACGTGCTGGACGAGCCGGGCCTGTACGCCGCGTGCGAGGCGGCCCGAGCCGTGATGGACGGGGAGCATCGGGTCGGGCGCGTGATCGCGCGCCCCTTCGACGGCGCGCCGGGCGAGTTCCACCGCCGCGAGGGCAGGCGCGACTACGCGGCGCCGCCGCCGGGCCGCTCCTATCTGGAGGAGCTCCAGGACGCATCCGTGCCGGTGCACGCCGTCGGCAAGGTGCGCGATCTGTTCGCGGGCGTGGGCATCGACGTGAAGCACGAGGCGACCAACAACTCGAAGGGGATCGCCGCGACCACGCGCCTGCTCGGCGAGCTCGACGGCGGGCTGATCTTCGTGAACCTGGTCGACACCGACCAGGTCTACGGCCACCGCAAGGACGTGGAGGGCTTCCACACCGCGCTGCGCGAGATCGACACGGCGCTCACCACCTGGCTCGATCTGCTCGGCCCCGACGACCTGCTCGTGCTGACCGCCGACCACGGCGTGGACCCGGACGCCCCGCACACCGACCACACGCGCGAGTACGCGCCGTTGCTGGCCGTGTTCGAGGGGCACGGCGGCCGCCGCCACGACGGGCCGCTGGCCGACGTGGGCGCGAGCGCGCTGCGCTGGCTGACCGGGCGCGACGCGCCGGACCTGCCCGGAGACCCGTTCGTCTGAGCCGATGCGGCGAGTCTGCGTCTTCTGCGGATCGAGCCCGGGCGCGCGCCCCGCGTATGCGGAGGCGACGGCCGAGGTCGCCCGGCTGCTGGTCGCCGACGGCGTCGGCGTGGTCTACGGCGGCGGCCACGTGGGGCTGATGGGCGTGCTCGCCGATACCGCGATGGCCGAGGGCGGAGAGGTGATCGGGGTGATGCCGCAGGCGCTGGTCGACAGGGAGATCGCGCACGAGCGGATCTCCGAGCTGCGGGTGGTGGGCTCGATGCACGAGCGCAAGGCGCTGATGGCGGAGCTGGCCGACGCCTTCGTCGCCCTCCCCGGCGGGGCCGGGACGCTCGACGAGCTGTTCGAGGTCTACACCTGGGCGCAGCTCGGCCTGCACGACAAGCCGTGCGGGATGCTGGACGTGGAGGACTACTTCGCCGGCATCGCGGCGTTCCTCGAGCACGCGGTGGCGGAGCGCTTCGTGCGCGAGGAGCACCTGGCCATGCTGATGGTCGAGCGCGACCCGCGCACGCTGATCGACCGGCTGCGCGACTACGAGCCGCGAGCGGCGAGGCCGAAGTGGATCGACCGCGGGCAGACCTAGGACCGCTCTACACTCGCGGGCTCATGACGGAGGCCCGCATAGGCGACATCCTGGTGCAGGCGGACGAGCTGGCGCATCGCGTGCGCGAGCTGGCCGGCGAGATCTCACGCGACTACGAGGGCCGCGAGCTGCTCCTGATCGGCGTCCTGAAGGGCGCGGTCTTCTTCCTCTCCGACCTGATGCGCCACCTCGAGGTGAACTGCGAGGTGGATTTCATGGCGGTGTCGTCGTACGGCTCGTCGACAGATTCGTCGGGCATCGTGCGCATCCTCAAGGACCTCGATGCGCCGATCGAGGGCCGCGACGTCCTGATCGTCGAGGACATCGTCGACTCCGGGCTGACGCTGTCGTACCTTTTCCGGATGCTGCGCGCGCGCAACCCAGCCACCCTCGAGGTCTGCGCCCTGCTGACCAAGCCCGAGCGGCGCGAGGTGGACCTGCCGATCCGCTACGTGGGGTTCGAGATCCCGAACCGGTTTGCGATCGGCTACGGCCTGGACCACGCCGAGCGCTTCCGCAACCTCCCTTACGTCGCGGTGCTGGAGGGAGAAAACGGCTAAGGAGAGCGCTACACCGCTGCTACGCTGTGGTTTCACCCCCGGGCGCACTTTGAGACGAATCGTCACGTTGTGCGTACCGGTCTGTGCCGGAGGCTCGTCGTGAGCAGATTCTTCAAGAGCGCTGCGTTCCCAATCCTGATTGTCGTCGTTCTGGCGTTCTTCGCCCAGAAGTTGATCAGCCCTGGGGAACGCCAGCAGGACCCGGTCTACTCGCAGTTCCTCGACCAGGTCGATCAGGGCGACGTCAAGAAGGTCACGCTCCAGACCAAGAACAACCGGATCGACGTCGAGCTCAAGGGCGACGGTCGCAAGTACCAGACCGCCTATCCGGACAACACCGAGCAGAACCTGATCAACCAGCTGCGGGCCGAGCACATCCCGATCGACGTCAAGGCCAAGGGCGGCTCCGGGTGGCTCACCGCGCTCACGTACATCCTGCCGTTCGTGATCTTCCTGTTGTTCTGGCTGTTCATCATCAACCAGATGCAGGGAGGCGGCTCGAAGGTCATGTCCTTCGGGAAGTCGCGCGCGAAGCGAATGTCGGTCGACGCGCCGAAGATCACGTTCCGCGACGTGGCCGGGGTGGACGAGGCGGTCGAGGAGTTACACGAGATCAAGGAGTTCCTCGAGAACCCGAAGAAGTTCCAGGCGCTCGGCGCGCGCATCCCCAAGGGCGTGCTGCTGTACGGGCCGCCGGGCACCGGTAAGACCCTGCTCGCCCGCGCCGTGGCCGGCGAGGCGGGCGTGCCCTTCTTCTCGATCTCCGGCTCGGACTTCGTCGAGATGTTCGTCGGCGTGGGCGCCTCGCGCGTGCGCGACCTGTTCGAGCAGGCCAAGCAGAACTCCCCCTGCATCATCTTCATGGACGAGATCGACGCCGTCGGCCGCCACCGCGGCGCCGGGCTCGGCGGCGGTCACGACGAGCGCGAGCAGACGCTCAACCAGCTGCTCGTCGAGATGGACGGCTTCGAGATGAAGGACAACATCATCTTGATCGCCGCCACCAACCGGCCGGACATCCTCGACCCCGCCCTGCTGCGCCCGGGCCGCTTCGACCGCCAGATCGTGGTGGACCGCCCCGACCGCAAGGGCCGCACCAAGATCCTCGAGGTGCACACGCGCGGCAAGCCGCTCGCCAAGGCGATCGACCTCGACGTGCTCGCCGGCCAGACGCCCGGCTTCACCGGCGCCGATCTGCAGAACCTGGTCAACGAGGCCGCGCTGCTCGCGGCCCGCCAGGGCAAGCGCGAGATCGACCACCTCCAGCTGGAGGAGGGGATCATGCGCGTGATCGCCGGGCCGGAGAAGAAGACCCGCGTGATGTCGGAGAAGGAGCGCCGGGTCACGGCCTTCCACGAGATGGGCCACGCGCTGGTCGCGCACTACCTGGCCAACACCGACCCGGTCCACAAGATCTCGGTGATCTCGCGCGGCCAGGCGCTCGGCTACACGATCTCGCTGCCGACGGAGGACAAGTTCCTCACCACCCGCGCGGAGCTGTCGGACACGATGGCGATGACGCTCGGCGGTCGGGCCGCCGAGGAGCTCGTCTTCAGCGAGGTGACCACGGGCGCCTCCAACGACCTCGAGAAGGTGACCGCCACCGCCAAGCAGATGGTGATGCGCTTCGGCATGTCGGAGAAGCTCGGGCCGCGCGTGTTCGGGCACGACCACGGGATGCCCTTCCTGGGCCGGGAGTTCAGCTCCGAGCCCGACTACTCCGACGACGTCGCGCGCGAGATCGACGACGAGATCCGGCGCATCGTCGAGGAGGCACACCAGCTGGCGCGCGAGATCCTCGGACAGCATCGCCAGAAGCTGGAGACGACCTCCGAGATCCTGCTGCGCCGCGAGACGATCGAGCGCGAGCAGTTCATCGAGCTGCTGGACGGCAAGTCCGAGGAGGACGTCTTCGGACGCGATGAGCCGCCCGTGCCGACGCTGCCGCCGGCGGCGCCCGAGGCGCCGGAGCGCAAGCCCGAGCGAGCGCCGAAGGGGCTGCCGCGTCCGGGCCTGGCCGGAGGAGCCGCGGAGATGCGCGGCGCCGAGGCGCCGGAGAAGCCCGAGCCGGCCTAGCTCTCTTGGGCCCCGGCCGTCCGTTGACCGGGGCCGGCCGTACGCCTGCCCGCCGACCTGCTCGCTCGCTGCGCTCGCTCGTTCGCTCCGCCTCCGGCTCGCTCTGACATAGGTCGGCGGCCAGGCATACCGCCGTCCCCGGTCAGCGGGCGCTTGTGTCCCTTCTCACACCGCGAGGTGGTCGGCTGCGACCCTCCGGCGGACCCAGAAGGAGGACGAGAGACATGGAAGCTCATACCGTCCACGGCGGCTTTTCGGCTGACCTTCAGCCGCGCGCTAAGGATGGCGGTGTCGCCGCCGGCATCACGGCGGTGATTCGTGAGATCGGCGCTCTGCTCGCCGGCTCCGGCGGCTTGGTCGTGGTGGTCGTCGGCGTGCTCGCCGTCATGACGATCACCACCGCCTCGATCGCCACCGTTCCGGGTGAGCAGGCGGCCACCGTTGCCGCGGGCGCCTTCACCGTGGTGGGCACGATCGTCGGCGCCTACTTCGGCGTTCGGGTCGGCGCTCACGGCAAGCAGGAGGCCGAGGCTGCTCGCGTGGCGTCGGAGGCGAAGGTCGTGCGCCTCGCCGCCCACATCGACAAGCAGGACGCGGCTCGGGTGCTCGACGAGATCGGCTGAAGCCCGCGTGGGCGCGCGTGCCAAGTTGGCCCGCGCCCCTAGGCGGCACCCCCGACCGGGCGTAGGCTCGGACGACCTCCGATGCTGTCGCGTCTTGCTGGAATGGTGGGTGTTTGGGTGATCGTCGGCGCTGCCGCGACCGGCGCCGGCGCCGAAAACCAGACCGTCATGGCGCTGTCCGGGCCGAACCGGTTCTCGGCGCCGACCGTGACGATCAACCAGGGCGAAACGGTCACCTGGCAAAACGGCGGCGGCAACCACAACGTGCAATTCAACGACGGCAGCTACGAGATGCCGGCGAACCCGAGCACCTCCAGCTGGACCGGTCTCGCGCACCTTCAACACCCCCGGCACGTTCACCTATGTCTGCCGTGCAGCACGCACCCGGCATGGCCGGGTCGGTGGTCGTGCTCCCGGCGAACCCCCCGCCCGGTGGCGGGCCGCCTGAGCAAGGGCCCGGTGGCGGCGGGAACACCGATCCCGGATCGGGCGGTCCGGCACCGGGCGGGCAGGGGCCGGGCGACAAGGCGGCCGCGCCGCTCAAGGTCACCCTCGCCGTCAGCGACGCGACCCCGCTGGCCGGCAAGCGGGTGCGCGTCTTCGGGGTCGTGCGTCCCGCCCGCGACGGGCGGAAGGTGCAGATCCAGAAGCGCCTGCGCAACGGCAAGTTCAAGACGATCGCCACGACCCGGCTGAAGGACGCCGGCGCGGCCAAGTCGATCTACAGCCTGCGGCTGCGCGTGTCGGCCGACACCGTGCTGCGGGCCCGCGTGGCCGGCGACGACGAGCGCGCGAGCGGGCTCAGCCACGGGCGCAAGCTGGACGTTCACCCGCCCGCGTAGCCTCCCCCGCGTGATCACCCCCGCGCAGCTGCGCCGGAGCTGCCTCGACCTGCCCGGCGTGGCGGAGGACTTCCCCTTCCGGCCCGACCTCTCGGTCTTCAAGGTGTCCGGCAAGGTGTTCGCGCTCGCGCCGCTGAAGGACGCCCCGCTCAGGGTCAGCCTCAAGTGCGAGCCCGCGCTCGCCGAGCAGCTGCGCGACACCTATCCAGGCATCCGCCCCGGCTACCACCTCAACAAGCGCCACTGGAACACCGTCGACGTCGACGGCAGCGTGCCCGATCGGCTCGTGCTCGACATGGTCGAGGACTCGTACGACCTCGTCGTCGCCGGCCTGCCCAAGCGCGTTCAGGCGGAGCTGGGCTGGCCGCCGGCCTAGCCGGCGATCCCGGCCAGGCCCGCGACGATCGGCGCCAGCGCCTCGGGCGCCTCGAGCTGCGGGTAGTGCCCCAGCTCGGGGAAGCGCGTGACCGGCGCGGTCGGGCGCAGCTCGCACACCGCCGAGAGCACGGCGCCGGTGGCCACCGGATCGCGCATCGCCCAGGCCAGGTCGAGCTGCCCGCCCCAGTCGCGCAGCGCGCCATGCCAGCGCTGGGCGTAGGTGACCCGCTCGTGCAGGTAGTACGTGAGCCGGTGGAGGATCCGGTTGCCGCCGGCGTACGCGAGCAGCGACCACTGATCGGCGGCCTCCTCGGGCGTGAGGGGGTGGTCGGTTGAGAAGAGCCGCCCGAACCCCGCCCGGAACGAGCGCTCGTTGCTGAGCCTGGCCGCCACCACGCCGAAGCGGCTGCGGAGCACCTTCTGAGAGGCCGTCAGGCTGGCGCGCTCGATGACCATGCTGCCGTTGAGCAGGAGCACCGAGAGCAGCCGGAACGGGAGTCGCCCGTCGACATCCCGGGCGAGCAGCTCGGTGGCGACCGACGTGCCCATGTCGTGTGCCACCAGGACGACCCGGTCGGTTCCGAGCAGGCCCACGACGCCCTCGACGAGATCCGCTTGGTCGAGCAGGGAGTAGACGTGGTCGCGCGGCTTCTCCGACAGCCCGAAGCCGAGGAAGTCGAAGCACACGGCTCGCCGCCCAGGGAGGAGCTCGAGCAGGTGGCGCCAGTCGTAGGAGCTCGACGGATAGCCGTGCAGGAACAGCAGCGGCGGCCCGTCTCCGGCGGCCGTGCGCATGAAGAGCCGGCGTCCGCCCACCTCCACGAGCTCGCCTCCCGCGCGCCAGGCCTCAACTCGAGCCGTTGTTGACGCGGGCGCCGACGTCGTGCGGAGACTACGGGATGTTGAAGGCCTTCAGCGGGTAGTGCTTGAAGTGGCCGAAGCGGGTGCCGGGCGGTGCCTTCTCCCAGTCGGTCGCGTAGCGCGCCAGCGTCAGCGCCCGCGGCAGGTACCAGGCGATCGGCCGGTGCTGGCAGCTCTGCGCGTACCCGGGCCGGTTGAGCCACAGGTAGGCGTCGACCTTGTCCGGGTGCGAGGTAGCCGTGGTCGGCGCCGGGCCCAGGCCGCGCAGGCCCGGGTTGCACCACACGGTGACCCGGTGCCAGAGGTGGCGTGAGCGGTCGATCCACTCCTTGAAGTTGACCGGTCCGCGACCGTTCTCGGCCGTGTTGATGATGAAGTGCTTGCCGCCGGTGAGCCGCGAGATCTCCAGCCCGTGCTGGATGTTCGCGCCGGTCCAGTCGTAGTGCGTCACGTTGAGCATGAAGCCGCGCACCTTGGCCACGCCGACCTGGCGCAGCTGCCTGGCGGTGCGCTCGGCGGACTCCCAGTCGGAGGCGCCGGCCTCGATGTAGACGGTCGCGTTGGGCAGCTTCGACAGCACGTCCACGCCGTGCGCGAGCACGCGGAGGCGATCGTCCTGGCGCGAGCGCGCCAGGCAGTCGATCGTCCCGAGCGAGTCCGGCTCGAACGCGATCACCACGCGGTCGTCCCCGATCACCCGCGCGAGGTCGTCGTACCAGGCCTCGGTGGCGCGGTCCTCGCCGGGGCCGCCGCCCTGGTAGGTCGGTCCGCAGCCGGTCGCCTGCGCCCGCAGCACGCTGAAGATCGGCACCTCGCCGCGCGCCTTCGCGGGATCGATCAGGCGGCGCACCTTGACCGCGAAGTTGGGCCGCGTGAAGCGTCCCAGCCAGAGCGCCTTCGGCTGCCCGGCGATCTTCCAGATCAGGTCGGCCTTGGCGTGCTCGCCCATGCGCTCGAGGTGGCGCCACTCCTGCATCGACGGAGACTCGGGGTCGTTGTAGAAGGTCAGTCCCGCGAGCGGGTTCGGCTCGTGGGGGTCGGCGCCCCGGGCGTCGGCCATCGCGGCGGACGGGAAGACCGCGCCGATGATCAGCAGTAGCAGGCAGATTCGCTTGAACGGCATGGTCCGCACAGTTCCCATCGGTCCCCGGGGTCAACAGCCAAACGGACGGATGTCCGAGACGGACGAACGTCTACGCGAAGTACTTCGCGGCCAGCGATTCTACGGTGCCCTTGGTGCGCATCGTCCACTGTCCGACCAGGCTCTCGATCGACTTCAGGTACGGCGCCGAGTCGCGAATCCCGCCGCTCGGCAGCCAGTACAGCTCGAAACCCTCGAAGACCAGCCGGTTGTCGTCGTCCGCCAGCGCGAGCACCTGCTTGCGCGCGCCTGACGAGGGCTTCTTCGCCAGCAGGGCCACCTGCAGCTTGCCGTCGGAGGCCTCCACCAACTTGGCGGGAAACGGCTCGTGTGCGGCGATCGCACGGACCTCCGCCGCGGTGCGCAGGAAGACCTCGACGTCGAAGCCGAACGAGTCCCGCAGCGCCTTCTCGATGCGTCGGCTGAGCTTCGCCTTCGACTCGCGAGCGGCGTCGAACACCACGTTCCCGCTCGTGCGGAACGTCTGCACGTCCTCCAGGCCGATCGCCTCGAAGCACGAGCACAGCTCGGCGCTGCCGGTCTTGCGCTTGCCGCCCAGGTTCACCCCGCGCAGGAAGGCCGCGTGCTTCGCCATCAGCCGCCGAGCAGGTCCTTGAGGTTGACGCGCGCGCCGAGAGCCGAGAAGTCGCCGGTGTCGCGGATCTGCTCGGCCGCCGCAACCGCGGCGCCGAGCGCGACGAACGCCAGCGCCCCGCCGACGCTGACGCGCTGGCCGCCGGCCTCGACGATCTCGCTCATCGACATTCCCGGGAAGGCGAGCACGTTGACCGGCTTCGAGACGGCGTCGCAGACCGTGCGGATCTCGTCCCCGCTGCGCAGGCCGGGCGCGAAGAGGACGTCGGCCCCGGCGCGCTCGTAGGCCTGCAGGCGCGCGATCGTGTCGTCGAGGTCGGGGTTGCCGCGAATGTGGTTCTCCGCGCGGGCGGTCAACGTGAACGGGAAGTCCAGGCCGCGGGCCGCCTCCGCGGCGGCCGCGATCCGCTCGGTCGCGTGGTCGAGCCCGTACAGCTCGCCGCCCCAGTCCTCGATCGAACCGCCGACGGCCCCGGCTTCCGCTACGCGCAGGATCGCCGTCGCGGCGTGCTCGGGATCGTCGCCGAACCCGTTCTCGAGATCGACCGAGAGCGGCAACCCGCTCGCCGAGGCGATGCCGCGCACGTGGTCTGCGACCTCGTCGAGCGTCACGTTGCCGTCGAGGCGGCCGAGCGTGTATGCGAAGCCCGAGCTGGTCGTGGCGAGCGCCTTGAAGCCGAGCGACTCGAGCACCCGCGCGGACCCGATGTCCCACGGGTTCGGGATGACGAACGGCTCGCCCTCATGGAGGGAACGGAAGTCTGCGGCCTTCTGGGCTTGAGCTGCCATGGCGGCGGAAGCTAACACCCACCCCAGGAGATGGGTACCGTCCTGGCATGGCTCGCCAGGCTGTCACGATGCTGATGCTTCACGGCGGTACGGCGCACGACCGGGAGGCGCGCGAGCAGCTGGCCGCGGCGCTGCCCGAGGGCGCCGAGGTGGGCGAGCCGGACGACGTCGGCGTCTTCGAGATCTCGCTCGAGGCCGGCGATCGCGAGGAGGCGCTTCACGCCGTCTGGAACGCGGTCGCCGCGTCGGGCACGGACGACCACATCGTCTTCCTCGAGCACCCCGACCTGCCGGAGCACTGGCGGGCGCGCAGCGGCGCTGTGCCCGACCAGTCCTAGAGCACGACGCCGAGGGCCGCCGCGACGCTCGGATCGGCAAGCGACTCGGCCTCGAGCGATGCTCCCTCGATTCGCGTGTCGGGGAAGTAGGGCACCGCGATCACGAACATGCCGGCGGCTCGGGCGGACGCCACGCCAGGGGGCGAGTCCTCCAGCGCCGCGGCGCGCTCCGGCGCGGCGCCGAGCGCCGCGCAGGCCGCCAGGTAGAGGTCCGGAGCGGGCTTGGGCGCCTCGACGTCGTCGGCGCTCACGACCACGTCGAAGTGGCCGTCGGCCAGCTCCGAGACCGCCAGCGCCCGCTCGACGAACTCGCGCGACGAGTTCGACGCGAGGCCGATCGGCACCCCCGCGGCGCGGACCGCGCGCAGCAGCTCGAGCGCCCCGGGGCGGGGCGGCACGCCCGCGTTCAGCTCCTCCATCACCAGCTCGTGCAGGTCGTCCATGAGCGCCTGCCCGCGGCCGGTCAGCCCGAGCATGCGCTCCACCTTCGCGGCCGACTGCTCGCGCGAGGTGCCGATCAGCTCGCGCTTGTGGTCGGCCGTGAAGGTGCTGCCGTGGCGCTCGAACAGGGCCGTCTCGGCCCTGGTCCAGGCGTGCTCGGTGTCGAGCAGCAGGCCGTCGTTGTCGAACACGATCGCCTCGAAGGGGGTCTCCATTCGGACGCGATGATGCCGGGCGCGCATACTTCGGCGCCGTGCGCCCTTACTCGGTCATGGGCATCGTCAACGTCACCCCCGACTCGTTCTCCGACGGCGGGCGCTTCCTCGACCCGGACGCCGCGGAGCAGCACGGCCTCCAGCTGGTGGCGGAGGGCGCCGCGATTCTCGACGTCGGCGGAGCGTCCACGCGCCCGGGCGCGGAGCCCGTGCCCGCCGCCGAGGAGCTCGACCGCGCCGTGCCGGTGGTCGAGCGCCTGGCGGCGGCCGGCCACCGTGTCTCGATCGACACCACCAAGCGCGAGGTGGCCGAGGCCGCGCTCGCGGCGGGCGCGACGCTGGTCAACGACGTGTCCGCCTTTCGCTTCGCCCCCGAGCTGGCCGGGGTGGTGGCGGGCGCGGGCGCCCAGTGCTGTCTCGCCCACATGCGCGGCGACCCTCAGACGATGCAGGCGCAGGCGCGCTACGACGACGTGGTGGGCGAGGTCACGGCGTTCCTCGAGGAGCGGCTCGCGTTCGCCGTCGGGGAGGGCATCCCCGAGGACCACGTGTGGCTCGACCCGGGCATCGGCTTCGGCAAGACGGTGGACCACAACCTGGAGCTGCTGAGGCGCCTGGACGAGATCGTCGCGATCGGCCGCCCGGTGGTGATCGGCACGTCGCGCAAGAGCTTTCTCGGCAAGCTGGCCGGCGGGCGGGGCGAGGACGAGCGCCTCCCGGGCACGATCGCCACCAACGTGATGGCGCTCGAGCGCGGCGCCTGCGTATTTCGCGTACACGACGTCGGGCCGGTCGTGGATGCCCTCGCGATCGCCGCTGCTACGGTCGGTCCATGACGTGGGAGCGGGAGGACGAGGAGGAGTTCGACGACGAGCTGGACGACGACGCTCTCGACGAGGATCGTCAGGCCTCGGCGCCCGCGGTCACGATCGAGATCAGCGGGCTCTCGCTCTACACCCGCCACGGAGTCCACGAGGCCGAGCGGGAGCTGGGCCAGCGGCTGGTGTTCGACGTCTCGTTCGAGCTCGACGAGTGCGACGCGACCGTCACCGACCGGGTGGAGGACACGGTCAACTACGGCGAGGTGTGCGAGCAGGTCGCCCTCGCCGCGCAGGAGCGCTCGTACCACACGCTCGAGCGGCTCTGCACCGCGGTCGCCGACCGCCTGATCGATCGCTTCGGAGCGGAGTCGGTGCGCGTGAAGGCGGCCAAGCCCGAGCCCCCGATCCCGCTGCCGGTCGACGAGGTGTCCGTGGAGGTCTGGAAGGAGGCTTGACCGGCTACCTCGGCCTCGGCTCGAACGAGGGCGATCGGCTCGCCAGCCTGGGGGCCGCCCGGGCGGCGCTTCGGCGGCACGGCATCGAGGTGACGGCCTCCTCCTCGGTGTACGAGACCGCCCCCCAGGGGGAGGTCACCGACCAGCCCGACTTCCTCAACGCCTGCCTGCGTATCCAGACCGAGCTGGAGCCGGAGGCGCTGCTCGACGCCTGCAAGCAGGTCGAGGGCGAGCTGGGTCGCGCGCCCGGTGGCGTGCGCCACGGGCCGCGGCCGATCGACGTCGACGTGCTGCTGCTCGGAGATCGCCAGCTGCGCTCGGACCGGCTCAACCTGCCGCACGCCGAGGTCACGAGCCGGCGCTTCGTGCTGGAGCCGCTGCTGGAGCTCGATCCGGGCCTGACTCTGCCGGACGGCACGCGGCTCGCCGACTGCGTCTGCCCGCGGTGGCCGATCAGCCGGTCACGCGGCTGTCGCCCCCCGGGTGGGGGGTTTCGCGGCTCACCGGTTGAGCCTGTGCCCCAATTCGGGGACCCTCTTTGCCATGGAGGAGACGCTTGAGCTTGCCAGCTTTCGAGGGAACGACGACCCCAGTCTGGTGGCCGCCGCGCTCGCCTGTCGAGCCTGCCTCTCCGGCGAGGTCGACTGGTCCTTGCTGATCGACGACTTCGAGGCCGAGGCGATCTGCCGCTGCCGCTCCTGTGGATACGCGCGCGCGGTGTCGCTGACCTCCGAGCAGGCGCTCCGCCTGGCGCTCCAAGACAGCTAGCGGGTACAACATCCCCATGGCCGTCCCGGCGCGCACCGACGCACCCGATGTGATCGTCGAGCTGCTCGCCGAGCTGGACAACCAGCCGACCGGCATGGGCGGCCCGGAGTTCTACGACCGGCTCTGCACCGCGCTCTGCAGCGTGGCCAACCTGCAGCGCGCCGGCCTGCTGCTCTACGACGAGGTGCGCAAGCTGGTGGTGCCGGTCGGCAGCCACGGCCTGGATGCCCCGCTGTTGCGAGACATCTACGGCACGCTGGAGGAGACCCCGATCGCTCAGGTCGCCCTCTCGGAGGACCGCGTGGTGGAGGTGAGCGACGACATGGGCCGCTGGGTCCCGGAGCGCTACGCGCACTTCCCGGGGATCGAGACGCTGACCTGCACGCCGGTGTCGGCCGGCGGGCGCTGGCTGGGCGTGATCTTCGCCGACCGCGGCGGGGGCCGCTTCGAGCTGACCGAGTCGGAGCGCCACGCGATGTGGACGCTCGGCAAGACCGCCGCGCTGGCCGCGAGCGTCCGCATCGCGACCAGCCAGCAGGGGCGGGCTCGCCTCCTGCAGGCCCGCATCGACCTCGCGCGCGAGATCCACGAGCGGGTCGTGCAGCGTCTGTTCGGCGTGTCGCTCGTGCTCGGCTCCGAGCACGGGCTCAGCGAGGAGGCGCGCCGGCGCTGCGCGGACGAGATGCAGGCGGCGCTCAGGGACCTCAGCGACGCGCTCGGCCGGCCGCTGGCGCAGCCGAGCCTCGACACCGGCGCGACGCTGCGCGAGGAGCTCGCGCGCCTCGGCCGCCACTACAAGAACCTGCCGCTCGAGCTGGACTGGCAGGACGGGGTGGAGGTGCCGGAGGAGATCGAGCCGCTGGCCCAGTCCGTGCTCGCCGAGGCGCTGCGCAACGCCGACAAGCACGCGCGGCCGACCAGCGTGCGGGTGCGCGTGGGGAGCGTCGACGGCGCGTTCGTGCTCGAGGTGCGCAACGACGGCGCGCGCAGCGACACGCGCGGCACCGGTATGGGCCTCCGCCTGGCGGCGGTCGAGGCGCTCGGGCGCGGCGCGCTGCGTGGAGTTCGGCCGCGAGGAGTCCGAGTGGCGGGTGCGGCTGGTGGTGCCTGTCGAGGAGGGCGGGGGATGAGCCCCGAGCGCAACCTGCGCGTGCTGGTCGTGGACGACCACGACGTGGTCCACTGGGGCTTTCGCCTGCTGCTGACCGAGCAGCCGTGGGTCGAGCGCTGCCTGTCCGCGTCGAACGGCGAGGAGGCGCTGCAGCTGGCGCGCCGCTACGACCCGCACGTGGCACTGGTGGACCTGTTCCTCGGCGAGGAGTCGGGCGCCGAGCTGTGCGAGGCGATCCGGCGCGAGTCGCCCAGCACCCGCGTGCTGCTGATCTCCGGGGCCGGCTGGATCTCGCCGCAGGCCGCCAAGGCCGCCGGCGCGTCGGGGTTCGTGTCGAAGGACTGGTCGGCCGACGACGTCGCCGCCGCCGTGCGCATGGTCGGGAAGGGGATGACCGTGTTCGCCCCGCGCGCCGAGCAGCCGGCCGCGCCGCTCTCGGATCGCGAGCGCGAGGTGCTGTCGCTGATGGCCTCGGGCGCGACCAACAAGGAGATCGCCCAGCGGCTGTTCCTCTCCCCGCACACCGTCAAGGAGCACACCAGCGCCCTCTATCGCAAGCTGAACGTGCGCAACCGCGCCGAGGCCGTGCAGCGGGCGGAACGGCTTGGACTGACGGTCTAAAGCGGCGGCCGGCGCCCGCCTAAAGGGGCGCTTGCGCCTCGAAATGGGACCCCGACCCCCCGCCGGTCCCCACAAGACCCCCCGGTCGGGGGAAGCTCGGCCCGTAATGCTGAGACGGTCCCCGTGTACGGAATGGTTGCACTGATGGCTCGGACCAACACACACCTCGCGATGCTGTTCCCCGGCCAGGGGAGCCAGACCGCGGACATGCGTGACGCTGTAGAGCGCCATCGGCCCGACCTTCTCGAGCTCGCGCGCACGGAGGTCTCCGATGACCTCTTCGAGCGCGCGGCCGATGGCACCCGCTGGGCGCAGCCTGCAATTTTCTGTGCAGCGCTCGCCGGTTACGAAGTCTTGAAGGAGCGCTGCGAGGCTGACCTCATGGCCGGTCACTCGCTCGGCGAGATCACCGCCCTGGTCGCCGCAGAGGGGATCGACGCCTCCGACGGCCTGCGCCTCGTCGCGGCCCGCGGCCGCCTGATGCAGGAGGCCGAGGGAGGCGGAATGCTGGC
The DNA here is from genome assembly GCA_963722245.1 of uncultured Thermoleophilaceae bacterium. Taxonomy (GTDB): domain Bacteria; phylum Actinomycetota; class Thermoleophilia; order Solirubrobacterales; family Thermoleophilaceae; genus JACVRW01. The sequence goes on from CAVRKM010000012.1 coordinate 131,938, forward strand.
CGTGCGCGTACGGGAGCGCGAGCCGGTGGAGCAGGTCGCCGCGGACACCGGTCTCACGATCGCCAACGACAACGCCCCCGACCAGCTGGTCCTGTCCGGCGCCGTCGATGCACTCGACCGCGCGGAAGAGCTGCTGCGCGAGCGCAAGGTGCGCGCCAAGCGCCTGCCCGTGGGCGGCGCCTTCCACTCGCCTCTGATGGAGCCCGCCGTCGCGCCGTTCAGGGAGCTGGTCGAGCAGATCGAGTTCCGCGCGCCGCGCGTGCCGGTGCTCTCCTGCGTGACCGCGCAGCCCTTCGGCGACGACGTGCAGGACCGGCTCGTGGAGGCCTTGACCTCACCGGTCCGCTGGACCGGCGTGCTCGGCACCCTGCAGGAGCTCGGCGCAACGCACTACGTCGAGACCGGGCCCGGCCGCGTGCTCACGAACCTCGTGCGCAAGTCGCTCGACGGCGTCGAGGCCGAGGCGCCGCTGGCGATGGAGGCCGCAAATGCGTAGCGCCGTCATCGAGAGGGCTCCCTCGCTGGAGCGGGCCACCCGCCCGGCCGCGATCGTCTCGCTGGCGATGGCCGTGCCGGACCAGGTCGTCTCGAACGCGACCGTGGCCGAGGGCGCGGGCGTGACCGAGCAGTGGATCGTGCACCGCACCGGCGTGCACGAGCGCCGCCACATGAGCGAAGGCGGGCGCCTGCAGGACCTGGCCACCGCCGCCGGCCGCCGCGCGCTCGACGAGGCCGGGCTGTCGGCCTCCGAGATCGACCTCGTGCTGGTCGCCACCGTGGGCGCCGACGAGCTGTTGCCCAACGCCGCGCCCCTGGTCGCGCTGGACCTGGGCGCGCACAGCGCCGGCGCGATGGACGTCGGCGCCGCCTGCACCGGCTTCCTGTCCGCGCTGTCGCTGGCTGCCGCCCAGGTGGAGTGCGGGCGCTGCGAGCACGTGCTGGTGATCGGCGCGGATTTCCTGAGCCGCTTCACGGATCCCTCCGACCGCGGCACGGCGGCCCTGTTCGCCGACGGCGCGGGCGCGGTGGTCGTCGGCGCCGCCGACGGCGGCCCGGGCCTGATCGGCCACATCGCCCTCCACGCCGATGGGACGGGCGCCCGGGCGATCTGCGCCACGCACGACGAGAAGATCATCCACATGCAGGGCCACGACACCTTCAAGGCCGCCGTGCACCGCCTGTCCGAGTCGACGCTCGAGGCCGTTGAGCGCGTGGGGCTTGACCTCGACGACATCGGCCTGTTCGTCTACCACCAGGCCAACGCCCGCATCCTCGCGGCCGTCGGCGAGCGGCTCGGAGTCGATCGCGAGCGCGTGATCGACTGCATCGACCGCTACGGCAACACCTCCTCGGCCACGCTGCCGATCGCGCTGGCGGACGCCCGCGAGCGCGGCATGCTCGAGCCGGGGATGAACGTGCTGCTGGCCGCCTTCGGGGCGGGCTTCACCTGGGGCGCCGGGGTGATCCAATGGGGATGAACGGCCGTCCAGAGGGCTGCGCCCTCGTCACCGGCGGCTCGCGGGGCATCGGCGCCGCGATCGCGAAGGCCCTGGCGCGCGACGGGTGGCCCGTCGGCGTGAACTACCGCAGCGACTCGGAGAGCGCCGAGGCGGTCGTGAAGGAGATCGTCGACGCCGGCGGCCGCGCGGTCGCCGTGCAGGCCGACATCTCGGACCCGAACGCCGCGGACGCGCTCTTCAAGGCGCTCGAGGACGAGCTCGGGCCGGTGCTGGTGCTGGTGAACAATGCCGGCATGCGCGCCGACGGCCTGTCGCCCCAGATCGACAACGAGGACTGGGACAAGGTGATCGACACCAACCTGTCCGCCGCGTTTCGACTGACCCGCCGCGCGCTGCGGCCGATGATCCGCAACCGTTTCGGGCGCGTCGTGAACATCGCGTCGATCGTCGGGGCCGAGCGGGCCAACCCGGGCCAGGCCAACTACGCTGCCTCGAAGGCCGGGCTGGTGGCGATGACGAAGACCGTGGCCGCCGAGGTGGCGCGCCGCAACGTCACCGTCAACGCAGTGGCCCCGGGCCTGATCGAAACAGACATGACCGAGGGCCTGGGCGAGGGGCTGCTGGATCTGGTGCCCGCGCGCCGGGCCGGAACTCCCGACGAGGTGGCCGCCTGCGTGCGGTTCCTCACGTCGAGCGACGCGGGCTACGTCACAGGCGTATGCCTGACCGTCGACGGCGGACTGACAGCTTGAACGACGACCAAGGAGGACGAATGTCAACGACAGCAACCAGGGAACAGATCGAGGCTCGTGTGTTCGAGGCCCTCGAGGAGTTCGGCGCCGAGCCGGACCAGATCTCGGCCGACGCCGAGTTCGAGACGCTCGACATCGACTCGCTCGACCTCGTGGAGCTCGCGCAGATCGTCGAGGACGAGTACGGCGTGCAGCTCAAGGGCGAGGACATGGAAGGCATCAAGACCGTCCGTCAGGCCGTGGATCTGGTGGCGTCGAAGCTGGGATGACCCGCAACGTCGTCATCACCGGGGTGGGGGCCGTTACGCCGCTGGGCGTCGGCGCCCGCACCCTGCACGAGCGCTGGAGCGCCGGCGTGTCCGGGATCGAGGACGGCTACGGCCGGGCGACCGAGTTCGAGCCCAAGGAGCACCTCTCGATCAAGGAGGTGCGCCGCGCGGATCGCTTCACGCAGTTCGCGCTGACCGCGGCCGCCGAGGCGATCGAGGACGCCGGCTGGAACGGCGGCCCGCCCGGCGACCCGGATCGCGCCGCGTGCCTGATCGGCACGGGGATCGGCGGCATCGACACGCTCGAGCAGCAGCACCTGATCCTGCAGCAGCAGGGTCCCGACCGCATCTCGCCGCTCTCGATCCCGCTGCTGATGGCCAACGCGGCCTCGGGTGTCGTGTCGATGAAGCACGGCCTGCGCGGGCAGTCGTTCGGGACCGTGTCGGCCTGCTCGGCGGGCGCGCACTCGATCGGCATGGCTTCCAGGCTGATCCGCTACGGCGACGCCGAGACCGTCGTCACCGGCGGCAGCGAGGCGGCGATCACGCCGCTCGCGACGGCGGCGTTCTCGCGCATGGACGCGCTCTCCGACAGCGGCATCTCGCGGCCCTTCGACAAGCGCCGCGACGGCTTCGTGATGGGTGAGGGCGCCGGCGTCCTCGTGCTCGAGGAGGAGGAGGCGGCTCGCGCCCGCGGCGCCCGCATCCTCGGCTACATACGTGGCTACGCATCCACGTCGGACGCCCACCACCTGACCGCCCCCGAGCCCAGCGGACGCGGGGCCTCGAAGGCGATCGAGCTGGCGCTGGCCGATGCCGAGCTCGGCCCGGACGACGTGCTGTACGTGAACGCGCACGGCACCTCCACGCCGCTGAACGACCGCGCCGAGACGAACGCCCTGAAGGCGGCGTTCGGCGAGGAGCGCGCCGGGCGGATCCCGGTCAGCTCGACCAAGTCGGCGATCGGGCACCTGCTCGGGGCCGCCGGGGCGGTCGAGGCGATCGCGACGCTGCTGGCGTTGCGCGACCGCATCGCGCCGCCGACGCTCAACTACGAGGAGCCCGACGAGGGGCTCGACCTCGACTACGTGCCGCAGGAGGCCCGCCCGCTCGCCAACGGCGACAGCCGCGCGATCGGCATCTCGAACGCGTTCGGGTTCGGCGGGCACAACGCGGTGCTCTGCCTGGAGGCCGAGTGAGCGCTCTCGCTGAACGCATTCAACGCTCGAACGGCCGCCTGGCGGTCGTCGAGCAGCCGCGCACGCTCGACGCGCACGGACGGCTCGAGGCGCTCTGCGACCCCGGCTCCCTGAACGTGATCCGGTCGACGGTGCTGCCGCGCCGCGAGTCCAAGCGGATGGCGCCGGGCGACGGCGTGGTCGGCGCCAGCGGCACGGTCGCCGGCCGCCCGGTGTTCTGCTACGCGCAGGACCAGGGCTTCGCCGGCGGCTCGCTGGGCGAGGCACACGCCGAGACGATCATCCGCGTGATGGAGCTCGCCGAGCGCGCCGCCGCGCCGGTGGTCGGCTTCATCGCCTCCGGCGGTGCGCGGATGGACGACGGCGTCGCCGCGCTGGCCGGCTACGGCCGCATCTTCCGGCACAACGTGAGGCTGTCGGGCCGCGTGCCGCAGATCTCGGTGATCAGCGGCATCTCGGCCGGCGGCGGCTCGTACTCGCCCGCCCTGACCGACTTCGTCGTGATGACCGAGGAGTCGGCGATGTTCCTCACCGGGCCCGGCGTGGTGCGCGAGGTGATGGGCGAGGACGTGGACGCGGCCGGCCTGGGAGGCCCGCGCGTGCACTCGACCAACGGCGTCTCGCAGTTCGTGGCCGAGGACGATCGCGCGTCGATCGAGCTCGTGCGCGACCTGCTCTCCTACTTCCCCCAGCGCGCCGGCGAGGCTCCCCCGATCGGGCCGCCCGCGCCCGTGGGGCGCATCGACCCGGCCGAGGTCGTGCCCACCAGCGGGCGCAAGGTCTACGACGTGCGCGGCGTGATCGAGGCGCTCGTGGACGGCGGCGAGATGCTCGAGGTGTCCGAGCGCTGGGCGCGCAACATGGTCACCGCGCTGGCCCGGATCGACGGCCGCCCGGTCGGCGTGATCGCCAACCAGCCCTGGTACCTCGGCGGCGTGATCGACGCGACCGCCGCCCAGAAGGCGGCCAAGTTCGTCCGCACCTGCAACGCGTTCGGCGTGCCGCTCGTGGTGCTGGTCGACACCCCCGGCTTCCTGCCCGGCACCAAGCAGGAGGGGCTCGGCGTGATCCGCCACGGCGCGAAGCTGCTGCACGCGTTCGCGGAAGCGGTCGTGCCGAAGGTCACCGTCGTCCTGCGCAAGGCCTACGGCGGCGCCTACATCTGCATGAACTCGAAGGATCTCGGCGCCGACCTGTCGCTCGCCTGGCCCGACGCTGAGATCGGGATCATGGGGCCGAAGCAGGCGGTCGGCGTGGTGCACCGCAAGGCGCTGGCCGAGGCCGACGACCCGGAGGCCGAGCGCGACCGGCTGGCGTCCGAGTACGCGGACGAGCACGTGTCGGCCGCGGTCGCCGCGAGCCAGGGCTTCGTGGACGAGCTGGTCGAGCCGCGCGACACGCGCCGCCGGCTCGCGAGCGCGCTCGCGGGGCTGTCGCACTCCGGCCAGTACGGCAACGGACCTGGCAACATCCCGCTATGACCACCTACGTGGCCCTCGGCGACAGCTTCACCGCCGGCCTGCAGTCCGGCGAGCCGCGCTGGGCGGACGAGGTGGCGCGGGCGCTCGGTCCGCGCACGCGCTACGAGAACCTCGCGTGGGTGGGCGCGACCAGCGCCGACGTCGAGCGCGAGCAGCTGGCGCAGGCGATCGCCCTCGACCCCGACGTGGTCACGCTCGTCTGCGGGGCCAACGACGTGCTCGAGTCCGTGCGCCCCGACGCCGGGGCCTATGCCGCGCGGCTGGGGCGGATGTTCGCCCGGCTGCGCGCGGAGGCGCCGCGGGCCGCGGTGGTCACAGCCACCTATCCGGACATCTCGCGCTTCCTGGACCTGCGCCCGCGCTCGCGTGCGCGGGTGGAGCAGGGGATGCGGCTCTTCAACGACGCATGCCGAGGCGTGGCCGCGCGCTACGGCGTCGCGCTGCTCGACGGCTTCCAGGACCCTGCGGCCGCCGAGCGCGACACCTACGCCGCCGACGGCTTCCACCCCTCCCCCGAAGGGCACCGCCGCGCGGCGGCGGCGTTCCTGCGCGCGCTGCGCTCCAAGTTTCGACTGACCGAGGCCCCGGCGTCGTGACGATCTTCGAGCGCGACTTCGACGCCCTGGTCGCCGGCGAGCGCTTCCAGACGGCGGGCCGCACGGTCTCCGAGGCCGACATCGCGAGCTTCGCGGCCCTGACCGGCGACACCCACCCGCAGCACGTGGATCCCGCGTGGGCGGCGGGCAGCCGGTTCGGCGAGCAGATCGCGCACGGTCTGCTGGTGCTCTCCTTCGCCGCCGGCTCGATGCCCTTCGATCCCGAGCGCGTGGTCGCGCTGCGCCGTGTGGGCGACGCGGTCTTCAAGCAGCCGGTCCTGATCGGGGACACCGTGCACGTGGAGGGCGAGGTCGTCGGGCTGCGCGAGGTAGACGCCGACAACGGGCTGGTCGAGTGCCGATGGCGGGTTGTGAACCAGCACGGCCGGTTGGTGTTGCGCGCCTCGGTCGAGCTGGTCTGGCGACGCGCCGCGGTGCGAGAGCCGATACTGCTCTAGCCATGCTGCTGGAGGGCAAGCGACTGCTCGTGACGGGCGTGCTCACACGCGGCTCGATCGCGTACACCGTGGCCGAGCGGGCGCAGCAGGAGGGCGCCGAGGTGGTGCTGACCGGATTCGGGCGCACGCGCCGGATGACCGAGCGGGCCGCCGCGCGGCTGCCGGATCCGCCCGAAGTGCTCGAGCTGGACGTGAACTCGGCGGAAGACCTCGCCGCGCTCTCTTCGCTGGGACACATCGACGGAGCGCTCCACGCGATCGCGTTCGCCCCCGGCGACGCTTTGGGCGGCAATTTCATGAGCGCCCCGCCCGAGTCCGCGGAGATCGCCTTCCGTACCTCTGCTTATTCCTTCAAAGCCTTGGCTGAGGCCCTGGCCCCACTGATGGGCGACCAGGGTGGCTCATTCGTCGGCATGGACTTCGATGCCTCTGTGGCCTGGCCCGTGTATGACTGGATGGGCGTGGCCAAGGCCGCGCTTGAGTCTGTGTCCAGGTATCTGGCCCGTGATCTGGGGGGTTCCGGCATCCGCGTGAACCTCGTCTCGGCCGGTCCGGTGGAGACGCCGGCGGCGGAGGGCATCCCGGGCTTCGACAGGCTGGCGGGCCTGTGGGGCAAGCAGGCGCCGCTGGGGTGGAACACGAGCGACCCGGCGCCGGTGGCGGACGTCGTGTGCTTCCTGCTGTCCGACCTCTCGCGCGGGATGACCGGGGAGATCGTGCACGTGGACGGCGGCTTCCACGCGATGGGCGCGCCGCTTGAGGGGTAGCGTCCCCGCCGTGCTGCTCGCCATCGACGTCGGCAACACCCAGACCCACCTCGGCATGTTCCGGGACGACGCGCTGCTCGAGCACTGGCGCTTCGCGACGGTGCGCTTCGCGACCGCGGACGAGCTCGCGACGGTCCTCGCGTCGCTGCTCAGCCTGCGTGACCTGACGCTGGCAGAGGTGGACGCGGCGATCGTGTCCTCGGTGGTGCCGACGCTCGCGCATGAGTACGAGCAGCTGATCGACCGCTACCTGAACGGCAAGGGAGCGCTGGTGGGGCCGAGCCTTCGAACCGGCATGCCGATCCGGATCGACACGCCCCAGGAGCTGGGCCCCGACCGCCTCGCGAACGCCGTGGCGGCGTACGACCGCGTCGGCGGCGCGTGCATCGCGGTGGACTTCGGCACGGCGATCAACTACGACGTGGTCTCCGGCGCTGGCGAGTACCTGGGCGGGGTGATCTCCCCGGGGATCGAGATCTCGTTGGAGGCGCTGGCGGCCCGAGCGGCGCGGTTGCCGCGGGTGGACATCGAGGAGCCTCGGCACGCGATCGGCAAGGGGACGAAGGAAGCGATCCAATCCGGCGTGGTCTACGGCTTCGCCGGCCAGGTCGACGGGATCGTGGGTCGGCTGCGCGAGGAGCTGGGCGAAGAGGCCACGGCGATCGCCACGGGCGGCTACGCGGCCGCAATCGTGCCCTCGTGCGAGCAAGTCGACGAGGTGGACGACCTGCTCACCCTGACCGGCCTGAAGCTGATCTGGGAGCGCAACAAGTAACCCTCGTCACCCCGCCGTCAGACCCCGGACCGCTACGGTTTCTCAACCGCTATGCCCGCCCTCACCGACCCCTGGGCCCTCGGCGGCCGCACGCTCGAGAACCGGCTCGTGCTGGCCCCGCTCGCCGGCATCGGCAACTGGTTCGTCCGCCTTCAGGCCAAGCGGTTCGGCGCCGGTCTGGTCACCTCCGAGATGGTCTCCAGCTTCGGCCTCGCGTACGGCAACGAGCGCACCGTCAAGGAGTTCCTGCGGATCCATCCCGAGGAGCACCCCGTCTCGATTCAGCTCTTCGGCCATGACGCGGCCGTCATGCGCGAGGCGGCGGCCATGGCCGCCGCCGCCGGGGCCGACCTGATCGATCTCAACATGGGCTGCCCCGTTCGCAAGGTCTGCAAGACGGGCGCGGGCGCCGCGCTGCTCGAGGACCCGGCCAAGGCGGTGGCCATCGCCAACGCCGCCCGAGAGGGCAGCGGGCTCCCCGTCACCGCGAAGCTGCGTCCCGGGCGGACACCCGGCGATCGAGCCGGCCTGCGCCTGGCGCAGCGGCTGGCGAGCGAAGCGGGCGTCGCCGGGATCGCCTTCCACCCCAGGCACGCTTCGCAGCAGCACGCCGGCAGCCCCGACTACGCGCTCGCACGCGAGCTGGCCGAGACCCTGCCGGTTCCCGTGCTCCTGTCCGGCGGGCTGAGCGACGAAGCCCACATCCTCGCCGCCTTCGAGCAGAGCGGGGCCGCCGCCGTCATGCTCGCCCGCGGCTCGCTGGGAAATCCGTGGCGTTTCGCCCGCCTGCTCGGGCGCTACCACGGCGAGCCGACCCCAAGCGAGGTCGCGAGCGAGCTGGAAACCATCATCGAGGCCGCCGAGGACCACCTCGGACCAGAGCGCGCAGGCCGCTATTTGCGCAAGTTCTATCCCTGGTACGCCGACACCCTGCGCCTCACCAAGCGCGAGCGCGAGCCTCTGGTCACAGCCCCCACCACGGCCCACGCGAGGGCCGCGCTCGCGGCCTTAAGCGGGCGCGAAATCGGCCTTGCGGCCTAGGTCCGCGTTGCTACACTCTCGCGTCCCTCCGGCACGCAGTCCGCGGAGGGTTTTCTTATGCCACGTGACACCGTTCTCACCCCTGAGGGCCTCGAGGAGCTGAAGGCCAGAATCGAGCATCTGCGCGGCGACCGCAGGCGCGAGGTGGCCGAGCGCATCAAGGAGGCCCGGGAATTCGGCGACATCGCCGAGAACTCCGAGTACGACGACGCAAAGAACGAGCAGGCGATGCTCGAGAAGCAGATCTCCGATCTCGAGGAGAAGCTCCGCAACGCGCGGGTGATCAACGAGAAGGACGTCGACACAGGCGTCGTCAGCGTGGGGGCGACCGTGCACGTCAAGGACCAGAAGACGGACAAGTCGACGAAGTTCAAGATCGTCGGCTCCGCCGAGGCGAACCCGGCCGAGGCCCGGCTTTCGAACGAGTCGCCTGTCGGCCGCGCGCTGCTCGGCCACAAGCGCGGCGACACCGTGACCGTCCCCGTGCCCCGCGGGCCCGCCCGCAAGCTGAAGATCACCAAGATCGAGCGGTGATGGCAGCCGGGGGCTCGCGCTCCCGGGCCCCCGCGGCGCCTGACCGGTCGCGGTAGGGTCCCGGCGCGTATGGACGACCGGCGGGCCAAGCTCGAGCGCCTGCGCGAGGAGGGGATCGACCCGTTCCCGCACGAGTTCGACGGGGTCGTGCCGATCTCGGAGGTTCACCACGAGCACGACGCCCTAGAGCCGGGCCAGGAGACCGACGCCGCTTACCGCGTAGCCGGTCGCATGACCGCCCGCCGCGGCCACGGCGGCGCCGCGTTCCTCGACCTGACGGACCGGTCCGGCAAGCTCCAGCTCCAGGCCAAGCGCGACGTCCTGGGGGGCGAATCCTTCGACCTGCTCACTTCCCTCGATGTCGGCGACCTGATCGGTGTGGACGGCACGGCGTTCAAGTCGCGGCGAGGTGAGCTCACCCTGCTCGTGCGTGAGTGGACGCTGTTGGCGAAGAGCCTGCGGGAGGTGCCCAAGGAGTACTTCGGAATCAAGGACATAGAGACTCGCTACCGCCACCGCGAGGTCGACCTGCTCGCCAACGAGGACAGCCGCGAGCTGTTCATCCTGCGCTCGAAGGTGGTCCGGGCGATGCGGCGCTGGCTGGACGACCGCGGCTTTCTCGAGGTCGAGACGCCGATCCTGCAGCCGCTCTACGGCGGCGCGCTCGCGAGGCCCTTCACGACGCGCTACAACGCGCTCGATCGCGACTTCTTCCTGCGGATCGCCGACGAGCTCTACCTCAAGCGGCTGATCGTGGGCGGCCTGGAGCGCGTCTACGAGATCGGCAAGGACTTCCGCAACGAGGGGCTCTCGCCCAAGCACAACCCCGAGTTCACGATGCTCGAGTGGTACGAGGCCTACGCCGACTACGAGGACATCGCGACGCGGCTAGAGGAGCTGATCGCCCACGTGGCCACCGAGGTCGGCTACGACGGGCCGATCGACTTCACGCCGCCGTGGAAGCGGGTCACCCTGCGCGAGGCGATCAAGGAGAAGACCGGGGTGGACATCGCGGGCGACGAGGAGCTGCCCGGCGAGGGCACTTGGGCCAAGCGCGTGGATGGGCTGCTCTCGAAGCAGGTGGAGCCCGACCTCGCGAACCCGACCTTCATCCTCGACTACCCGAAGGAGCTGTCTCCCTTCGCCAAGGACCACCGCTCGGAGCCGGGTTTGGTCGAGCGCTTCGAGTGCTTCGCGGCCGGCATCGAGTTCGCCAACGCGTTCACCGAGCTGAACGACCCGGACGAGCAGCGTGCCCGCTTCGAGCAGCAGCGCGCCGACCAGGCCGCCGGCGACGAGGAGACCCAGCCCTTCGACGAGGACTACATCTTCGCGCTGGAGCACGGCATGCCGCCCACCGGCGGCATCGGGATCGGCATCGACCGCCTGGTGATGATCCTCAGCGGCCGCGAGTCGATCCGCGAGGTCGTGCTCTTCCCGGCGCTGCGCAGCTAGCTGTTCGAGTTCACGGCGCGCCCGAGTGCTTCCTGGGCGCGGGCGACCTCGAGGGCCGCGTCCCGCAGCTGGTTCAGCGCCCGGCGCTGCTCCACCGGCTGGATCGCGCGAGCGGCCGCCGCCGCCCGCCGCCCGGCCGCGACCGACTTGTCCAACGCGGCCACCAGCGCGGCGAACTGCCTGCTCGCCCGATCAGGGGGCTGCAGACGCGCCAACTCGCGGCGCGTGCCGGCGAGCGCGTCGGCGAAGCTGTCGAGCTGGCGCGCGATCGCCCGGCTCGAGCGTGTCTTGCCCGCGGGCGCCAGCGCGATCACCTTCTGGCTGGAGCGATCGAGCCGCTCGATGGCCCTGTTGTAGCTGGAGGAGAAGTGATCCGGCTCGGAACTGCCGCCGCACGCCGGCACAAGCAGGCAGAGGACGATCGCGAGGCTGGCCAGGGCGCGGGGCAAGGACTTCGTCATACCCCCATCATCGGACGGCATTTAGGCATCCATTAAGGCGTGAGCGGCAGGGGAGGCCGTTGGTAGACTCGGCTCACGGGCCGGTAAACCCACGTCTCGCCTTCATTCGATCGGCGTAGATGCCGATCTTGGGGGAAGGAAGCGGGTTTCACCAGCCCCGTTGTTCCCGACAGATAGGCAAGAGCAGTGTTCGAGCGCTTCACGGAACGGGCCCGGCAGGTGGTCGTCCTCGCCCAAGAGGAGGCCCGCATCCTCAAGCACAACTACATCGGCACCGAGCACATCCTGCTCGGTCTCCTCCGCGAGGAGGAGGGTCTCGCCGCGCGCGTGCTGGAGTCGCTCGACATCACCGTGGAGCGCGTCCGCGCCCAGGTGGTCCGGATCGTCGGGTCGGGCGAAGAGGTCACCTCTGGCCAGATCCCGTTCACCCCGCGCGCCAAGAAGGTGCTGGAGCTTGCCCTGCGCGAAGCGCTCAGCCTGGGGCACAACTACATCGGCACCGAGCACATCCTGCTCGGGCTGGTGCGCGAGAACGAGGGCGTCGCCGCCCGCATCCTGCTCGACTTCGATGCCGACTCGGAGAAGATCCGCAACGAGGTCATCCGCATGCTCTCCGGTCCGGGTGGCCGCCAGGGCCGCTCCGGCGCGGCCGCCGGCGCCCCGGGCGAGGGCAAGAAGTCCTCGAAGCTGCTCGACCAGTTCGGCCGCAACCTGACCAAGCTGGCCGCCGAGGGCAAGCTCGACCCCGTCGTGGGTCGCGAGACCGAGATCGAGCGGATCATGCAGATCCTCTCGCGTCGTCAGAAGAACAACCCGGTGCTGATCGGCGAGCCGGGCGTCGGCAAGACCGCCGTGGTCGAGGGCCTGGCCCAGCTGATCACGAACGGCGAGGTGCCGGAGCTGCTCAAGAACAAGCAGATCTACACGCTCGACCTGGCCGCCCTGGTCGCGGGCTCGAAGTACCGCGGCGAGTTCGAGGAGCGCCTCAAGAAGGTGATGAAGGAGATCACCCAGCGCGGCGACATCATCCTGTTCATCGACGAGCTGCACAACCTCGTCGGCGCCGGCGCCGCCGAGGGCGCGATCGACGCTGCCAGCATCCTCAAGCCGGCCCTCGCGCGCGGCGAGCTGCAGACGATCGGCGCCACCACGCTCGACGAGTACCGCAAGTACCTGGAGCGCGACTCCGCGCTCGAGCGCCGCTTCCAGCAGATCCGGGTCGACCAGCCCTCCACCGAGGACACGGTCCAGATCCTGCGCGGGCTGCGTGACCGCTACGAGCAGCACCACCGCGTCGGCATCACCGACGAGGCTCTGAGCGCGGCCGCCGAGCTGGCCGATCGCTACATCTCGGACCGCTTCCTGCCCGACAAGGCGATCGACCTGATCGACGAGGCCGCCTCGCGTGCGCGCATCAAGTCGATGACGGCACCGCCCGTGTACCGCGATCTCGAGGAGGACATCGAGACCACGCGGCGCGACAAGGAGGCCGCGATCGAGGCGCAGGAGTTCGAGAAGGCCGCGAACCTGCGCGACAAGGAGCGCCAGCTCACCAACAAGAAGCGCGAGCTCGAGGAGCAGTGGCGCTCGGGCGAGTCCGGCGAGCGCCCGGAGATCGGCGAGGAGGAGATCGCCGACATCGTCTCGATGTGGACCGGCATCCCCGTCTTCAAGCTGACCGAGGCCGAGACGCAGAAGCTGATGCGCATGGAGGAGGAGCTCCACAAGCGGGTGATCGGCCAGAACGCCGCCATCGAGGCCGTCTCGAAGGCGATCCGGCGCTCACGCGCGGGGCTCAAGGACCCCAAGCGCCCGACCGGCTCGTTCATCTTCCTCGGCCCCTCGGGCGTCGGGAAGACGGAGCTCGGCCGCACGCTCGCCGAGTTCCTGTTCGGCGACGAGGACGCGATGGTGCGCATCGACATGTCCGAGTACATGGAGAAGCACTCCGTGTCGCGGCTGGTCGGCTCCCCGCCCGGCTACATCGGCTACGACGAGGGCGGCCAGCTCACCGAGGCCGTGCGGCGCAAGCCGTACAGCGTGCTCCTGCTCGACGAGATCGAGAAGGCGCACCCGGACGTGTTCAACATCCTGCTGCAGATCCTCGAGGACGGCCGGCTCACCGACGCCCAGGGGCGCACGGTCGACTTCCGCAACTCGATCGTGATCATGACCTCGAACATCGGGGCCTCCGAGATCGCCAAGAACACCGGCATCGGCTTCACCGTCGGGGACGAGACGGGGCTCTCGTACGACGACATGAAGAACCGGATCATGGGCGAGCTGAAGAAGGTCTTCCGACCCGAGTTCATCAACCGCATCGACGAGGTCATCGTCTTCCACAAGCTCACGAAGGAGGAGATCTCCTCGATCGTCGAGCTGCTGCTCAAGCGGATCCGGGAGTCGCTGGCCGAGCGCGAGCTGTCGCTCAACCTGTCCGACGGCGCCGCCGACCTGCTGGTCGAGAAGGGCTGGGACCCGTCGATGGGCGCCCGCCCGCTGCGCAGGGCGATCCAGCGCTACATCGAGGACCCGCTGGCCGACGAGGTGCTGTCGCAGAGCATGCCGCCCGGCTCGACCGTGGAGGTCGACAGGGCGCCGGAGGACGACGAGCGCGAGGTCACGATCTCGATCATCAAGCCCAAGGAGCGCAAGCGCGAGACGGTCGGCGTGGGCGCGCAGGGCGACGCCCGCGAGGAAGGCTCCTCGACGGACCCGGCCTCCGAGGGCGGCGACGATCTGCCCGACGAGCCCGAGGTGCTGCCGGAGATCCCGGACGCGCCGCCGGCACCTGACGGCGAAGCCGAGCCCGAGTAAGGACTTCGTAAGAGCCAGAGCGCCCCGCTTGCCCTGCCGGCTGCAGCGCAAGCGCGGGCACCGCTGGCGGCGGGTGCGGTCGCTTCCCGCCCGCAAGATCCGCCCGGGCAGCACCGTGCTCTCGTTGAAGCTCGGCCGGCTCGCGGCGGGCAGCGACCGCCTGGTCGTGACCGCGAGCAAGTCCGGATCAAGCAGGCGTCGGCCAAGGTCAGCTTCAAGGTCAGCGGCTAACTGGACACGCCGTTGGGCGTGGACCAGACTTGTGTGTCCATGGACAAGCTCGCGCCTGGCCCGGCGGTACCGCACCGAGCGGGCGGTCGCCCGTTCGTCGGCAGGGCCCCCGAGCTCGTGGAGCTTCGCGCCGGGCTCGATGAGACGGCTGAGGGGCGCGGCGCTCTCTTCCTGCTGAGCGGCGAGCCCGGCATCGGCAAGACCCGCCTGATGCAGGAGCTCTCCCGAGAGGCCGCCGAGCGCGGCTGGCGGACGGCCGCGGGTCGCTGCTGGGAGGAGGGCGGCGCCCCGGTCTATTGGCCCTGGATCCAGGCCGTACGCGCGCTCGGCGGCGACTTCGAGCAGTTCGCGGGCGCCACGCCCGAGTCCGTCGATCCCGAGACGGCGCGCTTCCGGCTGTTCGACGCGGTCGCGGAGTTCCTCGTCGAGACGGCCCGCAAGCGACCGCTGATCGTCGTGCTCGACGACCTGCACGCGGCCGACGCGGGGTCGCTCGTGATGCTGCGCTTCGTCAGCGAGGCGGTCTCCGATGCCCCGGTCCTGATCGTGGGCTCCTACCGCGAGCGCGAGGCCCAGCTGCCCGAGCGGGCCGAGTCGTTCGCGGGGCTGGTGCGGGTGGCCACCCGCGTCTCGCTCCAGGGGCTGAGCCCCGACGAGGTCGGGGCGTATCTCGGCGACGTGACCGGCGATCAGGCTTCCCCCGACCTCGTGGCCCGGATCCACGTGCTCACCGGCGGGAATCCGTTCTTCCTCGGTGAGGTCGTGCGGGTGGTCGCCCACGATCCGATGGGCCGGATCCCTGAGGAGCTGCGGACGCTGCTGCGACGGCGGATGGCGGACCTGCCCGACGACGCGGTGGAGGCACTCCACGTGGCCGCCGTCGTCGGGCGCGAGTTCAACCTCCGAGTGCTCGAGCGTACGAGCGAGCTTGGCGTCGCGCGACTGCTCGACGTGCTCGCGGATGCCGAAGCGGCCGGCGTGGTCGCAGAGGACCCGGCCACTCCGCGTCGCTACGCGTTCGTCCACGAGCTCGTTCGCGAGACGCTCTACGACGACCTCGCCGCCGCGAAGCGGCTCGAGCTGCACGGCACGATCGGCGGCGTGCTCGAGGAGCTGTACCGCAACGACCTCGATCCGCATCTCTCGGAGATCGCCAACCACCTGGCACTGGCCGCGCCGCTCGGGGACGTCTCGAGGGCGGTGGACTACCTCGTGCGGGCCGGCGATCGGGCCGCCAGCCTGGTCGCCTACGAGGAGGCCGGCCGGCACTACGAGAGAGCACTCGGCCTGGTCGGCGCCTCCGAGGAGGCCTCGCGCGAGCTGCGCTGCGAGCTGCTCCTGCGCCTCGGCGACGCTCACTGGCGAGCCGGCGACACGCGCGCCGCCCGCGGCAGCTTCGAGCAGGCCGCGGAGGTGGCCCGCCGCCTGGGCGACGGCGAGATGCTCGCCCGCGCGGCGCTCGGCTACGTGATCGGGCTCGGGGGCTTCCTGCTGTTCGCGCGCTTCGAGGCCGGCGCCACCGGGATCGGGCTGCTGGAGGAGGCGCTCGGCGCACTGCCCGCCGAGGACAGCCCGCTGCGCGCCCGCGTCCTCGCGCGCTTGGCGGTCGAGATGTACTCGTCACACGAGGGCGAGCGGCGCCTCGCCGTCAGCGCCGAGGCGATCGAGATGTCGCGGCGACTGGGGGACTCCGAGGCGCTCGTGACAGCCCTGCACGCCCAGCATTGGGCACGCGGCGATCCGGAGATGGTCTACGAGCGCCTGGAGAACGCCGAGGAGATGCTCGCCGTCGCCGAACAGCTGGGTGACCAGGAATTCGCCTTCCTGGCGCACAACTGCCGGCTCAGCTGCCTCCTGGAGCTGTGCGACGGCGCGGGACTCGACGCGGAGATCGCCGCGATCGCGGATCTCGCCGACCGGATCCATCAACCGTTCTATCGCTGGCACGGGGTCTGCCTGAAGGTCATCCGGGCAGTGCTCGACGGGCGCTTCGACGACGCCGAGCGGCTGGCGCAGGAGGCGCTCCGCATCGCTCGCCTGCGCCACAGCGAGTACGCCGCGTACGTATACGAGCACGCGCAGCTGGTGGCCATCCGCTGGGCTCAGGGCCGGTTCGACGAGTACTGGCCGGAGGTCGCCTACCACGGCGAGCGCTACCTCTGGATCCCGCGCTGGCGCGAGTCGCTGGCGGCCGCCGAGAGCGGCGATCGCGCCGCGGCGGCGTTGGAGCTGGCGCGCGCCGGTCACGGTTTCGCCGAGATCCCGCGGGACGGGTTCTGGCTGCTGCGCCTGTGCTCGCTCGCGGAGGCCTGCGTCCTGGTGGGCGACCGCGCGGACGCGGAGCGCCTCTACGACCTGCTGCTGCCGTATGCGGACCGCAACGCCATCGCCCTGACCCAGGTGCCGTTCGGGCCGGTGGCCCTGCGCCTGGGGATGCTGGCGGCGCTGCTCGAGCGCTGGGACGAGGCCGAGACGCAGTTCGAGGTGGCGCTCGAGCGCTGCGAGCTGCTCGGAGCCAGAGCCGTGCGGCCGCGAGTCCTGCGCGAGTACGCCCGGGGGCTCGTCGGTCGCTCGGGCGAGGGGGACTCCGCGCGGGCCGCGGCATTGCATGCGGAAGCCGATCGCCTGAGCGGGGATGTCGGCATCGTGTCCCGCGCGCCGGCGCCCGCGGCACAGCAAGAGGAGCGCTTCGTCCGCGAGGGCGAGTCCTGGGATATCGCCTACGACGGGCAGTCGCTGCGGTTGCGCGACGTCAAGGGCCTGCGCTACATCGCCTTCCTGCTCGCCGCCCCCGGGCGCGAGGTCCACGTGCTCGAGCTGGTGGCCGCCGTCGACGGAGCTCCCCAAGCGGACGCGACCGCGGGCGACGGCCTCCAAGCGGTCAGCGGCACGGCTTTCGATCCGCTGCTCGACCCCCAGGCCAAGGCGGAGTACCGCGGCCGGCTCGAGGACCTTCGCGCCGAGTACGACGAGGCGCGACGGCTTCGGCGACGACGAGCGGGCCGCGCGCATCGAGCAGGAGATCGACGCCTTGGTCGAGGGGCTCGCGCGCGCCGCGGGGCTCGGTGGAAGAGATCGCCAGATGGCCTCGCCGGCGGAGCGGGCGCGGGTGAACGTGACGAAGGCGATCAGGACGGCCATCAAGCTGGCGGGGCGGGAGTCGCCGACGCTCGAGGAGCATCTGACCGCCTCGATCCACACAGGCCGCTTCTGCTCGTACGCCCCACCCGGTGCGGCGCCGCCGCGCTGGCACATCTGACAGCACAACTGTTCCGCGCCGATTCACGCCTCTAAGGCAAAGGCCCTCCAAACCAAGGAGACGGAATGAGCACGACGACCGTGTCGGCCGAGGCCGCACGCCAAGAGCTGGGCGCTGACTTCACGGGAGAGGTGATCGGCCCGGACGACGCCGCCTACGAGGAGGCGCGCCAGGTCTACAACGCGATGATCGACAAGCGCCCTGCGCTGGTCGTGCGCTGCGCGACCCCTGACGACGTCGCGAAGGTAGTGGCCTTCGCGCGCGACCGCGAGGTGCCCCTGGCGATCCGCGGCGGCGGTCACAACGGCGCCGGACTCGGCACGGTCGACGACGGCGTGGTGATCGACCTCTCGCCGATGAAGGACATCCAGGTCGACCCCGAGGCGCGCACGGTGCGCGTCGGCGGCGGCTGCACCTGGGGCGAGGTCGACGCGGCGACGGGCGAGCACGGCCTCGCCACGCCCAGCGGGATCATCTCGACCACCGGCGTGGGCGGGCTGACGCTCGGCGGAGGGCTGGGCCACCTGACCCGCAAGTTCGGCCTGGCGATCGACAACCTGCTCGAGGCCGAGATGGTGCTCGCCAGCGGCGAGCGGGTCACCGCCAACGCCGACGAGAACCCGGACCTGTACTGGGCGATCCGCGGCGGCGGCGGCAACTTCGGCGTCGTCACCTCGTTCCTGTTCCGGTTGCACGAGGTCGGCACGATCATCGGCGGACCGACGTTCTGGCCGGTCGAGCAGGGCGCGGAGGTGCTCTCGGCCTACCGCGACTTCATTCACAACGCCCCGCGCGAGCTGAACGGGTTCTTCGCCTTCGCCACGGTGCCGCCGGGAGACCCGTTCCCCGAGGAGATCCACCTGCGCAAGGTGTGCGGCGTGGTGTGGTGCTACGTGGGCGGCGAGGAGGACGCAGCCAAGGCGATGGCTCCGCTCCTGGAAGCGCTCCCCGAGCCGCTCCTGCACGGCGTGCAGCCGATGCCGCACGCGGCGCTGCAGGGCGCGTTCGACGGGGTCTACCCGAAGGGCGACCAGTGGTACTGGCGCGCCGACTTCGTCAACGAGATCCCCGACGAGGCCGTCGCGATCCACGCCAAGTTCGGCGAGGAGATGCCCACGATGCAGTCGACGATGCACCTCTACCCGATCGACGGGGCCGTCCACGACCTCGACTCCTCCGACACGGCGTGGAGCTACCGCGACGCGATGTGGGGCGCGGTCTTCGCCGGGGTCGACAACGACCCGGCGAACGTCGGGAAGATCGGCGACTGGAGCCGCGGATACCAGGAGGCGACGCACCCCTACTCGGCGGGCGGCGCCTACGTGAACATGATGATGGACGAGGGTCAGGAGCGGGTGCGCGCGAGCTACCGCGACAACTACGGCCGGCTCGCCCGCATCAAGGCCACGTACGACCCGGGCAACCTGTTCCGGATCAACCAGAACATCGAGCCGCAGGCCTGATCAGCGCGCGAGGCAGGTAGTGGCGACATAGCGGCCAGGCGAGCTGGCGCGTTCCAAGGGAAACGCCAGCTCGCCGCTAACCGCCCACAGCTCCGTATAGCGGTCGTTGATCGCCCAGGCGGGCGGCCAGCGCGTCACGTGGGCGTCCTGCAGCACCGCGAGCAGGGCGTCGGCCACGGCCTCGCCGCCGCGCTCGCGCACCGGGCGGCGCTGGCGGAAGCGCACCACGCAGTGGTGCGACGGCACGACCTCGCGCACCTCCGGGTGGTCCAGGTGGGCTACACGCTGCACGTCCGGGACAATGACGGTATGGAGAGAGTCGTGATCAAGGTCCGCCACAACGGGCCCTACAAGGTGACCGGGCCGATCACGCTGATCGACGCGGACGAGAACGAGTACGAGCTCGGTGACGAGGGGGAGTCGATCGTGCTGTGCCGCTGCGGCGGCTCCAAGACGAAGCCCTTCTGCGACAAGACGCACTCGCAGATCGGCTTCGAGGCGGCCGAGCGGGCCGTGCGCGACGCCGGCTAGCCGTCCCTGAGCGCCTGGTCCTTCGTGAGGTAGGCATCCAGGCGAACGACCTTGCCCTCCGCCACCGTGTACGCGAACCAGAACCGGCCGTCGACCACGACCCCGCTCGCCTTCCCCGTTCCCCGGTTGATCATCTCGACGATCACTCGATCCCCGACCTCGGTGAACTCCACGCTCTCCATCTCGAACTCGTCGAAGTCAGCGGTCCAGTCGACCCACATCTGGAGCAGGCCCTCGAAGCCGTGGTAGCTCTGCGGGTCCGGGAGCGGCGGGAGTCGGTTGCTCACGATGTCCGGATGCGTGAGCTCCAGGGCTCGCTCCATGTCCCCGCCGAGGAACGCATCGAGGCCCTCGCGCACCAATTCGATGTTTTCGCTCACGATGCGTACATAATCAGGGGATGGAGCGGTCGAGCACGCAGCAGGTCTACATCGACGCCGCCCCGGAGGCGATCTGGGAGCTCGTCGGAGACCCGAATCGCCACCCCGATTGGTGGCCCGAGATGATCGAAGTGGACTGCGCCGACCTGAGCGAGGGATGCCGCTACCGCGGCGTCGTAAAGGGCCCGTTCAAGGCCGAAGAGCACGAGCTGACGATCGAGAGCCTCGACGACTGCCGCGAGGTCTCGATCTTCTGCGACGGAACCGGGGTCACCACCCGCTTCGTGCTCACCGACGCGCAGGGCGGCACGTTCGTCGAGGGCTACTTCTCGATTGAGCCGAACAGCATCGGCATGAACGTCATCACGGCGGTCACCGGGCGGCGCTTCTTGCGCTCGTGGCTGGAGCAGTCGCTGGCGAACCTGAAGGTGGCGGCGGAGCCGACGCCGGCGGCGAGCTAGCGCCGGCCGCGAATCGCATCAGCGCCGGCGCGCTCGGCTCCGGGTCGAGCGGCAGCTGGGGCGGGTCGTTGTCGGCTATCCAGCTCGCCACGATCCGCACCTCGTCAACCTCGTCCACGGGCACGACGGTGCGGCCGGGCGGGCGCGCCAGCGCCGCCCCGGTGCGCGCCACCAGCTCGGAGTGGCCGGGCAGCGGCCCCCAGTCGACCAGCCGGCCGCGCACCAGCCAGAGCACGTCGAAGCGCTCCTTCACGGGGTGCCTGGCGAGCACCAGGCTGGGGGCGGCGTGCGTGGCTCGCAGGACGCCCTCCAGCCGCTCCAGCACCCACGCCAGCCGCTCGCGCCTGCGCAGCAGCGCCCCGGCCCGCTCGTAGCGGCGGTCTGCCGCCGCGTCGCCCATCCGGCGGTCGAGCTCCTCCAGCAGCGCCTCCCCGGCGCCGGGCCGCTCGAAGTGGGCGAGCGCGAGGTCGACCTGGCGGCGATAGGCATTCGGGTCGAGGTCCCCGAGGCAGGGCGACACGCACCGGCCCATCTGCCCGTACACGGACGGGTGCTCGCGCGCGTGGAGCGTGCGCCCGCAGTGACGCAGGCGGTAGAGCGAGGTCAGCTGGTCGGCCAGCTCGCCCGCCAGCGCCCGCGATCCGAGCGGCCCGACGTTCACCGCGTGGCCCGGCGCCGGCTCCGCCGAGACCTCGAGCACCGGGTAGGGGATGTCGAGCCGGCAGCGCAGGTAGCAGTAGCGATCGGTGCGCTTCAACTTCTTGTTGCCGGACGGCTTCCACTGCTTGATCAAGCGGTTCTCGAGCACGAGTGCGCCCAGCTCCGAGTTCGTGGGCCGGTAGTCGACGATCTCGGCCTTCTCCGTCCAGCCCGCCGGCGCGCAGAAGTGCGCGCGAGCGCGGGAGCGCAGCGACACGGACTTGCCCACGTACAGCGGTCGCCCGCGCTCGTCGCGGAAGATGTACACGCCCGGGTCGTCCGGGAGCGTCGAGAGATCCGGGCGCTCGGACGGCGGGATGCGCTCGGCGGGCTCGGTCTTGCGTGCCCGCCGGCGGCTGCGCAACAGGTCGAGCGCGTCCGCCACGGTCAGCGCGTTCGCGCAGATACGGGGGAACAGGGCGCAGAACACCCGCGCGCACGTCAGGGCGTCGGGCAGGGCGCGGTGCACCTCGGTCACCTCGATGCCGAGCGAGTCGGCCAGCGACGCCAGCCCTCGCTTGCGCGCGAGCGGCGCGCACTTGCGCGCCAGCTCGACCGTGCAGATCACGGGCGGCTTGGGCCAGTCGAGGCCGCAGCGCTCGAAGGCCTGGCTCAGCACGCGGGTGTCGAAGCGGGCGGAGTGGGCGATCAGCACCCGCCCCTCGAGCAGCTCGCCCAGATCCTCCAGCACCTCGTGGGCAGGCGGCGCGGCGTCGACCATCGCCTGCGTGATGCCGGTGAAGCGCTGGATCCCGCGGGAGAGCGGCCGTTCCGTCCGCACCAGCGAGTCGAATGTGTCGTGCAGCTCGCCTCCACCGACCAGCACGGCCCCGACCTCGGTGAGCTCGCAGAGGTCGGAGGCGAGCCCGTTGGTCTCGGTGTCGACGGCGACGAACTCGGCGCCCGCCACGGGTTGGTCGAGCAAATCCACGAACGACCGATGCAACCGCGCGGCCCGGACGGATTGCAAAACCCTGCGCAGGGGCGAAGTCATCCGCTCGTCCGCTTAGCCTCGACAGATGGCCCGCTCCGCCACCGTCTTCAGCTGCTCCGCCTGCGGGCACGAGAGCCCCAAGTGGCACGGGCGCTGCCCCGGCTGCGGCGAGTGGAACTCGCTCGTGGAGGAGGCGCGCGCGGCGCCCCCGGCGCGGGTGGGCTCCGGCCCCAACGCCGCCCGGCACTCGAGCGCCCGCGCCCTGAAGCCGGTCGCGCTCGCGGATGTCGCCGCGCCAGCCGTCGCCCGCCTGTCCACCGGCATCGGTGAGCTCGACCGCGTGCTCGGCGGCGGGCTCGTCCCCGGCTCGCTGGTGCTGATCGGCGGCTCGCCGGGCATCGGCAAGTCGACTCTCACCAGCGGCGCGCTCGGCAACCTGGCGGCCGCGGGCCGAAAGGTGCTGTACGTCTCGGGCGAGGAGTCGGCCGCCCAGGTCAAGCTGCGCGCCGAGCGCCTCGGCGGCCACGCGCTGAGCGTCCCGATCGTCGCCGAGACCGACCTCGACGCCGTGCTCGCCACCCTCGAGGCCGAGCGCCCCCAGGTCTGCGTGATCGACTCGGTGCAGGTGCTCTACGACTCGGCGCTGACCGGCGCGCCCGGGTCGGTCGGCCAGGTGCGCGAGGTCGCCGGGCGGATCATGCGCGTGGCCAAGGAGCTCGGCATCGCGACGCTGCTCGTCGGCCACGTGACCAAGGAGGGCTCGCTGGCCGGGCCCCGCGTGCTGGAGCACCTGGTCGACTGCGTGCTCTCCTTCGAGGGCGAGCGCGAGCGCACCTACCGCACGCTGCGGGCCCTGAAGAACCGCTTCGGCTCCACCAACGAGGTCGGCGTGTTCGAGATGGCCGACCAGGGGCTGGTCGAGGTCGAGGACGCCTCCGAGCGCTTCGTCAGCGAGGCCACCCGGGCCCCCGGCTCGGTCGTGCTCTGCGCGATGGAGGGCTCCCGCCCGCTGCTGGTCGAGGTCCAGGCGCTGGTGGCTCCCAGCGAGCTGGTGCCGCCGCGGAGGGTGGCCAACGGGGTCGACCGCAACCGTCTCGCCCTCGTGCTCGCCGTGCTGGCCCGCCACGGCGGCGTCGGGCTCGGCACCAGCGACGTGTTCGTGTCGGTGGCCGGCGGCGTGCGCGTGGACGAGCCGGGCGCCGACCTTGCGATCGCGCTGGCGCTGGCGTCGGCGGCCAAGGGCGTCGAGCTGGCGGCCGACAAGCCGCTCGCGGCCTTCGGCGAGCTGGGGCTCACCGGCGAGCTGCGGCACGTGGCACATGCCGATCGCCGCTTGGCCGAGGCTGCCAAGTTCGGGCTCGCGGAGGTGGTCGTCCGCCCCGGCGAGGGAACGGCGACCCTGCGCCAGGCGCTGCGGGTCGCTCTCGGCGAGCCCGCGGGCGCGCGCAGCCTAGGGCGCGCGGGCTGGGCCCGCAAAACCGCTGCTCAGAGCCAAAACGCACGCATCCTCGGTGCGTTTCGCGTAGAATCAGGTCGATGCCGTATGCCGGGGATGACGTTTCAGAGCTAGAAGCCCGGCAGGAACCTAGGCTCGTACGCGCCCTTGAGATGGTGGCTCCCGGCACGGCGGTGCGGGAAGGCCTCGACAATACCGTCCAAGGTCGGACCGGCGCCCTGATCTGCATTGGGGAGTCGGAAGAGCTCAGCTTCCTGCTGTCGGGCGGCGTGAAGCTCGACGTGGATTACACGCCGGCGATGCTGTACCAGCTGGCGAAGATGGACGGGGCGATCGTGCTCGCCTCCAACGGCACCAAGATCATGTGGGCGAACGTGCAGCTGATGCCGGATCCCACGATCCTGTCGCTCGAGACCGGCACCCGCCACCGCACGGCCGAGCGCGTCTCGAAGCAGACCGACGCGCTCGTGATCGCCATCTCAGCCAGCCGCAGCGTCGTCTCGCTCTACCTGGACGGCGCCAAGTACATCCTCGAGGACATCCCGGTGGTGCTGGCCAAGGCCAACCAGGCCCTGGCCACGCTCGACAAGTACCGCAGCCGCCTGGACCAGGTGTCCACGCGCCTGACCGCGCTCGAGTTCGAGGGCGGCGTGACCCTGCACGACGTGCTCACCGTGCTCCAGCGCGCCGAGCTCGTCACGCGCATGGCCGTGGAGATCGAGCGCTACATCGTCGAGCTGGGCGCCGAGGGGCGCCTGATCGAGATGCAGCTCGAGGAGACGATGGTCGGCGTGGCCGCCGACAAGTCGGCGCTCGCGCGCGACTACATCGTCGAGCCCTCCGAGGAGGGCTTCGCGATGGTGCTCGACTCGCTCGCCCGGCTGCCCCATCAGGACCTTCTTGACTTCGGTCGGCTCGCCGAGCTGCTCGGCTACGACCGCAAGCTGAACACCCTCGACCACCCCGCCTCGCCACGCGGCTACCGCATCCTGGGGCGCATTCCGCGCATTCCCAAGATGGTCGTGCAGTCGATCGTGAGCGAGTTCCGCGGGCTGGACGAGATCCTCGCCGCCTCGGACCCAGAGCTGGAGTCCGTTGAGGGGGTCGGCGACATGCGAGCGAAGGACATCCGCGAGGGCCTTCGCCGTCTGCAGGAGATCAACCTCGTGGACCGTTACCTGCAAACCTGAGAAACCGGGCGGCAAGAACGCCGCCCAAACCGCGTAGGAGGGAACACCATTAGCGACGCAGTGATGGAGTCGGAGCTCGATATCGAGGATCTGGAGATCGAAGTCGACCGCGAGCCGGCGGTCTACGAGATCGGCGACCAGGTCGTGTACCCCCACCATGGGGCCGGAAAGGTCCTCAAGAAGGAGATGAAGGAGGTGCTCGGCGAGAAGCGCGAGTACCTGACCATCAAGATCCTTCATAACGACATGACCGTCATGGTCCCGTGCTGCAACGCCGACAAGGCGGGGCTGCGGCGCGTGATCGGGGAGGAAGACGTCAAGAAGGTGCTGGCGATCCTCCGCGACGACGTCAGCCAGATGCCCAAGAACTGGAACCGGCGCTTCAAGCACAACCGCGAGAAGATCAAGACGGGCGATGTCTTCGAGCTCGCCGAGGTGGTTCGCAACCTCGCGATTCGCGAGCAGGAGAAGGGTCTCTCCACCGGCGAGAAGCAGATGTACACCCGCGCCAAGAAGATCCTCGCCTCCGAGCTGATGTACGTGCTCGACATGGAGGAGGACGAGGCCGAGTCCCACTTGGAGGACTTGATCGTCGACGCCCATACGAGTCGAAACGGCGCGGCCGCGACGGCGTAGGCATAGGGGCGCAGCTGCCAATCATCAAAGGAGGTCCGGGGGCGTGAGCCCCCGGATCACCTCCTAGTGCCCGTCGTCGGGATCGTTCCCGCCGGCGGCAGCGGCGAACGCCTTGGCGCCGACCGGCCCAAGGCGTTCGTCGTTTGTGCCGGCCGTCCGCTGATCGAGTGGAGCCTCGACGTGCTCGCCGCCGTCTGCGACCGCGTCGTGGTCGCGGCTCCGCCCGAGTGGCTGCGCGACGGCTGGGTCGAGGGCGGTCCGTCGCGCTCGGCCTCCGTCCGCAACGCGCTGGCCGCGGCCCCGGAGGCCAGCACGGCGGTCGTGCACGACGCGGCCCGACCGCTGGTCACGCGCGAGCTGGTCGAGGCCTGCGTGGGCGCCCTGATGGGCGTGGACGGTGCGATCGCAGCCACGCCGGTGACCGACACCGTCAAAGAGGCCTACCCCGACGCCACGGTGCTGCGCACGCTCGACCGCTCCCGGCTGTGGGCTGTGCAGACGCCGCAGGTGTTCAGGGCGGAGTCCCTGCGCCGGGCGCTCGACGTGGACGACGCGGCGCTGGCGGCCGCCACCGACGACGCCTCGCTGGTGGAGGCCGCCGGCGGGACCGTGCGCCTGGTGGAGGCGCCGCCCGAGAACTTCAAGGTGACGACCGAGGCCGACCTCGCGCGCGCGGAGGCCGCGCTGTGCTGACCGACTACCACGTGCATCTGCGCCCCGACGAGGACGACTCGCCGGCCGAGCGCTACTTCACCGAGGCAAACGTGGACCGCTACCGCGAGGCAGCCGGCGAGCAGGGCATCGAGGAGCTGGGCGTGGCCGAGCACATCCATCGCTTCGTGCAGTCGCTCGACGTCTGGACCCACCCCTGGTATCGCCACTGGGCGGCCGACGACGTGGACGAGTACGTGGAGTTCCTTCGCAGCTCGGAGCTGAAGGTCGGCATCGAGGCCGACTTCCTGCCCGGCCGTGAGGACCGGCTCGACAACTTCCTGGACGGGCGCGACTGGGACTACGTGGTCGGCTCGGTCCATTTCCTGCGCGACGAGGCGGTCGACTTCCACGGCTATCCCGACTGGGAACCTTGGAACATCTGGCGCGGGGCCGATCCCGAGAAGGTGTGGGCGCGCTACTTCGAGACCCTCGGCGAGGCGGCGCGCAGCACGCTCTTCGACATCCTCGCCCACCCCGACCTGGTCAAGGTCTGGGGCGAGCGCGTGCCGGTGCCCGAGGGGGACCTGCGCCGCTTCTACGAGCGCGCGATGGACGGATTGGCGGAGTCGGACGTGGCGATCGAGGTGTCCACCGCGGGGCTGCGCAAGCCGGTGGCCGAGATCTACCCGGCGCCGGCGTTCCTCGAGATGTGCCTCGAGGCCGGCCGCCCGGTGGCCCTGTCGAGCGATGCCCACACCCCCGACCAGCTCGGCCACGAGTACGAGCGCGCCGTCGAGATGCTGCGTGGCCTGGGCGTGGAGGAGATCGCCGTGTTCGACCGGCGCGGGCGGCGCATGGAGGCGCTCGGATGAGCCGGGCCGGTATCGGCTGGGACTCGCACCGCCTCGAGGACGGACGGCCGCTCGTGCTGGGCGGGGTGGAGATCCCGAGCGCGGGGCGCGGGCTGGTCGGCTGGTCCGACGCCGACGTGCTCACGCACGCGGTGATCGACGCGCTGCTGGGAGCGGCGGGGCTGGGCGACATCGGCCAGCACTTCCCGGACGACGACCCGCGCTGGCGCGACGCCAACTCGATCGAGCTGCTTCAGACGGTGCGCGACAT
The DNA here is from genome assembly GCA_963722245.1 of uncultured Thermoleophilaceae bacterium. Classification (GTDB taxonomy): domain Bacteria; phylum Actinomycetota; class Thermoleophilia; order Solirubrobacterales; family Thermoleophilaceae; genus JACVRW01. The sequence goes on from CAVRKM010000012.1 coordinate 159,019, forward strand.
GCTCCCGGGCCCGGTGGCCAACGTGGACGTGACCGTGATCTGCGAGGCGCCCAAGCTGGGCCCCCACCGCGACGCGATGCGCACACGGCTGGCCGGGGCACTCGGCCTGGAGACGGCGGCGATGAACGTGAAGTTCACCACCGGCGAGGGCATGGGCTTCGTCGGGCGCGGCGAGGGCATCGCGGCGCTGGCGATCGCGACGCTCGCCTAGTTGCGCAGCAGGATCGAAATCGGCGCGAACCGTCGCATAGCCGCGCCACTCGAGGGTGGCCGCCGGCGAGTAGCTCTTGAAGTCGACGCGCCACCCGCCGTCGTCCTGCTGCGCGCCCGCCAGCCGCTGCAGCTCGGCATCGATCGTGTCCGGGCTGAACAGCTCCCGCACCGGGCGGCCGGGCATGGGGGCGAAGTCGAGCGCGCGCATCATCTCGTCCTCGGCTCCGCCCGTGACGGGCACCCGCCCGTCGGCGGGGATGTGCCGCCCCAGGCGCTCGAGCAGCGCGGCGGCCTCGGGGCGCACGTCGTGCACAGCGTCCAGGAACTGCGTGGCGGCGGCCAGCGCGATCGCGAAGGGCGCGCCCTCCAGAGCGTCGATGGCGGCGAGGCAGTAGTCGGTTGCCCGGGCCAGCCAGCGGTGTGCCGCGACCGCTGGATCGTGCGCGGCCACGCGCTGGGCGGTGCCCGTGACGAAGGCGCTGATCTGGAGCGAGGAGGCCGTCGGGTCGGCCTGCGCCCAGAAGGGCGCGCACCCGGTGGGGTCGGAGACCGGCAGCGCAAACGGAAGCCCGCCGTCGGGCAGGGCGACCGACGCCAGCCAGTCGCACAGCTCGACGGCGCGCGGGCTCGTCGCGGGCGCGATGTCGTCGAACACCTCGAAGGCGTGGTAGGCGCCCCCCGGCTGGCTTTCCGTGGCGCGCAGGTCAGGCTCCAGGCCCCAGCTGTAGCCGCCGTCGGGGTTTCGGTAGCCATCCACGGCGGCCAGCACGGGCGCCGGATCGCCGCCATCGAGGAGCAGCTCCAGGCGACGGCGGTCGAGTTGACGAGCGTGGCCGGCCATGAAGCCCCGGGCGGCGGGTAGATCGAAGTTCACGCGGAAGAGTGTGCGGCAACGGGGCGCCGATGTCTTGGAGATTTCGGCCCGACGGTTAGATTTCGCGCATGGATCGCGACGAGCTCGCCTTCGCAGGTGCCGTCCGGCAGGCGGAGATGGTCCGCCGCGGCGACGTGTCGTCGCGCGAGCTGGTCGAGCTGTACCTGGACCGGATCGCGCGCTTCGACGGCGAGCTGAACGCCTTCCGCAAGGTGATGGGCGAACGGGCGCTGATCGACGCCCAGCAGGCCGACGCGCGGCGCGGAGCGGGGGACGAGCGCCCGCTGCTCGGGGTGCCGATCGCCGTCAAGGACACCGAGGATGTGGGCGGCGAGGTGACCGGCCTGGGCACGGCCGCCCACGGCGGCCCGGCGGAGCGCGACAACGACTTCGTGGCGCGTCTGCGCTCGGCGGGCGCGGTGATCCTCGGCAAGACCAACCTGCCCGAGCTGGCGATCATGGGCTCCACGGAGGGGCCTGCGTTCGGGATCACGCGCAACCCGTGGAACACCGACCACACCCCGGGCGGGTCCAGCGGCGGCAGCGCCGCCGCCGTGGCGGCCGGCCTGTGCGCGGCGGCGACCGCCTCCGACGGCGCGGGCTCGATCCGGATCCCGGCGTCCTGCTGCGGGCTGGTCGGCCTCAAGCCGCAGCGCGATCGCATCTCACTGGCCCCGCGCGGCCCGCACTGGTACGGGCTGAGCGCGCTCGGCTTCGAGACCCGCACGGTGGCCGACACGGCGCTGCTGCTGGACGTGGCCGCGGCCAGCCCACCCGAGCTCCTGTACGCCACCTACGCCGCGCGCCCGCCGCAGCGCCTGCGGATCGCGATGTGGCTCAAGACGCCGTTTCCGCCGGTCCCTGTCGACGGGGCGGTGAGCGGGGCGATCGAGGCGGTCGCGGAGCGGCTGCGGGCGCTGGGGCACGAGGTGGTCGAGCACGACCCGCACTACGGCCGGGCAACCGACGCCCTGATCCCCCGTTACCTCGGCGGGATCGCCCAGGACGCGGAGGCAATGGCCCGGCCCGACCGGCTGCAGCGGCGCACGCGCGGCTTCGCGCGCATCGGGCGGCTGATCCCGGGCGGCCTGATCGACAAGGCGCTGCGAGACGAGGCCGCGCATGCCGCCCGCCTCGGCGAGCTGTTCCGCGACCACGACCTGCTGCTCACCCCGATCTCGACCCGTCCGCCGGTGGGCGCCGCCCAGTGGGAAGGACTCGGGGCCGCGCGCACGCTGCTGGGCATGTCGCGGGTCTATCCCTTCACCGGGATCTGGAACATGACCGGCCAGCCGGCCATGTCGATCCCCGCGCCACCCCAAAGCAGCGGCCTGCCGATCGGCGCCCAGCTGATTGGGCCTGCCGACGGCGAGCCGCTGCTCTTGTCGGTCGCGGCGCAGCTCGAGCGCGAGCTGCGCTGGGCCGAACGGCGACCTGCGCTGGCTTGAGCTCAGGCGGCGACCAGCAGCTCCTCGACCTGGGCGCCGACGGGGTCGAGCGCCAGGCGGGCGGCGCGTACGGCGTGCCGCAGCGATCCGTGGCCCGCGTAGAGCGGGCTGGCACCGTCGCTGAGCAGGATCGAGGCCATGGCAACGCCCTGCACGTCGATCGGCCGTGCGTCGCTCAGGCGGCGGGCCAGGGCGACCAGGTCGTCGGCGCAGTCGCGCACCTCGGCGCGGCGCACGGGCACGACGGCGGTGAACGGGAAGGTCGGCTTCGCGGCCGCCTCGAGCACGCCGTCGACGCGGGTGGCGAGCCGCTCACGGCCGCCGACGAGCTGCTCGGCGCGCAGCGCCAGGGCCTTGGAGCTCACGGGGTCGACGCCCTGGGCGAGCTGGTGGTCGAGGGTGTCTCGATGGGTCAGTACTCGCAGCTTGAGCCACGGCGAGGCCGGCTCTGAAGCGGTGCGGCGGTTGTCCTGGAAGCGGAACTTCGGAACTGGGTAGACGCCGTTCGGCATGCTGGGCTCCTTCTGGTGGGTGTGCCCAGATGCTGCCCGCGGAAGGTGTTCGCGACCATGGGGAGGCCCACCGATCTTGGGGAGGGGGCTGGCACCCATCCCCTTTGCCGCGCGGGCGCGCGAAGATGTGCCCAGGATGTCCCTGCTAACCCGGGTGTTCCTCGCGAATGCGGCCGTGCTCCTCGCGATCACGTTGCTGCTGCTGTTCTCGCCGATCGAGATCAGCTACCCGGTCACGGAGACCCAGTCGGTCATCCTGGTCACCGGGTTCGTCGTCTCGCTGATCGTGAACCTGGCGCTCCTGCGCGGCCTGGTCAGACCGCTGCGGCGGCTGACCGACACGATGCGCTCCGTGCGGCCGCTCGAGCCAGGTCTGCGCATCGCGGTGCCGAACGCGGACTCGGAGGTGCGCTCGCTGGCGATCGCCTTCAACGACATGCTCGAGCGGTTGGAGACGGAGCGGCGCGAGAGCGGCCGCGTGGCGCTCGCGGCCCAGGAGGAGGAGCGGCGGCGCGTGGCGCGCGAGCTGCACGACGAGATCGGCCAGGTGCTGACGGGCGTGATGCTCCAGCTCGAGGACCCGGATGCGCGCGACGCCGTCCGGCAGAGCCTCGAGGACGTGCGCCGGATCGCGCGCGAGCTGCGGCCGGAGACGCTCGACGACCTGGGCCTGCAGAGCGCTCTGCGTGGGCTCGCCACGACCGCGGCGGCGCACCAGGGCCTGAGCGTGGAGCGCCAGCTCGACATGGGGGACCTGCAGCTGCGCCCGGAGGTGGAGCTGGTGGTCTACCGGGTGGCCCAGGAGAGCCTGACCAACGTGATGCGCCACGCGGGGGCGTCCGAGGTGCTGCTCGCCCTTCAGCAGGTGGACGGCGCGCTGCGGCTGGTCGTGCGCGACAACGGGCGCGGGCTGCCGCGCGGCTCGGAGAACGGCGGCGCCGGCATCGCCGGCATGTCGGAGCGCGCCCTGCACGTCGGCGGCCGCCTCACGCTCGGCTCCGGCGCGGGGGGCGGCACCGAGGTGCGGCTGGACATCCCACTCCCGCAGGAGCGCGAGTGACGGTCCCCCTGAAGACCCGGGTCCTGCTCGCCGACGATCACCCGATGGTCCGGCGCGGCCTGCGCTTCGTGCTCGACGCCGAGGCGGACCTGGAGGTGGTCGCGGAGGCGGGCGACGGCGCCGAGGCCGTCGAGCTGGGCATGTCCGACGAGGTCGACCTGGCCGTCCTCGACGTGTCGATGCCGCGCCTCACCGGGCTGCAGGCGGCCGCCGAGCTCAAGCGCCGCCGGCCGGAGCTGCGCACGCTGATGCTGTCCATGTACGACAGCGAGCAGTACTTCTTCGAGGCGCTCAAGGCCGGGGCGTCGGGCTACGTGCTCAAGAGCGCGGCGGACCGCGACCTGGTCGAGGCCTGTCGGGCGGCGATGCGAGGCGAGCCGTTTCTCTACCCCGCCGCGGTGGCGGCGCTCATCCGGGACCACCTCGATCGGGCCAGTCGTGGCGAGTCCGTACCGGCCGATCCACTCACGCCGCGCGAGCTCGAGATCGTGAAGCTGGTCGCGGAGGGCTATTCGAGCGACGAGATCGCGGCCACGCTCGTGATCAGCAAGAAGACCGTCGAGCACCACCGCAGCCACGTCCTCGAGAAGCTCGGCATGCGCGACCGCGTGGAGCTGACGCGCTACGCGATCCGGCGAGGCTTGGTCGAGCCCTAGGCCCGCAGCCGGCCCAGCGCGGGGCTCTCGAAGCCCTCGGCGGTGGCGTCCATCAGGATCGAGTCCCAGCGGCGGCCGAGTGCCAGCACGCAGTCGCGGCGGCGGCCGATCACGCGAAAGCCGGCTCGCTCGTAGGCCCTGATGGCCTGCTCGTTGAAGGCGTAGCTCTCGAGCATGACGTTGCGCAGCCCGAGCATGGTGAACGCCCAGTCGAGCGCCAGGCGCGTGGCGTCGGTGCCGATGCCCGTGCCGCGGCGATGGCCGAGGAAGATCCCGAACTCGGCCCGCAGGAAGTTGTGGTCGATGTCCTCGAGGCCGCAGACGCCGGCCAGCTCGCCGTCGGCGGAGTCGTGGATCGCGAACCCGACGGCGCTCGGCCGCGGCGCGGCGCCCGCCTTCGTCAGCTCCTCGTACCACTGCGCCTCGCCGTCCTCGTTGACCACGCCGCGGTGGGCCAGGCCGCGCCGCACGTCGGGGTCGTTGAACCAGACCACCAGCTGCGGAAGGTGGTCGCGGCGCAGCAGCCCGAGGGCCGCGCGCTCGCCAGAGACCAGGAAGTCGTGCTCGGGCATGGCCGCCATTATGCGTAGCCTTCGCGCCGAAATGCGCGAGGTCCGCATCCAGGACACGCTGACGGGAGTCGTGCGGGCGCTCGATCCGCGCGATCCGCCGCGCGTCGGCGTCTACGCGTGCGGGCCGACGATCTATGCGCGCATCCACGTGGGCAACGCGCGGCCGTACGTCGTCTTCACGCTGCTGAAGCGGTTTCTCGCCCACGAGGGCTACGACGCCACCCTGGTCGTGAACATCACCGACGTCAACGACAAGATCTACGCCGCGGCGCAGGAACGCGGCATCCCGAGCGAGCAGCTCGCGCGCGAGATGGCCGAGTCGTACGTCTCCGACACCGACGAGCTAGGGCTCGGGCGGCCCGACTACGAGCCCAAGGCGAGCGAGACGATCGCGGGCATCGTCGAGCTGATCGAGGCCCTGATCGAGAGCGGCCACGCCTACGAGGCGCGCGGCGACGTGTACTTCCGCGTGGCCAGCTTCGACGGCTACGGCAAGCTCTCCAACCGCCCGCTCGAGGAGATGCAGCAGGGCGAGGGCGACGATTCCGCCGAGGTGAAGGAGGCGCCGCAGGACTTCGCGCTCTGGAAGGCCCGCAAGGAGGGCGAGGACACCTGGTGGGAGTCGCCCTGGGGCGAGGGCCGGCCGGGCTGGCACATCGAGTGCTCGGCCATGGCCGAGGCGATCCTGGGCGTGGACTTCGAGATCCACGGCGGCGGCTCGGACCTGATCTTCCCCCACCACGAGAACGAGATCGCGCAGACCGAGGCGGCCCGCGGCAAGCCGCTGGCGCGGCTCTGGATGCACAACGGCATGGTCGAGATGGGCGACGAGAAGATGGCCAAGTCCGTCGGCAACATCCGCCTGCTGCACGGCGCCCTCGAGCAGTTCGGGCGCGAGGCGTTCCTGATGTGGACGGTCGGCGCCCACTACCGCAAGCCGGTGGCGTACACGGAGGAGACGCTGGCGGACGCCGGCCGGGCGGTCGACCGCGTGCGCGAGCTGATCCGACGCCTGGACCCTGAGGCCCCGACGCCGGCGGAGCTGGACGCGCTGGTGGAACGCTTCTTCGACCACTTGGCGGACGACTTCAACACCGCCGCGGCCCGCGCAGAGCTGTTCGCGTGGGTGGCGGAGGCCAATCGGCGCCTGGACGCCGGGGAGCGGCTGGGCCCCGGCCGCCTCGGCGAGATGCTGTACGCCTTCGGGCTCGAGAGCCTGCTCGCCGGCGACGCCGATCAGGCCCCGGCCGAGATCGAGCGTCTGGCGGCGGAGCGCCAGGAGGCGCGGACCGCGCGCGACTTCGAGCGAGCCGACCGTCTGCGTGACGAGCTGGCCGAGCGGGGGTGGGAGATTCGCGACACGGCGGAAGGCCCCCGGCTAGTGCGCACGTGATCATCTACGGGCGCAACCCCGTGCGCGAGGCGCTGCGCGGGCGCCGGCGCGTGCACCGTGTCTACGCGACCGGCGCGCACGAGGTGTGGCCGGGCGATGTGGACGTGGTGATCGCCGAGCCGCACGAGATCGAGGAGCGCTGCGGCTCGCCGGACCATCAGGGCGTGTGCGCGGAGGTCGAGGCCTACCCGTACGTCGACGCGGACTCGCTGCTGGAGCCCGACGATGCGCTCGTGCTGTGCCTGGACGAGGTGCAGGACCCGCACAACCTCGGCGCCGTCTGCCGCGTGGCCGAGGCGTCCGGCTGCGCCGGCGTGGTGCTGCCGGAGCGCCGCTCGGCGGAGGTCACGCCGGCGGTCTGCAAGGCCTCCGCGGGTGCCGTCGAGCACCTGCCCATCGCGCGCGTGCGCAACCTGGCCGACTGGCTGGGGGAGGCCAAGCGCCGGGAGGCCTGGGTCTACGGCGCCGCGGCCGACGCCCGCGTGCCCTACGACCGCCCCGACTACCGCGGGCGGGTGGTGCTGGTGTTCGGCTCCGAGGGGCGCGGGCTGCGCCCGCGCGTGGCGGATGCCTGCGACGAGCACGTCTCCCTGCCCAACCACGGCAAGGTGGGCTCGTTGAACGTCTCCACGGCCGCCGCGGCGCTGGTGTACGGAATCTTGCACTTTCGTGCACGGGCTCTTGACAAGGATCCATAACTAACCCATACTGCCGGCCAGAAATCAGGCTGTAGTCGAGCTTGAGGGATCGTCTACAGAAATTGGCGCGCCAGGGGAGGTACGCCGCCACCGAGCTTCAAGGATCCGCTTCGGGTCCGAGAGGAGCATTCGATGGCAACTTCCGCAACGTCTCCCGCGCTACCCGTGCCCGCACGGCGCCCGGGTGCCCCAATCCGTCGCAGCGGGGCAAAGGCTCAAGGTGAGGTCGAGCTTGATGATCACTACCTGATCGCGCTCGCCAAACAGGGGCGCAAGGACGCCTACGACCGCATCGTAAAGCGGTATTACGGCTTCGTGCGGCTCAAGGCCTCGTCGTACTTCCTGATCGGCGGGGACTCCGACGATCTGATCCAGGAGGGGCTTGTCGGCCTCTACAAGGCCGTGCGTGACTACCGCTCCGACCGCGAGTCGAGCTTCCGCAACTTCGCGGAGCTGTGCATCACCCGCCAGATCATCACCGCGGTCAAGACCTCCACGCGCAACAAGCACACGCCGCTGAACGAGTACGTGTCGTTCTCCCAGACGCCGGCCGCCAGCGGCGGCGACGGCGACCCGACGCTCGACGAGCTGCTGCCCGGCCCGACGGCGCACGACCCGGTCAACCAGGTGATCTCCTCCGAGGAGCTGCACAGTCTGGTCGCCTGTCTGTCGAGCGTGCTGTCCGAGCTCGAGAGCTCCGTGCTGTCGCTCTACCTCGACGGGCACAGCTACGAGGCGATCGCCGAGCGCCTCGAATGCGACACCAAGACCGTCGACAACGCGCTGCAGCGGGTGAAGCGCAAGGTCGGCGCGCATCTCACGTCGCGCCAGGTCCTGCTCTAGTACGAACGTCCAGAGCCCGCCGGGCGGCTGCCGTGAGCAGTGGGGATGGTCGACGCAATGAAGGATGCGCGTTCGCCCCTCCCTACTGCTCGCCGCGACGGCCCTGACGGCCTTCTTCGCGGCCCAGACGGCGCTCGGATCACCGCCCCCGGATACGCAGGCCGCAACCGTGGATTTCCAGCCGGCGGCTACGGTCATCGAGCCCAAGAAGCCCGCCGGCCCGCGGCCCTTCCGGCTGGCAGTCGTGCACAGGAACGTGACCTTCAGCGCCCGGCCGGGCGGTCCGAGCGCGGGCACTTTGGGCACGACCACCGAGTTCGGGTCGCCGCAGGTGCTGGGCGTGGCCGCTCGGCGCGGCGCCTGGCTCGGGGTGGTCTCGAGCGCCAGGCCCAACGGCGCGCTCGCGTGGGTCCGGCGCGACGCTGCGGTAACGATCGAGCGCACGCGCTGGTCGCTGCGCGCGGACCTCTCGGAGCACAGCGTCACGCTGCTCCGCAACGGCCGGGTCGTGCACCGGCTGAAAGTCGCTATCGGGCGGCCCGGCTCGGAGACGCCCACCGGCCGCTTCGCGGTCACCGACAAGCTGGCCGGCTCGAGCTACGGCCCCTACTACGGGTGCTGCGTGCTGGCGCTGAGCGCACACCAGCCCAACACGCCGCCGGGCTGGACCGGGGGCAACCGCTTGGCGATCCACGGCACCGACTCGCCGGCGACGATCGGCACCGCAGCGTCGGCCGGGTGTCTGCGCGCAGCCGACGCGGATCTCGAGGTGCTGATGGCGAAGGTGCCGCTCGGCACTCCGGTTTTCATCCGCGCATAGCGGGTAGCCGGGCCTCCGACCCCAAGGAGGACAGACATGGTTGGAATCCTGATTGCAGTGCTGTTTGCGGCCCTTGTGTACATCATCCTGGCCGCGCTGACCGGTTCCGCGATCGTCGCGATCGTCGGAGCGATCCTGGTGCTGCTCGCCGGCATCCCAAGCGGCGGATTCGGCTTCGGAAGCCGCTGGAGCGGCCGGCGCGGAGCGGTCTAGGCGCGAGAGCCGGGGTGCGTGCGGGCCCGGAAAGTTTCGCTATGCGGAACTGAGAGGGCCCACACTCCGGGCGTCGCAGAGCCGGAGGTCGGACTCGAACCGACGGCCTGCGCTTTACAAGAGCGCTGCTCTACCAACTGAGCTACTCCGGCGTTGCGGCGCGAGTCTAAGGCGCTTCGGTCGCCCCGGCCGCCGCGTGCTCGATGTTGCCGTGGCCGTTCGACGACACCGGCACCTGCTCGAGCGGCTCGAACTGCCCCTCGGGGTTGAGGCGCCGCTCGAGCTCGCCGAGGACCAGGCCGAACAGGGCGTGGCGCCAGGCGGACTGCGCGAAAGCTCGGCGGTCGCCGGCGAGCTCCGCGGTCGACCAGAGCGGTCAGCGGCCAGGTGGCCAGGTGCTCGCCGACGCCGGCGGCCACGCCGGCCACCTGCGGCGGGCCCGGGAACAGCGGTCGCAGAAGTGCGTATACGGCGCCGAAGGCCGCGCCGTTGGCCATGTGGATGGCCAGGCCGGCGGCCTGCCAGCGGGAGTCGCGCGTGACGAGCTTGCCGAGCAGCTCCACGTCGTCGTAGTCCGATCCGAACACCCGCTTGTCGAGCGGCTGCTGGGCCGCCCAGACAGCGGCGGCCAGAGCGCCCGCGAGTGCACCGCTGGGAATTCGCCTTAGCTCCATGTGACGGGAGCGTAACGCGACGTGCGGACCTGGGTAGCTCATTGACGATGCCGGAGCAGCACAAGCAGGGCCTGCTGAGCCCGCGCCCGATGGCGCTCTATCACGAGCGCACGCGTCGCCGCGGGGTCAACTCGTTCGTGTACTGGCCCCTGCGGGCCGTCATCAAGCCGGCGATCCTCCTCTACTTCCGGCTGCGCCGGCTCGGCCGCGAGCACATCCCCTCCGAGGGAGTGATCCTCGCCGCCAACCACCGCAGCTTCCTCGACCCCTTCGCGATCGGCTGCTGCAACCGGCGACCGATCTACTTCGTCGCCAAGCAGGAGCTGTTCCGCAACCCGCTGCTCGGCTGGATCCTCAACTGCATGGGCGCCTTCCCGGTCTGCCGCGGCGAGTCGGACGAGGAGTCCGTGAGGACCTCGATGGCATTGCTGGAGCGCGGCGACGCCGTGGTGATCTTCCCGGAGGGCACGCGCATCCGCGCGGGATCGCTCGCGCAGCCCAAGCGCGGCGTCGGCCGCCTGGCGCTGCAGAGCGGCGCCCCCGTGGTGCCGGTCGCGATCACCGGATCCGAGCACGCCCGCGACGGCTGGAAGGTCAAGCCGGTGCGCGTGCACGTGCGCATCGGGCCCGCGGTCAGATACCCGCGCGTTGAAAACCCGTCGCCGTTCCTCGCCGGCGAGGTGACCGAGCGGATCTGGCCCTGTGTCGGGCTCCAGTGGGAGTGGCTCGGCGGCCTGCCGCCGCTGCGCACGGCAGCCGTGATCGGCGGCGGCTCGATGGGAACCGCGATCTCGTCGGTGCTCGCACGCGCGGGGCTCGAGGTGCAGCTCGGCTGCCGCACGACCTCGCAGGCCGCTCGGCTGCTGGACGACCGCGAGAACGCCGCCTACCTCCCGGGTGTGGCGCTTCACAAGGCCATCGAGCCCAAGACCGTGCGCGAGATCGAGTTCGCGGGGGTGGACCTGGTCGTGCTCGCCGTGCCGTGCAGCAGCCTGCCCGCCGCGATCGGCGAGATCGGCGCGCGCGTCGGCGAGCGCAGCGCCGTGCTGGTGGCCTCGAAGGGCCTCGTGCCGCCGCTCGGCACCACGCCCACGGCCTACGTGGCCGAGCGCGTGCCCGCGCGCGCCGTCGCCAGCCTGGGCGGCCCCGTGCACGCGCGCGAGGCGCTCGAGGTCGGCGCCGCTGTGGTGGTCGCCACGCGCAACCCGGACCTGCGCCGCCAGCTGCGCGAGGTGCTCAACGCCGGCGGCCTGACCGTGGAGACGACCGACGACGTGACCGGCGCCGAGCTCGCCGCCTGCGCCAAGAACGCGGCGGCGCTCGCCTCGGGCGCCGCGGGCGTGCGGGGCGCCAACCTCGCCGGCGCCGCGGCCGGGAAGGTCTTCTCCGAGGTGCACGAGCTGGCCATGGCGAGCGGCGGTCGCAGCGAGACCTTCGCCGGGCTGGCGGGGGCCGGCGACCTGGTGGCGACCGCGATCGCCGAGGGCAGCCGCAACCGCCGCGCCGGCGAGCTGGTGGGAGCGGGCATGCCGAGCGTGCAGGTCGAGGCCGCGGTGGCGCAGACGGCCGAGTCGCTGGCGACCGTGCCCCTGCTCAGCGAGGCCTTCGCCCGCGAGGGCATCGACGCACCGATCACCACCGGCCTGCGCAGGGTGCTCGACGGCGAGGCGTCGCCCGAGCAGTGGCTCGAGAGCGTGCGCAGCCCGAATCCGAAGCGGAGGACCCGTGCCGCCTGACTGCGCGGGCCGCGCCGTCTAGGCTGCGCTATGGGTGGACGAGGTCCCCGACAAGCAGCGACTCGATCGCGACTTCACCGAGCTCTACCGGGCCCACCTGCGCGACGTGTACTCGTACGCGTACTACCGGATCGGCAACCACCACGACGCCGAGGACCTGACCGAGCAGACCTTCCTGCAGGCCTACCGCCACTTCGACCGAGCGCAGCGCGAGTCGAACGGGCGGCCGCTGCGGCCGTGGCTGATCCGCATCGCGCACAACCTCGCGGCGAACTACTACCGCGACCGCTCGCGCCGGCCGGTCGACTCAGCTCGACGACGCCGCGGTGATCTCGGCGCCGCACGGGACCGAGGAGATGGTGGAGGGTCGCGAGGAGGTCAAGGAGGTGCTGCAGGGCGTCTCCGAGCTCCCGGACGACCGCCGCGAGGCGCTGATCATGCGCTTCGCGCTGGACATGGACAACCGCGAGATCGCGCGGGCGCTGGGGCGCTCCGAAGGGGCGACCAAGGTGTTGATCCACAGGGCGATCAAGCAGCTCGAGCAGGGGCTGGAAGAGGAGTCGGCTGGTGACGAGGCGGGGGTCGAGCAATGAGTGACGCGGAGCGGGTCGAGCGGCTGCTGAAGATGGCCTTCGCGCCGGTGGAGCCGCCGGAGGCGCTGAGCGATCGGCTCGAGCGTGGCCTGACCGAGATGGCGGATGCCGCCGCGGACGAGCTGGCCGACTGGGAGCTGTCCGCAATGAGCGACCCGCGCAACTGGGTTCGCCCGGCGGCGGCCGTGGTGGTCGGCGGCATGGCGGCCGGCGGGCTGGTGCTCGTGCGGGCACGCCAGCAGCAGAAGAAGCGCCAGGGGTCCGGGCTGCGGGCACTGGAGCGCTCGCTGCGCGACGTGGCCGACGATCTCGAGAAGCGGCTACGCAGCTAGACGACCCGGACTACGAGGTGGTACGTCGGGCGTGGGCGGCGTTCAACCGGCACGACGACCAAGCCGCCTTGCGGGAGCTCGATCCGGACATCCTGGTCGTGCCGTTCGGCGCTGCGCTGGAAGGCAGGTCGTACCGGGGGCATGACGGCATTCTGGAGTGGTGGCGCGACGAGATCCTGGTCACCTGGGAGCAGTTCGAGACGTTCCCGGAGCGGTTCGAGCGCGTTGGCGACAGGCTCCTCGTGACGGGTCGCTGGAAGGCGCGCGGCATCGAGAGCGGCGTGGAGCTCGAGATCCCGGCGACCTGGGTCGTCGAGGTGCGTGACGGCAAGATCGTGTACTGGCAGACCTACACGGATCACGCCCAGGCGCGGCGCGACATCGGGCTCGAGGACGGCTAGCAGCGCTCCAGGGCGCGCGCGTAGAAGCGCGCGTAGTCGGGCCAGTGCGCGTTCCAGTAGTCGCCCTCGTGGCCGCCCGGCCAGCTGTGCGCACTTACGCGCTCGCCGAGTGCCTGGCGTGAGCGCCTCGTCGCCGGGGCGGAACGGATCGGCGTCGCCCGCGTCGAGCCAGAGCCGCGTGCTGCTGAAGACGTCGGGGTTGGCGCGCGCCGCCCCGACGACGTCGTGACGGGAGAAGTCCTCGGCGTCGTCGAACGCCCCGGGCGCGGTCTCGGCGCCGGTGCGCCAGAGCGCCGGCGAGTGGCCGGCCACCGCGCAGAAGCGGGCCGGGTTGAGCCGGGCGATGTCGTACGCCCCGAAGCCGCCCATCGAGATGCCCCCGATGGCTACCCGCCGCGGGTCGGCGTGAAAGCGCTCGACCACCTTGGGATCACCTCGCGCACGACGTAGGTGCCCCAGCGCCCGTCGGCTCGGTCGTGCCAGTAGGAGTGATCGCCGCCGTAGGGGAAGGCCACCAGGGGGGCGCGCGAGCCCTGCGCGGCCAGGGCCGAGTAGAACGCGTCGTCGAGCTCGCTGGTCTCGTTCCCGCCGCGGCCGTGCAGGAACACGAGCAGGGGCCGCCGGCCCTCCGGCTGCGCGCCAGGGACGACGACGGTCGTGGGGAGCGGCCTGCCGACGGCCTTGCTGTCGATCGTCAGCGTGCTGACCGTGGCGCCGTGGCGGTCGACCCCCGCGAACTAGCTGCACCGCGAACGCGACGACCAGCGCCACCGCGAACAGCACCAGCGGTATCAGGCCCCTACGCGGGCGCAGGGCGCTGCGTGCTCGGGGGCGCGGTCCCCGGCGTCGCCAGGCCGCCGCCGACCCCGGCCAGCCCGATCAGCAGGTGGAGGAAGTTGTCCTCGGAGTTGACCGGAATCAGGTTGAAGATCTCGTCGCCGTCACCCGCGAGGAAGCCCAGCAGCGCCACGACCAGGTAGATCGCCCCCAGCCCCAGCGCGTAGGCGCGCGAGCCTGTGTAGGAACGCGCCACGAGCAGGCCGATCGCGCCCGAGGCGATGTGGACCACGTTGTGCCACCCGTTCACGTCGAGGATGCCGAGCACCGCGTCGCGGGCGCGTGTCGTCACCGGTGCCGAAGTTGGCGTTGTAGAAGAAGCCGACGATCCCCGCGACCGTGAGCGTGGCGCCGATCACCAGCGCGAAGACCTGGGCCGGAGAGCGGACCCCTTCCATTGCGCGTTCCTTCGACGGATGATCCGCTTATCCCTGCGCAGCGTAAGGACCTCCTGTGGTGACAGCCGACATCCGGAACCTCGCCGACGAGGAGGTAATGCAGCTGGTCGGCGACGGCAGTCCGCGGGCCTTCGAGCTGCTCTACGACCGCCACGGCGGCGCAGCCTTCTCGCTCGCGTACCGGATGGTCGGCGACCGGGTTATGGCCGAGGACATCTCGCAGGAGGCGTTCCTGTCGATCTGGCGCAGCAGGATGCGCTACGACGCCTCGCGCGGAAGCGTCCGCACGTGGGTGCTCGGCATCGTCCACAACCGCACCATCGACGCGCTGCGCCGTGGCAAGGTGCACGAGCGGCGGCGCGAGCAGTTCGAGGGCGTGGAGGAGCGCCACGAGGCCCCGGAGCGGACCGACGTGGAGGCGGCCCGCAGGGAGGAGGCCCGCAGCGTGCGAAGCGCGCTCGACACGTTGCCGCCCGAACAGCGCCGCACAATCGAGCTGGCGTATTTCGGGGGCTTCAGCCACAGTCAGATAGCCGAGCTGCTCGACGAGCCGATTGGCACCATCAAGGGAAGGATGCGGCTGGGGCTCGAGAAGTTGAGGCATCAGCTGGCCGATTTTGCGGCGGGAGAATTCGCATGACGGATCACGCGACACACAGGGATGAGGTCGGCGCCTATCTGCTGGGCGCTCTGTCCGATGCCGAGCGCGCCTCGTTCGAGGGGCACCTCGTGGACTGCCCGGACTGCCGGCACGAGGTCGAGCGGCTGCGGCCGGCAGCGGATCTGCTGCCGCGCTCGGTCGAGCAGGTGGAGCCGCCGGCGAGCCTGAAGCGCTCGCTGATGGAGGTCGTCGAGCGAGAGGCCTCCGAGCGCGACGGCGCCGTGGAGCCCAGGCCGGCGCGCCGGCCGTTGGGCGAGCGCCTGCGGGAGCTGTTCGGCGGCTCGCTGCGGCCGATCATGGCGGCCGGGGTGCTGGCCGTCGGGCTGCTGGTCGGGTTCGGCCTGGCGCAGCTGGGCGGCGACGAGAACGGCGGCCGCACGGTGGTCGCCGCGAGCGCCCTGCCGAGCGCCAGCGGGAGCCTCAAGGTCCAGGGCGACGGCACCGACGGCGGGATCCTCCAGGTCCGCGGGATGCCCTCGCTCAGGGGCGGGCAGGTCTACCAGGCCTGGGTCCAGCGCGACGGGATGATCGAGCCCGAGCCGACCTTCGAGGTCGACGCGGACGGTCGCGGCGCCGTTGCGGTGCCGGAGGACCTCTCCGGCGCCCAGGCCGTGATGGTCACGCGCGAGCCTCGCGGCGGGTCCCGCGCGCCCAGCGGGCGGCCGGTCATGACGGTCACTCTTTAGCCGCAGCTAGCTTTCCCTGAGTGGAGACCTGTTACCGGCACCCCAACCGGGAGACCGGCGTGCGCTGCTCGAACTGCGAGCGGCCGATCTGCCCGGACTGCATGACGTCCACGCCCGTGGGCATGCGCTGCCCCGAGTGCGCCCGCCAGCGGACGAAGGTGCGCGGCGCGGGCCCGGCCACCGACCAGCCGGTGATCACCTTCATCCTGATCGGCATCTGCGTGGCCGCGTTCGTCGGGGAGCTCGCCGGCGGGGCGAGCACCACCGGCAGCGGCTTCGGCGGGAGCAAGCTGTTCGTCGACGGCGCGCTGCGCGGCTCCGACGTCGCGAACGGCGACTACTGGCGCATTGTCACGGCGGGCTTCCTGCACGCCGGCTTCCCGCACCTGCTGTTCAACATGCTCTCGCTCTGGATCCTCGGCTCGATGCTCGAGCCGGCGGTCGGGCAGCTGCGCTTCGCGCTTGATCTTCTTCGTCTCCGTGCTGGCCGGCTCGTTCGGCGCGTTGATCGTGACTCCGGACTCGCTGACGGTGGGCGCCTCGGGCGGCATCTTCGGGCTGATGGGCGCCGCCGTGGTGGTGATGCGCAATCGCGGCATCAACCCGCTGGAGAGCGGCATCGGCCTGTGGATCGGGCTCAACCTCGTGATCACGTTCACGGTGTCGAACATCTCCATCGGCGGGCACATCGGAGGGTTGATCGGCGGCGCGCTCGCCGCGTTCGTGCTGTTCGACCTGCCCGAGCAGCTTCCGGGTCCCGCCGGCGATGGCCAACCTGCTCTGCGCGGGGCTCGGCGCGGCGGCGGTGGTCGGGTCGATCGTCGTCGTGAGCTAGCTAGGAAACCGGCGCCGCGCCCTGTACGTCGAGCTCGATCGAGCGCCGCGAGGGCGGGGCCGGCACCAGCTCGGGGTGCAGCAGGTGGCCGAGCAGCTCAACGCCGTCCACCACCCGCGGGCCCGGGCGCGAGAAGTAGGCGGCCGCGTCGACCGCGAACACGCGCGCGCCGAGCTGCGCCAGGTGCCTGCGCCAGCGGATCGTCTCCGCCGCGGCCTGCTCGGCGTAGTAGCCGCACGGCATCGACACCACGACCTCGGGCACGGCCGCCTCGACCTCGCCCCACTCGGCGGTGCGCGACCTCTCGCCGGGCAGCCCCAGCGCGTCCTCGCCGCCGGCCAGCTCGATCATCTGCGGTACCCAGTGACCCGCGATGTAGATCGGGTCGAGCCACTCGAGCGCCACCACCCGCGGCCGCGGCGCGCCCGCCACCGCCAGCTCCACGGCCTCCAGGCGCTCACCGGCCTCCGCGGCCAGCTGCTCGCCCGCCTCGGGCACGCCCGCCGCCTGCGCCAGGCGCGGCACGTCCGCCAGCACCTCGCCGAGAGTGGACGGGTCGAGCGAGATCACCTCGGGCTTGGTCGGCAGCCGGTCCGCCACGGCGCGCACGTCGTCGAAGGACACGGCGCACACCTCGCAGACCGCCTGGGTCACGATCAGGTCCACCTGGAGCTCCTCCAGCAGGTCCTCGTCCAGCTCGTAGAGCGACTCGCCGCGGCCGGTGCGCTCTCGCACCGCCTCGTCGATCGCGGCCGCGTCGAGTCCCTCGCCGATCACGCTGCGCGTGAGGTGGGGGAGTTGCTCCGCGCCAGGCGGGTAGTCACACTCGTGGGTCACCGCCACCACGCGGTCGCCCAGGCCGAGGGCGAACAGCATCTCGGTCGCCGATGGCACAAGCGAAGCGATACGCATGGAGACGAGGATGGCACTTTTGAGCGACGAGGAAATCGAGGATCGCCTGGCCGAGGTGGAAGGCTGGGAGCGGGAGGGCGACGCGATCCGCCAGGGCTTCAAGTTCGAGGACTTCAAGGGCTCGGTGGACTTCGTCAACCGGCTCACGCCGGAGGCCGAGGAGATGGGCCACCACCCGGATCTGGCCATCTCGTGGAACGAGGTGACGGTCACGATCAGCACGCACTCCGAGGGCGGGCTCACGGCAAACGACTTCGATCTGGCGCGGAGAATCGAGCAGGTCGCCTAGCGCGACGCGGATGGCCCAAACCCCCTTTGCTACTCTCGCGGCGTCCGCCGATGAGCGACGACGAACCTCCTCGAAGTAGCCCGCTGACAGCCGCCGGCCGCCGATGACCGAGCTGCTTTTCCTGCTGGGCATCCTCCTGCTGGTGGCTGCGAACGGCTTCTTCGTCGCGGCCGAGTTCTCCCTTGTCCGAGCGCGGGAGTCCCGCATCGAGCAGATGCGCGACGAGGGCGCGCCGCCGCGCCTCGCTGGTGCTGGCGCAGATCGACCGCATCGACGAGTACCTGTCGGCCTGCCAGCTGGGCATAACGATGGCCTCGCTGGGCATCGGCTTCCTCGGCGAGCCCGCGATCGCCACGCTGCTCGAGGACGCGTTCGGCGACTCGATCTCCCACAACGTCTCCCTGGCGATCTCGCTGACGCTCGCCTACCTGATCACGACGGCGCTGCACATCACGCTCGGCGAGCAGGTGCCGAAGATCTACGCGATCGTCAACGCCGAGACCACGGTGCTGCGCGTGGCCCGCCCGCTGCAGTGGTTCAGCGTCGCCCTCAGCCCGCTGATCTGGGCGCTCAACACGGCCTCGAACGCGATTCTGCGGCTCGTCGGGGTGGACCCGCGCGCGGAGTTCGAGGAGGTCTCCTCCGCCGACGACCTCAAGCTGATCATCGCCCGCAGCACGCGGGGAGGGAAGCTCGACCCCGGCGAGGCGGGCATGCTCTCCGGCGTGTTCCACCTGCACGAGCAGGAGGCTCGCCAGGTGATGACGCCCATCCCGGCGGTGGTGACCATCGACGTGTCGGACAGCGTCGAGACCGGCCTGCGCCGCGCGGTCGACTCGGGTCACACGCGCATGGTCGTGACGGAGGACGGCAACACCGACCGCATCAAGGGCGTGGTGCACGTGAACTCGCTGGCGCGCCGCCTGATGACCGACGGCCCCGACGCGTCGATCGCCGACAGCGTGAAGGACGCCCTGATCGTCCCGGAGACCAAGCCGCTCGACGACCTGCTCGCCGACCTCCAGCGCGAGCGCGCCTCGATGGCGGTCGTCATCGACGAGTACGGGCGCACCGCGGGCATCGTCACGATCGAGGACATCATCGAGGAGGTCGTGGGCGAGATCGCCGACGAGACCGACCCGGCGGTGGCGGGCATCCGGCGGCTGGCCAACGGCGACTGGTGGGTGCGCGGCCACGTGCCGATCACCGACCTCGCCGACTACGGGCTCGCCCTGCCGGTCGACTCGGAGGCCTACAACTCGGTGGGCGGCTACGTCTTCGGCGAGCTGGGGAGGCTCCCCAAGCGCGGCGACATGGTGCAGGTCAACGGCTACTCGCTGCGGGTCGAGTCCGTGCGCGAGAACCGCGTGGAGGCTGTGCGCATTCGCGACCACCACACGCCTCAGGAGGGCGATACCACCGCCGCTCCGGCGGACCCGCCGTTCCGTCCGTAGCGAGGTTCAACCTCCCGTCAGGTGCTCGTCATCGGAGGAGGTACTGCTGGGATGTGGTGCGTCAAGCTCAGCGATTCGCAACGTGACGCACTGATCGCGCTGGTCAAGACCCAGTGCGAGCCCGGTCCGGCGGTCACCGCGGTGCTCGAGGCGCTGACGCTGGCGCGCTGGGACGACCTGCCCGATGCGACCCTTCCCTGGGACAGGGTCGCCGATCTGGCCCGCGCGCAGGGCATCGGCGAGGCGGACGTGGTGTGGGACCTCGCGGCCGGGATGCCGTCCGGGCAAGGCCCGCGTATAGGCCCCCGGGCCTCGACGGCCCCCACCTAGCCCAGGTCGACGCGCTTCTCAGCCGTAGCTGTAGAAGCCCTGCCCGGCCTTGCGGCCGAGCTTCCCCGCTGCGATCAGCTCGCGCACCCGGTCGGGGATGTCGGCGCCGATGGACTCGCCGATCGCCACCGACACGTCGAGCCCGACGAAGTCGAGCAGGGCCAGCGGCCCCATCGGGTGGCCGGCGCCCAGCTTCATGCAGGTGTCGATGCCCTGGGCGTCGATGCCGTCGCGCTCGAGCAGGCGCACGGCGTCGAACAGATAGGGGAAGAGCAGCTTGTTGACGACGAAGCCGGCGGCATCGGGCACCTCGACAGCGGTCTTCTCGAGCCGCTCGCAGAGACGGTGCAGCTCGAGCTTGGTCTCGGCCGTCGCCTCCTCGGGGAAAGACAGCTCGACCAGCTTCATCTTCTCGACCGGGTTGAACACGTGCAGCGCGGCGAAGCGCTCGGGGCGACCGGAGGCAGCCGCGATCTCGGCCACCGAGAGCGACGACGTGGTGGTGGTCACGATCGTCTCCGGCGGCAGCAGCTCGCCGAGGCGGCGGTGCATGTCGCACTTGACCTCGGTGTCCTCGGCGACCGCCTCGACGACGATGTCGCAGCCCGTGAGCTCCTCGAGCTCGGTCACCACGCGCGCGCTCGCGACCTTCTCGGCGGCCTTCTCGGCCGACCGCTCGCTGCGTGCCCAGACGACCACCTCATGGTGCTCGTCGGCGGCCCGCGCGAGCCCCCGAGCGATCGCTCCGCTGCCGACTATTCCCAGTTGATGAGCCAAATCAGAACCTTGGTTGACCAGTCAGTCAATCGAGTAGGCTTAACACTATGCGAAACGGCAATGGGCGTGAGGTGGTCATCGTCGAGGCAGTTCGGACCCCGATCGGGCGCGGGCATCCGGAGAAGGGCTACTACAAGGACACCCACCCCAACGAGCTGCTCGGGAAGACCTATACCGAGGTCATCGAGCGCGCCGGCATCGAGCCCTCGGAGGTCGAGGACGTCATCACCGGCTGCGTCCAGCAGTACGGGGAGCAGATGTTCAACGTCGGCCGCAACGCCTGGCTGCAGGCCGGGCTGCCGGTTGAGACGCCGGCCACGACGGTGGACCGCCAGTGCGGCTCCGCCCAGCAGGCCGTCAACTTCGCCGCCGCCCTGATCGCCTCCGGCGTCCACGACGCCGCGATCGGCTCGGGCGTCGAGCACATGGGTCACATCCCGATGGGCGTCGGCTTCAAGTGGGTCGACGACGTCGGCTCGCCCTGGCCGCCCGAGCTGCTCGAGCACTACAACCTCGTGCCCCAGGGCATCTCCGCGGAGATGATCGCCGACAAGTGGGAGATCCCCCGCTCCGAGCTCGACGAGATCGGCGTGCGCTCGCACCAGCTGGCCCACCGGGCCACCGAGGAGGGCCGCTTCGAGCGCGAGATCGTGCCCTTCCAGGTCAACGGCGACACTCACGTGACCGACCAGGGCATCCGCCCCGACTCGAACATCGACACGCTGTCGCAGCTCAAGCCGGCCTTCAAGGAGGACGGCAAGATCACGGCGGGCAACTCCTCGCAGATCTCGGACGGCGCCGCGGCGGTGCTGCTGATGTCGCGCGAGAAGGCTGACGCGCTCGGGCTCAAGCCGCGGGCGCGCATCGTGGACCAGACGACCGTCGGCGTCGACCCCGTGATCATGCTCACCGGCCCGATCCCCGCCACGCGCAAGCTGCTCGAGCGCAACGGGATGCAGATCGGCGACATCGACCTGATCGAGATCAACGAGGCGTTCGCCTCGGTCCTGGCCGCATGGCGCCGCGAGCTCGAGCCGGACATGGACCGCGTGAACGTGAACGGCGGCGCGATCGCTCTCGGGCACCCGCTCGGGTCGACCGGCGCCCGCCTGATCACCACGCTCCTGCACGAGCTCGAGCGCTCCGACAAGGAAGTCGGCCTCGTGACGATGTGCTGCGGCGGCGGGCTGGGCACCGGCACGCTGATCCAGCGCGTCTGAGCCGGGCCTCACCGGGTACACCCGGAACCGTGCCTGTATCCACACAGGGCTCGCTCCTTGCCGGGCGCTATCGGGTGGTGCGCCGGCTCGGCGCCGGCGGCATGGCGTCCGTCCTGCTCTGCCACGACGAACGGCTCGACCGCGAGGTCGCCGTCAAGCGCCTGCACGCGGACAGTCCGGGCGAGATCGAGCAGCGCTTCGTGCGCGAGGCCAAGCTCGGAGCTTCGCTGAACCACTCGAACCTGGTCTCCGTGTACGACACCGTTGTCGAGGACGAGGGCGTGCTGATCGTCATGGAGTACGTGCGCGGCGAGTCGCTGGCGGTCGCGCTGCTGCGCGGGCCGATGGCGCCCGATCGGGTGGCGCGGCTGGCGGGCGACCTCGGCGAGGCGCTCGACCACGCGCACGGCCATGGGGTCGTGCACCGCGACGTGAAGCCGGGGAACGTGCTGCTGCGAGAGGACGGCGTGGCGAAGCTGGCCGACCTCGGGATCGCGGTGTCGATCGACCAGACGCGCGTGACGCAGAGCGGCATCGTGCTCGGGAGCGCGGCCTACATGGCGCCCGAGCAGCTCGACGGAGCGGAGATCGGCCCCGCCGCGGACGTGTACTCGCTTGCGACCGTGTGCTTCGAGGCGCTGGCCGGAAGCAAGGCCCGCCCGGGGCGGACGCCGGTGGAGATCGCGCACAGCGTCGCAGTCACGCCACCGCCCGACGTGCGCGCGCATGCGCCGGAGCTCTCCGAGGGCGTCGCCGACGCGCTGGCGCGCGGAATGGCCCGCGACCCCGCGGATCGCCCGCGCACGGCCGGCCGTCTGGCCGCCGAGTTGGCCGAGGCGCTGCGGCGCCCGGCGCCGGTGGAGCCGCCCAGGGCGCCCGCGGCCGTTCGGCGGCGACCGCTTGCCGGGGTGCTCGCCGCGGGTCTGATTGCGCTCGCCGCTGCCGCCGTGGTCGCGGCGGTGCTGCTCAGCGGTGGCGGGAGTGGCGACGATCGTGCCGGCCCGACCGACTCGCCGGCCGCTGGGTCTCAGACCAAGCCCGACAAGACGACCGCCGACCAGCAACCGGCCCAGCCCGCCCCGGCCGAGCCCGCCCCCACCGACTCCACTCCGGCCGACTCGCCTCCCGCCAACCAGCCCGAGGTCGACCCCGCCCGCGGCATCGCGCTCAACGAGCAGGGCTTCGCCCTGATGGGCCAGGGTGACTTCGCCGGGGCCGTGCCGATATTGCGCCGCGCCGTTGCCTCCTGGCCCCAGGACTCCACCGATCTCGAGTACGCCTATGCGCTTTTCAACCTCGGCAAGGCGCTCAACCGCTCCGGGCAGGCGGCCGCCGCGATCCCCTATCTCGAGCAGCGCCTCGGTTGGCCGAACCAGCGCGGAGTCGTCAAGCAGGAGCTGAGGCTCGCGCGCCAGAACGCCGGACAGGGGTAGCCTGCCGGGCGGCATGGCCCGCCTGGAGCTGATCCCCACCGACGAGGACCGCGAGATCCGCGCCGCGGTTCGCGGTATCTGCGGGTCGTTCCCAGAGGACTACTCGCGCGCCAAGCACGCCGCCGACGAGCCGCCCACCGAGCTGTGGGACGCGCTCGCGGGGAAGGGCTATCTGGGCGTGAACCTCCCCGAGGAGTGGGGCGGCGGCGGGCTCGGGATGTCGGGGCTGGCGGCGGTCGGCGAGGAGATCTCGGCGTCGGGCAAGTCGCTGCTGCTGATCGTCGTCTCGCCGGCGATCGTCGGCTCGATCCTCGCCCGACACGGCACGGACGACCAGAAGGACGAGTGGCTGCGCGGGATCGCGGCCGGTACGACCAAGGTCGCCTTCGCGATCACGGAGCCCGACGCCGGAACCAACTCGCACAACCTGGCCACGTCGCTCGAGCGCCGTGGCGACCGGCTCCTGCTCAACGGGCAGAAGACCTACATCTCGGGCGTCGAGCACGCCGACGCCGTGCTGGTCGTCGCGCGCAGCCGGCTCCCCGACGGCCAGCTCGGGCTGCCCTCGCTCTGCCTCGTGGACGTCGACGCGCCCGGCTTCACGCGTGACCCGATCCCGATGCCGTACATCGGGCCCGACAAGCAGTGGACGCTCTTCTTCGACGACGTCGAGCTCGAGGAGGAGCGCCTGATCGGCGGCGAGGGCGGCGGGCTGGGCCCGGTGTTCGACGGCCTCAACCCGGAGCGCATCATGGGCGCGGCCGTGGCCGCCGGCGCCGGCCGGCGGGCGCTCGAGAAGGCCGCCGCGTACGCGAACGAGCGCGCCGTGTGGGGCGCCCCGATCGGCACCCATCAGGGCATCGCCCACCCGCTGGCCGAGGCCAAGATCGACCTCGAGCTGGCCCGCCTCATGCTCCAGAAGGCGGCCGCGCTCTACGACGCCGGCGCCCCCGGCGCGGGGGAGGCCTCGAACATGGCCAAGTACGCGGCCGCGGAGGCCGCGATCGAGTGCGTCGACCGCGCGATCCAGACCCACGGCGGCAACGGCTTCGCGCTCGAGTACGGGCTGAGCGACATGTGGTGGGGGGTGCGGCTCACGCGCACGGCGCCGGTCTCGCGCGAGATGATCCTCAACTACGTCGCCGAGCACTCGCTCGGCCTGCCGAAGAGCTACTGACCGCGCTCGTCGCGGCCATCCTGATCGCCACCTCGCTGTGGCGTCCGGATGTCGACGCTTCGCGGCGCTACGCCGAGCAGCGCGCCGGGGAGGTTTCGTTCGCCGTTCGCACGGAGGGCCACCTCTACGGACTCGACACCCGCCGCACCGTCCCTTCCGCGAGCGTGCTCAAAGCGATGCTGCTGGTCGCCTACCTGCGCGAGCCGGATGTGCGCGACCGTCCGTTGCGCAAGGCCGACCGCGACCTGCTCGCGCCGATGATTCGCTGGTCAGACAACGCGGCGGCCACTCGCGTGCGCGACATCGTGGGGAACGACGGCCTCGTGCGACTCGCGCATCGGGTGGGCATGCGGGCCTTCGCGCCGGCGCCGATCTGGGGCCTGTCGCGCATCGACGCCGCCGACCAGACGCTGTTCTTCCTGCACGTCGACGGCTTCGTCCCGCGCCGGCACCGGGCCATGGCGATGCACCTGCTGAGCTCGATCGTGCCGTCGCAGGGGTGGGGCATCGCGCAGGTGCGCCCGGCCGGATGGGCGCTCTACTTCAAGGGCGGCTGGGGCTCGGGCAGCGGGGCCGTGGACCATCAGGTGGCGCTGCTGCGCCGCGGGCGGCACCGCGTGTCCGTGGCGATCCTGACTACGAGCAGTCCCAGCCACGCCTACGCCAAGGAGACCCTGCGTGGCGTGGCGGCCCGATTGCTGCGCGGGCTGGCCGGCTAGAGCTCGGCCGACTCCGCCGCCACCTGCGGCCCGGCCAGCAGCGCCACCTGGAGGTAGAGCAGCACCGGCTCCAGCGCCGGCAGGTCCTCCGCGCCGCTCTCGCGGATGTGTCGCACGACCACGTCGTCGACCGCCGCGACAACGGCGTGGAAGACCTCGATCGGCAGCGCCCGCTGCGTCTCGACGGGGCGCTCGCGCATCAGCTCGGCGTACCGGTCGCGCAGCGCCTCGCGCCGCTCCAGGGCCTGCGGCCCCGCGGCGGCCACCTCGATCAGGAACACGCGCGCCAGCGCCGGCTCGGCTGCCAGCCAGCGCAGGTAGGCCCTGACGCCGGCGCGGGTGCGCTCGAGCCAGTCGTCCTCCGAGGCGTGCGCCTCGCGGACGCGCTCGAGCAGCTCCTCGCTGGCGGCCTCGTAGGCGGCCAGGAAGCACTCCTGCTTGTCGGCGAAGTGCTCGTAGAAGGTCTTCTTCGAGACGCCCGCCCCGCGGACCACGTCGTCGATCGTGGCGGCGGCGTAGCCGCGCTCGGCCACGGCCCGTCCCACCGCCTCGAGCAGGCGCGTGCGCTGCGACGCCTCGACCACGTCGCGGTCGAGCCCGTGGGTGCCGCGCGGGAGGCGGCGAGGTATGTCCGGAGAGGCCGACGCCATTGTGTACGCCTTGGTACATTACCGCCCATGGACCTCACGCTCTCGCCCTCCGAGGCGGCATTCCGAGACGAGCTGCGTGCCTGGTTGGCCGAGCACCACCCCGGCGATGACCCGCCCGGGGACGACGAGGCCTTCGAGCACCGGCGTGACTGGCAGCGCAAGCTCTTCGAGGCCGGCTACGCCGGCTTCTCCTGGCCGAAGGAGTACGGCGGCCGCGGCGCGACGCTCGTGGAGCAGGCTCTGTTCGGCGAGGAGATGGCGCGCGCCAAGGCGCCCCAGCCGGTCAACGTGCTGGGCATGGTCATGGGCGGCCCCGTGGTCATCACGCACGGCACGGACGAGCAGAAGGAGCGCTGGCTGCGGGCGATCCTGACCGGCGACGAGATCTGGTGCCAGGGCTTCTCGGAGCCCGAGTCGGGCTCCGACCTCGCGTCGCTGAAGACCAGGGCGGTCAAGTCGAACGGCGAGTGGATCGTCACCGGTCAGAAGGTCTGGACGACCTACGCCCACAAGGCCAAGTGGTGCATGCTCGTGGCCCGGACCGACCAGGACGTGCCCAAGCACCAGGGCCTCACCTACTTCATCATGGACATGGAGCAGGAGCAGGTTCAGGTGCGCCCGCTCTACCAGATCACGAAGGAGCCGGAGTTCAACGAGCTCTTCATCGAGGAGGCTCGGATCCCCGACGAGAACGTGGTCGGCGGGGTGGGCAACGGCTGGGCCGTGGCGATCACCACGCTGATGAACGAGCGCGCCGGACTCGGCGCCGCTGCCGCCGCCGGCGTGAGGATCGGGCTCGACGAGCTCAAGCAGCTCGCCCACGAGCGCGGCGCCGACGAGGACCCGGTGATCCGCCAGCGGCTCGCCCAGCTGACGATCGAGGTCGAGCTGCTGCGACTGAACTCCTGGCGCGGCCTCACCCAGATCATGAAGCGCGGGGTGCCCGGCCCGGAGGGCTCGCTGCCGAAGTGGCAGTGGGGCGAGATCAACCAGGCACTCACCGAGCTGGCCGTCGACATCCTCGGCGAGGAGGGCGCCTACTGGGACTCGCCCTGGACCTACCGGCTGCTGCGCTCGCGCGCGAACTCGATCGAGGGCGGCACGACCGAGATCCTCAAGAACATCATCGCCGAGCGCGTTCTTGGCCTGCCCAAGCTGAGGTGATCAGATGAACTTCGACTTCACAGACGACCAGCAGGCCATCAAGCGCACCGCGAAGGACCTGCTCTCGGACCGTTTCAAGTTCGAGCGCGTGCGCGAGCTCGCCGAGGCCGGCGGCTACGACGACGAGGCCTGGAAGGAGCTCTGCGAGCTGGGTTGGCCGGGCATCTTCATCGATGAGCAGTACGGCGGCCAGGGGCTTGGCATCGTCGAGCTGGTCATCCTGATGGAGGAGCTGGGCTACGCGCTCGCACCCGTGCCGTTCCTCTCGAACGCGGCGGCCGGGCTGCTGATCCAGGCGGCCGGCTCGGAGGAGCAGAAGCAGCGCTGGCTGCCCGGGATCGCCTCCGGCGAGCAGCGCGGTGCGGCCGGCCTGCTGAGAGGCGACGAGGCGAAGCTCGTCCCGGACGGGGCGGAGGCCGACCTGATCGTCCTGTGCGGCGCCGACGGCGTGCGCGTGGTCGAGCGGTCCGCCGCCGAGGTGGAGCCGGTGGCGACGATGGACGCCACCCGGCGCTTCGCCCGGGTGCGCGCCAACGGCGGCGGCGAGGCGCTCGAGGGCGAGCCGGGGCCGGGCATCGGCGCCGGGCTGCTGGCGGTCTCGGCCGAGTTGACCGGCGTGGCCCAGCGGGCGATGGAGATGGCGGTGGAGTACGCGCGCGACCGCAAGCAGTTCGGTCGCCCGATCGGCGCCTACCAGGCCGTGTCGCACCGCTGCGCGCAGATGCTGCTCGAGACAGAGGGCGCGCGCTCGGCCACCTACTACGGGGCCTGGACCGCCGACGCTCAGCCGGACGAGCTCGAGCTCGCCTGCTCGATGGCGAAGGCGTACGCCTCGGACGCGGGCTGGCGCGTGTGCTCGTCCTCGCTGCAGGTGCACGGCGGGATCGGCTTCACCTGGGAGCACGACCTCCACTTCTTCCTCAAGCGGGCGAAGGTCGACGCGCTGCTCTGGGGCAGCGCCAGCGAGCACCGCGAGCGGGTCGCGCAGATGTCCGCCGTGGGCGACGCGGCTGCCGTCTCGGGCTAGTCGGAACCCTGCGCAGGCGGCCGAGCCGCTGCTCGGGCTAGTCGCGCTTGCGCGTCAGCGCGGCCGCCAGCGGCGACAGCACGCCGTACTTCTCGGCCTCCGGCGGGCGCTCCCACTGGACCTCGCTGCGCGGCGGGCGAGAGACCACGTGGTGGACCGGCACCGAGGTGAGCTTCTCGAGCCGATGCGGCAGATCGAGCCCGAGCCAGCGCGACGAGCCCGTGGGCAGCGTGGAGACGACGATCTCGTCGAACTGCATCGGGTCCCAGAGCTCCATCGTGGCGACGATCGGGTCGGGATCGCCGACCTGCCCGCTGACGTGCTCGAGGCCCGCCGCGCGCATCGCCTCCAGCGCTTCGGCGAGCCGGCCGTCCGCACCGGTGCCCTCGCGGGGCATCAGCAGCGTGAAGCGGCAGGCGCCACGACTCCCGCGCTCACGCAGAGCGGTCAGCAGCTCATCGGAGGTCGCGGTGACGTTCGCGACGACCAGGACGTGGAACTCCCAGGCCATGGCACCCCCTCGGTACTCGTGGGCTTCAGTTCGAGAGTAGCGCGGGTGTCAGTCGGCTGCGGGCGCTCGACCGCGAAAGCTCGGCAGACCCTCCTCGTGGGCCTGGATCGGCCCGCGCCGCTCCGAGCCGAGCGCGATCTGGTCGAGCCGCGCGATTTCGCGCTCTCCCTCCACGCGCGCGGGATGATCGGGCGGCAGTCCCTCGATCAGGGTGCGGATGCGGTTGCGCAGCTGGAGGGCGAAATGTGGCGTGGAAGCACCCATCAACTGGCGCACGTCGTCGAGGGTGGGCTCGCGATGGACGCGGTCGGGGCTCTCGTACTCGCTCACGCGCGGAGAGTACCCCGTGCCGGCATCCTGCCGGCACCCTGATGGCATCGGTCGCCCTCCGGGCGCCCGTAACCGGCTCGGCTCCGCCGAGCCTCTAGGGCGCGTTGGCCTGCACCGGGATCAACTCCGTCGTCGCGTCGATGCGCGCCTGCTCGTTCACTGAGATCGCCTTGTCGTCGCCGAGGATCCAGGCGCGGTTGTAGACGGCTTGGGCGGGGTCGTCCTCGTACCCGGGCTGCACGCTCAGCAGGTAGGCCTCGAGCGGCTGCGGCAGCTCGGCGGTGTCGTCGGTGAGCAGCAGGGGGGCGAACACGCCGCGCGTGGCGAGCGAGGCTGCCGCTGCCACGTCGAGCGGCCGGTCGAGGTTGGCGATCGCGAAGTTGTAGCCGGGCACGACGATCCCCCAGCCGAAGTCGCCCTTCTCGTAGCGGGCGAACGCGATCGCGTTCTCCACCGGGGTGCGGCCCTCGATGCGGTTGACCGACCCGGCCAGCTTGCCCTTGCGCAGCTGGCTCTCCACGGCGCCCGAGATCGCGCTGCGCGGACCGAGCAGATAGACGTTCGGCCCCTCGTGGCCGGCCAGCGCCCGCCGCACCGGAGCGGGAATCGAGTCGCGCTTGACGGGCAGCGCGGCGTCCCCGGAGCGCGCCGCCCACGACGCCGCGGGCAGCGCCCACTCGGGGCTGTCGGCCGAGTAGAGCACGACGTCGGCGGACGGCTTGCCGCGCGCCGCCGACACGAAGCGGTCGATGGCGGCGGCGCGCTGGAAGGGGTCGTCGCCCTGCACCACCGCCGTCCGGAAGCCCTCCGGGCGAGCCACGTCCTGGCCGATCCGGATGACCTGCGCGTCCTTGGAGAGATCCGAGCCCTTGGGCGCCAGGCGATCGAGCGTGTCGGAGCTCACCGCCGGCAGGCTCGTCTCCGTCCGAGAGCAGCAGCGGGGCGCCGATCGGGGGGCCGGCCAGGACCGACGCCGCGATCGCCGTCTGCCAGTCCTTGGAGTCGACCAGCACGACCGCGGTGGGGCGGTCGGCGCTGCCCGTCGCGGGGAACAGGGCGTTCGCCACGCCGGCGGCGTCGGCGACAGCGTCGGCGCCGCCCACCCGAATCGTGTTGCGGGTGGCGGCGGACGGGAAGCCGAGCTCCTCGGCGCCCTGCTCGTCGTGCCCGGCCACCCCGGGCTGCGGCGAGCCGCCGCCGCCGTCGTCTCCGAGCGAGCAGCCACCGAGCAGACCCAGGAGCAGCAGCGCGATGGCCAGGCGACGCATGGCGGCGCAGATTAGCCATCAAGCCGGGTGGGTAGCGTATGATTGACTCGTCAGTCAACTTGGCCGGAGGATCACGTGGATTTCAGGCTCAATGACGAACAGCTCGAGTTTCAGGCTCACTGCCGCCGCTTCGCGCGCGAGGTGATCCGTCCGGCCGCTGCCAAGCACGACCGCGAGGAAAGCGTGCCGTGGGAGGTCATCAAGGCCGCGCGTGAGTGGAACCTGCACGGGCTCGAGACCATCCAGAAGATGGGCACCGACCCCGACGGCATGTTCAGCTGCATCTACGCCGAGGAGCTGCACTGGGGCTGCGCGGGCATCGCGCTGGCGATCCAGGGCGGGTCGCTGGCCGCCGCCGGCATCGCCAGCTCCGGCACGCCCGAGCAGATCGGCCGCTGGGTGCCCGAGTGCTTCGGCATGGGCGACGAGATCAAGCTGGGCGCCTACGCGGTAACCGAGCCGAGCGCGGGGTCCGACGTGCGCTCCCTGCGCACCACCGCCAAGCAGGACGGCGACGAGTGGGTCCTCAACGGGACCAAGGTCTTCATCACCAACGGCGGCATCGCCGACGTGACCGTCGTGGTGGCCACCGTCGACCCGGACCTCGGCCACCGCGGCCAGGCCTCGTTCGTGGTGCCCAAGGACACGCCCGGGCTCTCGATGGGCAAGAAGGAGTCCAAGCTCGGCATCCGCGCCTCGCAGACCGCCGAGGTGATCCTCGAGGACTGCCGCGTGCCGATGGAGTACCTGTTGGGCGGCTACGAGAAGCTCGAGAAGAAGCTGGCGCGCGCGCGTTCCGGCGAGTCCACCGGCCGCTCCTCAGGCGCGCTCGCGACGTTCGAGCTGACCCGGCCGCTGGTCGGCGCGTCCGCGCTGGGCATCGCCCAGGCCGCCTACGAGTGGACGCTGGAGTACCTCGAGGGCAAGGAGGAGGAGGGCACTCCGCTGCTCGAGCAGCAGCGCGTGCAGCAGGTGCTGGCCGAGGTGGCGACGGAGATCGAGGCCTCCCGCCTGCTCGTGTGGCGCGCATCCTGGATGGGGCGCAACGGCGTACCGATGACCGGCGGGCAGGGCTCGATGTCGAAGCTGAAGGCCGGCGACGTGGCGATGTGGGCCACGACCACCCTGATGGACCTGGTCGGCCCCTACGCCCAGACGACCGACTGCCCGCTGGAGAAGTTCTTCCGGGACGCCAAGATCTACCAGCTGTTCGAGGGCACGGCCCAGGTTCAGCGGCTGGTCATCTCGCGCATGCAGCGCAGCGACTACCGGGGCCGTCTCGAGGTCGAGGACGTGGTGGAGCAGGCGCCCGGCAGCTCGCCGGGTGACGTAGTCCGCTCCGCGGCCGCCTCGCTGTCCACCAGCTGAGCGAGCACGCGCTCACCCGCAAGGAGCTGACCGCGGCGCTCGCCGCGCGGCAGATGCTGCTCGAGCGGCAGCGGCTCGACCCGTCCGAGGCGATCCGCCTGCTGACGCCGCTGCAGGGGCAGGACTCGGCCGCGCCCTACGTGGCGCTGGCCGCGCGGCTCGAGGGATTCGAAGTCGGGCAGCTGGAGCAGGCGCTCGACTCCGCGGCCGTGGTCAAGACCACGATCATGCGCATGACGCTGCACTTGGTCGCCGGCGCCGACTACCCGACCTACCACCAGCTGACCCGCCAGACGCGCGTGCGCAAGTGGCGCAAGGACTACACGCATTTGGACGAGGAGAAGGTCGTCGCCGAGCTGGGCGCCTGGCTACGCGAGCCGCGCACGAACAACGACATCCGCGAGCGCGTGAACCGCTACGACGGTGTGCCGACCGACCACGAGTGGTACGCGATCATGTTCGCCCGCAACCTGCTGCCGCTCGTCCAGCTGCCGCCGGCGGGCTTCTGGCGCGACCGGCGCCGCCCCCAGTTCGTGGTCGACCCGCGCCCGCTGCCCGACCCGGACGACGCGGCGACGCTCGTGCTCGAGCGTTACCTGGCTGCGTTCGGGCCGGCGAGCAAGCGCGACGTGGCTGCCTGGGCGGGCGTGGCGCAGCGCGACTTCGCCACCGCCTGGGAGCGGCTCGACACGGTCTACGTACCGCGACAGAACGGGGCGTGGATCTGTTCGATCTGCCGGACCAGCCGCTGCCGCCCGCGTCCACGCCGCTGCCGGTTCGCTTCCTGTCGCGCTGGGACCAGGTGCTGCTGGCCTACGCCGACCGCGACCGGATCATCCCGCCCGAGCTGGGACCGCTGAGGCTCACGCTGAGCGGCGACCAGACGGTCACGGTCGACGGGCGGGTGGCGGCTTCGTGGAGCGCTCGAGCGTGCTACCCGGCGGGTGAAGGTCGTGATCGAGCCGCACGTCGAGATCCGCCAGGTGGCGGCGATCCACGCCGAGGCCAGGCGCGGCGGCCTTCGCCGAGCGCGAGGCGGAGCGCACGAGGTCGCCAGCTTCGACGGATCGCGCCAGACGGCCGAGCAGATCGGGTCGGCTCGGCGCGTCGTATGCTCGATTCGGTGATCGCCCCGCTCGCGCACGTCGGGGGCGGCGTCTTCGAGCCGCTGCAGCTGCTGCCGCCGCTGGTGGCGCTGGGCCGCCTACTGGATGCGGGCGCGCACGCTGCGGGCGCCAGGGCCGTCCGGTGCCGGCCTGGCGGATGGCGTGCTTCGCCGGAGGGATCACGCTGATGCTGGCGGCGCTCGTGACGCCGCTGGCGCACATCGGCGGCGAGCTGGTGCTCGCGCACATGGCCCAGCACGTGCTGATGGCCGACCTGGCCACGCTGCTGCTGGTGCTCGGCCTGACCGGGCCGCTGCTGCAGCCGCTGCTGGCCACCCGGCTCGCGCGCCGGCTGCGCGTGCTGGCGCATCCGGTCGTGGCGTTCTCGCTGTGGGCGGTCGACCTGTACGTGTGGCACCTCCCGGTCCTCTACCAGGCCGCCGTGGCCCACCAGCCCGTGCACGCGCTCCAGCACGCCAGCTTCGTCCTGTTCGGCTTCACGATGTGGCTGGCGCTGCTCGGCCCGCTGCCGCAGCCCGAGTGGTTCGGCAACGGGGCAAAGCTGCTCTACATCGTCGCGGTGCGGCTCACCGGCGCCCTGCTGGGCAACATCTTCCTCTGGTCGGGGAGCGTCTTCTACCCGGACTACCGGCCCGGCGAGTCGAGCTGGGACCTCACGCCGCTGCAGGACCAGGGCGCGGCCGGCACGATCATGATGATCGAGAGCAGCATCGTCACCGTAGTGCTGCTCGGATGGCTGTTCGTGAAGACAGCGCGCGAATCGGAGGAGCGGCAGGAGCTGCTGGAGCTGGCCAGCGCGCGCGGACTCGAGCTGAGCGAGCAACGTGC
The DNA here is from genome assembly GCA_963722245.1 of uncultured Thermoleophilaceae bacterium. Lineage (GTDB taxonomy): Bacteria > Actinomycetota > Thermoleophilia > Solirubrobacterales > Thermoleophilaceae > JACVRW01. The sequence continues at coordinate 192,058 of CAVRKM010000012.1, forward strand.
GGCCAGGGCGGTCGCGTCCGGGCGCGGCGACGAGCTGCGCCGGCGCCTCGAGGCGGTCGGCTGATGGGGCGGCTCGCGCTGGTCCTCGCCGTGGCGCTGGCGCTGCTGGCCGGCTGCGACGGCTCGTCCGACCAACCGACGCCCCGGCCGCATCCGCAGAACGGGCTGCGCTCGCCCGAGGGCGTGATGATCCGCGACTGGCTGATGGCCGTGGCCCATGGCGACTTCGGCCAGGCGGCGACCTTCTTCGCCCCCGGAGCGATCATCGACCAGGGCCGCCCGTTCCGCCTCCCCGACAGGGCGGCGGCCCGCATCTTCAACGCGGGCCTGCCCTGCCACGCCGAGCTGATCGCACTCGACGACGAGGGGGCCAAGGTACTGGCCACCTTCCGTCTCACGCCCGGGCCGGGAGGGCCGTGCAACGGGCGCGTTCAGGTGCGCTACACGATCGTGCACGGCAAGTTCAAGGAGTGGCGCCAGCTCGACACGGGCGCGCCGGAGCCCAGCGGCCCCGTCGTCTAGTCCGCGCGCTCGGCCTCGATGCGCTGGCGCTCGGCCAGACGGTTGTCGCGGCGCAGCTGAGCCTCGCGCGCGCGGCGCTCCTCGTCGGGCGTCTCCGGCGCGAGCGGCGGAACCGGCGTCGGCCGGCCGTCGTCGTCGATTGCGACCATCGTGAGGTAGGCGGTGGAGGTGTCGGTCACCTCGCCCGAGCGGATGTTCTCGGCCTCGACCCGCACGCCCACTTCCATGGACGTGCTCCACGCGGCGTTGACGGTGGCCTTGAGCGTGAGCAGGTGCCCGACGTAGACGGGGTGCAGGAACGTCATCCGATCCATCGCCACCGTCACGACTCGGCAGCCGCAGTGCCGGACGGCCGCGATGCCGGCGACCTCGTCGCACAGGTACATGATCACGCCGCCGTGAACGTTGCCGCCGTTGTTGGCGTCCGAGATCCGCATCCAGCGGCTCAGCTCCGAACGCGACTGGGATGGCGGTCTCGGCTGCACTGCGCCGGGTAGTCTAGGTCCCCTACCCCGAAGACATGCAAGCTGAAGGAGGCGGGATGCCAGGGCTCGGCGGGCGGATGTCCACCGTCATCAAGGCGAAGATCTCGAAGATGCTCGACCGGGCCGAGGACCCGGGTGAGACGCTCGACTACGGCTACCAGAAGCAGGTCGAGCTGCTTCAGAACGTCAAGAAGGGCATCGCCGACGTCGTCACGTCGAAGAAGCGCCTTCAGATGCAGTCCTCGAAGCTCGAGCAGAACATCGTCAAGCTCGACACCCAGGCGCGGCAGGCGCTCTCCCAGGGCCGCGAGGACCTCGCTCGCACCGCGCTCGAGCGCAAGACGCTCGCGCAGACCGAGCTGCAGTCGCTCGACTCTCAGGTCAAGGAGCTGGAGGCCCAGCAGGAGGCGCTGACGGCCAACGAGCAGAAGCTGCGCCAGAAGATCGAGCAGTTCCGCACCAAGAAGGAGGTCATCAAGGCGCAGTACTCCGCCGCCGAGGCCCAGGTGCGGATCTCCGAGGCCGCCAACGGCGTCGGTGAGGAGATGGCCGATCTCGGCCTCGCGATCCAGCGCGCCGAGGACAAGACCGAGACGATGCGCGCCCGCGCGTCGGCGGTCGAGGAGCTCGAGAAGGCCGGCACCTTCGACGACCTGAGCCAGCTCGGCTCCGGGCAGGACGACATCGACCGTCAGCTCAGCGAGCTCACCAGCGGCGTGCAGGTCGACGACGAGCTGGCCAAGATGAAGGCCGAGCTCGGCTCGGGCGGCGGTGACGCGCCTGCGCTCGAGCAGGGGGAGGAGAAGGCGTGATCGTGCGGGTCTCGGGCGAGGGCCAGTACCGACTGCCCGACGCGGACGCCGCTCGCCTCAACGAGCTGGACAACCGCGCTGTCGCGGCGGTCGAGCAGGGCGACGAGACCGGCTTCCGCGAGCTCTGGTCGCAGATGCTCGAGCTGGTGTGCGACGACGGCAACGCGCTCGACGACGAGGAGCTGGTCGAGTCGGATGTGATCCTCCCCCCGCGCGACGTCACGTTCGCCGAAGCGCAGGGGGAGTTCACGGGCGACGGCTTGATCCCGGACTAGGAGGAGAGGCGATGGACGAAGCTCGACTGGAAGCGATCCCGCTGTTCGCCGGCCTCAACCGCAAGGAGCGGCGCGCCCTCGCGCCGCGCGCGGACGAGGTGCAGCTCGAAGAAGGCCGGGTGATGGTTCGCGAGGGCGAGTGGCCCTACGAGTTCTTCGCGATCGAGGAGGGCACCGCCGAGGTGAGGCGCGGCGACCAGCTGCTCGCCGAGCTCGGCCCGGGCGACTTCTTCGGCGAGATGGCGCTGGTGGGCGACACGCGGCGCAACGCGACCGTGGTCGCCACCTCCCCGCTCACCGTCGTCGTGATGACCGGTCAGGCCTTCCGCCAGACGGCGCGGGAGCTGCCCGAGGTGGGTGCCAAGATCCGCGCCGCGATCGAGGAGCGCGGCCGGCACCTCGAGTCGGTCTAGGCGCTCAGGGCGCCATCTGGAACGGCGGGTAACGGTCGGTTACGAGCGTGAAGGCGTACGCGACCACCCGGTTGTGCCAGCGGCCGACGCCAACCATGTAGTCGAACAGCCCACGCGGGTAGCGGCCGGTGAAGAGGATCGCGAACCAGGCCGCGATCACGACGACGAACGCGCCGATGTAGAGGAAGAACAGCACGATGTAGTGCGGGATCGCGAGGAACCACTTGACCAGCGGCAGCCAGCGGTTCAGATCGCGCGGCTCCGGTAGCTCCAGCTGAACGCCCTGGTGATCGTCGGTGGACGGGTAACGGTCGTCCATCAGCGCGAAGTAGACGGCCACGCGGTTGATGAAGCGCTGCAGCTCGAGGTTCCAGTCGAACCACCAGCGCGGGTACTTCTGCCGGAACACGAGCATCAGCAGCGGGGGGAGGAACAGCAGGCCGCTGCCGCCGACCGCCCACGTCCCGCTCTCGGCGCCGGCGTGGTAGTTGCCCTGGTAGCCCATGATCGAGCCCAGCACGATCGCGATTGGGATCACCGTGAAGATCCGGAACGCGGTGGTCAGGCGGTTGAGGCTACGGTCGGGATAGTCGACCGAGAAGCTGACGGGATAGTCGTCCATGCGCGCATGAACGCACGCGGTGCGGATGGACCAGTCAGCCGCTGATGGCGAGCATCTGCCTCAAAGCGGGATCTCCCAGAGGGGGAACCAGCGCGAGATGTCCTCCTCGAAGGGCAGCTCGGCGCCGACCTGGGCCTTCAGACGCAGCTCGCGCTCGGAGTCGCGCGCCTTGTCGCCCGGGGCCGGGATGAACGGGTAGTAGCCGCCGCGCTTGAAGTTGTAGATGAAGTAGACGGGCTCGCCCTTCTGCTCGAAGGGGAAGACCGCGGCCAGCAGGCGGTCGCCGTAGCCGCTCTCCTGCAGCTGGGTGGAGATCGTGTTCAGACCCACCACGAGGTCCTCGAAGTCCGGGTCGCGAAAGATCAGCCAGCGGTAGCCGTACTCGTCCGACGAGGACTCCAGCGTGGTGCCGGTGTCCGCCCCCTCCGCCCGCAGCAGCTCCTCGGTCTCGCTCACGATCCCGTCGAAGTCCGCCGTCTCGAGCGGCTGGAAGACGATGCCGACGGCGCCCTTGTGCTTCAGGCCGAGCCCGGTGTCCAGCGTGATCTGCGCCGTGGTCATCGCGAACAGCCGGTCGGGCGCCGCGCCCTTGACGCGCTTGCCCCTGCCGCCCAGCAGAGCGTCGAGAAAGCCCACGCCGGCTTAGGCGGCGGCCTGGAGCTGGGTCTCGAGCGTCTGCAGGCGCTCGATGCGCTTCTCCATCGGCGGGTGCGTGGAGAAGATCGTCTGGACGGCGCTCTTCACGCCGGTCGGCACGATGAAGAAGGCGTTGAGGCGCTCGGCCTGGCGCAGGTCCTGCGTCGGCACCCGCTCCATGGCGCCGGAGATCTTCACCAGCGCCGAGGACAGCGCACTGGGGCGCCCGGTGATGATCGCCGCCCCGCGGTCGGCCGCGAACTCGCGGTAGCGCGACAGGGCGAGCATCAGGAAGAAGGAGACGATGTAGACGACGAACGAGACCAGCAGCACGATCAGGATGCTCGGGTTGTCGTCGTCGTCCCCGCCGCCGCCGAAGAAGAAGCCGAACTGCAGGATGATCGCGGCCAGCGAGGCGAAGAAGCTGGCGATGGTCATGACCAGCACGTCGCGGTTCTTCACGTGCGTGAGCTCGTGCGCCATGACGCCCTCGAGCTCGCTGGGCGAGAGCACCGACATGATGCCGGTGGTGGCGCAGACGGTCGCGTTCTTCTGCGAGCGCCCGCACGCGAACGCGTTCGGCACATGGGTGTCGGCCACGGCGATCTTCGGCTTGGGAAGGTCGGCCTGTATGCAGAGGCGCTCGATCATCGCGTGCAGGCCCGGTGCCTCCTGAGGCGAGACCTCCTTGGCGCCCATCGCGGACAGCGCCAGCTTGTCCGAGAAGAACAGCTGGCCGAGACTGAGCGCGCCGATGATCACGACCATGAGCACGAGCCCGGTCCCGGCAGCGAGCAGAGCGCCGATCAGCGCCACGTAGAGCAGCCCGAGCAGGAAAATCGTCAGCAGCATCCGGAACTGCAGACCACGGTCCCTTGGGAAGATCGCTCGCTGCTCTCTGGCCATGCCTCAGAGGATAGTGAGCGCTGAGTTGCATACCGGCTTGCAGAAGGGGGAAAACCGGCGCTTGGGCCGACGAGCGCGTGCTAGAGTGCCGGCGTCCCGAGCGCTGAATTTCCCTGCATAGAAGGGGAAACCGGGGGAACCGGGGGCCCACGGGCCAGGGGGCGAATGGCCACCTCGAGTGTGGCCTAGCGGCGGAAGCCGCGAGCCCGTCAGCTAACCCCGTAAGCGCAGGAGCGGGACAAGACGACTATGAAGAAGAGCTTTTGGCTCCCAATCGCCCTGGGCCTGTGCGCCTATCTCGTGCTCCCGATGCCGGGGCGCTCCGCGCCCCTGTCCGATCGCATCCAGGAGAAGCAGCACGAGGTCGAGAGCGCCAAGCAGAAGGAGGGCGTCCTCACCACGACGATCCAGCGCTTCTCCACCCGCATCGACGGGCTCCAGGGCGAGATCCAGGCCACCCAGGAGCGCCTCGACCGCGCCCAGTCGAGCCTCGACCGCCAGAAGAACGCGCTGCTGGAGGTGCGCAACCGGCTCGAGGGCGCACGCGATCGCCTCGCGCGCCTGCGCAGCGAGCTCGCCACGGCCCGCCGGCTGCTGGCGGCCAGGCTCGTGGAGATCTACAAGTCGGACACCCCGGACGCGCTGACGGTGGTGCTCGAGTCGGACGGGTTCGGAGACCTGCTGGAGCGCGCCGAGTTCCTCGAGCGCATCTCCGACCAGGACCGCGAGATCACCGATCGCGTGACCGGCCTGCGCGACCAGGCCCAGGAGCAGGCGGTCCAGCTGGCCAAGCTGGAGCAGCGCGAGCAGCTGGCGGCCGAGCGCATCCTCCAGGAGCGCGACCAGATCGCCTCGGCCCAGAACCAGCTCCTGTCGTCGCGCGACCAGCTGGCGTCGGCTCGCTCCGACAAGCAGGGCGTGCTGTCCCAGGTGCGCTCCCAGAAGCAGGACGCGATGGAGGACCTCGCCTCGCTGCAGGCCGAGCAGGCGCGCGTGGCCGGCGCCCTGCAGGGCTCCCCGGGGCCGATCAAGCAGGGCTCGGGCCAGCTGATCTGGCCGGTGAACGGCCCCGTCACCGGTGTCGTTCGGCGAGGTGCGGCCGGGCCACATGCACGCGGGCATCGACATCGCCGTGCCCGAGGGAACCCCGATTCGAGCGGCCGACTCCGGGCGCGTGGCGCTGATGGGCTATGTCGGCGGCTACGGCAACTACACCTGCGTCCAGCACACGGCCTCGATGTCCACCTGCTACGGCCACCAGTCCAGCTTCGCCACGTCGAACGGCGCCTCGGTCTCGCAGGGCCAGGTGATCGGCTACAGCGGCAACACCGGCAACTCGACCGGGCCGCACCTGCACTTCGAGGTAAGGATCAACGGGTCGCCCGTCGACCCGATGGGCTATCTCTAGCTGAATGAAACGCGCCCTCACCGCGGTGGCGGTGATGCTCGCCGTGGGCACCGCGGCCGGGCTGGCGATCCTCTGGCCAGGTGACACCAAGGGGCGCGTGCAGAACAGCCTCGCGGTGGACACCCAGAAGGCGGAGGTGGTCGAGGTCAACGAGACGACCTGTCCCGGGCTCGGCGAGCAGCGCTGCCAGCTGGTGACGGCGCGCCTCACCAGCGGCCCGGGCACCGGCAAGCGAGTGCAGCTGCAGCTGAGCGCGGTCCGGGGCCTCGACCCCGACCTCGATCCCGGTGACGACATCCGCGTGACGAAGGGGCCGGCGCCGCCGTCCGGGCAGGCGCCGATAGCGGGCCCGGCCTATGGCTTCTACGACTTCCAGCGCGGCAGGCCGATGCTCGTGCTCGCGCTCATCTTCATCGCGATCGTCGTGCTCTTCGGCCGCCTGCGCGGGGCGCTGTCGCTGGCCGGTCTGGGCCTCAGCCTGGCCCTCGTGCTGGTGTTCGTGGTGCCCGGGATCCTGGACGGCAAGCCGCCGCTGGCCGTTGCGATCGTCGGCTCGCTGGCGGTGGCGCTGATCACGATCCCGCTCGCCCACGGGCGCGGGCCCAAGACGCTCGCCGCGGTCCTGGGAACCGCGGCGAGCCTGCTGCTCACGGCCCTGCTCGCCCTGATCTTCACGAAGGCGACGCACCTGACCGGCTTCTCGAACGAGGAGGCCGCCTTCCTCGACCTCGCCGGCGCCAACATCTCGCTCGAAGGGCTGGTGCTGGCCGGGATGGTGATCGGGGCGCTGGGCGTGCTCGACGACGTCACCGTCAGCCAGGCCTCGACCGTGCTGGCGCTGCGCTCCGCGAACCCGACCCTGCCGTTCAAGCAGCTGTTCGCCGTCGCGCAGCGGGTCGGGCGCGACCACGTGAGCGCGACCGTGAACACGCTCGTGCTCGCCTACGTCGGCGCCGCCCTGCCGATCCTGCTCATCTTCAGCTCCTCGGACCTGGCGGTCGGGGACGCGGTGACGACCGAGGTGGTGGCCACCCAGGTGGTCGCCACGCTGGTGGGGTCGATCGGCCTGATCGCCGCCGTGCCGCTCACGACGGCGCTGGCGGCGCTGCTCGCGCTCGAAGAGGAGCCCGAGGCGCTGGCGGAGCTGGAGCTCGGCCACTCGCACTAGGAGGCGGAACCCTGCGCAGCCGGCCGAGCCGGCTGCTTCGGGCCTCAGCGCCTGAAGCGCCCCAGCCGCTTGACGCCGCAGTTGCCGTTGGCGTCGCAGGCGGTGGCCACGAAGACGTTGGCCTTCGAGCCCTTGAGGCGAACGGGCTTTCGGAACGCGCCCCGGCGCCCGCTGACGATCACGCTGAAGTTCCGGCCCGCGTCGCGCGACACCAGCAGCCCGTAGCGCACGTGCCCGGCCACCTCGCGCCCCGACTCGCTGCGGTCCTTGACCCGCTTCACGCCGCACGGTCACGCGCGCGCCGCTGCGTCGCGCGCTGCCCTTCGCGCGCGGGGAGGTCACGTCGTATGCGCGGGCCAGGTCGGTGGCCGTCTTGCCGTCGACCACACCGGCCCCCGTGTACTGGTTCCAGCCGCTGCCCAACGTCTGGCGCGCCGAGCGGATCAGCACCTCCGCGACCTGCTCTGAGGCGAGCCGCGGCTCGACCTGCCAGGTGAGCGCCGCGATGCCCGACACGATCGGGGCCGAGAAGCTGGTGCCCTGCCCGTAGGCGAAGCGGACGCTGCCCTGCGGGACGAGCTGCGAGGGGCAGGTGCCCGGCTCGACGATGTCCCACTCGGTGCCGGTGAACGACGGCAGCGTGGACAGGACGCCGAACCTGCAGTCGTCGCTGGCGCCCGGCGCGGCGATGCCGACGTACTTGTTGTGCGTGGAGAAGTCGGCCGGCCGGCCATCCGGCTTGGTGGCGCCCACCGAGAGGCCGATCCCGGGCGCGCCGCGAGCGCCGCCCAGCACGGCGGCCGGGAACTGGAGCTGGTTGCCGGAGGTGCCGGTGTTGCCCGAGGCCGCGATCGGCAGCACGTCGTTGACGAAGGCCAGCGCCAGCGCGCGCGCCAGCGTCGGCGTGTCGGGGCTGGCGCCGCCGGCCAGGCTCAGGTTGAGCACGTCCGCGTGGCGCTTGATGGCGAAGGCGATGCCGCGCAGCAGGTCGCGCGTGGTGAAGTCGCCGTCCCTCGAGGCGCGGATGGCGAGCACCTTGGTGTTGCCGGCCACGCCCTTGCCGCCCACGCCGTTGCCGTCGATCGCCGCGATCAGGCCGGTGACGAACGTCCCGTGGCCGACCGTGTCGGTCACGTCACTGCTCTTGCTGAAGGTGTCGTACGTGCGGGCGACGCGGCCGGCGAACTCGGGGTGGCTCGTGTCGAGGCCGGTGTCCATGACCGCGATCGTGCGGCGCGAGCCACCGCCCGCGGCGAGCAGGGCTTCCGCCGCGTGGACGTCGTCGTAGAACCACGTGTACTTGACCCCGGTGGCCGGGTCGACCGTGTCGAGCGGGTCGGCGGCCACGTGCAGCTTGGCGTCGCGCTCCACGTAGGCCACGCGATCGTCGCGCCCGAGGGCTTGCGCCAGCGCCGCGCCGTCGGGCGCGGTCGCGGCGAGCACGCCGATCGCGTTGAACGCGTCGGGGTCGGCGCCGAGCCGCCGCAGCACTCGCGCCACGCCGCGCACGTCGCCGTGTCGGCGCACGCCCACGAGCACCCGCACCGGCCCGCGCGCGGCGGCGATGCGAGCCAGCTCGCCGGCGGAGGCGACGGACGCCTCCGGGCCGTGCCGGTCGCTCAGCGGCAGGGCGGTGATGCCACCCGCCGAGGCCGAGGTCGCGGCGACGTCGTGCGCGGCACGCACGGCCTCGAGCGCCAGTAGGCCCTGGGAGGCTTGCGCGGGCGCGGCCATCAGCAGCGGTACCGCGCAGAGCAAGATCGCGAGCACGGCTCTCCGCATCGGGTCATCGTAGGCATTCGGGCGGCGCAGCATCGCGATTCTCATCCAGCTCTTGGCTAGCCTCCGCCGCGCATGCAGCCGGAGATCCACCTCGGACCGCTCACTTTGCAGACGTTCGGGATCGCCTTCGCGTGCGCGTTCCTCGCCTCCGGAACGCTGTTCGCGAAGCGCATGCAGGAGCTGGGCAAGCCGGCCGACTGGACCTACGAGGCCGTCTTCGCGGCACTGGTCGGCGGGCTGGTCGGCTCGCGGCTCGACTACATCGTCCAGAACTGGGACAAGGTCTCGGGCGACCTCACCGGCAACATCTTCTCGGGCTCCGGGCTCGTCTTCTTCGGCGGGCTGATCGGCGGCGCCGTCGGCGTGCTCCTGTGGGCGCACTGGCGGGGGTTCCTCGGCTGGGAGCTGCTCGACTCCTCCGCCGCTCCGATCGCGATCGGGTACGCGGTGGGGCGGATCGGCTGCCAGCTGTCGGGCGACGGCGACTACGGCCAGCCCTCCGACCTGCCGTGGGCGATGTCCTACCCCGACGGCACGGTTCCGACCACCGACGAGGTCCACCCGACGCCGATCTACGAGACGTTCACGATGGGCCTGGTCACGCTGCTGCTCTGGAACCTGCGCGACCGCCTGGCGCCCGGCGTGCTGTTCGGCCTCTACCTGATCCTGGCCGGGCTGGAGCGCTTCCTCGTCGAGTTCATCCGCCGCAACGACGAGGTGGCGGTCGGGCTGACCGTGCCGCAGCTGTTCAGCCTCGCGATGCTGCTCGGCGGGACGGCGCTGGTGCTGGCCCGCCGGAACGTGCCGCGGCCCGCCACCGCCTAGGGCAGGACCGCTCCGAGCGCCGCGGCGGCGCACAGGACCAGCGCCACCGAAGCGCCGGCGGCGCTGCCGGCCAAGCGCCGACAGCTGGATCCCGGCCACGCCGGCCGCGGCTGCCACCGCTCCGCCGGCCACCATCGCCGCCCCGGGCGTGCTCACGTGGCGCCGGACGGCGACGGGCGGGCCCACGAGCACGGCCAGCACCAGCAGCGCGCCGAGCCCCTGCACGGCGACCGAGATCGCCGCGGCCATCAGGCCGAGCAGCGTCAGGCGGACCAGGCCGCGGGCGCAGCCCCAGCGCGCCGGCGCCGGCGGGGTCGAAGGCGGCGGCGGCCAGCGGGCGCCGCAGCGCCGCCAGCGCCGCCGCGCCCGCCACGCAGCAGGATGCCCGCCGCGACCAGGTCGCCGTCGCTCACGCCGAGCGGGTCGCCGAAGAGCAGCTCCTCCAGTCGCTGGGGAGCGTCCGGAGCGAGCGCCAGCAACGAGCCGAGCCCGACCAGGCCGGTCACCGCCACGGCGGTGCCGGTGTCGGGGCCGACCCGCGCGTCCCGGGCGGCGAGCGCGATCAGTCCGGCCGCCACCAGCGCCCCGCCGGCGGCGCCCAGCAGCAGCGGCGCGCCGGCCAGGGCGGCCAGCACCAGCCCGGGCAGCATCCCGTGGGAGAGCGACTCGCCGGCGTAGGCCAGGCGCTCGCTCAGCACCCAGAAGCCGAGCGCGCCGCAGAAGCCGCCGGCGAGCACCACCTCGAGCGTGGCGCGCAGCTCGATACCGCTCATCGGTCGCCGTGCTCGTGGTCGTGGTGCTGGACGGTCACGGCTCGCGCCGCGCCGGCCTCGTCGAGGACGATCAGCTCGCGGCCGTAGGTCGCCTCGATGCTCGCCCGGTCGAGCGCCTCCGCGGGCGGGCCGAAGGCGACCTGCCGGCCGTTCAGGCAGAGCACGAGGTCGAAGCCGCGCGCGCCCTCGACGTCGTGGCTCGAGACGAGCAGGGTCCGGCCCTCGCCGCTCAGCTCGGCGAAGACGGCGTCGATCTGCTGGGCGCTCGCCGGGTCGACGCCCGGCGAGCGGCTCGTCGAGCAGCAGCACGGGAGCGTCCTGGACGAGCGCGCGCGCCAGCAGGGCGCGCTGGCGCTGACCGCCCGAGAGCTCGCCGAAGGGGGTGTCGCCCTCCGCCGCGAGCCCCACCCGCTCCAGCGCCGCCCGCGCGGCGGCCCGGTCGGCCCTGCGCGGCGGCAGCCACCAGCGCCCGTGCGCGAGCGCCGCCCATGAGCGCGACGTCGAAGGCGCTCACCGGGAAGTCGAGCCGGGTGCGCTCGGTCTGCGCCACGTAGGCGGGCCGGCCGCTCAGGCGCAGGTGGCCCGCGAGCGGCTCCAGCTCGCCGATCAGGGCGCGGAAGAGCGTGGTCTTGCCGCCTCCGTTCGGGCCCAGCACGCAGACGGTCTGGCCCGGGGCGGCCGCGAACGAGACATCGCGCAGCACCGGACGGCCGCCGTAGCCGGCGGACAGGCCCTCGGTCGCCACCGCCGCGGTTGTCACGCGGGAGCGGCTCCCAGGCGGACGGTCGTGCCCAGCGCGAGCACGGCGTAGACGAGCGCGCCGAGCACGGCCACTGGTGGGCCGGGCGGGAGATCGAGCCAGTACGCCGCGTAGAGCCCGACGAGGCCCTCGGCGAGCGCGAGCGCAAGCGACCAGGCCAGCAGCGCCGGGATCGTGCGAGCGACCAGCCGCGCCGCGGCGCCGGGCAGGACGTAGATCGCGGCCACCAGGAGGGCGCCCACGGCCGGGATCGCCGCGACCGCCGCCACCGCCACCAGCGGCGAGCAGGACGAAGTCGGCGCGCGCCGCCGGCAGGCCGAGGGCGGGGGCGCCGTCGGGGTCGAACGCGATCGCCGACCAGGTGCGGCCGAGCGTGACGGTGACGAGGGCCACGAGCGCGGCGGTCGCGGCGGACAGCGGCCAGGTCGGCGGTGCCGAGCCCGAGCAGGGTGCCGAACAGCAACCGGTCGACCGCGGCGCCGGACTCGAACACGTCGCTGGCCAGCACCACCCCGACGGCGAGTGCGGCCACCAGCAGCAGCGCGGTCGCCTCGCTCGGCTCGCGCCCGGCGCGTCCCGCGCGCTCCACGCCGCCGGCGTACCCGAGCGCGACGGCTATCCCCGCGAGCAGCGGGCTGATCCCCGCAGGCGTCCGCGGCGACCAGGCCCGGGAAGGTCGCCGACCCGACGGCGTGCGTGAAGAAGGCGAGCCGCCGCAGCACGATCCACGCGCTGAGCAGGCCGCCCGCAGCGCCGAGCAGGATGACCTCCACGAGCGCCTCGCGCAGGAACGGCAGATCGGCCAGATCGAAGGGCGAAGGCATCCGCCTCGGGAGGTTAAACGAGAATCATTATCAGTCATTTGCGAAGTTTTTTGCGCGATTTCGTTAACCAGACAGCCCAAAGGTTCCATAACATTGGGTTTCGGGCATGAGGAATCCACTCTGAAAGCGTCTCGCGCGTACATGGCCGGCCTCGGCACGACCGGGGTCTTGATCGGATCGTTCTTCCTGCTGCTGACGGTCGGCAGCACGCTCGGTCGCGTTCCGGGGCGTTCCCGGCGCGGCGAGCGAACGGCGATCTGTCCCGCATCGAGCTGCGCCAGCAGCGCGAGGCGGCGGCGGCGCAGCGCGCGGGCGGCCTGCTCGCGGCGAGCGACTTCGTCGTCGACACGACGACGGGGGGCTCGCGCCAGGCCGGCGCGTCCGGTGACGTGTTCGGCCGGTTGGCGTCCGGCAGCAGCGGCAACCCGACCGGGAACATCCGCCAGGGCGCCAGCTCAAACCGCGGTTCCGACTCGGTCCGCCCCGGTGCGCCCGGCGCACCGGTCGGCGAGAAGGTCCCGAGCACCGGCAACCCGACCCCCGCCCCGGGCTCTGGCACCGGCGTGATCGAGGCCCCCGTGGACCAAGGTGCCCTCGCCGACGACGGATCGCAGCCGAGCACCGACACCGGGACCGGCACCAGCTCCGGGACGGACAGCGGCACGGACTCGAGCGGCGGCTCGGGCACGGCTCCGGGTCGACGGACTCGGGCACTGACAGCCTCGGGCACCGACTCGGGCTCCACGGGCACCGGCGGGACCGGCGGCACGGTGGGCGACACGGTCGGGGACGCGACCGGCGCGGTCGGCGGCACGGTCGGGACGGTCAGCCCGAGCACCGGTCAGACCGTCACGGACACAGGCGCGGCGGTCGGCGGCCTGCTCGACGACGCCACCTCGGCGGTCGACGGCCTCACCGCCGGCCTCGGCAGCTAGCGCTCCGCCGCCGACAGGATGAAGCGGCGGGAGACCGCCTGCAGCTCGAGGTCGTGCTGCAGCGAGCGGTGGTGCCCGCCCGGCAGCACCAGCAGCCGCTTGGGCTCGTGCGCCGCCGCGTGCAGCTCCTCGCTCACGGTCCAGGGGATCTGCTCGTCCCCGCGCGCGTGCAGCAGCAGCAGGTCGGTTTGCGGCCCCAACTGGCCGACCGCGGCGTAGATGTCGAGCGTCTGCAGCCACGCCTCGGTGGCGGGCACGTCGCAGCGGAAGCGCAGCGGCTCGCCGGACCGCAGGCTGCGCAGCAGCAGGTCGTCGGGCGCCGGGCAGATCGCGACAACGGCGCACAGCGAGGGGTCGCGCGCCGCGGCGTGGATCGCCTGAAAACCGCCCATGCTGGAGCCGCGCAGCGCCACGGCGCCAACGTGGCCGCGCAGCAGCTCGACCATGGCGAGCACGTCGTCGAAGGCGCCCGGCCCGAAGTCGCCCCGGGAGCGTCCGTGGCCGCGGGCGTCGTAGGCCAGCGCGGCGATGCCGTCGGCGCGACAGCCCCGCGCGAAGTCGAAGTGGGACTCCTTCGCCGAGCCCGCGCCATGCAGGATCACCACGCCCGCCCGCGGCTCGCCCTCGGGCAGGAACAGGGCGTAGGCGAGACCCTCGAGGTCTCCCAGCTGGGGTGGCGCGGGTACGGGGTGCTCCATCGCTCCTTCATAATCGCGCCGCATGGCGGCGGTTGCGGTCTCGCACGTATATCCCCTGGGCTCGCGCCTGGACGAGCAGGGCCGGCTCGAGGTCGGCGGCTGCGACGTGATCGAGCTCGCGCGCGAGTTCGGCACGCCCGCCTACGTGTACGCCGAGGACGACATGCGCGCCCGGGCGCGCGCCTACGTCGAGGCCTTCCGGGCGCGGGTCGAGCGCTTCGAGGTGATCTACGCGAGCAAGGCGTTTCCCTGCACCGCGGCCTACCGCCTGTTCGTCGAGGAGGGGCTGTCCGCCGACGTGGCCAGCGGCGGGGAGCTGCACCTGGCGCTCGCGGGCGGCTTCGAGCCGGAGCGGATCTACTTCCACGGCAACAACAAGAGCCAGGCCGAGCTCGACTACGCGCTCGAGGTCGGCGTGGGGCACATCGTGGTGGACTCGTTCGACGAGATCGAGCGGCTGCGCGGGCGCGGCGCGCGCGTGCTGCTGCGGGTCACTCCCGGGATCAAGCCCGCGACGCACTCGTACATCCAGACCGGCCAGGAGGACTCGAAGTTCGGCTTCGGCCTCGACGACGTGCCGCGCGCGGTGGCGGCCTGCGCCGACGCCGGGCTCGAGCTGGACGGCCTGCACGCGCACATCGGCTCGCAGGTCTTCGAGCTCGAGGGCTTCGAGCGGCTGGCCGAGGTGCTCGCCGGGATGGGCGAGTGGCCGCTGCTGAACCTCGGCGGCGGCCTCGGCATCGCCTACACGCGCGAGGAGCGGCCGCCCTCGATCGAGGAGTACGTCGGAGGCGCTGCTGCAGCCGGGCGCCCGGCGACGTGACAGTCCTCTGCGAGCCGGGCCGCTCGCTGGTGGGCAACGCCGGCGTGACGATCTACACGGTGGGCACGGTGAAGCGCATCCCGGGCGTCCGCACCTACGTCGCCGTGGACGGCGGCATGTCGGACAACCTGCGGCCGATGCTCTACGGCGCCCGCTACGAGGCCGAGATCGCCGATCGCTTCGGCGGCGCCGACGAGGTCACGATCGCCGGCATGCACTGCGAGTCGGGCGACATCCTGGTGCGCGACGCGCTGCTCGACGACCCGCGGCCCGGGGACGTGCTCGTTACCCCCGCGACGGGCGCCTACGGCCACGCGATGGCGAACAACTACAACGCCGTGCCTCGCCCGCCGGTGATCTTCTGCAGGGACGGCGACGCGCGAGTGGTCGTGCGGCGCGAGACCTACGACGATCTGACGCGCCGTGACGCCTGACCCCTTCCGGATCGGCCTGCTCGGCCACGGCACCGTCGGCTCCGCGTTCGCCGAGCTGCTCGCCGAGCGCGCCGACGCGATCGAGGCGGAGGTCGGTCTGCGCCCGGAGCTGTCGGGGTGCTCACCCGCAGCCGGGGCGACTTCGACGACCTGCTCGAGCGCAGCGACCTGGTCGTGGAGCTGATGGGCGGGATCGAGCCCGCGCGCGACTACGTGCTGCGCGCGCTGGGGGCGGGCCGGCACGTGGTCACGGCCAACAAGCAGCTGCTCTCCCAGCACGGCGAGGAGGTGTTCGACGCGGCGCGCCGGGGCGGGGTGCAGCTGCGCTTCGAGGGCGCGGTGGCCGGGGTGGTGCCGGCGATCCGGGTCATGGCCGAGACGCTGGCCGCCGCCCACATCGAGCGCGTGCACGGGATCGTCAACGGCACGACGAACTACATCCTCACCCAGATGGCCGCCACCGGCGCGTCGTACGAGGACGCGCTGCGCGAGGCGCAGGAGATGGGCTACGCGGAGGCGGATCCCACCGAGGACGTGACCGGCAAGGACGCCGCCGCCAAGATGGCGATCCTCGCCCGGCTCGCCTTCGGCGCGGTCGTCGGGCTCGACCAGGTCAGCTACGAGGGCATCGAGCGGATCACCGCGGACGACATCGCGTACGCCAGCGAGCTGGGGCTGTCGCTCAAGCTGATCGGGTCGGCCGAGCGGATCGACGCCGGCGTGGCCGTGCACGTGCATCCCGCGTTCCTGTACGCCGACCATCCGCTGGCGAGCGTGAACGGCGCCTTCAACGCGGTCACGATCGAGTCGCCGGCGATCACCGAGATCACGCTGAGCGGGCCGGGTGCCGGCGGCGTCCAGACCGCCAGCGCGGTGCTGGGCGACGTGATCTCGGCCATGATCCCGCCGCCGTCGCTGCCGCCCCCGGCCGTGGAGCTGCCGGTGGTCACCGACGTCGAGTTCTCGTTCTACCTGCATCTGGAGGTTGCCGACCGGCCGGGGGTGCTGGCCCAGGTCGCGGAGATCCTCGGGCTGCAGGGCGTGTCGATCAGGTCGGTCGTGCAGAAGGGGCTGGGCCAGGAGGCGCGGCTGGTGATGGTCATGCACCCGGTGCTGGAGTCGAAGTTCCGCGCCGCCGTGGACCTGCTCGCTCGCCTCGACTTCGTGCGCGAGCCGCCGCGCGTGATCCGCGTGATCGAGGAGACCTTCTGAGCCTCTGGCGCTACCACGACCGGCTGCCCGTCGACCCGCTGGTGACGATGGGCGAGGGGGACACGCCGCTCGTCGCCGCCCCGCGGCTGTCGGAGCTGACCGGGGCGGACGTGTGGCTCAAGCTGGAGGGCGCCAATCCGACCGGTTCGTTCAAGGATCGCGGCATGACCGTGGCCGTGAGCGCCGCGATCGCCGAGGGCGCCGAGGCGATCATCTGCGCCTCGACCGGCAACACCGCCGCCAGCGCCGCCGCCTACGCGGCGCGCGCCGGGCTGCGCGGGGCTGTGATCGTGCCGGAGGGCAAGATCGCCACCGGCAAGCTGGCGCAGGCGCTGATGCACGGGGCGCGCGTGATCGCGCTGCGCGGCAACTTCGACGAGGCGCTCGCCCTCGTCCGGGAGCTGGCGAAGCGGCACCCGATCTCGCTCGTCAACTCGGTCAACGACTTCCGGATCGAGGGTCAGAAGACGGGCGCGTTCGAGGTCTGCGACGAGCTCGGGGAGGCGCCGGACGTGCTCTGCATCCCGGTCGGCAACGCCGGGAACGTCACGTCCTGGTGGAAGGGCTTCCAGGAGTACGGGGTGGCGCCGGCCCTGCACGGCTATCAGGCCGAGGGGGCCGCGCCGTTGGTGGCGGGCGCGCCGGTCGAGTTCCCCGAGACGGTCGCCTCGGCGATCCGGATCGGCAACCCAGCGCGCTGGGAGGACGCGATGAGCGCGTTCACGACCTCGCGCGGCGAGGTGCGGGCTGTCTCGGACGCCGAGATCCTCGACGCCTACGCGCTGCTGGGCGCGCGCGAGGGGGTGTTCTGCGAGCCGGCGTCGGCCGCGTCGGTGGCCGGGCTGCTCAAGTACGGCGCCGAGGGCCGGGTGGTGTGCGTGCTCACCGGCCATGGGCTGAAGGACCCGCAGACCGCGATGAGCAGGGCCAGCTCGGTGGTGCCGTGCGAGCCGGACATCGAGAGCGTCGAGAGGGCCGTGCTCGGGTGAACCGGCGCCGGGTGGTTCGCGTGCCTGCGTCGTCGGCGAATCTCGGCCCGGGCTACGACGTGCTGGCGGCGGCGCTCGATCTCAGGCTCGAGCTGGAGGTCACCGAGTGCGGCGACTTCGGGGTCGAGTGCGACCTCCCGGGGGTGCCGCTCGACCGCGACAACCTGTGCGTCCGCGCCTTCGAGCGACTGCACCCGGCGAACGGCGTCCGCTTCACGATCCGCTCGGAGATCCCGCTGGCGGCCGGGCTGGGCTCGAGCGCCGCGGCGATCGTGGCGGGGCTGTGCGCCGCCGACCACATGTACGAGCTGGACGCGCCGCTGTTCGAGCTCGCAGCCGAGCTCGAGGGACATCCCGACAACGTGGCGGCCGCGCTGCTCGGTGGGTTCGTGGTGTGCGCCGGCGAGCCGGTGAGGTTCGATCCGCCGGCCGGCCTGGAGGGGGTGCTGGCGATCCCGGGCTTCGAGGTGTCGACGGCGGCGGCCAGGGCGGCCATGCCGGGCGAGGTGCCGCTCGGAGACGCGGTGCACAACGTCGGCCGGGCCTCGCTGCTGGTGCTGGGGCTGGCGCGGGCCGACTTCTCCCTGATCGCGCGCGGGCTGGGCGACACGCTCCACCAGCCGCGCCGCCGCTCGCTCTACCCGCGGTCGATGGAGCTGGTGGAGCTCGCCCCGTCGCTGGGCGCGGTGGGGGCCACGATCTCGGGCGCGGGGCCGACGGTGCTGTTCTGGTCGCACTGGGAGCAGACCGGAGCGCTGGTGGAGCGGCTGCGCAGCGCGGCCCCGGACTGCGACGTCCGCCGGGTCACCTTCGATCCCGGCGGAGCGGACGTGAATGAGCTCTGACCGGATCGAGGCGGCGGGCGGGGTGGTCGTGGACGACGGCCGCGTGGCGCTGGTGCACCGGCCGCGCTACGACGACTGGACGCTGCCGAAGGGCAAGCTCGACGCCGGCGAGACGTTCGAGGAGGCCGCGCTGCGCGAGGTGTGGGAGGAGACCGGGCTGCGCGGCCGGCTGGAGCGGGAGCTGCCCGCCACCACCTACACGGTGCGCGACCGGCCGAAGGTGGTGCGCTACTGGCTGATGTCCGTGGAGTCGGATCCGGGCTTCACGCCCAACGACGAGGTCGACGAGCTGCGCTGGCTTTCTGCCGCCGACGCCGCTGAGCTTCTGACGTACGACCGCGACAAAGAGGTGCTCGAAGCGGCCATTGGCTGAGTGCGGGCACCGAAACTTTCGCTATGCGAAACCAGCGGGGCCCACACTCATTGCTGCGGTTGGCGGGCGCCGCTGGGCCCACGGGCGCGCCTGCTCCAGCTGTGCCGCCAGCGAGAGCAGCTCGGCCTCACCCGCCGGTCGACCGGCCAGCTGCACGCACAGCGGCATGCCGTCGTCTCCGTGGAAGAGGGGCAGCGAGATCGCCGGCTGGCCGGTCACGTTGAAGATCGCCGTGTACGGGGTGAACTCGCCCGAGCGGCGGAAGTCCTCCCAGGGCTCGTCGCTGCAGGCGTCGATCTCGCCGATCCGCACCGGGCGCTGGGCCAGGGCGGGCGTGAGCACCACGTCGTAGTCGCTCCAGAGCGCCACGATCCCGCGCGTGAAGACTCCCAGCTGCGTGCGGGCGAGCAGGTAGTCGAGCGCGGTGCGCTTCCGGATGCCGTTCCAGATCGTCCAGGAGAGCGGCTCCACCAGCTCCTCCGTCGGCTCGCGGCCGCTCACCTGGGCACCGAAGAAGAAGCCCATCGCGATCGGCGTGCCGAAGACCAGCGTGAAGACCTCGAGCAGGCTCTGCCCGGTCCACGGCGCCTCCACCTCGTCCACCTGGTGGCCGAGCGACTCGAGCAGCTCGGCGGCGTCGCGGACCGCGCGCTCGCAGAGCGGGTCGAGCGGGGCATCGATCGCGGCGGTCGTGGTCACGCCGATCCGCAGCCGGCCTGGCTCGCGCGCGGCGGCCGTGGCGAACGGCTCCGCCGGCGGGGGCGCCCAGCTCGCGTCGCCGGGCTCGTAGCCGGCCAGCACGTCCAGCAGCGCCGCGGTCTCCGCAACCGTGTGGGTGAGCACGCCGTCCTGGACGAGGAAGTCGTCCCCCTGCTCGGGCCCGCGCGAGATCCGGCCGCGGCTGGGCTTCAGGCCGACCAGGCCGCAGCAGGCGGCCGGGATGCGAATCGAGCCGCCGCCGTCGCTGCCGTGGGCGAGCGGCACCATGCCCGCCGCCACCGCGGCCGCGGCGCCGCCGGAGGAGCCGCCCGGGGTGCGGTCGGTGTCCCAGGGATTGCGGGTGGGGCCGAAGCGACGCGGCTCGGTGACCGGCAGGATCCCGAACTCCGGCAGGTTGGTCTTGCCGACGATGACGAAGCCGGCGTCGCGCAGCCGCCGCACCACGAAGGCGTCGTGGGGCGCCACGAAGTCGCCGAAGGCATCGGAGCCGAGCGTGAACGGCATGCCCGCCACGGGAGCGGTGTCCTTGACGGCGATCGGAACGCCGGCGAAGGGGCGCTCGTCGCCCGGGCCGACGGCCTCGGCGGCGGCGAGGGCGCCGTCGGGATCGAGGTGCACGAACGCGTTGAGGTCAGGCTGCAGCGCCTCGATGCGGTCCAGCGCCGCCTCGGTGAGCTCCCGGGCGCTGAGCTCGCCGCCCCTAATCAGAGCGGCGAGGTCGGTCGCGGGTCGGAAGAGCAGGTCGACGTCCACGCCGCGACCCTAGGGGCTCCGGCCCCGAGCGGCAAGAAGGCCCGCACTTTGCGGGCCCTCTGACCTTCGGCGGGTTCGGCAGCACGGTCCTATCAGCGGTTGTCCCCATTTTGGGTGATACCGGCCCGCATCGGGGCAGGCATCAGCGCGGCGCCGGCGATGACCAGGCAGAACGCCGCGACGCGGGCGGTGACGGCCGGCGCCCCGGATCCGAGTGGCTCATGGAAGACCACGATCCCGCCGAGGACGGCCCCCAGGTTGGCCGCCACCGAGGTGAGCGCGATCACCTCCACGGCCTCGCCGATCTGCAGGCTGCGTGCGGAGGCGTAGAACGCGATCGTCCCCGCGACGAGCGCGGTGAGCGTCCACGGGCTCACTATCCCGAGCAGCGGTCCCGGCGCGGCCTGGGTGAGGTACTTGAGCGCGATGTCCGAGACGCCGAACAGCGCGCCGGCGGCCGCGCCGAGGAGGAGGCCCTCGGCGCGGGGCAGGAGATGGCGGCGGGCCGAGATCCTCACCAGCACCGCGCCGAGCGCGAAGATCGCGCCCTCGACGGCGATCAGCGCGCCGAGCGAGGCGCGCTCCACGTCGTTCGCCCCAGCGCCGGTGAAGCCGATGACCGCCAGCCCCGCCGCGGTGATCGTCACGCCGACCCACTGCCGCCGCCCCAGGCGAAAGCCGAAGTAGCGCTCGGCGATCACGGCGAGGAAGACCAGTCCGCCCGACAGCACCGCTTGCACGATCGACAGCGGCGCGAGTGACAGGGCGCCGAGGTGCAGGCCCCAGGCGACGATCGCAACCATCCAGCCGACCAGGAACCACTTGGAGCGGAACAGGCCCGCGGCGCTGCGCAGCGGATGGCGCGCGACGATCGGCGGCGCGAGCACCGCTCCCCGCTGCTTCAGAAGAAAGGCGACGTTCGTGCCCACCGCCGAAGCGAGCGCGAGTATCAGTCCTGGGATCACGACGCGGGGGCCGTGGTGCGAGCCCCAGCTAAGAAGAGGCGATCGCCGAGGAGCTCGGCGAACCGCTGAGGTGCTCGCGCGCCTCCTCGAACCCGCCCAGCCGCTCGAGTATCTCGGCGGCCAGCGCCATGTAGTCCGCGCCCAGGGAGGGCGCGAAGTCGAGGATCGAAACGCCTCGCTCGGCCGACTCCGCGTAGCGCACGCTGCGCCGGATCACCGTGGAGAACACCTTGTCCGAGAAGCGCTCGCGCAGCGACTTCAGAGCCTCGCGCGAGTGCACCAGCCGCATGTCGGCGATGTTCAGCACCACGCCCAGCCAATCGAGGTCGGGGTGGAGCGACTCGCGCGCGAGCTCCACCACCTCCAGAGCCTGCTCCACACCCTGCAGCGAGAAGTACTCCGCCTCGCTGGTGATCAGCGCGTGATCGGCCGCCACCAGCGCGTTCACGGTCAGCAGGCCCAGCGACGGCGGGCAGTCCACCAGCACCAGGTCGTAGTCGCGCTTGATCTCGCGCAGCCCGCGCTTGAGCGTCAGCTCGCGGCCCATCTTCCCGGCCAGCACCAGCTCCGCCTCGGCCAGCCCGAGGTTCGCCGGGAGGATGTCGGCGTAGACGGCGTCGGCGGCGCGCGCCTGTCCGGCGAGCACGTCCGCGATCGTCGGCGACGCATCGGCGGGCACGTCGAAGTAGTCGGACAGGTTGCCCTGCGGGTCCAGGTCGACGCAGAGCACCTCGAGTCCGCTGCGCCGGTACGCGTCGGCCAGCGTCCGCACGGTGGTCGTCTTACCCGTGCCGCCCTTCTGCGACAGGACCGTGATCGTCAGGGGCACGCTCACTCCACCCTACTGCGTGGGTAAAGAGACGTATGATTTTGGGCTCGCACCCGTCGCGCGCCCGCTCGGAGAAGGCGCGGAACCCGAGGAACTGAAGATGGCACCCCCCAGCGGCCGGGCCGGTCACGGCCTGTACGACCCGACCTATGAGCACGATGCTTGCGGTGTCGCCTTCGTGGCGCGCCTCGGCGCGCCCGCGTCCCACGAGGTCATCTCGCGGGCGCTGTGGGCGCTCGAGCACCTCGAGCACCGCGGCGCCGAGGGGGCGGATGAGGACACCGGCGACGGCGCCGGCATCCTGGTCGGCCTCCCGGACGAGCTGCTGCGCGCGGATGTCCCCTTCGAGCTGCCCGAGGCGGGCCGCTACGGCGTGGGCGTCTGCTTCCTGCCGAGCGACGAGTTCGCCCGCGAGCACGCCGAGCGGCTGATCGACGAGACCGTGACCGCCGAGGGCCAGGCGGTGCTGGGCTGGCGCGACGTGCCCGTGGACGCCGTGAACTGCGGCACCACCGCCCGCGCCGTCGCCCCCTGCATCCGCCAGGTGTTCGTAGGCGCCGCCGACGACGTCGAGGATCAGGACGCGCTCGAGCGCCGCCTCTACGTGATCCGCCGCGTGGTCGAGCGAGCCGAGCTGCCCAACCTCGCCATCGCGAGCATGTCGAGCAGGACCGTCGTCTACAAGGGGATGCTCACCGCCCCGCAGCTGTCCCAGTACTTCCCTGACCTGAAGGACGAGCGGTTCCTGTCGCGCATGGCGGTCGTCCACTCGCGCTTCTCGACCAACACCTTCCCGAGCTGGGAGTTGGCCCACCCGTACCGGATGCTCGCCCACAACGGCGAGATCAACACCCTGCGCGGCAACCGCAACTGGCATCGCGCCCGCGAGCTGACGCTCGCCTCTCCGCTGTTCGGCGACGACATCGACAAGATCCGCGGCCTGCTGCGCGACGACATCTCCGACTCGGCCTCGCTCGACGGCCTGATGGAGCTGCTCGTGCTGGGCGGGCGCTCGCCCGCGCACGCGATCTCGATGCTGATCCCCGAGGCCTACCAGGGCAGGCCCGAGCTCAAGCAGGAGGTACGGGACTTCTACGCGTACCACTCCTCGCTGATCGAGCCCTGGGACGGCCCGGCGGCGGTGGCCTTCACCGACGGCCGCGTGATCGGCGCCACTCTCGACCGCAACGGGCTGCGCCCCGGGCGCTGGGTTGTGACGAAGGACGGCTGGGTGGTGCTCGCCTCCGAGACCGGCGTGCTGAAGGCGTCCGAGGACCAGATCGTCGCCAAGGGCCGCCTGCGCCCCGGCAAGCTGTTCCTGGTCGACCTCGAGCGCGACCGGATCGTCCCCGACGACGAGCTCAAGGCCGACCTCGCCCGCCGCAGCCCCTACGGGGAGTGGCTGCACGACCGCGTCGTGCACATCGAGGACCTGCCGGAGAAGAGCCCACGCGTTCCCCGTGTGGAGCCGCTGCGCGCCAAGCAGCTCGCCTTCGGGTGGACCGAGGAGGACCTCAAGGTGCTCCTCGCCCCGATGGCGCGCGACGCAGCGGAGCCGACCGGCTCGATGGGCAACGACGTGGCGCTGGCGAGCCTGTCGGACCGCCTTCCGCCGCTGTTCTCCTACTTCAAGCAGCTGTTCGCGCAGGTCACCAACCCCGCGATCGACCCGATCCGCGAGTCCGTGGTGATGAGCCTGACCGCCTGCATCGGCCCTGAGATCAACCTGCTCGGCGAGACGCCCGACCACTGCCACCAGCTCGTGATGCCGCAGCCGATCCTGCGCAACTCGGAGCTGGAGAAGCTGCGCCAGGTGGATCACAGCGTGTTCGAGGCGCGCACGATCGACATGACCTGGCCGGTCGACCAGGGCGAGGCCGGCATGGAACGGCGCATCGAGGAGATCTGCCGCGAGGCCTCCGAGCTGGTCAGCCGCAGGGTCAACATCATCGTGCTGTCCGACCGCAACATCGGCCCCGAGCGCGCGGCGATGCCGTCGCTGCTCGCCGTGGGCGCCGTGCACCACCACCTGGTCCGCGAGGGCACCCGCCTCCAGATCGGGCTCGTGGTCGAGACCGGCGAGGCCCGCGAGATCCACCACCTGGCCACGCTGATCGGCTTCGGCGCCTCGGCGGTCAACCCGTACCTGATGTTCGAGTCGCTGTTCGCGCTCCAGCGCGACGGCCGCGTGCCGGAGGGCAAGACCCCCGACGAGGCCGAGCAGCGGGTGATCAAGGCGATCGGCAAGGGGCTCCTCAAGGTCCTCTCCAAGATGGGCATCTCGACGCTGCGCTCCTACACCGGCGCGCAGATCTTCGAGGCGGTCGGCGTGAAGCGCGAGGTGATCGACCGCCACTTCACCGGCACGCCCTCGCGCGTGGAGGGCATCGGGCTGAAGGAGATCGCGGACGAGGCGCTCGGCCGCCACGCGCGCGCCTACCCCGCCGCGGTGTCCGAGCTGCTCCCGGCCGGCGGCATCTACGCCTGGCGCCGCCGCGGCGAGTACCACGGCTGGAACCCGGAGACGATCGCGACGCTCCAGCACGCGGCCCGCAACGGCGACGGCGCGGAGGCCTACGAGCGCTTCGCCACCTACGTGAACGACGTGGCCGTGCGCAACACCTCGCTGCGCGGGCTGCTGCGCTTCCGCGACGACACCGAGCCGGTGCCGCTCGAGGAGGTCGAGCCCGCCTCCGAGGTCGTCAAGCGCTTCAAGTCGGGCGGGATGTCGCTCGGCGCGCTCTCACCGGAGGCGCACGAGACGCTCGCGGTCGGCATGAACCGGCTCGGCGGCAAGTCGAACACCGGCGAGGGCGGCGAGGACTCGGCCCGTTTCGGAGACGAGCGGCGCTCGTCGATCAAGCAGGTCGCCTCGGGCCGCTTCGGCGTGACCGTCAACTACCTGGTCAACGCCGACGAGCTCCAGATCAAGGTCGCCCAGGGGGCCAAGCCGGGCGAGGGCGGGCAGCTGCCGGGCCACAAGGTCGACCGCTACATCGCCGGCCTGCGCCACTCCACCCCCGGCGTGACGCTGATCTCGCCGCCGCCGCACCACGACATCTACTCGATCGAGGACATCAAGCAGCTGATCTACGACCTGCGCTGCGCGAACCCGCGCGCGCGGGTGTCGGTCAAGCTCGTGTCCGAGATCGGGGTGGGCACCGTCGCGGCCGGCGTGGCAAAGGCCAACGCCGACCACGTGGTGATCGCGGGCCACGACGGCGGCACCGGCGCGTCGCCCCAGAGCTCGATCCACCACGCCGGCATCCCGTGGGAGATCGGGCTCGCCGAGACCCAGCAGACGCTGCTGCAAAACGACCTGCGCTCGCGCATCCTGGTCGAGGTCGACGGTCAGATGCGCACCGGCCGAGACGTGGCCGTCGGGGCGATCCTGGGCGCCGACGAGTTCGGCTTCTCGACGGCCCCGCTGATCGCGCTCGGCTGCGTGATGATGAGGGTCTGCCACCTCAACACGTGCCCGGTGGGCGTGGCCACGCAGGATCCCGAGCTGCGCCGGCGCTTCGAGGGGCAGCCCGAGCACGTCGTGAACTACCTGTTCATGGTCGCCGAGGAGCTGCGCGGCATCATGGCCCGGCTCGGAGTCCGCACGGTGGCCGAGCTGATCGGGCGCAACGACCTGCTCGTGCCCGACGAGGCCGTGACGCACTGGAAGGGCCACGGCATCGACCTGCGCCCGCTGCTCGAGGTGCCCCCCGA
Source organism: uncultured Thermoleophilaceae bacterium (assembly GCA_963722245.1). Classification (GTDB taxonomy): domain Bacteria; phylum Actinomycetota; class Thermoleophilia; order Solirubrobacterales; family Thermoleophilaceae; genus JACVRW01. The sequence continues at coordinate 217,562 of CAVRKM010000012.1, forward strand.
CGTGCCCGCCGATGCGCCGCGCCACTGCGTGCGCCGGCCCGAGCCGGTGCTCTACGACTCGATCGACCTCGACCTGCTCCAGCGCTCCCAGCCGGCCATCGAGGGCGGCGAGCACGTGCGGCTGGAGCGGCGCATCGAGAACAAGAACCGCGCCGTCGGCGGCCTGCTGTCCGGCGAGATCGCCCGCCGTCACGGCGAGGAGGGGCTGCCCGAGGGATCGATCGAAGTGCACCTCGAGGGCTCGGCGGGCCAGAGCTTCGGCGCGTGGCTCGCGGCCGGCGTGACGCTGGAGCTGGAGGGCGACGCCAACGACTACACCGGCAAGGGCATGTCGGGCGGCACGCTCGTGGTGCGCCCGTCCCAGGAGGCCACCTTCCGCGCCGAGGACAACGCGATCGTCGGCAACACGGTTCTCTACGGGGCCACCTCGGGCAAGGCCTTCTTCCGCGGCCTCGCCGGCGAGCGCTTCGCGGTGCGCAACTCGGGCGTCCTCTCCGTGGTCGAGGGCGTGGGCGATCACGGCTGCGAGTACATGACCGGGGGCCGCGTGGTGGTGCTCGGGCCGACCGGCCTCAACTTCGCCGCCGGCATGAGCGGCGGGGTGGCGTACGTGCTCGACGTGGACGGCGGCTTCCGCTCGCGCTGCAACACGGAGCTGGTGGGGTTCGACGAGATCACCCCGGACGACGCGCTCGAGCTGCGCGGCTTCATCGAGGAGCATCACGAGCGCACCGGCTCTCCGGTTGCCGAGCGCGTGCTCGACTCCTGGGACGACGAGCTGAGCCGCTTCGTGAAGGTGATGCCGCACGACTACAAGCGCGCGCTGCTGGAGCTGACGCAGGAAGAAGTCGCAGCGTAATGGGAGATCCCCGCGGCTTTCTCCGGCTCGAGCGGGTCGGCTTCCAGAAGCGCGACCCGCGCGAGCGCGTGCGCGACTATCGCCAGTACTTCTCGCTGCCCGACGACGAGACCCTGCGCGAGCAGGGCGGGCGCTGCATGGACTGCGGCGTGCCGTTCTGCCAGGAGGGGTGCCCGCTCGGCAACAAGATCCCTGACTGGAACGACCTCGTCTACAGCGACAGCTGGCGCCAGGCGCTCACGCACCTGCACGCCACCAACAACTTCCCCGAGTTCACGGGGCTGATCTGCCCGGCGCCCTGCGAGTCGGCCTGCGTGCTGGACATCAACGACGACGCCGTGACGATCGAGCAGATCGAGCTGGCGATCGTCACGCGCGGGTACGACGAGGGCTGGGTCGTGCCCGACCCGCCCTCCGCGCGCAGCGGCCACACGGTCGGGGTGGTCGGCTCGGGCCCGGCCGGGCTCGCGGTGGCAGCCGAGCTGAACCGCCACGGGCACTCGGTGACCGTCTACGAGCGCGACGAGGGCCCCGGCGGCCTGCTGCGCTTCGGCGTGCCCGACGCCAAGCTCGAGAAGTGGATCATCGATCGTCGCGTGCAGCTGCTGATCGACGAGGGGATCGCCTTCCGCTACGGGATCGACGTGGGCCGCGACATCTCGGCCGCCGAGCTGCGCGAGCGCCACGACGCCGTGGTGATGGCGATCGGCTCGCGCGTGCACCGCGACCTGCCGGTGCCCGGGCGCGAGCTGCAGGGCGTGCACTTCGCGATGGAGTACCTCTACCAGCGCAACCGCTTCGTGGCTCGCCAGGAGGGTCGCGAGGCGCCCGAGCCGGCCCCCGGCGAGCGGATCAGCGCGGCCGGGCGGCGCGTGGTCGTGGTGGGCGGCGGCGACACCGGGATGGACTGCATCTCGAATGCCCTGCGCGAGGGCGCGTCCGACGTGCTGCTGCTCGACGTGTACCCGCCGCTCCCGGGCGACGGCCGCCCGCCGGGCACTCCCTGGCCGCTGCCGCCCAAGCGCACGCCATCCACCTACGCGCTGGACGAGGGCGGCGAGCGCCGCTTCGGCACCCAGATCACCGCGATCGCCGGCGAGGACGGCCGCGTGCGGGCAGTCGAGGGGCGGCGCGTGGAGGGCACCTCGTCGCGCGACCTGCACGCCGTGCCCGGCAGCGACTTCACCGAGCCCGCCGACCTGGTGCTGATCGCGATCGGCTTCAGCCATCCGGAGCACGAGGGCGCGGTCGAGCAGCTGGGCGTGGAGCTCGACCCGCGCGGCAACCTGAAGGCGCCGCTCTACGCCACCGACCAGCCCGGGGTGTTCGCGTGCGGCGACGCCCGCATGGGCCAGTCGCTGGTCGTGACCGCGATCGCGGAGGGACGCCGCTGCGCGCGCGTCGTCGACCGCCACCTGGGCGGCTCCGGCGAGACGCGCAACGTGCCCGCCTCGTCGCTGTTCGCCTTCGAGGACGGCGATCCGCATTCGCTGCGCCACCAGGCCGAGACCGCCCGGACCGTGACGGTCGGGGACGCCTTCTGGTCGGGCCCGCGCGAGGAGCGCTAGGCGTGGCGACGATCCCGCCGGTGCAGCCGGCCCGCGACCACATCCGCGGCGCCGAGCAGGGCCGCGTGACGCTGGTCGAGTACGGCGACTTCCAGTGCCCGTACTGCGGCGACGCCTACCCCGTCGTGCGCAACCTGCTGGAGAGCTTCAGCTGGCTACGGTTCGTCTTCCGCCACATGCCGCTGCCCGACCTGCACCCGCGCGCGCCGGCGGCGGCCGAGGCCGCCGAGGCGGCAGCGGCCCAGGGCCGCTTCTGGGACATGCACGACCGCCTCTTCGAGCATCAGCACGCGCTCTCCGACGACGACCTGCGCGACCACGCGGCGGCGCTCGGGCTCGACCTGGAGCGCTTCGATCGCGAGCTGCGCGAGGGCGTCCACAAGGCGCGGATCGACGAGGACTACGCGAGCGGCGCCGGCAGCGGGATCCCGAGCACGCCCCGGTTCTTCATCAACGGCGCCATCCACCTCGGGTCGGCCAACGAGCCGGAGCTCCGGAGGGTGATCGAGGCGGAGTTCGGTTGAGGCCTCCCTGGACCGTGGAGGAGCACGACGCGTGTGCCCTCTACGGCTGGATCGCCAAGGACGGCCGGCCGGCGCACGCCCCGGTCGACGAGGCCCTCGGGGCGCTCCAGCACATGCTCCACCGCGCCGGGAGCGTCGACGGCGAGGGCGACGGCTGCGGCCTAATGCTCGACATCCCGCGCGACCTGTGGGCCGAGGAGGTGCGCACCGGCGGCCACGCGCCGGACCTGGCGCTCGATCCGGCGTTCGCCGTCGCCCACGTGCTGATCCCGCGCGGGGCCGGCGCCGCCGTGAAGGGGCGCGCCCGCGAGCTGATGAGCCGGATCGGGCTGCGCGTGCTGGCCGAGCGCGACGGCGCGGTCGACAGCACCGCGCTGGGGCCGCAGGCGCGCGAGGAGGAACCCCTGTTCTGGCAGGTCGGCGGCCTGATCGGTGAGCCGGCGCGCTGCTTCGAGCTGGCCGCCCTGCTGGAGGACAGCCTCGAGCTGCACGTGGCGTCGTGCTCCACCGAATCGGTCGTCTACAAGGCGCTCGGCACGCCGGCGGTGCTGGGCGGCTACTACCCCGACCTCCGCGACCCCGCCACCAGGACGGCCATCGTCCTCGGCCACAACCGCTACTCCACGAACACCTGGCCGAGCTTCCGGCGCGTGCAGCCGTTCGGCGTGCTGGGGCACAACGGCGAGATCAACACCGTCGCGCGCCTGCGCCAGGAGGCGCGCATGCTGGGCGTGCCGCTCGTGACCGGGGGCTCGGACTCGCAGGACCTCAACCGCACCGTGGAGGCGCTGATCCACCGCGACGGGCTCAGCCTCGTCGAGGCACTGGAGCTGGTGCTGCCGCCGATCGTGAACGAGATCAAGGGCATGTCGGAGGACCTGCGCGGGCTCTACATGTACCTGCGCCAGGCGTTCGGCCCGATGGCACAGGGGCCCGTGGCCCTGATCTCGCGGCACGGCCGGGAGTGCGTCTTCTCGGTCGACGCGCTCGGCCTGCGCCCGCTCTGGCAGCTCGAGACCGCCGCCGCGCACGTGTTCTCGAGCGAGCCGGGCGTGGTCGCCACCCGGGACGCCGTGGCGGAGCCGAAGCCGCTCGCGCCGGGAGAGAAGGTGCTGGTCCGGCTCACCGGCGAGGGAGCCGAGCTGATCGGCCACAGTGAGCTGCAGCGGCTCTGCCTGGAGCGCTGGCGGGCGCGGGCCGGGACGGCCGCGGCCTTCGCCGAGGCGATTCCCACCGGCGGGCCGCTCGAGGGCCAGGACGTGCCCGGCTACACGAGCGCCGGCCCGTCCGAGCCGGTGAAGGTCGACGATCGCGTCCTGGGCGGCTTCGGCTGGCAGCGCGAGGACATGAAGCTGGTCCAGCAGATGGCGGCCACCGGTTCCGAGCCGATCGGGTCGCTCGGCTACGACGGCCCGCTCGCCTGCCTCTCGCCCGAGCGCCAGAATCTGGCCGACTTCTTCAAGGAGTCGGTGGCGGTGGTGACCAACCCGGCGATCGACCGCGAGCGCGAGATCGAGCACTTCTCCTGCCGCGCCGTGTTCGGCCCGCGGCCCACCCTCGACCGGGTGCCCGCGCGCCGGACGACCATCGAGACCGCCTTCGGGGTGATCCTCGGCGGGCACGACGGCCTGGCGCCGCTGGGCGACTCGGTCTACCGCGCCGTCGCGCGCGAGCACAAGACCTACCTGCTCGAGGACCTCTGGGAGGAGTTCCGCGGCCGCGCGCGCGTGATCGACCTCTCCTGCCTCGAGTCGGAGGGGACCCACGGCGCGATCGAGCGGCTCAAGCAGGACGCGACCGCGGCCGTGCGGGCGGGCGCCGAGCTGCTCGTGATCTCCGACCGCACGGTCTACGAGGGCGACCGCCGCTACCTCGACCCGCACCTGGCCCTCGCCGCCGTCGACCTGGCCCTGCGCGAGTACCTGGTCGAGCCCGGCGAGGTCAACCTGCGTCGCCGCTGCGGGGTCGTGGTGCGCTCGGCGGCCCTTCGCAACGTGCACGACGTGGTGCTGGCGCTCGGCCTGGGCGCCGACGGCGTGTGCCCGTACACGATGGTGGAGGTCGGCCTGATGGACGACTACCGCACCGACGTGTCGCAGCTCTGCGCCGCGCTGCGCAAGGGGATCGAGAAGGTGATCTCCACGATCGGCATCCACGAGGTGCGGGGCTACGCGCGCGTGTTCTCGTGCATCGGGCTCAAGCCGGAGCTGACCGCGATCTTCGACACCCCCGCCTACTTCGGCTCCGAGGGTGGCGGCAACGGCTTCGCCGAGCTCGACCGCGACGGCGACGAGCGCCGCCGCGTGCTCGCCGGCGCGGCGGAGGCCAAGCCGGGCAAGACCTTCCGCTTCTACCCGAAGGTCTACAAGGCCGCGGTGGCGGCGTCGAACGGGGCCGGCTCGTACGAGGCCTACTCGGTGCGCGTGCGGGAGCTCGAGGCGCAGCAGCCGGTGTCGCTGCGGCACCTGCTCGAGCTGCGTCCCGACCGCCCCCCGGTGCCGCAGGCCAGCGCCGAGGTGGGGCTGCACTCCTACCCGATCGTGATCTCGTCGATGAGCTTCGGCTCCCAGGGCGAGGTGGCCTATCGCTCGTACGCGGAGGCGGCGCGGCGGATCAACATCGTCGCGATGAACGGCGAGGGCGGGGAGATCCAGGACCTGTACGGGCGCTACCCGCTCTGGCGCGGGCAGCAGGTCGCCTCGGGTCGCTTCGGCGTGACGAGCGAGATGATCAACTCGTCCTACCTGGTGGAGATCAAGATCGGCCAGGGCGCCAAGCCCGGCGAGGGCGGTCACCTGCCCGCGCGCAAGGTCACGGCGAAGGTGGCGCAGGCGCGCAACGCGACGGCCGGCACCGACCTGATCTCGCCGTCCAACAACCACGACCTCTACTCGATCGAGGACCTGGCCGAGCTGATCGACGAGCTGAAGACGGCCAACCCCGACCTGCGCGTGTCGGTCAAGGTGCCGGTGGTGCCGAACATCGGCACGATCGGGGTGGGCATCGCGAAGGCGGGCGCGGACATCCTCACGCTGTCCGGGTTCGAGGGCGGCACGGGCGCCGCGCGCTCGCACGCGCTTCGCCACGTGGGGCTGCCCTCCGACATCGGCACGCGCGCGGTGCACCTTGCGCTGATGGAGGCCGGGGTGCGCAACCGCGTGGAGATCTGGGCCGACGGCGGCTACCGCCACGGCCACGACATCGTGAAGCTGCTCTGCCTGGGGGCCAACCGCGTGGGCTTCGGCACGCTCGCGATGGTCTCGCTCGGATGCACGATCTGCCGCGGCTGCCAGCTGGACACCTGCCACGTGGGCATCGCCACCCAGATCGAGTCCGAGGCGGACGCGCAGCTCAAGGGGCTGAAGAAGTTCACGCCCCAGGTCTACGAGGCGGCGGTCGACAACTGCGCCCGCTTCTTCGGCGCCATGGGCGAGGAGGTCGAGCGCCTCACGGCCTCGCTCGGCTTCGAGCACGCCCGGGACCTGGTCGGCCGCTCCGACCTGCTCGTGCAGTCGCGCGCGGCGGAGCGCGTGGACCTCCACGAGCTGATCCGCCCGGTCGAGCCGAGGCTCGACCTCGACCTTCCCGCGCCGGCCGAGGAGCGCGAGGCCGCGGGCCTGGTCGTGGCGCGACCGCTGGCGATGGCCTCGTCAGATCGCGAGCGCGTGCTGGGCACGGCCGCCGCGGGGGTGCTGGCGCGCGAGCGCATCCGCGCCGCGGTCCCGGCCGCGCCGGCCGCCCAGCGGCTCGAGACCGTGGCCGGCCAGGGTCTCGCGGCGTTCGGCGTGGAAGGGGTGGAGATCACCGTCGAGGGCGGTGCCCAGGACGGCGCGGCGAAGGCGATGTTCGGGGGCAAGGTGGCCGTCATGAAGGGCGTGAACGGCGTCGGCCGGCGCCTGAACGGATCCGTGGGCAAGTCGTTCGCCTACGGCGCCCAGCGGGGCCGGCTGTTCGTGCAGGGCGACGCCGACTCGCGCTTCTGCATCCGCCTCTCCGGCGCCGACGTGGTGGTCGGCGGCGAGCCCGCGGCACCGCTCGACGACTCCCTCGGCTGCCTGGCCGACCGCGCCAACCTGAAGGGGTTCGCGTTCGAGTACATGACCGCCGGCCGCGCGGTCGTGCTCGGGGACCCGGGGCCTTGGTTCTGTGCCGGCCAGACCGGCGGTCGCGTGTACCTGCGCGTAAACGCGGGCTGGAACCTCGACCGCGCCGCGCTCGAGCGGCGCCGCGGGAAGGGTGCGATGGTGTCGCTCGCCGACCTGGACGAGGAAGGGGAGCGCGACGTGCGGGAGCTGCTCGGCGCGTACGCGGGCGAGCTGCGGGGCACGGGCCAGGACGGCGAGGCCGAGCGGGTGCTGGCGCTGGCGGCCGAGCCGGCGGGGCATTTCGTGATGGCGGTGCCCCAGCGCGAGCAGATGGACCCCTCGGTCTCCACCGAATAGCGTGCGGGTATGCCGACAGCGTTCGTGACCGGAGGGTCGGGCTTCATCGGCGGAGCCCTGATCGAGCGCCTGCGGGCCGAGGGCTGGGAGGTCCGGGCGCTCGCCCGTTCATCGGGCGCCGAGCAGAAGGTGCGCGAGCGCGGCGCCGTGCCGGTGCCGGGCGACCTCGAGAGCGAGCAGATGATGCGCGAGGGCGCGAGCGGGGCGGACGTGGCCTTCCACGCGGCCGCCAAGGTGGAGGACTGGGGCGATCCGGAGGAGTTCGAGCGTCTCAACGTGCGCGGGACGGAGAACGTGATCGCCGCCTGCCGCGCGGCCGGCGTACGCCGGCTCGTGCACGTGGGCACCGAGGCGGCGCTGATGGCCGGCACCCCGCTTGTCGACGTCGACGAGGAGGCGCCGCTCCGGCCCGATTCGCCGGCGCTCTACCCGTCGAGCAAGGCCAAGGCCGAGCAGCGCGTCCGCGCCGCGAACGGCGACGGCCTCGAGACGGTCGTGATCAGGCCGCGCTTCGTCTGGGGACGGGGCGACACGACGCTGCTCCCGGCGCTGGTCGAGCTGGTGCGCTCGGGGCGCTTCCGCTGGGTCGGCGGCGGCCGCCACCTGACCGCCACCACTCACCTCGACAACACGGTCGAGGGCCTCTGGCTGGGGGCGACGAAGGCCCCGGCCGGGAGCGTCTACTTCGTGACCGACGGCGAGCCGGTCGTGTTCCGCGAGTTCGTCTCGCGCATGCTCGAGACCCAGGGCGTGACGCCGCCGACAGGCTCGGTGCCGCCCGGCGTGGCGGGCGTGTCCGCGGTGGTGGCCGAGCGGCTGTGGCGCCTGCTGCGGCGCTCAGGCCCGCCGCCGCTGACGCGCTTCGCGGTCTGGGTCTCCTCCCAGGAGTGCACGATCGACATCGGCCGGGCCGAGCGCGAGCTCGGCTACCGGCCGGTCAAGTCGCGCGAGCAGGGCCTGGCAGAGCTAGCCGGCTAGCGCGGTGCGGTTGGCCACGAGGCTGACGTAGAAGACGCGAAAGCGCCCGATGTCGATCTCGTCACCGTCCTCGAGCTCGCCCAGCTCGACTCGGTCGCCGTTGCGGAACACGCCGTTGAGGCTGCGGTCGTCCAGGATGCGGGCGCCGTCGGCGTCGCAGTAGACAAGGGCGTGCCGGCGCGAGACGGTCGGGTCGTCGAAGCGGATGTGGGCCGAGAGGCTGCGCCCGATTCGAGTCCATCCCTCCTGCAGCGGCACGACGCGCACTCGCTCGTCGTCCTCGAAGGCGAGGTAGTCGCCCGGACGGACGAGCGCGCCGCGCGCGTCGTCGAGCCAGTCCGGCGGCGCCTCGATGTCGTGGTGGTCGGGAAGCGGATCGTCCTCGCCAAACAGCGACGCGCGCTTGAAGCGAAGACCGCCGCATTCGGGGCATCCCGGTACGGCGTCGCGCTCATGCAGTGCTACGGCAAAGCCACACGAATCACAGCGGAAGGAGCCGGCGCCCGCCAAAGTCCCGGCGCTGAAGGCCTCCATAAAAAAGCTCTCCTCGGGGTGGGGGGTAGTGAGGATGGTAACGAGCCCAATTTGTTCAATCCAGTGGTTTGGCGCTATTTGCGAGGTTTGTCGGGGGACCCTGCGCACCGGCGTGGAGGACTGAGGGGGGATTCCGAGAACAGGGACCGATATGCCCGATCTCGCCGGAATGCTCATGCGCAGCAGCATCGGGGCCCTCGCCCCGCCGGACGAGCAGTGCCACGACTGCCGTCGCAACCCGCTGGCCGGCGAGCACGTCCATCAGCTGGGCTCGGGCCGGCAGCTCTGCGAGCTCTGCTTCGGCGCGCTGCCGGCCGAGAGCCGGCAGGCGGTGCGCTCGGACCGCGTACACGCGAGCGAACGGCGGCTGGCCGTCGTGCCCAGAGCCGCCTAGCCCCCCGCTCGAGCGAGAGCGCGAAGCCAATCTTCGCGGGGGTCCGGGGGCGCGAGCCCCCGGCTGTCCCCGGCTGCCATCCATAGAATGCGGCGCCGTGCGTGAAGTCACCGTCTCCGCCGTCATCTCCGCTCCCCGGGAGCAGATCTTCGACTTCGTCTGTGACCTCGCCGCTCGCCCGGCGTACACGGACCACTTCATGCGCGACTACCGCCTGGCGCGCGTCAACCCGGTCGGCGTCGGCGCCGCGGCGCGCTTCCAGCTGCGGGCGCCCTTCGCCAAGGAGTACGCCGAGCTGCAGGTGACCGAGGTCGACCGGCCGCGCCGGATCGTCGAGCAGATCCGGGTCGGCCGCCGCGGGCGCAACCGTTCGGTCGCCGTGTACGACTTCTCGTCGGAGGGCCCCGAAGTGACTCGGGTGGAGCTGACGACCTTCAGCGAGCCGGCGACCATGGTCGACCGCATCAGGGAGCTGGGCGCCGCCGGCTGGGCGCGCCGCCAGACTCAGAAGGCGCTCAACCGCCTGCGCATGATCTTCGAGGAGCCGTCGCGCGGCGAGCTCAAGCGGGCGACGATCGCGGGCTACGACCCGGACAAGGCGCCGCGCTTCGGCGTCGCCGCCGGGATGGACCCCTCCCGCGCGCCGCGCGGGGAAGCCTCTTAGAATGCCGCGCTCGATGCTCCGCCGCCTGCCGATCGCCGCCTGCGTCGTCGCGCTCGCCGCCCCGCTCGCGTTGGGTGCCTGCGGCAACAGCAAGGAGCAGGGAATCGACGAGCCCGCCCGCGAGGGCCTCGCGATCGAGATGGGTGGCGTGGACTACACGGTCTTCATCACGCGCGAGCTCAACTCCAGGATCACGCCTGACGAGGCCTACGTGACCACGGAGGCGCCTCCGGGCGAGGCGCTCTACGGGATCTTCCTGCGGGCGTGCAACGTTTCGAAGGACCGGCGCACCTCGGCCAGCGAGTTCTCGGTCACGGACAACCAGCACAACAGCTTCCAGCCGGAGCCGCTCCCGGTGGACAACCAGTTCGCCTACACGGCGCGCACGCTCGATCCCGAGGAGTGCATCCCGGAGGCCGGCAGCGTCGCCCAGCTCGGCCCCACCGCGGGCTCGATGCTGCTGTTCAAGTTCCCGCTGGAGAACACCGAGAACCGGCCGCTCGAGCTCACGATCGAGCAGGGCGGGGAGAAGCGCACCTTCACGCTGGATATCTAGAGGGCCGCATCGAGCACCACGCGCGCGGCGGGCGCCGCCGTGGCCCCGCCCGCCCCGGCTCGCACCAGCATCACCCCGACCGCGAGTCTGGGGTGGCCGGCGGGCGCGTAGGCCGCGAACCAGGCGTCCGTGTTCGTCGGGTCGGGAGGCTTCGGCTCGCCGGTCTCCGGGTCGCGAGTGTCCTCGAGCTCGGCGGTCCCGGTCTTGCCGGCCACCTTCACGCCCGGCAGGGCCGCCGCGGTGCCCGTCCCGTAGCCGACCACGTCGAGCATCAGCGACTCGATCGTGCGGGCGATCCGGCGCGGCACCACGCGCTCGCTGCGCGTGGCGTCGCCGAGGGCCAGCGTCGGCAGGTGGCGCACTCCGCGCGCGGCGATCGTCTGCGCCACGGAGGCCATCTGCAGCGGCGTGGCCAGAGTGCGGAACTGGCCGATCGCGGTCGCCCCGAGCTCGAGCGGCGTCTTGATCTCGGCCGCCGGTGGCAGCGTGCTCGGCACCTCTCCCGGCACCGTCGGGTCGCCGTTCCAGCCGAATCGCTCCGCGGTGTCGACCAGCGCCTCTGCGCCCAGCCTCACCCCCAGCGGGGCGAACACCGAGTTGCACGACTCGGCGAAGCTGTTGCGGAACGTGCCGCCGCAGTACTCGCCGTTGGCGTTCTCCAGTTCGACGCCGTCGATCGTGGCGGCGGTGGCGATCGGGAACTCCGTCGTGGGCTTCACCGCACGCGCCTGCAGCGCCGCGGCGGCGGTCACGATCTTGAACGTCGACCCCGGCGGCTGCGGCGCCGAGAAGGCGATCCCGGCCAGGGCCCGGATCTCCCCGTTGCGAGGGTCGAGCGCCGCGATCCCGCCGAGGCGGCCGGCGAGGGCGGTCATCGCCGCCTCCTGGAGCCGCGTGTCGATCGTGGTTCGCACCGGCCTGGCGGGGGCCGGCCGGGCGGTTGCAATCACGCGGGTCCCCGCTCGCAGCTCGCCGCCGGGGCGCCCGGCCAGCCGGTTCTCGAAAGCCTCCTCGAGGCCGTTCTGCCCGACCGGCCAGCTGCGCGGGAAGCCGTTCGCGTAGAGGGAGCGGCGCTCCTCCACGGTCTCCTGGGGCGCGAGCGTCCCGGCGATCGAGCCGGCGATCGCCTCGAGCGGCGAGCCGCGGTTGCCGACCTGTCCGCGCGCGAGGATCTTGCCGTCGCGTGACAGCAGGGTCCCGCGCCGGGCGGGATCGCTGCGCCGCGAGAGCGCCTCTCCGCGGCGCAGGCCCGGGAAGGCGAGCAGCGGGCCCCAGGTCACCTGCTCGCCGCTCACCGGGAGGCTCAGCTCTCCGGAGATGCGGCCGAAGACGCGTGTGTAGAGCGCGATCGGCACGGTCACCGTCCCGCCGTGCTCGCCGCGGGGATCGGCGGCCTTCACGCGACGCACGGTCGCGGTGTCCGCCGCGTCGCGATAGGCCCGCCGGAACTGGCGCGCCGTGTAGACGCGCCGCGACGCCTCGTCCAGCAGGGCGTACATCGCTGCGTAGTCCTGGCGCTCCCAGGCCTGGGTGAAGCGCTGCGCGGTGCGCTCCGCCGCCGAGGAGGTGCCCGCTCCGACGACCATCCCCGCCGCACCCGACACCACGGCGAGCGCGGTCAGCGCCGGCAGCGCGCGGTGGGTCAGCCGGCGGCGGCGCTCGGCGGAGAGGTCGATCACGGGGTACTACCCTGGCTCCGGCGCGTGACCGCCCTGGACTGGATCATCGTCGTATTCACGGTGCTGATGGCGCTCTGGGGGTACGCCCAGGGGCTGATCGTAGGCGCGCTGTCACTGGGCGGCTTCGCGGCCGGCGCGTTCATCGGCTCGCGCCTCGGACCGCTGCTGCTCACCGAGGGGGCGGAGTCGCCCTACGCGCCCCTGTTCGCCCTGGTCGGCGCGCTCCTGCTGGGCGGCGTCCTGGCCTCCGGCTTGGAGCTGATCGGCTTCAGGCTGCGCCACCGTCTTCCCGACCAGCTCGGCGTGCTCGACGGTGTCGGCGGCGGGGTCCTGGTGGCGTGCCTCGGGCTCGGCCTGGTCTGGATCGGCGGCGCCGTGGCGCTTCAGACCCCGGGCGCGCGCGAGCTGCGCGAGCCGATCCAGCGGTCCGCGATCCTGCGCGCGCTCAACGAGCATCTGCCGCCGTCGGCGTCGGTCCTGCGGGCCTTCGCGCGCTTCGACCCGTTCCCGCAGATCTCCGGTCCCCAGGCCGACGTCGGGCCGCCCAACTCGCGCATCGCGCGCGACCCGCAGGTGCGCGCCGCGGGGCGCAGCGTGGTGAAGGTGCTCGGCACCGCGTGCGGCCTCGGTGTGCAGGGCAGCGGCTGGGTGGCGGCGGACGGCGTGGTGGTCACGAACGCCCACGTCGTTGCCGGCCAGGACGACACGACCGTGCAGGTCGGTGGCGCTGGCTCCCATCTCGACGCCCAGGCGATCTGGTTCGACACCCGCAACGACCTGGCGGTGCTGCGCGTGCCGGGCCTGATCGGCGCGACGGCGCTGCCGCTCGAGCGCGGCGCCCGGGAGGGCACTTCGGCGGCGATCCTGGGCTTCCCCGAGAACGGCCCCTACGACGTGAGGCCGGGGCGCCTCGGGCACACCTCCACCGTCGTGAGCCAGGACGCCTACGGGCGCGGGCCGGTGCGCCGGTCGATCACCTCGTTGCGCGGCCGCGTGCGCCCGGGCAACTCGGGCGGGCCGATGGTGGACGGCAGGGGCCGAGTGGTCACCACGATCTTCGCCGCGACCGTCTCCGACAACGGCCACAGCGGCTACGGCGTGCCGGATTCGGTCGTGGCCGACGCGCTCGCGCAAGCCGACGGGCCCGTGGACACCGGGCCCTGCGCTAGGTGAGCGCGGCGATCGCCGCGTCGATCTGCGGCGAGCTCTCCGCGATCAGGGCCTCGGCGTGCACGCGCAGCTTCGCCAGGTTGTCCTCGCTGGCGTCGTCGAGGTCGTCGTTGGCATCCTGCAGCTCGACCTGGAGGCGCCAGTAGCGGTCCGCCTCCAGGGTGTGCTGGAGCTGGTAGTGGACCGCGTCCGAGACGCCGTCGAAGACCGCGTCGAGGATCGGCCGGGCCCACGCCAGCAGCCCCCAGTGGTCGATGTCGTCGAACGTGCGCTTGCGCGTACGCTGGCCGGTGCCGAGCGACAGCAGCGCGACGTCGGCGGTGGGTTGGAAGCGCGTCACCTCGGCCAGGGCGCACATGGCCGGGTTGTTCGCGAAGACGCCGCCGTCGACGAGCGCCTGGCCGGGCAGCGGGAGCGCCTCGAAGTAGGTCGGGGCGGCAGACGTCGCGCGTGCCACCACCGACAGCCGGAAGTCGGGGCTCTCCTTGCTGACCGCCTTGCGGGTCTTGAAGAAGAACGGGCCCGGCTCGGTCATGTCGTAGGCGGGTATGAGCAGGTCGGGCTTCGCCTGCGACAGCAGCTTGTCGGAGAGGAAGCGCTCCAGCGCGCGGTCCAGCGGGGTGGCGCTGTACTTCTCGTCGAAGAGCCCGGCGATGCTGGTGATCTTCTGCCATTCGGAGCGGTCGAAGATGCGCGGGCCCTCCTCCTCGTAGAGGGCGACCAGGCGCTCCGCCGGCAGGGGATCGGGCGCGCAGAGGGCGCAGGCGAGGATGCCGCCGGTGGAGGTGCCGGCGATCAGGTCGAACAGCTCCCAGACGCGCTTCTGCGAGCGCCGTTCGATCTCGGTCAGCACGAGAGCGGGGATGAGTCCTCGAATCCCTCCACCGTCGATGCTGAGCACTCGCATCTCCCGGCACGCTACAACTCAGGCGGTGCGCCTGCTTGCGACGATCTGCTGCGCGGCGGTCCTGGGGACCGCTGCTACCTCGGCCGCGGCCGCTCCGCTGGACCCAAACCCCTGCCTGACCGTCTTCGCCAAAGGGTTGCGCTGCCCGGACATCGTGATGGACCGGCCCTGGGGCATCTATCTCGATGGAGTCACGAAGCCCGGGCGTGCGCTGCTGCGTGCCGGCAACGCGATCGAGTCGATCGGCAAGGGACCGGTCGAACTGCACGGCGTGCGCTACAACCGCGTCTACATGCACGCTCGCCAGCGCATCTACAAGCGCGGCGGCGGCTGGATCACGGTGCGAACCGGGGCCAGGCTGCGCCTGAAGTTCGCCCACCTGTCGCGCTACTGGTGGAAGTTCCACAACGCGGCAAGCTTCCAGCTCTGGAGGCTGGACCCGTCCGGGCAGCGGGCGCGGCGCGTGCGCACGGGCCCGAAGGTCTCCTATTGCCTGCGCGACCTGAGCCGCACACGACCGTGGCTGAGCGGCACTAGCCCATTCGCGCACTACCCGGCCTGCAGCAACGCGATCGGCCTGCGGCGGGACACCCTGGGCACCTCGGTCGGCTGGGCGGACGTCTATCCGCCCGACTACCCCGAGCAGTGGATCGACGTGACCGACCTGCGCGGCTGCTTCGCCTACGTTCACACCGCGGACCCGGGGAACGGCGTCTACGAGTCGAACGAGCACGACAACAAGTCGCAGGTGATCGTGCGCCTGCCCTACGACTCGTCGAATCGGCGCGGCGGCTGCCCCGGCCACGACCGAGGGCCGCGCTACCAGGCAGGGCAGGCGGCTTACTAGCCCGTCGGTCCGAAGCGCTCCGTGCGGACGCTGTTGGGCTCGAAGCCGATCTCGAGCAACAGCCCGCCGGCGGACTCCACGAACCCGTTCGAGCCGCAGACGAAGGCCGTGCCCGACGTCAGGCCTGCTTCGGCCATCAGCGCAGCGTCGATGCGACCGGTGTGGCCGGTCCACCCGGCGGGCGGCTCGCGCGTGTACGTGAGCAGGGCGTCGTCGCCCAGCTCGTCCGCGTAGATCACGTCGTCGGCCGTGCGGACCGAGTAGACGAGCTTCATCGGGAGGTCCGGCATCGTGCGGCGGCGGTGGCGCAGGATGGCCATCAGCGGCACCACGCCCGAGCCGCCGCCCACCAGCAGCACCGGCCGCTCGCCGTGCCACACGAAGTAGGACGCGAACGGCCCGCGCACTTCGAGCTGATCGCCCTCGACCAACACGTCGTGCATGTAGGGCGACACCTCGCCGTCCGCGAGCCTGTCCACCGTCAGCTCGATCTCGCCCTCGTCGAGCGGCGAGGACGCGATCGAGTACGAGCGCTGCGCCTGATAGCCGTCGGGCGCGGTCAGCCTGACGTCGTAGTGCTGCCCCGGCAGGTGCGGCATCCACATCGGCAGCGCGAGGCGGAAGGTCTTGACCGTGGGCGTCTCGCGCTCGATCGACTCCACCGTGGCGATCTGCCAGCGCCCGGGGGCCTTCTGCTCGACAGGGCTCAATCCGACCAATAGCGCTCTTCCTTGAAGGGATCGCCGCGGTTGTGGTAGCCGTTGGTCTCCCAGAAGCCGGGCTCGTCGTGGTCCATCACCCGCAGCCCGGCGACCCATTTCGCGCTCTTCCAGAAGTAGAGATGCGGCACCAGCAGGCGGGCCGGCCCGCCGTGCTCGCGGGGCAGCGGCTCGCCCTCGTGCAGGGTGACCACCCAGGCCTTGCCGCCGGTGAGGTCGTCGAGGGCGAGGTTGGTCGTGTAGCCCCCGTAGGAATAGGCCATCGTGTAGGCGCCCTGCGGGTCGACGCCATCGAGCAGGGTGTCGAGCGATACGCCGGTGAAGCTGGTGCCGAGCTTCGACCACTTGGTCACGCAGTGGATGTCGCACGGCACGTCCTCCTGCGTGAGCTCGTGGAACTGCGTCCAGTTCCACTCGCGCTGCTGGCCGACCATGCCGTCGATCTTCAGGCTCCACTCGGCGGTGTCGACCCGCGGCGTCGGCCCGGCGGTGAGCACCGGAAAGCCGGACTCGATGTACTGGCCCGGCGGCAGGCGATCCGCGAGCTCCTCCGGGACCTGCCGGCGGCGGGTGAAGCCACGGGAGATGAAGTTGCCCATGGTGAGGCGAGATTACCGCGCCAGGTGCATCCCGATGGCGCGGGGCGCGGCGCACACGGCGCGCGTGAGCGGGTCGGGCCTGCGCCCGTCCTCCTGGATGCGCTCGCGACGCACCATCGCGCTGCGCACGACCGATCCGCCCAGCCACGTCAGCGGCTCCGGGGGCACCCACGCGCCGGCGTCGGCGCCCACCAGGGCGAGGCGGGTGAGGTCGTCCGTGCGCCCGGTCGCGAGCGAGGCCAGCGTGCGGCCGACCAGGTTCGACGGGCCCACCCCGTTGCCCGTGAAGCCGAAGCCGAAGTGGACGGGCTTGCCGGGCAGGGTGCCGATCTGGGGGATGTGGCTCGGGGAGACGTCGATCGGACCGCCCCACGCGTGCGTGACCCGACGCCCCTCGAGGCCCGGGAAGAGCCGCACCAGCGCGGCGTGGGCGGCGCTCGCCGCGGCCTGATCGACCTCCACGCGCCCGTTGACGCGCGAGCCGTAGGCCAGCCGCCCGCCGCCCCATCCGAGCAGGATGCGGCCGTCGCGGGTGGTGCGGAAGTAGTGGACCAGCGTCCGGCCGTCGGTGATGCACTCGCCGCCCGTCCAGCCGAGGTCGGCGATCACGTCGGGCACGGGCTCGGTCAACACGATGTGCGAGGACGTGACCGTGAGGCGCGACCGCAGCCGTGGCTGCGCGCGCGCGGCGGGGCCGACCGCGAGCACGACGGCGCCGGCCTTCACGCTGCCGGAGTCCGTCTCGACAGGTGGGCCGACCCGACGCACACGCGAGTGCTCGTAGACCTGGGCGCCGCGCTCGATCAGGCGCCGGCGCAGGCCGAGCGCCAAGCGCGCCGGCTGCAGGGTGGCGAAGTCGGCTATGTACACGGCGCCCCGGAAGCGCGGGGAGGCGCAGCGCTCGGCGACCTCGGCCTCCGACAGCGCGACCACCCGCTCGGGCGCCCCCAGCGCGGCCGCCGCCTCCACCGCGCCCAGGCCGACCTCGTCGAACGCCGGGGCCGTGGAGACGCACATGTAGCCGGACTGGTCGAACCAGGCGTCGACGCCCTCGGCGGCGCACCAGGCGCCGACCTTGGACACGGCGTCGCTGGACGCGTCCAGCAGCGCCCGGGCGCGCTCGTCGCCGAAGCGCTGCCGCAGCGCCGGCCCGGACAGCCACATCGACTCGCAGAACCCGCCGTTGCGCCCGCTCGGCCCATGGCCGCAGATCCCGCTCTCCAGCAGGGCGACGGTGGCGCCCCGCTCGAGCAGCTCCCAGGCCGCCCACATGCCGGTGTAGCCGCCGCCGATCACCGCCACGTCGACCGTGATCGAGCCGTCCAGGGCGGGCTGTGGAACGACCTCTCCGGCCTCCTCCAGCCACCACCCCGTGGAAGTGTGACTTCCGATCTGCGTATCGTGAGGGCCGATGGGGAAGACCCTAGTCATTGCCGAGAAGCCCTCCGTGGCACGTGATCTCGCCGCGGCGCTGCCGGGATCCTTCACGCAGGCGAAGGACAAGACACACCTGGTCGGGGACGACCACGTGATCACCTGGGCGGTCGGCCACCTGGTCGGCCTGGCCGAGCCGGACGCGTACGACCCGAAGCTCAAGAAGTGGCGCTTCGCCGACCTCCCGATCATCCCCGACGAGTTCAAGCTCGTGCCCAACGACGAGCGCTCGGCCAAGCAGCTGCGCGCGATCCACAAGCAGATGGCGAACGAGGAGATCGACGAGATCGTCAACGCCTGCGACGCCGGCCGCGAGGGCGAGCTGATCTTCGCGTACGTGTACGACCTCGCCAAGGCCAAGAAGCCGGTGCAGCGGCTGTGGCTGTCCTCGATGACGAAGAAGGCGATCGGCGAGGCGTTCGCGCAGCTGCGCCCCGGCGAGGAGATGAAGCCGCTCGAGGCGGCGGCCCGCTCGCGCTCGGAGGCCGACTGGGTGGTCGGGATGAACGCCACCCGGGCGGCCAGCATCCGGCTGCGCGCCGCATTCGACGGCGCGGTCTCGCTCGGCCGCGTGCAGACGCCCACGCTCGCCCTGGTGGCGCGCCGCGAGGAGGAGATCAGGGCCTTCAAGCCCGAGCCCTACTGGCTGGTCGAGGCGCGCTTCGAGGCGACCGGCGAGCGCCGCTACTCGGGTCGCTACATGGGCGGCAAGCGGCTGCCGGCCGAGCCCGAGGCGACGGCGATCGTCGAGGCCGCCAGCGGGCAGCCCGGCGAGATCACCAAGCTCGAGAAGAAGGAGGAGCGCGAGCAGCCGCAGCTCCTCTACGACCTGACCTCGCTCCAGCGGCACGCCAACACGCTCTACGGGTTCTCGGCGCGGCGCACGCTGTCTGCGGCCCAGCGCCTCTACGAGGAGCACAAGGCGCTCACCTACCCGCGCACCAACTCGCGCTTCCTGACCGGGGACATGATCCCCGAGATCAAGCCGATCGCCGAGCTGGTCGGACACAACCCGCAGTACAAGAAGGGGTCCGAGTACGTGCTGGCGCTGGACGATCTCCCGCTCGGACGCGTGGTCAACGACGCGAAGGTCCAGGACCACCACGCGATCATCCCCACGCGGTCCGAGCACGAGCTGGGCCGCATGGGGCAGGACGAGCTGAAGGTGTACGACCTGGTCGCCAAGCGCTTCCTGGCGATCTTCCACCCCGAGGCGGTCTACGAGCGCACGCGCGTGGAGACGACGGTGGTCGAGCACGTCTTCCGCACCAGCGGCCGGCGGCTGATCGAGGCGGGCTGGAAGGGCGTGTACGGCGAGGAGGCCGACCAGCCGGGCGGCGAGGAGGACTCGGGCGGCGACCAGCTGCTGCCCGAAGCTGGAGCAGGGAGAGGCGGTCGAGACGCTCGAGGTCGAGTCGATCCGCAAGGAGACGCAGCCGCCGCGCCGGTTCACGGACGCCTCGCTGCTGGGCGCGATGGAGACCGCCGGCAAGGAGGTCGAGGACGCCGAGCTGCGCGAGGCGATGAAGGACTCGGGTATCGGCACGCCCGCCACGCGCGCCTCGATCATCGAGCTGCTCGTCAACCGCGAGTACGTCGAGCGCGAGGGCCGCTCGCTGATGGCGACCGAGAAGGGGATCCAGGTGATCCGCCTGCTCAACGGCCACCAGCTCACCTCGCCGGAGCTCACGGGGAACTGGGAGCACCGGCTCGGGTTGATCGAGCAGGGCGAGGACAGCCGCGAGGCGTTCATGCGCGACATCGCCAAGTTCACCGGCGAGACCGTCGCCGAGCTGGACAAGCTGAAGGGCGTCCGGATCGAGCGCGCCAAGCTCGGCCCCTGCCCGATCTGCGGGCGCGAGATCTCCGAGAACCGCAAGGGGTACTCGTGCTGGTCGCGGGACGATCCGGGCTGCGGCTTCGTGATCTGGAAGAAGAAGGCGGGCAAGACGCTGCCGGTGGCCGTGGCGAAGGAGCTGATCGCTTCGCTGGCCGCCTCGCGCGAGCGGGGCGAGGACCCGGGCGTCGGGCGGACCGAGAAGGCCGTCACCGGGTTCCGCGGCCGCTCGGGTCGCACGTTCCGCGCCAAGCTGCGCCTGGAGCAGACCGACGAGGGCAAGTGGCGCGTGGAGTTCGACGAGGAGTGGGCGAAGGAGCCGCCCAAGGACGAGGCCGAGGAGGAGAAGGGCGCCGCGGCGGAGCCGCGAGGCGGCAGAGCAGGCCGCGGAGCCGGACCAGGAGCAGGAGGCCGCGCAGGCCAGCTGAGGAGCGGCTTGACAGCCGCTCCCTACCCTGAGTAACCTACCGTCGGTAAGTGACGACGGCAGCTCGACAGGTCCAGGACTTCAAGCACGGCCAGGTCCCGCGTCCGGTCCGTGAGCGCCAGGTGCTCGAGCTGGCCGAGGCGCTGTTCGCCGAGCGCGGCTACGGCGGCGCCTCGATGGACGAGCTCGCCCGCCGCGCGGGCGTGACCAAGCCGGTCGTCTACGAGCTGTTCGGCAGCAAGGACGGCGTGTTCGGGGCGTGCGTGGACCGCTCGATCGAGCGCCTCGCCGCCGAGATCGCCGCCGCCGTGCGCGCGCAGGACGAGCCCGAGGCGCGCCTGCGGGCCGGCGGGCTCGCGTTCATCCGCTTCGCCGCCGGCAACCGCGTGGCCTGGGACCTGATGTCGATGGGCGGTCGCTTCGCCGAGCAGGCGCGCGCCGTGCGCTCCAGCCAGGCCGAGCTGATCCGCGGGCTGATGGCCGAGATGGCCGCCGAGGGCACCGACCCGCGCGAGCTCGAGGTCGCCGCGCACGCGGTCAACGCCGCCTACGAGGGGGTGGCCCACTGGATGTGGGAGCACCCGGACGTTCCGATCGAGCAGATCGCCGACTGGATCGCCGACCTGCTGATACCAGGACTACGGAGGTTCACGTGACCCACCACCGCACCGTGATCGTCGGCACCGGCTTCTCCGGGATCGGGATGGCGATCGAGCTGCTGCGCGAGGGGGAGCGCGACTTCGTGCTGCTCGAGCGCGCCGACGAGATCGGCGGCACCTGGCGCGACAACACCTACCCGGGCTGCCGCTGCGACGTGCCGTCGCACCTCTACTCGTTCTCGTTCGCGCCCAACCCGAACTGGTCCAGCACGTTCTCGCCCCAGCCGGAGATCCTCGACTACCTGCGCGGCGTGGCCGCCCGCTTCGGCGTCCTGCCCGCACGTGCGCTTCGGCACCGAGCTGGACTCGGCCGAGTGGGACGAGGCCGGCGCGCGCTGGCGCCTGGAGACCTCCCAGGGCCCGATCAGCGCCGACGTCGCTGATCGCCGCGCAGGGCCCGCTCAGCGACCCGCTGCGTGCCCGACCTGCCCGGCCTCGACTCGTTCGAGGGCAAGACCTTCCACTCCGCCGCGCTGGGACCACGAGCACCGCCTCGACGGCGAGCGCGTGGCCGTGATCGGCACCGGGCGCGTCCGCGATCCAGTTCGTGCCCAAGATCCAGCCGCTCGTCGGGCAGATGCACGTCTTCCAGCGCACCGCCGCCGTGGGTCGATGCCGCACCCGAACCGGCCGATGAAGGACTGGGAGCACCGGCTCTACCGGCGCCTGCCCGGCGGCGCAGCTGGCGATGCGGGCCGCCATCTACTGGGCGCGCGAGACCTTCGTGCTGCAGTTCCGCAACAGGCGCATGCGCAAGCTCGGCCACCAGGATGGCCCTGCGCCAGCTCGAGCGAGCAGGTGCCGGATCCCGAGCTGCGCGCCCGGCTGACGCCGCGCTACGAGCTCGGCTGCAAGCGCATCCTGCCGACCGACGAGTGGTACCCCGCGCTGCAGCAGCCGAACGTCGAGCTGGTCACCGACGGCGATCCGCGAGATCCGGCCGCACTCGGTCGTGTCCGCCGACGGCGACCGAGCGCGAGGTCGACACGATCATCTTCGGCACCGGCTTCCACGTGACGCGACATCCCGATCGCGCGGTCGCCTGCGCGGGCGCGACGGCCGCACGCTGGCCGAGACCTGGGACGGCTCGCCCAGCGCGTACAAGGGCGCCGCCGTGGCCGGCTTCCCGAACCTGTTCTTCCTGGTCGGGCCGAACACCGGCCTCGGGCACAACTCGATCGTGTTCATGATCGAGTCGCAGATCAGCTACGTGACCGGCGCGCTCGAGGCGATGCGCCGGCGCGGCGCCGCGAGTGCGTCGACGTGCGGCCGGAGGCGCAGGCGGCCTACAACGCCGAGCATCGACGAGATGACGCGAGGGCACGGTCTGGGTGAGCGGCGGCTGCTCGAGCTACTACATCGACCGCAACGGGCGCAACTCGACGATCTGGCCGACCTTCACCTGGCCGTTTCGCCGGCGCACGCGCGAGTTCGACGAGGCCGCCTACGCGCTGGGCAGCCCGGCTGTCCGCGCCGGTGCCCGCCGCCGCGTAGCCGCGCAGCGCGTTCTCGATCCGCGGCGCCCTGCCCGGCTCCAGCCACACGATCGTGCCGGGCCAGTAGGGGCTGCGCTCGGCCATGCCGCTGACGAACGTCGACTCGAGGTACCAGTTGCCGCTGTTCCAGAGGCGCTTGCCGGACGAGCGTGCTCCACTCGGCCCAGTCGTCGCCGGGCAGCGGGCCGGCCCGGTGGGTGTGGCCGAACAGCACGTGCTCGGCGTCGGGGGCCAGCGTCGTCCGCCACCCGCGCCCATCGCCAGCAGCCCGGCGCGGCGCAGCTCCTCGCCGCTCAGCGTCGCGCTGAACGGGCCGATCTTGAGGCGGTTGAGCGTGGCCACCGCGGCCGGGATCGTCACCCGCCCGACCAGCAGCCGGCCGACTCGCCCGTCGCCGGTCGCCCGACTCCAGACCGAGCGCGACACGGTCGCGCCGCGAGCGAGCGCCGCCCCGCTGGCACCCTCGGCCATGCCCGCGTGGAATCCGTAGATCGGGGCCACCACGGCCTCGAAGTCGTCGGCGCTCGTGCAGTCGGCGGTGCGCCCGCCGAGCCGCGCGACGACCGAGGCCGCGATCGACTCGACGCGCGGCACGGTCAGGTACAGGTCGAGGTAGTGGCCGTGGGTGGCGTAGGTGCCGTCCTCCAGGCGCAGACCCGGGTAGGCGAGCGTGACCTCGCTGCGCGGCAGCCACGACGCCAGCACGCCCGGCCGGGCCGTCGGTCTCGCCGACGGTGACCGCGCCACTCGTTCTCGGACCCGAGCGGCCGGCCCGCCAGCTGCGCCCGGGCGAGCCAGGGCTGGCCCAGCTGGTGGTCGTGGTTGCCCGGCACGAGCGTCACGCGCTTGCCGGCGAGCGTCGGGGCGAGCGGCCTCGAACAGGGGCCGGACCAGCTCCAGCAGCGCCGCGACCGGGCGTTCGCGCAACTCGAGCGTGTCGCCCAGCAGCACCACCCGGTCGGCACCCTCGAGCGCCGCGATCAGCCGCTCGAGCGCGCCCGGGCGGCGCAGCATGTCCGCGTCGTTGAGCGCGCCCAGGTGGAGATCGGAGATGACCGCGGTGGGCACCGGGGGGATGGTGGCAGCCGGCGCTACTCTCAACCGTTGGTGCCCACCTTCTGTCGCCACAACCGGTTCGTCGCCGACTGCCCGATCTGCTCCAAGGGCACCGTGCTCGATCAGAGCCAGGCGGCGCCGCGGCGAAGGAGCGCCTCCTCCGGCGGGCGCCGCTCCGGGAAGGCCGGCGCCAACATCCCGCGCACCTCGCGCGGTCCGTTCGTCTCGGCCGGTCCCTACGACGGCGCGGAGATCCGGCTCGAGAGGGTGCCCGGCGGCCTGCGCCTGGCCTCCTGGCGCGGCGGTCAGATCGAGCGCACCGCCCCCGTGCTCGCGGCACAGGACCTCCCGACCCTGCTCGGCGCAGGCCGCTGCCGAGGGCCTGCTGGCGCTCGACGGCGCCGCCGCCGACACGGGAGCCACCGCCGAGCCGGGCGCCTCCGGCATCAGCGCCGGCCGCTCGGGCGAGCTGCGCGACGAGCTGCGCGTGGAGCGGGTCGACGACGCCCGTGTGCGCGTGGCGCGCTGGATCATGCGCCCCAACCGCGGCTGGGAGCTGCAGGAGGCGCCGGTGATGCTGCCGCCCAAGCGCTTCAGCGAGGCGCTCGCCGCCGCCGCCCGCAAGGGCGTGCTCGGAGCGCCCGAGGGCGCTTTTGCGTCGGGCGGTCCGGAGGACTAGCGACCATGGAGATGTGCCGCTCACTCTCGTAACCGGGCCCGCCAACGCCGCCAAGGCGGGCGAGGTTCTCGGCGGCCTGCGCGCCCGCGTCGACGACGAGCCGATCCTGGTCGTGCCGGCGTTCCAGGACGTGGAGCACGCTCAGCGCGAGCTGGCCGAGCCGGGGCGCGGTGTTCGGCGTGAGCGTCCTGCGCTTCGACTGGCTGTACCGCGAGATCGCGCGCCGCACCGGTCACTCCGAGCGCATCGCGTCCGACGTCCAGCGCGAGCTGATCGTCGAGGAGGCGGTGCGCCGGGCCCGGCTGGAGCTGCTGGCCGAGTCCGCCGCCCAGCCCGGCTTCGTGCGGGCCGCCGCGCGCTTCGTGGCCGAGCTGGAGCGCTCGATGGTCGAGCCGGCCCGGTTCACCCAGGCGCTGCGGGCGTGGGCCGGCGACGGTCCGCGGCGCCGCTACGCCGACGAGATCGCCGCCGATCTACCGCGGCTACCGCGCCGGTCTCGACGCGGCGGGCCTCGCCGACCCCGAGCTGTTCGCGTGGCACAGCCTCGACGCGCTGCGCCTCGACCCCGCGCGCTGGGGCGGGACGCCGGTGTTCGTCTACGGCTTCGACGACTTCGACCCGCTCCAGCTCGACGCGCTCGACACGCTCGCCAACAGGTGCGGGGTGGACGTGGTCGCGTCGCTGCCCTTCGAGCGCGGCCGCGCCGCCTTCAAGAGCGTCGCCACCCTGCACCAGGAGCTGCTCGAGCTCGGTGCCCGCGAGAACGTCCTGCCTCCGCTCGACGACCACTACGCGCCCGAGTCGCGGGCCGCCCTGCATCACGTGGAGCGCAGCCTGTTCGAGGACGACGTCGAGCGCGGTCGAGGCGGGCTCCGCGGTCGAGTTCCACTCCGCCGCCGGGCAGCGCGCCGAGATCGAGCTGGCCGGCGCCCGGCTGCTCGACCTGCTGCGAGAGGGCGTCGAGCCGGGCGACGTGGCGGTGGTGCTGCGCCGGCCGGACGACTACGCGTCGTTGCTGGAGCAGGTCTTCGGCGCCTACGACATCCCGTTCTCGATCGACCGCTCCGTGCCCGCTCTGGCACACCGGGCTCGGTCGCGGGCTGCTGGCGCTGGTGCGCTGCGCCGTGGCTCCCGACGCGGCCGCCGAGGACCTGCTGGCCTGGCTGCGCACGCCCGGGCTGCTGCGCCAGCCCGGGCTGGCCGACCGGCTCGAGGCCACCGTGCGCCGCGCCGGGGCCCACAGCGCCGCCGAGGCGCGCGCTCTCTGGGAGAGCGAGCACTGGAAGCTCGACGACCTCGACCGGCTGCGCGAAGCCGGGTCGGGGCGCCGCCTTCCTGGTCGAGCTGGAGCGCCAGCTGGAGCGCCTGTTCGCGGCCCCCTACCGCCGCCAGGCCGCCATCCTGCGCGGTCCCGAGCTCGACGACCCGCGCGTGTTCGTGGCGGCCCGCGACGCGCTCGCCGAGCTGCGCGCCGTGGTCGAGGCGGACCCTCGCACGCGGCTCGAGCCCGAGCGCGTGCTGGCCGTGCTGCGCGAGCTGCGGGTGCACCTCGGCGAGCCGCCGCAGCCGGACCGCGTCCAGGTCGCCAAGCCCGAGGCGATCCGCGCCCGCCGCTTCGCACGCCGTGTTCGTGTGCGGGCTGGAGGAGGGCGAGTTCCCCGCGGGCGCCCGGCCCGAGCCGTTCCTGCCCGACGAGGACCGGCGCGCGATCGCCACGGCCAGCGGCCTGCTGCTGCCGGTGCGCGAGGATCGGCTGGACCGCGAGCGCTACCTGTTCTACCTGTGCTGCTCGCGCGCCGAGCGCCTGCTGGTGCTCTCGTCGCGCTCGAGCGACGAGGAGGGCAACCCCCAGTCGGAGTCGTTCTTCGTCGAGGACGTGCGCGACCTGCTCGTGCCGGGCGCGGCCGAGTCCACGCGGTCGCCTGTCCGACGTGACCTGGCGAGCCGAGCAGGCGCCCACGGCCGCCGAGCTGGAGCGCGCGCTCGCGGCGACCGGTCCGCGCCGCAGCGAGGAACCGCCCGGCCGCCTGACCGCCGAGGCGGTGCTGGAGCGGCTGGCCGCGCGCGACGGCGTCTCGGCCAGCGCGCTCGAGAACTTCGCCGACTGCCCGGTGAAGTGGCTCGTGCAGAACGTGCTGCGACCCGACGAGCTGGTCCCCGACCCCGAGCAGATGGTGCGCGGGCGCTACGCCCACGCCGTGCTGCAGGCGCACGTTCGCGCGCCTGCGCGAGGAGACCGGCGACCGCCGGATCACGCCCGCCAACCTCCGCGCAGGCCGAGCGCCTGCTGCTGGAGGAGCTGCGCGACCAGGCAGTCCGAGTTCCAGCTGTCGCCGAAGCAGACGCGCGTGAAGGCCGCGGCGCGCCGGCTCGAGTTCGACCTGGTGCGCTTCCTGCGCCGCGAGGCCGGTCGCGACGGCGGCTTCGAGCCCGAGCACCTGGAGCTGCCCGTTCGGGCTCGACGAAGCCGGCGAGCCGGTGGAGATCGCGCCCGGCCTGAGGGTGCGCGGCCGGATCGACCGGGTGGACACCAGCGACGGCATGGCGCTCGTGATCGACTACAAGAGCGGCAAGCGCGTCGACTCCTACAAGGTCGGCTCCTGGGAGACGCGAGAACCGCTTCCAGGCGGCGCTCTACATGCTGGTGGTGGAGCGCCTGCTGGGGCTGCGCGCCGCGGGCGGGGTGTACGTGCCGCTCGGCAAGTCGGACACGCCCGCGCGGGATGGTGGCGCGAGGACGTGGACGAGCTCGGCTCGGACTTCAAGGACAACGACCGCCTGCCGCCCGACGAGTTCCGCGCCAAGCTCGACTGGGCGCTCGGGCAGGTGCGCGAGGCCGACGCCCGCATGCGCGCCGGCGAGCTGGGCTGCGACCCGGACGCCTGCGCCTGGAACGGCGGCTGCTCCTACCCCTCGATCTGCCGGTGCGAGGGGTGAGCCGCGCTGACGCCGAGCAGCAGGAGCGCGCCGTCGGCCGCCGCGAGCACTCGCTGATGGTGCGGGCCGGGGCGGGCACCGGCAAGACGACCGTGCTGGTCGAGCGCTTCGTGTCGGCCGTGATCGAGGACGACGTGGCGGTGGAGAGCGATCCTCGCGATCACGTTCACCGAGAAGGCGGCGGCCGAGATGCGCACGCGCGTGCGCGGCCGCTTCGTGGAGCTCGGCCGCCGGGCCGAGGCGCGCGCGGCCGAGGGCGCTTGGATCTCGACGATCCACGGCTTCTGCGCGCGCGTGCTGCGCGCCCACGCGCTCAGCGCCGGCATCGACCCGGACTTCCGCGTGCTGGACGAGCTGGAGTCGGAGCGGATCGCCGCCGACGCCTTCGACGGTGCTCTCCAGGCGTTCATGGGCACACGACCCCGACCGCCTCGAGATGGTGGCGGCCTACACGCCCGACGGCCTCGGCGACATGGTGCGCACCGCCTACTCGCGCCTGCGCAGCCAAGGGCAGCGCCGGCCGCGCCTGGAGGAGCTGCCGGCGCCGCCGATCGGCGAGCCAGGCCGACGCGGCTGACCGCGGCGGTGCGCGCCGCCCTGCGCGAGCTCGGCGCCGCCGGGGACGGCGTCACGGTCGGCCGCGCGCTCGAGCAGGTCGAGCGCTGCGCCGCCGTGCTCGAGCGGGTGCCGCCGGCGGGTCTGGCGGAGCCCGGCGAGCTCGACAAGCTGTCGTTCGGCCGCAACGCCAAGGCGCTCTGCACGGACCCGTGCGTCGAGTACGGACGACGCGCTCGGCGGCGTACGCCGCGCTCTGCAGCGAGTACAGGAGTACCGCGACCACGGCATGCTGCGCGCGCTGCTCGAGCTCTATGGCGAGCGCTACGGGCAGGGCAAGCGGGCGCGCTCGGCGCTCGACTTCGAGGACCTCGAGCTGCTCACCCGCGACCTGCTCGCGCGACCACGAGGGCCTGCGCGCAGCAGTACGCGGAGCGCTTCGCCCACGTGCTGGTCGACGAGTTCCAGGACACCAACCCGCTGCAGAACGAGCTGCTCGGGCAGCTCGACCGCGACAACCTGTTCCGGGTCGGCGACGAGAACCAGTCGATCTACGGCTTCCGCAACGCCGACGTGGAGGTGTTCCGGCGCCACTGGGCGGAGGCCGCGGCCGACGGCCGCGCCGAGAGCATCACCGTGAACTTCCGCAGCCGCGCCGAGGTGCTCGAGGCGATCGATCGCTGCTTCGCCGGCATCTGGCCGGATGGCTTCGAGCCGCTGCGAGCCGGGGCGCGAGACGCGCGCCCCGCGCGTGGAGCCGTGCGTGGAGCTGCTCGTGACGGATCGCGACAAGCGCCGCTGGGACGACGCGCGTCGGAGTCGAGGAGCCCGTTCGGCGCCGCGATGCACGCCGCCACGCCCTGGCGGGCGGCGGAGGCGCGGCTGCTCGCCAAGCGGGTGGACGAGCTGCGCGAGCAGGGCGGCTGGGAGTGGCGCGACATCGTGCTGCTGTTCCGGGCCACGACCCACATGAGCTTCTACGAGCGGGCGCTCGAGGAGCGCGGCGTCCCCACGCACGTGGTCGGCGGTCGCGGCTACTGGTCGCAGCAGCAGGTGACCGACCTGCGCCACTGGCTGGCCGCGCTGGCCAACCCGCTCGACGAGCTGGCGGTGTACAGCGTGCTCGCCTCGCCGCTGGCCGGGCTGTCGCTCGACGCGGTGGCGCTGATCGGTATGGAGGCCGAGCGCACGCGGCGCGATCCCTGGTGGCTGCTGCAGACCCCGGACGAGCTGCACGAGCTGCTCCCGGCCGCGGACCGCGCGCCGCGTGGCCGCCTTCGTCGAGCTGTTCGACGACCGAGCGCCGCACGGCACCGCAGGTGTCGCTGGAGACGCTGATCGACCGCGCCGTCACGCGCACCGGCTACGACCGCCACATCCTCTCGCTGACCGGCGGCACGCGCCGCATGGCCAACGTGCGCAAGCTGATGCGGATGGCGCGCGAGTTCGAGGCCGACGAGGGGCGCGACCTGCGCGGCTTCATCGACACGCTGGCCGAGCGCGACGAGGTCGCAGTCGCGCGAGGGCGAGGCGCCGCTGGAGGCCGAGGCGCTCGACGCGGTTCGGCTGATGACCGTCCACCGCGCCAAGGGCCTCGAGTTCCCGGTGGTCTGCGTGGCCGATCTCGGCAAGGACGGCCGCGAGGACTACGGCCGGCTGCGGATCTCCGACGACGGGATGACCGGGCTGCGGCTCGCCTCGCTCGGCGGCGGCATCGCTCGACAGCGCCCGGCTGGCCGAGATCAAGGCGCGCCAGAAGGCGCTCGGCGAGCAGGAGGAGCGCCGCATCTTCTACGTCGCGGCCACGCGCGCGCAGGAGCACCTCGTGCTGAGCGGGGCGATCGACCTGGAGAAGCGGCCCGAGCCCGAGGACCTGAAGGAGCCGATGCGCTGGCTCCTGCGCGGCTTCGCGGGCCCCGGCGCGACGCGTGCACCGAGCTCACGCCCGCGAACGTCGACGAGCTGCTGCCGGCGGCCGACCGCACTCCCGTCGCGGCCCGAGCCCGAGCCGGGCGGCGGGGACGTCCAGCCGGAGCTGGGGCTGGGCACGCTGCCCGCCCCGCGGGCGCTGCCGGTCAGCCGGCTCTCCTACAGCGGGCTCGAGGACTACCGGCGCTGCTCGTATCGCTTCTACCTGGAGCGGGCGCTGCGGCTGCCGCGGGTGGAGTCGCCGTTCGCGGCGGGGCCGCTCGCCCGAGGCCGGGCTCGGCGCGCTGCTGCGCGGGACGCTCGTGCACGAGCTGCTCGAGCGGCTCGACTTCGCGCGGCCGGCGGTGCCCGCGGAGGCCGAGGTGGCCGCGCTGATCGAGGCGCACGGCGCCACCGTGCGCGCCGAGGAGGTGGCCGACCTGCGCGACATGGTCGAGCGCTTCGTCGCCTCCGATGCTGCGCGAGCGGATCGCGCGGGCGGAGCGGGTGCGCACCGAGCTGCCGTTCGCCTTCACGCTCGCGCCGCCCGGCGCGGGCGGGCGCAGCCTGCTCGTCAACGGCGTGGTGGACGTGCACGCCGCCGAGGGCCGACGGCCTGCTGGTGGTCGACTACAAGAGCGACCGCTCGAGGGCCGCGAGCCCGCCGAGCTGACGCGCCGAGCTCTACTACGACCCAGCGGCTCGTGTACGCGCTCGCGGGGCTGCGCGCCGGCGCCGAGCGGGTGGAGGTCGGTCTACTGCTTCCTCGAGCGGCCCGAGCGAGCTGCGAGGTCGCCACCTACGCGGCCGCGGACGCCGATCGGCTCGAGCGGAGCTGCTCGGAGCTCGCCGGCCGGGGTCGTCGAGAGCCGCTTCGAGCCCGCCGCCGAGCCCCACCTGGAGCTGTGCGCCGACTGCCCCGGACGGGCCGCGCTGTGCTCCTGGGACGAGCAGCACACGCTCCGCAGCGCGTATCTCCGGCTTTCCGTCAGGTACCGCACGTACTCTGCGGCTGACCGTTGTGCGACCCAGAGAGCGAGGGCGATGCCTCTCTGCTTCATCGAGCCACAGGAAGCGATCCGAGTCGTCGCCGAGAGCGTCGGCCGCGAAGCACGCCGCCAGCTGCTCGGCGAGGTGGTGCGCGCCTGGGTCGACGAGATCCCCGACGACGAGCTGATGGTGCACTACGCCAAGGCCGTCGACGAGCTCGACGACGACGACCTGTCGATCCTCGCCGCCTGGCACGCCTCGCTCGAGGTCGGCCAGCCGATCGCCAACAAGGAGTTCCTGCTCGGCGCCTTCAGCGGGCTCGGCGAGCACCGGCGCGAGGCGCTGCGGATCGCCGCCGGCTTCAAGGGCGAGGACGCCTTCGAGGCCGGGGTCAGCGAGGAGCAGGCGCTCGACACCGTGCTCCCCTGGCTCTCACCCGCCCGGCTGATGGAGCTCGCCGCGGAGGCCGTGGAGCTCTATTGCTGGGACCGTCTGGGCTCCGACAATTAGCCGCGCTCATTCTTGCCGCGGCCCTGTCGGGCTGCGGCACCTCCCGCGCAGCCGGCAGAACGCGCTGATCGCATCCCCGCTCGCGTCACCAGGCACACCGACGGCGACACGCTCTGGCTGTCCGGCATCGGCAAGGTGCGCCTGATCGGGGTCGACACGCCGGAGGTCTACGGGAGGTCGAGTGCTACGGCCGTGAGGCGTCGGCCTTCGTGAAGCGCCTGCTCCCGCTCGGCTCGCGCGTGCGCTATTCGCTCGGGGTGGAGCGGCGCGACCGCTACGGCCGGGCGCTGGCCTACGTGTACACGGGCGACGGTCGCCTGCTGAACCTGCTGCTCGTCCGGCGTGGGTACGCGCAGCCGCTCACGATCCCGCCGAATGACCGAGCTCGCCGGCACGCTTCGTCGCCGCCGCACGCCGGGCACGGGCGCGCCGCGTGGGCCTGTGGGCGCCCGGGGCGTGCGTATAGTCGCGCCACCTTGCTGCGCCACGTCACAAGCCCCGACGGCGTGCGGCTCGCCTCCCAGGTGGAGGGCGAGGGCACGCCACTCGTCATGGTGCACGGGGCGGGGTCGGGCCGCTGGAGCTTCGACCTCGTGCGCCCGCACCTGCACGACCGCTTCGAGGTCTGGGCGCTCGACCGGCGCGGCCGCGGCGACTCCTGCGACGCCGACGCGTACTCGATCCAGCGCGAGTTCGACGACGTCGCCGCGGTCGTGCGCGAGGCCGGCGCCGGGGCGCTGCTGTTCGGCCACTCCTACGGCGGCCTGGTGGCCGCCGGCGCCGCCGAGCGGCTGGGCGGGGTGCCGCGGCTCGCCATCTACGAGGGACCGATGGGCGGCGTGCTGGCGGATGAGCCCTGGACCGCGAGCTTCGAGCAGCGCGTGGAGGTCGGGCGAGCCCGAGCTCCGCGGTGCGCGACTTCATGAGCGACGTCGGCGGTTACACCGACGCCGAGATCGACGACATGCAGGGCACGCCGGCGTGGCAGGCCCGCCTCGACGCGTCGCCGACCGTCCCGCGTGAGCTGCGCGCCGAGCACGCTTTCGCACATGGACGCGCTGCGCCTCGGGGAGCTCGGCGCGCCGACGCTGGTGCTGGTCGGCTCGGAGAGCCCCGACCTGGGCCCAGCGCTCGACGCGGGCCTACGCGGCCGCCATCCCGGCGCCCTGCTGCACACGCTCGAGGGCCATGGCCACGGCGCCTCCGTCAGCGGCCCCGAGCTGCTCGCGGGCGAGCTCCGCGGACTTCCTCGGCGGCTAGCGCGCCGGGATCTGCTCGTTCTGGCGCACGACGCGCCAGGCGGTCTCGGTCGGGTTGACGAAGTACGGCGGCTCGCGGTAGCGCAGCGTTCCGTTGTAGTTGTAGTCCTTCGAGTAGCCGCTCTGGCACGGTTCCACCGCTGTGCGTGCCGACCGTGCCGCGGAACTTCTGTGCGAGCGCGCCGTTGATCGTGAGCGTCCCGAGCGGGTTGCCGCAGTACCAGTTGTCGGTGATGAACGAGTGGTTGAGCGCGAGGATCGCGGCGTCGATCTGGATGCCGCCCGGGCCGCCGTTGTTGTCGCAGTCGGTGCCGTTGCGTTCCAGTTGGTGACCGGGTGGAAGACGCGCACGAAGTTGTTCGCGACGAGGCCGCCGAGCACCGATGCTCGTGCTGGACGACTTGAGGTCGTCGATGACGATGATGTCGTTGTCGGCACCGATCGTGAGGTCGCTGTTGTAGGTACCCGACACCCACACGTTGCCGCAGCCGGGGTTGTTCATGAAGTTGGCGCTGGTGTAGGTCTGCTGGCGCGAGTAGCCCACGTTGCAGCTGGTGCTGTTCACGTAGACCACGCCGCTCGGGGGCAGCGACTTGGTCACCGTGGTGCCGTTGTTGGTGATCGGTCATCGTCGTGCCGTTTAGGACGATCCTGGTCTCGCCGTCGAACACGTAGCCCGGCGTCAGCCGACGGCCTCCAGCTCCGAGTTCGACACCGGCATCGGCAGCTGCCCGGCCGGGTAGTCGACCGTGCCCTTGAAGTTCGGGCTCGACCCTCCACAGCCGGAGACCCAGCCCGGGCTGCTCCCGTTGAGCTCGATCGCGTCGTCCACGTCGCGCCCGAACGCGGGCGTTCCGCAGACGGAGATGCTGTCGTTGGTCTTGAAGGGACCGTCGATGCTGTCCGTGGAGATGAAGTCGGGGTCCTGGCAGCTGCCCGACCGCTGGGCCCGGTACACCATGCAGTTCGCGGCCGCCCAGGTCGGGTCGAAGGTGCCGGATCCGTAGGCGTACGGGTCGAGCGTCTCGAAGTCGGTGAAGTAGAGGAAGTCGATGAACGACTTGCGGCGCAGCGTCGCGATGATGCTGCGCTTGGGAGGCTTGTCGGTCGCGCCGGCGGGGGTGCGCTCGCGCCCGGTCGCGCGGATCCGGAACGTGCCCGTCTTGGGGTCGATCATCGACGTCGGCGTGTTCGGCACGCACAGCTCGGTGCCGCGACTGCCGCCGTCTGGATCGGCCAGCAGCTCGACCGTGTACTGGGAGCGTGGAGTTCGGGATGTTCTGCCAGCGCCGCGGGTCGGCTCCCGCACCGTTCCACTCCAGGTTGACGGCGTTCTGGGTGGGCGCGGGCACCTGATCGCACTTGGTGTAGTACGAGTTGTCCTGCCCGAGCCGGTTCAGGTAGTAGTTGAGCCCGGCCTCCGCCGCCCCGTAGGCCTGCTTGCTGTCCGCGTCCTTCTGCGTGAACGCGATGTCGGGCTGAACGGCGGTGAAGGTGGCCGCCACGAGCAGGCCGCCGACCATCAGCGTGCCCATCAGCGTCACGGTCGTGAAGCCCTGCTGGCAGCGATGGATATCAGATGCATTCCGGGGCCCCCTGTAGCTCAGTCGGGACGGCTACGCGCGTGTACACGTCGTCCTCGAGCACGGCCGAGTCCTTGTCGTTGCTGATCGTGCGGACCGGGAAGGCGCGGAAGCCGACCTTGATCACGGCCACGCGCCCGAGGTCGGTCGCCGACAGCGGAGCGGTCAGCTGCACCAGCGTCCCGTCGGTGGTTCCGGTCTGGTAGCCGTAGTAGCGGAAGATCGGCCGCAGCGTACCGGGGGGCCGTTGTCCTGGATCTGCTTGACCTTGGTGAGCAGCGGCGTGCTGGATCGGCGTGCCGGTGAAGGTCAGGTTCGGGTAGGTGCCGGCCCCCGGGACGAGCGTCTCGGTGATCGTGTCGGTCACGGCGCTGTAGCTGAGCGTGCGTTGCTTGATCGGCGTCGTGCCGTCGCTCAGGTCGGCGTAGAAGCTGACGCTCGTGTCGGTCCCGGAGACGATCGGCTTCGTGGAGCCGACGCACACCTGCGAGCGCAGCTGGCGGGTGACCAGCTCCATCGCCTGGCGACCGCGCTGGAGCGCCTCGCTGCGGTCGGCGACCTGGCCGGACGCCGTGATCGTCCGGTCCAGCACCATGAACGCCGCCATCAGGACCATCATCCCGATGACCATGGCCACGAGCAGCTCGACGAGGCTGAAGCCGCTCTCGTCTGGAGACGGGGCCGGGGCGTCACGTGCACACCCCGTCCGGTTCAGCTTGATGCGGATGGCGCCATTGGTGCGTGGTGTTCGTCGAGTTGCCGGCCGCGGTGGTGTTGCAGACGGTGTCGTCGACTTGTTGGAGACGGTCTCGGCTACGACCGTGCTGGTGCCGTTCGCGTCGTGAGCGCGGTCGTACCGCCGTTGTAGACGTCGGCGTGCCCGTGCGGTGACTCCGGCCTCACCGTGCCTGCGCGCAGATCTTGTAGGTGCCGTAGGGGAAGCCGGGCTCGGGCAGGTGCCGGTGGTGCTTGTCTTCGCCGTCTGGTTCGCGAACGTGTTCGTGCAGCCGCCGTCGTTCGTCTTGACGATCACCGTGGCGACGGCGTGACGCTCACGAGGACGTTCGCGTTTGACGACGCGAACGTTGATCGACGGCATCCGGATGTCGTTGGCCGTCGTCATCGTCAGCACCTGCCCCGGCGTCGGGGAGAAGGTCTGGAGCAGGGCCGAGTTGCTGGTCGGCGCCAGCGCCGGGTTGTTCGACGAGCACGCGCCCGCGAATACGCCGTAGCCGTCGAGGAACGGGAACAGGTTCGCGGCCGTGATGGTCGCCTGGGCCGGGCTGGTCGGCGACGAGTTGAACGTCTTCGCGCCCACGGTCAGCTTGGAGTTCGGAGACGGTCAGCCACTGGGACTTGGCGGCCACGGCGGTCGCCCCGTTCACGCTCGTGTCGAAGATCGCGCGGATCTGCGCCGACCCGTCCATCTCGAGGCTCGTCGTCGTGGAGGTGCTCTGCGTGACGGTCAGCGCCTTCGTGACGGGCGAGTTGCCCTGCCAGTCGACGAGCGACAGCCCGCCCACGGAGGCGATGTAGTTGCCGACCGGGACGAACGGGAAGACCACGCAGCCAAGCGAGTTGGTGGTGCCGGTAGAACGAGCCGGCGCCGATCAGGTTGACCGAGGCCACCGGACGCTCGGCGCCCCGTTGCGGTCGGCCACCTTCACGATGCGCGCGGCCTTCGCCGGTGGCGAACGAGCCGGGCGGCGGCGTGACGAGGCTCACCTGGTCGATCGTGGCCGCCGTGTCGTTGGAGGTGACCCGCGACTGGATGCGGAGGTTGGCCGCCGTCTTGGCAGTTGTTCGAGCAGCTGATCGATCCGCCCTGTCGGTCACCCAGGCTGCCGCTCGACATGACGGTGTAGTTCACGCCGCGGACGGTCACCGTGCGCGTGGCGGAGTCAGCCGAGCAGGGTCGCCACCGGCAGCGAGCGCATGCGCTCCTGGTCCTGCTCGGCGAGCGCCGCCGCGGTCGAGCGGGCCTTGTTCGCGGCGCTCGCGCCCTGGGCGCCGTCGATGCCGTTGAGCAGCGCGGTCGTCACGATCGCCGAGCACCACGGCGCCGACCATCACCTCGATCAGCATCGAGCCGTCCTGCCCCGCGCGCAGGCGGGACCGCCGGCCGCGTATGCGGCGGCGAGGCGCGCTCGCAGGCGCGCCCGGCAAGAGCGGTTGTCCGGGTCCAGTCGATCGCACGCGTCCATCCACCTGATCGGCTTTTCGGGGCACCTGCTTGAGGAGCGCGGGGCCAGGACGGACGAACGCGCGTGATTGAATCGGGCCATGACAGCGACGCTCCCGCCCGAGGTGCAGCAGGTGTTCGATCGCTTCATCACGACCGAGTTCACGACCGTCGACGGCGGCGGCCAGCCGATCACCTGGCCGTCTCACGCCCTACTACCGCCCGGGCGATCCGTGCATCGACGTGACCACCGGGCTCGGCTATCCGAAGAAGGCCAAGGACGCGCGCGCCAACCCGAAGGTGGCGATGCTGTTCTCCGACCCGACCGGCAGCGGCATCGAAGCCGCGCCGCAGGTGCTGGTGCAGGGGACCGCCGAGGTCGACGATCGCGACCTCGACGCGAACCGCGAGCGCTACAGGCGCGAGATGGCGGAGAAGCTGCCCGAGCGCGCAGAACGAGATGCCGCCGAAGGTGTTCGAGCCGTTCCTCCACTGGTACCTCACGCGCATCTACATCCACGTGCGCCCCGAGCGCATCTACGTCTGGCACGAGGGAGACCCGGCCCGCGAGCCGCAGCTGTTCGACGTTCGCATGGAGGAGGTGCGCTCCGGGCACGTCGAGGAGCCCGGCGTCGGGCACGCCGACCCGTCGGGGCGGCGAGGTCGCCTGGGACGAGCGCATGGAGGAGCTGGGCGCGCGCTACCCGGACGGCCGTGATCACGCTCGTCGCCCCGGACGGCTTCCCGTTCTCGGTGCCGCGTGCCGATCGAGGTCGACCGCGCCGCACAGCGGGTGCGGTTCGGCGGCGCCCCGGTCGGCGTTCCGTGGCAGCCGGGCCTCGCCTGCGTCGCTGCGCACGACCACGGGCCCGAGTTCAAGTGGCAGCGCAACTTCCAGGTGCGCGGCGACCTCGTCGAGGAGGACGGCGCCTGGACGATCATCCCGCGCAAGCTGGTCGGCGGCTTCGAGCTGCCACCCGGCGGGCTCGTCTCGCGCGTGCGGCTGAACATGAAGAAGATGCGCCGCTTCCGCAAGACCGCGAAGCGCGAGCTGGCCGCGCGCGGCCGCTGAGCGAACCGGCCCCCAAATGCAAATCGCCCCGGCCGAGGCCGGGGCGATAAGAGAGACGCGAACTTCGCGCTTGAGGTGCGCGCTCGTCAGCCGAAGCTCGACGTGCTGCGCGGCGAGCCTCACAACCTCTGGCTTCGCTCTTTGCGCTCCGTCCGCGTCTCGAGAATCAGTAGACCAGCGAGCCAAGTCGGCGTCAAGAGTCGCTCCTACATTGATCCCGCAAGTTGCGGAATTTCGTGAGGCCGGACATATGCTGTGCCCAATGGGCGCAACCCCCGACCAGCGCGACGGCCGGACCGTCCGGGCCGAGCGCACGCGGCAGGCGCTGGTCGACTCGCTGCTGAGCCTGCTCGACGAGGGACAGCCCACGCCGACCGCCGCGGCGATCGCCGCGCGCGCGGGCGTCTCGGAGCGCTCGGTGTTCCAGCACTTCCCCGACCGCGAGGCGCTCCTCGAGGCCGTCGCGCGCGAGCAGTACGACCGCGTGGTGCCGACGCTGCGGCCGGTCGACTCGACGCTACCGCTGCCCGAGCGAATCGAGCAGTTCGTCAAGCAGCGCGCCCGCCTCTACGAGCAGATCGGCGGAGTGCGCCGGGCCGGGCTGTTGATCGAGCACGAGTCGTCGTCCGTGGCGGGGTGGCTCGCCACCGCCCGCCAGGCGAAGGCGGTCGAGGTCGAGCGCGTGTTCCGCCGCGAGCTGGACGCCATCGCCGCCGACGAGCGCGAGCCGCTGCGCGCAGCGCTGATCGCCCACTGCTCCTGGGCCACGTGGGATAGCTGGCGCACCCATCAGGGCCTCAGCGTCGCCCGCTCACGAGCGGCGCTCGCGGCCGGGATCGCCGCCCTATTGGCCCAGCGCTGACTCGAGCTCGGCTATCGCCTGGTCGGAGTCCTGGAACCACACCGCCGTCATCCCAAGCGCGCGGGCGGCCTCGCAGTTGAGCTCGATGTCGTCGACGAACAGGCACTCCTGGGCGGTCAGGTCGTCCCCGAGCCGCTCGACGGTGAGCTCGTAGATGCCCGGCTCGGGCTTGCGCATCCCGACGAAGGCCGAGTCGACGACGATCTCGAAGATCTCGTCGAGCTCGGGCAGCTTGGCGCGCCAGAGCGGCTCCCATTCGCGAACGTTGTTGGTCAGCAGGGCCGTGCGCAGCCCGCGCCGGCGCTGCTCTGCGATGAAGCGGATCATCGGCTCGTTCGGATGGATGAGCTCGAAGTAGAGCGCGCGCAGCCGGGCCAGGTCGAACCCGTCGTGCAGCTCCTCGGCCAGGCGGCGCGCGAACTCCTGCTCGCTGATCTCTCCGCGCTCGAGCGAGTGCAGCGGATGCTCGCCGTAGGCCTCGGCGGCCGCCTGCATGCCGCGCCCGAGGTCCTCCAGCGAGATCGGGGCCTCCTCCTGGTAGGCGAGGAAGCCGGCCGACAGCGGCGTGGTCAGCACGCCGCCGAAGTCGCTGATCAGCGCCCGGATCACGCCGCCACGGGCGGCACCACCCGCACCATCAGCTCGTAGGCGCCGATGCCCTCGCGCCCTTCGAGCCGCCAGCGGAACACGGCCGCGTGCACCCGAATCGCCTCGAGCTCGAACGAGGACCCGGCGATCACGAGGCCGGACCCCCGGCGCGGGAACTCCTCTTCGGGGAGCCACAGCTCGAGCCCCGCGCTGCGCTGGCGCCCGCCGCCGTCGTACACGGTGGAGATGCGGGCCTCCTCGACCTGGTGCAGCTCCCCGTCGATGAAGAGGCCCGCGCTCACCTGCTCGTCGCCGTGGCCGAAGGCGTCGCGCGGCCGGCGGGCGAGTGCCAGCAGGCCGCTGCCCTCGTCCACCAGGGCCGAGATGCTGCGCACGGCCTGGAGCTCCTCCCAGTGCGGGGCGATCGTGGTGATCGAGAAGGTCCCCAGGCAGTCGACGTTCGTGCCGTCGACCTCGCCGGTCACACGGCAGATGCGTGCCGTGACGCCCTCGAGGTCCGCCTCGGGGCTGACCGGCTCGATCCGCAGCGACAGCCGCTCGGCCAGCTCGGCGCGCCAGCCGTCGCCGTCCTCCGTCACCTCGGGGCCGTCCGCGTGGGCCGCCGGCTCACGGCCGTGGAAGAGCAGCGTCGCACCGGACCGCGCCGTTCCGTAGAGCTCGCGGTCGGGATCGAAGAACGAGAGCGCGAACGCCTCGACGCTCACCGCTCGAGCCGCCTCGAGGGCGCGTCGTACTCGGTGGCGGTGCCCTCGACGTCGAAGGGCTCGTTGGTGGTGACGATGCGGCGCCCGAGCCGGCGGGCCACGAGCCCGCGGATGACCGAGCGCGTGGGCGGCAGCAGCAGCAGCAGGCCGACGATGTCCGTGAGGAAGCCGGGCGTGATCAGGAAGGCGCCGCCGAAGACGACGAGCACGCCGTCGATCAGCTCGCGATGGGGCACGCGACCGGCCGCCATGGTCTCGTTGAAGCGGCGCCAGACGGAGCGCCCCTGGGAGCGCAGCAGCATCCAGCCGAGCACGGAATCGGCGGCGAGCAGCGCGATCGTCCAGGCCGCGCCGATCGCATCCCCAACCTTGAGGATCACGTACAGCTCGGCGAGCGGGACGACGATGAAGAGGACAAGCAGCGCCAGCAGCGGCATGGCTGCCTGACCCTACTATCCTCGTTTGCATGCCGACCGTCGACGACGTCCAGGACGCGCTCACCAATGTGATCGATCCCGAGCTCGGGCTCGACTTCGTCGAGCTTGGGCTGATCTACACGGTGGAGATCGAGGGTGGAGACGTGTTCGTCAGCTTCACGCTGACCTCGCCGGGCTGTCCGATCGGGCCGCAGGTGTCCGAGCAGATCGAGGAGTTCGTGAGCGAGCTGGACGGTGTGACCGCCGTCCACCCGAAGATGACCTTCACGCCGCCGTGGACGCCCGATTTGATGAGCGAAGAAGCCAAGTTCGCGCTCGGCTACTGAGCGCTGCGCCCCTGCGCGTCCTGTTCGACTGCTTTCCCGACGATCCCGCGCTCGACACGGCGGTCTCGGAGGCGACGATGCGGCGGGTGGCGGCCGGCGAGTTGCCCGAGACGCTGAGGCTCGCCCGGCCCGCGCGG
Organism: uncultured Thermoleophilaceae bacterium; assembly: GCA_963722245.1. Taxonomy (GTDB): domain Bacteria; phylum Actinomycetota; class Thermoleophilia; order Solirubrobacterales; family Thermoleophilaceae; genus JACVRW01. The sequence goes on from CAVRKM010000012.1 coordinate 257,661, forward strand.
GTGGTCGCGTTCGCCAAGCGCGACGCGCTCGCGCCGGGCTACGCGCAGGCGGTCGCGGCCGCGCGAGCTGCGGGCTTCGGCTCGGTGCTGCGGCTGGCCGGCGGCCGGGCAGCGGTGTTCCACGAGGGCACGCTGGAGCTCGCCCACGCCGTGCCCTCCTCCGACCCGCGCGGCGGCATCTCCACAGCGCTTCGAGGCGACCGCCGAGCTGATCGCGCGAGCGCTGCGGCGGCTCGGCGTCGACGCGCGAGTGGGCGAGGTGCCGGGCGAGTACTGCCCCGGCCGCTGGAGCGTCAACGCGGCCGCAGCCCGCAAGCTGGCGGGCATCGGCCAGCGGGTGATCTCGGGCGGCGCCCACGTGGGAACCGTGATCGTGGCGGAGGACGCGGCGGCGGTGCGGGAGGTGCTGGAGCCGGTCTACGCGGCGCTGTCGTTGTCCTGGGACCCGGCCACCGTGGGAGCCGTGGCCGAGGAGGCGCCGGGAGTCGGCTGGGCCGCCGTGCACGACGCGGTGCTGGCGGAGTACGGCGAGCGCTACGAGCTGGTCGAGGACGTTCTGGACGCCGAGACGCTCGAGCTCGCGCGCGAGCTCGCCGGCCGCTAGGCCACGCCGGCCGGCGCCGCGCGCCCGGCCGTCTCGACCACCGCGTCGATCAGCTGCGGCCACACCTCGCGCGGCAGGTCGTGCCCCATCCCGGGGACCGCGATCAGCCGCGCGTTCGGGATGGCGGCGGCGGTGGCGCGACCGCCGCGGAACGGCACGAGCGGGTCGTCGCGGCCGTGGATGACGGTGGTCGGCACCGCCAGGCGAGCGCAGCCGGGCCGTGCGGTCGCCCGACGCCAGGATCGCCGCCAGCTGGCGCCCGGTGCCGGCCGTGTGGTGGCCGCGGTCGTAGGTGGCGGCGGCCAGCTCGCGGAGGCGGTCGTCGTCGCGCGGGAAGCCGCTGGACCCGATCAGCCGGAAGGTCTTCACGAAGCTCTCGATGTAGGCCTCGCGGTCGCGCGGCGCCTGGCGCATCAGCACGCCCCACACGCGCAGCTTCGGCCGGCCCGCCCGCCGTTCGCCCGTGGTCGACATGATCGAGGTGAGCGAGAGCACCCGCTCCGGGCGTGCGAGAGCCATGGTCTGGGCGATCATCCCGCCCATCGACGCTCCCATCACGTGGGCCGCCTCGACGCCGAGGTGGTCGAGCAGCCCGAACGCGTCGTCGGCCATGTCCTCGAGCCGGTAGGGCGCCTCGATCCTCAGTCCGAGCATCGCGCGCCGCAGGTCGGGCACCGGCGCGTCCACCTGGGTGGAGCGGCCGGAGTCGCGGTTGTCGAAGCGGATCACCCAGAAGCCACGGTCGGCCAGCTGCTCGCACAGCTCCAGATCCCAGTGGATCAGCTGAGCGCCGAGCCCCATGACCAGCAACAGCGGCCGGTGCGAGGGATCGCCGATCGTCTCGTAGACGATCTCGATGCCGTTGGCGTCCGCGGTCTGCTCGGCCATGCCGAGACCTTACCGGCGCCGCACCCGCGCTTCGCGCCACTCGACGATCGAGAGGGGCGTGGGCAGCTCGAGCTCCTCGCGCCCGGGCAGCGCGCGCGGCAGGAGCGCGGTCTCGACCGCCTCGCCCTGCGTCTCCTCGACCCAGTAGGCCCCGGCGCCGCGCCGGGCGCTGACCGCCTCCACCAGCTCGCGCCCGACGAACAGCAGGCCCACGCCGTCGTCGGCGCCCCAGCCCGGCGGCACCGCCTCGGTGCGGATCGCCTCGTGGAAGCACGGCCGGCGCGCCGGCTCGCTGTCGTAGTGCACCGAGTTGCTTCCGGGCAGCAGGCCCAGGCCGGGCACCGGGCGCGGCGCCCCGAAGGAGGTCGTCACGCCGGCCTCGAACCAGCACATCGACCCGGCGCTGATCCCGCACAGGACGATCCCCCGCTCCCAGGCCTCGCGCAGGATCGCGTCGACGCCGTGGGCGCGCCACACGGCCAGCAGGTTGAGCATGCTGCCGCCGCCCACGTAGAGCACGTCCTGGCCGAGCAGCACGGAGGCCACGTCGACCGGCTCGGCGCCGAGCCGGAACAGCGACAGGTGCGTCGGCTCGCAGGGGAGGTGGCGGTAGGCGGCGTAGAAGCGCCGGATCTGCTCCTCGGCGTCGCCGCCGGCCGTGGGCAGCAGGCAGATGCGCGGGTGCGGCACCCGCGCGACCTCGAGCACGTAGCGGTCGAGCGAGGGGTCGCCGGGCGGGGAGGAGAAGCCCCCGCCGCCCATCGCCACGATCCGGCGCGGCTCTGCTCGGCTCGCCACCCTCAGGCCGCCCGCACAGCGGCGGGCGCGACCCCGAGGTAGTCGGCCGGCAGCTGCCGGCGGCTGAGGCGGTCGCCGGTCCAGCGCATGCGGTATGCCCGCGCCCCCGCCCGCGAGCTCACCACGCGGGTCAGCCGCTCGCCCTCGAAGTGCAGCGCGGCCCCGTCCTCTACCGCGTAGCCCTCCACCATGCCGCCGGCGAGCAGATCCCGATAGGCGCGGCAGCGCTCCGGCTCGGCGTCGAAGTGCACGCAGTTGCTCCAGGGCAGCAGGCCGAGCCCGTCGATCGGCTCCGGCGCCCCGTGGAACGCGGTGACCGCCTGGGCGAACCAGCACAGCGAGCCCGCGCTCAGCCCGCACAGGACCACGCCGCGCTCCCAGGCACGCCGCAGCGTCGCATCGAGCCCGTGCGCCCGCCAGGCGCCGAGCATGCTGATCACGCTGCCGCCGCCCACGTAGATCAGGTCGCTGCCGAGCAGCTGCTCGTGCACGTCGCCGGCCGACTGCTCGCGGCGGAACAGCGACACGTGCGACGGCTCGCAGCGGGCCGAGTCGAAGGCTCGGTAGAAGCGCACGATGTAGTGGTCCGCGTCGCCGCTCGCGGTGGGCAGGAAGCAGACCCGCGGGCGCTCCTTGCGCGTCAGCGCCAGCACGTAGTCGTCGAGCAGCGTGTTGCCGCGCTCCATGGAGAAGCCGCCACCGCCGAACGCCACGATCTGACGCGACTCTCCTCGCACCCCAGCAAGGTAGGGGCGCGGGGGCGGCCGATCAACGAATTTGCGCCCTTTGGCCTACCGAGTTGGACCGTGTGTCGGAAGGCTCACGGTCAGCTTCGAGACCTTCACCGAGAAGTCGAAGTTGCTCGGGCGCAGGTAGGACGAGTCGCTGCCGACCAGCTCGACCTTGGCGGTGTGGCCGGGAGCGAAGCGCCAGCCGTTCCCGAACAGCTGGAACACGACCTTGCCCTTCTGGTTGTCCTCGAGGCGGTAGATGCCGCGCGACACCAGCACCTGCTGGCCGTCGTGCACGTCCCACAGCCGCGACGCGATCATGCCGCCGCGCCCCTTCGTGCGGATCTCGGCGCGCACGGTCGGCATGCCGATCATCGTGAACGGCTTGCTCACGCGCCGCTCGGCCACCGCCGTCCCGGGGGCGCGGGCGGCGTCGAGCGGCTCGCATGGGCTCTTGCCGCCGATCGGGTTGATCGCGGCCGAGATCTCCGGGTTGCCGCCGGACGACGTGATCGTCTGGGCGCCCCGCGCCGCCAGGGCGACGGAGTGCGGGTGCAGCTGCTCCCAGCTCTTCGCGCGGTACCGCGCGCCGCTCGTGCCGTCCCTGGGGCAGACGGACGTGAACACGTCCACCGACCCCGGGCGCGGCCCGCGGCCGTTCCCCTTGAGATAGGCGGCGAAGAAGCGGGCGCCCTGGGTGTTGAAGACGTGGTCGGGGTCCGTGAGGTTGGCGCCGCGCGGGTGGCCCAGGTCGCCGAGTTGGAGGCTCACGCGCGCGCCCCTGACCCCGTGGAAGATGCGCCAGACGCGCAGCGCCTCCTCGGCGGGGAACAGGTCGTCGGTCCAGCCGTTCTCGACGAGCAGCGGCGCAGGCACGCCCGTCAGCCCCGCGATGCTGTGGTTGCCGGTCAGCTCGCGGGCCACGCGCAGCACCTGCGGCGTCTCGGGCTCGCCGGCGTCGGTCAGCTGCTTCCAGAGCGGCAGGTCGGCGCTGAACGGCGCGCCGGCCGTCGCGTAGAAGCCGGTCCCGGCGCCGGCCCCATAGAGCGCGGAGACGTAGCTCTGCTTCTGCACGCCGCCGGGCTCGGCGCTCTGGCCGACGTGGTAGGGGCGGAAGTCGAGGAAGCGGCCGTTCGGCTGCAGCGCGTAGGTCATGTCAGACCCGCCCCAGCGCGGGTAGGCGGCCGCGATCGACAGGTTGGTGCCCTTCGGGCTGCGCCAGCGCTTGTAGGAGCCGTTGGGCAGCCGGATGCGGTTGCGCAGCCGAGCCAGGTTGAGCGACTGGATGCCGCCGTACGAGATGCCGGTCACGCCGATCTCGTCGGGGTTGACCACGTGCTGGTCCACGAGCAGCCCGAGCAGGTACTGAACGTCGCGGCCCTCGTAGCGGTGGTCGGCCAGGCGCACCCAGCCGCGGTCACAGCCCGGCGAGGTGCGCGAGTCCATCGCGCCGCACGAGCGCCCGAACCCGCGCGAGCTGGGCGTGAGGACCGCGTAGCCGCGCTTCGCGAAGAAGTTGTTGTTCCAGTGGAACGTGGTGCCGCCGCTGCCCTCCGGCGTGGTCGACTCGAAGTTGGTCTTGCTCCCGCCCCAGCCGTGCATCATCACGATCGCCGGAAACGGGCCGTTCCCGGTCGGCGGGAGCGTCACGTCCACGTCGAGCGGCACGCCGTCCCAGCTCGGCACGCGCTGCGCGTCGCTCGACGTCGGGCAGAAGATCACGCCGTCCTGCGGCGTGCAGGAGTGGCCGAACGGCTCGGGCGGGGCCGCCACGGCGGCAGCGGGAGCGAGCAGGGCCAGGGCGGGGATGAGCGCGAGCAGTTTCTTCATAGCGAGTGCGAGAAACCTACCGCTCGCGCGGCCGTCAGGTGGACGGTTGGCGGCTTTCGGCACTCGGTGCGGGCCGGCCGTCCGGTCGAGCCTTCTTGACCCCGTTCGACTTGGCGGCGGCCTTGCTGCGCTTGCGCGCCGCCTTGAGCAGCTCGGCCAGCGAGTCCTCGAGCATCGTGCCGAAGTCCTCGAGGTCGGTCATCGCGTCGTAGTCGGCCAGCAGGCCGAAGTCGACCTTGCCGTTGTAGCTCATGATCGCGATCGCGAGCGCGTGGTTCTCCGGCAGGAACGCGATCGGCACGATCTCGAGCATCTCGCGGCCGAGCAGGTAGAGCGGGAACTGCGGCCCCGGCACGTTCGTGACGATCAGGTTGAACAGCCGCGTGGAGAAGTTGAGCCGCGAGGCCTGCGCGAGCAAGGTCGGCGGCGCGAAGTCCGTCAGCCCGGCGATCACCTCGGCGCCGAGCGCCTGCTTGCTCTGCTTGAGGTTGCCCATCGACTCCTGCACCTGCTGGAGACGCTCGACCGGGTCCTTCACGTAGACCGGCAGCGGCCCACGCATCGCGGCGATCCGGTTCCCGAGGGCGCCGCGCTCGTCCTGGGCGCGGATCGAGACCGGCACGAGCGCGCGCAGCTCGAGCCCCTCGGTGCGCACGCCGCGCGTGCCAAGCCAGCGGCCGAGCGCGCCGGCGACGACGGCCAGGACGGCGTCGTTCACCGTGCCGCCGAGGCTGTCCTTGATCTCCTTGAAGTCGCTCAGCCGGCTCTGCACCCAGCGCACGCGCCGGTGCGGGCCGATCGGCACGTTGAGCGGCACGTCGGGCGCCGGGTTCATGCCGGCCCAGACGATCTCGCCGAGGCCCTCGGCGGCCTCGCGCGCCTGCTCCAGCGAGCGGCCGGGGCTGCTGACCGCTCCGATCGCGCGGCCGGCGAGCGAGAGCGGCGTGCGCACCAGCCCCTTGATCCCCTCGGCCACCAGATCCACGTCCGACGGCGCGGGCGACGGCACCCAGTCGTCCTCCTCGGTGACCTCCGGCGGGACCGGCTGCAAGTCGAACAGCACCGTGGCGATGTCGACGCCGGACACGCCGTCCACGAGCGCGTGGTGGGTCTTCGAGATGACGGCGAACTTGTCGCCCTCGAAGCCCTGGATCAGCCAAACCTCCCAGAGCGGCTTCGAGCGGTCGAGGCGCTGGGAGAAGATGCGCCCGGCGAGCTGACGCAGCTGGTCGTCCGAGCCGGGCTTCGGCAGCGCGGTGTGGCGCACGTGGTAGTCGATGTTGAAGGACGGGTCGTCGACCCAGAAGGGGCGGCCCATCTCGAAGCGCGGGATGGCCAGCTTCTGGCGGTAACGCGGCACGAGCCGCAGGCGCGACTGGATGTGCCTGGAGAACTCGTCGTGCGACGGCGCCGGCCCCTCGAAGATCACCAGGGCGCCCACGTGCATGTGCGACGACTGCTTCTCCTGATGGAGGAAGGAAGCGTCGATGGCGCTGAGCCGGTCCTTATGTCCCTGCTGTGCCATGAGGAGAATCTACCCGCCACAATCGCTTCCGTGAAGCTCCTCGGCGCCGTGCTCGCGGTGCAAGTGCTGCTGGGACTCGCCCTGGTGACGCTCGTGGCCACGGACAACCTCCCCTTTGGGGACGACGAGGCCGACGGCGCGCCGGCGGACGTCGCACGTCCGAAGGCCGACCGCTTCGACTCCGGCGCGGCCTGGGCGCTGCTGCGCGATCAGGTCGAGCTGGGCCCGCGCCCGGCCGGATCGGCGGCGTCCCGCTCGCTCGCGCGGCGGCTGCGCCGACTGCTCCCGCGCGGTCGCTTCGAGGCGGTGCCGAACGGCCTGCGCAACGTCGTCGGCACAGTGCCGGGGCGCGAGCCGGGCTACATCGTCGTCGGCGCCCACTACGACACGAAGGACATCCCCGGCTTCGTGGGGGCCAACGACGGCGCGTCCGGCACGGCCGTCGCCGTTCAGCTGGCGCGCACGCTCGAGCGTCCCCGGCACACGATCAAGTTCATCCTGTTCGACGGCGAGGAGAGCCCGCGCGGCACGCCCGACCGGCTGTTCGCAGCGCGAGGCCTGCGCGGCGCCAAGGTGGCCGCGGCGCGCTACCGCGACGCCCGGGCGATGGTGCTGCTCGACTTCGTGGGCGACCGCCGCCTCAGCCTGCCGCGCGAGGGCTCGTCGGATCCCGGCCTGTGGGCGGCGGCTGCGCGCCGCGGCTCGGGCAGTCGGCGTCGGCCGTCATTTCCCGCCGTACACGCGCGGCTCGATCCTCGACGACCACATCCCCTTCCTGCGGGAGGGCGTGCCGGCGATCGACCTGATCGACTTCGACTTCCCCTGCTGGCACCTGCGCTGCGACGACCTGTCGAGCGTCTCGGAGCGCAGCCTCGACGTGACCGGGGAGGCCGTGTACCGCTTCGTCGCTAGCCTCTGACGCGATGGCCTCGGTCCCCGAGAAGCTGCTGCTGGCGGCGCCGCGCGGCTACTGCGCGGGCGTCGACCGCGCCGTTCAGACGGTCGAGCGCGCGCTCGAGCTGTACGGGCCGCCCGTTTACGTGCGCAAGGAGATCGTGCACAACAAGCACGTGGTCGAGCAGCTGCGCGAGCGCGGCGCGATCTTCGTCGAGGAGGAGACCGAGGTGCCGGCTGGGCAGACGGTGATCTTCTCCGCCCACGGCGTGGCGCCGAGCGTGCACGCGAACGCGCAGGAGCGCAGCCTCAAGACGATCGACGCCACCTGCCCGCTCGTCACCAAGGTGCACGTGGAGGCGAAGAAGTTCGCCGCCGAGGGCTACACGATCGTCCTGATCGGCCACGAGGGCCACGAGGAGGTCGAGGGCACCATGGGCGAGGCGCCGGAGGCGTTCGTCCTCGTGGAGACCGAGGAGGACGTGGACCGGCTGGAGCTGCCCGACCCCGACCGCGTCGCCTTCCTGACCCAGACGACCCTGTCGGTCGACGAGACCGACCGCATCATTCGGCGGCTGCACGAGCGCTTCCCCAACATCACGGGTCCGAAGTCCGACGACATTTGCTACGCCACCACCAACCGTCAGATGGCCGTGCGCCAGATGGCCCGCGAGTGCGACCTGGTGCTGGTGATCGGGTCGAGCAACTCGTCCAACTCCAACCGCCTGGTGGAGGTGGCCCGCGACCACGGCGCCGATTCGCACCTGATCGACAACGAGGGGCAGGTGCGCGAGGAGTGGCTCGAGGGCAAGCGCGTGGTCGGCATCAGCTCCGGGCGCGAGCGCGCCCGAGGAGCTCGTTCAGAGGCTGGTTGAGTTCTTCCGCGCGCGCGGGACCAAGGACGTCGCCGAGTTCGAGGTGGTCCAGGAGGACGTCCGATTCATGCTCCCGCGCGAGATCCGCCGGGCTCTGGCGGGACAGGCGTGAACTGCACCCCGTGCAGCCGCACGCCGGGCGACGCCGCCTCCACGCGACCCGCGACCTCGTAGAGCCCCGGCTCCAGTCCCGCGCCGGACATCACGGCGTAGGCTGCCGCGGCGCTGAAGCTGAACTCCGCTGACGCCCCGGCGTCGGCGGCCTCGATCCAGTCGTCGCCGTCCGCCCAGTCCCGCACCAGCTCGAGCCGATGGCGGTCCGCGGGCAGCACGATGTCAGCGGTCTGGGGCTCGAGCAGCACGCCGGGGGCGTCCTCCGGGCGCACGGGGGCGAGCGGCTCGCGGGCCTCGCCCAGGTATTCCTGGATCGCGAGCTCCGTCTCCACGTACTCGCCCTCGCCGTAGTGGACGAACACGAGCTTGCCGGTGCGGTCGAACAGGTAGCGCCCGGGCCAGCCGATGTTCCCGTAGGCGCGCCACGCCTCGAGCTCGGGATCGAGCAGCACCGGGTAGCTCACGTCGAGCCGCTCGACCGCCCGGACGACGGTGTCGCGGTCGCGGCCGAACGAGTAGCCCGGCGAGTGGATGCCGATCACCCTCAGGCCCGCATCCGCGTAGCGCTCGTGCCAGGCCTTCAGGTACGGCATCGTGCGCAGCGAGTTCACCCGCGCGAAGTCCCAGAACTCGACTAGCACGGCTCCCCGCCCCAGCAGCGTGTTCATGCGCAGGAACGGCGACGTTGACCCACTCCAGCCCGGCCGGGAACTCGGGGGCGTAGATCTCTGTTTCGGGGGAAGGTCGCATGCGGGTTGCGCAACACTGGGTGCGCTCCCGTGTTATAGGGTGATCGCGCTCGTTGCGGCATTCGTCGCGGGCGTTTTCGTTGTAAACCCGTATCACCCCCAGGAGGAGGAATGCGAAAGCTTTGGATTGCCGCAGTCGCTGCCGTCGTGGTGGCGTTCTCGGCCGTCGGCATCGCGTACGCGGTAAACACGTACAACGTCGACATCGCATCGGGCAGCCCCAACAAGGCGGGAAGCACCGCCAAGCCCGTGCCGTCTTCGCTCAACTTCGGCTACGAAGTCGGAGACACCAACAACAACCGTCCGTCGGTGATCAACCAGTACTACATCGCGGCGGAGGGAATCAAGTACTTCCCGAAGGCGCGTCCGACGTGCACGTTCGCGCAGTCGGATGAGTCGCCCGAAGTACAACAAGAAGTGCAAGGCGGCGATCGTCGGGAACGGCACGATTGCCAATGCGTTCGGGGCGGCTACCGACCCGACCGCCAAGGCCGGATGTGACGTCAAGCTGACGCTGATCAACATCAGCAACGGCCCGGGCGTGACGAAGAAGCGCGGCGGGATGACGATTCGGATCGACACGGATCCGCCTGCCTGCCCGCTGTCGATTCACGGCGCGCTGGCTGCGCCGATGTTCGACGTGAAGATCGAGGGCGTCCCGAGCTCCGAGCTTCGCTTCACGGTGCCGGACAACCTCGTTCACCCGGCTCCGGGCGTCGACAACTCCGTGATCGACGTGACCTCGCACGTGCTCAAGAAGACGGGCAAGGTCAAGGTCAAGGGCAAGAGCCGCACCGTCGGGTTCGCCTCGGCGGTCGGCCGCAAGGGTAAGACGCGGACCGTGCGCGTGACGTTCGTCTCCGAGGACGGCAACAAGTCCACGGCGACCACGACGTACCCGAAGTAGCTGATTGATGGAGTGGGGCGGCCCTCGGGCCGCCCCACCCGTCGTTCACATAGGAGGGGGAGATGCGCAAGCTCTGGATTGCCGCGGTCGCTGCCGTGGTGGTGGCGTTCTCGGCTGTCGGGATCGCGTACGCGGTGAACACCTACGAGGTGGACATCGCGTCCGGTGGTCCCGGCAACAAGGTGGGCAGCGCCGCCAAGCCGCTGGCCGCGTTCCTGAACTTCGGCTACGAGGTCGGGGACACCAACAACAACCGTCCGTCGGTGATCAACCGGTACTTCATCGCGGCGGAGGGAATCAAGTACTTCCCGAAGGCGCGTCCGACGCTGCACGTTCGCGCAGTCGGATGAGTCGCCGAAGTACAACAAGAAGTGCAAGGCGGCGATCGTCGGGAACGGCACGATTGCGAACGCGTTCGGGGCGGCTACAGATCCGACCGCCAAGGCCGGCGTGCGACGTGAAGCTGACGCTGATCAACATCAGCAACGGCCCGGGCGTGACCAAGAAGCGCGGCGGGATGACGATTCGGATCGACACGGATCCGCCTGCCTGCCCGCTGTCGATTCACGGCGCGCTGGCTGCGCCGATCTTCGACGTGAAGATCGAGGGCATCCCGAGCTCCGAGCTGCGCTTCCAGGTGCCGGACAACCTGCGTGCACCCGGCGCCCGGCGTGGACAACTCCGTGATCGACGTGACCTCGCACGTGCTCAGGAAGACGGGCAAGGTCAAGGTCAACGGCAAGACGCGCACCGTCGGGTTCGCCTCGGTCGTGGGCCGCAAGGGCAAGACGCGGACCGTGCGCGTGACGTTCGTCGACGAGACCGGCCACAAGGCCACGGCGACGACCACGTACCCGAAGTAGCATGGGCGGGGGGCGGCCTTCGGGCCGCCCCTACCGCGCGACCGCGTCCAGCAGGTGCGGCGAGACCCAGATCTCGATCGCGGCCGCCGCGAGCAGCGTCGGCACCGAGATCGCGACCGTGACGAAGGTCGCGGCCAGCAGGTCCTCCCACTGCGCCGGCCCGGCTGGCGACGATCCATGCCGCCAGCGGGAGGAAGAGCGCGAACAGCTCGGGCAGGGCGTGCGGGACCAGCGCGAGCAGCAGCATGCCCGGGCTGGTGCCGAGCTGGGCGGCGATCGCCGCGGCCCCGCCGCCGATCACGTAGGCCTGCGTGCAGAGCGAGAAGGTGGTGGCGCAGATCACGAACCCGATCGCGAGCGGGCCGGCCTTCTCGTGCACCCAGCGCGAGACACCGCTGCGCTTGGTCGCCGCGAGCGGGAGCGCGCTGCCGGCCATGAAGCCCGCGACGCAGGCCATCGCGTGCAGGGCGAGCACGAGCGAGTTCCGGTAGAGCACGGCCAGGTAGTCGTGGAACGTCGCCTGGGAGTTGTAGCCCGGGATCAGGTAGCTCGTCACGTCGGGCGTGGTCAGCTTCGCGATCACGTAGACCGCGCCGAGCAGCCCGCAGGCGATCAGGAGGCTGAGGGTCGCCCACGGCCGCAGCATCCGCCACGGATGCTCGTTCCAGCGCCGCAGGGCCAGCTTTGTGTCGTGCATGCCCTGGACGAGCACGAATTCGTTGACGCTCATCCTCAGACGCATCGGCAGTGCCGCGCCCCTGCGTGAGTCGGGGAACCGCCCGCGCACGGCGGGTGTACCCGGGGCATGAGACGACTTGCGATGTGCATGGTCCTGGCACTGTGGCTGGTCCCCGCCGGGACCGCGGTCGCCAAGGAGCCGGTGGCGGCGAAGGTCTGCGGCAAGTCCGACTGCCGCACGGTCAAGGATCGCCACGTCCTGATGGCGCTCACCGAGGGCGGCCCGCCCACCGACCCGCCCGACCGCGCCGCGCCCTGGTACACGGTGCGGACGACGATCGCGATCGGCGAGGGCCAGCGCGACCACTTCATGTCGGCGATCGTGCCCAGCACTGGCCTGATGCGCGGCAGCGACGCGGTCGAGGGCTACGTGTGGATGCCCTCGACGCCGCGAGCGAAGGCGGCCTATCGCCGCGTCACCCACGGGCTGGCGCCGTTCCCGGCCGACACGCTCAAGGGTGTCGGGGCGACGACCGCGGAGGCGCACCCGGACGGCGGCTCGTCGCCGCTGCCGTGGATCGCCGCCGGGGTGGCGCTGCTCGCGCTGGCGGGCCTGCTGATCCGCCGCCGCGGGCTGCCCTGGCCGAAACCGGCCCAGGGGTGACGCCGAGGTCCTAGGCCCAGCGCCCGATGCGGCCGGCCCGGGCGCGCCCTATCGTGGCGCTCGATGACAGAGGGCCGAAGCGGCGCGGTGAAGGCGATGAGCGACGCCGTCCTGGCGATCGCGGGCGAGCGCTCGGTCGACACCGTGCTCCAGCGCATCGTGCACACAGCGCGGGAGCTGGTGGGGGCCCGCTACGCCGCGCTCGGCGTGCCCGACGGCGAGGGCAACTTCGCCCGCTTCATCACCTCCGGGATGACAGAGGAGGAGGTCGAGGCGATGGGTCCGCTGCCGCGCACGCACGGGCTGCTGGGCGCCACGCTCGAGTCCGAGGAGTCCTACCGCACGCTGGACATCAAGCGCGACCCGCGCTTTCGCGGCTGGTGGCCCTCGGCCCACCCGCTGATGGGGTCGTTTCTCGGCGTGCCGATCGTGGCGCGCGGGGAGGTGGTCGGCGCCTTCTACCTGACCGACAAGGAGCGGGCCGAGGAGTTCGACGCCGAGGACCAGGAGCTGATCGAGATGCTGGCTCCGCACGCGGCGGTGGCGATGGAGAACGCGCGGCTCTACGAGCGCAGCCGCGAGCTGTCGATCGTGGAGGAGCGCAACCGGTTGGCGCGCGAGCTGCACGACTCGCTGGTGCAGAAGCTGTTCGGGGTCGTGCTCGCGGCACAGTCGGCCGGCACCCTGCTGGAGCGCGACTCGGAGGCCGCCCGCGAGCAGGTCGGCGGTGCTGCAGGAGCTGGCCCGGGAGGCGGTGGTGGAGCTGCGCTCGCTGGTGTTCCAGCTGCGCCCCGCGGAGCTCGAGACCGAGGGCCTGGCGGCCGCGCTGCGCAAGCACGTCGAGCTGCTGCGGCGAGCGCACCGGGCGGAGATCGGCTGCGAGCTCGAGCGGGGCGCCGCGCCTGCGGCCGGGGGTGGACGAGGAGGTCTTCCGGATCGCCCAGGAGTCGCTGCAGAACGCGCTGCGCCATGCCGGCGCCGAGCACATCGAGCTGCGCCTCGACGAGGAGCGCCGGCGGGCTGCGGCTGACGGTCGCGGACGACGGGGTGGGGTTCGAGCCGGAGGAGGCGGGCCTGCGGTCGCGGCGCCTCGGCCTGACGTCGATGGAGGAGCGCGCCCGCGCGCTGGGCGGCTCGGCTGCGATCGAGTCGGCGCCCGGGCCGCGGGACCACGATCCGCTGGAGGTGGACTGTGCGGGATTCGCGTCCTGATCGCTGACGACCACGCGGTCGTCCGGCAGGGGCTGCGCACGTTCCTCGAGCTGCAGGACGACATCGAGGTGGTGGCCGACGTCGCCGACGGCGAGGCGGCGCTGCGCGCCGCGCAGGAGCACGAGCCCGACGTGGTGCTGATGGACCTGGTGATGCCCGGCGTCGGCGGCGTCGAGGCGATCCGCGCGGCTGCGCGAGGCGCGGCCCGAGGCGCGGGTGCTCGTGCTGACCAGCTTCCTCGACGACGAGAAGCTGTTCCCGGCCGTGCGGGCCGGCGCGGCCGGGTACCTGCTGAAGGACGTGGAGCCGGCCGAGCTGGTGCGAGCGATCCGCACGGTCGACGACGGCGAGGCGCTGCTCCACCCGGCGGTGGCGGCACGGCTGATGGAGGAGTTCTCGGAGACCGAGCGGCCCGCGGCCGAGGAGGCGCTGACCGCGCGCGAGCGCGAGGTGCTCGAGCTGATCGCGCGCGGGCTGCCGAACAAGCTGATCGCGCGCGACCTGGAGATCGCCGAGAAGACCGTGAAGACGCACGTGAGCAGCATCCTGAGCAAGCTCGGGCTGACCGATCGCACCCAGGCGGCGCTGTACGCCGTGCGCGCGGGGACATGATCGGGGTCCTAGGACCAATTCCCGATGGTGGCGGGCGCGGCCGCGGCCTAGCCTCGCGAAGCGATGCCTTCCACAGCGATCGTCACCGGCGCCTCCCGCGGGCTCGGGCTCGCGCTGCGCGCGGCGCTCGGCGCAGCGCGGCTGGCGGCTCGTGATCGACGCGCGCGACCTGCCCGGCGGTCCCCGATCGGGCTGGCCGGCCGAGGTGATCGCCTTGCAGGGCGACGTGGCCGACCCGGCGCATCGGCGCGCCCTGGTGGAGGCGGCCGAGGGCGGGTCGACCTGCTCGTCAACAACGCGAGCGCGCTCGGGCCGAGCCCGCTGCCCGGGCTGGCCGACTACCCGCTCGACGCGCTCGAGTCCGTCTACCGGGTGAACGCGGTCGCCCCGCTGGCGCTGGTGCAGCTCGCGCTGCCGCTGATGCCCGCGGGCGCCCGCATCCTCAACGTCACCTCCGACGCCGCGGTCGAGGCCTACGAGGGCTGGGGCGGATACGGCTCCTCGAAGGCCGCGCTGGAGCAGCTCAGCCGCGTGCTGGCCGCCGAGCACCCCGAGCTGCGGGTGTACGCGGTCGACCCGGGCGACATGCGCACGCGATGCACCAGGACGCCTTCCCCGGCGAGGACATCTCCGACCGCCCCCCGCCCGAGGAGAGCGTGCCCGGGCTGCTGGCGCTGATCGAGGGCGACCTGCCGAGCGGGCGCTACGCCGCGGCCGAGCTCGCGGCGGCGGCGCGATGATCGCCCGCGCCTCGCGCGAGCTACTCGAGGCGCACGAGCCGGCCGAGCTGCGCGGTCACGGTCGCGACGACGTGCGCCTGCTGGTCGCCCACCGTCACGGCTCCATCGCCCACGCGCGCTTCGCCGAGCTGCCCGAGCTGCTGGCGCCCGGCGACCTGCTGGCGATCAACACCTCCGCCACGCTGCCGGCGGCAATCCCGGTGCGCGGCACCGAGCTGCGCCTGCACCTGTCCTCGCCCGCGCCGGGCCGCGGCGACGGCGCCTGGCTGGTCGAGCTGCGGCACGCGGCGCCGACCGCTTCGGCGGCGGCGCCGAGGGCGACGTGCTCCTGCTGCCCGCGGGCGGGACGGCCGTTCTGCTCGAGCGCGATCCGGGCGGCCGGCTCTGGCTCGCCAGCCTGCGCCTGCCGGCGCCGGTGCCGCACTACCTCGCCCGTCACGGCGAGCCGATCCGCTACCGGCACGCGCGCCGAGGAGTGGCCGCTGGAGCGCTACCAGACGGTCTACGCCAACGCGCCCGGCAGCGCCGAGATGCCGAGCGCCGGGCGGGCGTTCACGCCGGAGCTGGTGACGCAGCTGGTGGCCGCCGGGATCGACGTGGCGCCGCTGGTGCTGCACACCGGCGTGTCGTCGCTCGAGGCGGGCGAGACGCCCGCACGCTGAGTGGTACCGGGTGCCGCGCTTCACGGCCGAGCGGGTCAATCTCGCGCGCGAGCTGGGCGGCCGGGTGATCGCGGTGGGGACGACGGCGGTGCGAGCGCTCGAGTCGGCGTCCGGTGAGGACGGCCGAGTCCGCGAGCGCGAGGGCTGGACGGACCTCGTGATCGAGCCCGACACGCCGATCCGGGCGATCGACGGGCTGCTGTCGGGGTTCCACGACCGCGACTCGTCACACCTGGCGATGCTCGAGGCGATCGCCGGGGCCGACCTGCTGGAGCGCTCCTACGAGGAGGCCGAGGCGGCGGGCTACCTGCGCCACGAGTTCGGCGACCTGCACCTGATCCTGCGCTAGGCGGCCGCGTGCCCGTGAAGCAGAACTGGATGCAGGCGAAGTAGGACTCGCCGCGCGCCTGCAGCTCACGCTGCTCGTCGCGCCCACTCCTGCGCCTCGTCCGTGCCCACGTAGTCGGCCATCAGGGGCACCAGCGCGCCCGCGTACGACTCGTCCGTGAGGTCGTCGGTCACGAAGGCGTGGCCCTGCATCTCCACGTCCTCGAAGCCTGCGGAGCGCAGCTCGGCCGACAGCCGGCGCGGCAGGACGGGGTCGCTCAGGTGGTCGTCCCAGGCGCGCAGGAAGCGGTCCATGCGGGCCGGGTCGTCGGAGTGCCAGGAGACCGTGGCCCAGTCGACGTCCCAGAGCAGCACGCGCCCACCCGGCCGCAGCACGCGGTGCAGCTCCGCGAGGGCGGCCGGGATGTCGTCCACGTACTCGAGCACCTGTACGGACAGGGCGCGGTCGAAGTCGGCGTCCGCGACCGGGAGGGCCGTCACGTCGCCCTCGTGGAAGCTGACGTTGTCGTGGCCCTCGCTGCGCTTGGCGGCGAGCGCGAGCATCGGCTGGCTGGCGTCGACGCCGACGACCGAGCCGCCCGGGCCCACCCGCTCGAGCGTCTCGGCGACGTAGAACCCGGGCCCGCAGCCCGCGTCGAGCACGCGATCGCCCGGCGCGGCGCCGAGCGCCTCGTGCACGAGCGCCCGTCGGCGAAGGATGTCCCGCTTGCTGTAGACGGCCTCCAGCTCGGCGGCCATCTCCTCGTTGAAGTCGAGCTGGCTCACTGGACGCCGAGCCTAGCGCGGGGCTTGACCCTGACACGATGTGAGGCCGCACACTGCCTCGGGTCATGTTCACCATCGGAGATTTCGCGAGGCTCGGCCGGGTCTCGGTTCGGATGTTGCGTCACTACGACGCGCTCGGATTGCTGACGCCGGCCGAGGTCGACCCCGACAGCGCCTATCGGCGCTACTCGATCGATCAGCTCCCCCGGCTGAATCGTCTGATCGCCCTCAAGGACCTCGGGTTCAAGCTCGAGCAGGTGGGGGCGATCCTGGACGAGTCGCTCGACGCCGAGGAGCTGGCGGGCATGCTGCGGCTGCGGCGTGCCGAGCTCGAGGAGCAGATCACGGCTGACACGAGTCGGCTGGCGCGGGTCGAGGCGAGGCTCCGGTCGATCCGAGAGGAAGGTCAGATGATCACCAAGGACGTCGTACTCAAGTCCGTGCCGGCGATTCGCGTCGCGGAGCTGCGCGGCAGCGCCGGAAGCTGGGCCCCGGAGGACATCGGCCCGGAGATCCGCTCGCTGTTCGGCGAGCTCGGCGAGCGGGTGCGCGCGGCGGGCGTGGTGCCCTGCGGGGACCCGATCGCCTACTACGAGCCGCGCGACGACGACACCATCACCGTCAGCGCCGCGGTCCCGGTCGAGGCCGACGTCGGCGAGCAGGACGGCTTCGCCATCGCCGAGCTGCCGCCGGTGGAGCGCATGGCCACGCTGCTGCACCGCGGCTCCATGGACGGTTGCGTCGCCTTCCTATGAGGCGCTCTCGCTCTGGGTCGAGGAGAACGGGCTGCGCACGGTCGGCCTCTCACGGGAGGTCACCCTCGAGTGCCCGGCCGACGAGGACGGCTGGGTGACCGAGCTGCAGATGGTGGTCGCGGAGCGCTAGGCACCGGCGCTACCGTGAGGCCCGGTGCGGATCGCTACCTGGAACGTCAACTCCGTGAAGCAGCGGGTGCCGCGGCTGCTGCCCTGGCTGGACGAGCGGCGCCCCGACGTGGTCTGCCTCCAGGAGACGAAGCTCACGGACGAGGCGTTCCTCGACCTGCTCGGGGACGAGCTCGAAGGGCGCGGGCTATGAGGTCGCCGTCCACGGCGAGGCGACCTGGAACGGCGTGGCGATCCTGTCGCGCGTCGGGCTCGACGACGTGGTCGCCGGGCTCGACGGCGCGCCGGGCTTCCCGGGGCCGGAGTCGCGTGCGATCGCGGCCACCTGCGGCGGGGTCCGGCTGGTCTCGGTGTACGTCCCCAACGGGCGCGTCCCGGGCTCGGAGCACTACGAGTACAAGCTCGCCTGGCTGGCCGTGCTGCGCGACATGGTCGCCGAGGCGCCGGAGTCGACGGTCGTCTGCGGCGACATGAACATCGCCCCGACCGACGACGACGTGTTCGATCCCGACGCCTACGCCGGAGAGACGCATGTCACGCCGCCCGAGCGGGCGGCGCTCGCCGAGCTGCAGAGCCTCGGCCTGCGCGACGTGGTGCGCGACCGCTGGCCCGGCGAGCGGATCTTCACGTACTGGGACTACCGGGCCGGCATGTTCCATCAGGACCTCGGGATGCGGATCGACCTCGTGCTGGCCGGCGAGCCGATCGCCGAGCGCGTCCGGGCGGCGTGGGTCGACCGGCAGGCGCGCAAGGGCAGCGGGCCGAGCGACCACGCGCCGGTCATCGTCGACCTCGATGAGGCGCCCGACGGCGACATCGGCCCCGTGGTACCGCCTCCGTCGCGCCCGGTGGTCAAGCGCGGGGCCAAGAAGCTGCCGCAGGCGAAGAGCTAGTCGCGCTTGCGGTCGCGGTCGCGCGACGGCTGAACCCGCTTGGGCTCTCCCGGCATCTTGGGATAGTCGGGCGGGTACGGCATGTCGCCGCGACCCTCGGTCTCGTCGCGCTCGTACATGTCCAGCAAGCGGCTGCAGCGAGTGGGAGACCTCGTCGATCGCGGCGTGGCGGTCGCCCACCTCGGCGAAGCGGGCGGGCATGGTCTCGACCGTGAAATCCTCCGGCACCGCGTCCGCGAGCTCCTCCCAGGTCAGCGGCGCGGAGACCGGCGCGCCGGGCTTCGGCCGGATGCTGTAGGCCGAGGCGATCGTGCGATCGCGTGCGTTCTGGTTGTAGTCGACGAAGATGCGCTCGCCGCGCTCCTCCTTCCACCACTTGGTGGTCACCTCGCCCGGCAGGCGCCGCTCGAGCTCGCGCCCGAAGGCGATCGCGGCGTGACGGACGTCCGTGAAGGTCCAGCGCGGCTCGATCCGAACGTAGATGTGTATGCCCCGGCCTCCCGACGTCTTGGGGAATCCGACGTAGCCGAGCTCGTCCAGGAGCACCCGCGCGGCGCCGGCGACGCGCACGGCGTCCGGGTAGTCCGTGCCCGGCTGCGGGTCGAGGTCGAGACGCAGCTCGTCCGGATGGTCGACGTCCTCGCGCCGAACCGGCCATGGATGGAACGTGATCGTTCCCATCTGGGCGCACCAGCCGACGACCGCCACCTCCGTGGCGCAGATCTCATCGGCGTGGCGACCCGAGGGAAACTCGATTCGCGCCGTCTCGACGTAGTCCGGAGCTCCACGCGGGATGCGCTTCTGGAAGAAGGCGTCGCCACCGCCCTTCTCCCGCGTGGACAGGACGATGCCCGGATGGACGCCCTTCGGCCAGCGCTCGAGCGTGGTGGGCCGCCGGTCGAGAGCACGCATGATGCCGTCCTCGACGGCGAGGTAGTACTCGACGATGTCGAGCTTGGTGATCTCCCCCGAGCGCCCGGCCTGCGGGAAGATCACGCGGTCGGGATTCGACACCCGCAGCTCACGTCCGCCGGCGTCGACGGTGGTCGCCTTGGTGGTGGCCATGACCGTAGTTCTACGGCAAGCGGCCCCGGCTGGGGTGAGCGCGACATTCGCTATCACTTGACGGCGTGACGACGGCGACGGTGGCGCTCGAGCGGTCGCGGCGCCAACGCCGCGGGCAGATCTACGTGGCGCTCGCCGCGGTCGCGTGGTCGACCGCGGGGGTCCTCCAGCGTCAGCTCACGCTCGACACGTCGACCCAGGTCTTCGGCCGAGCGGTGTTCGCGGGTGCCGCGCTGCTGGCCTATGTCGCCGTCGTCGAGCGCGGCCGCGTGGTGCAGGCGTTCAGGTCCGTTGGGCTTGCGGGCGCCGCCGTGGCGCTATGCGTCGCGACCGCGTCGGGCAGCTTCATCGCCGCGCTCAACCACACGAGCGTCGCGCGCGTCCTGTTCATCCTGGCCCTCTCCCCGGTGCTCGCCGCCCTGCTGGCCCGGGTGACGCTCGGCGAGCCGATCACGCGGCGCACCGTCGTGGCGATGGCCCTGGCGCTGGCCGGCGTGGCGCTGATGCTGGGCGCTCCGGGCGAGGGCAGCCTCGTGGGCGACGGCCTCTCGTTCGTCACGGCGCTCGCCTTCGCGCTGATGATCGTGATCACGCGCTGGCGTCACGACGTCTCGATGGCGCCGGCCACCTGCATGTCGCAGGTGATCCTTGTCGTGGCCTTCCTTCCCTTCGCCAGTCCCGGCGAGATCGGCGGCGATGACCTCGTCTGGCTGGCGGCGCTCGGCATCGGTCAGATCGGGCTCGGCTTTGCCCTGCTCACCGTGGGCGCGCGGCTGATACCGGCCGCGCAGGTGGGCCTCATCACGCTGCTCGAGGTCGTGCTCGGCCCCTTGTGGGTGTGGCTCGCGCTCGACGAGCGCCCCAGCACACTCACGCTCGTCGGCGGCGCGATCGTGATCGGCGCGATCGTGATCCAGACGCGCGGGGCGCCGCCATCCGAGCCGGACGAGCGGCCCTCCCGGCACCGCACTAAGTTGAGGTGACGATGTTCGACCGGAGCTTCTGGGAAGGGCGCTGGTCGCAAGTCCTGCGCGAGCACGCGGATCGAGTCGCGCATCGCCCCCCGAATGCACATCTGACCGCCGAGGCAATGAACCTGCGCCCCGGGTTGGCCCTCGACGCGGGCTGCGGCCAGGGGTCCGACACGCTTTGGCTTGCCGCGCGCGGATGGCAGGTCACCGCGGTCGACTTCTCCGCGACCGCCCTCGCGCACGCCCGGTCGACGGCCGAGGCCGTGGGGGCGGACGTCGCGCGAGCGCATCGCCTGGGTCGAGGGTGATCTGGCGACCTGGACCCCGCAGCGGAGCCGCTACGACCTCGTCGCCTGCCTGTATGTCCACGTGGCGGGATCGGTGGAGGAGATGGTGCGGCGCCTCGCGGCAGGGGTCGCTCCCGGCGGGACCCTGTTCCTGGTTGGCCACCGCCCGATCGACCCGGCCACCGGAGCGCCAACAGCCGCGGCCGATCAGGTGCAGGTCTCCGTCGACACCGCGACCGCTGCGCTCGATGCCGGCCGCTGGGAGCTCATCGTGGCCGAGGACCGTCCGCGCGCCACTGCCGGCACCGGGGTCGATGCCGTGATCTGCGCGCGAAGACTTTCCTGAGGTCAGCAGTGCCGCAGCGGCTTGGTGTTCCCGAGCGGGATGCAGCGCGTCACGGCCCTCGGCTCGTGTCCGCTGCGAAGCCGCCAGCGGATGAGCTTGCCGACGTACCCGTGCGCGGTCACGAGCACTTCGACTGTCTGTCCGGGGCGCAGGCTCAGCTCGGCCGGGCCAAGCGCATCGAGTAGGTCGAGGCGCGAGCCGCGCTGCTTGGTGGCGGTCCGCCGAGTGAACGGGCAACGCCGTCCGACGCAGCGAACCAGAACGGTCGCGCCCGACGGCAACCTTGCCGCGCGCAGCCGTCGGAGCCTGACGTTGCTCCCGCGCATCGACCAGCGGGCCGAAACGGTGGCGGTCATCGGCTTTCCGAGTTCGTGGAGCCCCCAGGGAGGATTGGCGTTCACGACGCGGCCTGGCGCGCAAGTCGCGACGAAGCTGGCGAAGCGTGTTGAGGGATGCCGCGCCCGAATCCGGTAGGAGCCGGCGGGGACACGGGTCCAGACAACGCCGCCGTCGACTGAGGAGCGCTGCTGCGCCGGGTCCGGGATGACCGCCTCGTTGAAGTAGACCGGCGCCGGCAGCGCGGGCGTCGCGAACGCGGTCGCTCCGGCGACGCCGTGAGCTCCGTACGCGGTGAAGCCTCGGAAGCTGAGGTCGCGGACGTTGCGCGTGCTGAACGTCGACACGATCGCGCAGTCGCGCAGCTCGCCGTCAGGCTGCAATGGGACGGCCAGCAACGCCGCCAGGGCGCGGTAGATCTCTTCCGTCGGCGTCTGGAAGTTCACGCGGGTCAGATCCTCGCCGGACGTGTGGAACGTCTGGAGATAGATCGAGTGGTGGCCGGCCGCGCTGATGTATGGGGTGACCGTCGTGTCGTCGGGGACGACGAGGTCGTAGCCGCCGTCGCGCTTCGTCGTCGCGTGAAGACGCGGCTGCTCCGCCACACGGATCGTCGCACCCGCGAGACGCAGATCGCTGTTGTTGAACTCATAGGCGATCCCCCGAATGTGAACTCCCTTCGCGTCGGCGCGAGCGCCGGTGACGAAGAGCGAGAGCACGCTGGCCACGGCGATGGCCGCAACGGCGCGAGCGGTGGGCAGATCCGGTGCGTGCACGTGCCCAACCTAGCGTTCGTCGCTCGCGGCTACACCGCGTCGGCCAGCACCTCGGCGCCCTGGTCGGGCGGGGAGCCGTAGGCGTAGACGACGAGGTCGATGTCGCCGATGGTTGGCCGTCTGCAGCGGGGTTCCGGGCGCCACGTGGATCAGGCCGCCGACCGTCACGTCCTCGCGCACAGGAGGCTCGCCCAGGTACATCGTCAGGGTTCCCTCGAGCACGACGAACGTCTCTTCCTGGTCGGCGTGCACGTGACGGCGTCCGCGGGCGCCCGGCTCGTAGCGCCAGAGGTTGGCGCGCGTGTGGAGAAACCCTGCAAGCTCGGACAGCTCGGCGGTGTGGCGAGCCGGCTCATCGGCTGCGTGTGGACGAGTGGTCCACGTGACCTGATCGGCGGCAACGACGCGATAAGGCACGGTCAGAGCCTAGAGCGGTCGATCGGCACGCGGTTGCTCTGAGCGCTCCAGTTAGCGGATGTAGGAGGCGACGACTCCCTCGAAGCTCCGCCGAGCCCTTGCCTCGCGTGCTGGGCGGTGGGTGGGCCTGCGCGCGGGAGGTCGGCTGGCAGTCGTGGTGAGCGGGGGGAGGCGGTTGAGACGCGTCATGCTGCTTGCTCCTCGATCTTGAAGTTGGCGTGGGCGCGGGGGCCGTCGTCTTCAGCCGACCCCTGGGCGAGTTGCAGCTCCAGCCGCGGGTCGCGCGGTCTGAGGAGCGCGAAAGCCAGGACGATCCCGATGGCGATGACCGCTGCTCCGGCGATGAAGGCGAGCTGGTAGCCGCCGATCAGCGCGCTGGTGGCCCCGTGGTCGGCGGCCAGTGCCTTCGTGTGGTTCGCGGCGATGGTGCTGAGCACGGCCAATCCGAGCGCGCCGCCGATCTGCTGAGAGAGCGTGGTGATCCCGGAGCCGAGCCCGGCGTCCTCGGCGGGAACGTCGGCCATGGCGAGGGTCAGCAGCGGCATGAAGGCGCTGCCGATCCCCAGGCCGATGGCGAAGCAGGCCAGGAAGATCGTCGGGAAGAAGGCGGTGTCCGGCCCGACGGTGGCGAACAGGAGCAGTCCCGCGATGGCGCTCGCCATGCCGCTCGTGATCACGGAAAGCGGCCCGAACCGTTCCACGAGCCGCGCGGTGATCCCCTGCGCGAGGACGGCGACGGTCAGGGTCCAGGGCAGGAAGGCTGCGCCGGTCTGCAGAGCGGTGTAGTGGCGGACGTGCTCGAGGTAGAGCGTGCCGAGGAAGAAGGTCGAGTACATCCCGGTCACGAGCAGGCCTCTGACGAGGCTGGCGTTGACAAGCCCGCGCAGGCGGAGGATCCGCAGCGGCATGATCGGGTTCTCGATGCGCGCCTCCAGCGCGAGGAAGGCCGCCATGAGCGCTGCGGCGAGGCCGCCGAAGCCGAGCACCTGGACTGAGGTCCAGCCGTGGCTCGTCGCCTCGACGATCGCGTAGATGGCGCTCATGAGCGAGGCGGTGACGAGGAACGAGCCCAGCCAGTCCACTCCGTGCCCGAGGCCGAGCCCTCTGTCGGCGCGGATGAGCGTGTGGCCGAGCGCATAGGTGGCGACCCCGATCGGGAGGTTCACGAAGAAGACCCAGTGCCAGCTCAGCGCCTCGGTCAGCAGGCCGCCGGCGAGCAGGCCGATGGAGCCTCCGGCGACGGAGACGAAGACGTAGACGCTCATGGCCCGGGCCCGCTCGACGACCTCGGGGAACTCGGTGACGATGATCGCCAGGATCACGGAGGCCTGCGCGGCGGCGCCGATCCCCTGGAGGAAGCGGGCCCCCACCAGCGCTTCTTGGGTGGGTGCGACCCCGCACAGCAGCGATGCGACCGTGAACGTGACGATGCCGGCGAGGAACACGCGCTTTCGGCCGACGAGGTCGCCGATGCGCCCGGTGAGGAGCAGCAGGCTGCCGAAGGTGACGAGGAACGCGTTGACGACCCAGGTGAGGTTGCCCTGGCTGAAATGAAGGTCCTGCTGGATCGAGGGCAGTGCGACGTTCACGATCGTGACGTCGAGAACGATCATCAGCTGCGCCAGGCAGACGATGGCGAGCGTCGCCCAGCGTCGGCTATCGGCGGCTGAGGCGGGTACTGAGGTGGTGGAGGCGACTGTCATACGGCTCCCTGCTTGTCGAAATCCTCGGATGGCGGTAAAGTGGAGGCCACCTCCGAAATAAGTGGAGGCGACCTCCAGAACTATACGGAGGGTCCCTCCGGTTGTCAAGGAAAATATGAGCACCACCGAGACAAGCGCCCAGACACTCATCGAGCGGCCCAAGCGGGCCGACGCGCGGCGCAACTACGAGAAGGTGCTCAAGGCCGCACGGCAGGCGTTTGCCGAGGGTGGCGAATCAACCGCGCTGGAGGAGATCGCGCGGCGCGCCGATGTTGGAATCGGGACGCTCTACCGGCACTTCCCCAACCGCCAGGCTCTGCTCGAGGCTCTCTACGTCGGTGAGGTCGAGGAGATGTGCCGCTCCGCCGCCGAGCTCGATGGCAGCGACCCTTGGGAGGCGCTCAACGGCTGGTTCGAGGGCTTCACCGCGTATATCGCCACCAAGCGCGCGCTCGCCGCCGAGCTGCAGAACTACCTTGACCCGGACGCCCCGCTCTTCCAGAGCTGCCGGACCGCGCTCTTCGCGGCGGGCGAGCCGCTCTTGAGGAACGCCCAAGAGGCAGGCATCGTGCGCCCGGACGTGTCCATCGGCGACGTCATCCAGATGGTCATCGGAATCGCCAAGATGCCGGCGAGGGATCCCGACCAGAACGAGCACATCCTGCGAATCGCCCTCGACGGCCTGCGGTACCGCGCCGACGGCTAACGCCGGCCGCGCGCGGACTGGCTCCGTGTAGCCGCCGGTGTAGACCGATCCCGCCGGGGCGGTCCGAAGCGCGGGCGGGAGCGTGAAGTTGGCCTGCGAGGCCGCCAGGGTGGCGGCGGGGACGGACACGGTGTCGCTCAGATAGCCCGCCAGCTGGATGCCGGGATCGCCCTGGATGGTCTGCGTGCGCCGGTAGCTCAGGAAGGGCAGCGTCACCGTTCCGCCCCTGACCGCGACGGTCTGCAACGTTGGCACCGCCAGCAGCCACCAGTCCTGGTGTCTCGCTCGCACGGCACCCGCACGCTACGTCTTCGGGCGTCGAGTTCCACTCGACGCCGTCGTCGCGTTGGTTCCCGCCGCCGGCAGCCTGGCCAGCCGGCACCGCCGTGGGCCGCGCTCTGGCGGGCGTGGCTGGATCAGACGACCCGCTCCGATCCGAGTAGTCGGTTGGCGCGCCCGCAGGGTTGGGCGAACGAGACCGCCGGGTATAGCACGAGCATGATCGGCAGCGCATCCGTGCGGCCGGCAGCGTTCTGCGGGGCGCTCGCGGTCGGCGCTCTCCTCTCCCTTTCCTCGCTGGCCCAGGCAAACGTTCCTGTGACCGAGATCAGCGCGGACCCGTTCACCAACCCCACGAGCCAGCATGCCACGGAGGTCGAGCCCGACACCTTCGCTCACGGCTCGACGGTTGTGGCCACGTTCCAGGTCGGTCGCTTCTTCGACGGCGGCGCGTCGGACATCGGCTTCGTGCGCTCTGGGGACGGCGGAGCGACCTGGGGTGCGCCGGGCTTCCTGCCTGGACTGACGTTCAGCGCGGGCTCGTTCGGCGACCCTGATAGCCCGTTCGAGCGGGTGAGCGACCCTAGCGTCGCCTACGACGCGCGGCACGGCGTGTGGCTCGATCTCGTCGATCCCGCTCGAGCGGGACCTGAGCGTCCCGACGATCTTCGTGAGTCGCTCCACCGACGACGGGGCGACCTTCGGCGACCCCGGTGGAGATCCCGCCGCCTGCGCAGAAAGGTCGACCTCGACAAGAACTGGACGGCCTGCGACAACTCGCCCACTAGCGACTTTTACGGCAACTGCTACACGGAGTTCGACAACTTCGGCGAGGGCGATCTCGAGTACATGAGCACGTCGTCGGACGGCGGCCTCACTTGGAGCACCCCGGTGTCGCCGGCCGGGCACGCCAAGGGGCTCGGCGGCCAGCCAGTCGTTCAACCCGACGGCACGGTGATAGTGCCCTTCGAGAGCCTCAAGGGCACGATCGCGGCGTTCCGGTCGACAGACGGCGGCGCGACTTGGTCTGATCAGGTCCCGATCTCCAAGATCAAGTTCCACGCCGAACTCCGGCGGCCTGCGGACGAGCCCGCTGCCGAGTGCCGAGATCGACGCCGCCGGCAGGGTCTACGTGGCGTGGGAGGACTGCCGGTTCGAGCCGAAGTGCAGCGCGAACGACATCGTCCTCAGCAGCTCCGGCGACGGGGTCGACTGGAGCGCTGTCAGCCGTGTCCCGATCGACGATGTCGGCAGCGGCGTCGACCACTTCATCCCGGGCCTAGCCGTGGATCCATCCACGTCGGGAGCGGGCGCGCACCTGGCGCTGACCTACTACTTCTATCCGGACGCCGCCTGCACTCCGGAGACGTGCGAGCTCAACATCGGCTTCATTTCCTCTCCCGACGGCGGGGCGAACTGGGGCTCTTCGACGGCGCTGGCCGGCCGTCTGCCCGGAGTGGTTGACAGTACGCGCCGACCTCGCAAGATCCGATGGCCGGCGTCTACGGCTCGGCGTCCGTCGGCAGCGCCTTGGGACGGCAGCGACGGCTTTCGGCGATCGGCAGCGTGACGCCGTGCACGAGTTCGACGGGGATCCATGCTCGCGCCGACCAGTACGGCGTCGCGGTAGGCGAGCGCCGCAGCGGCCGCGGCGACGGCGGGCGCGCCAGCACAGGCGCGGCACGCAGAGCAACGCAGCGCTGGCAGCACAACAGGCGATCAAATACGATTCGCAGCGT
Source organism: uncultured Thermoleophilaceae bacterium (assembly GCA_963722245.1). Classification (GTDB taxonomy): domain Bacteria; phylum Actinomycetota; class Thermoleophilia; order Solirubrobacterales; family Thermoleophilaceae; genus JACVRW01. The sequence continues at coordinate 284,522 of CAVRKM010000012.1, forward strand.
AGCTCAGCGATCTGTCAAAAGCCCCGACGCATGGCTACTCGGCGACCGTCATTTGCAGGCACGCGCCCGCGTCAACCGCGAACTGGCGATCGTCGGGCCGGAGGTCGCGTTGCGACTCGAATTCCGCATGCAGTGACAGAGAGCGAAACGCCACGATCCCGCTTTTCGTCCAAAGCAGCAGTCGGGACTTGTCGCCGAGCGCGGACGCTTTCACGCGAAAGCGCAGGCCCGGGGCGGCGCTCGCCGCCGATTGTCAGCAGACCGTCGCATAGGGGAGGATCCGGCGCACGGTAACCGGACAGGAGGTACGGCCTGATGGCTGATCCCAAGCGCGTCGTCGAACGGCATATCGAGACGTTCAACGCACGGGACACGGACGCCAGTCCGTGGAGCGAGGACGCCGACTTCGTCGCACCGAACGCGTCGATGCACGGCCGCGAGGAGGTCATGGGGTTCTTCGGTGTGTTCTGGGACGCGTTTCCGGACGGGCGTCTTGAGACGTCGGGCCTTCTCGCCGAAGGATCCGTCGTCGCCGCCGAGGGCCGGTTCATCGGCACCCACACCGGTGTCATGCGGACTCCGGCAGGAGACGTCGAGGCGACGGGACGGCCCGTCGACCTCCGCTGGATGTCGAGTTACCAGGTTCGCGGCGACGAGCTGGTCTCGGAACATCTCTACTTCGATCAGGCCGAGCTGCTCGGCCAGCTCGGACTGATGCCGGCGGCCTGAGCGGGCTTGGCGCTGCGCCCCCGAGCCGGTACCCTGCCCTGGTCTCTTCATCGGCGCCGGGAAGCCGACGCCAGAAGGGCAGGTGGTGTGAATGCCTATTGCCTCCACGAAAAAGACCACGTCGCGCCTGCGGGCCTAAGCTCGCGCTTTCGCGACGCGGTCTTCTTCCTCGCTCTCGCACCACTTCCCGGAGGGCCCTTGTCGCGCGATCAGCGCAACCGCGCGCGGCGGCGGAACCAGACCAGCTTCCGTTGCCGCAACTGCCGGCTCGACGTCTCGATGGACGCACCCGGCACCGAGCACCGAAACCACTGTCCCACCTGCCTTTGGAGCAGGCATGTCGACGCCAGCTCGCCCGGCGACCGCGCCGCCGATTGCGGAGCGTCGATGGAGCCGATCGGCGTGTGCGTGCGCGCCGACGGCGAATGGGCGCTCGTGCACCGCTGCAACGACTGCGCGACGGTGCACGTGAACCGCATCGCGGGCGACGACAACCCGCTGATGCTCATGCGCCTGGCCGTGCGCCCGCTTGCCCAGCCGCCGTTCCCGCTCGAGCTGCTGAGCCGGCTGTAGCCCTCGCGAGCGAGCCCCGTAGAGAGCTCGGGTCAGCCGATGCAGTCGACCATCTCGAGCTGAATCAGTCGGTTCAGCTCGACGGCGTACTCCATCGGCAGCTCCTTCGTGACCGGCTCGATGAAGCCGTTCACGATCATCGCCGCCGCTTCCTCTTCGGAGAGGCCGCGCGACTGCAGGTAGAAGAGCTGCTCGTCGGAGATCTTGCCGACCACGGCCTCGTGGGCCACGGTCACGTGCGGGTTCTGGATCTGGATGTCGGGCCAGGTGTCCGAGCGCGAGCGGTCGTCCATCATCAGGCCGTCGCACTGCACCCGGGCCTTGGAGCCCTGCGAGTTGTGGCCCATGCGGACCAGCCCGCGGTAGCCCATGATCCCGCCGTCCTTGGAGATCGACTTGGCGAGGATGTTGGAGTTGGTGTTCGGCGCGAGGTGGACGACCTTGGCGCCGGTGTCCTTCCAGACGTCGCCGCTCGCCACGCCCACGTTGAGGTGGTCGGCGCGCGCGCCCTCCCCGATCAGGAACGAGCCGGGGTAGAGCATGACCTTCTTGGCGCCCATCGAGCCGCCGACCCACTCGACGGTGCCGTGCGCCTCGACGATGGCCCGCTTGGTGTTGAGGTTGAAGACGTCCTTCGACCAGTTCTGGACCGTCGTGTAGCGCGCCTTCGCGCCCTCCTTGACGAAGATCTCGACGACGGCCGAGTGCATCGAGTTGACCGAGTAGGTCTGGGCGGTGCAGCCCTCGATGTAGTTCACCTCGGAGCCCTCGTCGGCGATGATCAGCGTGTGCTCGAAGGTGCCTTCGTTGGCGCCCTCCATGCGGAAGTAGGCCTGCAGCGGGAGGTCGACCTTCACGTCCTTGGGCACGTACAGGAACGAGCCGCCCGACCAGACCGCGCCGTGCAGGGCGGAGAACTTGTTGTCCTGCGGCGGCACGCACTTGTTCATGAAGTGCTCGCGCACGATGTCCTCGTGCTCGACGACCGCCGTGTCCATCGCGCAGAAGATGATTCCCTGGTCCGCGTACTCCTGCTTGAGGCCCTCGTAGAAGGGCTCCTGGCGCCACACGCCCACGACGCCGGCGAGGTGCTCGCGCTCCGCCTGCGGGATGCCGAGCTTCTCGAAGGTGTCCTTCTGCTCGTCCGGGACGTCGTCCCAGCTGTCGTAGCGACCCGCCTCGGGCGGCGAGTAGAGGACGAGCTCGGAGAGATCGAGGTCGGACAGGTCGACGCCCCACGTGGGGATCGGCTTACGCTCGAAGATCTCGTACGACTTGATCCGCTTCTCGCGCATCCAGTCGGGCTCGCCCTTGATCTTGGACAGCTCCGCGATGACATCGCGGGAGATGCCCTTCTTGGCGACGAGCTGTCCCTGCTCGTTCTCCTTGATCGGGCTGGGCTTGGCGACGCGGGTCTTGTCAGTGGCTGCCATCGGCCCTTCAGTCTAGCGCCGACGGCGGTTTCTCCGACTCGCCCAGTCGGGATTTGTGCGGGTATGCATTAGCGAGCCATAGTTGCCGGAAGGTCGGCACGGAAAGGACTGGGCATGGGACAGCCGGTTGTGCATTTTGAGGTCATCGGGAAGGACCCGGAGCAGCTTCGGAGCTACTACGGCGAGCTGTTCGGATGGGAGTTCGACACCAGCTCCCCGGTCTCGGAGGCGGTGTCCGAGCCGATGAACTACGGCTTCGTGGAGCGCGACACGACCGACGACGGGGTCGGGATCCCGGGCGGCGTGGGCGGAGGCATGGGCTACGACGGCCACGTGATCTTCTACGTCGGCGTTCCCGACGTCGAGGCCGCGCTGCAGAAGGCAGAGAGCCTCGGCGGGACGCGGCGGATGGGCCCCGACCGGGCACCGACGGGCCTCGTGGTTGGTCACTTCACCGACCCCGAGGGGCACCTGATCGGCGTCGCTGGGACGGGCTAGCCGTGGCGCGTTAGGGTCGCGCGGGATGCACGGGAAAGCCATCGGCCTCGTTGTCGCCTTGGCGCTTGCGATGGCGCCGGCGGCCTCCGCCAAGCCGGCGACCATCCCAGCCCTGCGCGAGTGGCGCGCGGCGCCCGGGAGCTTCGAGCTGCGTCCCTCGAGCCGGATCATCGGGACCGGCGCCGAGGCGGCCATGCTCGGGCGCGAGCTGAAGCGCCCGGTCGTCGGCGACGGCGCGCCGGCCGGCGGCGACGTGGTGCTGACGCTCGGCTCGCGCGACCGCCGGCTCGGCCGCGAGGGCTACCGCCTCGATATCGGGTCGACGCTGCGCATCGAGGCCCGCACCGCGGCCGGCGCCTTCTACGGCACGCGCACCGTGCTCCAGCTGCTTCGCCGCGGCCGCACCATCCCCGCCGGCACGGCGCGCGACTGGCCCCGCTATCCCGAGCGCGGCCTGATGATCGACAACGGCCGGCGCTACTTCAGTCCCGCCTGGATCAAACGGGAGATCAGGCTGCTGGCCGACCTGAAGCTCAACCAGCTGCACCTGCACTTCTCCGACAACGAGGGCTTTCGCATCGAGAGCGAGAGCCATCCCGAGGTCGTCTCGAAGCAGCATCTGACCAAGCGCCAGGTCGGCGAGATCGTCGAGTACGCGCGCCGGCGGCACATCAGCGTGATCCCCGAGCTGGACATGCCCGGTCACCTGCGCGCCGCGCTGGCGGAGCACCCGGAGCTGCGGCTGGCGGGCTCCACCGACGCGCTCGACATCTCGCTCCCGGCGGCGCGGCGCTTCTGCCGCGAGCTGATCCTCGAGTACCTCGAGCTCTTCCCCGGCCGCTACTGGCACGCGGGGGCGGACGAGTACCAGGGGGCGAAGGCAGCGGCCTACGTCGACTTCATCAACTGGATCGATCGGCTGGTGCGGGCCCGCGGGCGGACGCTGCGAATCTGGCACGACGGGCTGTCCGGTGGCGGCCTGAACCGCGACGTCGTGGTCGAGTGGTGGGCCGACCACGCGGGGCCGACGCCGCGGCGGCTGCTGGCGCAGGGGCACCGCGTGCTGAACGCGGGCTGGTGGCCGACCTACTACGTCACCGGCGGGCCGTTCGCCACCGTGCACCCGTCGGCGCGGGTGGCCTACGAGCGCTGGCAGGTCAACCTGTTCGGCGGGCTGGCGCTGAACTCGGCGACCCCCGCGAACCTCCTGCGCGTGCCGGCGGGCAGCCCGCGCGTGCTGGGCTCCGAGCTGCACGTGTGGAACGACGTCCCGCACGTCGAGTCGGTCGCCGAGATCGCCCGCGGCATCGCGCCGCTGTTGACGGTGCTGGCCCAGAAGACCTGGGACACGCCGCCGCCCGCGCGCTCGTACGCCGGATTCCAGCGCATGTGGAATAGGGTCCGCCCATGAAGCTCTACGTCTGCTGGGGCACCTTCCACGCCGCGCCCGGGCGGCCATCCGTGCCACAACGCCACGACGCGCTCAAGAGGCCGGCTGGGACCCGGAGGTGCAGAAGACCTACGGCTGGGCCGCGCTCCCCACCGCCATGAACCCGCAGCGCAAGCCGGTCCGCGACCTGACCGGGCAGAACTGGGTGCCCGTGCTCGTGACCGACGACGACGCAGGGCTCGCACAAGATCGTCGACTGGGCAAAGGCCAACCCGGCGACCGCCTCGGACGCCGCCTAGCTGCCTCTTCCGGCGATGTCGGAGAAGAACGTCGAGACCGTGCGGGCCGGGTACGAGGCCTTCAACCGAGGTGACATGGAGGCCATCCTCGTCACGACCCCGCCATCGAGTGGTGGCCTGCGACGGACGAACCGATCACCGAGCCCTACAGGGGGTACGACGGGTACCGCGCCCTGGTCGGCGAGATTCGGGAGTACGTGCCGGACCTTCAGGCAGAGATCGAGGAAACGTTCGCGGTTGCGGACCAGGTGGTCACGTGCGTCCGCTTCTGGGGTCGCGGTCGGGACAGCGGCATCCCCGTCGAGATTCGCGAAACGAACGTCGCCCGATTCCGCGACGGCAAGATCGTCGAAGTCCGTGAGTACCGCGAGAAGGCCGAGGCCCTCGAGGCAGTGAGGGGGCCGAGGCCCTCGGGCCAGGAAGCGTCGCCCGTCGTCGCGCCGCGCATCACCTTCAGGCTGAGCAGCGCGCACTTGCGGCGCGTGGGGGAGATGTCGATGCCGAGCTGGTCGATGACCCACTCGGCGTCCAGCTTGCTCACGTCGTCGACCGGCATGCCGATCAGCTCGTCCGAGGTGATCGAGGCGGCCGCCTGCGAGATCGCGCAGCCGTGGCCGTGGAAGCGCAGCTGGGCGACCTTGCCGTCCTCGACCACGATGTGCACGCCCAGCTCGTCGCCGCAGAGCGGGTTGTGGTCGTGGAACTCGAGGTCGTGCGGCTCGAGCTCGCCGAAGTTCCGCGGGTTCTTGTAGTGATCGAGGATGTAGTCGCGATAGAGGGCGTCCATCAGAGGTCGAACACCTCCCGGGCGCTGGCCGAGCGCGTGCACCAGCCGGTCGACGTCCTCGCGCGAGTTGTAGACGTGGAACGACGCTCGCGCCGTCGCGCCCACGCCGAGGCAGCGCATCAGCGGCTGCGCGCAGTGGTGGCCGGCGCGCACGCAGACGGCCTCGCGGTCGCACAGCTCGGCGATGTCGTGCGGGTGCATGCCCTCGATCGTGAACGGCACGACGCCGCCGCGCTTGTCGACGCTGTCGGGCCCGTACAGGGTGATCCCCTCGACCTCCGGTAGGCGCTCCAGGGCGTACGCGGTCAGGTCGCGCTCGTGCTCGCGCACCCGCTCCATGCCGATCTCGCCGAGGTAGTCGATCGCGGCGCCCAGCCCGATCGCCTCGGCGATCGCGTTGGTGCCCGCCTCGAACTTCCAGGGCAGCTCGTTCCAGGTCGAGTGGTCGCGCTCCACGCGCGAGATCATGTGGCCGCCCGACAGGAACGGCGGCATCTCCAGCAGCAGCTCGCGCCGCCCGTGCAGCAGGCCGGTGGCCGGGCCGAGCGCCTTGTGGCCGGTCCAGGCGTAGAAGTCGGCGTCGATCGCGCCCAGGTCGACCGGCATCTGCGGCACCGACTGCGCGCCGTCGATCAGCGACACCGCGCCGGCCGCGCGGGCGCGGCGGGCGATCTCCGCGACCGGGTTGATCGTGCCGAGCACGTTCGACACGTGCGCGACGGCGACCAGCTTCACCTTGCCGCCGGCGAGGATCTCGTCGAGCTCGTCGAGGGACAGCTCGCCGGACTCCCCGACCGACAGGTAGCGCAGCCGCGCGCCGGTGTCCTCGCAGGCCATCTGCCAGGGCACGATGTTCGAGTGGTGCTCCATCTCGGTGATGAGCACCTCGTCGCCGGGGCCGAGGTTGGCGCGACCCCAGGCGTAGGCGACCAGGTTGATCGCCTCGGTCGCGTTGCGGGTGAAGATCGAGCAGGTCGGGTCCCAGTTCACGAACGCCGGCGATCCGCTCGCGGGCGCCCTCGAACTGCTCGGTCGCCTCGCGGCCGAGCTCGTAGACGCCGCGGTGCACCGTGCCGTACGAGTACGAGTAGAAGCGCTCCATCGTCTCGATCACCTGGCGCGGCTTCTGGGCGGTGGCGGCGGAGTCGAGGTAGACGAGCGGGTGCCCGTTGATCTCCCGGTCCAGCACCGGGAAGTCGGCGCGCACGTCGGCGAACGGCTTGGTGGCGACGCTGGCCATCAGGCGGCCTCCGCGCGCTCCCCGATGAACTCGCGCACCTGGTCCTCGGCGCTCTTCAGCTTCTCCGCGATGCGCCGGCGCACGAGGGCCTCCAGCCCGGGGTCGTCGAGCCGCTGCACGACCTCTTCGAAGTAGCCCTCCACCAGCACGCGCACCGCCTCGGCGCGCGGCAAGCCGCGGGTCATCATGTAGAAGATCTGCTCCTCGTCGAGCTCGCCCACGGTGCCTCCGTGCGAGGCCTTGACGTTGTCGACCTCCACGATCAGCGAGGGGATCGCGTCGCCCCTCGCCTTCGGCGACAGCAGCATCTGGTGGGTCTGCAGGTAGGTGTCCACCTCGGGCGCCTTCGGGAGGATGTGGATCAGGCCCTCGTACGACGCGCGCGACTCGCCGGTGAGCACGCCCTTCCAGACGGTGTCGCCGGTGGTGTGGCCGGCCTCGTGCCTGTCGGTGGTGAACAGGTCGAGGTGCTCGTCGCGCTCGGTGAAGTACATGCCGGTGTGGCGCATGTCCGAGCCTTCCTCGGCCGTGATGATGTCGAGCGTCTGCTTGGTGAGCCGGCCGCCGAGATGCATCGGGACCCACTTCACGCGCGCGTCGCGCCGGATCTCGACTCTGCGCGTGGACAGGTCGTAGACCTCGCCGCGGCCCCAGTCCTGGTAGTGGGCCAGGTCGACCTGGGCGCCCGGCAGCGCGTACAGCTCGAAGGCGCCCGCGTGGAGCGCCTGCCCCTCGAAGTCGGGGGCCACGAAGAACTCGCGGATCTTCACCTCTGCGCGCTCGCCCACCACGACCAGCGTGTGCGCCCACTGCGCCGTGCCGGGCTCGTCGATCATCCAGACGACCTGGATCGGCTGCTCCACCTGGATGTCCTCGGGCACGTGGATGAACACGCCGCCGGTCCAGAACGCCGCCGTGCCGGCCGCGAACTTGCCCTCGTCGTGAGGGAGCCGCTTGGCGAAGTACTCGCGCACCAGCTCCTCGTGCTCCTCGACCGCCTGCTCGAGCGGCATCACGATCAGGCGGTCGTCCACCACGTCCGTGTGCACGACGTTCGCGCCCCGCTGCACGATCAGCGCCGAGTGCTCGTCGTCGCCGAGGTCGAGCTCGGGCAGGCCGGCGTCGTAGCGCTTGGGCTCGAGCGCGTCGAGGTCGAGCCCGCGCAGGCTGGTCGTCCAGAAGCCCGAGCGACGCCAGGTCGGCACGGCCTCGTCCTCGTAGGCCGCCAGGGCCGCCTTGCGGCGGTCCTCGACGAAGCTAGCCGGCACTCCCGGCCACCTCCTCGCGCACGAACTCGTAGCCCTTCGCCTCGAGCTCGTCGGCCAGCTCGGCGCCGCCCTCGCGGACGATGCGACCGTCGAGCATGATGTGCACGAAGTCGGGGCGCACGTAGCCGAGGATGCGGGTGTAGTGCGTGATGATCAGGAAGCCGCGCTCGTCGCTGCGCATCGCGTTCACGCCGGCCGAGACGATCCGCAGGGCGTCGATGTCGAGCCCCGAGTCGGTCTCGTCGAGCACCGCGAAGGCCGGCTGGAGCATGGCCAGCTGGAGGATCTCGGCGCGCTTCTTCTCGCCGCCCGAGAAGCCCTCGTTGAGGTAGCGCTTGGTGAAGTCGCCGCCGATCTTGAGCAGGTCGACGTTCTTGCGCAGCAGGGCGCCGAACTCCTTGACCTTGATCGGCTCCTCGCGGCCGGCGTTCACGGCCATGCGCAGGAAGTTGGCGACCGAGACGCCGGGGATGGTGGCGGGGTACTGGAAGGCCAGGAAGAGGCCGGCGCGGGCGCGCTCGTCCGGGTCGGCCTCCGTGATGTCCTCGCCGTCGAGCACGATGCGGCCCTCGGTCACCTGGTAGGTGGGGTTGCCCATCAGCGTGTTGGCGAGCGTGGACTTGCCCGACCCGTTGGGGCCCATCAGCGCGTGCGTCTCGCCGCGGTTCACGGTCAGGTCGACGCCGTGGAGGATCTCGCGGTCCTCGGTGCGGACGTGCAGGTTCTGGATCTCGAGCGTCATGCGATCGCTTTTTCTGCCTTCCTCAAGGGCTGGACGAGGTCGTCCAGCGTCATCTCGTTCAGGGTTCGGACGATGGACCCCTGTACCCGGGTCCACAGAAGCTTGGTGGGGCACGGCGCGGCGCCCTCGCGCGCGCAGGTGAGCACGCCGTCGGCGTCGGCGGTGATGCACTCGATCGGGGCGATGTCGCCCTCGAGCGCCGACACGACCTCGGCCATCGTGATCTCCGCCGCGGGGCGGGCCAGCGTGTAGCCACCGTGCGCGCCGCGGCGGGACTCGACCAGCTCGGCCTTGCGCAGGCGCTGCACCAGATGCTCGAGGTAGGCGAGCGGTAGCCCCTCGGCGTCGGCGATCGAGCCGAGGCTGATCGGCTGGCTGCCGTTGCGATGAGCGAGGTGCGCCATCACGCGGATGCCGTACTCCGCTTTGGTCGAGAACATCATCGAAGGCAAATCCTACTCGGGTGGTCGGAGAAGCTGACAGCCTCGGCTCACTCCGGCTCGAGCAGCCGCACGTCGTGCGCCAGCGTCTCCGGCGTCGCCTGGTCCCCCGGGAAGCCCGATCCGCTGGAAGCCTCTCTTGTCGACCAGCGTGAAGCGGGCCTGGTGCTCCTCGTTGATCGACTGGGGCCGGACGAAGAAGCGCTTCCAGAGCGGCTTCAGCTCGGCGCGGCTGCCCAGCACGAAGTCGATCCGCCCGAGCGCCCGCGCCTTCGCGCAGGAACACGCGGGCGCGCGCGGCCGTGTCGCGCGGCGGGTCGACCGCGATCGCCAGCGCGGGCACGTCCTCGCCCAGGTCGTCGAGCGCCCCGCGCACCGTCTGGGCCTGGGCCGGGCAGGTGTCGTCGCAGGTCGTGTAGAGGAACGTGACGATCACCGGCTTGCCGCGCAGGGATCGCATCGACACCGGTTTCCCGTCCTGGTTGCGCAGCGTGAAGTCCGGTGCGCGCACCCCCGCCGGCATGACGGCGCCCTCGAAGCCCTTGCCGCTCCCGATGTCCGGCTTGTCGCTCGAGTCCGCGGCCAGCACCACGGCGCCGAGCGCGAACAGAGCCACGAGGAAGAGCGCGATCAGGATCCGCGCGTGCACCTCGCTCAGGCTAGTCTGCGGGCGCCGTGGCCGAGCGCACCCTCACCGTCACCTGGCGCGATCCCACCGAGCTGGCCGGCAGGGCGCGCGACAGCAGCGGGCTCGACTTCCTGCGCGGCATCATCTCCGGCGAGCTGCCCACCGCGCCGATCCAGGAGCTGCTCGGCTTCTCGCTCGACGAGGCCGAGGAAGGTCGTGTGGTCTTCTCGCTCGAGCCGGGCGAGCAGCACTACAACCCGATCGGCAGCGTCCACGGCGGCGTGGCCGCCACGCTGCTCGACAGCGCCATGGGCGCCGCCGTCCACTCGACCTTGCCGCAGGGCTCCGCCTACGCCACGCTCGAGGTGAAGTTCAACCTCGTGCGCGCGATCACCGCCGAGACCGGGCGCGTGGTGGCCGAGGGCCGGTCATCCACGCCGGCAAGACGGTCGCCACCGTCGAGGCGAGCCTGCGCAGCGCCGCCGACGGCAAGCTGCTCGCCCACGGCACCTCCACCTGCCTGATCCGGTAAGCGAATCCCTGCGCACCCGGCCGAGCCGGGCGCTTCGGGCTAGGGCTCGACCAGCCCGCGCCGGATCGCGTAGCGCACGAGCTCCACGCGGTCGCTCATCTCGAGCTTCGAGAGCAGGTTGGCGCGGTGCGACTCGACCGTCTTCTCGGACACCTTGAGCGTCTCCGCGATCTGCCGGTTGGTGTAGGCCTCGGCGATCAGCTTGACCACCTCGAGCTCGCGCGGTGTGAGCGGGTCGTCGGGCTCGGACCGGCCGCTCTCGACCCACTCGTCCATCAGCTCGCGCTGCGCGTCGCTCGACAGGAACGTGCGGCCGTCGGCGACCGTGCGCACCGCCCCGATCAGGTCGGTGTCGGCCGCGCGCTTGAGCACGTAGCCGGAGGCGCCCGAGGCCAGGCCTTCGAGGAAGTAGCGCTCGTCGTCGTGCATCGAGAGCAGCAGCACGCGCGTGCCGGGCACGTGGGAGCGGATCTCGCGGGCCGCCTGCAGCCCGGTCATGCGCGGCATCGACACGTCGAGCACCGCCACGTCGGGGCGGTGCGACTGGGAGGACTCGAGCGCGGCCACGCCGTCCTCGGCCTCGGCCACCACCTCCATGTCGAGCTGGCGGTCGATCAGCATGCGCAGGCCGGAGCGGACGATGCCGTGGTCGTCCGCGATCAGGACGCGGATCATTCCGGCACCCTGAGCGTGATCGTCGTGCCGCCGCCGGGTGCGGAGCGCACGTCCAGCTCGCCGCCCACCAGGCGTGCGCGCTCGGCCATGCCGATCAGCCCCAGGCCGCCCGTCGGCCCCTCCGAGTTGCGCGCGATCACGCTCGGATCGAAGCCGCCGCCGTCGTCGCTCACACGTAGCTCGGCGCCGCCCTGTTCCTCGGCGAGGTCGAGCTCCACGATGGTCGCCCCCGCGTGGCGCGTGACGTTCGTCAGTGCCTCCTGGGCGACCCGATAGATCGCCGTCTGCACGACCTCGGGCAGGTCGTCGGGGTCGCCCCGCGTGTCGAGCCGGACCTCGACGCCGGTTCGCGCCCCGAACCGCTTGAGCTGGGTCTCGAGGGCCGGCACCAGCCCATGGTCGTCGAGCGCCGACGGCCGCAGCTGGCGCGCGAGGTTGAGCAGCTCGTCCATGGCCTGGTTCACCAGGCGCTTCAGCTCGGCCACCTCGGGCGCGCGCTCGGCGGGCGTCTCCTGGGCCAGCGCCTCGAGCCGGAGGAGGATCGCGGTGAGCGCCTGGTTGACCTCGTCGTGGAGGTCACGCGCGAGGCGCCGGCGCTCCTCCTCCTGGGCGCGCATGGCGAGCTGCCCCGAGCGGCGCCGCTCCTCCTCGATGCGCTGCAACAGGCCGTGGAAGGAGCTGGCCAGGCGGTCGATCTCCTCGACCGGGCTGCTGCGGCGCAGTTCGAGCTGCGAAGGCTCCGCAGGGTCGATCGCCTCGATCTCGTCGATCAGGGTCTCCAGCGGCCGAAAGCGCCGCTGGAGCATCCAGAGGTTGGTGCAGAGCGTGAGGACGATCGCGAGCGCGATGATCAGGAACTCCCACCGCTGGTTGCTCGCGCCGAGGTCGAGCCCGGCGGCCACGCTGGCCGCCAACAGCGTGAGCGCGAACAGCACCACGTTGGCCGCAACGATCTGGCCTATGAGGGAGTCGTCGCGGCGGGTCATGCGTGGTCTGTCCATTGATCGGAATGCGCCCATCGTCGAGAAATGGGGTCTCCACCCCATATCGGCACGCAGCCCCAGGGCCGAAACTGTTGATGAGGCTTCGATCAGGCAGGAGTTCTGCCCCGGAGCTTCCGCACTGGAATCTAGGTCTGGGTCTTGCCGGGGCGCTCATCGAGCGCCCCGGCTATATTTTGTGAAGTAATGGCTTCCGGCGCCGATGTAATCCGCAAGATCAAGGACCAGATCCACGAGGTGGATCCCAAGGAGGTCCACGATCTGAGCTCCAACGGAAACGGCACGCGGCCGCCCGTGATCGTCGACGTTCGCGAGCAGCACGAGTTCGAGGAGTCGCACCTCCCGGGGGCCGTCCACGTGCCGCGCGGGCACCTCGAGTCGCGCATCGAGGGCGCGGTGAGCGACCGCTCCCAACCGGTCGTCCTCTACTGCGCCTCCGGCAGCCGCTCCGCGCTCGCCGCGAACACGATGCAGGAGCTGCTCGGCTACGAGGACGTGTCCTCGATGCGCGGCGGCATCACGCTCTGGAAGGACCGCGGCTACGAGGTCGAGGTCCCGCGCGCCCTGACCGGCGAGCAGCGGGAGCGGTACTCCCGCCACCTGCTGGTGCCGGAGATCGGCCTCGAGGGCCAGATGAAGCTGCTCGACGCGCGGGTGCTGCTGCTCGGCGCCGGCGGCCTCGGCTCGCCCGCCGCGCTCTATCTCGCGGCGGCCGGCGTCGGCACGATCGGCATCGTCGACAACGACGTCGTCGACCTCTCCAACCTGCAGCGCCAGGTCGCGCACTCCAATGACCGCATCGGCGTGCCCAAGGTCGACTCGGCCGAGATCGCGATCCACGAGATCAATCCGGACGTGAACGTGGAGAAGCACCCGGTCCGGCTCGGCGCCGACAACATCATGGAGATCATCGAGGGCTACGACGTGATCGTCGACGGCCTCGACAACTTCCCCACCCGCTACCTGCTCAACGACGCCAGCGTGCGGCTGCAGATCCCGGTCGTCTCGGCGTCGATCCTGGGCTTCGAAGGCCAGCTGTCGGTCTTCCACCCCTACGAGGGCCCCTGCTACCGCTGCCTCTATCCGACGCCCCCGCCGGCCGAGCTGGCCCCGTCCTGCGGCGCCGCCGGTGTGCTCGGCGTGCTCCCCGGGGTGATGGGCCTGCTGCAGTCGGTCGAGGTGATCAAGCTGGTCACGGGCGCGGGCGAGACGATGGCCGGCCGCCTGCTGCTCTACGACGCGCTCGGCACCACCTTCACCGAGCTGAAGGTGCGCCGCGATCCGGACTGCCCGATCTGCTCGCGCGACCCGGAGTCCATCTCGGACGACGAGATGGGCGTATTCCCGGACTACGAGCTCTTCTGCGCCGGGGCAGGCTGAGCGGCCCTGCAAACCTTCGCCGCCCTGCGTCCTCGGCTCTCGGCTTGCCCAGCAAGCCTTCGAACCTGCGTCCTTGAGCAGCTCGGTTTTCGGACGCTCAGCCTGCCCTCCGCGCCGGCTAGCGGTTAGTCTGCCCGCCGCATGAGCACGGTCAAGATTCCCCCGGTTCTGCGCGCGTCCGTGGGCGGCGCGAAGGAGGTCGAGGCCTCCGGCGCCAACGTCGGCGACGTCCTGCGCGCGCTCGCCGAGCAGCACCCGGCCACCGAGTCGCAGCTGTTCTCCGAGGAGGGCGACCTCAATCGCTACGTCAACGTCTACCTCAACGACGAGGACGTGCGGGTGCTCGACGGGCTCGAGACAGGCGTGTCCGAGAGCGACACGATCGTGATCCTGCCGGCGATGGCCGGCGGCGCGCCCTGATCCGGCCGGCGGGGATAGCCGACGGCGAGGCGATCAGCCAGGTCTGGGACGCTTCCGCGCGCGAGGGCTTCGCCGACCTGCTGCCCGCGGGCCACCGCTTCCCGGGCTTCGAGCCCGAGCGCTTCCGGGGACTGCTCGCCGAGGAGCGGGTGCGCATCCTGGTTGCGGACGAGGACGGGCAGCTGCTCGGCCACACCGGGTTCGGGACCAACCGCGACGTGGATGTCGAGGACGACGTGGGTGAGGTGCGCAGCTTCTTCGTGCACCCATCCGCGTGGCGCCGGGGCGTCGGCCGGGCGCTGATGGCCGGCGCGCTCGCCGGCCTGTCCGAGCTGGGCTTCGCTCACGCCACCCTGTGGTCGTTCGCGGACAACCGGCGCGCCAACGCGTTCTACGAGGTCCACAGCTTCGAGCGCGACGGCGCCGAGCGCACCGAGGAGGTCTGGGCCGACATCCCCGAGGTCCGCTACCGGCGCGACCTGCCCTAGCCTGCCGGGGGTGCGTATCGACAACCTCCAGCGCGTGGAGCCGTTCACCACGCTCGACGGCTCGGAGATCCGCGAGGTGGCCGGACCGCCGAGCGGCAACGCCGTCAACCAGAGCCTCGCCGAGGCGACGGTGCCGCCCGGCGGCGAGACGGCCGAGCACTTCCACCGCACGACCGAGGAGATCTACTTCTTCACCCACGGAGCCGGCCGCATGCGCCTTGGAGACCTCGAGCGCGAGGTCGGGCCCGGCGACACGGTCGTGATCGCCCCGGGCCTGCGCCACAAGCTCTGGAACACGGGAGCCGAGCCGCTGCGGCTGCTCTGCTGTTGCGCGCCCGGCTTACTCGGACGCGGACACGGTGCTGACCGAGTAGCGGTACTACACTTTCTGAAGTCTTGGCGCCACGGCTCGACAACCGACCGTGCGGGGGAAAGTACGGCGACATCGTTCAGGCGATCGGCAACACGCCGCTCGTCGAGCTGCGCTCGCTCAGCCCCAAGCCTGGAGTGCGCATCTACGCCAAGCTCGAGAGCTACAACCCGACCGGCTCGGTCAAGGACCGCGTCGCGCGCTCGCATGATCGAGCGCGCCGAGGAGGACGGGCTGATCGCGCCCGGCCAAACCATCCTCGAGCCGACCTCGGGCAACACCGGAATCTCGCTGGCGATGATCTGCTCGCGCAAGGGCTACCCGCTCAAGGTCGTGATGCCGGACAACGTGACCGCGGAGCGCACGCAGCTGCTGCGCATGTACGGCGCCGAGATCATCTACTCGCCGGGCGAGCAGGGCTCGAACGGGGCCGTGGCGATGGCGCTCGACCTGGCCGAGGCGGACTCGTCGGTCTACATGCCCTACCAGTACGGCAACCAGGCCAACCCCGACGCTCACTACCACGGCACGGCCTGCGAGATCCTCGAGGAGCTTGACGACGTTCGCGCCTTCGTCGGCGGGCTCGGCACGGGCGGCACGCTGATGGGCAACGCCCGCCGCCTCAAGGAGGAGAACGACGAGACGCTGGTGGTCGCCGCCGAGCCGCTCCAGGGCGAGCTCGTGCAAGGGCTGCGCTCGCTGGAGGACGGCTACATCCCGCCGATCATCGACCTGGCGCTGCTCGACCGCAAGATCTTCGTGTCCAACCGCGACGCCGTCGTGTGGACGAAGAAGCTGCTCGAGCAGGAGGGCCTCTTCCTCGGGGTGTCGAGCGGCGCGATCGCCGCGATCGCCGCGCGCGCCGCGGCCGAGCTGGACGAGGGCAACGTCGTCTTCGTCGCGCCCGACGACGGCTGGAAGTACCTCAGCTCGGGCGTCTACTCGAAGACGATCGAGGAGCTCGAGGCCGAGGGCACTCTGGAGTCCGCCTCTTTCTGGTAGCGCGCTAGTCCGGGCCTAGGGGACGGGCTTCGCGGTGGGACGCTCGGTGGGGCGCTCTTCCTCGAGCTCGTCCGCCGTGTACGCGTCGTCATCGTCGTCGCCGATCCCGGCGAGCGAGTCCTTCAGCTCGCGCATTCCCTTGCCGACCGAGCGCGCCACCTCGGGCAGCCGCTGTGGACCGAGGAACACAAGCGCGACCACGAGGATCACCATCAGCTCGAGTGGACCAGGAGTGGAGATGAACCCCATGGTACTGGGCTCACTCGCAGCTGTCGTGCATCGCCGGGCCGAGCGGCGGGTCGAGCGCCTCGATCGCCGCGTCGCTCAGGTGCAGCTCGTGCGCCAGCTCGTCCACGACCACGTGCCAGGCCGGCCGGGCCGAGCCGTTCGAGCGAAACCACGCCGAGTCCCAGCCGTAGGGGTCGCAGCCCGCCTGCCACTGGTACGCGTACAGGCGCGTGATGCGCGGGGACCGTGACGCGAAGCGGAACATGCGCCGCGTGGCGCGGGCGGCGCGCTGCTCGTCGTACTTCGGATAGCGGCGCGACACGACCACGCCGGCGGTCTCGGTGATCCACAGCTCGCCGCGGGTCAGGTGCAGCAGCTTGAGCGTGCCGGAGTGGCGCCACGAGCGCGGCCGGTTGACGTCGAGGTAGTTGTGGATCGACCACAGCCGCGGCCGGCCCGCGCAGGTGCGGGCGGTAGCGGTGGAACCACCGCTCCAGGTTGCTCCAGTCGAGCAGGTCGCCGGCGGCGACGTTGCACCTCCGGCAGGCGCGGCGCATGGCGTTGTAGAAGCCCGCCGCCTTCGTCGGGTGCCGGTAGGTCGGCTGAGAGGAGTGGTTGGCCTCGTTCCAGGGGTTGAAGTCCCGCACCCACGGATAGCGCGCGCGGAAGGCGCGGAAGCAGTGCAGGTATCTGCGGTAGGAGGGAAGCTTCCAGCGAGCACCGTCGCGCGTGCTGAACGAGAAGGCCACCAGCGGCCGGGAGCCCGTGCGCCGCGCGCCGGCTAGCCAGGCGTCGACGGAGGCCCGGTCGGCGCCGGGGCGGCAGGCGACGTCGTAGGCGGTGACAAGGCGCACGTGCTCCAGCTCGAGGGCGGCGAAGCGGGGGTCGTCGAACATGTGCGGCTGCTGCTCGCCGATGCCGAGCTCGAACGGCCAGTCGGCCCGCGCCTGCGGCGCGAGCACGAGAACCAGCGCGAGCGCGAGGATCAGCCGCATCTCTCGGTAACCGTTCCGGTCAGCGCGAGTTGCGCTAGATCAGATCCTCGCCGAGCACCTGGCGCAGCGCCACCTCGTGCTGGGCGCCGCAGGCCATGATCGAGCCGAGCGGCTGCAGCAGTCGGTCGTTGTGGAAGCTGGTGAGCACGTCCTGGTAGGTATCGACAGTCGTTCGCTCCAGCTCCAGCGCCGAGCGCGCGAACGCGCGCCGGTTGGCGAAGTCGAGGCCGGTCTTGGGCGCCGGCGCGGTCGCCCGCGGGCGAGCGTGTCCGAGCGCCTGCTCCAGCCCGCGGATGTGCTCGCGCTCGTGGCCGAGCAGCAGGTTGCCGAGCGCGGGGTCGATGGCGTCGCGCGCGAGCGCGCCCTCGTAGGCGGCGGCGAGCCGGCGCTCGAGGCCGAGCAGGCGCGCGAGCTGGTCGGCGTCGACGGGTTCGGCGGCCAGCGCCGGGGCGGCGAGGGCGAGGCCGGCGGCCGCGCCGAGCAGCACGTCGCGGCGGGTCGCGGTCACAGCGTCCCCGTCACGAACGGCTGCGGCGCCGCCGGGCCGCCGGCTAGCACGTGAACGACGGCCAGGTCCTCCGCCTCCTCGGCGGCGATCTCGACCGTGGCGCGGCGCTGGTCTGAGTCGGGCAGCAGGCGCAGCCCCTCGAGATAGGCCCGCACGAGCCGCTCCTCGAGGTCGCGGGCGAAGTGCAGCGCGTCGGCCTCGGTGTTCATGCGCGGGAACAGGCGCGCGTAGTCGCCGGCCGGGCGGGTCTTCGGCGGGGTGCCGCCCAGCCCGCGCACCAGGTCCGCCACGCGCTCGGCGTGGGCCACCTCGCGCTCGTGGATGGTCTGCGCGTAGCGGCGCGCGTCGCCGCTGAGGACCTCGGCGATCGCCGCCCAGGCCGCGATCCCGGCGTGCTCGAGCGCGACGATCGAGCTGAGCAGCCCGGCTCCCGAGCCCGCCCGCGGGCCGGCGCTCGGCGGGGGGTCGCCGCCGCCGCACGAGGCGAGCGCGAGCGCGGCGGCGCCGCCGAGCGCGCCGCGCCGGGTGAGCGTCGATCGCATGGCGGCGCACCATATGGGACGGTGCGCGCTCGGCCGCACCGAGCGCCTCGCGACTAGCCTTCGCCGCGTGAGGATCTCGCGCGCCGACTGGGACGAGCTCGTCGCGCACGCGCGCGAGGAGGCGCCCAACGAGTGCTGCGGCTACCTGCGCGCTCGCGAGGGCGTCGTCGAGGAGGTCTTCCGCGCGGTCAACAAGCGCGCCTCGCCCTATGGCTACGAGTTCGAGTTCGAGGCCCTGCGCGCGGCCAACGAGCTCGACGACGACGGGTTCGAGGTCGGCATCTATCACTCCCACCCCAAGAGCCCGGCCGAGCCATCGCAGACGGACATCAACCTGGCCCACTACCCGCACTGGCGCTACCTGATCGTCTCGCTTGCGGGCGAGCCCGAGGTGCGCGTGTGGCGGATCGCCGACGGGAAGGTCGAGGAGGAGTCCCTTGACGTCGAGTGAGCTCGTGTGTCCGGGCTGCGGCGCCGACCCCGACGAGGGCGCGGCCTTCTGCGCGCACTGCGGGATGCCGCTCGTCACGCCGGGCGGCGAGCCGCTCGACGAGCCGCTCAGCGACGCCCACGAGCGCGCGCGCAAGATCGACCCGCGCTACACCGAGGGCGAGCTGGTGCGCGTGGCCGGTGGCCGCAACCAGGCCGAGGCGGAGCTGATCCAGGGCATGCTGCTCGAGGAAGGCGTGCCGAGCATCCTGCGCCGCACCGCGGGCTTCGACGTGCCCGACTTCCTGGCCGCCGGGCCGCGCGACGTGCTCGTGCCCGAGGCCGGCGCGGAGGCCGCCAGGGAGCTGCTGCACGACGCGCGTCTGGCTCCGCCCGCCGGGGGCGGCGTGCGCCCCAACCCGATCAAGCTGGTGGTGGCGATCGCGCTCGGCGGGGCGGGCGCCGCGCTGATCGCCTGGCTGCTGCAGAGCTAGCCGCAAGCACCCGGCTCGGCCGGGTGCGCACGGTTCACTATCTCGCGCGCCCCTCGTCGGTCCTGTCGTAGAAGCGGCCGAGCAGCTCCATCGTCTCCTCGGGGTCGGCGCACGAGTAGCCGTTGATCGCCTCGAGGCGCAGCTGCTCGTCCAGCGGCCGGCCGATCACGTCGAGGATCGTCTCCTTCGCCGAGCGCACCGCCACCTGCGAGTTGCGCAGGATCGACTGGGCGACCTGCTCGGCGGCGGCGAGCAGCTCGTCGTGCGGGACCACCCGTGAGACGAGGTTGCAGCGCTGCGCCCGCTCGGCGTCGATCGGCTCGGCGGTCAGCAGCATCTCCAGTGCCACGCCGGCGCCGCAGGTGTTGACCAGGCGCACGATCCCGCCGTCCCCGTGGTGATAGCCGCGGCGCGCCTCGAACGAGCCGAACTGCGCGCGCTCGGAGGCGACCCGGATGTCGCACGCCAGCGCCAGCTCCAGCCCGCCGGCCAGCGCCCAGCCGTTGACCGCCGCGATCGTCGGCTTGTGATGCGGTGCAGCCCGCGCGTGAGCCCGCCGAGGCCGGTGGCGACGTTGTCCCGCACCCACCGCGGCGTGGACTCCTGGATGATCGGCGGGATGTAGGTCTTGAGGTCGGCGCCGGCGCAGAAGGCGTCGCCCGCGCCGGTCAGGATCGCGACGTCAACGGAGTCGTCGTCGCGGAAGTCCTCCCAGGCCGCCCAGAGCAGCTCGTGCAGCTCGGGGTCGATCGCGTTCTTCGCGTCGGGCCGGTTGATCGTCAGGTAGGCGATGCGATCGCGCTTCTCTGTGAGCAGCTTCGGCATGCGGGCGCGGCCACTCTATGTAGGCTGCCGTCTCATGGACTTTCGCACCGTCGGATCGCGTCGCAGCCCTCCTCGACCGGGTTCGCGAGTTCATGGAGGAGCACGTCGATCCCGTCGAGCGCGAGGCGATGGAGGCATTCGACAACGAGGTGCGCCCGGGCGTCCCGTACGCCGAGATCGTGGTCGAGCTGCGCGAACGCGCCAGGGCCGAGGGCCTCTGGAACCTGTTCCTCCCCGACGAGCGCTTCGGCCCCGGCCTGACCAACTGGGAGTACGGGATGCTCTGCGAGCTGATGGGTCGCAGCGGCGTCGCGCCGACCGTGTTCAACTGCGCCGCCCCCGACACCGGCAACATGGAGATCCTCGCCGAGCACGGCACCGAGGAGCAGAAGGAGCGCTGGCTGCAGCCGCTGCTCGACGGCGAGATCCGCTCCTGCTTCTCGATGACCGAGCCCAACACGAGCGGCTCGGACCCGACCCAGCTGGTCTCGCGCGCGGAGCTCGACGGCGACGAGTGGGTCATCAACGGCCACAAGTGGTTCACCTCGGGCTACAACGGCGCCTCGGTGGCGATCGCGATGGTCGTGACCGACCCCGACGCCGCGGCGCACAAGCGCGCGAGCATGATCCTCGTCCCGATCGACACGCCCGGCTTCACCGGCGTGCGGCCGGTGCCGGTGATGGGCCACGACAAGGGCCCGGGCCACTGGGAGGTGCTCTACGAGGACTGCCGCGTGCCGGCCGACAGCCTGCTCGGCGAGCGCGGCGCCGGCTTCGCGATCGCCCAGGACCGGCTCGGCCCCGGCCGCATCCACCACTGCATGCGCGCGATCGGCTCGGCCGAGCGCGCCTTCGAGCTGATGTGCAGGCGCGCGCACGACCGCGAGTCGTTCGGCGGTCCGCTGGCCGAGAAGCAGTTCGTGCAGGACTTCATCGCCAAGTCGCGCATGGAGATCGACTCCGCCCGGCTGATGGTGCTGCACGCGGCCTGGAAGATGGACACCGAGGGCAAGCGCGCCGCGCGCCAGGACATCTCGATGATCAAGGTGATCGCGGCGCAGATGCACCAGCGGGTGCTCGACCGCGCGATGCAGGTGCACGGCGCGCTCGGCATGTCCGACGACGTGCCGCTGGCGGCTCAGTGGCGCCAGGGCCGCTGGCTGCGGATCGCCGACGGGCCCGACGAGGTCCACAAGATGGTGATCGCGCTGCGCGAGCTCAATCGCTTCAAGCCTCGCGAGCCAGTCGAGGCGTGAAGCTCACTTCAGAGCAGGACGCCTTCGTCGAGGCGATCCGCGACTTCGCGGCGCGCGAGCGCTTCGAGCGGCCCGAGGACGGCCACTCGGACGAGGTCGCGGCGCGGATGGGCGAGCTGGGCTGGTACGGGCTGCAGATCCCGGAGGCAGTACGGCGGCTCCGGGCGGCAGCTTCCTCGACGCGACGCTGTTCCTCGAGGAGACCGCGCGCGGCCGGATCCCGATCGCGGCCTACGGCGTCACGCTTGATCGTCGTCGGCGCGCTGAACCGCTTCGGCACCGAGGAGCAGAAGCCCGACCTGCTCGGACGCGTGGTCGCGGGCGGCACGCTCGCGATCGCGATGTCCGAGCCGGACGCGGGCTCGGACGTGGCCGCTCTGAAGACGCGCGCCCGCCGCGAGAACGGCTCGTGGGTGCTCGACGGCGCGAAGATGTGGTGCTCCTACGCGCACCGGCGAGCCACATCCTGATCGTCTGCCGCACCGGCGCCGGGGAGCGCCACGAGGACATGTCGATGATCCTCGTGCCGCGCGAGACCGACGGGCATGACGATCACGCCGATCCCGACGCTCGGCGGCGAGGAGACCAACGAGATCCACCTCGACGGCGTGCGCGTGCCGGCGGAGGCGCTGCTCGGCGCCGAGGGCGGCGGCTGGACCCAGCTGATGGCCGGGCTCAACTACGAGCGCACGATCCTCGCGGCCACCGCGCTCGGGCTGGCCCAGCGCACGTTCGACGACGCGCTCGCCTACTCCAAGGAGCGGCGCCAGTTCGGCCGGCCGGTGGGGACCTTCCAGGCGCTCTCGCACCGCTTCGCCGAGCTGGCCACCGAGCTGGCCCAGGTGCGGCTGCTGGTGCGCTGGGTGGCGTCGCTGACCGACGAGGACCCGGGCCGGATGCTGCCCCAGGAGGCGTCGATGGCGAAGCTGGCGGCCACGGAGCTGGCCAAGCGCTGCGCGCTCGAGGGCATGCAGATCGATGGGCGGCTACGGCTACGCCACCGAGTACCCGATGGAGCGCTACCTGCGCTCGGCCGTGGTCGGGACGATCTACGGCGGCACGTCGGAGATCCAGAAGAACATCATCGCGAAGACGCTCGGTCTCTGAACGAGGCGAGCAGCTCGCGCCAGTCGGCCTCGACGCCCGCGAGCTGGCGGCCGAAGGCATCGACCAGGACGGAGCGCGGTCCTCGCTCGAGGTCGCTCGTCGCGAGGCCGGCCGCCGCTCGCGATCCGTGCTCGCGCTCCAGCAGGGTGAAGACGGTGCCGCCGAGCAGCATCGCGTCGCGCGGCGCGGGCGGGAACGCCGGGCGGCCACCCTCGCGCAGGCGGCGGACGATGGCGGCGCGCAGGTGCGGCGTCTGCCCCGACAGCCAGGTGGCGGCGCCCTCGCACAGCCAGGCCCAGCGCACGTAGCGGCGGAAGGTCGACCACGAGAACGGCGGCGGCAGGTAGGGGTTGTTGGCGCCGACCACGAGGTGGGCGTACTCGTGCTGGGGGGTGAGCAGCAGCGCCTCGCGCGATCCGGGAACGCCCGGAGGCGCGCTTCTCGAGCGCAGGCCGGGCGAGCACGTGGATGTCGAACTCGCCGAACCAGCCGGCGTAGTAGCGCCGCGCCGCGGGCGCGGCCGCGCGGCGGGCGAGCGGCAGCCAGGGGTGGGCGAGGGCGAGAGCGGCGGGTCGCGGGTGCAGCACGACGGCGACGTCGCCGGGGACCTCGAAGAGATCGCTCAGCTCGTCGCGCAGGACCTCGAGCGCGGCCAGCACGGCGGCGGCCCCCTCGGCCTGGTCGGACTCGTAGCGCGCGGAGAAGTTCGGCGACTGCGACTCGACCCAGGCCACGGCCGGGACTCTGGCAGGCGCTACGGCAGCACCCAGGGTCGACGCGCGAGCTCAGTGCACGGCGACCGCGGAGAGCACGTCTCCGCCGGGGCGGATCGGGAGCGCCACTAAAGCGAGCTCTGGTATGCGCGGAACGCGCGCGTCGCGAACCCGATGCACACGAGCGACAGGGCCACCAGCGCGCCGGTGTAGCCGGCGAGCCTGCCCCAGTCGTCGCCCGAGGCCGCGATACGCGCCGCCTCGACCGCCCAGTTGACCGGGTTGACAGCTGCCGCGGTCTGCATCCACTCGGGGATCAGGTCCTTCGGCATGAACGCGGTCGAGATGAACGTGAGCGGGAAGAGCAGCACGTTGATCGCTCCGATCAGCGTCTCCTCCTTGCGCACGACCAGCGCCAGGCCGTTCGAGAGCGCCCCGACGGTCAGGCCGAGCAGCATCCCGATCGCGATCATGCCGATCACGCCCAGCACGCCGTTGGCGAAGCCCGCGCCGACCAGCAGCGCCAGGCCGACGATGATCAGGGACTGGATCGCGATCGTCAGCGCCGCCTGTCCGACCGAGCCGACGATCAGCGAGGAGCGCCGGACCGGGGTCGCCAGGAAGCGGTCGATGATGCCGCGATCGATGTCCTGGATCATCGACATGCCGCCCCAGCCCGCCGAGAAGAAGGCGGTCATCACGACCACGCCGGGGGTGAAGAAGTCGGTGTAGTCGCTGCTGCCGAACCCGGGGATGTCGACCGCCCGCTCGAACAGCGAGCCGAACAGCAGCAGCCAGATGATCGGGGTCGTGAGGGTGATGCCGATCCAGGCCGGCTCTCGCAGCAGTGCGCGCACGCGGCGCGCGGTCATGGGGATTGCGTGTGTCATCGACCTGCCTCCTCGAAGGTCCGCCCTGCGTGGCGGAGGTAGACGTCTTCCAGGGATGGGCGAGCCACGGTGACCGAGGCCACGGGCACGCCGTGAGCGTCGAGCGCGGACAGAACGCCCGGGACCGCCCTGGCGCCGTCGTCGGAGCGGGCGCGCAGCGAGCGACCGTCGAAGACGATCTCGCGGATGGTCTGCACGCGGTCGAGCGCGGCTCGTGCGCCGCCGTTGGCGGCCGCGGCGAGCTCGACGTGGACGGAGTCCCCGCGCAGCTCCCGCTTGAGCTCGTCGGGGCTGCCCTCGGCCACGATCTCGCCCTGATCGACGATCGCGAGCCGGGCCGCCAGCCGGTCGGCCTCCTCCATGTAGTGCGTGGTGAGCAGCACGGTCACGCCGTGCTCGCCCGCCAGCGACTCGATCTCCTGCCACATCTCGGCGCGCACCTCGGGGTCGAGCCCGGTGGTGGGCTCGTCGAGGAACAGCACCTTGGGCCGGGAGACCAGGCCGAGCGCCACGTCCAGGCGGCGCTGCATGCCGCCCGAGTAGCCGCTCACCAGGCGGTCCGCGGCGTCCGCCAGGCGGAACCGCTCGAGCAGCTCGTCGATCCGCCGCTCGCGCTCGGGGGCGGACAGGTCGTAGACCTGGCCCTGCAGACGCAGGTTCTCGCGACCCGTCGCCTCGGGGTCGACGCCCGACTTCTGGCCGACCACGCCGATCGACCGGCGCACGCCGGTCGGGTCGTCGAGCACGTCCAGGCCGGCGACGCGCGCCGAGCCCTCGTCGGCACGGGTGAGCGTGGTGAGGATGCGCACCGTGGTCGACTTGCCGGCGCCGTTGGGGCCGAGCAGCCCGAACACGCTGCCCTCGGGGACGGAGAAGGAGACTCCGCTCAGAGCGCGCACCTCTCCGTATGTCTTGACGAGACCGGTGGCCTCGATTGCGTTGGTCATGAGAGCTTCCTTTTAGTACAGTCTTTCCAGACGCGAAAGATACTAGTGTCGAAAGATTCGAATGTCAAATGAAATATCACAGGAATTGGTAGCTGCGCTGACGGCGGCGAACCGGCGCTACCAGCAGGGCACGGACGCGCTCGATCAGGCGGCCAGCGAGCTGCTCGGGATCAACCGCACCGACGCGCGCTGCGTCGACATAGTCCTGCTGCGCGGCCGCACAACAGCCGGGGAGCTAGCCGTCGCCGCCGGGCTCAGCCCCGGCGCCGCCACGACGGCGATCGATCGCCTCGAACGGGTCGGGTACGTGCGCCGAGTCGGCGACCCCGACGACCGCCGCCGGGTGTTCGTGGAGCCGACCGAGCGGATCGTGGAGCTCGCCGAGGAGGTCTACGGCCCGCTGCGCGACGGAGGCGCCGTTCTGATGCAGGGCTTCTCCGAGCGCCAGCTGACGGCGATCACGAAGTTCTTCGAAGGCGCCGCCGACCTGCAGCTCAACCGGGCCAACGCGGTGCGCGAGCAGCTCGAGCGCGACGGTCCGCTGTCGGCCTAGGTCTAAGCCAGCACGGGCAGTGCCGCGCCCGAGGCGATCGACTCGATCTCCTCCGAGGCGCGCTCGAACTCCTCGTCCGACAGCACCGGGGTGCCCTCGAACGGGAGGTCGCGGTACAGCTCGATCCACGAGCGGCAGCCGTGGTACTCGGGCCGCACCTTGACGGTGACCGGCCGCGGAATTCGGTACGTGCGCAGGACGATCACGTGCAGCGGGTGGCGCCGCTTCCACGCCAGGCGCTTCTCGGCGTAGTCGGTCGTCCAGATGTAGTAGGGCGAGAGCGCGTCGATCGCGCGCGGGTCGGTGATCAGGTAGCTGGCCGCCACCTCGGCCCACGAGCGGATCCGCACGCGGTCCGGCTGCGGGATGCCGCCGTCCTGGACGAGCGCCTTGGCCGGCGGCTCGTTGTCGGGCCAGACGCCCTCCTCGAGCGCGCGCCCGAGCTCGGGCACGTGGGCGTCACGGACGCAGTCGTTGCGCTGGTGGTCGAACGTGGGATAGAGGAAGAAGCGGTCGTGCTCGATCTCGAAGTGCTTGTTCTCCTCGCGGATCCCGCCCTTGCGCAGGGTCAGCAGCTGCTCGCCCTCGGCAAGCGCGCGCACGGTGATGGCCCATTCCTTGAATGCAACTGGCATTGAGAGAAGTACCTCGAGGTTCGTCGCGCCCGGCTTCGATTACCCAACGGCGGCGAAGGGCGCGGGGGCTCATTGTTGCGAAGTGTGTTCCCGGTTTCAAGGGAAATATCGTGCGCAATGCGACGATTTCACCCGCCGTGGGGCAGCGCGAACGCCGCCACGGCGCTGAAATGGGCGCGCTGCGGCCACCACCACGAGCACGTGGAAGATCTCGTGATATCCGAAGGTGGCCGGTCGCGGATCGGGCCGGCGACGGGCGTAGACGACCGCCCCGGTCGTGTAGGCGACACCGCCGACCGCGAGCAGCACGAGCGCCCCGGCGCCGGCGCGTGCGGTGATCTCGGGGATGGCGATGATCGAGAACCAGCCCAGCGCCGACGTAGGTGGCCGCCGTCAGCCACGGGGGCGCGTCGACCCAGAGCATCGTGAAGACGATGCCGGCCGCCGCGCCGCTCCAAACGCCGACCAGGACCACGCGCTGCAGCGTGCCGTCGAGCACCAGCAGCGCGAACGGCGTGTAGGTGCCGGCGATCAGCACGAAGATCATCGAGTGATCGAGCCGGCGCAGCCACGCGCGCGCCCGCGGCCGCCAGTCGATGCGGTGGTAGAGCGCGCTGGCGCCGAGCATGCCCGCCAGCGTCGCGGCGTAGATGGCCGCCGCGGCGGTGGCTCGACCCGCCGGCGCCCAGACGATCAGCGCCGCGCCGGCCACCAGCGCCACGAAGAACGACCACTGATGGATCACGCCGCGCAGGCTCGGGCGGAGCGGCGGCGGAAGCGGGGTGGTCGCCATCGGGGTCACTCTAGAGCGCGTCCGTCCACGCCCTCGTAGACCGCGGCGAAGTCGTCCTCCGCGTGGCCGGCGTCGGCCGCCCGGGCGTAGAAGCCCTCGGCGAGCGCCGGGAGCTGGAGCTCGATGCCCAGCGCGCGTGCCTCGTCGAGCGTGTGGCGCACGTCCTTGAGCATGTGCTCGAGCTTGAACAGCACCGGCTCGTAGGTCTCCTCGAACATCGGGCCGCCCTTGAGGTTGAGCATCGCGCTGGCGCCCGCGCTGCCGGCTGCCACCTCGAGGAACGCGTCCTTGTCCAGCCCGGCCGCCTTGGCCGTGCGCACCGCCTCGGCGAGCACGGCGGCGTTGACCGCGCCCATCGTGTTGGTGAGCAGCTTGGCCATCTGGCCGTGACCCAGCGGCCCCACGTGGACGATCCGCTCGCCCATCGCCTCGAACAGCGGCCGCGCCCGCTCGAACGCCGGTCGCTCGCCGCCGGCGAAGATCGTCAGCGTGCCGTCCTCGGCCTTCGGCTTGGAGCCCGACACGGGCGCCTCGACGTAGTCGTGCGGTGCCAGGCGCTCGGCGATCGCGCGGGACGCGGTGGGGGAGGTCGTCGACATGTCGACGACGAGCGCGCCTTCGGGCAGCGCCGTCGCGGCGCCGGAGTCGCCGAAGAGAACCTCCTCGACCTGCGGGGCGTCGGGCACCATCGTGATGAAGGCGTCCGCGCCCTGCCGCGGCCTCGGCCGGCGTGGCGGCGGCGCGCGCCCCGTGCTCGGCCGCGAAGCGCTCGGCCTTCTCGGTCGTGCGCGTGTAGACGGACAGCTCGAAGCCCGCCTCGCGCAGGTTGCGCGCCATCGGCCCGCCCATGATGCCCAGGCCGACGAAGCCGACCCTCTCAATCTCTGCCATGTCCGCCACCTCCGGGGGTCTCGATTCGCAGCCGGTCGCCGGGATTGAGGGTGCCCGACGCC
Source organism: uncultured Thermoleophilaceae bacterium (assembly GCA_963722245.1). Taxonomy (GTDB): domain Bacteria; phylum Actinomycetota; class Thermoleophilia; order Solirubrobacterales; family Thermoleophilaceae; genus JACVRW01. Next base: position 312,285 of record CAVRKM010000012.1, read on the forward strand.
TTCGCGGGCAGCTCCTCGCCGTTGACGAGGTTCCTACCCCGCGCACCGGGGTCGCCACCATCGGCGCCCGGCGGCGAGTGACGGCGGCGCTCGGTGATCAGCGAGTAGCGCATCTCGGCCAGCGCCTCCAGCTCTCGCACCACCCCGTCGCCGCCGCGGTGGCGGCCGCCGCCGCCCGAGCCGCGCCGCAGCGCGTATTCCACGGCTCGCAGCGGGAACTCCAGCTCCAGCGCCTCGATGGGCGTGTTGAGCGTGTTCGACATCGCCACGTGCACGGCGCTCGGGCCGTCCGCGTCCGCGCAGGCGCCCTGGCCGCCGCCGAGCGTCTCGTAGTAGGTGAAGTCGTCGTTGCCGAGCGTGAGGTTGTTCATCGTGCCCTGCCCGAGCGCGTGGCCGAAGGCCGCCAGCACGAGGTCCGCCACCCGCGACGAGGTCTCGACGTTGCCCGCCGCCACGGCGGCCGGCGGCCGCGCGTTGAGCAGGCTGCCCTCCGGCGCGATCACCGTGAGCGGGCGGTAGGCGCCCTCGCACGGGGGCACGTCGGGATCCGTGAGCACGCGCAGGGCGAAGTAGCAGGCCGACAGCGTCACCGCGAGCGGGCAGTTGAGGTTGCCGTCGTGCTGGTCGGCCGAGCCCGAGAAGTCGAGCGTCAGCTCGTCGCCGTCGAGGCGTGCCTCGAGCTGGAGGCGCAGGTCGCCCTCGGCGGCCTCGAGCACGTCGCTGGCGCTCCGCACGCCGTCCGGCAGCTCGGCGATGCGAGCGCGCGTGCGCCGCTCGGCGTAGTCGAGCGTCTCCTCGAGGGCCGCCCGGAAGCTGTCCAGGCCGAAGCGCTCGATCAGCGCCTGCCACCCGCTCGGCGCCCGCCCGTCCGGCGGCCAGCTGGGCGCGCAGGTCGGCCTCGCGCTGGGGCGGGTTGCGCATCTGGGCGGCCAGCTCCCGCAGGGTGTCGTCGTCGAGCCGCGTGGGCGGGATCACCACGCCCTCGTCGTCGAGCGAGCGCGAGTCGGCCGGCATGCTGCCCGGCTCGACGGCTCCGACGTCCGCGTGGTGGGCGCGGCTGGCCGCGAAGCCGATCAGCTCCTGGGACGCTGATCCGCGCGCACCCGGCCGAGCCGGGCGCTTGCGGCTGTGGAAAAGCGGGGCGATCACGGTGATGTCCGGCAGGTGGGTCCCACCCCGATAGGGGTCGTTCAGGATCCAGGCGGCGCCTGGCTCGTGGCGCTCGTCGAGCACGGCTGCCACCGCCGAGGGCATGGCGCCCAGGTGCACCGGGATGTGCTCGGCCTGCATGACCATGCGACCGCGCTCGTCGAAGAGCGCGGTGGAGGCGTCGCGGCGCTCCTTGATGTTGGCCGAGTGGGCCGAGCGCACGAGCACGGCGCCCATCTCGTCGCACGCGGCGCGCAGGGCGCCGAGCATGACCTGGAGCGTGACCGGGTCGAGCGCGCTCATCGCTCCATCACCACCCCGTCGCCATCGGAGCGGGCGTGCCAGCCAGGCGGCACCACCAGCGTGGAGCCGGGCAGCTCGAAGATGGCGGGCCCGTCGACCTCGGCGGTGCCGGGGCCGAGCACCGCGGTCTCGTGCCGCTCGCCGTCGAAGAGCGCCTCGCGCGTGCCGCGCCGATCGAGCGGATCGGCCTGGGACTCGGGCGGCTCCGCGCCCGGCAGCGCGGCTGCCACGCGGATCGTTACGAGCTCGAGCTCCGTGTCCGGGTCCGAGTAGCCGTAGCGCTCCTCGTGGGCGCGGTCGAACGCCTCGCGCAGATCGGCCGGATCGGGCTCGAGCGCGCCGTCGATCGACAGCTCGAAGGCCTGGCCGGCGTAGCGCAGGTCGTAGGTGGCACGCAGCTCCGCGTCGTCGCCCAGCTCCGCCGCCGCCTCCTCGCCCAGCCGCGCGACCGCCTCGGCCACGGCCTCGCTGGTCAGCGCGTCGCCGCCGATCAGCACGCTCTCGACCACGTCGCGGCGGCGCTCGGACACGATCAGGCCCAGCGCCGACAGCACGCCCGACGCCAGCGGCGCCACCACCCGCCGCATTCCCAGCTCGTCGGCGATCTGCGCGGCGTGCAGCGGCCCGGCGCCGCCGAAGGCGACCAGCGCGAGGTCGCGCGGGTCGATGCCGCGCTCCACGGTCACCACGCGCACGGCCTGAGCCATCTCCGCCGCGGCCACGCGCGCGATGCCGGCGGCGGCCTCGTCCGCCCCCAGGCCGAGCTCGTCGGCGAGGCGCCCGACCGCGTCCCCGGCCGCCCCGGCGTCGAGGCTGACGCCGCCGGCGAGCGGCGACTCGGCGGCGAGCCAGCCCAGCAGCAGGTCGGCGTCGGTCACCGTCGGCTCCGTGCCGCCGCGCCCGTAGCTGGCCGGGCCGGGGTCCGCCCCCGCCGAGCGCGGACCCACCCGCAGCGCGCCGCCGGCATCGCGCCAGGCGATCGAGCCGCCGCCGGCGCCGACCGTGTGCACGTCGACCATCGGCAGCGCCAGCGCCCGCCCGCCTACGCTGCGCCCGCTGCCGACGGCGGCGGTGCCTCCCAGCAACAGCGACACGTCACACGAGGTGCCGCCCATGTCGAGCCCGACCGCGTCGGCGCCGGCCACGCGGGCGGCGCCCACGGCTCCGCCCGCCGGACCGGACAGCACCGTCCAGGATCCGTGGCGGGCGGCGGTGGCGGCGCTGGCGGTGCCGCCGCTCGACAGCATCACCTCCGGCTCCGGCAGGCCGGCGGCGCCGGCGCGCTCGGTGAGCCGATCGAGGTAGCCGCGCAGCAGGGGGGAGAGGGCGGCGTCGACGATCGTCGTCACGCAGCGCTCGTACTCGCGGAAGACGCCCGCGGTCTCGTGCGAGGTCGACACGTGCACCCCGCCGAGCCCCTCGGCGGCCAGCTCGGCCGCGCGCCGCTCGTGCTCGGGGTGGCGGAAGCCCCAGAGCAGGCAGACCGCGACCGCCTCGCAGTCCACCCCGCTCAGCGCCTCACGCAGCGAGTCCGTCGTCGAGCTCGCGCAGCACGCCGTCCGGCCCGGTCCGCTCGGGCACCGGCACGCGCAGCTCGGCCGGCACGATCGGCGGCGGGTGGCCCACGCAGAGGCGGTACAGCTCGGGGCGGGCCTGGCGGCCGAGCTCCTCGAGGTCCGTGAAGCCCTCGGTGGCGAGCAGCGCTGTGCGCGCCACGCGGCCCTCGAGCAGGGCGTTCGTCCCCACGGTCATGCCGTGCACGAAGCGCTCCACGTCGCTCGGCTGCGCTCCCGCGGTCGCGAGCGCCTGCCCGACGGCGTTCATCACCCCCTCGGACTGGTCGGCGGGCGTGGTGGGCGACTTGCCGGTGACGAGCCGATCGGCCGTCAGCAGCGCGGCGTCGGTGAAGGTGCCGCCAACGTCCACGCCGAGAATCATCGGCGTGGACGCTAGACGGCGAGGCTTCTTCTAAGCAGCGACCTCGAAGTCGTCGTCGAGGTGCTTGTGCGACGGGCAGTACTTGCTGCCCGGCAGCGGCACGCGCTGGCATGCGGTTCCCCTGCGGGTGCTGGCATGACAGCACGCCGGACTACCGTCGAAGGTCACGCCCTCGCGAAGCTGGCTGTCAACGTATTCCGTTGCCAGCTCCATGTGCTTCTCACACATCCGGTAGACCCGCATCTGGTCCGTCATCGGGAAGTAATGCCGCACGTCGTTGAAGAGCGTGCGCACTGGCTTCGCGAAGTAGTGCCGATCGAGGGCGAGCCTCTCCATGGACGACTCGCACGCCCGAAGGAACTGCATTCGCGTTATCGAGATGTCCTCGCCCCTGCCAGAGACGACATCCTGCGCCAGCTCCCGATAGAGCGAGCGACTGAACTGGTACATCGGGCCTCCCTTACCCATTTTTTCTTGCCGCGGGCTTGCCGTGCCCGAGACGGTGCGGCGATCGAAAAGTACCCCAGGTCCAACGCCATGCATATTGTCTTGGCGTTAAACCGACTGGCCGTTCAGTTACCCCCGTTATGGGGATTTGGAACCTACCTTAACCACGATCTGGCTGGCCGGCCAGCCCGAACTGGGTGTACCGGTCTGTCTAGGGCATGGCCGGCTGGATCAGCCAATCCATTCGCCGGCGCGAGTAGACGAGCGGCTCGCCGGCTTCCAGCAGGCCCGTCTCGACGTCGCCGATCAGCACCGTGTGGTCGTAGCGAACGAAGTTCTCGGCACGTCGGCAGCGCAGGTAGGCGAGCGCCCCGGCCACCCGGGGCACGTCCTCGTCCCAGCTCCAGTCGAGCCCCGCGAACTTGTCCTGGGCCTCGCGGTCGGCGAAGCGGTGGGCCAGCTCGAGCTGGTCCGAGCGCAGCAGGTGCACGCCGAAGCGCTCGCATTCGGCGAGCGCCGGGTGGCAGCGCGACCCGTGCCAGACCGACACCAGCAGCGAGGGCGGGCGCGCGCTGTAGGAGACGAGCGAGGTCACGGCGATCCCGCACGGGTGCCCGTCCCGGCGCCGCGCGGTGACCACGGCGACGCCCGAGGCCAGGTGGGCCATCCCCTCGCGGAACAGCTCGTCGAGTTCTAGGTCCATTGCTCGAAGCGCGGCTCGCTGCCGCCGGCCACAAGCGTATGCATGTGATCCAGGGCGGGGTCGGTGTCGGGATGGTCCACCCGCTGGTGGGCTCCGCGGCTCTCCTCGCGTGCGAGGCACGAGGCGGCGATCGTCCGGGCGAGCGGGAACGGGTCGTCGAGCAGCTCGCGCAGGCCGGCCGGCTCGCGCTGGAGCCCGGCGTGGCGCCAGAGCGAGGAACGCGTCTCGTCCGGCGGCGGGATGGTGCGGATGGCGTCATCCGGGGCGGCGTGCGCGGGCGGCTCGGGGTCGGCGACGGCGGCCAGCGCCGCCCGCTTGCCGAACACGAAGCACTCGGCGAGCGAGTTCGACGCCAGCCGGTTGGCGCCGTGCAGGCCCGTGCAGGCCGACTCGCCGACCGCGTAGAGGCCGGGCACGGACGAACGCCCGTCGAGGTCGGTGGCCACTCCCCCCATCGTGTAGTGCGCCGCGGGGGCGACCGGGATCAGGTCGTGGCGCGGGTCGATCCCGACCTCCTCCAGCGCCGCCGCGATGTTGGGGAAGCGCGCCAAGTCGACGGAGCGCATGTCGAGCATGACCGCCGGCTGGCCGCTGCGCCGCAGCTCCTGCTCGATCGCCAGCGCCACCTCATCGCGCGGCGCGAGCTCGTCGACGAAGCGCTCGCCGCGGGCGTCGTGCAGGGTGGCACCCTCGCCGCGCACGGCCTCGGTGATCAGGAAGCCGTCGCGCGCCCCGTCGCGGCGCAATGCGGTCGGGTGGAACTGCATGAACTCGAGGTCGGCCAGCTCGCCGCCGGCCGCCTCGGCCAGCAGCAACCCGGCGCCGACCGCGCCGCGCGGGTTGGTGGTGCGCTCCCAGAGCGCCGCCATGCCGCCGGTGGCCAGCACCACGGCTCGGGCGACCACGGGCAAGGCGTCGCCGCGGCGCGGACGCGCGACCAGGCCGACGCAGCGCCCCTCGTGGACGGTGAGCGAGGTCGCCGCGCGCGGCTCGAGCACCTCGATGCGGTCGTCCACGGCGGCGCGGGCGGACAGCTCGCGCGTGATGCGTCGGCCGGTGGCCGAGCCGCCCGCGTGCACGATGCGCCGGCGCGAGTGGCCGCCCTCGAGGCCGAGCGCGAGGTTGCCGTGGCGGTCGGCGTCGAAGCTCACGCCGAGCCGCTCGAGGTCGCGCACCCGCGCGGGCGACTCCTCGCACAACACGCGCACGGCGCTCTCCCGTGCGGCGTCGCGCCCGGCGGCCAGGGTGTCCTGGATGTGCTGCTCCGGGGAGTCGTCGTCCGCCAGGGCAGCGGCGATCCCGCCCTGGGCCCAGAACGAGGCCGTCTGCGCCAGCGGCGAGCGGCTCACCAGCGCCACCCGCGCCCCCGCCTCGGCGGCGGTCAGGGCGGCATACAGGCCCGCCGCACCGGCGCCGACCACCGCCACGTCCACTCGCAGCGGGTCCGCGGCTCTCACCGGCGGTACCGTACCGGCGCGCGTGTCCGTGTACTTCAGCCATCCCTCGTCGCTCGAGCACGACACCGGCCCCGGCCACCCGGAGCGGCCCGACCGGATCAGGGCGATCGAGGCGGAGCTTCAGCGGCGCGACTGGCTCGGCTTCGAGCGGCGCGAGGCGCCGCCGGCCACGACCGAGCAGCTGCTGGCGGTGCACCCCCAGGGCTACATCGACCACGTCCGGGAGACCTGCGCGAGGTCGGGGGCCTTCGACCTCGACACTCCCACCTCGCCCGGCTCCTGGGACGCGGCGCTGCACGCAGCGGGCGGCGCCTGCGCCCTGGTCGAGGCGCTGCTCGGCGGGGAGCGGGCGGGCTTCTCGGCGCTGCGCCCGCCCGGCCACCACGCCGAGCACTCGCGCGCGATGGGGTTCTGCCTGTTCGCGAACGTCTCGATCGCCGCCCGGCACGCGCTCTCACTCGGGGCCGAGCGCGTGCTCGTGCTCGACTGGGACGTGCACCACGGCAACGGCACCAACACGATCTTCCACGAGTCGCCGCGAGGTGCTGTTCGCGAGCCTCCACCAGTACCCGTTCTGGCCCGGCTCGGGGGCGCTGTCGGACGTCGGCGCCGGGCCCGGCGAGGGCTACTCGCTCAACCTGCCGGTGCCGGCGGGCTCCGGCGAGGACGAGTTCTGCGGGCTGGTCGAGCACGTGGTGCTGCCGGCCGCGCGGGCGTTCGACCCCGACCTGGTGCTCGTCTCGGCCGGCTACGACGCGCATCGCGACGACCCGCTCGGCGAGTGCGCCCTCCAGACCTCGTCATACGGGCAGCTGGCGCGCCAGATCCGCTCGCTGGGCAAGCCGGTCGGCTACGTGCTCGAGGGCGGCTACGACCTCGGCGCGCTCGCGGCGTCGGTCGCGGCGTCGATGGAGGACCTGACGAGCGAGGCCGCGCCGAGCTCGTTTCCGCGCGGGGCGCTGGTCGAGCAGGCGACGGCCGTGGTCGGCCGCCACTGGGAGCTCTAGCCGGCGGGCTTGACGATCGTCGCGTAGGCGCCGGGGTAGCGCGAGTCGAGGTTGGCGGCCTGGCGCTCGGCGCTCTGCTGGGTGTCGAAGCGCCCGGCGAAGACGATCCAGAGGTTCGTGCCGAGGTCGTAGTCGTCGGATTTCAGGAGGCCCGCCTCGATCCCCGACTTCGCGGCCTCCTCCGCGACCCGCCGCGCCGCGGGGCGGTCGCCCGTGGTGACGAGCACGACCGTGTAGGCGGTGAGGCCCTCGGGCCACTCCAGCAGCAGGCTCCGGCTCGGCTGCTGGGACGCCCCCGTCTCGGTCTCGGTCTGCGGCCCTCCGGGGCTCGCCGCGGGGGTCTTCGCCTGCTCGGAGCGTGGACGAGTCGCCCTTGGAGTCGTCGGTCAGCGCGCCGAGCGCGAAGCCGATGGCGCCCGCCCCGATCACGACCACGGTCAACAGCAGCGCGACGGCAGGCATGTGGTCGAGCGAGCGGCGCTCGCCGCCCTCCTCCTTGAGCGCTATGCGGGTGCCGCACTCGAGGCAGACGAGCTGGCCGCGCTCGGCGGGCTCCCCGCAGCGCGGGCACGAGGTCACGCCCGCGGCTCCTCGTGTTCGGCGAGGGCGGGCTCGGCCTCCTCCTCGTCGGGCTCGTCCTCGGGCAGCGGCTCCTCGTCCTCGGGCAGCGGCTCCTCGTCCTCCTCGTCGGGGACGGCGTCGACCTCGGCGGTCTCGTCGGCCGGCTGCTCGGGCAGCTCCACGCCGTCCAGATCGGCCTGCAGCTCGCGCACCTCGTCGTCCACCACCGTCAGCTCGGCCGCCTTCTGCTGGAGCAGCTCGGGCGCGCGCCTGCCCTGGCGGTGGAGCTCGTAGACGAGCGCACCCAGGTCCAGCAGCAGCGCCTCGCGCTCGCGCAGCAGCTCGCGCAGCCGTCGCCGCTTCTGCCCATGCTCACTCACGGCCGGTCAGGGCCTCGTCCACCACTTTCAAGATCCCGTCCCTCCGACTCTCCATCGGGAAGGTCGTGAGAATACGCTCGCGCGCAGAACGACTCGCGTCCGGACCCAGGGCAAGGGCGCGGCGGATGCCCTCGGCCACCTCCTCCGGCCGCGGCGATTCGATCAGCACCCCGGCGTCGCCGACGACCTCGGGCATGGACGTCGCGTTCACCACCACCGGCACGCAGCCGGCCAGCATGGCCTCGGCCACCGCCAGGCCGAAGCCCTCGTGGCGGGAGGCCTGCACGTAGACGGCAGCGCGGCGGTAGAGGGCGCGCAGGTCCTCGTCGGACAGCCAGCCGGTGAACTCGACGTTCTCGGGTGCCGCTTCGCGCAGCTGCTCGACCGCGTCGTCGAGCCACTTGCCGGCGAGCACGAAGCGCACGTCGGGCAGCTCGCGTGCCGCCTCGACGAAGGGCAGCTGACCCTTCTGGAGGAGCGTGCCGCGGTCGACGGCGCCGACGGTCAGGGCCAGGCGCTCCTTGGTCGGCGCGACGTCGCCGAACGGATCGGGCACACCGAGGTGGAGGACGGTCACCCGGTCCGCCGGGATCGGCGTGTTGCGATCGATCTCGCTGAGGCTGTAGTTCGAGAAGGTCATCAGCCGCCCCGCGCGCCGCATGATCCAGCGACTCGCCCAGCGCCGCAGGCCGCCCTGCTGGTAGCCGTAGCCGATGTCCGGCATGTTGGCGCTGTCGAAGCCACCGATGATCAGCACGGACGGCTTGCGCAGCAGCCAGGCCAGCGTGATCGGGAAGAACGTGTGCCAGGAGGCGAACCAGCCGAAGACGATGTCGGCCCTGGCGACCCCGCCGATCACGCGGAGCGGGTTGGGCCAGCGGCCGGGCTGGTAGAGGTCCTCGATCTCGAAGCGCTCGGCGAGGATCTCGCGGTCGATCGCGATGAAGCTCGCCTTGCGCGAGTGGACGAAGAGGAGCCTCACGCCGCGACCGGCTCGCGGGCCTCGACGAACGCGTGGTGCCACTCGGACAGCTCGAGCAGGCAGTAGAGGATGCTCTTGTGGTCGGCCCGGCCGCGGCGGTGCTCGGCGACCAGCTGAGCCACCGCCTCCGGCTTGAGGACGCTCGACAGGGGCTGGCCGGGCGCGTAGCGGCGCTCGACCTCCTCGCCGAGCGAGGCCCGCAGCCAGTCGTCGTAGGGGGTGGAGAAGCCATGCTTGGGGCGATTGGCCACCCCGGGCGGCAGCAGGCGCTCCATCGCCATGCGGTGCAGCCGCTTGCCCTGGCGCGGCCTCACTCGCGCACGGGCGGGGATGCGCTCGACGAAGCGCATCAGGTCCACGTCGAGGAACGGCACGCGCAGCTCGAGGCTGGCGGCCATCGACATCTTGTCGTTGCAGATCAGGATGCCGTCGGGCAGGAACATGCGGGTGTCGAGGTAGAGCGCCTGCTCGAGCAGATCGCGATCGGCGACGTCCTTCAGCACCGCTTCCGCTGACGTGAGCCGCTCGGCTTGGGCGTCCTTCCCGGCGCCGCCGAGCAGCGCCCGGCGCACCGGCGTGTCGGTGATCTCCACCAGGCGCAGCAGGCGGTCGGCGTCGCCGCGGCCGCCGAGCAGGTGAGCGGCGCGGCGGGCGCGGGCGGCGCGTGGGAGCGCGCGGGCGAGCGCGGCGGCCGGGGTCGCCAGGGCCCCGGGGAAGAGCCTGAGCCGGCTGAGCAGGGCGGCTGCCTGGTGGCGGCCGTAGCCCCCGTGGGGCTCGTCGGCGCCCTGGCCGGCGAGCACGACCTTGACGTCCTGGGCGGCGAAGCGCGAGAGCTGGGCGAGGGCGGGGGCGGAGGGGATCCCGCAGGGCTCCTCGAGGCGCGGCATCGCGGTGGCCAGCTCGGCGAGGAAGTCGGTCTCGACCATGGCCGTGTCGCGATGGTGGGTGCCGATCAAGCGGGCGCTCTCGGCGGCGGGGGCGCGCTCGTCGAGCAGGCCGCCGTGACCGGGGAAGCCGATCGTGAACGTGCTGGGCGGCTGGGGCGAGCGCTTGGCCATCGCCGCCACGACCGCGGCCGAGTCGACCCCGCCGGAGAGGAAGGCGCCGTAGGGGACGTCGGACATCATCTGGCGCTCGACGGCGTCCGTGAAGCGCTCGGCGAGCAGGTCGGCGAGATCGTGGTCGGACAGGTCCCGGTGGGGCTCGCCGGGCGGGTCGCGCCAGGTCTCGACCCGGGGCGGCTGGCCTTCCTCCGCGATCAGGGTGGAGGCGGCCGGGAGCTTGCTGATGCCCTTGAAGAGCGTGCGCGGGGCGGGGACGAAGCGGCAGGCGAGGTAGTGGTCGAGCGCCGTGCGGTCCAGCTCCGGGTTGGCCAGGCCGGCCTGGAGGAGCGCGCCGATCTCGGAGGAGACCGCGGTGCGGCGACCGTCGCTGCACCAGTAGAGGGGCTTGACGCCGAACTCGTCGCGCGCGGCGACGAGGCGGTTCCTGCGGTCGTCCCAGAGCGCGAAGGCGAAGATGCCGTTGAGGCGGCGGACGCAGTCGGGGCCGTGCTCCTCGTAGGCGTGCAGAATGGCCTCGCTGTCGGAGCCGGTGGCGAAGCGGTGGCCGCGCTGCTCGAGGCCGGTGCGCAGGGCGCGGTGGTTGTAGATCTCGCCGTTGGCGATCAGCGTCGTGGCGCCGTCCTCCGACACCAGCGGCTGCTCGCCGCCGGCCACGTCGATGATCGCCAGGCGGGTGTGGGCGAGCGTCACCGGCCCGATGCGCCTGATCGCGTCGCCGTCGGGTCCGCGGTGCCTGAGCGCCTCGACCATGCGCTGGGCGGCGTCGGGGCGGGCGGCCCCGGCGGGGTCGAGGATGGCGCCGATGCCGCACATCAGAGTTGCGCTTCAGCTCGGGCCATGCGCCCGCATCTTGTCAGGGCGCTCCGTTGTCTCACTCTTGTCACACCCGCGTCTAGATCCGTGCGCCGCCGCGGCGCAGCATCGACCTCCTTGACATCCACCGACCTGGGAGGTCGACCATGTACCGCCTCATCGGACTCGCCCACCTCCAACTCATGCGCGCCGGCCGGGCGCTGCGCGAGAGCCGCGGTCAGGGCACCGTGGAGTACGTCGCGCTGATCCTGCTGGTGGCGCTCGTGATGGCCGGGGTGGTGGCCGCGATGAAGGGCTTTCGCACCGACGACGGCAAGGAGCTCGGCGACGCGATCGTCGCGAAGATCAAGGAGGCGGTGAAGAAGGTCCAGTTCTGAGGGCGTGCTAGAACAGCGCGGTGACGGGCCGTCTCGAGAACTTCGCGCGCGAGACCCTCCGTCGCTTGCTCGATCTCGTCGACGACCGCCGCAAGACGGCGCCGGCGACCAAGATCGGCGTGCGCCGGTTGCAGCACGACTACAGCCGCGCGCTGCGCGCGGACGAGTCGCTGCCGTCGGTGTGGGACACGGGCTTTCGGATCTTCTCCGAGTTCGACGAGGACGGGATCACCCTGTTCCTGCTCGCGGTCGGCGGCTCGCCCACTCGTCGCTTCGTCGACATCGGGGCCGGCGACGGGGTCTTTGCGAGCAACACGGCCAACCTTGCCCTCAACCTGGGCTTCGACGGCCTGTTCGTCGACGCCAACGAGTCGCTGGTCGAGCGAGGACGCCGCTTCTACTCGAGGCACCCCGACGCCATGGTTCGCCCGCCGACGTTCGTCCGAGCGTTCGTGACGCGCGAGAACGTCAACGACGTCTTGACCGAGGCAGGGTTCACGGGTGACATCGATCTGCTCTCGATCGACATCGACGGAAACGACTACTGGATCTGGCAGGCGCTCGAATGCGTCAGGCCGCGCTTCGTCATCGCCGAGGCGCATCCCGAGTTCGGCCGCGAGGATTGGGTGATGCCGTACGAGCCCGGCTTCGACGCGCGCTCCGCGGCTCCCGGCAGTTGGATGGGCGCCTCTCCGGTGGCGATGGCACGGCTCGCGGAGACGCTGGGCTACCGCATGGTGGGGGCCAACGTCTACGGGTTCAACATCTTCTTCGCGCGGCGCGACGTGGCGGAGGCGCTGCCCACGATCGAGCTCGACGAGCTCTTCCGCCATGGCTCGTATCAGCGAAGCGCGGACTCGGCCACGCAGGCATAGCGCTCGGTCGGCGGCGTTCCGCCCCGCCTGCCACCATTGTCGCCCGTGGCGGCCCCGATCGCTCCCTGCCCGTCGCCGTTTTCGACTCCGGCGTCGGCGGGCTCACCGTTCTGCACGAGTGCCTCGTGTCGCTTCCCCACGAGGACTTCCTCTACCTCGGCGACACCGCGCGCTTCCCCTACGGCGACCGCACCTCGGCGCAGCTCGCCGAGTTCGCCCGCGAGCTCTCCGGCATCCTGCTCGACCGGGGCGCCAAGCTGCTCGTCGTCGCCTGCAACTCGGCGACCGCGGCGGCGCTGCCGGCGCTCCGCGACGAGCTCGAGCGCGTCGTTCCCGTGGTCGCGGTCGTTCGGCCCGGAGTCGCGGCTCGCGGCGAGGGCGACCGCCAACGGCAAGGTCGGCCTGATCGCCACGCCCGCCACCGTCAACAGCGGCGCCTACGCGGCCGCGCTCGCGCAGGCGGCGCCCGCAGGCCGAGCTCCACGCCGTCGCCTCCGCCGAGCTGGCCCCGCTGATCCAGGAGGGCGGCGACGTCGACCACCGCACGCTCGCCTGCGTCGAGGGCGCCTGCCGCCCGCTCAAGCAGGCCCAGGTCGACACCGTGATCCTCGGCTGCACGCACTACCCGCTCGTACGTCCCGTCCTCCAGCGCGAGCTCGGGCGGCAGGTCACGATCGTCAGCTCCGGCGAGGCGATCGCCGCCGAGGTCGCGCCGCGCCTGCGCGAGGCCGAGTCTGAGAACGACGAGCACCGCCGCGGCAACTACCGCTTCCTCGCGACCGGCGATCCCGATCAGTTCCGCCGTGTCGGCACCCGCTTCCTGCAGCTGCCGATCGGCGAGGTCGAGCACGTCGAGGTGGCGACCGCCGGGCCTGGTAGGAGGGCCGCATGAGCACCGAGCCGCGCAACGACGGCCGCTCGCCGGACGACCTGCGCGAGATCAACATCATCACCGGCTTCGTCGGCACCGCCACCGGCTCGGCCCTGATCGAGGCCGGCGGCACGCGCGTGATCTGCACCGCGAGCGTCGACGAGGACGTCCCGCGCTGGATGGCGGGCCAGGGGACGCGGCTGGGTCACGGCCGAGTACGGGATGCTGCCCGCGTCGACGGGCGAGCGCAAGCGCCGCGACGTCTCGAAGGGGCGCCCCGACGGCCGCACGCGTCGAGATCCAGCGCCTGATCGGCCGCTCGCTGCGCGGGGTGATCGACTTCGCCGGCCTCGGCGAGCGGACGGTCTGGATCGACTGCGACGTGCTCGAGGCCGACGGCGGCACCCGCTGCGCCGCGATCACGGGCGGCTATCGTGGCGCTCGAACTGGCGCTGCAGCGGCTCGTCGGCGAGGGCAAGCTGGACACGGTGCCGCTCTCCCAGTCGGTCGCCGCCGTCTCGTGCGGGGTGGTCGGCGGGCGCGCCCTGCTCGACCTCGACTATTCGGAGGACTCCAAGGCGGAGGTCGACGCCAACGTGGTCATGACCGGCGACGGCGGGCTGGTCGAGGTCCAGGCAACCGCCGAGCGCACCCCGCTCTCGCGAGCCTCGCTGGACGAGCTGCTCGCGCTCGCGGCGGCCGGCATCGAGCGGCTGCGGGCGGCGCAGGAGGAGGCGGTCGGCGCCGCCCGGTGATGGCTGCGCCGCGACCATCTAGCGGTGCGACTCGTAGTCGCCACCCGCAATCGAGCACAAGCTGCGCGAGCTCGGAGCGACTCATGCGCCCGCACACGCTCGATCCGCTGCCCGACGACGTCGAGCTGCCGCCCGAGACCGGCACCACGTTCGCGCGACAACGCGCTCGGCAAGGCGCGCGCCGCGGCGGCCGCGACCGGTCGCCCCGCGATCGCCGACGACTCGGGCATCGAGGCGGCGGCGCTGAACGGCGCCCCGGGCGTCTGGTCGGCCCGCTACGCCGGCGACGACGCCACCGACGAGGAGAACCTCGCCAAGCTGCTGCGCGAGGTCCCGCCTGACGGCGACACGCGGGTGGCGTACGTTTGCGCGATGGCCTTCGTCGAGCCGGGCGGGGCGCAGCAGGTGGTGCACGGACGCTGCGAGGGCAAGCTCACCCACGAGCCTCGCGGCAGCGGCGGCTTCGGCTACGACCCAGCCTTCGTCCCCGACGACTATCCCGGCGACGAGCGCACGATGGCCGAGCTCGACCCGGACGAGAAGGACGCGATCAGCCACCGCGGCCGGGCCGCGCGCGCGCTGGCGATCCGGCTGGCCGCGCGCCGAGGAAGAGGCGCGCCCGCGAGGGCCCCTCGGCGACCTGCTGCGAAGAGGCGGAATGGCGTCGAACGACGGCGCCACCGGCAGCGAACCGCGCTGCTGAGCGTCGCCGCGGCCGTCCTGCTCGTGGCCGTCAAGCTCGTCACCGGCCTCGTCACCGGCTCGCTGGCCTTCGTCGCCGAGGCGGTCCACTCGGGCACGGACCTGGTCGCGGCGCTGCTGACCCTGTTCGCCGTCCGCGTGGCGATCCGCCCGCCCGACCGCGATCACCAGTACGGCCACGGCAAGGCCGAGCACCTGGCCGCGCTCGGCGAGAGCGCGTTCCTGATCATCGTGTCGGTGGCGATCGCCGCCGAGTCGCTGCGGCGTCTGATCAACGGCGACGTGCACGGGGTCGAGGCGACCTGGTGGGCGTTCGTGGTGCTCGCGTTCGTGATCGCCATCGACGCTTCGCGCGCGCTGGCGAGCCGCCGCGCGGCCCGCCGCTTCAGCTCGCCGGCGTTCGCCGCGAACGCGCTGCACTTCGCGTCGGACCTGGCCGGCTCGGTCGCGGTGCTGATCGGGATGATCTTCGTCGCCGCCGGCACGCCCGGCGCGGACGCCGTGGCCGCGCTGTTCGTGGCCGCGCTCGTGGTCGTCGCGGGGCTGCGGCTGGCCCGGCGCTCGATCGACGTGCTCATGGACCGCACGGAGCTCGAGGCCGAGGACCGATCCGCGCCGCGCTCGCCAAGCTCGACGAGCCCGTGGAGCTGCGCCGCATCCGCGCCCGCCAGGCCGCCGGGCGCTACTTCGCCGACCTGGTCCTGGCCGTGCCGTCGGACGCCGGGCGTGACCCAGGCGCACGCGATCGCCGACGACGTCGAGCGCGTGGTCGAGGAGTCGCTGCCCGGGGCCGACGTGGTCGTCCACGTGGAGCCGAGCGAGCCGGGCGGCGACCTGCGCGAGCGCGCCACCGCCGCCGCTTCGAGCGTTCCGGAGGTCCGCGAGGTCCACAACGTCCGGGTGATGCATCTGCCCGAGGGGTACGAGCTGTCGCTGCACGTGAAGCTGCCCAGCGAGCTGTCGCTGACCGACGCGCACGGCGTGGTCGAGCGGCTCGAGTCGCTGATCGGCGACGCGATCCCGAACCTGCGCAAGGTGCACACCCACATCGAGCCGCTCGCCGGCACCGACTGGGCCAGCCGCCCCGCCAGCGGCGACACCACCGACCGAGCGCGACGCGATCGAGGAGACGGTGCGGCGGGTGACGGGAGCCGGCCGACGTCGGTCTCGTTCCGCGACGGCGAGGGCGGCCGGATCGCGCTCGTCACGATCACGCTCCCGGGCGACGCAGCCGCTGCCCTCCGCCCACCGCCACGCCGGCGCGATCGAGGAGGCGGTGCGCGAGCGCTGCCCGTCGCTGGGCGACGTGATCGTGCACACCGAGCCCGACGAGGCCGAGTGCGCAAGCAGCCGGCTCGGCCGGCTGCGAAGCCTCCGCCTACAGCAGGTTGACCGCGGCCGCGGCGCCCACCGCGAGCAGCACTCCCGAGTAGCCGTAGTAGCCGTTCAGGAGCAGCAGCAGAGCCGCGATCAGGCAGATCGCGACGGTCACCAGCCACGAGATTCGAGACAGGGGCACGCCGCTATTCTGACCTGATGGCCGGGACGCTCACCCCCGAGCGGACCGCGCGGCGGCTCTGCGAGCTTTCCGACCGACGCGCGCGCCGCGGTCCTGCTGGACGCCGCCGGCGCCCCGGCCGGCTTCCACGGAGTCACGCGCGCTCGCTCCGGCGAGCTCGCCCAGCTGGGGCGCACGATGTTCGAGACGGTCGACCGCGCCCACCGCGACATGCCGGCGGCCCGCCCGAGCAGGTCGAGATCCAGATCGACGGCGGGACGGTCTACGCGTCGCGCACGCCGCAGGTGGACGCTGGCGGTCGTGGCCCGCCGAACGGCGCTCTCCTCGCTGATGCTGATGGACCTGCGCGCCGTGCTCGGGGAGCTGGAGGGCGGCCCGCCGATCCGCCGCTCCACCGCCGCCCCGGCGGCCACCGACGAGCCGGGGGAGGCGACCGAGCAGGCGGCGGCGGGCGAGTCGCCGGTGCCGGAGCTGGGGGTCGAATGAGGGAGAAGCGCAAGGGGCCGATCGGGCGCGCCGCCGGGCTGGCCGAGGGCGTGGCCGCCACCGTGCGGCGCATGCAGCGCGAGCGCGAGCCGCGCGTGCTCGTCTACGACGAGACCGGCTACGCCCGCCTGGTGCAGCCGGACGGGCGCGGCTACGAGCGCCTGCTGCGAGACCGCCGAGCGGATGGTGGAGCTGGTCGACGAGTCCGACGCCGAGGCCAAGCCGCGCCGGGTGAGGCGGGACGCGTGACCGAGCCGAGCCCTGGCGCTTCGGGCCTCGTCGACCCCACGCTCGCCGCACGCGTGCTCGAGCGCGCGCTGGCCCGCGGCGGGGACTTCGCCGAGCTCTACGCGGAAGCGCGGCGGGGCTTCGCGATCTCGCTCGACGACGGTCGCGTGGAGCGGCCGCAGGGCGGGCGCGAGCGGGGCGCCTGCGTGCGGGTGGTGCAGGGCGACTCGACCTACTACGGCTACGTGGACGGGCTGGCCGAGGAGGACCTGCTGCGGGTGGCGGAGTCGGCTTCGCAGGCGCTGCGGGGCGAGGCGCGCGCTCCTGCCCGCCTCGAGGCGGTCCGGCCCGTGACGGAGATCCACCCGATCGAGATCCGCCCGGAGGAGGTGGAGGTCGAGCCGCAAGGCCGACGTTCTGCGCGCCTGCGACGAGCACGCGCGCGGCCTGGCGCCCGAGGTCACCCAGGCGCGCATCGGCTACGTGGAGGGACGGCGACAGGTCGAGGTGTTCGGCTCCGACGGCCGGGCCGCGGACGACGACCGCACCCGCGTGCGGCTCAGCGCCCAGGTGGTGGCGCGCCGCGACGACCGCGTGGAGACCGGCAGCGACACCCGCGGCCGCCACGCGGGCTGGGAGCTGATCGCGGCCGACCCCGAGGAGGTGGCCGAGAAGGCCGCCCGGCGCGCGCTCACCCTGCTCGACGCCGTCGACGCGCCCACGGGGCGGCTCCCGGTGGTGGTCGGCAACGCCTTCGGCGGCGTGCTGCTGCACGAGGCGGTCGGCCACGGTCTCGAGGCCGACGCCGTGCAGAAGCGCGCCAGCGTCTACGCCGGCCGGCTCGGCGAGAAGCTCGCGCAGCCGTTCGTGACCGCCTACGACGACGGGAGCCGCCGCAACGAGTGGGGCAGCGACGGGATCGACGACGAGGGCACGCCCACGCAGCGCACCACGGTGATCGAGGAGGGCCGCCTGACGAGCTACCTCTACGACCTGGTGACCGCGCGCCGCGACAAGGCGGAGCCGACCGGCAACGGCCGGCGCGAGTCGTTCCGGCACCTGCCCGTGCCGCGCATGACGAACACCTTCTTCGCGCCCGGCGATGCCACCCCGGAGGAGCTGATCGGCGAGATCGAGCGCGGCCTCTACGCGGTGTCGTTCGGCGGCGGCCAGGTGGAGCCCGCGACGGGCGACTTCGTCTTCGGCGTGTCCGAGGGCTACCTGATCGAGAACGGCAAGGTCACGGCTCCGGTGCGCGGCGCGACGCTGGTCGGCAACGGCGTCGACGCGCTGGCGGCGATCGACGGCATCGCCGGCGACCTCGACATCGCGAGCGGCTATTGCGGCAAGGGCGGCCAGTCCGTGCCAGCCGGGGTCGGCCAGCCCCACGTGCGCATCCGCGAGCTGACCGTGGGCGGCACCGCGTGAACCTCGAGGACCTCGCGCGGCGCGCCGTCGAGTTCGCCGCCGACGCCGGGGCCACGGACGCCGAGGCCTGGGCCGAGGAGTCCACCGGGCGCCTCATCCGCGTCTACGACGGCGAGGTCGAGAGCCTCAGCGACGCCGGCGGGCGGGGCGTGGGCGTGCGCGCGTTCGTGGACGGGCGGTCGGGCTACGCCTACGGCACCGACCTGTCGGACGGCGGGATCGCCGAGGTCGCCGGCGCCGCCCGGGCGGCCGCCGAGGCCGCCGACCCGGACGAGCACGGCGGGCTGCCCGACGAGTTCGGCGTGAGCCCGGTGGACGGCCTCGCCGCGCCGGGGCTGCGCGACTGGTCGACCGAGCGCAAGGTCGACCTGGCGCTCGCCGTGGAGCGCGCCGCCCGCGCGCGGCCGGGCGTGACGCAGGTGGAGAACGCGGTCTACTCGGACGCCGAGGGCAGCGTGGCGCTCGCCAACTCGCGCGGCTTCGCGGCCGGCTACGACGCCACCCAGGCCTGGGCCTACGCGTCGGCCTTCGCCGGCGAGGGCGCCGACCTGATGACCGGGCTCGGGGTGGCGCTGGCCCGCGAGCCCGCGACGAGCTCGACCCGGAGGCGATCGGCACGGAGGCGGCGGACCGCGCGCTGGCGCTGGTGGGCGCACGCCAGCCCGAGAGCCGGCGCTGCCCGGTGGTCCTGGACGCCTTCGTCGCGGCGTCCTTCATCGGCTTCATCGGCTCGATGCTGTCCGCCGAGGCGGTGCAGCGCGGCCGCTCGCTGTTCGCCGATCGAGAGGGCGACGAGATCGCGCACGCCGCGCTCGTGCTCACCGACGACGCGACCGACCCCGAGGGGCCGTCGAGCGCGCCCTTCGACGGCGAGGGCTCGCCCACCCGGCGCACGCCGCTGATCGGCGACGGCCGGCTGCTCACGTTCCTGTTCGACGCTCGCACGGCCCGCAAGGCGGGCCGCGCCACCACCGGCAACGCCAGCCGCGGCTCCTACCGGTCTCCGCCTTCGGTCGGAACGACCAACCTGGTGCTGGAGCCGGGGGCGAACGACCTCGAGGGCCTGTTCGGGCCGCGGGCGAGGGGCTGTTCGTGACCGACGTGGCCGGCCTGCACTCCGGCGTCAACCCGGTGTCCGGAACGTTCTCGGTGGGCGCCTCGGGTCGGCTGATCGAGGGCGGCGAGGCGGGCGCGCCGGTGCGGGAGCTGACGATCGCCAGCGACCTCGTCTCGATGCTGAAGGCGGTGCGCGAAGTTGGCTCCGCAGGCGCGCTGGGTGCCGTTCGGAGGGAGCGTCAAGGCGCCGCCGATCCTGGTCGCGGAGATGGCGATTTCGGGCTCCTGAGCGGTTTTTTGGGCCGCCGGAAGCCCGGAAAATGCTCGAAAACGCACGTAAGGAGCGCGGTTTTCCGCTTCTGAAAGCGGAAAATCCGGTTCTGTCGTCCGCAGGCGTTGTTACGTTCCGCCCGATTCTGTTGCCCCCGGCAAGGAGGAGATCGTGACGAAGTCCGAGTTCGTGGACCAGGTGTCGGACCGCTCGGGCCTGGGGAAGGGTGAGGCCGACAAGGCCGTCAACGCAGTGCTCGACACAATCGAAGAGGTCTTGAGGCGTGGTGGGGACATCAACTTCACCGGCTTCGGGAAGTTCTCGGTCGCCGATCGCGGCGCCCGTCAGGGCGTGAATCCGCAGACCGGTGAGCGGATCCACATCGCAGCAAGCAAGGTGCCGCGCTTCAGCGCCGGCTCCGCCCTGAAGAAGGCCGTCAAGTCGTCCATGTAAGAACGACGTCGCGACCTTGACCGGGGGTTCGCGACTGCATTTCTGCGACCGGCTTGCGGCGCTCGTTGAGGAGCGCCGCAGTCGCGTCGTCCTAGGCCTCGATCCCGACCCGGCTGCCCTGTGGCCGGAGGCGCTCGCGCGGTTCGCCGGTTCCGGTACCGGCGAGAGCGGCCACCTCGCACGGGTCCACACCGCCGAGGCCGTCGCCGACCACTGCCGCGCCGCGATCGTCGCCGCCGGCCCCGCGTGCGTGGCCGTCAAGCTGCAGCTCGCCTGCTTCGAGCGCCTCGGCGCTCCGGGCTGGGAGGCGCTGGAGCGCACGGTCGCGGTGGCGCGCGACCACGGCCTGCTCGTGCTCGCCGACGGCAAGCGCGGCGACGTGCCGGTGACCGCGCGCGCCTACGCCCAGGCGCTGGTGGGGGAGACCGACGGCCCGTTCGGGCCGGTCGCCGGGCTGGGCGCCGACGCCTTCACCGCCAACCCACTGCTCGGGCGCGACTCGCTCGCTCCGCTGATCGAGGCCGCGGCCGCGGCCGGCGCCGGAGCGTTCGTGCTCGTCCGCACCTCAAACCCCGGCGCCGCCGAGCTGCAGGACGAGGGCGATCCTCCCCTGCACGAGCGGCTGGCCGCGCTGACCGACGAGCTCGGCCAGTCCGAGGTCGGCGACTGCGGGCTGTCGCTGGTCGGGGCCGTCACCGGGGCCACCCAGCCGGGGCTGCTCGGGCGCCTGCGCGAGCTGATGCCGCGCGCGGTCTTCCTGCTCCCCGGCGTGGGCGCCCAGGGCGGGCGTGTCGAGGATCTGGCGGCGGCCTTCGAGCCCCACCCGGCGGCGGGGCTGGTGACCGCGTCGCGCTCGATCGTGAACGCCCACGCAGAGCGCGGCGGCGAGCCCGCGGCGGCCGCGGCGGCCGCGGCAGAGGACCTGCGGGCCGCGGCCTGGGACCTGTAGGGCCTCTAAGCTCAGCGTCGCCCATTCGGGGGAGGAGCATCGATGCACGGAGGACGACGACGACGCACAGCACGCCTGCTCGCCCCTCTGGCGCTGCTGCTGGCGGTGGCCGCCGTGCTCGTGGTCGTCCAGTCCACCACCAACTCCGGTGACTCCAAGAGCGACACGGCGAGCAAGAGCTCGAACCGGCAGGACACAACCTCCGAGACGACCGCGAAGCCACGCCCGGTGCGCGCCAACTACACCGTGAAGCTCAACGACACACTCGGGCTGATCTCGGAGAAGACCGGGGTGTCGGTCGAGCGCCTCCAGACGCTCAACCCGGATCTGGATCCGCAGAACCTGATCGTCGGCCAGAAGATCAAGCTGAAGGAGTGAGGCGGGCCGCCACACTGCTGCTGGCGCTCGCCGCCGTCGTGGCCCCGGCGCAGGCCAGCGCCGCGGACCGCGCCGCCCGCCGTGCCGAACGCGAAGGCGGCGATCGTCATCGACGGGAGCGACGGCGAGGTGATGTTCGCCAAGCACGCCGGGCGCACGCCGGCAGATCGCCAGCACCACGAAGCTGATGACTGCGCTGCTGACGCTCGAGCGCACCCGCCCGCGCGAGGTGTTCACCGCCTCCGACCGCCGGCCCGCCGCGGTGGAGTCCCAGATCGGCCTGCGGCCGGGCGAGCGGATGCGCGTGAGCGACCTGTTCGAGGCGCTCATGCTCGAGAGCGCCAACGACGCCGCGGAGACGCTCGCCGAGGGGATCGCCGGCACGCGCGACCGCTTCGTCGCGGAGATGAACGAGCGGGCCAAGCAGCTCGGGCTCGACGACACCAGCTACGCGAACCCGATCGGCCTGGACGACCCGCTCAACTACTCCACGGCCCGCGACCTCGCCGCGCTGACCTACGACCTGATGCAGCTGCCTCGCTTCGCGCGCGTGGTCGACATGCCCTCGGCGCAGCTCGAGTCGGGCGTGCGCCCGCGGATGGTCGAGAACCGCAACCTGCTGATCCCCGCCTATCCGTTCGTCAACGGGGTCAAGACCGGGCACACCTCGCAGGCCGGGTACGTGCTGGTCGGGTCGGCGCGCGGGCGCACCGGCGGCCGGGTGATCTCGGTGGTCATGGGCGAGCCGAGCGAGGCAGGGCGCGACGTCGACACCCTCAAGCTGCTGCGCTGGGGCCTCGGCCGCTTCCACCGCGTACGGGTGCTCGACCCGCACCGCCCGCTGGCGCGGGCGGACATCGAGTACCGCGACGAGCAGGTCGCGCTCGTACCCCAACGGGGGGCTGTGGTCACGCTGCGCGACGGCCAGCACGTGCGACGGGCCGTGCGGGCGCCGGACGAGGTCTCCGGCCCGCTCGCGGCGCGCGAACGGGTCGGTGCGGTGACCGTTTTCGTGGACGGCGAGCGGGTACGGCGGGTCGCGCTCGTCACGGCGGTCGAGCGTCCCCAAAGCGGGGACGCTGAGGGTGCTCGTCTCGGTGTTGGGCGTCCCCTTGACCGTGTTGGCAGTCCTCGCAATCCTGATCGGAGCCGCCCTTCTCATCCTCCGCCTTCGAGTTCGGTTCAGACTGGTCAAGAGATGATCATCACCGTCACCCTCAACGCCGCCATCGACAAGACGCTCGCCGTGCCGAACTTCCGGCTCGGCCGTCGCCATCGCGCCGTCGAGCAGACCGCGATGGCGGGCGGCAAGGGCGTGAACGTCGCCCGCGCGCTGCGCGCGCTCGGCCAGCCGGTGATAGCGACGGGCATCGCCGGCGGACCGACCGGCACGCGCATCGTGGAGCACCTGACCGACGAGGGGATCCTCAACGACTTCGTGCGCATACGCGAGGAGTCGCGCACCTCCACCGCCGTGGTGGACCCGACCAGCGGCGACCAGACCGAGATCAACGAGCACGGGCCGCACGTGTCGGACGGCCGAGCTCGACCTGTTCGTCGACAAGCTGCTCTACCTCGCCAAGGGCGCGGCCGTCTGCGTGTTCGCCGGCAGCCTGCCGCGCGGAGTGGACGAGGGGTTGTACGGGCGGCTGATCGAGGAGATGCGCCGGCTGGACGTGACCACCGTGCTCGACTCCGAGGGCGAGCCGCTGCTGGTGGCGACGCGCAAGGGGCCGGACGTCGTGTCCGCCGAACGAGCTCGAGGCCGAGGGGCTGGTGGGGCGCGAGTTCTCCGACGAGGACGACCGCCGGCGCGGCCTGGAGGAGATGGTCGAGACGGGCGCGCGCGAGGGGATCATGACGCTGGCCGACGGCTGCATGGCGATCCTCGGCGAGGGCTCGGCGCGGCATCTCTACCGCGCCACGCTCCAGCCGCTCGAGCCGGTCTCGTCGGTGGGCTCCGGCGACGCGTTCCTGGCCGGCTTCGTGGCGGCCCGCTACAGCGGGCGCGACAACGAGGACTGCCTGCGCTTCGCGGTGGCCTGCGGCGCCGAGTCGACCCAGCACTTCGGCGCCGGGCAGGTCGAGCAGCGCGAGGTCGAGCGGCTGCTGCCGGAGGTGCGCCTGGAGACGCCTGGCGACGCCCGCAGTTTCCGCGAAAGGCGTGCTCTAGACCCCTGCTAGTGTCGGGCGTTCGTCCGCCAGCGAACCTAGGATCGGCCAATGGAAGTAGAGATCGGGCGCGGCAAGAAGGGCCGCCGCGCATACGGCTTCGACGACATCGCGATCGTGCCCTCGAGGCGCACGCGCGACCCGGACGACATCGACATCACCTGGACGCTCGGCCCCTACCGCTTCGAGCTGCCGCTGGTGGCCTCGGCGATGGACGGCGTCGTCTCGCCCTCGGTCGCGGGCAAGCTCGGCAAGCTCGGCGGCCTCGCGGTCCTGAACCTCGAGGGGATCTGGACCCGCTACGAGGACCCGGACAGCGAGCTCGAGCGGATCGCCGGCTACGACAAGCAGCGGGCGACCGAGGAGATGCAGCGCATCTACGCCGAGCCGGTGCGCGAGGACCTGGTGGCGCAGCGGATCCGCGAGATCAAGGAGCAGGGCGTGGTGGCGGCCGCGTCCCTGACGCCCCAGCGGGTGCGCGGCCTCTACGAGACCGCGCTCGACGCGGGGCTCGACATCCTCGTCATCCAGGGCACGGTGATCTCGGCCGAGCACGTGTCCACGCGCAGCGAGCCGCTGAACCTGAAGGAGTTCATCCGCGAGGTGCCGGTGCCGGTCGTGGTCGGCGGCTGCGCCTCGTACGCGACGGGGCTGCACCTGATGCGCACCGGCGCGGTGGGCGTCCTGGTCGGCGTCGGCCCCGGCGCGGCGTGCACCACCCGCGGCGTGCTCGGGATCGGCGTGCCCCAGGCCACGGCGATCGCCGACGTGGCGGCGGCCCGCTCGCAGCACATGCTGGAGACGGGCGAGTACGTGAAGGTGATCGCGGACGGCGGGATGCGCAACGGGGGCGACGTCTCGAAGGCGATCGCCTGCGGCGCGGACGCCGTGATGATCGGCTCGCCGCTGGCGCGGGCGTATGAGGCGCCCGGGCGCGGCTTCCACTGGGGGATGGCCACGTTCCACCCGTCGCTGCCGCGCGGCGCGCGGGTGAAGACCACGCAGAACGGGACCCTGGAGCAGATCCTGCTCGGCCCCGCGCACGAGAACGACGGCACCTTCAACCTGATGGGCTCCCTGCGCACCTCGATGGCCACCTGCGGGTACGAGGACATCCCGGCGTTCCACAAGGCCGAGGTGATGGTGGCGCCGGCGCTGCAGAGCGAGGGCAAGCAGCTGCAGCGCGAGCAGGAGGTCGGCATGGGAGCCACCTCGGCCGCGGCGGCGCACCCGAGCGCCGACGGCACGATGGAGCCGGCGGACGAGCCGATGCCGACCCCGACCGCGGATCCCGCGCTCGTCGGGGAGTGAGCGACGCAGGAAGCAGACAGGGCTTCCGCCTCGACCGAGGACACCGCCTGCGTCCGCAGCCGTCGATGAGGTGCTGGTTCTCGACTTCGGGGGCCAGTACTCGCAGCTGATCGCACGCCGCGTGCGGGAGTGCGGGGTGTTCGCGGAGCTGCTGCCGCACCACGTGCCGCTGGAGGAGGTCGTCTCGCGCCAGCCGCGCGGGCTGATCCTGTCGGGCGGGCCGGCGTCGGTCTACGCCGACGAGGCGCCCAAGCTGCGGACCGAGCTGCTGACGCTCGGGATCCCCGTGCTGGGCATCTGTTACGGGATGCAGGCGATGGTGCTGGAGCTGGGCGGCCGGGTCGAGGGCGCCGAGGTGGGGGAGTTCGGGCGCTCGCGGCTGGTCGTCTCCTCGGCCGGCCGCCTGCTCGCCGGCACGCCGGCGGAGCAGAGCTGCTGGATGAGCCACCGCGACACGGTCTACGAGGCGCCGCCCGGCTTCGCGGCGCTCGCGTCCTCGACGGAGTCGCCGGTCGCCGCGATCGAGAACGTGGAGGGCGGGCTGTACGGGATCCAGTTCCACCCCGAGGTGGTGCACACGCCGTACGGGACGCAGATCCTCGAGAGCTTCCTGCGGGACATCTGCGGATGCGACATGGCGTGGTCGGCCGAGTCGGTGATCGAGGAGCAGATCGCGCGGATTCGCGAGCAGGTCGGCGACGGCAAGGTGATCTGCGGCCTGTCCGGCGGAGTCGATTCGTCGGTGGCGGCGCTGCTGACCTACCGAGCGGTGGGCGAGCAGCTGACGTGCGTGTTCGTGGACCACGGGCTGATGCGAAAGAACGAGGGCAACCAGGTGGTGGCCGCGTTCCGGGACCAGTTCAAGGTGCCGCTGATCGCGGTGGACGCGGAGGAGCGGTTCCTGGCGCGGCTGGCGGGCGTGACCGACCCGGAGACGAAGCGAAAGATCATCGGCGAGGAGTTCATCCGGGTGTTCGAGGAGCAGGCGGCGCGCCTGGGGAACCCGAAGTACCTGGTGCAGGGAACGCTGTACTCGGACGTGATCGAGAGCGGCGGCGGAACGGGAGCCGCGACGATCAAGTCGCACCACAACGTGGGCGGGCTGCCGGAGGACCTCGAATTCGAGCTGGTGGAGCCGCTGCGAATGCTGTTCAAGGACGAGGTGCGGGCGGTCGGGGCGGAGCTGGGAATGCCCGATCGCCTGGTGTGGCGGCAGCCGTTCCCAGGACCAGGGCTGGCGATCCGAGTGGTCGGCGGAGAGGTGACGAAGGAGCGGCTGGAGATCCTGCGCGACGCGGACGCGATCCTGCAGGACGAGATCCGGGGCGCCGGGCTGTACCGGGAGCTATGGCAGTCGTTCTGCGTGCTGCCGGGGGACCTGCGGTCCGTCGGAGTCCAGGGCGACGAGCGGACCTACGGATACGTGGTGGTGATCCGCGCCGTGACCTCGGACGACGCGATGACGGCGGACTGGGCCCGGCTGCCGTACGACCTGCTGGAGAAGGTCGCCTCGCGGATGATCAACGAGATCGCTCAGGTGAACCGGGTGACGCTCGACATCACGTCGAAGCCGCCCGGGCACCATCGAGTGGGAGTAGGGGCCTAGGGCGCAGGCCGCGCGGTCCGGCTCAGGCGGCGCGCCGGTGACGTAAGCTCGCACCCCCGTGTTAACGCTCGAGCGCGTGCCTCTCGATGGGATCGACCCGACGATCGAGGCGCTTCGCGTGCGCAACGTCTTCCACACGCGCGAGTGGCTCGAGTACGTCGTGCGCACCCAGCGAGCCGAGCCGGTCGTCGCCCACGTCAAACGCGACGGCGAGCTGGTCGGCGCGTTCACGGGGCTGATCGTCCGGCGCTTCGGCGTGCGCATCCTGGGCAGCCCCTTCCAGGGCTGGATGACGGGCCCGATGGGGTTCAGCCTCGTTCCGGGCGTCGACACTCGAGACGCCATGGAGGCCCTGCCGCGGTTCGCGTTCAAGTCGCTCCGCTGCCTGCACGTCGAGGTGCTGGATCGCCACGCCAGGTTCGAGGAGCTCCAGGGGTTGGGTGCCCGGCTGGTCGGGTTCTCGACCTACGAGCTCGACCTCACGCGCGACGAGGAGACGCTCTTCGCCGGCCTGTCGAGCGCGTGTCGGCGGGCGGTCAGGAAGAGCGAGAAGGTGGGGGTGCAGGTGGAGGAGGCGCACGGCGTCGAGTTCGCGGACGAGTTCTACCCACAGCTGCTCGACGTGTTCGCGAAGCAGGGACGTCGCCCGCCGTTCGGCGTCGAGCGGGTGCGGGAGATGATTCGCTGCGTCGAGCCCAGCGGCAACCTCTTGATGCTGCGAGCCGTCTCGGCGGAGGGAGAGCGGATCGCCACGGGGATCTTCCCGGCGCACGAGGACTTTGCGTATTTCTGGAGCGGCGCGAGCTGGCGCAGCCACCAGATCCTGCGGCCCAACGACGCCCTGTTCTGGAGCGCCATCCGGCGCTTGAAGGAGCGGGGCATTCCCCTGTTCGACCTGGGCGGCGGGGGCGACTACAAGCGCAAGTTCGGCGCTTCCGAGCGGAGCTTCCCGTTCATGCGCAAGTCCATGGTGCCCGGCATGCTCGCAATGCGAGACCTCGCGGCCAGCCTGTACAAGCGGCGAGCGACGCGCGCCCCGAGCCCAGCTCGGGACGGCGGCATGCCGCAGCGCGGGCCGACACCCTTCCCGCGCGCCACGGCCGGCGGGCTGCGCCCGCGTGGCGAGGTGGCCGAGAGCCCCGCGGAGCGCGATCCAGCGCGTGACTACTAGCGCTCGCTAGCCAGGTCCTTGCGATAGATCACGAAGTCGCAGGGCGTCGCCAGGAGCGGCGCCAGCTCCGGATAGGCCTCGTCGATGGTGCCGGTGCGAACGATCCGGTAGCCCATGCGGGAGTACCACTCGGCCAAGAACTGCTTCGTCGGGTGGGTCCAGTCCCTCGGCTCCAGTAGCTCGAGTTGCATCGCGCCCACCCCGTCCGCACGGGCGTTGCGCTCGGCGAAGCGAACCAGTTCGCGGCCGATCCCGATGCCTCGATGGGCCGGGTCAGCGCAGAGCATCCCGAACTCGCCCGTGCGCTCATCCAGGCGCTGCACGCGAACGCACCCGACGACCTGGTCGCCCACCCGCGCCACGGCAATCTGCCCGGCCCGGGTGAGCTCGACGATCTCGCCGGCCGAGGTGCGGGTCGCGCCGTCCGTCCACAGGCCAGCCTCGGCCACCGCGTAGACCTCGTTGGCCAGCTCGCTGATCCGCTCCATCAGGGTCGCGTCGGCGCCCGCGCCGCGCGAGAGCAGCTCGACCTCGATCGGCGGGTCCGTGAACGACATCGGCGGGCGACGCTATGGGGTTGCCAGCTTCACGGAGAGTGTCTTCCGCGAGCCGGGTGCGGCCACGATCGTGATCCGCGCGGACACCGAGCGGTGCCGCGCGAGCGCGCCCGCCGCCGCGCGCCGCGCCTTCCTCCCGAGCTTCAGGCCCAGAGTCCGCTTGCGCCCCGCCGTCAGCCCCCGCGACGCCGCCTTCAGCCGGTAGCTCTTCCCCGCCGCCACCAGCCGGCCCGATGCCACGGCGTAGCAGGCCTTGCTGCAGCGCACTCCGACCTCGACCGCCTTGTCGAGCGACTGGGTTCCCCCGCCGCTCAGCGACACTCGCGGCGCCAGCGCCGCCAGGTGCGCCTTCAGCGCCGTCCCGTTCGGCGCCCGCGCCGTGCCCCGGACGTCCGCGAGCACCGACAGCGTCGAGCACGCACTGTCCGGCAGCACCCACCACGCCCACATCAGGTAGCCCACTCCGTGCTGGTCCGCCCACTTCATGAAGCTCTCCGGCGACGTCTGGCAGTCGGTCTCCCCGAACTCGCCGGTCACCACCGGCGCCTCTGCCGCGATCGGCGCGATCACCTCGTCCCAGCAGGTCTGGTTGTGGCAAGCGTGGCCGCCGTAGTTGTGGAAGCTCGCCACCACTCCCTTGTCTTCCGGCCGGTTCGCCAGCCAGGCGCGCAGGTCGCTCGCGTAGTCGATTCCGCCGAGCATGATCGGCTGCTTGGCGCCGGTCGCTCGGATCGCGTCGACCAGCGCCGCCAGCCCGATCGTCGTGAAGGTCCCCCCGTCCAGGGCTTGGCGGTCCCCGGTCCGCGGCGCGGCGCAGCCCCCGTTTCGCCAGCAGTTCCAGGTCAGGTCGAAGATCAGCGTGCCGTTGGTGTCGTAGCGCGAATACGGCTCGTTGAAGACGTCGAAGATCACCGAGCGGTCCTTCTTGAACGTCCGCGCCACCGAGCTCCAGAAGTCGTCCGACCGGTCGTCGGGCATCGCGCGCTGGCCATCGGACACCACACCCGCCGGCCCCGACCAGTGCAGGTCCAGCACCACGGCCAGGTCCGCCTCGTGCAGCGCCGACACCCACCTGCGCACCGCAGCGCGGTAGCCGGACGTCTTCCCGAACTTCGGCAGCCCGTCCTCCCCGAGCCAGCAGTCCTGGTTCAGCGGCAGTCGCACCGTGTTGATGTGCCAGCTCGCGATCAGCGCAGCGCCGGCCGCGTCCGGGCCCACGTTCTGCGCGCTGGCCGAGTTGGAGTAGCCGTAGCCGTCGCTGCAGGCGTACTCGAAGCTCGGCCAGTTCACGCCGCGCGGCACGAAGGTCTGGCCGCTGCGGCCGTCAACCAGGTGGTTGCCCGCGACCCGCAGCTCCGGCGCGGCGCCGGCCACCGCCGGCGCGGCCAGGCACGGCACGGCCGCCAGGAGGCACGCCGCGATCTGACGTCGGATGTTTCCTCCTTGCCTCAACGCGGGAAGGCTCGCACACGCCGCCCTTGTGATCTAGCCGCCTCACCGCAAGACCTCTGTCACACCTTCCAGACCGCGGGCCCAACCCCCGATAGCAAACGTATGCCACGTCGCCACGTCGCCGCCCTCATCGTCCTCCTGGCCACCCTGGTCAGCGGGTGCCGCCTGGAAGTAAGGAGCGCCATGCACGTGACCGCGAGCGCGGCCACGCTCAAGGCCAAGGTGCATTGCGGCGGCGCCAAGCACGTCCGTTTCCACGGCAGGGCGTGGTGGCAGCTGCGCCGGGCCGGTGCGTCGGCCTGGAAGCGCGTGACGCCCAAGCGGCGCTTCGCGTGCGGCAAGCGAACAAAGCGAATCGTCATCTCCGGGCGTCTCAAGGGCCTGCGCGCCGGCGTGCTCTACCAGTACAGGCTGGCCGTCGATCCTCGTCGACACGGCGGAAAGCGGCTCTACTCCTCTGCCAAGCGCTTCAGGACCGTGGGGCCGCCGCCGCGGGCGCCGCGACAGCTCGTCCTCCCCCAGGCGCGGGGCTTCAAGCCCGGGCTCGTCGGGACCGCTGACCATGAGCGCTCCGCAGTAGCCGCCGGGCGGCTGGGGGCCGACGTCGTTCGAATGGAGTTCGACATCAACACGCCGGCCTCCGCGCTGCGGGCCAGCGTGGCCGCCGTGGCGGGCCAGGGAGCCCAGGCGCTCCTGCTGGCCGGCTTCGAGAGTCGCATGCCAACCGAGGCGGAGGCCCGCAACCTCGCCGGCTGGGCCGCCGAGTTCGGTCCCGGTGGCTCCTTCTGGAACGGACGACCGGACGGGCACCTGGCCGTGCGCCAGATCGAGTTCGGCAACGAGACGTCCTACTCCTGGCAGTACGGCGACACCTGGTCCGACCAGTCGTACACGGATCGCGCCAAGCTCTACGCCACCCGCCTCTCACAGGCGCGCGCCGCCATTGCGGCGACCGGTCGCCCGGTGGGTCTGCTCGCGCAGGCCGACGACGGCGGCACGGGCTCGGCGGCGTGGGTGAACGGCATGTTCGCCGCCGTGCCGAACCTCGGTCAGCTGGTAGACGGCTGGTCCGTCCACCCCTACGGGCCGCGCGACGTCTGGAAGCCGAAGCTCGACCGCCTGGTCGCCCAGACGGCCGCCCATGGGGCTCCGGGCACGATCCCGATCGACATCACCGAGTGGGGGATCAGCACCGACAACGGCGTGGCGCTGACGGACAACTACGGCTGGCCCGTGAACCTCACCTTCGGGCAAGCTGCCTCAAGCCTCGACTCCACGGTCGCCGCGATGCGCGCGGACCCGTCGATCGGCCCGCGCCTGCGGCTGTTCATGCTCTATTCGGCCTACGACCTCAATGCGTCCCTGGGAGCCAATGCGCGCGAGCGCTTCTTCGGCGCGCTGAACGCCGACCTGGGGGACAAGGGCGGCTACTCGACCGAGGCGCGCGAGCTGTTCGCTCCCTGAGGCCTCAGGGCGCCTCGACGCCGTGGCGGTTCAGGTAGTCCAGGTAGAACGGGCGCAGCAGGTCGGCGACCTCGCCCTCGCCGGAATCGGTGATGTCGTCGACGTGGCCGATTATCGACGCCACGTCGGCGTCCGCCTCATCCAGCTCTCCGGCCCCCGCCTCGGCAACGGGGAGCACCTTCATCAGGTCCCAGAAGAACCGGACGTCCGCGTGACGGCGCGCGCGGCTGACCGCCAGGTCGTGTAGCTCCTTCGACGACAGCTGCTCGAGTGGGGTGGGCATCGCGGGGAGGCTAGCGTTGCTCGCGCGCGCCGACGGTCAGGCCCGCGAGCCGTAGCTTCGCCGCGCGCGGGAGCCGCTTGATGCGGGCCTCCTCCCGCAGGGCCGCCGATCGATCGGCGACCGGGATCGCCGCCGCCAGCTCGACCGGCAGCCGGCTGCGCGTGTAGCGGCTGGCCGTGCCCGCGCCGTGGGCGGCCAGGCGCCGGTCGAGGTCGGTCGTCCAGCCGCAGTAGAGGCTGTCGTCCGCGCACCTGAGCAGGTAGACGTGCGGCATGCCGGCTGGTTTCGCTGGGGCCCCCGGGGGCACCTGCCGCCTAGGTGAACCGCTTCACGAAGTCCAGCGCCGTCTGGGCGACCTCGCGCCACCCGCTGTCGATCGTCAGCGAGTGCCCGCGGTTCGGGATCTTCACGATCTCCGTCACGCCCGGGTTGCGCTTCTGGCGCTTGTAGGAAGCGTTGGCGATCGCCCACGGCACCGTGTGGTCCTTCTCGCCGTCGATGATCAGCAGCGGCCCGCGGTCGGGGTTCTTCGTGTCCGCCTTCGCCTCGGTGGCCGGGTTCAGGTTCGCGTTCGCCATCTGGTTCAGCGCGATCCCGGGCGCCGCGACGTGGTACTTGGCGTAGAGCTCCTTCGCTTCCTCGTCGCTCAGCGCGTTCGCCCATCCGTACTTGAACTGATCGAGGGTCAGCGTCACCGCCTTGCCCCGATTGGCGGGGTTCTTCAGGACCGGGCTGGCCGACCGGAGCGCCGAGATCGGCAGCGGCAGCACCCCGCGGAACGGTCCCGGGTCGATCGCGACCGTCGCCGCGGACAGCCCTCGGCCCGCGATGATCTGCGCCAGCAGCCCACCCGTCGAGTGCCCCATCACCGCCGGCTTGGTGTTCAGCTTCCCGATGATCTCGGCCGTGTGGTCGGCGACCTGGCCCAGGGTGGTCCTCGCGAAGGCGTCCGGGTTCGCGCGCGCCTCCTCGATGGTCTCGGGGTCACCCGGCCACTTCGGGGCCACGGGCGCGTAGCCGGCCTCCTCGAACAGCCCGGCCCAGTTGTCCCAGCTGCTCGGCAGCAGCCAGAGCCCGTGAATGAACACCACCGGTGTCCGTCCGGAGGCGTTCGCCTGTTCGATCTGCCCGTTCTCTCGCTCCGTGATCGCGCTCATGCGCGGATCATTGCCGATCGGCGGGCCCTGCCATCATCCGCCGCGCCCACTGACTCGAGGAGAACCCATGGCAGGCCGGTTTGAAGGCACGACGCGTGATCGATCGCCCGATCGAGGAGGTCTTCGCCTATCTCGCCGACGGCACCAACGACCTCAAGTTCAGCCCGCGCGTCCAGGAGATGGCCAAGGCGACCGACGGTCCGACGGGCGTCGGGACCGTCTACAAGAGCACCGTCAAGGACGCGGGCATGACGACCAAGCGCGAGTTCAAGATCACCGAGTTCGACCAGCCCACCAAGATCCGCTGGGCGGAGGTCTCCAAGAACCAGGTCACCGCTCCCGAGGGCGGCTACGACCTCGCGCCCGAGGGCAACGGCACCCGCGTGACCGTCTACAACGTCCTCGAGGGTCACGGCATCGGCAAGCTCTTCGCTCCGCTCGCCCTCCGCTCCGCGCGCAAGGGCGCCGATCAGTTCGCTCAGTCGATCAAGACGGCGGTCGAGGCTTCCTAGGCCGGCCTTCCACCGGGTAGTCCGGGGTCGGCTTCAGCTCGACGCCCTCGGCGAACAGGCCCGCCCCGGGCACGTGGTTCAGCTCGAGCCTGATGCCCTCCGGGTCCCGGAAGGAGACCGAGTAATAGCCCGGCGCCCAGGGGCCTTCCTCGGGCGCGCGCACGATGTCCGCGCCCATGTCCTGCAGAAACGAGTAGAGGGCGTCCACGTCCTCGCGTCGCCGGGCCCTGAAGCACAGGTGGTCGATGCCGGGCGCGGTCTCCACGTGCGTGTGGTCGACGTGCTCCGGATCGGGGCGGCGCAGGGCGAGCGCCGTGCGACCGCCGACGTAGTAGACGAAGTCGTGCGAGCGAGGCTGGACGGCCTCGAGGCCGAGAAACGGCATGAGCTGGTCATAGAAGGCGATGCACCGCTCGATGCGATTGACCCTGAGGACGACGTGCGCGACTCCGTTGATCTCCATGCTCAGGCGCGCAGCGCGGCCGCGGCCGCCAGCGCCTCCTCGGCCTCGCTCACCATCCTCCGCACGATCTCCCCGGCCGGCAGCAGCTCGCGGATCAGCCCGGCGGTCTGGCCCGTGAACGGTGTCATCTCGTGCTGGCGCCCCTCGCGGACGGTGGCCATGATCTGCGCGCCCAGCTCCTCGGCCCGCTCGCGCGCCTCGTCGGCCCGTCCCTCCCACCGCGTGACGAAGTCGGTGCGGATCACCCGCGGCACCACGCCGTAGCCGCCGGCGGCGGGCATGATCGCGCTCCACGCCTCGAAGCGCACGGCCTCCTCCGACTCGATCTCGAGGATGCGCTGCTTCCAAGCCTCGCTCGCTCCGGCCTCCAGCGACGCCAGGAAGCGGGTGCCGACGTTCGCGCCCGCCGCGCCCAGCGCCAAGCCGGCGGCCAGGCCGCGCCCGTCCGCCACGCCGCCCGCCACCAGCACGGGGATCGGCGCGACGGCGTCGACGACCTGCGGCACCAGCGCCAGCGCTCCCACGCCCTGCACCATTCCCTGCCCGCCCGCCTCGCTGCCCTGGGCGATGATCAGGTCCACGCCGTGCTCGGCGGCCTCGCGCGCCTGCGCGACCGTGTGGACCTGGTGGATCGCCTTCGCGCCGATCGCGCGCACACGCTCCACCAGCCCGCCGGGGTCGCCGAGCGCGAACGACACCGCCGCGGGCCGCGCCTCGAGCGTGACCTCGAACGCCTCCTCGTTCAGCCGCGGCACGACGTGGTTGACCGCGAACGGCCGGTCGGTCAGCTCGCGTACGCGCTCGATCCTGGCCCGGACGTCGTCGGCGGACATGTTGACCGCCCCGATGCTGCCGAGGCCTCCGGCGTCGGACACGGCCGCCACCAGCTCGGGCGACGTGGCCGGCCAAATCGCGGCCTGCAGGATCGGAGCTTCGATCTCGAAGAGCTCGCTGAACGGGGTGCGGAGCATGGGGACCTCCTTGGCTTTCTGACCGGCGCATCATCCTGCAACCGGGGTTGGAGGAGACCCGCGGGCGAGGCGGAAGCGAGTACGCGATGGCCGACGTCGCGATTCAGTTCGAAGGTCTGAGCAAGAACTTCGGCAAGGTCCAGGCGGTCAAGGACCTCTCGTTCGCCGTCCGATTCGGTCGCGTGACCGGCTTCCTCGGCCCCAACGGTGCCGGCAAGAGCACGACCCTGCGCACCCTGCTCGGCCTGATCCACCCCAACGCCGGCACCGCCACCTTCGGCGGGGTCCGCTACGAGAAGCTGCCGCACCCGAGCGGCCACGTCGGCACCGTGCTGGAGGAGGCGAGCTTCCATCCGGGTCGCAGCGGCCGCAACCACCTGCGCGTGCTCGCCGCCGCCGGCAGCCACCCGGAGTCGCGCGTGGGGGAGGTGCTCGAGCAGGTCGGCCTGAGCGCCGCCGCCGATCGGCGCGTGAAGGGCTACTCGATGGGCATGCGCCAGCGTCTCGCGATCGCCGCCGCTCTGCTGGGCGATCCGGACGTGCTCATCCTGGACGAGCCGTCCAACGGCCTCGACCCGCCCGGCATCCGCTGGATGCGCGACCTGGTCCGCGCCGAGGCGGCCCGCGGGCGGGCGGTGCTCGTGTCGAGCCACCTGCTGTCGGAGGTCTCCCAGAGCGTCGACGACGTGGTCGTGATCTCGCACGGCGTGCTCCGCGCCAGCGGCACGCTCGACCAGGTTCTGGGCGGCGCCGACGGTCCCGTCACGCGCGTGCGCGCGCGCGAGGCCGACCGGCTGGCGGGGCTGCTGCGCGAGCAGGACCACGCCGTCGAATCCGAGCAGGACGGCGCGCTGCTGGTGCCCGGCACCGCGCCCGAGGTCGTGGGGGAGGTGGCCGCCGAGCACCGCGTGGCCCTCTCCGAGCTGGTCGCCGTCTCGCGTTCGCTCGAGGACGTGTTCTTCGAGCTGACCGAGGGAGAGTCATGACCGCGCTGCTGCGCGCCGAGCTGATCAAGCTGCGCACCACGCGCACGTTCCTGGCGCTGACCGGGGTCGCGGTCGGCACCTCCCTGCTGATCTGCGTGCTGGTCAGCCTGCTCTCGGAGCCGACCCAGGAGTCCGTGCTCACCGACGTCTTCACGGCCGATACCAGCGCGCTGTTCATCGTGATCCTCGCGATCGTCGGCATCACCGGCGAGTGGCGTCACCGCACTATCACCAGCTCGCTGCTGGCGGCGCCGGACCGCCTGCGCTTCCTGCTCGCCAAGACGCTCGCGTTCGCCGCGGCCGGCCTGCTGCTCTCCCTGCTGATCTCGATCGCCGTGGCGATCGTCGGGATGATCATCCTGTCGGCGCGCGACCTGCCCACGCCGAGCGTCGGCGACCTGATCGGCCAGATCATCCGCAACGCGGAGGTCGCCGCATTGCTCGGCGCGTTCGGGCTCGCCCTCGGATCGCTCGTGCGCAACCAGCCGGTCGCGATCGTCGGCGTGCTGCTGCTCGCCTTCGCCATCGAGCCGACCGTGATCGCGCTCGCGCCTGACGTGGGCCGCTTCGCCCCGTTCAGCGCTCTCAGCGGGTCGATTCAGGAGATCCCGGCCTCGGACGTCGGCTTCGACGAGGGGACTGATCTGCTCCCGCGAGGCGTGGCCGTCCTGGCGATGCTCGCCTGGATCGCCGTGCCGTTCGCGGGCGGCGCCGTGCTGCTACGTCGCCGCGACCTGAACTAGGGCCAGCCCGAACGGGCTGCCCTCCGAGTCGCGGCAGACCGACCACGCCGCGCCCGGGTGGATCACGCTGCCGCCCAGCGCACCCACGCGCTCGAGCGCCTCGTCCATGTCGCCGACCTCGAAGTAGGGGAGGGAGAAGGTGTCGCCCGGCCCGCGGCCGCGGGCGTGCAGCCCGATCTGGGCGGGCCCGCCCGAGTGCGTCTGCCAGCCCTCGCCCTCGCCCTCGCGGCGGGCGTCCAGCTCGATCGCCAGCAGCCCCTCCCAGAATCTGCGGGCGCGCTCGACGTCGTCGGCGGGGAACTCGATCAGCATCAGTCGGTCAGCCCGATGCGCCGGTCGAATCCGGCCGGCGCGTGGATGTTGAGCATCCGCACGGGCTCGGCCTGGTCGTTGCGGAAGCCGTGCTCCACGCCGGACGGCGCGAGCACGAACGTCCCGGGCGGAGCGGCGACGTGCTGGTCGCCGAAGGTGAACGTCATCTCGCCCTCGAGGATGTAGAAGGCGTCGTCCTCGTCGACGTGGACGTGCGCCTCGAGCTCGCGACCGGCGGCGATCTCGATGATGCCGAAGGTGAAGCGGGGAGTGTCGACGGTGCGGGCGAGGAACTCGACGTTGCCCACCCGATGGCCCTCTCCCGGGCGCACGACGATGGGTTGACCGTCCACCCACCGGATCCTCGCACAGGTACACTGTTAGTCAAATGGCTAACGATACGTTCAAGGCGCTTGCCCATCCGATTCGGCGGGGCATCGTCGAGCGACTGGCCGACGGGCCCGCGACCGTGGGCGAGGCGACGCGCAACCTGGGCGTCTCGAAGCCCACGCTGTCCCGGCACCTAAAGGTGCTGGAGGAGGCCGGCGTCGTGGTGCGGGTGATCGACGGCCGGACGCATCGGCTCAGCCTCGACGTGGAGCCGCTGGAGGACGCGCAGGCGTGGCTCGCCAGTCAGCGCGCTCACTGGGCGCGCATGTTCGACGTGGTCGAGGACTACCTGGCCGAGCGGAAGGAGGGGAGATGAGCGACAAGGTGCGGATGGAGCGCACGTTCCAGGCGCCCGCGCAGGAGGTCTTCGAGGCGTGGACGTCGGTCGAGGTGCTCAAGCGCTGGTGGCACGCCGAGCACGACTGGGAGACCCCGCAGGCGGAGGTCGACCTCCGGCTGGGCGGCGCCGTCCGGCTGGTCATGCGAAACCCGCAGGACGGCGCCGAATACGGCGGGGGCGGCGAGTACCTCACGATCGACGCTCCGAGAAGGCTCGTCTTCACCTGGAGGTGGGATGACGACGACGAGTCGAAGCGCCAGCTGATCGAGGTCGACTTCATCGATCACGGCGACAGCACCACCGTCGTCCTGACCCACACAGGCCTGCCGGAGGCCGACAACGACGACTACGTGGACGGCTGGCGGAACTCCTTCGACAACCTCGAAACCGCCCTTGCCCCGTGAGGGCGACCCGTCGCGAGTGGGTCGGGTTGGCCGTGCTCGCGCTGCCGACGGTCATCGTCACCATGGACCTGTCGGTTCTATTCCTCGCCGTTCCCAAGCTGACCGAGGACCTTCAGCCGACCAGCTCCGAGCTGCTCTGGATCACCGACGTCTACGGGTTCCTGATCGCCGGGTCGCTGATCACCATGGGCACGATCGGCGATCGCATCGGGAGGCGCCGGCTCCTGCTGATCGGGGGTGCAGGCGTTCGCGCTCGCGTCGCTGCTCGCGGCCTTCTCCACCAGCGCCGGCATGCTGATCGGCGCGCGGGCGCTCCTGGGAGTCGCGGGCGCCGCCCTGGCGCCGTCCTCCCTGGCCCTGATCCGGAACATGTTCGGCGACGCCGAACAGCGCCGGTTCGCCATCGGCATCTGGATCAGCTGCTTCGCCGCGGGAGCCGCGATCGGCCCCCTGATCGGCGGCGCGCTGCTCGCAGCACTTCTGGTGGGGCTCGGTGTTCCTGGTCAACGTGCCCGTGATGGCGCTGCTGCTCGCTGCCGGCCCCGCCCTGCTGCCCGAGTCGCGGGATCCCAATCCCGGCCGACTCGACCTCGTCAGCGCGGCGGTTTCCCTCGTTTCGGTGCTGGCCGTGATCTATGGCGTCACGCGGATGGCCGAGCACGGGGCGGGCTCGGTGGGGGTGCTCGCGGTCCTGATCGGCCTGGCCACCGGGGCGGCGTTCGTGCGCCGGCAGAAGCACCTCGCCTACCCGTTGATCGACCTTCGGCTGTTCCGGTCGCCGATGTTCGTCGCCGCGCTGGGGGCGATGCTGGTGTCGGTCTTCGTGATCACGGGCGCCGATCTGTTCGTCGCGCAGTACCTCCAGCTCGTTCACGGCAGCGGCCCCTTCGTCGCCGGACTCTGGCTGCTGCCGGGCGTCGTGGCGATGATCGCCGGCTCGATGGCCGCGCCGCTGCTCACGCGGAGCCTGCGCCCGGGCCTCGTGGTCTCCGCGGGCCTGATCGTGGCGGCGGTCGGCCTGATCGTCCTGGCTCAGCTGAAGGAAGGCTCCAGCCTCGCCCTGCTCGTCACCGGGACGAGCCTGCTCGGGCTGGGCGTGGGGCCCGTCGGCACCCTCGGCACGGACATCGTGGTCGACGCGGCCCCACCGGAGCGGGCCGGAGCGGCGTCGGCCCTGTCGGAGACGGCGACCGAGCTCGGCGGGGCGCTGGGCATCGCGGTGCTCGGGAGCATCGGGACCGCCGTCTATCGCGGAACGCTGGGCGACGACCTGCCTCGCGGGATTCCGTCGGATGCGGCGGACGCGTCGCGGGACACGCTCGGCGGCGCCGTCGAGGCCGCGGGGCAGCTGCCGCCGCAGCTCGCCGCCGAGCTGCTCCACGTCTCGCGCGTTGCCTTCACCCACGGCCTGGAGGTGGCCACGCTGATCGCGGCTGCGATCGGCGCCGCGATGGCGCTGGTGGCGGCGCTGCGACTGCGAGCCGCGCACGTGGACGCGTAGCCCGGTGCCCGAGTACATCGACAGCAACCCCCCGCAGGCTGTACAAATTCCTCCGACGCCTAATGCCCTTCGTTGCCTACGTCCGCGAGAGCGAGCCGGACGACTCGGAGGATGAGGGCCGCACGCCGTGGGAGCCCAACTGGCGCCTTTGGCGCTGGGTCGGAGCGGCGATCGTGGTCGCCTACGGCGCGAGCCGTGCCGACGGGTTGCTGGAAGCCGTGCTCGTGCTGGTGGTGTTCGGCCTCGGCTGCCGCGCGGCCTTGGAGCTGCTCCCCAACGGCGGCATGCACGAGTGGCGCCAGTAGGCGCGGCGGCTACTCGGGCCAGAAGTCGGCGACCGTCTCGTGGTCGCCCTCGGGATCGTCGCTCTTGATCGAGCACATGATCAGCACGGCGTCGTCCGGGCCCTCGTTCCAGACCGAGCGCACCACCGCCGGGGCGATCCGCACGACAGTGCCGGCGGGCACGTCGAGCACGTCGTCGCTCGAGCTTGAACTGCAGCGTGCCGGACGCGACGAAGTAGATCTCCTCCTGCGTCTTGTGGCGGTGGCCGTAGCTGCCCTTGCCGCCGGTCTGCGCCGGCATGCGCCGCCAGGTGAAGGAGACCTGCTCGGTGCCGAGGTCGCTCGCGGCCGTCATGCGCATCTCGCCGGGGTAGTCGCCCAGCACGTCGGGGATCTCCTCGAGCGGCCTGATCGAGTAGTCGGCCATCGCTGTGCGCAGCCTACCGCCGCCTAGGACCAGCCGTCCCAGGCCTGCAGAGACGGCAGCGGGTCGAAGGGCTTGCCGCCGTCGTACCAGCCCGGCCCGCTCCACAGCTCGAAGTGCAGGTGGCAGCCCACGGCATCCCCGGTGTCGCCGACCGACCCGATGCGCTGACCCGTGTAGACGCGGTCGCCCGTGCTGAACGGGCTCGGCTCGGCGAGGTGCATGTAGCCGTAGTCGACGTCGGTGCCGGCCGCGTCGATGATCAAGTAGTTGCCGGCGAGGGCGTGGTACTGCTTGACCTTGATGACCCCACCGCGCGCCGCCACCAGCGGGGTGCCGCACTTGGCGAACACGTCCTGCCCCTGGTGCGCTGTGGCCCGCGCGGCCCGCCCCGAACCGGCCCCCGCGGCCGCCGAACTGGTGGGCGCCGCGGATCGGGAACATGTTGTCGTAGAGGTCGAAGGCGTCGCGCTCGGGGTCGCCCGCCTGCGCGGTGCGCACCTCGGCGCCCGCGGAGCTGGCGGCGGTCAGGCGGAACGAGTAGCGCCCCGGCTTGGCCGAGCTGCGCCCGATCCGGCCGTCCCAGGTGACGCTCTGGACCTCCCCGGTTGGCACGGCGTCCGGGGTCCAGGTCTTCACCGCCTGGCCGTCGCTGGCGCGGATCAGGTCGACGGTCGGGGGAGTGGCCAGCGCGCCGTTGACCCGGTAGGAGAAGGTCACCGCGCGGCGCGCGCCCACGTAGGCACGCGTGCGGCTGGTGCCGGTCTCAACGCGCAGCGCGTCCTCGTGCAGCCCCGGCACGAGGCTCAGCACCGGGTTCGGGGCGGGCGGCGGCGGAGGCAGGATCGCGATCGGCGCGGTCGGCTTGGACTGCGCCTGCTCGGCGGTCACGACCCTGACCGGCCCGGTCACGGCGCCGACCGGCACGCGCACCGAGAGCGTCGTGTCGGAGTGCGAGCGCACCGAGACCGTCAGGTCGTCGCCGTGCCCGTAGCTGCCGCTGAAGACGACCTTGGCGGCCGAGGACAGGCCCGAGCCGGCGAGCTTGATCGTGCTCCCGCCCTGGGCCCGCGACTTCGACGCGCAGCGGCGCATGCAGGTGACCTTGGAGACCTTCGGCGTGGCGACGTAGGTCCCGCCGCCGCCTCCGGTCTGCGCCGCGGCGCCCGGGGCGAGCAAGCCCAGGGAGAGGGCGAGCGCTCCGGCGCAACGCCCCGCGGCAAGGTGGGTTTCTCGCACTCGTCCGGCCTCTTGTTCCCTCCGGCCTACGGGGTTAGCTGACGGGCTCGCGCTGACGCGCTACCACCGGGGCAGTCCGGTGGATTCGCCCCCTCGGAGACCGGATTCCCGGCCCCCGAACGGTTCCCCCGTTCCCCAAACCGGTCACGGCAGATCGGCGGTGGGGATTCGGCTGGCTTTGTGACCGCGGCACTATATACCCGCCCGTGGCCGGCATCACACCGGCCGCTACACTCTTCCGGCCGGCCGCTCTGGCGGCCCTTTTGCAATGAAGACGTACGTGGCGACACCCGATTCGCGCGAGCGCAACTGGCTCGTCGTCGACGCCAGCGGCAAGACGCTGGGCCGGCTCGCGACCCAGATCGCGGACACCCTGCGAGGCAAGCGCAAGCCGCAGTACACGCCCCACATCGATGTGGGCGACTTCGTGATCGTGGTCAACGCCGAGCGCATCGCCGTGACCGGGAACAAGCGCCAGGAGAAGCGCTACTACCGGCATTCCGGCTACCCAGGTGGCCTGCGCAGCCGCACGCTCGAGGAGATGCTCGCGCGGCGGCCCGAGGAGGTCATCCGGCTCGCCGTGAAGGGGATGCTGCCCCGCACCCGGCTCGGCCGCGCCCAGCTGCGCAAGCTGAAGGTGTACGCCGGGCCCGATCATCCGCACGCCGCGCAGAAGCCCGAGCCCTTGGAGGTCCACGCTTGATGTTCGACGAGGAACGCGACCCCGACACCCCCGAGGAGGAGGGCGCCCCCGGCGAGCCGGGCGAAGGCGCACCCTCGGACGAGAGCGCCGCGGTCGGTCCCGAGATCGAGGGCGCCGAGGCGCTGTCGGCCGCCGCCGGCGAAGGCGAGCCGGAGGCGGAAGAGCCTGCGGCTGAGGAGCCCGCCGCGGAGGAGGAGCCTGCCGCTGAGGAGGAGCCTGCCGCTGAGGAGGAGCCCGCGGCCGAGGAGCAGCCCGCCGCTGCCGAGCCCGCCGCCGAGGAAGGCCAGCCCGCCGCGGAACCCGCTGCCGAGGGCGAGCCCGCTGCTGAAGGCGAGCCCGCCGCCGAGGGCGAGGCCGAGGCTGCGCGCGATCGTCGCCCCAAGCGCGAGCGCGGTGACGAGAAGACCGAGGATGAGGTCATCCCGGGCATGCACCTCGAGCCCGACCTGGTGCTCGAGGAGCAGCGCGAGGACAGCGAGTTCGGCCAGTACGCCGACGCCGACTACGTCGAGGTGGAGGCCGGCGAGGAGGGCGCCGAGGAGACGCCCGGCGAGCCCGAGCCGGTCGCCTACACGCCACTCGACCTGGCCGCCGACGCTCGCTACGGCGCCACCGGCAAGCGCAAGAGCGCCGTCGCGCGCGTGATCCTCAAGCCCGGTGAGGGCACGTTCAGCGTGAACGGGCGCCACCTCGACGAGTACTTCCCGCGCGTGAAGCTCCAGCGCGTCGCGCGCCAGCCGCTCGAGGCGGCCGGCTACAACACGCGGATGGACGTGGTGGCCCGCATCCACGGCGGCGGCGTGGCCGCGCAGGCCACGGCTCTGCGCCACGGCATCGCCCGCGCGCTGGTCGAGGCCGACCCCGCCCTGCGTGGCGAGCTCAAGCGTCGCGGCTACCTCACGCGCGACCCGCGCGTGAAGGAGCGCAAGAAGGCCGGCCTGAAGAAGGC
Organism: uncultured Thermoleophilaceae bacterium; assembly: GCA_963722245.1. Taxonomy (GTDB): domain Bacteria; phylum Actinomycetota; class Thermoleophilia; order Solirubrobacterales; family Thermoleophilaceae; genus JACVRW01. The sequence goes on from CAVRKM010000012.1 coordinate 354,831, forward strand.
CCGCAAGCGGCCGCAGTTCTCCAAGCGCTAGCCGTTCCATGGAGTGGAGCGTCGTCGACGGGGGCACCGCCCCCCGCAAGCTGTTTGGCACCGACGGCGTCCGAGGGGTCGCCGGCGAGTTCCTGAGCGCCGAGCTGGCGACCGCGCTGGGCCGTGCCGCGGCCTCGATCTCGCCGGCCGAAGCGCCCCAGGTGCTGATCGTGAGGGACACGCGCGAGTCCGGCGAGATGCTGGAGGCGGCGCTGGCGGCCGGCGTCGCCGCCGGCGGCGGCCACGCCCTGCTCGGCGGCGTGCTGCCGACCCCGGGCGCGTCGCTGCTGGTGCGGCGCTACGGCTTCGACCTGGCGGCCGTGGTGTCGGCCTCGCACAACCCCTACCAGGACAACGGGATCAAGTTCTTCGGCCCCGAGGGCACCAAGCTCGACGACGCCCAGGAGGCCGAGATCGAGCGCCTGCTCGGTGAGCCTTCCGCTCCCCGGCTCGGACGGGTCAGGGAGCTGCACGGCGCGCCCGCCGACTACCTGCGCGAGCTCGAGGCCCGCTTCGCCGACCTGCGCCTCGACGGCGTGAATGTCCTGCTCGACTGCGCCAACGGCGCCACGCACCGGGTGGCGCCGGAGATCTTCCGCCGCCTCGGCGCGCACGTGGATGCCGTGGCGGTCGAGCCCGACGGCCGCAACATCAACCGCGACTGCGGCTCGACGCACCTCGACTTCGTCGCCGGCCAGCTCGACGGGCACGATCTGGGCTTTGCCTTCGACGGCGACGGCGACCGCGTGCTGGCGGTCGACCGCCACGGCGTGGTCATCGACGGCGACGAGTTGCTCGCGCTCGCGGCGCTGCACCTGCGCGAGCACGACCGGCTGCCCGGCAACGGCGTGGCCGTGACCGTCATGACCAACTACGGCTTCCACCAGGCCATGCGCGATCACGGGGTGGAGGTGGCCACCACGGACGTCGGCGACCGCAACGTGCTGACCGAGCTGATCCAGCGCGGCTGGGCGCTCGGGGGCGAGCAGTCGGGGCACATCATCGACACCGGCTTCGTGCCCGCCGGGGACGGCACGGCGGCGGCGCTGCTGGTGCTCGAGGCGCTCGCGGGAGGCGACCTCGCCGAGCGTCACGCGATGGAGAAGCTGCCCCAGCGCCTGCTCAACGTGAGGGTGGCCGATCCCAGGGCCCTTGACGACGCCGAAGAGGTCTGGGCAGCCGTCGAAACGGCTAGTACGCGTCTCGAAGGCCGGGGCCGGGTACTAGTACGTTCGTCCGGTACCGAGCCCCTAATCCGCATCATGGTCGAGGCTCCGCACGAGGAGGAGTGCGAGGAGATCGTGCAATCGCTGGCGAAAACAGTCCAGTCGTGCTTACCCTGATTCGGTCATGTGCGGAATCATTGGTTACGTAGGACCGCGGGAATGCCGCGACATCCTGCTCGAGGGTCTTCGACGCCTCGAGTACCGCGGCTACGACTCGGCGGGCATCTCGCTGATCTCCGACAACGCCGTCGGCAGCGTCCACGCCGTCGGCAATCTGGCGCATTTGCGTGACGCCGTCGAGGGCGAGAACGGGCATCTTCAGGGGTCGACCGGCGTCGGCCACACGCGCTGGGCAACCCACGGCCGCGTGACCGAGGCCAACGCGCACCCGCACTCCGACACCACGAACCGCGTGCACATCGTGCTCAACGGGATCGTCGAGAACTGGACCGACCTGCGCGAGCGCCTCGAGGCCGTCGGCGCGGAGTTCACCTCCGAGACCGACGCCGAGGTCGTGGCGCACCTGATCGCCCAGCACCTCAACGGCGACCTCACGGAGGCCGTTCGCCAGGCCTACAACGAGCTGCGCGGCCACTACGCCTTCGTCGCCATGTCGGCGGATCACCCGGGTGTGCTCGTGGGCGCCCGCAAGGAGTGCCCGCTGGTGGTCGGCCTGGGCGACGGCGAGAGCTTCATCGCCTCCGCGATCCCGGCCTTCCTCGCCGAGACGCGCCACGTGCAGCTCGTCCAGGACGGCGAGATCGTCGAGATCAGCGCCGCGGGCTCGCGCTTCATCGAGCCGATCAGCGGCCGCCCGATCGAGCGCGAGGTCGAGGAGGTCGAGTGGGACGACGAGGCCGCCGAGAAGGGCGGCTACGACACCTTCATGCTCAAGGAGATCCACGAGCAGGCCGACGCGGTCGCCGAGACGCTGGCAGACCGCCTGCACCCCGAGGGCATCGAGCTCGGCGACATCGGGATCTCCGACGACTTCCTGCGCAACGTGCGACGCATCGTGATCGTCGCCTGCGGCACCTCCTACCACGCCGGCCTCGTGGGCCGCTACTCGATCGAGACCTGGTCGCGCGTCCCTGTCGAGATGGACGTGGCGTCGGAGTTCCGCTATCGCAACCCGCTGATCGACAAGCACGACCTCGTGATCGGCATCTCCCAGTCCGGCGAGACGGCCGACACGCTCGCCGCAATGCGTCTGGCCCGCGAGCGCGGCGCCAAGGTGCTGGCGATCACCAACATCATGGGCAGCCAGGCCACGCGCGACTCGGACGGAGTCATCTTCACGCGCGCGGGCCTCGAGATCGGCGTGGCGGCCACCAAGACGTTCGTCGCGCAGGTCGTGGCGATTCAGCTGTTCGCCCTCAAGCTGGCCGCCCTGCACGGGACGCTCGGCCCCGAGGTGACCAGCCGACTCGTGAACGAGCTGCGTCAGATGCCGCACCTGATCAACGAGATGATCGAGGCGGTCGACGAGCCCGTCCAGCGCATCGCACAGCACTGGAAGGACTGCGGGTTCTGTCTCTACCTCGGGCGTCACGTCGGCCTCGCCATCTGCCTCGAGGGCGCGCTCAAGCTGAAGGAGATCTCGTACATCCCCACGGACGCCTACGCGGCCGGGGAGATGAAGCACGGGCCGATCGCGCTGCTCGACGAGCGGACGCCGGTGGTCTGCGTCGCGACCGACTCGCCCGTGCTCGACAAGATGATGTCGAACATCTCCGAGGTGCAGGCACGGGGCGCGCACGTGGTGGCGATCGTCACCGAGGGCACGCACGTGGACGCCGAGGAGGTCATCAAGATCCCGCGCACCGACTGGCTCCTCCAGCCGATGCTGGCGATCGTGCCGCTGCAGCTGCTGGCCTACTACATCGCGCGCGAGCGTGGTCTCAACGTGGACCAGCCGCGCAATCTGGCGAAGACGGTCACGGTCGAGTAGCTTCGCCGCGGTGAGCGGCGTCGGCATCGACCTTCTCGAGATCGAGCGTCTCGAGCGCGCGCTGGAGCGCCGGCCGAGGCTGGCCGAGCGCGTCTTCACCGACGCCGAGCGGGCCTACGCCGCGGCGCGGGCGCGCCCGGGTGTCCACCTGGCAGCGCGCTTCTGTGCCAAGGAGGCGGTGGCCAAGGCGCTCGGGATGACCGCCTGGAGCTGGCGCGACGTGGAGGTGGTGGCCACGGAGGCCGCCCCCCAGCTCCGGCTCTCCGGCTCGGTCGCTGCCCGGGCCGAAGCACTCGGCGTCCGCGCTCTCGTCTCGCTGACGCACACCGACACGACCGCCGGTGCGGTCGCGTTGCTGGAGCCCGCCTAAGTGACCGCCCCCTGGCTCGATCCCCTCTACGCCGCCGCCGAGATGCGCGCCGTCGACGCCTGGGCGATCGAGGAGCGCCAGGTGCCCTCGCTCGACCTGATGGAGCGCGCCGGCGAGGGGCTCGCCCGCGTGACCGCGGCGGTCGCGCGACCCGGGCCGATCCGTGTCGTCGTCGGCAAGGGCAACAACGGTGGGGACGGCCTCGTTGTGGCCCGCCTGCTGCGCCAGGACGGCCACGAGGTCGACGTGCTCGCGGCCGGCGGACCTCGACGAGCTGAAGGGCGACGCCCTCGTCAACCTGCAGCGCCTCCCGGGCCGCCCGCCCGAGCCCTTTGAGGCCGACCGGCTCGAGGGATCGGGCGCCGTCGTGGACGCCCTGCTGGGCACCGGCTTCGCGGGCGCTCCGCGCGAGCCGCTCGCCTCGGCGATCGCCGCGATCAACGCCCAGGACGCCCCCGTGATCGCCTGCGACGTGCCCTCTGGCGTGGATGCCAGCACCGGCGAGATCGAGACGGAGGCCGTTCGCGCCACCGTCACCGCCACCTTCCACGCCCCCAAGCTCGGCCTCTACGTCAACCCCGGCAAGGCGCATGCCGGCCGAGTCGAGGTCGTCGCGATCGGCGTCCCGCGGGGCGCGCCCGGCGCGCGGGACGGGCTGATCTCCGAGCGCGTGCTCGACCTCTACCCCCGCCGCACCCCCAGCGGCTCCAAGTTCACGTCGGGTGTGCTCGTGGTGGTGGGCGGCTCGCGCGGCCTCACCGGCGCGCCCACGATGACGGCTCGCTCCGCTCAGCGCGCGGGTGCCGGCTACGTCCAGGTGGCCGTGCCCGAATCGGCACAGCCGGCCCTCGACATGCGCCTGCTCGAGCAGATGAGCCGCGGGCTTCCCGAGCACGACGGCTCCCACACCCCGGCCGGGATCGAGGTCGTCGAGCAGATGGCCGAGCGCGCCGGCGCCGTGGCGCTCGGCCCGGGTCTCGGCCGCGACCCCGGCGCCCAGGAGTTCGCCCGCGGCGTCGCCGGCGCCGTCGAGACGCCGCTGCTGGTGGACGCCGACGGCCTCAACGCCCACGCCGGGCAGCTCGAGCTGCTCCGCGAGCGCACGGCGCCCACGGTGCTGACCCCTCACGAGGGCGAGCTCGGCCGACTGCTCGAACGCCCATCCGACGAGATCGCCAGGCACCGGCTCGGCTCGGTTCGCGAGGCGGCCGAGCGCAGCGGCGCCGTGGTGCTGCTCAAGGGCGACGACACGATCGTCGCGCGCCCCGGCGGCGAGGTGGCCGTCAACCCCGGCGGCACGCCCGCGCTGGCCACCGCGGGCACCGGCGACGTGCTCTCAGGCCTGATCGGCGCGCTGCTCGCCAAGGGGCTCGACCCCTTCGCGGCCGCCTCCCTCGGGGCGCTCGCCCACGTGCTCGCCGCCCGTGCGGCCGCCGGCCGCTTCGGCGCCGATCACGTCATGGCCGGCGACGTGATCGACGCGCTGCCCCACGGTCTGACGCTCCGATAGTCTCGCCCGCGGCATGCCAGCCGTGCGCGAGATCATGGATTCGAGCCCCGCCACCGTGCATCCCGGCACGCCGGTGGCGGAGGTCGTGGCGCTGCTGCGCGAGCACGAGCTGCTCGGCGCGCTCGCGGCGTGACCGCCGCCGAGCGCGCCGTCGCCACCGTCGACCTGGGCGCGATCGAACGCAACTGCGCGCGGCTGCCGAAGCCCCTCTGCGCGGTGGTGAAGGCCGACGCGTACGGCCACGGCCCGATCGCCGCGGCGACGCTGGCCGGCGGCGCCACCTCCCTCGCGGTGGCCGCCGCCGACGAGGCGGCCGAGCTGCGGCGCCAGGGAATCGACGCTCCGATCCTCGTGATGGGCGCGCTCACCGGCGCCGAGCTGCGGGTGGCGGTGGAAGCGCGGGCCGACGTGGTCGCCTGGACCGAGGAGGTCGCGGAGGCCGCCCCGAGCGTGCACGTGAAGCTCGACACCGGAATGGGCCGCCTCGGGACCAAGGACCGCGAGCTGGCGCTGCGGCTGGCGGCGCGCCCGAACGTGGTCGGGCTGATGACGCACTTCGCCACGGCCGACGACCCCCAGGACGACCTCTTCGCCGCCCAGCTCGAGGCCTTCCGCGAGTTCGTGGACGCGGTTGGGCGAGACGAGCTGACGGCTCACGCGGCCAACAGCGCCGCCGCGCTGCGCGACCCGGCCAGCCACTTCGACATGGTCCGCTGCGGGGTCGCCATCTACGGGATGGACCCGTTCGGCGAGGACCCCGGCGCCCACGGACTCGAGCCGGCGCTCTCGCTGCGCTCCTGGGTGGGTGCCGTGCGCCGCTTCGAGGCGGGCGACTCGGCCGGCTACGGGCGGCGCTGGACGGCCGCCGAGCCGACCTGGGTCGCCACCGTGCCGATCGGCTACGGCGACGGCTGGCGGCGGGGGCTGACCAACAACTGCGACGTGCTGATCCGCGGCCGCCGCCATCCGCTGGTCGGGACGGTCAGCATGGACAACGTGACGGTGGCGCTCGGCCCCGACACGGACGTCGAGGTCGGCGACGAGGTGGTCCTGATCGGCGCGCAGGGGGAGGAGCGCATACTGGCCGAGGAGGTGGCGGGCCGGCTGAACACGATCAACTACGAGGTCACCTGCGCGCTGCTGCCGCGGGTGCGCCGCCGGCACGTGCCGTGAGCGAGGCCTGGATCGTCGGCGGCGCCGTGCGCGACGAGCTGCTGGGCCGCCCGGTGCGCGACGTCGACGTGGCGGTGGCCGGCGACCCCGCGCGGGCCGCGCGCGCCCTCGCGGCCGAGCTCAAGGGGCCCGTGTTCAGGCTGTCGGAGGCGTTCGGCGCCTGGCGGGTGATCGACCGCCGCAATCAGCGCGTGTACGACTTCGCGCCGCTCCAGGGCGACTCGATCGAGGCCGATCTGCGCCAGCGCGACTTCACCGTCAATGCGATGGCGCGCCCGGTGGACCTCCCGGCGCTCGAGGCGGCGCCCGGCGAGCCGATCGACCCGCTCGGCGGCCGCGCCGACCTCGAGGCCGCCACCCTGCGCGTGCTGGGCCCGGAGGCCTACGAGCGCGATCCGCTGCGGGCCCTGCGCCTGGCCCGCTTCGCCGCCGAGCTCGGCTTCGCTCCCGACCCGGAGACCGAGCGGCTCACGGAGGCGGCCGCCCCGCGGGTGACCGAGGCCGCCGGAGAGCGCGTGTTCGCCGAGCTGCGCCGGCTCGTGATCGCGGCCGGTGCGCTCGCCGGCGTGGAGCTGGCGGACCGCCTGGGCGTGCTCGAGGCGGTCCTGCCCGAGCTGACAGCCCTCCACGGCGTGGACCAGAGCCACTACCACCACCTCGACGTCTACGACCACACGCTCGAGGTGCTGGCCCAGCAGATCGGCGTGGAGGATCGGCTGGACGAGCTGTTCGGCGCCGACGCCCCGCGCCTGCGCGGCGTGCTGGACGAGCCGCTGAGCGACGAGCTCACCCGCGCGCAGGCACTGCGCTTCGCCGCCCTGGTGCACGACATCGGCAAGCCGAACACCCGCGAGGTGCGCGCCGGACGGCCGCGTGACGTTCATGGGCCACGACGCCGTCGGCCAGGAGATGGTGCACGGCCTCTGCCGGCGCCTGCGCACCAGCGAGCGCTTCGCGCGCTTCCTGGGAGACCTGACCCGCCATCACCTCGTGCTCGGCTTCCTGGTGCACGAGCGCCCGCTCGACCGCGCTGCGGTCTACCGCTACCTGCGCCGCACGGCGCCGGTGGAGGTCGAGGTGACGCTGCTCTCCTGCGCCGATCGGCTCGCAACCGGCGGGCGCCGGGCGGACGAGGCCACCCCCGTGCACCTCGAGCTGGCGCGCGAGCTGATGACGGCGGCGCTCGACTGGCGCGAGCACGGGCCGCCGCGCGTGCCGGTGCGCGGCGACGAGCTGGCGCGCGAGCTCGGCATCGAGCCCGGGCCTGAGCTCGGCCGGCTCATCGGTGAACTCGAGCAGGCCGTCTATGTAGGCGATGTGAGTACACGGGAGCAGGCCGTCGCGCTGGCGCGTAGGCTGCGCTCGTGATCGTAGATTCGGCGGTCTACGAGGGCGGGCGGCGGCTGGACGGCGACGTGGGCATCCACGAGGCGATGGAGGCGTGCCGCAAGCCGAACGCCTTCACCTGGATCGGCCTGTACGAGCCCACCGAGGAGGAGTTCGAGTCGATCCGCAGCGAGTTCGACCTGCACCCGCTGGCCGTGGAGGACGCGATCCACGCGCACGAGCGCCCCAAGCTCGAGGTCTTCGCCGACATGGTCTTCATCGTCCTCAAGACGGCTCGCTACGTCGACCCGACCGAGGTCATCAAGCTCGGCGAGATCCTGATCTTCCTCGGCCACGACTACATCATCACCGTGCGCCACGGCGAGGCCAGCGAGCTGGGCGGCGTGCGTCGCCAGCTCGAGGAGAACCCCGAGCTGCTGCAGCACGGGCCGGGCGCGGTGCTGCACGCGATCGTCGACCGGGTGGTGGACGACTACGCGCCCGCGATCGCCGGTCTGGGCGAGGACATCGACCAGGTCGAGGACCAGGTCTTCTCCGGGGTGCGCGCCAACGCGGCCGAGCGCATCTACAAGCTCAAGCGCGAGGTCCTCCAGTTCGGGCACGGCGTCGGACCGCTCGTGGAGCCGGTCGACCGGCTCGCCCGCGGCAAGTACGACGTGATCCACCCCGAGGTGCGGACCTACTTCCGCGACGTCAACGACCACCTGCTGCGCGCTCACGACCAGCTCGAGAGCTACCGCGACCTGCTCACGAGCGTCCTCCAGGCCAACCTCACCCAGGTCGGCGTGCGCCAGAACGAGGACATGCGCAAGATCTCGGCCTACGTGGCGATGGCGGCCGTGCCGACGCTGATCGCCGGCATCTACGGCATGAACTTCGAGCACATGCCGGAGCTGGGCTGGGAGGCCGGGTACCCGATGGCGCTCGGCGCTGATGGCGATCATCGTCAGCTTCCTGTTCTGGCGGTTCAAGCGGGCCGGCTGGCTCTAGCCGCAAGCACTCGGCGGCCGAGTGCGCGCGGACTGCTTACACTGCGCCGCCATGGCGGACGACTGCATCTTCTGCAAGATCGTGGCGGGCGAGCTGCCCGCCGAGATCGTCCAGGAGGACGAGCACACGGTCGCGTTCATGGACCTCAACCCGTGGACCCGCGGCCACGCGCTGGTGGTGCCGCGCCGGCACTCGCGCAATCTCTACGAGATCGACGACGCCGATCTCGCTCACGCCAGCGCCGCCTCCAAGCGGCTGGCGCTGCGGATGCGCGACGCGCTGCGCTGCGACGGGGTGAACCTGCTCAACTGCTGCGAGCCGGCGGCCTGGCAGACGGTCTTCCACACCCACATCCACGTGATCCCGCGCTACGACGACGACCCGCTCCAGCTGCCCGTCCGGCCGCACCAGGCCGAGCAGGATGAGCTCGCGGCGGTGGCGGCCGAGCTGCGCACCGGCTGAGTGGGAAATTGCGCGCTTCTAGCGCCCTGTGCTGGTAGTTTGGTGCCCGTTGGGCCGGGTCGCACCGGCGTAGTTCGTTACATGCGTGAATCGGGACTCGCAGTGCCGGGCACACGCAGGAAGGGGCAGCACGTGCCTACCGGAACCGTGAAGTGGTTCAACGACGAGAAGGGCTACGGCTTCATCACTCCCGACGATGGAGACCGTGACCTGTTCGTCCACTACACCGGCATCGACGGCCAGGGCTTCAAGTCGCTCGCCGAGAACTCGAAGGTGGAGTACGAGGAGGAGACGGGCGACAAGGGACCGAAGGCGGTGAACGTCCGCCTCATCTGAGGCGCCCAATCGTGCCCAAGGAAGAGAAGATCGAGATGGAGGGCGAGATCGTCGAGGCCCTCCCAAACACGATGTTCAAGGTCCAGCTCGACAATGGGCACGAAGTCCTCGGACACATCTCCGGCAAGATGCGGCGGCACTACATCCGCATTCTGCCCGGTGACCGCGTCAAGATCGAGCTATCGCCGTACGACCTCGACCGGGGACGGATCACCTACAGGTACAAGTAAGGAGGGCGCGCAACTCGGGCCATCGATCCGAGTGTTGCTATCCCGGCCATGAAGCGAATCCTGCTGCTGATTTCCGCTGTCCTGCTGACGCTGGCGCCCGCCGCGTCGGCTCGCGTCGTCGAGTTGGGCGGCGGTGCCCAACAGCACCGTCAAGCCCAGCTGCCCGGCCGACCCCGTGCGAGGCCGCCGTGCGCGTGACCGGCGATCCAGGGCCGCGCCGCGGGCGGGCGCAAGAACCCGTACTACATCCGCCACGAACGGCTACATCGTCGCGTTCACGGTGCACGCTCGTCAACGCCCACGGACGAGCAGATCGACGTTCTTCAACGACAACTTCGGCAGCCCCGGCCCAGGTGCGCCTGTCGGTGCTGCGCCGCGGCGACACGCACAAGACGCGCCTCAACTACCGCCTGGTCTCGCAGACCGACCCTGTTCGACGTCGACAAGTACCTGGGCTCCAGCCCGACCTTCGTGCTCGACCCGCCGCTGCGCGTGAAGAAGACGAACTGGATCGCGATCACGGTGCCGACCTGGGCGCCGATGTTCGCGAACAACCTGACCAACTCGGACTGGTGGCGCTCGTCGCGGGCGAAGGGCAAGTGCGAGCCGCCGCGCAGCCTCGACCAGTTCGCGCTGGAGCTCGCTGCGCGAGGTGAACGTGTTCGGCTGCACCTACCACGGCGCGCGGCTGCTCTACACGGCCACCTACGTGCCCGATCCGCAGCAGACGGTCAAGCCGACCAGAGCACCCGCAAGTAGGCGTCTAGGGCCTTTCCCCGGCTTACCGACGCGCGCTAGCATCGACTCGTGACCACGGAGGGATGGATCTTCATGGTCGGCTTCCGGGTTTTCGACGTCGGCCTGCTGATCGTGTGGCTTGTCTGGTTCTTCCGCCTGCGCGACGACGACGACGACTCGCACGGCGACGACGGCGGCGGGGGCGAGGGCCCCGATCCGCGGCCGGGCAAGGACGGCCCGGGCGGCGACGGCATCAGGCTGCCGCTGGGCCGCTGGGGCCTCGGCAACGGGCGCGACCGCTCCCACGACGGCCCGTCACACCCCGCCCGCCGCCGCGGAGCGGAGCCACCGCTGCGCCAGCCGCTGCCCTCGCGGGTGCGCCGGCCACGCTCGCCGCTGCCGACGCACCGGAACTGAGCGGCCGGCGTCCTAGCCCGCAGGCCCCCGGGTTGTCGTTGCAGAACTGCTCGAACCGCTCCGCCGGGCTGTCCGCCGGCGGTGGGGTGTCGTTCTCGGGCGTGTCGCTGGGCGTGCGTGGGCTGCGCCGGGGTCGAGGTGGTGGGCGGTGGGGCGTGGTCTCCGTGGTCGGCGTCGTCTCGGTCTCGGAGGGCGGTGGCGGGCTGTCGGTCTCGGGGATCGTCAGCTCGGGCGCCTTGGGCGCGGGGTCGGCGGACGACTCCTCGTCGCCGCCGCAGCCGGCGGCCGCGACGACCAGGGCCAGACGAGCAGCAGCGCGCCGAGGCGCGCGATCAGCGCTCGACGGCCGGCAGGCGCCGGCCGCAGTGCGGGCAGTCGTTCAGGTCCTTCTGGACCAGCTGCTCGAGCGAGCACCCGCACAGGCGCAGGTTCTCGACCGAGTAGGGCAGGTTGCTGGGCGACGGCGCCAGCGGCAGCACCGCGCCCACGACCTTGAGCTCCTCGCCGGTCTCGCGGTCCACGTAGCGCTTGCCCGGCTCGACCTCGCGGATGATCTCGCGGTCGGAGCGGGCGCGCAGGCGATACTTCTGGCGGGCGGGCATGGGCGCGGAAGGATAGCTGCCGATATCCAGGAAAGAGCCACCGGCGATGCGCATCCTGATCTTCCACGGCTACCTGCTGCGCGGCACCGGCAGCAACATCTACAACGCCAGCCTGGTGCGCGCGCTCGCGCGCCTCGGGCACGAGGTCGATCTGCTCTGCCAGGACCGCGACTGGGACGCCCCCGAGGGCGTGACCGTCCACAACCCCGACATCGGCCGGGTGCTGCCCGTCTACGTGGCCGACCGCTACGAGGGCTTCGACGCGAAGCCCTATCGCGGAGCTGAGCGATGCCGAGCTCGAGCATTACCTCGAGGCGAACGTAGCGGCAGTGCAGGACGCCCCGACCCCGGACGTGGCGCTGGCCAACCACCTGGTGATGGGCCCGGTCATCCTGGCGCGCGGCCTGGCGGGGCGGGCGCCCTACGCGGTCAAGGTGCACGGCAGCGCCCTGGAGTACACCGTGCGCCCGCACCGCGAGCGCTTCCTGCCCTACGCGCTCGAGGGCGTGCGCGGCGCCGCCGGGGTGCTGGTCGGCTCGCGCCACACCGCCGAGAGCCTCTGGGAGGTGCTGGCCGACGAGCCGGGGCTGCCGCGAGCACACGCGGCTCGGCCCGCCCGGCGTGGACGTGCACACCTTCAGGCCCGGCGCCGCCGACCTGGAGCGGCTGGCCGACCGCGTCGGCTCCGCCGACACCGCCTCCTGGGGCGGCGAGGCCGGCGCCGCCGACGCGCTGCGCTCGCTCGACCCGCGCACGGACCGGATCGTCAGCTTCGTCGGCAAGCTGATCGTCTCCAAGGGCGTCGACCTGCTGCTGGCCGCCTGGCCGCTGGTCGTGGCGCGCGTGCCCGAGGCGCGGCTCGTGATCGTCGGCTTCGGCACCTACCGCGAGGCGCTCGGGCGCTTCGTGGACGCGCTGCGGCGGCGCGACCTCGACGACCTGCGCGAGATCGCCGCGCGCGGGCGCGAGCTCGAGGGCGGCCCGCCCGGCGAGCTGAAGTACCTGCGCGCCTTCCTCGACGGCGCCGGGGGACGACTGGCTCGGCCGCCGCGCCGGCGGCCGCCGAGCGCGTGCACTTCACCGGCCGGCTCGAGCACGACGACCTGCCCGACCTGCTGCCCGCCTGCGAGGCGCAGGTGATGCCGAGCACGTTCCCGGAGGCGTTCGGCATGGTCGCCGCCGAGGCCGCCGCCTGCGGCGCGCTGCCGCTGTCGGCCGGGCCACTCGGGCATGGCCGAGGTGACCGCCACGCTCGCGCCCGCGCTTGGAGCCGGAGCTGCGCCCGCTGCTGTCGTTCGAGCGTCGGCCGGGAGCCGTCGAGCAGATCGCCGACAAGCTGGTCGCCTGGCTCACGCTCGACCCCGGCGACGCGCGAGCGCGCCAGCGCCGCGCTGGCCGGCCGAGGCGGCGCGCCGCTACTCCTGGGAGAGCGTGGCCGAGGGGGTGATCGCGGCCGCCCAGGGACGCCTCGACGCTCTACCCCATCCCGCTCCGCCAGCGGATAATGTTCCCGCCCCGTGAGCCTCGCCCGGAACACGGCACAGCCGCTCGGCTTGCGGCGCTGGTGGCGGCCGCGGTCGCGCTGCCGCTTGGCGCCTGCGGCCGCGACGAGCCCGACCTGTCCAAGGGCAAGGCGCTGTTCACGCAGAAGTGCGGCTCCTGCCACACGCTCGCCAGGGCCGGCACCCAGGGCCAGACCGGCCCCAACCTCGACACCGCCTTCCGCGCGGCGCTGGCAAGGGCATCAGTCGCGACACGGTCGAGGGGGTCGTCCACCGGCAGATCCTCCATCCGCGCCGCAACAGCGTGATGCCGGCCGGCCTCGTCGACGGGCCAGGACGCCAAGGACGTGGCCGCCTACGTCGGCTACGCGGCGCACCGGCACGGGCGAGGACGCCGGCGCGCTGGCCCAGGCCGGCCTGGCCGGGGCCACCACCGGCGAGCAGATCTTCACCGCCGCCGGCTGCGCCGGCTGCCACAAGCTCACCAAGGCCGGCGCCAACGGCAACATCGGCCCGAGCCTCGACGACCTGGCGACCTCGCCCGACATCAAGGGCAGCGCCCGAGGACTACGTCAGCGAGTCGATCCTCGACCCCAACGCGGTGGTCGTCGAGCGGCTTCCAGGCCGGCGTGATGCCGGTCGTTCCAGGGCAAGCTGACCGACAAGCAGGTCCAGGCGCTCGTCCAGTACCTGCTCGGCAACTAGCCGCGCGACCAGCGGCGCGCAGCTCGGCGAGCAGCTCGTGGCTCGACGCCGCGACCAGGCCCGGCCAGTCGTCCTCCAGCCAGGCTCGACCGCGCCGCCCGCCTCCTCGACCAGCAGCCGCCCGGCGGCCCAGTCCCAGGGTTGAGCCCGCGCTCGAAGAAGGCGTCGACGCGGCCGGCGGCCAGCCAGGCCAGGTCGAGCGCCGCGGCGCCGGCGCGGCGGATGTCGCGCACGCGCGGGAGCAGCTCGCGGATCACGTCGGCCTGCGCGGCGCGGCGCTCCGGCTCGTAGGAGAAGCCGGTGGCCACCAGCGCCTGCTCGAGCGGCCGCGGGTCGCGCACGTGCAGCGCGGCGCTCGCCCAGGAAGGCGCCCTCGCCGCGGACGGCGCGGAACGTCTCGCCGCGGATCGGCGAGTGCACCACGCCCACGGCCAGGCCCGTCCGCGTCCTCGAGCGCCACGCTGACCGCCCAGGCCGGGAAGCCGTAGAGGAAGTTGATCGTGCCGTCGAGCGGGTCGACGACCCAGCGCCGCCCGCTGGCGGCCTCGCGCCCGCGAGCCCTCCTCGCCGACCAGGCCGTCGTCCGGCCGCTCGGCGGCGAGCAGCTCGCGGATCGAGCGCTCGGCCTCGCGGTCGGCGTCCGAGACCAGGTCGGTGGCCGAGGACTTCGACGACACGCCCGCGGCGCGGCCGCCCGTAGTAGGACGAGCAGCACCTCGCCGGCCGCGCGCGCCGCGCGCTCGGCCAGCTCGAGGTCGGCGTTCAGAGGGCGCGGACAGGACAGCACGATGCCCGACGATCACCGCGGCGACGACGAGCACGTAGATCAGGAAGCGGAACGCCTCCTGCTCGGAGCGCAGCGGGTTCAGCACGCCGTTAGAGGAGGTAGACCGTCGAGTAGACGACGATCCACATGACGTCGACGAAGTGCCAGTAGATGCCCGGGCACCTCGACGCCGCGGTGCTCCTTGGGCGAGAAGTGGCCGCGGAAGGCCCGGATGGTCGCGAACGTCAGCAGCGTCAGGCCGACGAACACGTGCGCGCCGTGCAGGCCGGTGAGCCCGTAGAAGATCGTGCTCTGGGCGTTGTCGGACGGCGCGAAGCCGATGTGCACGTACTCGTTGATCTGGACCGAGAGGAACGTCAGGCCGAGCAGCAGCGTGGTGAGCAGGCCGACCTGCATCGCGCGCCGGTTGTCGTTGCGCGCGCCCTCGAGCGCCCAGTGCATCGTGAAGCTCGACGAGACCAGGATCGCGGTGTTGATGCCGGCGACGACCTTGGGCAGCTCCTTGCCGTCGATCGGGAACCAGCTCGGGTCGTCGGCCACGACCCGGATGAAGAAGTAGGCCGTGAAGAACGCTCCGAAGAGCATCACCTCGGAGATGATGAAAAGCAGCATCCCGAGGAACTGGGCCTCGACCCGCGAGGACTGGTTGGCCGCGGGCGGCCCGTGGTGCTCGTCGTGGGCTGCGACGTGGCCGGCGGCGACCGATGCCGATTCCATCAGCCGTCCTCCTCGCTGACGACGTGCTCGACCGGCTTGCCGGTGGAGGCCTCGACGCGGCCGATCAGGTCGGCGCGCAGCCAGCCCGAGCGGGTCTCGGGGAAGGTCGAGATCACGATCTCGTCGGGCGCGTAGAACTGCAGCGCGTTCTGGATCGCCGTGTACGGGTCGGGATGCACGACCTGTCCGACCGCCTCGAGCCCGGCGTCCTCGAGCGCCTTGAGCGTGTGCGCGAGGCGCTCGGCGGCGTCGCCGGAGCCGCTGCCGTCGCCGTTCGTGTCGGACTGCGGGCAGATCACGATGAAGCGGCGCGGCTCCTGCTGCGCCTTGCGCTGCAGCACGTCGAGCAGCTCGGGCTGCCGACGGTCTGGTTCGCCACCACGAGCGTGCGCTTGACGTCGTCGCGCTCGGCGTCGAGGTCGACCACCACGTGCTCGACGGGCCGCCGCGCCGCGCGCCGGACCCGGTCGACCAGGCCCTCGCGCAGCCAGCCCGAGCGCGTCTCGGGGTGGGTGGAGATGATGATCTCGTCGTAGTCGCGCCTCGCCGAGCGCGTCCATGATCGCCGAGTAGGGGTCGGGGTCCATCACCTCGCCGTCGGCCTCGATGCCCGCCTCGCGCAGCAGCGCGAGCGTCATCTTGAGCCGGTTCTCGGCGGCGTCGCGGACCATCGACTCGTAGATCACGTAGCCGTGCCTGGGCTGGTTCTGCGGGCAGATCACGTGCACGTCGGCACGGCCTCGCCGGCGGCGCGCGCGCGCACGGCGTCGATCAGCGGCTTGCCGGCGACCGTCTCGTTGGCGACTACGAGGATGCGCTTCATTCAGTCGGTTCGGTGGCGCGCCGCCGCCACCGGCGGGGGCCGGCACCGAGGCGCCCGCGGGCGCCTTCTCCTTGAACACGGCGTGCACGGCGCCGGGCACGCCGTACTCGTAGGGGCCGCCGACCACCGTCGGCACCTCGTCGAAGTTGAACACCGGCGGCGGCGAGGAGACCTGCCACTCGATCGTGTGCGCCCGCCACGGGTTGCCCTCGGCCGCGGGCCGTGCCGCCAGGAGGCGATCATGTTGTAGACGAAGATCAGGAACGAGAGCCCGAAGATGAAGGACGAGATCGAGATGATCGCGTTCCAGGTCGCGAACTGGTCGGCGTAGTCGGCCACGCGCCGCGGCATGCCGTCGATGCCGACGAGGTGCATCGGGCCGAAGGTGAGGTTGAAGAAGATGAACGAGATCCAGAAGTGCAGCCTGCCGAGCGTCTCGTCGTACATCCGGCCGGTCATCTTCGGGAACCAGTGGTAGATGCCGGCGAAGATCGTGAACACCGATCCGCCGAACAGCACGTAGTGGATGTGGGCGACGATGAAGTACGTGTCCGACACGTGGATGTCGAACGGGACGACCGCGAGCATGATGCCGCTGATCCCGCCCAGGGTGAACATCGTGATGAAGCCCAGCGCGAACAGCATGGGCGTTCGGAGATGGATCACGCCTCTCCACAGCGTCGCGAGCCAGGAGAAGATCTTGATGCCCGTGGGCACCGCGATCAGCATCGTGGTGATCATCATCGGCACGCGCAGCCAGCTCCACATGCCCGACACGAACATGTGGTGCGCCCAGACGGTGAAGCCGAGGATCACGATCGCCACCAGCGAGAACGCCATCATCCGGTAGCCGAAGATCGGTTTTCGGGCGTGGGTCGAGATGACCTCGCTGATGATCCCGAAGCCCGGCAGCATCATGATGTAGACGGCCGGGTGCGAGTAGAACCAGAAGACGTGCTGGTACATCAGCACGTCGCCGCCCGCGGACGGGTCGAAGAAGTGGGTGCCGAGCGACCGGTCGAGCAGCACGAAGAACTGCGAGCCGGCGATGAACGGCGTGGCGATCACGACCAGCAGCGAGGTGGTGAAGTTCGCCCACACCAGCAGCGGCATGCGCCAGAACGTCATGCCCGGCGCGCGCATCGTGATGATCGTGACCAGGAAGTTGAGCGCGGTCGCGATCGACGACGCGCCCGCGAACTGCACGCCGAGCGTGAAGAACTGCTGGCCGAGCGGCGTCTCGGTGGAGAGCGGCGCGTAGGCCGTCCAGCCGGTGGCGAAGGCGCCGCCCTCGGCGAAGAACGAGCTGAGCATCATCACGCCGGCGATCGGCAGCATCCAGAACGACAGCGCGTTCAGGCGCGGGAACGCCATGTCCGGCGCGCCGATCATCAGCGGGATCACGTAGTTCGCGATCCCGGCGAAGACCGGGATGATGAACAGGAAGATCATCAGCGAGGCGTGCACCGAGAACAGCCCGTTGAAGGTGTTCGGGTCCACGAACTGGGTGCCGGGCTGGGCGAGCTCGGCGCGCATCAGCATCGCCATCAGGCCGCCGGCGATGAAGAAGAAGAAGGTCGTGCAGATGTACTGCAGCCCGATCACCTTGTGGTCGGTGTTGACCCGGAAGTAGTCCTTCCACGAGTAGGCGCCGTGACCGGAGTGGTCCTCGGGGATCGTCGGGGCGCCGGAGGCCCAGCGGAACCAGTAGTCGAAGCAGCCGATCCCGATCAGGAAGCCGAACGGGGCGGCGATCAGCGCGCCGACGGTGATGATCGCGTTCCAGTCGAACAGCGGGTCCCAGCCGTAGAGCGCGCGGACGGCCACGACGATGCGCCGTGCCCAGCCCGAAGAAGGCCGCGATGCCGAGCGCGGCGCGGTACCAGCCGGGTGCGAGAAGACGACGGGTGAGGGTCATTTCTGCGCCTTCAGAAGGTACTCCACGAGAGCGTCGAGTTCGTCAGGCGAGAGCTTGGTCGCCGAAGTCCTGGGGCATGATGTTCGGCTTGAAGCCCTTCGTCACGACCTTGTTCGGATCCGTCGATCGACTGCTTGATGAAGGCGGAGGTCGGGTTGTCGATCTTGCCCAGGTCGGGGCCCACCGTGCCGGTCGCGTTCGCCGGCTTGCCAGCGTATGGCAGCTGCCGCAGCCGTTGGCGGCGAACACGGCCGCGCCGTCGGGCTTGGCGCCGCCACCACCGCCGCCGCCCGCCGGGGCGGGCGCGCCGCCGCCGCCGGCGGCCTGCTTCTGCTCGTCGAGCCACGCGTCGAACGTCGGTCTTCGCGACCACGCGCACGTTCTGGCGCATCGTGGAGTGGCCGATGCCGCACAGCTCGGCGCAGACCACCTGGTAGTGGCCGATCCGGTCGGGCGTGACGCGGATCTTCGTGGTCAGGCCGGGCACGGCGTCCGACTTGAGCCGGAACTCGGGGACCCAGAAGGAGTGGAGCACGTCCTTGGTGTGGATCCGGAACTCCACCGGCCGGTCCTTCGGCAGGACCAGCTCGCTCGACTTGACCTTCTCGCTCGGGTAGTCGAACGACCAGGTGAACTGCTGGCCGGTCACGTTCACGATCAGCGTGTCGGGCTGCTTGGCCTCGATGTCGTCGAGCACGATCCAGCCGTAGATCGCCAGCGCCGAGACCATCAGGAACGGGATCGTCACCCAGATGACCTCGAGCCGCGTGTTGCCGTGGATCGGCGCGCCGTCGCGCATGTCGCCCGGGCTTGGCGCGGAAGCGGACGACGCTGTAGATCGCCACCGTCATCACGAGCACGAAGATCGGCACCGAGCAGATCAGCAGGACGTCGTAGAGCGTGTCGATCTTGTGCGCCGAGCCCGCCGCGGAGGTCGGGAACCAGTGGATCGCGAGGGCGATCGCGATGCCCACCAGCGAGGCCACGATCCCCAGCCCGATCATCCTCGCGACCGGGTGACGCTCGCCGCGGATGCGCGGGTCCTCCTCCGGCGGGCCTGCCGGATCCCCGGCCGCTGGATCCCTCTCGCTCACGGCGCGCGAGTGTATTGAAGCGAGCGGCCGAGCGGGAGGGTCAGGCGGCTATGGCGGAGCCCTGCTCGCGCCGCGGCCGGGCGAGCCGCCGAGGGCGGGTGACCGTGGTGGCGGCGGAAGGCCTTCGAGAACTGCGCCGCCTGGCGGTAGCCGACGGCGCGGGCGACGGTCGCGACCGGCAGCGTCGTCCTGGCGCAGCAGCTGGGCGGCGCGCGCCATGCGCACGCGCTGCAGCTCGGTGCGGAAGCTCGTCCCCTGCTCGGCGAACACGCGCTGCAGCTGGCGCCGCGAGGTGGCGATCGAGTGCGCGACGGCGGCCAGCGAGAGGTTCTCGTCCGGGAAGTCGCGCGCTGATCGCGGCCAGCGCCTCCTGGAAAAGGGTCCGCCGTCTGTGCTCGGTCGACTGCCGCACCACGGGGGTATACGTCCGAAAACGCCGAATCGGAGGTTGTTGTAGGCTGGCTTGAGCCGATCGTCACTAGCTCCGCGAAGGAGGGTGCATGCAGGTCCGGGACGGAATGAGCAGCGTCGTTCTCACCGTGAACCCCGGGCACTCGCTGCGCGACGCGGCGTGCTCGATGGCCGAGCGGCGCGTCGGCGCCGCGGTCGTGATCGACGCCGGAGCAGCCCGGCCCCGGCATCCTCACCGAGCGCGACATCCTCCAGGCGATCGGCAGCGGTCAAGGACCCAGACCGCGAGCTGGTGGCCGATCACCTCTCCGCGAAGCTGACCTTCGCCGCGCCGGACTGGTCGCTCGAAGCGGCGGCCGAGGCGATGGTGCGCGGCGGGTTCCGCCACCTGGTCGTGGTGGACGGCGGCGAGATGACCGGCATCCTGTCGATGCGCGACATCGTGCGCTGCTGGGTCTCCGACGGCGCGACGAGCGAGCTTCCGGCGCAGACCGGTTAGCCGGAAGCACCCGGCTCGCCGGGTGCGCACGGTCGCTTAATGCTCTAGCGGCAGCTCTGCGATGTCCTGGCGCGTCTCGCGGATCCAGCGCCACACGACGACCAGGGTGATCACCACGCCGATGCCGCAGATCACCCAGGACAGCACCACGCCGGTGATCGGCGAGCGTGAGCCCGAACGCCGTGAGCACCGGCAGGTAGGACGGGCCGGGCAGGTGCACGGGCTCGCCCGGGGGCGGGGCCGGTGCTTCGTCGGTGTGAACGGTGTCGTCGGCCATCAGTAGACGAACCCCACGACCCACGCGAGGCCGAAGACCACGAGGGCGATCGCCCCGGCGATCAGCCCGGTGCGCACGTTCTTGTAGGCCAGCCGGCGGTCCACGGAAAGGCGGTTCTATCAGACTCGTCTCGGGTATCCGCCCGTCGCGATGCTTCGAATCGACTTCGTGACGGTGAGTGGGATCGGCGTCGCCGCCCGTCGCCGGGTCAAGACCCGGGAGGCGAGGACGGCGAGGTCACAGCAACCGAGCGGCCGGTCCCGGCTCGACGCTGACCGCGCCCGGCGGCAGCTTCGCCTCGGGGCCGAACAGGGCCAGCACCGAGCCGCCGAAGCCACCGCCCATGATGCGCGCGCCGAGGGCGCCGGCGCGCTTGCAGACATCGACCGCGCGCTCGACCTCGGGGACCGACACCTCGTAGTCGTCGCGCAGGCTCGCGTGCGAGGCGTCGAGCAGCGCGCCCAGCTCGGCGAGGTCGCCGCTCTCGAGCGCCGCCACGGCCCGTCGACGCGCGCGTTCTCGGAGATCACGTGACGCACGCGCCGGTCGAGCGGCTCGGGCAGTCCCTCGGCGCTGGTGGCGTCGCGCAGCGAGTCGATCCCGAGCGCCCTGCAGGCCTCGCGGCACTCCTCACGCCGCTCGTTGTAGCCCGAGCCGGAGGCGAGGTCGTGGGTCGCGCCCGAGTCGAGCACGGCCAGCACGTGGCCGTCGAGCTCGAGCGGCACGGCGTGGATGTCCGGGCCGCGCATGTCGATTCGGACCACGTGGCCCCGCTCGCCGCACAGAGCAGGCGAGCTGGTCGAGCAGGCCGGTCTGGGCGCCGCTCCAGTCGTTCTCCACGCGCGAGCAGAGGCGCGCGAGGGGGATTCGGTCGGGTGCGCGCGTGCCGGCGACCTCGCAGAGCGCGAGGCAGAGCGCCACCGTCAGGGCGGCGGAAGAGGACAGCCCGGCCCCTCGCGGCAGGTCGGCCTCGATCGTGAGACGGCAGGGCCGCAGCTCGATGCCCTCCTCTCGCAGCTCGGCGGCGGCGCCGCGCACCAGCAGCCGCCAGCCCTCGGCGGCCCTGCTGTCGACGCCAAGCTGGAAGCTGTCGCTCTCGCCGAGGTCCCGCGCGTGAGCCTCGATCGCGCCGCCGGAAGCCGGTTTGGCGGTGACGGTGACGCCTCGCTTCACCGCGAACGGGAGGCAGAGGCCGTCGTTGTAGTCGGTGTGCTCGCCGATCAGGTTGACCCGCCCGGGGGCGAACGCCTGGACACTCGCGCCCTTCGCCGGAGGGGTGTTCTAGACAGGTGTTCGAGTGGCGCATCGGCGAGGTCGATCCTAGGGTCAGAAGGTGATCGGGGAGCAGCGATCGGTGCGGGCCTTCCTTGAAGCGGAAGAGCTCGTCCGGGAGGAGATCGAGGTCGAGGTTCGACCGTCTTCGCCTACAACGGATCCTCGGTCGGGGTGGCCCCTGACCGTGCCGCCGCTGGTGATCCTGTGGGTGGGGGAGCGCCCGCTGGCCGTCCGCCTACGTTCCGTGGTCGCGATCAGCCGCTTCCCCACCAATCCCCGGCTCGCCAACCTGGTCGAGGGCGAGGCGAGCGCCCTGGGCTTCGCGGTTGAGCGGATGCCCGAAGCCGGCCTGTGGCGACTCTTCTCCCAGCCGCCGCGCCCGCGGCGGGTTGGGCTCTAGCGGGCTCGCTCAGCCCCGTCCCGGCACGCCGCCGCGCACCCGGTCGGGGTGGTCGCGCTCGATGAAGCGGCGCAGGCCCTCGGCCGTCTCCTCGCTGAAGATCGACCGGTCGAAGCACTCGGCCTCGATCCGCAGCCCCTCGTCCAGCGGTCGGCCGAAGCCGCGCACCGCGGCCTCCTTGTCCGTGTGGATCGCCGGCTGGGGGAGGGCCGCGATCTCGCGCGCCAGCTCGAGCGCGCGCTCCACACAGGTTCCGCTCGGCACCACCTCGTTGACCAAGCCGATGCGCAGCGCCTCGTCGGCGTCGATCACCCGCCCGGTGATGATCAGCTCCATCGCGCGGCGCATGCCGACGATGCGCGGCAGACGCTGGGTGCCGCCGTCGGCCAGGCCGATGTTCCAGCGCCGGCAGGTGACGCCGAAGGTCGCGTGCTCGTCGGCGATCGCCAGGTCGGTCCAGCAGACCCACTCGAGCCCGCCGGCATAGGCCACGCCGTTCACGGCCGCGATCGTCGGCTTGTAGAGGTCCGTCCAGCGGGACGGGCCCAGCACGCCCGGCCGCTCCCCGCGCACGTGGGCCGCGCGCTCCTCGGGATCGATCGCGAGCACGGGCTCGCCGTCCAGGGCGGACTTGAGGTCACCACCGGCGCTGAAGGCGCGGTCGCCCGCGCCGGTCAGGACGGCCACGTGCGCCTCGTCGTCGTCGCGGAAGCGCTGCCAGGCGTGAACCAGCTCGCCGTGGGTCTGGGGTCCGATCGCGTTCATCCGCTCGGGCCGGTCGATGGTGATCAGCGTGACCGGGCCGTCCTGCGCGTAGGTGATCTGCTCGTACATGGTCCAATGCTCCCATGACCCTGCTCCAGGCTTGCCTCAACGGGAACCGCCCGCGCTCCGATCATCCGGCCGTTCCGATCACCCCCGCAGAGCTGGCCGAGGACGGCCGCCGGCGCCCTCGCGGCCGGCGCGCAGGAGCTGCACGTGCACCCGCGCGGCCCCGACGGCAACGACACCGTCGAGCCGGGCCCGGTGGCCGAGGCCGTGCGCGCGATCCGCGCCGCCTGCCCGGGCACGCCGCTGGGCGTGACCACGGGGCTGTGGACGACGGGCGGGGACGCCGCGCGGAGGCTCGCCTACGTCGCGTCCTGGGACGAGCTGCCGGACTACGCCTCGGCCAACGCCGCGGAGCTCGGGTTCGGAGAGCTGTGCGAGCTGCTCACCGAACGCGGGATTGGGATCGAGGTGGGGGTGTGGGCGCTCGACGGCGCCCAGACCTTGATCGAGGCGGGCATCGACCCGCTCCGCGTGCTGGTGGAGACGAGCGATGTCGACGGCGCCGCCGAGATCGACGCCGCGCTCGTCGACGGGGGCGTGACCGCGCCCCAGCTCCACCACGGGTCCAACCAGGGCACCTGGGCCGTGCTCGACGCCGCACTGGCGCGCGGGCGCGACATCCGGGTCGGGATGGAGGACACGATCGTGTTGCCCGACGGGTCGCCGGCCCGCGACAACGCCCAGCTCGTGGCCGAGGCGGCGCGCCGGGTACAACACGCGTCGTGAACAACCGCAAGGACTCCGCCTTCCTGTTCGACCTCGACGGAACGCTGATCGACAGCGTCTACCAGCACGTGATCGCCTGGCGAGAGGCGCTCGAGGAGGTCGGCGTGAACCTGGCCGTCTGGAAGATCCACCGGCGCATCGGCATGAGCGGCGGGCTGTTCGTGACCGCGCTGCGCCGCGAGCTTGGCGACCAGCTCGACGACGAGACGATCGAGCGGCTTCCCGACCTGCACTCCGAGGCGTTCATGCGCCACTACAGCGGCGTGCGCCCGCTGCCCGGCGCCATGGACCTGCTCGCCGGCCTCACCGAGATGGGGATCCCGTGGGCGATCGCGACCAGCGGCGCCGAGCGCACCGCCGGGCGCGCCCGCGCGCTGCTCGGGCTGCCCGAGGATCTGCCGATGGTCACGCGCGATCAGGTCCAGTACGCCAAGCCCGACCCGGACCTGTTCCTCACCGCGGCGGCGCGGATCGGCGTCGACATCCGCGACAGCATCGTCGTGGGCGACAGCGTCTGGGACCTGCTCGCCGCACGCAGGGCCGGAGCACTGAGCATCGGCCTCCTGTCCGGCGGCTACGGTCGCGAGGAGCTGATCTACGCGGGCGCGTTCCGGGTCTACGAGGACCCGGGCGACCTGCTGGCCCACCTGGACGAGGTGGGCGTGCGGCGCTCGGGCTAGCGCGCGGCGGTTGCCTACCGCTTGCGCCCGGGGCTGCCCGGTGGCACCAGCAGCGCGGCGCCGATCGCCCCGCCCAGGTCGCCCAGCTGCGCCAGCGCCACGCGCGGCGGACGGTCGTCCGCGAACACGTGCGGCATCATCGCCTCGCGGATGCGCTCCACGTAGGGCTCGCCGAGCCGGGTGCCCAGCCCGCCGCCGATCACGACCGTCTCGGGGTCGAGCAGATTCACGGCCGACGCGACCCCCGCGCCCAGGGCGCCCAGCGCCCGCTCGATCAGCTCCGTGGCCAGCTCGTCCTCGGCCTCGAGCGCACGCGCCCAGACGCCCGAGGTCAGCCGGGTGCGTCCGCGCTTCTCCATGATCTTGAAGAGGTCGGTCTTGCGCCCGCGCTTGTGCAGCCGGCGCGCGCGGATCTCCATCGACCCGCGCCCTGCGTACGCCTCCATGCAGCCGCGCCGGCCGCAGGTGCACTCGGCGCCGTCGATCTTGACGACCACGTGGCCCAGCTCGGCGGCCGCGCCGCGGCCGTCCCAGCGCTCGCCGTTCAGCACGATCCCGCCGCCCACGCCGGTGCCCCACCACACGCCCAGCAGGGACTTCGAGCGCCGTGCCGCGCCGAGGACGTACTCGGCGTAGACCCCGACGGTCACGTCGTTGTCCACGTACGCCCGGGTTGCGGCGAGCGTCTTGAAGCCGGCGGAGACCGGGATCGGCGCGCCTTCGCCGGGCAGGTTGCCGGCGCCGGTGACCACCCCGCGCCGGGTGTCGATAGCGCCCGGCGAGCCCACGCCCACGCCCGCCAGGTCGGCCAGCTCCACGTCGGCGTCGGCGCACGCCGACCCCATCGTGGAGACCAGGCCGAGGATCACGTCCTGCGCGCCACCGGTCGTGGGAGTGGCGCTGCGCGCCTCTCCGATCACCGACCGGCGCCCGTCCAGCACGACCGCCTGGATCTTGGTGCCGCCGAGGTCCAATCCGCCGACGAGGCGGCGCCGGGGTGGGCTCATGCGACCCATTCTTGCCCACAACGGACCCGGACCGCCAGACAACCGCTTGACACGGCAAGTGGGTAAGCCTAAACTTACCGTAAGTGACCACTTACCAGAACGGGTTCAGCGCACTGGCGGATCCCACGCGGCGGGCCATCTTCGAGCGGCTCGCCCGCGGTCCGCGGGCGGTCGGCGACCTCGCCGGCGAGTTCCCGGTCAGCAGGCCGGCCGTCTCCCAGCACCTCAGGGTGCTGAAGGACGCCGGCCTGGTGGCCGACCGTAGCGAGGGAAACCGGCGCCTCTACCGCGTCGACCCGCACGGGGTCGAGGCGATGCGCGCCTACCTCGACTCGTTCTGGAGCGATGCACTGGCCTCCTTCGAACGAGCGGCCAGGCGAAAGGGAGCGAAATGACCGACCAAGCCACCACCTCGGCGGCCCGCGCGACAGTGACCGTCCCGCTCACCCCCGAGCGCGCCTTCGACCTGTTCGTCGACGAATTCGACTCCTGGTGGCCGAAGGGCAGCCACACGGTCGCCGACGCCACGGGAGTTGTGCTCGAGGCGCGCGCGGACGGGCGCTGGGGCGAGCTCGACGCGCAGGGCAAGTTCAAGCCGTGGGGGAGGGTGGTGTCGGCCGAGCGCCCCAACCGTCTGGTGCTCGCCTGGCAGCTCGACCCCGACTTCGAGTTCGATCCGGACACGGCGCGGCAGACCGAGGTCGAGGTGACATTCGCCGCCGAAGGGGAGTCCACCACCCGTGTCACGCTCGAGCACCGCGGCTTCGAGGTCTGGGGCGAGCGCGGCGTCGCGATGCGCGACTCGGTGAGCTCCGAGGGCGGCTGGGCGGCGCTCTTGAAGGCATACGCGGGGCTCGCGACGACCTAGCGCCAGGGTGAATCGCTGGTAACGGCGCTTGCTTGTTGGGCCTCGCGGGGATAGGAATCCACGCGTGGTCCTCGGCGTCGACGTTGGCGGCACGAAGGTCGCCGTGGCTGCGGTCGACGGCGTGACGGTCCGTGAGGCGACCGAGGACCCCACGATCACGGACACGCACGGAGGCGCTGCTCGACGGGCATCGAGGCGGTCGTCAAGCGGATGATCGACCGCGTCGGGGCGCCCGAGGCGATCGGCGTCGGCGTGCCCTCGCAGATCGACTACGCCACCGGCACCGTCGAGACCAGCGTCAACATCCCGCTGGCCGGCGTGCCCCTGCGCGAGGAGCTGGGCACGCGCTTCGGCGTGCCGGTGTTCGTGGACAACGACGCCAACTGCGCGGCGCTGGCGGAGGCCCACATCCTCGGCGAGGACCACCTCGTGATGCTGACGCTGGGCACCGGGCGTGGGCGGAGGGGTGGTGATCGACGGGATGACCTTCCGCGGAGCGCACGGGCTCGGCGCCGAGCTGGGCCACATGACGCTCAACTCGGACGGCCCGCCCTGCCCCGGCAACTGCCCCAATCGCGGCTGCATCGAGGCCTACTGCTCCGGTCAGGCGCTCGAGCGCGACGCGACCGAGCTGGCGCGCGACAAGCCCGACAGCCTCCTGGCCAGGCGGATCGGGGCCGACGGCAAGGTCTCCGGGCGCGACCTGGTCGAGGCAGCCGAGGCGGGCGACGCCGACGCGCTGCTGATCTTCGACAACTTCGGCCGCATGCTGGGCATCGCGCTGGCCGGCTACGTGAACGTGTTCGAGCCCGACCGGCTCACGATCGGCGGCGGCATCTCGCGCGCGAGCCACCTGTTCTTCGACCGGGCCATCCAGGAGGCCGAACGCCCGCGCCCTGCCGGCGCTGCTGAAGCGCACCAACATCGCGCTCGCCGAGGGCGGCGCCGATGCCGGCGTGATCGGCGCCGCCGTGCTCGCCGCGCAGGAGGTGGCTGTTCAGAAGCGCGATAATCCATCGCGGCACGCGACAACGACCGAAGGGGCTGAATGACGACCGGCGGCTCTCAGCTGGACGAGCTCTCCATCAACACGATCCGCACCCTGTCGATGGACGCCGTGGAGAAGGCGAAGTCGGGGCATCCCGGCGCGCCCATGGCGCTCGCCCCGCTCGCGTATCTGCTCTACACGCGCGTCATGAAGCACAACCCGGCCAACGCGGACTGGTTCGACCGCGACCGCTTCGTGCTCTCGGCCGGCCACGCCTCGATGCTGCTCTACGCGTCGCTCTACCTGTCCGGCTACGGGCTGACGCTCGACGACCTGAAGAACTTCCGCCAGCTGGGCAGCCCGACCGCCGGGCACCCCGAGCGCGGCGACGCGGCCGGGATCGAGGCCACCACCGGCCCGCTCGGCCAGGGCATCTCGATGGCGATCGGCCTCGCGCTCGCCGAGGCGATGCTGGCCGCCCGTTACAACCGCCCCGGGCACGACCTGATCGACCACCGCACCTTCACGATCGCCAGCGACGGCGACATCCAGGAGGGCGTGGCCTCCGAGGCCTGCTCGCTCGCCGGCCACCTCGGCCTCGGCAAGCTGACCGCCTTCTACGACAACAACCACATCCAGCTCGCCGGCGAGACCGGGATGGCCTTCTCGGAGGACGTGGGCAAGCGCTTCGAGGCGTACGGCTGGCACGTGCAGGACCTGGGCGAGGACATGGAGCTCGACGACATCGAGACGGCGATCGACGCCGCCGGCACGGTCGCCGACAAGCCCTCGCTGATCATGCTGCGCACCCACATCGGCTACGGGTCGCCCAACAAGCAGGACACGAACGCCGCCCACGGCTCGCCGCTCGGCGAGGAAGAGGTGCGGCTCACCAAGGAGGCCTACGGCTGGGACCCCGACGCCCACTTCCTCGTCCCGGACAAGGTGCTCGCCCACTTCGCCGAACACCGCCGGCGAGCGCGGCGCGGCCGCCGAGGCCGAATGGAACGAGCGCGCCGAGGCCTACCGCGCCGAGCACGCCGACGCCTGGGACGAGCTGTCGCTGGTGATGGAGGGGCGCCTGCCGGACGGCTGGGACTCAGATCTGCCCAAGTTCCGGCCCGAGGACGGCCGGATCGCCACGCGCAAGGCGTCCCAGACCGTGATCCAGTGGGCCGCGGCCCGGGTGCCGAACCTGGTCAGCGGCTCGGCCGACCTCGAGCCCTCGACGCTCACCTACATCGACGATGGCGGTGCGGTGTCCAGGGACGACTACTCCGGGCGCAACGTCCACTACGGCGTGCGCGAGCACGCCATGGGGGCGATCGTCAACGGGCTCAACCTGCACGGCCTGAAGGCGTTCGCCTCGACCTTCTTCACGTTCTCCGACTACATGAAGGGCGCGATCCGGATCGGCGCGATCCAGCACCTGCCGGCGATCTACGTGTTCACGCACGACTCGATCGGCCTCGGCGAGGACGGGCCGACCCACCAGCCGATCGAGCAGCTGGCGCACCTGCGCGCCGTGCCGAACCTGTACATGGTGCGGCCGGCCGGGGCGAACGAGACGGCGCTGGCCTGGCGCTTCGCGATCGAGCAGACGTCCGCGCCGGTGGCGTTCGCGCTCAGCCGCCAGGGGCTGCCGGTCTGGAACCCGAGCGCGATCCCCGACGACGCGATCCACCGCGGCGCGTACGTGCTGCGCGAGTCCTACAAGGAGGGCGACCCCGACCTGATCCTGATCGGAACGGGCTCGGAGGTGCACATCTGCACCGACGCGGCCGACCTGCTGGAGGCCGACGGGATCGCCACGCGGGTGGTGTCCGCGCCCTGCCTGGAGCGCTTCGCCGAGCAGGACTCGGACTACCGGGACGGCGTGCTGCCGCCGGGCGTGCGCGCCCGGGTGTCGGTCGAGGCGGCCTCGACCTTCGGCTGGGAGCGCTGGACGACGGATGACGGCGATCAGGTCGGCATGACCGGCTTCGGGGCTTCGGGCCCGCAGCCGGAGCTGTACGAGCACTTCGGCTTCACGGCCGAGAACGTGGCCGCCCGCGGACGAGCGGTCGTCGAGCGACTGGGGGCACGCGCATGAGCGTCGGGGCGAGAGTGAACCAGCGGCTGGCCGCGCTCACCGCGGCCGGCACAAGCGTCTGGCTCGACCAGATCCGGCGCAGCCTGATCGAGAGCGGCGAGCTGGAGCGGCTGGTGCGCGAGGACTCCCTGCGCGGCGTCACCTCCAACCCGGCGATCTTCGAGAAGGCGATTCTCGGCTCGAGCGACTACGACGAGCAGATCGAGCAGCTTGCGGGCGAGGGGCTCGACGCCAGGCAGATCTACGAGCAGATCGCGATCACCGACGTCCAGCTGGCCTGCGACGTCCTGCGCGGCGTGTGGGACGAGGCCGGCGGGGCGGACGGCTTCGTGTCGCTCGAGGTCGAGCCCGGCTTCGCGCACGACGCGGACGCCACGCTCGCCCAGGCGCGCGACTTCTGGGGGCGCGTCGACCGGCCCAACCTGATGATCAAGATCCCCGGCACCGACGAGGGCGTGCCGGCGATCGAGCAGGCGATCTCCGAGGGGATCAACGTCAACGTGACGCTGCTGTTCAGCGTCGAGTCCTACACGGCCATCGCCGAGGCCTACATCCGCGGCATGGAGCGGCGCCTGGAGGCTGGCGACTCGCTCGACGTGCACTCGGTGGCGAGCTTCTTCGTCTCGCGCGTGGACACCGAGGTCGACGCGCGCCTGGGGGAGGGCTCGGATCTGCGCGGGGTTGCCGCCATCGCCAATGCGCGGGCCGCTTACATGAAGTTCAAGGAGCTCTTCCTAGGCGAGCGCTTCGCCCAGCTTCGCGATGCGGGCTGCCCCGTGCAGCGCCCGCTGTGGGCCTCAACCGGGGTGAAGGACCCGCACTACCCGGAGACCAAGTACGTCGACTCCCTGGTCGCTCCGCACACGGTCAACACGATGCCGATGCCGACGCTGCTGACCTGCGAGGAGCAGCTCGAGGTGACCGGCGCGACCGCCGACCAGGACCCGAGCGCGGAGCTCGAGGCGCTCGCGAGCGCGGGCATCGACATGGCGGACGTGACCGCGAAGCTGCTGCGCGACGGCATCGCGAAGTTCGTCGAGCCGTTCGACAAGCTGATCGCGGGCGTGGAGCTGACGCGCGAGGGGATCGTCACCGGTCGCCCGCCGACGATCGCGTCCTCGATCCCGGATGACCTGGAGCCCGCGCTGATCGAGCGCATCAAGCAGGCGCACTCGGAGGGCGTGGCCAGGCGGATCTGGCAGCACGACGAGTCGCTCTGGGGCGGGCCCGGCGTGCCGGAGATCGCGAATCGCCTGGGCTGGCTGACGATCAGCGAGAAGATGCTCGAGCAGGCGCCAGCGCTGGAGGCGTTCGTCGCGCAGGTCAAGGCGGAGGGGTTCACGGATGCCGTGCTGCTCGGCATGGGCGGCTCGAGCCTCGGACCGGAGGTGATCCGGCGCTCCTACGGCCAGATCCCGGACGGGCTGCGCCTGCACGTGCTCGACTCGACCGATCCCGGCGCCGTGCTCGAGGTGGAGCGCGTCGGTCGACCTCGACACCACCCTGTTCATCGTCTCCTCCAAGTCGGGCGGGACGATCGAGACGCTGTCCCACATGCGCTACTTCTACGAGCGCTCGGGCGGCGACGGCAATCGCTTCGTGGCGATCACCGACCCCGGCAGCCCGCTGATCGACCTCGCCAACGAGCGCGGCTTCAGGCACGTGTTCGAGAACGACCCGGACATCGGCGGGCGCTATTCGGTGCTCTCCTGCTTCGGCATCGTGCCGGCCGCGCTGGCGGGCGTGAACATCGAGGCCATGCTGCACCGCTGCCAGGTGGCCGAGCAGAACTGCGCGCAGTTCGGCGAGGGGTCCTCGAACTCGGGCCTGTGGCTGGGCGTCGCGCTGGGCGAGCTGGCGCTGCAGGGCCGCGACAAGGCGACGTTCGTGGTTGGCGGCGCGATCGAGAGCTTCGGGCTCTGGGTCGAGCAGCTGATCGCCGAGTCGACCGGCAAGCACGGCAAGGGCATCCTGCCGGTGGCCGGCGAGCCGCTCGGCAAGCCGGAGTCCTACGGCGACGACCGGGTGTTCGTCTACCTGCGCGACCCGGCCGAGCCGGACGCGGAGCTCGACGCGGGAGTGGAGGCGCTCGCGCGCGCCGGCCACCCGACCATCACCCTCGCCGTTCACGGCGCCTCCGACCTCGGCCGCATCTTCTTCTTCTCCGAGTTCGCGGTCGCGGTGGCGGGCTGGGTGCTCGGCATCAACCCGTTCGACCAGCCCAACGTCCAGGAGGCCAAGGACAACACCGCCAAGGTGCTCGAGGCCGGCGACCTGCCCGACGTCGACCCGGGCGACCCCGAGGAGCTGTTCGCGCAGTCGGGGCCGCCGCGCTACGTGGCGATCATGGCCTACGTGAAGCCGTCGGACGAGTTCGACGCGGCGATCGCCGAGATGCGCACGCGCATCCGCGACCACACGAAGTCGACGACCACGTTCGGCTACGGCCCGCGCTTCCTGCACTCCACGGGCCAGTTCCACAAGGGCGGGCCGCCGGTCGGCCTGTTCCTGCAGTTCGTTCACGACGGCGACGACGACGTCGAGATCCCGGAGGCCGGCTACGGCTTCCGCCACCTCAAGAACGCGCAGGCGGTCGGCGACCTGCAGACCCTGCGCAACCACGGCCTGCCGGCGGTGCAGATCCGCCTCGAAGGCGACCCCGCGGACGCCGTAAGGAGGCTTCCCTAATGCAGCTCGGCTTCATCGGTCTGGGAAAGATGGGCGGCAACATGGTGCACCGCATCCATCGCGACTCCGATCACCAGTGCGTGGCGTTCGACTTCAACGCCGACGCCGTCGGCGAGGCGGAGAGCAACGGGGCAACCGGGGCGTCGTCGCTCGAGGACCTGGTCTCCAAGCTCGAGGCGCCGCGCGCGGTCTGGATCATGGTGCCGGCCGGCGACCCGACTGAGCAGACGGTCCAGACGCTCGCGGGTCTGCTCGAGCGGGGCGACACGATCATCGACGGCGGCAACTCACGCTGGAGCGACGACAAGCGCCGCCAGGAGGAGCTGCGCGACAAGGGGCTCCACTACGTGGACGTCGGGGTGAGCGGCGGCGTCTGGGGGCTGCAGGTCGGCTACTGCATGATGGTCGGCGGCGACGACGAGGCGGTCGAGCGCCTGTCCCCGATCCTCGACGTGCTGGCGCCGCCCACCACCGAGGAGCACGGCCCCGGCTGGGGCCACTTCGGCCCGACCGGCGCCGGGCCACTACGTGAAGATGGTCCACAACGGCGTCGAGTACGGGATGATGCAGGCCTACGCGGAGGGCTTCTCGCTGTTCGACGCCTCCGAGTACGAGCTCGACAACGCGAAGATCGCCCACCTCTGGATGCAGGGCTCGGTCGTGCGCTCCTGGCTGTGCGAGCTCGCCGCCCGGGCGTTCGAGCAGGAGGGCAACGACCTGGCCCGGCTCGAGCCGTGGGTGGAGGACTCGGGCGAGGGCCGCTGGACCGTGGAGGACGCGATCGACAAGCGCATCCCGATGCCGGTGATCACCACCTCGCTGTACGAGCGCTTCTCGTCGCGCGGCCAGAACGCCTTCGCCGCGAAGGTCAACGCGGCGCTGCGCAACCAGTTCGGCGGGCACGCCGTGCACGCCCACGATCCGGTGGCACAGAAGCAGCCACACGCGGAGTAGCGCGATGGCGGTCGCCGAACAGAAGAACCCGCTGGTGGAGGGCCTGGAGCGGCTCCCGATCCACCCGACGACGATGGTCATCTTCGGCGGCACCGGGGACCTGGCCCACCGCAAGCTGCTGCCGGCGATCTACAACCTCGCCCACGAGGGCGCGCTGCCGGAGCGCTTCAACCTGATCGCCGTCTCGCGCTCGGACATCGCGCACGACGACTACCGCGGCCATGGCGCGCGAGTCGATCGGGAAGTACTCGCGCCGCAAGCCCGATCCTCAGGTGCTGGAGAAGCTGCTCGAGAACGTGCGCTACGTCCCGGGCACGTTCGACGACGACTCGGTCTACGACAAGCTCGACGAGACGCTCAAGGAGTTCGACAAGGAGGCCGGCATCGAGTTCAACCGGCTCTTCTACCTATCCACCTCGCCCACCTTCTTCCCGGTGATCGTCGGGAAGCTCGGCGACCAAGGCCTCAGCAGCCACGGGGAGGGCGAGGTGCGGGTGGTCATCGAGAAGCCGTTCGGCACGCGCCTGAGCGAGGCGCTCGACCTGAACCGCCAGGTGCTGTCGGTGCTCGACGAGTCGCAGGTCTTCCGGATCGACCACTACCTGGGCAAAGAGACCGTCCAGAACATGCTCGCGTTCCGCTTCGCGAACGGCCTGTTCGAGCCGATCTGGAACCGCAACTACATCGACTACGTCCAGATCACGGCTGCCGAGGACCTTGGCATCGGCAGCCGCGCCGGGTACTACGACACGTCCGGCGCGCTGCGCGACCTGGTCGAGAACCACATGATGCAGCTGCTCACGCTGCTCTGCATGGAGCCGCCGGTCACCTTCACTGCCGACGACGTGCGCGACGAGAAGGTCAAGGTGCTGCACGCGATCAAGCCGGTCGGCCCGGATTGCACCGTCGCGCGCCCGCTACACCGCCGGCATGGCCGAGGGCAAGGAGGTGCCCGGCTACGTGGACGAGGACGGCGTGCCCGCGGACTCGCAGACCGAGACGTACGCGGCGCTGCGGCTCGAGGTCGACAACTGGCGCTGGGCCGGGATTCCGATCTACATGCGCACGGGCAAGCGCCTGGCGCGCAAGGTCACCGAGATCGCGATCACGCTGAAGCCGGTGCCGCACCTGGCCTTCGATTCGCAGGGATCGGTCGGCGTGCAGCCAAATCAGCTGGTGCTGACGATGCAGCCCAACGAGGGCGTTTCGCTGTCGCTGGGGGCGAAGATCCCCGGCAGCACGATGCGCATCCGGCCCGGTGAACATGGAGTTCCTCTACGGCACGGCGTTCCTATCGCAGTCGCCCGAGGCGTACGAGCGACTGATCCTCGACGCGATGCGCGGCGACGCGACGCTGTTCACCCGCGACGACGAGGTCGAGGCCCAGTGGCGCATCATCGACCCGATCCTCGAGTCGTGGGGCAAGGGCGAGCCGCCACTCCAGGAGTACGTCGCCGGGACGGCCGGGCCCGACGAGCGCCGACAAGCTGCTCGAGCCGGGCCACAAGTGGCGGGCGATCTGACGGCGCAGCCGCGATGACCGACACCGGCATCTGGAGCGAGCAGGACACGACGCCGGGGGCGATCGACGAGGCGCTCCACCTGCTGCTGCAGGAGCACTACCTGCGCGACGGCTCCTGCGCGCCGGCGCGGGTGCTCAACCTGGTGGTCGTGGTGGACCGCGAATGGCGCGGGGAGGTCCTCAACCGGCTCGAGCGCGTGGGCCGCTACCACCCGTCGCGGTTGATCCTGTGCGCCGTGGAGACCGGCCGGCAGACGATCGACGCGACGGTGACCGTCACCGCCGAGGGCGACCTCGCGGCGGGCGAGCCGGAGCTGATCCGGGAGCGGATCGTGCTCGACCTCGGTCAGCGTCATCTCGAGAAGCTGCACTCCATCGTCGACCCGCTGGTGGTGCCCGACATCGCCACTGTGACCTGGTCGCCGCACGGGCACCCGGAGGCCGTGGATGCGCTGCTGCACCTGTCGCAGGTGATCCTGGTCGACTCGGTCAACGAGTTCGACGCGCGCTCGGCCGTCACGCGCGCCCGCGAGCTGGCTGAGGAGGCGTACGTGGTCGACCTCGCGTGGCTGCGCTCGACGCCGTGGCGCGAGCGGGTGGCGGCCACGTTCGACCCGCCGCAGTGGCGCGACGAGCTGGGCCGGATCGACTCGGTCAAGGTGAGCCACCACCCCGACTCGGCCACGGCCGGCCTGCTGTTCTGCGGCTGGCTGGCGGCGCGGCTGGGATGGGAGCCGGGATCGCTGATGGCTGCGGACGGCTCGCTGCACGGCAAGGCTCACGGGCGCCGGCAGGACGTGGCGCTGCAGCTGGAGCCGGACTCGACGATGTCGGTCCCGGGGCTGGCCGGCGTGGAGGTCGGGACGGCGAGCCGGAATGAGCATCGCCCTCTACCGCGGCCAGGGCGGCCTGACAGCCCACCGGCGCGACCGCAAGGGCAAGGAGTCCTCGTGGACGTTGCTGGGCGCCTCGCGCGGTGAGGCGGGGATCCTGGGGGAGGGAATCCGCCAGGCGCTGCTACGCGACCCCACCTATTCGAAGGCGCTGGAGCGGGCCGAGAAGATGGTGGGGTAGGGCACCGGCGATGGCGATCGTCTCCTACACGCGCATGGCGGATATGACCGAGGCCGACCTCCGCCTCATCAACGCCGACGCCGACGAGGATGCCCGCGAGCTGCCGGGCAGGTTGATGAACGCGGTCGCCCAGCTGGAGGGGTTCCAGGGCGCGCTCAAGGTCAGCCGGCTCGAGCACTCTCTGCAGTCGGCCACACGCGCCTCCCGGGCCGGTAAGGACAAGGAGTACGTGGCGGCGGCGCTGCTCCATGACATCGGTGACGCCCTCGCGCCCCACTCCCACGGCGAGATGGTCGCCGCCGTGCTGAGGCCCTTCGTGAGCGAGCGCATTTGCTGGATCGTCCAGAAGCACGCCCTGTTCCAGAGCTACTACTACGCCCACCTGATGGGCGGGGACCGCAACGCCCGCGACCGATACCTCGATCATCCCTTCTACGACGACTGCGTCGAGTTCTGCGAGAAGTTCGACCAGAACTGCTTCGATCCCGACTACGACTCGCTGCCGCTCGAGTTCTTCCGGCCGATCGTGGAGGACGTATTTCGACACCCGCGCCACGCTCCCGGATAGCATCGGCGCTGATGACGAATGGCACAAGGCAGGCAGCGTCCTATGCTCACGGCGCCAGCGCGGTGCCGCTACTCGGGGAGACGATCGGCGCGAACCTCGAGCGCACCGCCGCGCGGGTCCCGGAGTCGGAGGGGCTCGTGTCCTGCCACCAGGGAGTGCGGTTCACCTGGGCCGAGTTGAACTCCGCGGTGGACCGGCTCGCGCGCGGGCTGCTGGGGTTCGACCTCGAGAAAGGCGACCGGCTGGGGGTGTGGAGCCCGAACCGCTGCGAATGGGCGCTGACGCAGTACGCGACGGCGAAGCTCGGGGTGATTCTGGTGAACATCAATCCCGCCTACCGGACCTCCGAGCTGGAGTACGCGCTGCGCCAGTCCGGCTGCCGCGTGCTGGTGGCGGCGCCTGAGTTCAAGGGCGCCGACTACAGGGCGATGGTCGAGGAGGTGCGCGACGGGCTCCCCGCGCTCGAACAGGTGGTCTTCTTCGACTCGCCCGAATGGGACTCGCTCGCCGGGGGCGAACGAGGGCCGGACGAAACCGAGCTGCGCGCGCGGATGGACGAGCTGGACTTCGACGACCCGATCAACATCCAGTACACGAGCGGCACCACGGGCCGGCCAAAGGGCGCCACGCTCACCCACCACAACATCCTCAACAACGCGCTGCTCCTGAGCGACGCCCTCGGCTACACGGAGGCCGATCGAGTCTGCATCCCGGTGCCGCTCTACCACTGCTTCGGCATGGTGATCGGGAACCTGGCGTGCACCCTGAGCGGCGCCTGCATCGTCTACCCCGAGGCGGCCTTCGACCCTCTGGCGACGCTCGACGCCATGGCGACGGAACGCTGCACGAGCGTCTACGGCGTGCCGACGATGTTCATCGCCGAGCTCGGCCACCCGCGCTTCTCGGAGTTCGACCTGTCGAGCCTGCGCACCGGAATCATGGCCGGCTCGCCGTGCCCCATCGAGGTCATGCGGCGGGTGGGCTCGGAGATGGGCATCGAGGAGATGACGATCGCCTTCGGCATGACCGAGACGTCGCCGGCGTCGACCGTGGTTCGCCCCGACGACACCCTCGAGCACCGCTGCGAAACCGTCGGCCAGGCCATGCCGCACACCGAGATCAAGATCGTCGACCCCGTCAGCGAGCGGACCGTCGCCCGCGGCGAGTCCGGTGAGTTCCGCACACGCGGCTACCTGGTGATGTCGGGCTACTGGGACGAGCCCGAGCGCACCGCGGAGGCGATCGACTCGGCGGGCTGGATGCACACCGGCGACCTGGCGACGATGGACGAGGACGGGTACGTCCGCATCGTCGGGCGGATCAAGGACATGATCATCAGGGGCGGCGAGAACGTCTACCCGCGCGAGATCGAGGAGTTCCTGTACGGCCACCCGGCGGTCGCCGACGTCCAGGTCGTCGGCGTGCCGGACGAGCGCCTCGGCGAGGAGGTCATGGCGTGGGTGATCGCCCGCGAGGGCGCCACCGTCGACGAGGATGAGCTGCGCGAGTACTGCCGCGGGAAGATCGCTCGCTACAAGATCCCCCGCTACGTCGCGAGCTGCGGCGAGTTCCCGATGACCGTGACCGGCAAGATCCAGAAGCACAAGCTGCGCGACCAGGCAATCGAGAAGCTGGGGCTGCATACGCCCGCCGGCGTCCGATGAAGGCCGCGGTGATCTACGAGAACGGCGGTCCGGACGTCCTGCGCTACGAGGACGTGCCCGATCCCGAGTGCCCGGACGGTTTCGTCGTGATCGACGTCGAGGCGATCAGCATCGAGGGCGGGGACCTGCTGGCCCGCGCCGGGTCGCCGCCGCCGTCGGTCCCGCACATCGTGGGTTACCTCGCCGCTGGCCCTGTCATCGAAGTCGGCGCCGGCGTCGACGACCGCGCGGTCGGCGACCGCGTCGTGGCCATCAACGCGGCGGGATCGCACGCCTCCATGCGGGCCGTGCCCGCGATGGCCACCTGGCCGATTCCCGAGGGGTTGGACGCGGCTCGGGCCGCGAGCGTCCCGGTCGCGTTGGGAACCGCGTATGAGTGCCTGTTCACCGCCGGCCACCTCGAGGGCGGGCAGACGGCCCTGGTGCACGCTGGTGCCGGAGGGGTCGGGATGGCCGCGATCCAGCTCGCCAAGCAGGCGGGTGCGACCGTGATCTCGACCGCCTCCAGCGACGAGAAGCTGGAGCGCCTCAAGGAGCACGGTCTCGACCACGGAATCAACTACGCCACCGAGAACTTCGTCGAGCGGACGCGCGAGTTGACCGACGGGCGCGGCGCGGACGTGATCCTCGATTCGGTCGGCGGCAAGAACCTGGTCGACAGCGTCGCCGCGCTCGCCTACGGCGGGACGGTCGTCAGCGTAGGGGAATCGGCCCGCGCAGGCACAAACGTCGAGGCCAGGGAGCTGTGGGGGCAGAACCAGACGCTGCGCGGCGTCTTTCTCGGTGGGGCGATGCTGGCGGAGTACCCGCGCATCCACGCGATGATCGCCGACATGTTCGAGCGGGTCGCGAGCGGCGAGCTGCACGTCGAGATCGCCCGGACTTTCCCGCTCGCCGAGGCCTCGGCCGCGCACGCGTACATCGAGAGCCGCCAGGCCTTCGGTCGCGTCGTGATGACCCCTTAGCCCTACTCCTCGTACTCGTCGTGGCGGCGGATCCACATGACCGGCGGTGAGCCCTCGTCGCGGCCCCTCGGCGCGCGATCGAGCAGGCCGTAGTAGCCCAGCACGGGCTCGAGGCCGCGAGCGGTGGTCGAGTAGGTCTGGTAGATGTCGCCGTCGTCGAGGACGAAGGCGCTCAGCACCGGCGCCTCGGCCATGTAGCCGGCGGGGTCGGTGCCGCAGCGCGCCGCGATCTCGGGAACCGGCCCGAGGTTGCCGCTCTCCAGGACCGGCGCGAGCTGCTCCTGCGTGTAGGCGGCGCCGAAGTCCGCGTTGAAATCGCCGTTCTGGGAGACCCAGGGGAGGCTCCAGCCCATGCGCCGGCGGTACTCGAGCAGCCGGTCGAGCGGCGCCCGCGAGACGCAGAGGAACGTGACGTCGCGGGCGTTGAGATGGGCGACGGCGCCGTCGTAGGTGTCCGCGCCGGACGAGCAAACCGGACAGCCGGCCGTGTACGCCTCGCCGAACATGAAGTGGTAGATGACCAGCTGCGAGCGCCCGTCGAAGAGCTCCGCCAAGGTCTTCGTGCCGTCCTCGGTCTCGAAGCTGTACTCCTTGTCGACGAGCACCCAGGGCAACTCGCGCCGCTGCTTGGAGATCTCGTCGTTCTCCCTCGTGAGGGCCTTCTCGCGCTCCAGCAACTCGGCCCTGGCGGCAAGCCACTCCTCGCGCGTTCCGACTGTGTGATTCGGCATGCCGGCAACCTTAGGGCGCCCAGGCGAGCAGCACGTCGGGCTGCTTCTCCTCGTTGCCGGATCCGTCGGTGAACCTGACCTCGGTGAACCCGTGCCGGGCGTAGAACGCGCGAGCGCCCTGGTTGCGCTCGAAGGTCCAGAGCCGCAGGCCGTGGGGCCGACGCCCCTTGGCGGCTTCGAGCAGGGCCGACCCGATGCCGGCTCGTTGCGCGTCCGGTCGCACGTAGAGGTGCTCGACCAGTTCGTCCCCCAGCGCCACGAAGGCGACGACGTGGCCCTCCCGCCGCACCACCAGCACCTCGCATCCGGCGATCACACCGGCGAAGAAGCGCCGGTCCTCGGCCTCGCCGTGCAACACGGGCAGCCAGGGCATCGCCGCGTCCCGGGCCGCCTTGAACACCGCGGCCACGGCATCGGCGTCCGTGGCGGCCGCGGCCTCAATCTCCACGCGGGTGGACGCGTCGCTCGCCCTCCTCGATTCGGTAGTCGTTGATGCTGGCGTCGCGGCGGCGCATGTAGCCGTGCGCGTCGAACTCCCAGTGCTCGTTGCCGTGGCTGCGCCACCACTGCCCCTCGGCGTCGCGGGACTCGTACTCGAAGCGCACCGAGATCCGGTTCTCGGTGAAGCACCACAGCTCCTTGCGCAGCTGGTAGTCGAGCTCTCGCGCCCACTTGCGCTCCAGGAACGCGACGATCGCCTCCCGGCCCTCGAAGAACTCGTCGCGGTTGCGCCACTGCGAGTCCTCGGTGTAGGCCCCCGCCACCCGCTCGGGGTCGCGGGTGTTCCAGGCGTCCTCGGCGGCCTGGACCTTCTGGCGCGCGGTCTCGGCCGTGAAAGGCGGCACAGGTGGTCTGTCAGCCATGGATCTCCTCCTCGCCGGGTGCTGCGCTAGCCTTGGTGGCACGGGTCAAGCGTTTGCTTGACCGAAGTAGTGCCCCGCGTTTCCGCAGTCGTTGCCTTCGAGCACCCTCCGCGTTTCGCAGTGCACATACCCCGGAGGGGGAACAAGATGGCAACAGGAACAGTCAAGTGGTTCAGTGACGACAAGGGCTTTGGGTTCATCACGCCCGATGACCAGGGCAAGGATCTCTTCGTCCACCACAACGCGATCCAGGGCACCGGCTTCAAGTCGCTGACCGAGGGCGCAAAGGTGAGCTACGACGCCGAGCAGGGTCCCAAGGGCCCGGCGGCCGCCAACGTCCAGACGCTCTAACTCGGAGGGCTGGCATGGCGTCAACCGGCAAGCGAAAGACCACCATGGCGAAGCTCAACCGCGAACGCAGGCTCCTCGAGCGTCGGATCGAGAAGAAGGCCAAGAAGGACGCCAGGAAGCGCGAAGCAGCGCAGCAGGCCGCCGAGCCCGGCGACCCCCTGACCGACCCTCTGAGCTAGGCCGCGCTCCGATGAGCACCCTGCCCCCTCGCTAAGGCGCGAGCGGGGCGGGGCGGCCGAGCGGCAGCCACTCCACGCTGTCGCGGATGTCCGGCGGTGCCTGCGCGAGCTCGGCCTCGATCGCCTCGCGTCCCTCACGAAAGTGCTTCCAGCCCTCGTAGTGGATGGGGATGATCTTGCGCGGCTTGATCAGGGAGCAGAGCTCGATCGCCTCGCGCGCGGTCATCGTGTAGCGCAGCGGGCCGGAGACCGGGAAGCGAACTCCGCCCAGGTGCACGATCGCCGTGTCCACCTGCAGGCGCTCCGCCACCTCGCGCACGCCGTCGTAGAGCACGGTGTCTCCCGAGATCCACAGCACGCCGTTCTCCTGGCCCTCCCACCTCAGCGCGAACCCGATCACGTCGCCCACGATCGGGTGGCTCAGCGGCGGACCGTGCCGGCACGGGGTTGCCGTGATCTCGATCTTCGGTCGCCCCGGCGCCTCGAGCGCCGTCGTCTGCCACGCGGACAGCCCCCTCGCGTTGCCGCCCAGTCGCTTGGCCCCCGCGGCTGTCGTGATCACCACGCCCGCGGATGGGAGCAGCGCACGGCCGGCCGGGTCCAGGTTGTCCTCGTGGTGGTCGTGGCTGAGCAGGACAGCGTCGATCGGGGGCAGCTCGGCGGCCGGGATCGCCGGGCCGGTCAGCTTGCGCGAGCTGGTTCCCCAGCCGAAGTTGTACCTCTGGCCCGGGGCGTCGAAGGTCGGGTCGGTCAGCAGGCGCCACTCGCCGATCTCGATCAGCGCCGTCGGCCCGCCGATGTGCGTGATGCGCACGTCCTTCACGATCCCTCCGCCGCCACGTCGTAGTGCTTCACGGTGTCCTCGCGCTCGACCAGGTAGCGCTCGTCCTCGGGGTAGTACACGGCGGTCTCGATGTCCTCGCCGGCGAAGGCCTTGATCGCGTCGACGGAGTCCCACAGCGAGAAGGTGATGAACTCGGTGCGGTCGCCATCGTCGCGGCGCAGCATCCACGAGCCGCGGTTGCCGGGGGTGGTCGCATAGGCGGCGAACCCGGTCTCCTCGATGTAGCCGGCGTACTCGTCCGCGTCCCCGCTGCGCACGACCCCTCTCCAGATCCGAGCGATCTTCCCCATGTGGTCCTCCTGGAATGGATGAGCCCGACAGGCTATTTGCAGCACTGAGTGTGGGCCCCCTCAGTTCCGCATAGCGAAAGCCACAGTGCCCACACTCGCCCGGGCTGGCGTAGTCTCTGACCTAGGTCAGAGATGATCGCGGAATCGGACATCGCGCTCGTTCGCCGCTTCAACCGCCTGGTCACCCGCCAGGTCGGCGCGCTGAACGATCGCTACCTCGGCCA
The DNA here is from genome assembly GCA_963722245.1 of uncultured Thermoleophilaceae bacterium. Lineage (GTDB taxonomy): Bacteria > Actinomycetota > Thermoleophilia > Solirubrobacterales > Thermoleophilaceae > JACVRW01. The sequence continues at coordinate 396,730 of CAVRKM010000012.1, forward strand.
CCGGCCGCTCGGGGAGTCCCGTGTGCTGTTCGAGATCGGGCTCGGGGGAGCGACGCCGCGCGACGTGCGCGCCCGGCTCGGGCTCGACTCCGGGTACCTGTCGCGCATGATCCGCTCGCTGGAGCGCGACGGGCTCGTCGAGCAGGAGCCCGACCCGGCGGATCGGCGCACCAAGCGCCTCTCGCTCACACGCGCGGGCCGCGCCGAGCTGCGCGAGCTCGACCGCATCTCGGACGGGCTCGCGGCGGGGGCGCTGGAGCCGCTCACCGACCAGCAGCGCGCGCGGCTCCTGCGCGCGCAGACCGAGGTCAACCATCTGCTCGCGATCTCGATGGTCTCGATCGAGCCGGAGGACCCCGCCTCCGCCGACGCGCGCTGGTGCCTCAACCACTACTTCGCCGAGCTGGCCGACCGCTTCGAGGAGCCCTTCGACCCCGGCCGCACGCTGCCCGCCGACGCCGGGGACCTGGTGCCGCCGGCGGGCGTGTTCCTGATCGCCCGCATCAACGGCCAGCCGGCCGGCTGCGGCGCCCTGAAGCACGGCGAGCTGATGAGGATGTGGGTCGACCGGCCCCACCGCGGGCTCGGGATCGCCGCCCGCATCCTCGACGCGCTCGAGGAGCAGGCCGTCGCGCTCGGCCACGAGCGCGTGCGCCTCTACACGAATCGCTCGCTGGGGGAAGCGAAGGCGATGTACCGTGCCCGCGGATACGTGGAGATTCCCCGCTACAACGACGACCCGTACGCCAACCACTGGTTCGAGAAGCGCCTGGCCGCGTGACGACCGACCTCGCCCCGCTCGCCCGGGAGATCCTCGACTCCAACGTCTACATGACCCTGGCCACCGCCGACGAGTCCGGGCGGCCCTGGGTGTCGCCGGTCTACTACGCGTCGGTCGACTACACGACCTTCCATTGGGTCTCGTCACCCGAGGCCACCCACTCGCGCAACCTGTCCGTGAGGCCGGAGGTGGCGATCGTGATCTTCGACTCGGGCGTGTCGATCGGCCAGGGGCAGGCGGTGTACATCTCGGGTACGGCACAGGAGCTGACCGGAGCCGACCTGGAGCCGGGGATCGAGGTCTTCTCGCGCGTATCCCAGAGCCACGGCGCCGGCGCATGGGCGCCCGAGGACGTTCTGGCGCCGGCCGCCCATCGCCTCTATCGCGCCACGGCGAGCGAGCACTCGATGCTCGACCCCAGCGTCCGGGGCGCCGATCGACGCACACCGGTGCAGCCCGGGTGAAGCCGCTCGAGATCGAGACCCCGCACGGCCCGGCGCGCGCTCACCTGCACCCCGTCGAGGAGCCGAAGGCCGCCCTGGTGCTCGGCCACGGCGCGGGCGGCGGCGTGGAGTCGCGCGACCTCGTCGCGGCCACGGAGGTGGCGCAGGCGGAGCACGTCAGCGTCGCCCTGGTCGAGCAGCCCTACCGCGTGGCCGGCCGGCGCGCCCCCGCGCCGCCCGGCCCGGCTCGATGCCGCCTGGACGGCGGTGATCGGCCACCTGCGCGCGGGCGAGCTCGCCGACGCTCCCGCTGATCGTCGGCGGCCGCTCGCTCGGAGCCAGGGTGGCCTGCCGCACGGCCGAACGCGACCGGCGCGGTCGCGGTGCTCTGCCTCGCCTTTCCGGTCCATCCGCCCGGCCGGCCCGAGAAGTCGCGCCTCGAGGAGCTCGACGCCGTGACGCTCCCCACGCTCGTGGTCCAGGGTGTGAGCGACCCGTTCGGGATGCCGCCCCCCGGCCCGCAGCGCGAGGTGGTGCAGGTGAAGGGCGACCACGGCCTCAAGGCAGACCTCGACGCCGTCGGCGCCGCCGTCCAGGCCTGGCTGCGCCGGATCGTGGCCTAGTCCGCCGCGGCCACGAGCCGGCACATCAGCTCGGCGGCCGCGCCGTCGTCCAGCTGCTGCTCGCGCGCCAGCGAGCGCCAGGTCGCGAACGCCAGCGCGTGCCCGATCGCGGCCCGCACGCGCTGGCGCGAGCGCCTGCCGCTGATCAGGGTCTCCTGCGCACCGGCCAGGTACTCCCGGAAGCGGCTGAACGACCCCGCGACGGTCGGCATCAGCGGCTCGTCGCGGTAGAGGTTGACCATCATCCCCTCGGTCTGGCGGAAGTAGCCGTACAGCTCCTCGAGCCCGGCTCGCAGGCGCCGGTCGGGGTCCTCGATCGCCGCCCAGGCGGTGAGGTCGGGCGGCGGGTTGGCGGCCCGCCAGTGGGCGCTGCACGCCTCGAACACCGCGGCCTCGTCGGGGAAGTGCCGGTACAGCGTGGAGCGGCGCACCCCCGCGTGCTCGGCGATCGCGCTCATCGAGGTGCGCGACGGGCCGAGCGTCCCGTGCAGCTCCACGGCGCTCTCGGTGATGCGCAGCTGCGTCTGGGCCTCCAGCTCGGCACGGCGCTTCTTTCGGTAGGGGCGCTTTTCGTCAGCCATCAGTGTCCGACCAATCTTGACAGACTCGACGTGTCGATGTAGATTCGCGCAACACTACTGTCCATTCAAAGGAGAGCGAGATGGAAACCACTGCTGTGAAGGTGATCGGCCCGACGGACGGCAGGCTCGGCTTCCTCGGGAGCATCGGTGTCCGGTTCATGATCGACGGCGACGAGACCGACCAGGGCTTCTCGCTCGTCGAGCACCCGATGTCCGCGCGCGCCCTCGCCGCGCCGCTCCACCGCCACACCCGCGAGGACGAGTACAGCTACATCCTCGAGGGGCGCATGGGCGCGCTGCTCGGCGACGAGGTGGTCGAGGGCGGTCCCGGCGACCTGATCTTCAAGCCGCGCGACCAGTGGCACACTTTCTGGAACGCCGGGGACGAGCCCTGTCGCATCCTCGAGATCATCGCGCCGGCCGGCTTCGAGCGGTTCTTCGCCGAGCTCGACGACCTCGGCGGTGCGCTGAAGGCCGAGCCACAGGAGCTGGGCGCTCTGTCCGCGCGCTACGGCCTCGAGATGCAGCCGGACAGCGTGCCCGAGCTGCTCGAGCGCTTCGGGCTCCGCATCGGCGAGCCGCTCTAGTCGATCTCGAGAACCGACAGGACGTTTCCCGCCGGATCCTTGAACCAGGCGATCAGGGGCCCACCGCCGCGGTGGATGCCCCGGTCGTCCTGGTCGAAGCCCTCGTAGCGCTCGAACTCGACGCCCCGGGCGGCGAGCTCGTCAACGGCCTGCTCGATGTCGTCGACGGGGAAGTTGAGGATCGTGTACTCGGCCGGAGTGTGGCCGGGCCGGGGGTAGACCAGCGTCGGCCGGTCGTCGGCGATGTGAAGGGTGAGGATGTCGTTCTCCTCCGATGTCTTCAGCCCGAGCGTGTCTCCGTAGAACGCTCGAGCCTTCTCCACGTCGTCCACGGCAAAGCCGCTGAATGCCTTCGTGTTGGTGAACATGTCAGTGGAGACCGGGGCGGCCGGCCGAACTCATCGGTCGAGCAGCTCGGGCAGGCCGAAGCGCTCGGGCTGGACGCTGACGTTCGACTCGTCCACCGGCTGCTCGGGGTAGCGCTCGTAGAAGAGCTCGTCGCGGCTGAGCGTCGAGCGATTGATGAACGACGTGATCGACCGGATCTTCGTCCCGGCGAGCGTGAGCACGTCGAGCGCGAACAGCCGGTAGGCCTGGTCCGGCTCGTACCAGGCGTAGCTGCCCACGGCCGGCTGTCCGCTGGCGGTCGTGGCGATGTGGCGCCACCGCCAATCGCCCGAGAGCGGGCCGGCGTGCATGAACTCGCGCAGCGATTCGTGACCCGAGAACCAGGCCGGCAGCGGCGGCATCGACCAGTCGGCGTCCTCGGCCAGGAGGGACACGACGGCTTCCACGTCGCCGCGCTCCATCGCCTCCATGTAGCCCTCGACGATCTGGCGCAGCTGCTCGTCGTCGAGCGTCCGCAGCGTGGCCTGCTGGCTCTCCTCGGGCAGGCGCTCGTCCACGGTCTTGCGGGCGCGCTGGAGGGCGCTGTTCACCGACGCGACGCTGGTGTCGAGCGACTCCGCGACCTCGCTGGCCGAGAAGCCGAGCACCTCGCGCAGGATCAACACCGCGCGCTGGTTGGCGGGCAGGTTCTGGAGCGCCGCGACGAACGCCAGCTCGACGCTCTCGCGCAGCTCGTAGCGCGCCTCGGGCGCGGCGTAGCCGTCCTCGAGCCCCAACCCGGCGTCGGGGAAGGGCTCGACCCAGACCGACTCGAGCGGCGGCAGGCCGAGATCGTATTCTCCGGCTGAGCCGCTGTAGTCGATCGGCAGCACGCGCTTGGGCCGCCGCTCGATCAGGTTCAGGCAGGTGTTCGTGGCGATCGTGTAGAGCCAGGACCGCAGCGAGCTGCGGCCCTCGAACTTGGCCAGCGCGCGCCAGGCCCGCAGCAGCGCGTCCTGGAGGGCGTCCTCGGCGTCGTGCATCGAGCCGAGCATGCGGTAGCAGTGCGCGGTCAGCTCGGAGCGATAGGGCTCCACCAGCTGGGCGAAGGCCTGCTCGTCGCCGCCGCTGGCGGCTTCCAAGAGCGCGGGCTCGGCTGTGGAGGGAGTGGCGATGTCGCGATGAGTTTCGGGACCGGAGGCGGTCTAGGAGGGTAGGGCATGACGACTCTCCCCTCAAAACCCGTGGTCCACCTGGAGCTGCACACCGGCGACCTGCCGAGCGCGCTCGGCTTCTACGCCGAGCTGTGCGGCTGGAACCCCGAGCGGATCACCGACCCTCACGGCTCCTACCTGGCCCTGGACCTGGGCCGCAAGGAGCTCGGCGGGGGCATCGTCGAGGGACGTCCCCAGCGCCCGCTCTGGCTTCCCTACGTGCGAGGTCAGCCAGATCGCGGACGCCACCGAGCGCGCCCGGCGGCTGGGCGCCTCGGTCCTGCTCGAGCCCCGCGAGGGCCCGGCGGGCTGGCGCAGCGTGGTCGCCGCGCCGGCCGCCGGCGAGATCGCGTTCTGGCAGCGCAAGCGCTGAGCGCTCAGGACGAGCACGCCTCGTCCTCCGACCCCTCGTTTTGCAGCTGGAACAGCTCGCGGGCGGCGAATGCCGTGTCCGCGAAGTCGGAGAACAGCCCGTCCACCCCGGCCTCGTAGAAGGCCAGGTACTCGTTGATCGGGTTGCCGCCGTAGTCGAACGCGAGGCGCTTCTGCTCGTTGCGGAACGTGTACGGGTGCACGAGCAGCCCACGCGCGTGCGCGCGTGCGACGAGATCGGTCGCCGGCAGGACCTTGCGGTCGCCCTCGTTCACGAGGCCGTCGCCGTTCTCGTCGCCGACCTGGCCGTCGCCGTTGATGTCCACGGCCGCGGTGCTGATGATGTACGGCTTCCACGGGCCGATGCCGTCGGCGTAGCTCGCCACCTCGTCGAGCCCGGCGTTGGTGGTGAGGTCGCCGAACGTGCCGGGCCGACCGGTCGCGGTCCAGTCGTACGGGCGGTCGAACGGGGCCGTGTAGTCGAGCGAGCCGTCCGGGTTGATGTCATTGGCATCGATCAGCTGGACCAGCCGCACCGGCGTCATCTTGTTGAGCCGCTTGAGGTTCGAGGTCTCGAAGCTCTGGATGAACACGTGCGAGCGGCGGTGGTTGAGCCCGGCCTTCTCGAGGGTCTTCACGAGCTTGCCCTCCAGCGGCAGCCCGATGCTCCTGTGGTAGGTCGGGTGCTTGGTCTCGGGATAGATGCCGATCGGGCGGTGGTAGCGCTTGGAGTAGCGCTTCGCGAGCGCGATGACTTCCTCGAAGGTGGGGATCCGGAAGCGCCCGTTGAACTGCTGCGGGCGCTCGGGGAACGGCTGCACCGCGCGCAGGGTGCGCAGCTCGGCGAGCGTGAAGTCGGAGACGAACCAGCCTTCCTCCGCCACGCCGTCGATCGTCGCCGTGCGCTTGCGGTCGGCGAACTCGGGGTGCTCGGCGACATTCGTCGTGGCGGTGATGTTGGGCTCGTGCCGGGCGACCAGATGTCCGTCCTTGGTCGACACGAGGTCCGGCTCGATGTAGTCGGCGCCGAGCTTGATCGCGAGCGCGTAGCCGGGCAGCGTGTGGTCGGGCAGATACCCGGCGGTGCCGCGGTGTCCGATGATCAGCGGATGCGGTTCGTCGTGGGCGGCGGCGGTCGCCGGGGCGAGGGTCGCCGCCAGCAGGGCGGCGATCAGGAACCTTCGGAACATGGGGGTCCTCCAAGGGCTCGGGTGGTCGGAGGATCATCACTCCGCGAGCCGCCCATGTGAAGGGTTGGGGACCGCGGGTAGCATCCACCCCGCCGTGCAGCCCGACTTCCAGGTCTCCGACGATCCCGCCGCCGCGGCCGTAGCTCTGCTCGCGGAAGCGACCGGCCAGATCTGCATCACCGGCGGCTCGACGCCGCGCGTGGCGTACGAGCGGGTCGCCGAGCTGCGCTCGGACTGGTCGGGCGTGGGGGTGTGGTTCACCGACGAGCGCTGCGTCCCGCCGGACCACGAGCACTCGAACTTCCGGATGGCCAACGAGGCGCTGTTCGAACGCGCCGGGGTGGCCGCGGTGCACCGGATGAAGGGCGAGCTGGGCCCGGCGCAGGGGGCCGCCGACTACGAGCGCGAGTACGAGCTGGCCGGCGAGCCCGCCTTCGACCTGATCCTGCTCGGCCTGGGGCCGGACGCCCACACGTGCTCGCTGTTCCCGAACGACGACGCCCTCGGGGAGCGCGATCGTCCCGTGGTCGGGGTCGAGACGCCCGGCATGGCGCCGTTGGTGTCCCGCATCACCCTTACGCTCCCCGTTGTGAACGGCTCGCGGCGCATCGTCTTTCTCGTGACCGGCGAGGACAAGGCCGAGGCAGTGGCGCGCGCGTTCAGCGGATCGCCCGACCCCTCGGCCCCGGCCTCGCTGGTCGACGGGGAGGTGACCGTGCTGCTCGACGAGGCCGCTGCGCGGCGCCTGTGAGCAACTGGGGGGCGGCCGAGGGCGGCGTCGGCGCCAGCCCGTTCCCGCCGATCGCCGAGTACGGCTTCCTGTCCGACTGCGAGACGTGCGCGCTGGTGGCGCCGAACTCGAACATCGAGTGGCTCTGCCTGCCCCGCTTCGACTCGCCGAGCGTCTTCGGGGCGATGCTCGATCGCGACGCCGGCACGTTCCGGCTCGCGCCGGCGGACGTGGAGGTGCCCGCCGCGCGCCGCTACCTGCCCGGCACCAACGTTCTGGAGACGAGCTGGGGCACCAGCAGCGGCTGGATCATCGTGCGCGACGTGCTGCTGATCGGGCCGTGGCACCACGAGCACGAGCGCTCCCACACCCACCGGCGCGCGCCGACCGACTACGACGCCGACCACGTGCTCGTGCGACTGATCCGCTGCGTCAACGGCGAGGTGCAGGTGACGCTCGACTGCGAGCCGCGCTTCGACTACGGGCGCTTGCCGGGAACGTGGGAGTACACCGGCAACACCTACCACGAGGCCGTCTGCCGCGCCGAGCACGACGAGGCGTTCGAGCTGACGCTCACCTCCGACATGAACATGGGCTTCGAGGGCCCGCGCGTTACCGGCCGGACGCTGATGAAGGAGGGCGACACGATCTTCGTTGCCCTGTCCTGGTCCGAGCACCCGGCGCCGAGCACCTACGAGGAGGCTTACGACCGGCTCGTCTGGACGGCGCACCACTGGCAGCACTGGCTCGACCACGGCACGTTCCCCGACCACCCATGGCGCACGGCGCTGCAGCGGTCGGCGCTGACCCTGAAAGGGCTCTCCTACGCGCCGACCGGGGCACTGGTCGCCGCCGCCACCACGTCGCTGCCCGAGTCGCCGGGCGGCGAGCGCAACTGGGACTACCGCTACACGTGGATCAGGGACGCCACGTTCATGCTGTGGGGCCTCTACACGCTCGGCTTCGACTGGGAGGCCAACGACTTCTTCTTCTTCATCGCCGACGTGGCCGAGTCCGAGCAGAACACGCTCCAGATCATGTACGGGATCGACGGGGAGGACACGCTCGAGGAGCACACGCTCGACCACCTGGGCGGTTACGAGGGCGCGCGGCCCGTGCGGATCGGCAACGGCGCGTACAAGCAGGACCAGCACGACGTCTGGGGAGCGCTGCTCGACTCGGTCTACCTCCACACGAAGTCGCGCGACCACCTGCCCGAGCGGATCTGGCCGATCCTCAAGCGCCAGGTCGAGGCGGCGCTGGAGAACTGGCGCGAGCCCGATCGCGGCATCTGGGAGATCCGAGGCGAGCCTCAGCACTTCACGTCGTCGAAGCTGATGTGCTGGGTGGCGGCGGATCGCGGCGCCCGGCTGGCCGAGATCCGGGAGGAGCTCGAGTTCGCGGCTCGCTGGCAGTCGGCCGCGGACGAGATCAAGAGCGACATCCTGGAGAACGCGGTCGACGAGCGCGGCGTGTTGTGCCAGCACTACGACACGGAGGCCCTGGACGCCTCGGTGCTGCTGATCGTGATGACGCGCTTCCTGCCGATGGACGACGAGCGGCGTGCGGCGCACCGTGCTGGCGATCGCGGACGAGCTGACCCAGGACGGGCTGGTGCTGCGCTACCGGGTGGACGAGACCGACGACGGCCTGTCGGGCGAGGAGGGCACGTTCACGATCTGCTCGTTCTGGCTGGTCTCGGCGCTGGTGGAGATCGGCGAGGTCGAGCGCGGCCGGGCGCTCTGCGAGAGGCTGCTCTCCTACGCCTCGCCGCTGGGGCTGTACGCGGAGGAGATCGACCCGCGCACCGGCCGCCACCTGGGCAACTTCCCGCAGGCGTTCACTCACCTGGCCCTGATCAACGCGGTGATGCACGTGATCCGCGCGGACCAGGGATTGGAGCTTGGGATGCTGCCGCTGAGCCGGGAGCTCACGCGCCAGCGCTCGCAGCAGGCGTAGGGCATGGCTTCGGACCTCGGCTCCTACCTGCCGTGGCGAATCTCGGGCAGCTACCTGGAGGCGTGCAACTGCGAAGCGATCTGCCCCTGCCGGAAGATCGGGGGACGGCAGGGCGGGCGCTCGACCTACGGCGTCTGTCTCGGATCGCTGTCCTGGCAGATCGAGCAGGGCGTGGCGGGAGAGGTCGACCTGGCGGGGATGCGCGCCGTACTCGCGAACCGGTACGACGACGACGAGCGAGGCTCGCCCTGGAGCTTCGTCCTCTACGTCGACGAACGCGCGGACGAGCGTCAGCGCGAGGCGCTCGAGGCCATCTTCCTGGGCCGGCTGGGCGGCACGCCGGAGCTGCAGTTCCCCTGGGTCTGGAAGCCGAGCACCCTGCTCGGCGTGCGCCACGTGGCGATCGAGGTCGACCACACCCCCGGTCGGGGCTGGTTCCGCGCAGGCGGTCAGGTCACCGTGCGGGTGCGCGAGCCGGTCGAGCGCCAGGAGCCCGTGACCTGCGTGATCCCCGGCCACGACAGATCCGGGCGGGAGGTCGTCGCGGACCTGCTCAGCGTCGAGGACGGCGCCCTCGAGTTCGAGCTGAGCGGCAAGTGCGGCTACGAGGCGAGCTTCGACTACTCGTCGGAGGCCGGGTAGCTCAGCCGTTCCATCATCGAGGTCATCGACTGGTCTGGCACGGTCAGCCCGGGCACGTCCTCCGGTGCGATCGCGACGCCCAGCGCGAGCAGGATCAGCACCAGCGCGACCGCCAGGTTCGCGTGCTTCCACGGCACGACCTTCTCCACCGCCACCAGGGCGGCGACCACGACCGTCCAGGTCAGGCTCATCACGCCGAGCGCGAACAGCGTCGCCATCAGCGCCCAGCAGCAGCCCACGCACCAGGCACCGTGCTCGACTCCCATCCGCGTGGCGCCGGTCCACCCGCCGCGCCACGATCCGACCACGAACGCCAGCGGGCTGCGGCACTTCGCCAAGGCAGACGTTCTTCAGCGGCGTGAGCTCGTAGGCGGCCGCGACAGCGATCACGCCGGCCGCGACGTAGCGGCCGGCGCGGCTCCAGGACAGGGCGTCGACGTCGAGCGAGCGGATCAGCTCGAACCCGGCGTATGCGAGCAGGCCGAAAACCGTCCAGACCAGCAGGTACCCGGCCACGAAGGCAACGGAGCTGCCTCGCGTGGTGGGGCGGCCGAGCTCGCGAGCGCGCCGCTCTACCGCCGAGTGAACCGCGACCATCGGGGCGGTCGACGGCAGCATCATCGCGGCCATCATCACGACCCAGATGGAGACGTAGAACCCGAGCGACCCGAGGTCGGTGCCGGGCCCCATGTCCATGCCCGCCATCCGCTCGTCCGTGACCAGCCAGCCGACCACGGCGAGCGCGGCCAATCCGACCAGGATCGGGGCCTGCGCCAGGTCGACGCGGGCGCGTGGGGGCCAGGTTGCCTCGTGCATCGCTCGACTATTGCATCCAGCGCTCGGGCACCAGTACGACCCGGAAGCCATCCGGGTCCTGGAACGTCACGCCGTGCTCGGCCCAGTACGGGTTGGCGGGAGCGATCGGATCCACGCCGAGCCGAGCCGCGGCCGTGCGCACCGCATCGTCGTCGCCGAGATAGAGCACGAGCAACGATTCGGGGTGGGGCGTCGGAGCGTCGTGTGCACCGCCGGCCGTCAGCTCCAGGTGCGCCCCCGTGCCCGGGACCTCGAGGAACACCCCGTCGTAGCCGTCGTGATCGCGAAACCCGCCGATCTCGGGTAGCCCGACGCCGTCGCGGTAGAACGCGACGACCTCGTCCAGGCGCTCCGTGTGTCGGGCTACGCGCAGTTGCACGGGCGGCCCGATCCTACGGACGCCCGCCGAGGATCGCGTCCAGCGGCCGGGTGTTCACGACCTGCGCGGCGGTCGCCCAGCCGCGGCGGGCCGTCCGCACGGATAGGGCCATGTTCGCGAGCCCGAGCACGGAGTGCGCGTCCGTCGAGCAGACGATCGCAACGCCCGCGGCCAGCGCCTCGCGGACGTGCTCGCCGCTGAGATCGAGCCGGTTGGGCAGGCCGTTCACCTCGAGCGCGATCCCTTCCTCGACCGCGACCTCGAAGACCCGCTCCAGAGTCGAGCGCGTTCTCGGGGCGCCTGCCGATCATCCGGCCCTTCGGATGGCTCAGGCAGCGCACGTGCGGGTTGCGCAGCGCCTCCTCCACGCGCTTCGTCATCTCCTCGCGCGGCATTCGCTGCCCTCCGTGCACGCTCGCCTGCACCCAGTCCAGCTCCGCGAGCGCGTCGTCGGGAAGGTCGAGCCGCCCGTCGGCGAGGATGTCGCACTCGATCCCGCGCAGGACCCGGAACGGCGCCAGCAGCTCGTTCGCCGCCGCGACCTCGTCCGCCTGGCGGCGCACGTCGTCCGCGGTGAGCCCGCGGACGGCGCCCACGGCGGGCGTGTGGTCGCAGATCGCGATGTAGTCGTAGCCCCGCGCCTGCGCGGCCCGACCCATCTCCTCGATGCTGGCCCTTCCGTCCGACCAGGTGGAGTGGGCGTGGAGGTCGCCGCGGATCTCGTGAACCTCCACCAGCGCCGGCGGCTCGCCTCGGAACGGCTGCTCGCGCAACTCGGGCGGGCACCAGGGCAGGTCGAGCGCGCGGTAGACGCCCTCTTCGTCGGGCGCGTCCGGAATCGGCTCGAGCCCCGCGACGTAGGCGGCGGAGCCAGTTGCACGTAGCAGCGCCGACCCCGATCGCTCCGGCTCGGCGACGACGAGCTCGACGGGCACGCCCTCGATCGTCACGCCGACCGCCCGCCGCTCCGCCTGCTCGACCACGGCGACGATTTGCGGCAGCGCGGCGAAACGGGCCAGCACCGGCGCCGGGTCCGGATCGGCTCGGACGACCGCCAGGAGCTCGCAGGAGTCGCGCCATCGCCGCACGTCGCCGGCCACCTCCGCGTCGAGGGCGGCGGCGATTCCGCCGACGAGCTCCCAGGCCCGATTCAGCAGCAGCCCGCGCCCGGCCCTCGGCTCGGCCTCGCGGGCGAGCGCGTCGAGCAGCTGCGCCTCGATCTTCGGCCCGATGCCCGGCACCGTCCGCAGCCGACCGGCCGCTGCCGCGGCGCGCAGCTCGTCCGGCGTCCGGACGCCGAGCGCCCGCGCGATATCGACCGAGCGTTTCGCGCTCAGGCCGAGGTAGCGGCCGAGCCCGACCAGGTCGGGCGCCAGCTCGCGCTCGAGCTCCGCCAGCTCGGCGATCTCGCCGGTCTCGACGAGCTCGCGCAGCCGCGCCTCGATCCCCGGCCCGATTCCACGCAGGTCGCGCACCCGGCCGGACCGCACCAGCTCGGCGACCGGCGACGGCGCGGAGCGGATCGTCTCGGCGGCTCGGCGGTACGCGCGCGCCGTGTACGGGTTCGCGTCGCCGAGCTCGAGGACTGCCGCGAAGGCCTCGAGGCGGTCGGCGATCTGGGCGTTCTCCACCGGCCGTAGGCTAGGCGGCCGTCGCCGGTTCTAGGAGGGCACGCTCTCCCGCAGCCGCCCACGCACCCGCCGCCGCTTCGCCAGCAGCTCGCGCTCCAGCTCGTCCAGCTCCTCGCGGCGGCGCCGCACCAGCCCGAGCTGCAGCTCGACGTAGCGGCTCGCCTCCTCGAGGATCTCGCGGCGACGCACGGGGTCCTCGACGCCGTCGTGCCACTCGCGCTGACGGGCGGCGCGCGCGGACTCCTCGGCCGACAGCTCGCTCAGCTCCTCGAGCGACAGGCCGAGCACCCGCCGCAGCCGCAGCAGCTCCTGCAGCCGCTCGACGTCGGCCTGGTCGTACACGCGGTGCGCGCCCGGCTCGCGGTCGGCGGACGGCGCCAGCAGCCCCAGCTCCTCGTAGTAGCGGATCGTGCGGGGCGTGGTGCCCGTCAGCTGCGCCACCTCTCCGATGCGAAGGCTCATGTCGTCGCCTCTCCGAACACGGTCCTCACGGAAGTGTGGCGCGGCCGCAGGAGCGAAACGCCCGCGCCCGCCAGCGAGGTGAGCGCCAGGACCAGCAGCGCCGTGTGCATGTTGTGGATGAACGGCTCCAGCTGCGCGGCGGTCAGGCCGGCGCCGAGGCCGGAGAAGATCTTGAACAGGACGTGCTTGGGCACGGCGGCCGTGACGATCGCCATCACGAACGCGATCGAGACGACGGCGCCCGTGTTCTGCAGCATCGTCCGGGCGCCTGCCGCGATGCCGCGCCGCTGCGGCGCCACCGCGCCCATCATCGCCGCGGTGTTGGGCGAGTTGAACAGACCCGACCCGATGCCCACGGTCAGCAGCAGGACGCTGCTCTGCCAGTAGGAGCTGTCGGGCTGCAGAGTCGTCATCAGCGCGAGCCCCGCCGCGGTCACCGCCATGCCCCACGCGGCGAGCGCGCGCGAGCCGCGCCGGTCCGCCGCGATGCCGGCCAGCGGCGACGAGACGAGCATCCCGAGCGCCATCGGCGCGAGCTTGATGCCGGCGGTGATCGGGTCGTCGCCCTGGGCGCCCTGGAAGTAGAAGACGAACACGAACATCAGCGCGAAGCGCGACAGCCCGTTGATGAACGCGGCCGCGGTGGCCGCCGCGAACAGCCGGTCCTCGAAGATCGACAGGTCGAGCATCGGCGCGCGGCTGCGGTGCTCGATCAGCACGAAGGCGGGGAGCAGGACGACCGCCGCGGCCAATCCGCCGATCACGATCGGATCGTCCCAGCCGGACAGCCCGCCGCGCGAGATGCCGAGCACCAGCCCGGTCAGCCCGGCGATGAACGTGGTGGTGCCGAGCAGGTCGAGGCCGCGCACGGAGTCGCGCTTGGCCAGCTCGCGCAGCACCAGCGCGCCCCAGGCGGCGCCGGCCAGCGCGAACGGCACGTTGAACCAGAACACCCAGTGCCAGGACAGCTCGACAAGCGCGCCGCCGAGGACCGGGCCGAGCACGAGCCCGACCGCGGCGACCATCGTGTTGGTCCCCATCGCGACGCCGAGCTGCTCGCGCGGGAACGCGTCGGTGACGAGAGCGCCGGAGTTGGCGAACAGGAAGGCGCCGCCGATGCCCTGGACGATCCGCCAGAGGATCAGCTCGGTGCCGCTCGCCGAGAAGCCCGCGCCGAGCGAGGCCAGCGCGAAGACAAGGAAGCCGCCGACGTAGGCCTGCTTGCGCCCGAACAGGTCGGACAGCCGCCCCGCCGTCAGGACCAGCACGGTCGAGGCGATCATGTAGGCGAGGATCACCCAGACGAGCTCGAGCAGCGAGGTGCCGAGGCTGCGCTCCAGGTCGGGCAGGGCGATGATCAGCGTGCCCGAGTTGACCGTCGCGAGCAGCATGCCGAGGCTCGTGCAGGACAGCGCCCACCACTTGTAGTGGTGATGGTCGGCCTCGACACCGAGCCGGCGCGCTCGCGGAGCAAAGCTTACGTTCACGTAAGAAAGAGGTTAGCGGACGGCGAGGAAATCGAGCGCCGCGCGCGACCAGGGTGCCCGGCCCCCGGGCTCGAGGTAGGGGAAGTGGTCAGCGCCGGGGATGGTCGCGACCGTGCCGTTCGGCAGCGCCGCGGCGATCTCGTCGGTCGCCGCGTCGAACGCGTCGTGTTCGCCGGCGATCACGAGCGTGGGGGCCTCGATCCGCGCCAGCTGCGGGCGGAGGTCCATGCCGCCGGCGATCCGTCCGTTGAAGTGCTTGATCGCGCGGGAGTTGAACCCGGAGCGGCGAAACGCCTCGGCGATCGGCGTGATGTCGGCACCCACGGGTGCCATCACCGCGCCGGCACGCTCGTAGAGGGCGATCAGCTCGTCATCGGTGGCATAGCTCCCGGCCTGCTGAGCCTGCAGAGCGGCAATCGCGTCCTCGAAGTAGGGCTGACCCTGGTGGCGGGCCGCGCGCTCCATCCGCCGCGTGCGGATGGCGTCCGTGAAGCGCGGGGCGGTGTTGGCCAGGATGAGGCGGTCGACACGATCCGGATAGGTCCCGGCCCAGACCATCGCGACGAAGCCGCCATGCGAATGGCCGAGCAGGTCGAGGCGCTCGAGGTCGAGGTGCTCGCGCACCGCCTCGACGTCGGCGGCGTAGTCCTCGAGGTCGTACCCCGAGTCGTCGCGCGGCTGATCGGAGTCGCCCGTGCCCCTGGGGTCGAGCAGCAGGAGGGTGCGCTCGGCCTCCAGCTCGGGCAGCTCCCCGAAGTGGCGGGACGAGCAGCCTGGGCCCCCGGGATGGATGAGCAGCGGAGGTCCGGAGCCGACCTCTCGCCAGGCGAGCGTCCGACCGTCCTTCGTCCTCACGCTCGGCACTCGGCCGACCCTACGCCAAACCTCCGGGCGCCGGCTACAGCCGCGCGTCGGCCACCATCGCCCCGAACAGCAGCGCCAGGTAGGCGAGTGAGAACAGGTAGAGCCGGAGCGCCGTCCGGCGCGACGGCTCGGCGCATCAGGCGGTACGCGCCGGCGATGAAGGCCGCCCCCAGCAGGACCGAGCAGACCAGGTAGATCGCTCCGAACGCCCCCGCGCAGAAGGGCAGCTGCGACACCGCGTACAGCAAGACGGCGTAGAGCAGGATCTGGCGGCGGGTCTCGGCCTCGCCGCGCACCACCGGCAGCATCGGCACGCCCGCGCGCGCGTACTCGTCCTTCATCAGCAGCGACAGCGACCAGAAGTGCGGCGGCGTCCAGAAGAAGACGATCGCGAACAGGTAGAGCGGCGTGCCGGCCAGCCCGCCCGTCACGGCGGCCCACGCCACCAGCGGCGGCACCGCTCCGGCGGCCCCGCCGATCACGATGTTCTGCGGCGTCGCGCGCTTGAGCCACATCGTGTAGACGAGCACGTAGCCGAGCAGCCCCGACATCGCCAGCACCGCGGCCAGCGGGTTGACCGTCAGCGCCAGCAGCGCGAACGAGGCGCAGCCGAGCAGCGACGCCGTAGACGATGGCGGCGGCCGGCGAGACGCGGCCCGACGCCACCGGGCGGTCGGCCGTGCGCTTCATCAGCCGGTCGATGTCGCGGTCGAGGGCGTGGTTGATCGCCCCCGCGCCGCCGGCCGACAGCGCGCCGCCGAGGCAGGTCAGGAGCGACCAGGCCGAGCGACGGGTCGCCGGCCACGTACATCGTCGTGACCGTCGTGAAGATCAGCAGCGACAGGACCTTCGGCTTGGTCATCTCGACGTAGTCGCCGACGATCGCGCGCCAGGAGCCCGCCAGCGCCAGGGCACGCGCGCGTGCGCCGCTCACGCCGCCACCGCCTCGGCTCGCCCGCGCGCCCGCTCGCGCGCGGGCGCCAGCTGCAGCGTCAGTCGCCAGCGTCGTCGCCCACAGCAGCGTGCCGAGCGCGAGGTGCAGCGACGATCAGCCACTCGTACTCGTCCAGCCAGACGTTCAGCGCGCCGACCAGGATCTGCGTCACCAGCAGCGCCGGCCAGCCCGAGCGCGTACGGCACCGCCACCCGCCGGCGCAGCGACACCACGATCAGCGCGATCAGCAGCACCGAGGCCAGGTACATGAAGGCGCGGTGGGTCAGGTGGATGTCCACCAGGCGCGACTGCCCGAACGGCATGAAGTCGCCGTTGCAGGTCGGGAACTGCTTGCCGCAGGCGTGGTGGGCGCCGTCGCCGAGCTGGTAGTCCGGCCGGCCGTACTTCTGCGTGCCGGCCATGTAGCCGCCCGCCACGATCGTGCAGAAGACCGCCACGCTCGCGGCCGACCGCCAGCAGGCGCGGCCCGCCGCTCTCCGCGCGCGACGCCGTCCGCAGCCGCGCCAGAGGTAGAGCAGGCCGCCGAGCAGGAGCATCGCCAGGCCGAGGTGGGCGGCCACGAGGACCTCGTCGAGGTTCTCCTCGACGGTCGCCCCGCCCAGCCCGGCCTGGGCCAGGATCAGCACCAGCAGCGCCGACCGTGATCGGCGAGGAACTGCCGGTGGCGGCGCCACGAGAGCACCACCAGCGCCAGGATCATCAGACTGACCGTCCCGGCCAGGACGCGGTGCGTGTACTCGACGATCGTGTTGAGGTCGATGCCCGGCACCACGTCGCCGTTGCAGAACGGCCAGCCGTGGATGCCGGAGCCGCCCGCGCCGCAGCCGAGGCCGGAGTCGGACACGCGCACGATGCCGCCCACGATGATCAGGACGAACGTCGCGACGGCCGGTGGCGACGACGAGCCGCCGGAAGCCGGTGGATGGAGCGGCCTTCACGAGATCGCCGAGGCTACAGGCTGCGCGGTGCCGCGGGCTGCGCCACGGTCTCCGCCGGCCTGCTGCGTGCGAGCACCTCGCGCCGGATGTCCTTCATCGGCTCGACGCTGCGCACGCGCGGGATCACGTCGAAGTTGTTCGCGGGCGGCGGCGAGGTGGTGAACCACTCGAGCGTGTTGCCGTGCCACGGGTCGTTGCCGGCGCGCTTGCCCTTCTTGATCGAGTGGATGACGTTGATCAGCGTCACCAGGATGCCGAGCGCGAGGATGAAGGCGCCGATCGTCGAGATCAGGTTGTAGGCCGTGACGCCCAGGCTCGTCGTCGTAGTCGTACACGCGCCGCGGCATGCCCGACAGCCCGGCCGAGTGCTGGACCAGGAAGGTCACGTTGAAGCCGATGAACATCAGCCAGAACGACCACTTCCCGAGCGACTCCGAGAGCATCCGCCCGCTCATCTTCGGGAACCAGTAGTAGAGCCCGGCGAAGATCCCGAACACGGAGCCGCCGAACAGCACGTAGTGCAGGTGCGCGACGACGAAGTAGGTGTCGGTCAGCTGCCAGTCGACGGGGAAGATCGCGAGGATCACGCCCGAGATCCCGCCGATCACGAACAGCCCGGGCACCGCGGCGGCGAAGCAGAGCGGCGCCTTGAAGACGATCGAGCCGCGCCAGAGCGTCGCGATCCAGTTGAAGATCTTGATCCCGGTCGGCACCGCGATCGTGAACGACGACAGCATGAAGAAGGCCAGCACCACCGTGGCGGTCGGCGTGGCGAACATGTGGTGCGCCCAGACCAGCAGGCCGAGGAACGCGATCGCCACCGTCGAGGCCGCGATCGCCCGGTAGCCGAAGATCGGCTTGCGCGCGAACACCGGCAGGATCTCCGAGATCATGCCGAACGCGGGCAGGACCATGATGTAGACCTCGGGGTGCCCGAAGAACCAGAACAGGTGCTGCCACAGCAGCGGGTCGCCTCCGCCGGTGGGGTCGAAGAACGCGGTGCCGAAGTGACGGTCGGTGAGCAGCATCGTCACCGCCGCGGCCACCGCGGGCAGCGCGATGATCAGCAGGTAGCTGTAGACCAGGATCGTCCAGACGAACAGCGGCATGCGGCCCCAGCTCATCCCGGGCGCGCGCATGTTGTGGATCGTCGCGACGAAGTTGATCGCGCCGAGCATCGAGGAGATCCCGGTCAGGTGGATCATGAAGATCCAGGCGTCCACGCCCCCGCCGGGCGAGAACGTGTCGTCCGAGAGCGGCGGGTACATCGTCCAGCCCGCCTGCGGCGGCTCGAAGAAGATGCTGCAGTAGAACGCGACGCCGCCGAACAGCAGCAGCCAGAACGAGAGCGCGTTCAGCCGCGGGAAGGCCATGTCGCGCGCGCCGATCATCAGCGGCACCAGGTAGTTGCCGAAGCCGGCCAGCACCGGGACGACGAACAGGAAGATCATCGTCGTGCCGTGCATCGTGACGAGGCCGTTGTAGGTCTCGGGCGTGACCAGCGTGTTGTTCGGCTGGGCGAGCTGGAGGCGCATGATCAGCGCCTCGACGCCGCCCAGGATGAAGAACAGGAAGGTCGCGAACAGGTAGAGGATCCCGATCTTCTTGTGGTCGGTCGTCGTCAGCCAGGACGAGCCAGCCGCGCTGCTCGGGCTTGAGCTCGCGCAGCACGACCTCCGGGCCGGCTGAGCTGGCGACCCGCTGCCGTTCCGGCTTCCATCAGGGGCTGTCCTCCCCTTCGCGCGTCTTGCGCTGCTCGGACGAGCAGCCTTGCCGGACTGCTCGATGTCGCTCGGCGCTGCTGCCGCGCCCACGCCTCGTACTCGTCGGGCGTGACGGCCTTGACCGCGGCGCGCATGTCCGCGTGACCGAAGCCGCACAGCTCCGCGCACTGGCCCTCGAAGGTGGTGCCGGCCTTGTCGGCCGGGATCTTGAACCAGGTCTCGTTGATGTGGCCGGGCACGGCGTCGACCTTGCCGCCGAGCTTGGGGATCCACCAGGAGTGGATCACGTCGGAGGCGGTGATCTCGAGCACCACCGTGGTGTCCACCGGCACGACCATCGTGTGGTAGCTGAACAGGGTGCGCTTGCCGGGGTAGTCGTAGCGCCAGATGTACTGCTGGCCGTTGACCCTGATCTGCAGGTACGGCCGTCCGTTCGGCGGCGGCGGGCTGGTCGATCGACGCGAAGCGCGTCTGCGAGGCCTGCAGCCCGTCCGGGCCCGACTCGGGCGGGTTCTCGATGTCGGGCAGGTAGACGAAGGTGACCACGGTCAGCACCACGAGGATCAGCGCCGCGCCAAGCGTCCAGCCCAGCTCCAGCGGCGTGTTGCCGCGGATCTGGACGGCGTCCGGGCCGCCGCGGCGGCTGCCGGTAGCGGACCAGCGACCAGAGCAGCGTGCCCTCGACGATCAGGAAGATCACGATCGCGACGTAGAGCGTGATCTTGTAGAGCGTGTCGATGTCGTCGGCGTTCGACGAGCCACCCGACTCAGGGGTGAACGTGTCGGCCAGCGCCGGGCGCCGCGACCAGGAGGGCGAGCAGGCGCCGCGGCGAGGGCGGCGAGCAGCAGGCGTCGAGGCATGCCGGTGGGCAAGGCGCGCGGATCATATCTGCGCTCAGCGCGGACGCTCCACTTCGTGCCGGTTGCTATTCGGGGCGGTTTTCCACGCGCAGCTCGCGCACGCGCAGGCGGTCCACCTCGAGCTCGCCGATGCGCAGCTGCCTGATCGTGGCCTTGCCGATCGCCAGGCGGCCGATCGCGACCGCGCCGAGCGCAACCGCGCCGACGGCGAGCGCCACGAGCGCCTTGGCGGCGATCGCGTCGGCGCCCACGGCCCGAGCGCCGGTCGCGCTGGAGCGCCGGGCGAGGCTCAGGCGCCCTGGAACGCCGGCGGGCGCTTCTCGACGAACGCGAGCGCGCCCTCCTGGAAGTCCTGCGTGCGCGCGAGGGCGTGCTGCAGGTCCGCCTCGAGGGTGAGCTGCCCGTCCAGGTCGGGGTAGAGCATCTGGTTGAGCGCCCGCTTCGAGCCGGCGTACGACCGCGTGGGGCCAGCCGCCAGGCGCTCGGCCAGCGCGCCGGCCTCGTCGAGCAGGCTGTCGTCGGGGTGCACGTAGTTGACGAGCCCCCAGTCGAGCGCGCGCTGGGCCTCGACGCGCTCCCCGAGCAGGGCCATCTGGAACGCACGCGCCTTGCCGACGGCCGTCGGCACGAACAGCGTCGACCCGCCGTCCGGCATCAGGCCGATGTTCACGAAGGCCAGCCCGAAGTAGGCGGACTCGGCCGCCAGGACCAGGTCGCAGGCGAGCGCGAGCGACGCGCCGATGCCTACGGCCGGCCCGTTGACGGCGGCCACGACCGGCTTCTCGAGGCGCCGGATGCCCGGCGATGATCGGGTGGTAGAGCTCGTTCAGCTCCTTGGCGACGTCCGGCATGCCGTCGTCGGCCACGTCGAAGCCGGCCTTCAGGTCGGCGCCCGACGAGAAGCCGCGGCCGGCCCCCGTCACGAGCAGCGCGCGGACCGAGGCGTCGGCGGCGTCGTCCTCGATCACCCGCTTGAGCTCGCGGCCGAAGTCGGGGTTCCACGCGTTGAGGGTCTCGGGCCGGTTCAGCGTTATGCGCCCAACGCCGCCGTCCTGCTCCCAGATCAAGTGCTCGTAGCTCATGCGGCGTAGCGTACGGCGGCGGCCAGTTCGGCGACGGCAGCGGCGATCGCAGCCTCCGTGATTCGCCCGTAGCCGAGCAGCAGCGCGGGCGGGCCCGGCTCGATCCGGTGCTCGGAGAGCCCGTAGAGGCCGACCCCGCGCGAGCGGGCGCGCTCCAGCACCGCGCGCTCGTCGGCAGCCGGGCGGCAGGTGGATCACGAGATGGAGCCCGGCGGCCACCCCGGCGGGCGGGCAGTCGGGGAGGTCGCGCGCCAGCGCCGCCACCAACGCGTCGCGGCGAGCGCGGTAGATCGTGCGGGTGCGGCGCAGGTGGCGATCGAGCTGCGCCGTGCTCCAGGAAGTCCGCCAGCGCGAGCTGCTCGACCACGGGTGTGCCGAGGTCGTCGGTGGCCTTGGCGGCGACCACGCCCTCGGACGAGCCGCTCGGGGACCACCAGCCAGCCCAGGCGCAGACCCGGCGCCAGCGTCTTGCTGACCGACCCCGCGTACGCGACCAGCTCCGGCGCCAGGCCCTGCACGGCGCCGACGGGCGCGCGGTCGTAGCGGTACTCGGCGTCGTAGTCGTCCTCCAGCACGATCGCGCCGCTGCGGGCGGCCCAGTCGATCAGCGCCGCGCGCCGCTCCGGCGCCAGCACCACGCCGAGCGGGAACTGGTGGGCCGGCGCGGCGAAGGCCGCGTCGGGCGCGAGCGCCTCGAGCACGTCCACGCGCAGGCCGTCCCCGTCGACCGGCACGGGCACGATCTCCAGCCCGTTCGCCGCGAGCTGCTCGCGGCCCGGCGCGCTCGACGGGTCCTCGACGCCGATCCGGCGCCCGCCCCCGGCGACCAGGGCGCGGGCCAGGAGCGCCATGCCCTGAGCCATCCCGGAGGTCACGACCACCCGTTCCGGGTCGCAGGCCACGCCGCGTACGCGGCCCGAGGTAGCGGGCGAGCGCCAGGCGCAGCTCGGGCGCGCCGCGCGGGTCGCCGTAGTCGAACCGGGCGTCGGGCGCGTCGCGCAGCGCCGCGTCGCAGCGAGGCGAGCCAGGCCGCGCGCGGGAACAGCGACACGTCCGGCCCGCCGGGGCGGAAGTCGAAGCGCGGCGGGCCGGTCGGCGGACGGCGGCGGCGGGGCGCCGAGCGGCGGGGGAGGCGGCGTCGGAGACGCAGCGTGGGGGCGCCCTGGCGCGCCACGAGGTAGCCCTCCGCGCCGAGCTGGGCGTAGGCGTCCACCACCACGCCGCGCGAGACGCCGAGCTCGCGCGCCAGCGAGCGCGAGCGACGGGAGCGCGACGCCGGGCGCCAGCCGGCCCGAGCGCACCGCGTCGCGCAGCTGCTCCTCGAGCTGGGCGCGCAGCGGGGTCGCGCCGCCGCGGCTCCAGGCCGACGAGCAGATCGAGCCAACTGGTCCTGTCCACGGCCTCTGAACTGGTCCTTCTCATCGAACCAGTGGAGCATACGCTGCCTGCGGATGAGCGACGACGCTGCGCGGATCCCTGCTGGCCGCCACGGCGCTGGCGCTGGTCGGCTCGCTGGTCGCCGCCGCCGATCTCGTCGAGGGCTACCCGCTCGCCGCCGGGCAGGCGCTGCGCTACGCCGCCGGCGGCCCTGGCGCTGCTCGTGGTCGCGCGCGGGCGCCTGCCGCGCCTCCGGCCGCGCGAGCTGCTCGGGCTGATCGCGCTCTCCGCGACCGGCCTGGTGCTCTTCAACCTGTTCGTGATCGAGGGCGTGCGCGAGACCGACCCAGCCACGATCGGCGTGATCGTCGGCTGCGTGCCCGTGGTGCTCGCGTTCGCCGGGCCGCTGCTGGAGCGGCCGCCCGGTGAGCGGCCGCGTGGTGGCCGCCGCGGTGGTCGTGGCCGCCGGCGCGGCCGGCGTCCAGTGGGCGGGCGGCGGCATCTCGCCGACCGGGCTGCTGCTCGCACTCGGGCGCACTCGCCTGCGAGGCGGCCTTCTCGCTGCTGGCGGTGCCGCACCTGGCCCGGCTCGGGCCGCTCGCGGTGTCCACCTACGCCTGCCTGTTCGCGGTGCCGCTGCTGGCGGTCTGGAGCCTGATCGCCGAGGGACCCACGCTGCCGCTGCCCGACGCCGAGCAGGCGGCGGCGCTCGCCTACCTGGCGCTCGGCGTGACCACTTTCGGCTTCCTGTGCTGGTACTCGGCGGTCGGCCTGCTCGGCGTGGAGCGCGCCGGCCTGTTCTCGGGCGTGCTGCCGATCAGCGCGCTGGCTGGTCTCCGCGGCGCTGGGGGTGGCGGAGGTCACGCCCGAGCGGCTGCTGGCCGTCGCGGTCGTGGCGGGCGGCGTGACGCTCGGCGTTCGGTCGGCCCGCGCCCGGGCACCGGAGCCGCTGCCCGCCGCCACCTAACCTGTCCGTGTGCTTCTCGACGCCCTCGATTGGCTCGGCCACTCGGGCTTTCGCATCCGCGCTGGCAAGGCCCACGTCTACATCGACCCCTACCGGGTGCCGGAGGGCTCGCCGCCCGCGGACCTGATCCTCATCACCCACGGTCACTACGACCACTTCTCGCCTCAGGACGTGGAGCGCCTGTCGACCCGGCATACCTGGCTGGTCGGGCCGCCGGCCGTGGCCGAGCGGGTGAGCGGGCAGGTGCATTCGATCGCTCCCGGCGAGCTGCTCGAGGACGAGCTGGTGCGCGGCGTGCACGTGGGCGCCGTCGCGGCCTACAACACGTCCAAGCGCGACCCCGAGGGCAAGGTCTTCCACCCGCGCGACGCCGGGTGGGTCGGCTACGAGATCAACGTGTGGGGCGAGCGGCTCTACCACTCGGGCGACACCGACGTGATCCCCGAGATGGACCGCCTCACCGGCGTCGACGTGGCGCTCCTGCCGGTGAGCGGCATCTACGTGATGACGGCCCAGGAGGCCGCCGAGGCCGCGCGGCGGATCCAGCCGCGGGTCGCCGTCCCGATGCACTGGGGCGAGCACATCGGCACGGAGGCGGACGCTCGCGCGTTCGCGGAGAAGGCGCCGGTGGAGGTGCGGATCCTCGAGAAGGTCGCGGCCTAGCGCTGCGCGGCGGGCCGGCGCCGCGGTCGCAGCGCCGCGCCGGCAAGCAGGAGGCACAGCCCGGCGCCGGCGACGGCCACCAGCTGCAGGCCGGTCAGCGGCAGGGCGCCGAGCAGGCCGGTGTCGGTGCTGGTGTCCTGGTTCTGGCCGCCGGTGACCGTCGGAGTGGCCTGGGAGGCACGCGGCGCCGGGCGATCGGCCTTCGGAGCGGCCTCGTCCGAGGGCGCGCCGAGCACCGGCTCGACCTGCGAGGCCGAGGAGACGGGCGGAGTGGCGCTGATGTCCGAGTCCGGAACGTCGACCGGGCCGGTGGCCGTCTGCGGCGCCAGGGCGCCGCCGTTCCTGGCGTGCCCGGCCGGCTGCGCGAGGATCCCACCGCCGCCGGTGTCCGTGTACCACTCGACCGGCGCCTGAGCGACCGCCACGGTGACCGGGACGAAGGCGGCCAGGATCAGTGCCGCGACCAGCGCGTAGCGAAGCGAAGTCATCGACGGACCGCGTTTCGTCGGCCCCGGCCCGCCTCCTCGTTCTTGCAAGCGGTCCTGCGGGCTATGCTGCGCCCGCTTTGCACCCTGTGCCCGCCCACGGACGACCGGACTGGCGGTGAAGACGCCGGGGTCCTCGACCCGCGTCCGCCGCCGGCTCGCGTGGGGCGTGGTGGCGGTCGGCGTCGTGACGCCGCTCCTCCGGCACCGGCTCAAGCTCCGGCCGCCGGTCGTGTCCGCGCTGTCCTGGCCGGCGCCCGCCGCGCTCGCGATCGCCGAGCACCGCTCGCCGCTGCGCGACGCGGGCATCTGGACGCTGCAGATGTGGGCCTACTTCGCCCACTTCGACATGCCCGACGACGACCCGGACGCGCTGTTGAAGCGCCTGCGGGTCGACTACCCGATTCGGTTCGACCGCGCGATCGGGCTCGGCACCGCGCCGACGGTTCGCCTCCAGCGCGCGCTCGGCCGCGAGGGCGAAAGTGGGCCCGCTCGAGTACGGCCTCTCGGCGGTTCACTGGACCTGGTTCCTGGTGCCGCACGGCACGCTCGCGTACGTCCTGCTGCGTCACCGCGAGCACTACCAGCGCTCGGCGGTGATGATGGCCGCCTGCTTCGACCTCGGCTGCGTCGTCTACTGGCTCGTGCCGACCGCGCCGCCCTGGTGGGCCGGTGCGAACGGCAACATGCCCCCGGTGCGGCGCATCATGGCCGAGGCGGGCGAGCGCTTCTGGCGACGCCTCTGGCAACCGCTCTACCATTCCTTACAAGGCAATCCGTTCGCAGCCATGCCCTCACTCCACTTCGGAACGTCAGTCATGGCCGCCCGCATCCTGTCGCAGGTCGGCCCCCGCCAAGCAGCCCTGGGATGGGTCTACGCCCTCACTCTCGGGTTCGGCCTGGTCTACCTCGGCGAGCACTACGTGATGGACCTGCTGGCCGGGCTCGCGCTGGCGGAGGGCATCTGGCGAGCGGCGCCGCGGGTGGAGCCCGTGCTGCGCGCGATCGCGGCGCCGTTCAGCGGCTGGAGCCGCGGGCCGGCTGATGCGGACCGAGGAGCGCCGTCTTCGCGCCGAGCGCCGTGACCTGCGCGACGAGGAGCTCGATCTCGAGCAGGATTTCGAGGACGGGGAGGAAGCCAGCGACGACGAGTCCGTCGGCGCGCTCCAGGCGCTGCTGGCGGACCGCCGCAAGCTGTTCGGCGGCGTGGCCGTCGTCGTGCTGCTGGTGTTCGGGATCTACGTCGTGTTCCCGAAGCTGGTCGGTCTCGACGACGCGGTCCGCAAGCTCGACGACGCGGTCTGGTACTGGATCGTCATCGCGATCGCGTTCAACGTGCTCGCGTTCGGCGCCTACGTCGCGCTGTTCCGCGGCATCCTCGGCGGCACGCGCGACGACGTCGTTCACCGGCGCCTGGACCATGAAGGCCTCCTACCAGATCACGATGGCCGGGCTGGCGGCCACGCGCATCTTCTCGGCGGCCGGCGCCGGCGGCCTCGTGCTGACCTACTGGGCGCTGCGAAAGGCCGGCATGCCACGCCGCCGCGCGGCGTGCCGAATGGTCGCCTTCATGGTCCTGCTGTACGGCGTCTACCTGGTCGCCCTGATCGTGTTCGGGATCCTGCTGCGCACCCACGTCCTGCCAGGCGACGCGCCCTTCGGCGGCACCGTCGTGCCGGCTGCCGTGTCGGCGATCGTCGTTGCCGTCTTCCTCCTGATCGCGCTGATCCCGCAGGACGTCGAGCGCCGCATCCAGGGCTTCGCGGGCGGCTACCGGCGCACCCGTTACCTGACCCGGCTGGCCAAGGGTCCGGCGACGGTCGCGACGGGCGTGCGCACGGCGATCGCCTACGTGCGCCACCCGCAGCGCGGCGCGCTGGCGGTCGGCGGCGCGGTCGGCTTCTGGGCGGCCAACATCGCGGTGCTGTGGGCGAGCTTCGAGGCCTTCGGCGGGAACGTGCCGTTCGCGGTGCTCGTGCAGGGCTTCTTCGTCGGGATGGCCGCCAACCTGATCCCGTCGCCGCTCGGCGGCGTGGGTTCGGTCGACGCGGGCATGATCGGCGCGTTCGTGCTGTTCGGCATCGACGATGCCATCGTCTTCCCGGCCGTGCTGACGTATCGTGTGATCGCCTTCTGGCTGCCGATTCCGCCGGGCATCGTGGCCTTCTTCCAGCTGCGCAGCACGGTTGCCGGCTGGGAGGCCGAACGGGGCTATACTTCAGAAAGTAAAGTAATGAGCGGAAGCGGATGAGCATGGAGATCAAGGACACAGAGAACGTCGTCATCGTCGGCAGCGGCCCTGCCGGCTACACGGCTGCGCTGTACACCTCGCGCGCCGATCTCGAGCCGCTCGTGATCGAGGGCTTCGCCTGGGGCGGCCTGCTGCAGCAGACGACCGACGTGGAGAACTACCCCGGCTACCCGAAGGGCGTGATGGGGCCGGAGATGATGCAGGACCTGCGCGACCAGGCCGAGCGCTTCGGCACGCGCTTCATCACCGACGACGCGACCAAGATCGAGCTGGCCGCCGAGCCCGGCGGGATCCACGTCGTGCACGTGGGCGGCAAGGAGATCCGTACGCGCGCCGTGGTGCTCGCCATGGGCGCCGAGCCGAAGAAGCTGGGCGTGCCCGGCGAGGACGAGCTGGCGGCGCGCGGCGTGTCCTACTGCGCCACCTGCGACGCCGCCTTCTTCCGCGACCACGAGACGATCGTCGTCGGCGGCGGAGACACCGCGATGGAGGACGCGACCTTCCTGGCCAAGTTCGCCGGCAAGGTCGACATCGTCCACCGCCGCCCGGAGTTCCGCGCCTCGGCGATCATGCTCCAGCGCGCGAAGGACAAGGACAACATCGAGCTGCTCACCCCGTACGTGGTGCAGCGCTTCGAGCCCGGCGAGAGCGGCGCGCTCTCGAAGGCGGTGCTGGAGAACACCGAGGACGGCTCCACCAAGGACATCGAGATCACGGGCGCCTTCATCGCGATCGGCCACCGCCCCAACTCGCAGCTCGTCGAGGACCAGCTGGACCTCGACGACGAGGGCTACGTGCTGGTGGAGGGGCGCTCCACGCGCACCAAGCTGCCGGGCGTGTTCGCCGCCGGCGACCTGACCGACCGCACCTACCGGCAGGCCGTCACGGCCGCCGGAACCGGCTGTATGGCCGCGCTCGACGCGGAGGCCTACCTGCGCGACCACCCGATCGACCCTGAGGCGCACTGGGCGCCGGACCCTGAGAAGGTCGAGGCCGCCGCGGAGTCCGCGGCGTCGTAGCTTCCCGGGCGAAGATCTCGCCCGCGGATCGGGTCCCGCCGGCGGTGCTCGTGGTCGGGGCGGTGTCGTCGGTGCAGTTCGGCGCGGCGTTCGCGAAGTCGATCTTCGACGAGATCGGCCCGGGCGGGACGGTCTTCCTGCGCATGCTGTTCGCCGCGCTGGTGCTGATGGCGATCTGGCGACCGCGGGTCAGGGGGCACAGCCGCCGGGACCTGATCCTGATGGTGCTGTTCGGAGCCTCGCTCGCGGGCATGAACGCGACCTTCTACGCCGCCCTCGACCGCATCCCGCTGGGCGTGGCCGTGACGTTCGAGTTCGTCGGCCCGCTGAGCGTGGCGGTGTTCGGCTCGCGCAAGCGCCTCGACCTGGCCTGGGCGGCGCTTGCGGCGGCCGGCATCGTGCTGCTGTCCGACTTCGGCGGCGCCGACCTGGACGGCCTGGGCGTAGCTCTCGCGCTGACGGCGGGGGCGTTCTGGGCCGCCTACATCCTGCTCGCCGCGCGAGTCGGTCAGGTCTTCCCCGGCGGCGATGGGCTGGCGCTGGCGATGCTGGTGGCGGTCGTGCCGCTGGCGCCGCTCGGCATCGCGGACGGCGGGAGCGACCTGCTCGTGGCCGGGGTGCTGGCGGTCGGCTTCGCCGTCGGCCATGCTGTCGTCGGCGATCCCCTACACGCTCGAGCTGGAGGCGCTGCGCCGGCTGCCCGCAAACGTCTTCGGGGTGCTGATGAGCCTGGAGCCGGCGGTGGCCGCCACGGCCGGGTTCATCGTGCTCGGCGAGGACCTGGTCGCGCGCGAGATCGTGGCGATCCTGCTGGTGGTCGCGGCGAGCGCGGGCGCCGCGCGCGGGGCGAGCATCGCCATGCGCGACGCCTAGCTACGCGCTACCCGCGCAGGTAGATCGGGTTCGACAGGATCCAGGTGCGCTCGCGGCCGTGCTTGTCGCGCAGCGCCTCGACGCGGTAGACGCCCGGCTCCTCGACCTCCGCCTCCAGCGTGCGGCCGGCTGCGCCGGCGATCTCCCGCCCGTCGCGCAGCAGGCGCAGCTTCGCGTCGCTCGGCGTGCGGGCGGTCAGCTTGCGCCGGCCGCGGGCGCCTCGGCGCCCATCGGCAGGTCGTCCGCCTCGAACGTGAAGCCGCGCGCGGGGGCGATGGAGTCGACCGCGATGTAGCAGCGGCCCGCGCGCAGGGCCTCGTAGACGGCCTCGCGATCGGTCCGCTCGCCGGTGGGCGCGGCCTCGCACAGCACGTGCGTGCGGATGTAGCGGAACGAGCGGTGGTAGCCCATGATCCGCAGCGGCACGACCGGCCCGATCCGCTTGCCGAACTGGTGGGCGTCGAGGCCGCCGATCGCGACGACGCGGCGGGTGCGGCAGAGCTCGTCCCAGGCCGCGCATGTTGCGCCGGGGCGGGTGGTCGAGCACGCGCCCCGGCGCGACCACGAAGCGGACCATCTCGCCGACGCTCGTGACGGACTCGCCGGTGTCGGTGACGAAGCTCCACAGCTCGATGCCGTCGAGCGCCTCGCAGTCGAGCGCGTCGAACGGCATGCCGGTGCCGGCGCGCTTGAAGCGCTCGGAGCCCTGTGAGAACGGGTGCGCCGCGAAGCCGAAGCCGCCGGCCGCGCGCACGGCGCGGCAGATGCCGGCGCCGTCGAGCTGGGAGTGGTCGATCTCCTCGTCGATGCCGAAGGCGAGGTAGTGGTTCCCCCGCCGCGGCGAGACCTCCTCGCCCACCAGCAGCAGCACGTCGCCGTACCAGCCCTCCTCGCCGTTGCGCGTGGCGGCGAGCGTGTCGTGATCGGTGAGCAGCACCACGTCGGCCCCGGCGCGGCGCGCCGGCCTTGGCGATCTGCCGGACCGTGCCCGGTGCCGTCGGAGTAGGTGGAGTGCAGGTGGACGACGCAGGCCAGGTCGTGCATGCTGAGTAGTGTCTACGAACGTGACAAGTTCCACGCTCGAGGTCGGCGGCGAGTCCTACGAGATCTTCCCGATCGACGCTCCGCACCGTGCCGTACTCGCTGAAGGTCCTGCTCGAGAACCTGCTGCGCAACGGGGACGACGAGGGGGCCAGGGCGGTGGCCAGCTGGGCGCCCGCCGACGAGCCCTCCACGGAGATCGCCTACACGCCCGGCGCGCGTGCTGATGCAGGACTTCACGGGCGTCCCGGCGATCGTCGATCTGGCGGCCATGCGCGACGCCATGGACGAGCTGGGCGGCGACCCCGCGAAGATCAACCCGCTGGTGCCGGTCGAGCTGGTGATCGACCACTCGATCCAGGTGGACGTGTTCGCCGAGCGGCTCGCCTTCCAGCGCAACGCCGAGCTCGAGTTCGAGCGCAACCGCGAGCGCTACGCGTTCCTGCGCTGGGGCCAGACCGCCTTCGACAACTTCAGCGTGGTGCCGCCCAACACCGGCATCTGCCACCAGGTCAACCTCGAGTACCTGGCCCGCGTGGTCGAGACGCGCGACGGCCAGGCCTTCCCCGACACGCTGGTCGGCACCGACTCGCACACCACGATGATCAACGGGCTGGGCGTGCTCGGCTGGGGCGTCGGCGGCATCGAGGCCGAGGCGGCGATGCTCGGCCAGCCGGTGTCGATGCTGATCCCGCAGGTCGTCGGCTTCCGGCTGACCGGCGAGCTGCCCGAGGGCGCGACCGCGACCGACCTCGTGCTGACGGTGACCCAGATGCTGCGCGAGCGCGGGGTGGTCGGCAAGTTCGTCGAGTTCTTCGGGCCGGGGCTGCAGCGACCTGCCGCTGGCCGACCGCGCCACGATCGGCAACATGGCGCCCGAGTACGGCGCCACCTGCGGGATCTTCCCGGTCGACGCCGAGACGCTCCGCTACCTCGAGTTCTCGGGCCGCCCGCCCGAGCGCGTCGAGCTGGTCGAGGCCTACTGCCGCGAGCAGGGGCTCTTCCACGACGAGGACTACGAGGACGCGGTCTACTCGGACACGCTCGAGCTCGACCTCGGCGACGTCGTGCCGTCGCTGGCCGGCCCCAAGCGCCCGCAGGATCGCGTCGCGCTCGCGGACGCCGCCTCCGACTTCCTGGCCGAGCTCGCCGAGCTGACCGGGGACGGCTCGCTCGAGGGCTACGACGAGGCGGCCGCGGAGAGCTTCCCGGCGAGCGATCCGCCCACCGACAACGGCGGCGGCGCGGCGCCGAAGCCGGGCCACGACCACGCCGCCACGGCCGTCGCCGAGCGGCACGAGGGGCTCGACCACGGGGCGGTTGTGATCGCCGCGATCACGAGCTGCACCAACACCTCGAACCCGTCCGTGATGCTCGGCGCCGGCCTGCTCGCCAAGAAGGCGGTCGAGGCCGGGCTCACGCGCCGGCCGTGGGTCAAGACCTCGCTCGCGCCGGGCTCGAAGGTCGTCACCGAGTACCTGGAGCGAGCCGGGCTGATCGAGCCGCTCTCGAAGCTCGGGTTCGACCTGGTCGGCTACGGCTGCACCACCTGCATCGGGAACTCGGGGCCGCTGCCGGAGGAGGTCTCGCGGGAGATCGAGGAGCGCGACCTGGTGGTCGCCTCGGTGCTGTCCGGCAACCGCAACTTCGAGGGTCGCATCCACCCCGAGGTGAAGATGAACTACCTCGCCTCGCCGCCGCTGTGCGTGGCCTACGCGCTCGCGGGACGGATGGACGTGGACATGATCGAGTCGCCGCTCCAGGGGGACGTCTACCTGCGCGACCTCTGGCCCAGCCGCGAGGAGGTCAACGAGGTGATGGAGCAGGCGATCGAGTCGGACATGTTCCGCAAGAGCTACGGCGAGGTGTTCGAGGGCGACGAGACCTGGAACGCGCTGGAGGTGCCCGAGGGCAATCGCTACGCGTGGGACCCGGACTCGACCTACGTGCGCCGGCCGCCCTACTTCGAGGGGATGCCGGCCGAAGCGCCCGACGGCTTCGAGGAGATCCGCGACGCCCGCGTGCTGGCCGTGCTGGGCGACAGCGTGACCACCGACCACATCTCGCCGGCCGGCGCGATCAAGAAGGACTCCCCGGCAGGCTCGTACCTGATCGAGCACGGCGTGGAGCAGCGCGACTTCAACTCGTACGGCTCGCGGCGCGGCAACCACGAGGTGATGATGCGCGGCACGTTCGCGAACATCCGGCTGCGCAACCAGCTCGCGCCCGGGACCGAGGGCGGCTTCACTCGCAAGGACGGCGAGGTGACGACGATCTACGAGGCGGCGATGGAGTACGCGGCCGAGGGAGTGCCGCTGTGCGTGCTGGCGGGCAAGGAGTACGGCTCGGGCTCGTCGCGCGACTGGGCGGCCAAGGGGCCGCGCCTGCTCGGCGTGCGGTTCGTGGTCGCGGAGTCCTACGAGCGCATCCACCGCTCCAACCTGGTCGGGATGGGCGTGCTGCCGCTGCAGTTCCCGGACGGCGAGTCGGCCGAGTCGCTGGGGCTGACGGGGGAGGAGACGTTCTCGCTGGAGCCGCTGTCGGAGGGCGCGCGCTCGCTCGAGGTGACGACGGACACCGGGGTCTCGTTCGAGGCCCGCGTCCGCATCGACACGCCGAACGAGTGGCAGTACTACCGGGGCGGGGGCATCCTGCACTTCGTGCTGCGCGACCTGCGTGCCTGAGGACCCGGTCTCCCACCACGAGCTCTGCTTCGGCTGCGGCCAGGCCAACCTGTTCGGGCTGCAGCTGGAGCTCTCGCATGCCGCCGACGGCGTGGAGGGTCGCTTCTTCGTCAAGCAGGACCACCAGGGTGCGCCCGGCTTGGCGCACGCGGGGGTGCTGACGGCGGCGCTCGAGGAGGCGCTGGCGGTGGCGGCAGGACGACGGCCCGACCGGCTGGAGGTCGAGCTGGTGGCGCCCGCGCCGGTTGGGACGTTCGTCCGGGTCCGGGCGGCGGCTTCGAGCGCAACGGCGAGCGATGAAGAGGGGCAGGTCCTGGCGCGCGCGGTCGGGACCTTCGCCTCGCTCCTTGACAACTGATAGATCAATCAATAACATGCTCGGCATGGCAGTGAAGAGCACACGCGACAGCCGGCCCCGCAGCTCCTCCGACGAGCGGCGCGAGCAGGTGATCGAGGCGGCCGTGAAGGAGTTCGCCGCCAACGGCTTCCATGCCACCAGCACCACCGCGATCGCCAAGCGCGCCGGGATCTCGCAGCCGTACATCTACGCGCTGTTCCCCAACAAGCGCGAGCTGTTCCTGGCGGTCGACCGTCACGTCGTGGACCGCATCCGGCGCGCCTTCCTCGAAGCGGTGCGCGGCCGGTCGACCCCGGAGGAGCGGCTCGAGGCCATGGCACACGCCTACATCGAGCTGCTCGCGGACCGCGACGAGATCCGCTTCCAGATGCAGGCCCACGCCGCGGCCGGGGATCCCGACCTGGGCGAGCCGATCCGGCGGGACTTCATGGGCCTCTGGGAGGACGTGCGGCGCATGAGCGGCGCGACCGACGAGGAGGTCGTCTCGTTCATGGCCAAGGGGATGCTCCTCAACGTGGCCGCCTCACTCGAGCTCTCCGGCGACTTCCTGCCGCCGCTGGCGAAGGGGAGCACGGCCGTCTAGCGGCCTCTCTTTTTTTGTCCACGCACTGATAGATCAATCAATAAGGAGATAGAGATGAGCAAGCAAAGTCGTTGGACCCTCGCGATCGTCTCGATCGCCCTGTTCATGGTCACGCTCGACAACCTCGTCGTGACCAATGCCCTCGTGAGCATTCGCGAGGATCTCGGTGCTTCGCTCGAGGACCTCGAGTGGACCGTCAACGCCTACACGCTCAGCTACGCGGTCTTCCTGCTGACCGCCGCGGCCCTGGGCGACCGGTTCGGCCGGCGGCTGGTGTTCGCGGTCGGGATCGGCGTGTTCACGCTCTCCTCGGCCGCCGCGGCGCTCGCGCCGAGCACCGACGCGCTGATCGCCGCGCGGGCCTTCCAGGGACTCGGCGGCGCGGTCATCACCCCGCTGTCGCTGACCCTGCTCAGCGAGGCGTTCGCCGCCGAGAAGCGCGGCCTGGCGCTGGGCATCTGGTCCGGCGTCTCGGGCCTCGGCGTGGCGCTCGGTCCGGTCGTCGGCGGCGCGGTCGTCGAGGGCTTCTCCTGGCAGTGGATCTTCTGGCTGAACGTGCCGATTGGCCTGGCGCTCGTCCCCGCGGCCCTGCGGGTGCTGAGTGAGAGCCGCGGCGCGCACGCGCGGGTCGACCTCCCGGGCGTCGCGCTCGCGAGCGGCGGCCTGCTGGGCGTGGTGTTCGGCATCGTCCGGGCGCAGGAGCTCGGCTGGACGAGCACGACGGTGATCGCCTCGATCGCCGCGGGCACGGCGCTGCTGGCGGCCTTCGCGGTGTGGGAGACCCGCACCCCGACGCCGATGCTGCCGATGCAGTTCTTCCGCAACCGCACGTTCGCCGCGACCAACGGCGTGTCGCTGGCGATGTTCTTCGGCGCCTTCGGCTCGATCTTCCTGCTGGCGCAGTTCTTCCAGGTCGCCCAGGGCTACTCGCCGCTGGAGGCGGGGCTGCGCACGCTGCCCTGGACCGCGATGCCGATCTTCGTGGCACCGGTCGCGGGGATCCTCTCCGACCGGATCGGCAGCCGGCCGCTGATGGCAGCCGGGCTGGCGCTGCAGGCCGCGGCACTCACCTGGATCGCGATCGTGACCGACGCCCGACATGTCGTACGGGCTCGTGGTCCCCGGCTTCGTCATGGCCGGCACCGGCATGGCGCTGGTGTTCGCGCCGGCGGCGAACGCGGTGCTCGGCGCGGTGCGGCCCGACCAGGCCGGCCAGGCCTCGGGCGCGACCAACACCGTCCGCGAGATCGGCGGGGTGCTGGGCGTGGCCGTGCTGGCGACGGTGTTCACCGGAGCCGGCGGGTTCGAGTCGCCGCAGGCCTATGTCGACGGGCTGATCCCGGCCGTGTGGGTCGGCGCGGCGGTGCTGGCGGCCGGAGCGCTGGCGGCGCTGCTGGTGCCGGGCAAGCGGGCCGAGGGCGCGGTCGTCGCCCTGCCTCGGCCAACGACGAGCAGGTGACGGAGGCGGTGGCCGCCTAGCGCGAAGGGGGTTCCGGAAGAAGCGTCGATATGTCCGACGCAACTTCCGGGACCCCCCTATCGCCGCCGTTCCGCGCGCCGGCTCCAGCACCACGACCGGGATCCGGCGCCCGTCTGTGCGGCCCTGATACGTCGCGAAGCCGTCGTAGTAGTCGACCGCCTCGGCCCACAGGCGCGAGCGCTCGTCGCCCTCCGCCTCGCGGGCCACGTAGTCGCCCGTCAGGCCGCCGGGGCCGAGGAAGCGCACGTCCGGGTTGGCCTTCACGTTCCAGTACCAGGCCGGGTTCTTGACGTTCCCGCCCTTGGACGCGATCAGCACCACGTGGTTGCCGTCGCGCAGGTAGAGCAGCGGGATGCGCCGGCGCTCGCCGCTCTTGGCGCCGATCGTCTCGAGCAGCCCGACCTGCTGGCCGAAGCCGCTCGACAGCCGCCCGCGCGAGAGCGGCAGCAGCACGCGGTCGACTCGCATCGCGACGTTGATGAAGTACCAGGAGCCCACGCGCGAGCGGGCGAAGTTCTCGGCCTGGCGGTGCAGGGCGTTCACCTGGCGCTTGCGAGCCACGCGGGGATCGTACGCCCGGCGGTGGGTAGCTTGTCCGTGGATGGCCGACAACCTGACCAGGCAGATCCTGCGCGACCACCTGGTCGACGGCGAGCTCGTCCCGGGCCGGCCGATCTCGCTCGAGGTGGACCAGACGCTGCTCCAGGACGCCACCGGCACGATGGCGCTGATGCAGTTCGAGCAGCTCGAGGTCCCGCGCGTGAAGGTCGAGCGGGCCCTCCAGTACGTGGACCACAACGTGATCCAGCTCGACTTCAAGAACCCCGACGACCACCGCATGCTGCAGGCGCTCTGCCGCCGCCACGGCATCCACTACTCGCGCCCGGGCAACGGCATCTGCCACTACGTGCACATCGAGCGCTACGCCCGCCCCGGCGGCATCCTCGTGGGCGCCGACTCGCACACCACCACCAGCGGCGCCCTCGGCATGATCGCGATCGGCGCCGGCGGGCTCGACGTGGCGGTGGCGATGGCCGGCTACCCCTACGAGATCGCCTGCCCGGAGGTCGTGGAGGTGCACCTCGACAACACGCTCAGCCGCCCCTGGGTCCAGGCCAAGGACGTCATCCTCGAGCTGCTGCGGCGCCTGACCGTCAGCGGCGGCAAGAACAAGGTGTTCGAGTTCACCGGCCCCGGCACCGCCGACCTTGCCGTGC
The DNA here is from genome assembly GCA_963722245.1 of uncultured Thermoleophilaceae bacterium. Classification (GTDB taxonomy): domain Bacteria; phylum Actinomycetota; class Thermoleophilia; order Solirubrobacterales; family Thermoleophilaceae; genus JACVRW01. Next base: position 432,376 of record CAVRKM010000012.1, read on the forward strand.
CCGAGCGCGGCACGATCGCCAACATGATCGCCGAGCTGGGCGCCACCGCGGCCGTCTTCGGCCCCGACGAGAACACCCGCGAGTGGTTGCGGCGCCAGCAGCGCGAGGAGGACTTCGCCGAGCTCGCTCCCGACGCGGGCTGCGAGTACGACGACCGGGTGGAGATCGACCTGCAGGAGCTCGGCCCGCTCGTGGCCAAGCCGCAGAACCCGGACAACGTCGTGGGAGTCGAGGAGGTCGCCGGGACGCCGATCGAGCAGGTCTGCATCGGCTCGTCGGTGAACTCCGCGTACCTGGACCTGGCGCTTCCGGGCGCGGTGCTGGCCGCCGACGGCGGCCGCGAGGTCCACGAGCGGGTGACGGCCACCGCCACGCCGGGCTCGCGTCAGATCCTCGTGGCGATCGCCGAGGCGGGCGTGTACCGCCAGCTCGTGGAGGGCGGCGTGCGCATGCTGGAGCCGGTCTGCGGCCCCTGCGTCGGCATGGGCCAGGCGCCGCCGTCGGACGCCAACTCGCTGCGCACGTTCAACCGCAACTTCCCAGGGCGCTCGGGCACCCCCGACGATCAGGTCTACCTCTGCTCCCCGGCGGTCGCCGCGGTCTCGATGCTCCACGGCGAGATCCGCGACCCGCGCGAGGAGGGCGAGCCTCCCGAGCTGCTCGAGATGCCCGTGCTGAAGCCCTACGTGGAGGACCGCCACATCTTCGCGCCGGCGCCGGAGGACGAGGCCGATCGGATCGAGATCCCGCGCGGGCCGAACATCAAGACGCCCCCCGAGCACGAGCCGCTCGAGCCGTCTCTGAGCGCTCGCATCGCGACCGTCCAGCCGGACAACATCTCGACCGGCGACCTGGCGCCGGACGGCGTGATCGTCATGTCCTACCGATCGAACATCCCGGCGATCGCCGAGTTCACGCTGCAGCACCGCGACCCCGGGTTCCGCGAGCGCATCAAGGAGTGGGGCGGCGGCTTCATCGTCGGCGGGCGCAACTACGGGCAGGGTTCGTCGCGCGAGCACGCGGCCCTGGCGCCGCTGCAGCTGGGCGTGCGCGCCGTGTTCGCGAAGTCGTTCGCGCGCATCCACCGGCGCAACCTGGTCGCGCAGGGCATCCTGGCGCTCACGTTCGTCGACGAGTCCGACTACGACCGCGCCGAGGTGGGCCAGACCTGGACCCTGCCGCACGTCAAGCAGGAGCTGGAGGACGGCGCGGACGAGATCACGGTCGAGATCGAGGAGTCGGGCGAGCGCCTCATGCTGAGCCACGACTTCGCCCCCAAGGAACGTGAGATCCTGGTGCACGGTGGCCTCCTCCACTACCTCAAGGACCAGCGCGCAACCGCTTGACGTGGCCGCCGTGCGGGCGCGCTTTCCCGCGCTGGCCGGCGGCGCCGCCTACCTCGACGGTCCCGGCGGCTCGCAGGTGCCGCAGCAGGTGCTCGACGCGATCGACGCCTGCCTGCGCGAGTCGAACGCGAACCTGGGCGGCGCCTTCGCCACCTCGGCGGCCGCGGTCGAGGTGATGGAGGGCGGTCGCACGGCCGCCGCCGACTTCACGGGCGGCGAGGCCGACGGCATCGCGTTCGGAGCGAACATGACCACGCTCAACTTCCTGCTCGCCCACGCGGTCGCTCGCACGCTCGAGCCCGGCGACGAGATCGTCGTGACCCAGCTCGATCACGACGCGAACGTGTCGCCCTGGCTGCTGATCGCCGCCGACCACGACCTGGTGGTGCGCCATGCGCCGATCCGGCCCGGCGACGTGACGCTGGACCACGAAGCCCTCGAGGAGCTGATCGGCGACCGCACGCGCGTGGTCGCGTTCACGCTCGCGTCAAACGCGGTCGGGTCGATCACCGACCCGGCACGGATCGCCGCGGCGGCTCACCGCGTCGGCGCACTGGCCTGGGCGGACGCCGTCCACCTCGCGCCGCACCGCCGCCTGCGGGCGCGCGAGTGGGGCCTCGACGTGCTGCTCTGCTCGCCCTACAAGTTCTTCGGGCCGCACCTCGGGGTCGCGGCAATCCGCCCCGACCTCGCCGCGTCGCTGCCGGCCGACCGCGTGCGGCCCGCGGAGCAGACGCCGCCAGGGCATCGCTTCGAGACCGGCACGCAATCGCACGAGGCGGTGGCCGGCACGGTGGCCGCCGTCGAGTACCTGCGCTCGCTCGGAGACGGCTCGCTGGACGTCGCCTTCGAGCGCATCCAGGCGCACGAGGACGGGCTCGCACGCCGCTTCCTCGACGGGTTCCCGGAGGCGGCCGAGCTGTACGGCCTGCGCACGGTCGAGGGGCGCACGCCCACGTTCTGCCTCAACCTGCCCGGCCAGTCGCCACGCGCCGTCGCGGAGCGGCTCGGGGAGCGCGGCCTGTACGTGTGGGACGGCGACTACTACGCGCTCGAGCCGATGCGCGCGCTGGGACTGTCCGAGCGCGGCGGCGCGGTCCGCGCCGGGTTCCTCCACTACACCTCGGCCGAGGAGGTCGACCGCCTACTGGAGGCGCTCGCCTAGGGGCAGCGCTTCTGCTTCTTCGCGCCGCGCGGCTTGCAGCCCTCGCGCAGCGAGGTCTTGCCGCCGCGAACCGTGATCACGTCCCAGCCCGTGATGCGCCCGGCCCTGGCGAAGATGATGTTGACCTTCGCGCCGGCGTGCAGGTTGGCCTTGAGCTGAGGGAAGCCGAGCGTCGCGCCCTTCTTGCGCGTGCGCTTGTGGAAGGTGCCGCGCGGGCAGCCGCGCCCCTTGCAGCTGACCGCCACCGAGGTCTTGGCGGGGGTCTTGAGCGTGAAGCTCACCACCCGGATGCCCCACGAATGACGCTCGTAGGAGACCGAGCTGACGACGTTCTGCGGGTTGCGCAGGACGGGCGGCTTGACGGCGATCGTGCGGACGCTGGTCGCGGTGGCGCCCTTCGAGTCGGTCACGCGCAGGCCGATCTTGCGGGAGCCGTGCTTGAGCTTCGTGGTGGACACCACCCCGCCGGAGCGCTCGAACTTGCCGTCGTTGTTGAGGTCCCACTCCTGCTTGGCCAGCGGGCCGTCGGGGTCTCCGGAGGTCGACGCGAACGTGACCTCCTTGCCCTCGACGGGCTTGGTGGGCGAGACGGTGAAGGCTGCCTGCGGCGGGGCGTTGACCGGGATCGTGCCCGTTGCGATGCCAAACCCGCCGCCGGTCTCCGTGACCTTGACCGCGACCGGGTGCGGGCCCGGAGTGGCGAAGGAGGTCACGATCGACGCGCCGGCGCCATCGAGCGTGAAGTCCGCGATCGGCGAGTAGTTGAAGTCCCACTGCGTTGCGACCAGCGCCGGGGCGCCGGGCGACGCCGACGGCGTCGAGGTGGACGTGAGCGTCACGGGCTGGCCGGGCAGCGGGTTCTCAGGGGCGTAGGTGAACCCCGGGTTCGGACGCGTGGCCTGGATCGTCACGACACGCTGGACGACGTCGCTGAGCGTGGCGTCGCTGTCGGTCACGCGCAGCCTCACGTTGACCGTGCCGGGGCTGAGGTACGTGTGCGTCGGCGTGGCCCCGGTGGTCTCGAAGCTGCCGTCGCCGTCCAGGTCCCACTCGTACGTGGCGATGGTGCCGTCCGGGTCGGCCGAGGTCGTGCCGTCGAAGGCGACCGCCTCGCCGATCAGCGGGTTCAGCGGGCTGTAGGAGAAGCTGGCGGTCGGCTTGGCGTTCACCCTGAGCTGGTGGAAGGTCGTGGTGCTCGCGCCGTTCCCATCCGTCACCGTGAGCTGGGCGATGAAGGTACCTGCGGTGGCGTAGGGATGCGTGATGGTGGCGGCTGCATTCGTGGGCGAACCAGTGCCGTCGCCGAAGTCCCACGCGTAGTTGGCGATCGTTCCGCCCGGATCGGTCGAGGCGGAGCCGTCGAACGTGACGGCCGCGCCGATGGCCGCGGGGTTGGGCGTGATGGTGAACGAGGAAGTGGGCGGGCTGTTGTTCACGAAGACGCTGCCGGGCGACCGTGTCTACGCCGCCGCAGTTGTCGGTCACCCGCAGGTTCACCGGGTGGACGCCGTTCGTGGCGAACCCCGCCCCGAGCGTGGCCGTGCCCGCGGCGCCGGTGTCCGTCTCGTAGCTGCCGTTGCCGTCGAGGTCCCACTCGTATCTGGCGATCGAGCCGCCGCCCGGGGCGGTCGAGCCCGCGCCGTTGAACGTGACCGACGTGTTCGGCTCGACCGGGTTGGGGGTGGCGGTGAAGGCGGCGTTCGGGGGGCCGCCGTTGCCGACCGTCACGGTCTGCGGCGTGCCGGACACCGTGTCCACGGTGCGCGTCGCCATCCCGCAGCCGTCGGTCACGGTCATGTTGATCGTGCGCGCGCCGGGGCTGCGCGAAGCGTGGTCTGGACCGTGGCTCCCGCTTGCCGCCGGCGTCCCGCCGAGGTCCCAGGCGATCGTGTGGATGTCGCCGTCCGCGTCGGTCGACGTGTCCGTGAACGTGTAGAGCCCGCAGGTGTTGTTCCCGCCCGGCCCCGTGACGGTGAAGCTCGGCGGTCGGCGGGGCCGCGAGCACGACCTGGACGACCGACCAGCGTCGCTGCAAGCAGCGCGGGGGCGATCAGGCGTTTGGCGATGCGGAAGGGTCGGGTCATCGGGTGCTGCACTGGGCGAGTCCGCCGGAGGGCCGGACCCGATCCACAGTAGGCGCACTCTTCCGGCAGCGCAAATCAGGCGCTGTGGCGCTCTGCGCGGCGCCGGATGGCGCGCAGCCAGGCGATTCGGATCAGCGCGCTCCCGGGGTGGACCACCCGCCAGTAGCGGGCGAAGCTGCGGCGGGCGTGCTCGTCGGTGGTCGCCACGCGCGTCTCGGTCCTCAGCACCGTCCGCTCGCCGACCCGCGCGATCTCGAAGTTGAAGGCCGCCTTGGCAAAGCCGGGCTCGGCGAAGCCGGCGAAGTCGGCGGCCTCGATCCGGCGTAGGCCACCAACGGGCTGCCAGAAGCGCCCGACGCTGGCTAGCACCAGCTCGTCGGGGGCCTCGCGCAGCTCCACGAAGCCGCTCTTGCGAAAGCCGTCCAGGAGCGGGCCGCGCACGGGCGGTCGGCGGCGGCGCAGCAGCGCGGGCACGCTGCGGATGGCCATCAGGGCCACGAGCAGCGGCACCTCCTTCGCGGTCAGGGCGCGGACGGCATCCATCACCGCGCCCGGCGCAGCGCCGATCCCGATCGAATGCACCTCGTTGACGTCGTAGCGGGGGAGGAACTCGTCAAGCATCGCTACTAGAATAATGTTCTAATGGCAGATCGCAAGCACGAGATCCTCGACGCCGCGCTGCGCGGCTTCGCCGAGCGGGGGCTGGCGGGCACCACCGTGGAGGAGGTGCGCGAGCGATCGGGCGCGAGCGTCGGCTCGATCTACCACCACTTCGGGGACAAGGAGGGCATCGCAGCCGCCCTCTACGTGGCCGTCCTGGCCGACTACCAGGAGGGCCTGCTGGCCGTGCTCGCGGAGGGCGCCGACGCCGAGCGAACCGTCAGGGAGCTGGTGCGTCACCACCTGCGCTGGGTGGCCGACGACCGCGACCGCGCCCGCTTCCTGCTCAGCGGTCGCCCGCCGCGTGCGGCCGCGGAGATCGCCGAGCTGAACAGGCGCGCGCTGCGCGCCACGTCGGAGTGGCTCGACGCGCAGGTGGCCGCCGGGCGGATCCGCGCGATGCCGCTCGACCTCTTCTACTCCGTGCTGATCGGCCCCGCCCAGGAGTTCTGTCGCCTCTGGCTCGAGGGCCGCCTGCGCACCTCGCTGCGAACGGCCGAGCGCGAGCTGGCCGCGGCGGCATGCCGCTCGCTGCTGGCCTAGGCTGGCGAGCCGTGCGGCCGCTCGCCCTGGTCCTGTTGATCTGCGCCGGGCTGACCGCCTGCGGGAAGAGCACCGAGGACAAGTACAAGGAGGGTTGGCCGCCGATCGATCGGGGCCTGGTGGCGCTCGGCAACGACGTGGGGGAGGGCCTGCGGAGCACCGAGGACGCCCGCATCGCGGGGCAGTTCACCGGCTACGAGCGACGGCTCGGAGACCTGCGCGAGCGGCTCGACCGGCTCGAGGCGCCTGACCCGCTGGTCAAAGACCACGAGGCGCTGCTCGCCGCGATGGCAGACGTTCGCCGCGCTCTCCGGGACGTCGCGGAGGCGGCGCGTCGCGGTGACGCCGCCGCGGCCCGCGACGCGGCTACCCGGCTGGTGCGCGGCGGGGCCGCGCTCGACCAGGCCCGCAGCGCGCTGGCGCGCGAGGTTCGGGCGCTCTAGAACGCCACCAGGCAGCGAGCGACCTTGAGCGTCGCGTGGTTCGCCTGGTCCTCGGCCGGCGCGAAGATGCCGAAGAAGTTCGCCTGCTCGGCGACACCCGGTGCGGCCTCGACCGCACGGTGGGCGGCGGCCGGCGAGCCGAACTTCTTCACGCGGACCGGGTAGCCGTCCGGGTGGAAGGCGGTCCACACGCCCTTGGAGGGCTTCTCGATCGACTCGAGGCCCGCCTTCAGCATGCAGCTGTCCGGCGTGTGCGACGCCCCCGCCGGAGCTCCCTCCTCCGCGGGCGCCTCCGTCTGCTTCGCCGGAGCCGGCTTGTCGCTCCCGCCGCTGCCGCCACATCCGGCGAGGACGAGCACGAGCAGGGCGGCCAGGGTCCCCCGTGCGGTCATGCCACGACAGGCTACGCGCGCAGCTCGTCGACTTCAGCGAGCTTGGTCACGGTCAGATGTCGCCACCGCCCAGGCGATCCTCGACGGATCGGACTTTGTCGTCGAGGGTCTGGCCCGGGCGGTCGTGGCGCTCGTCCAGCTTGAGCACCGTGTAGACGCGCGGCGCGCCCTGCTCGAAGGGAACGGCGTGCAGCTCGGCGACGACGGCGAGGATGTCCGCGGTCGAGCCCTCGAGGCCGGTTCCCATCGCGTGCATGCGGTACCTGACCCGCTCCTGGCGTGCGAGCCGGCGCTGGATCTCAGCGATGTACCGGCTGGCGCTCACATCGCCGCCGCCGAGCGCCAGAACGGTGAGATCCGCGGTCGCCAACGCCTAGCCCTCCAGGACCGCGAGGGCCGCCTGCTCGTCGTAGAACTCCTGGTAGCGGAGGATCTTCCCGTCCCGGAAGGTGACGACCATGTAGATCCGGGCGCTCACGTCGGCGGAACTGATGCTGCCGCGGGCGTGCTCGACCGCCACGACGTAAGCGCGATCTCCGTGGTCGGTGATGCTCTCCACGTCGGCGTGGTACTGCTCGAAGTTCTCGAGCCAGTGGGTCCAGGAGTCGTGCACCCCTTGGTGCCCGCGGTAGGTGCGGCTGTCCGCCCGAGTCGGGTCCTCGACCCACTCGATGTCCGGGTCGCAGATCTCGGGGATCAGCTGCGGAAGGGCGGCGAGCAGCGCGTCCTTCTCGAGGCTCTGAGGCCCGGCAAGGAAGTTCCGGAGGAACTCCACGTTCTCCTCGGACATGGCCTACGGAACGTACCGGTCGAAGAAGGCGATCGCCTTCTCCGCGAACTCCGCGGTGAACTGATGGACCGCCAGCTGGAGCAAGGTCTCGTTGTCGATCTCGTTCCTAGCGGATTGCACCGAGGCGGGCATGGTCGCCGCCAGCCCCTTGGCGGCCGCCTGCGCGACGTCCGGCTCGACCCGGTCGCCCTGCGCGTTCCAGGCCCCGGTGGCGATCAGCGCGGAGACGATCTGCTTGCTCTCGTTGGAGTCGATTCCCGGGATGCGTTCGTACTGGAGCGAGCTGAGCCGGCGCTCGCGCGAGATGTTCAGCTCGCTCGGCGTCCCCGAGTTGCTGGCCGTCAGGTAGTTCTGGATGATCGGCCCGGGCCGTGAGGTGAAGTCGTTCTCGGAGGTCGTGAAGAACGTCGGCACGGTCAGCTGCCCCGGGCCGTCGTAGGGGTTGGCCGTGGTGCCGTGGCTGGGCCAGATGGCCTTAACCGGGTAGCCGGCGTTCCTCCACGACTGACCCCAGAGCGTCACGAAGCGGGCGCCGTTCGACATCCCGATCCCCACCAGCGGCGTGTTCGCGCTCGAGCCCGGTCGTCGCGACCAGGTTCGCCTGCAGCCTGACCAGGCGCGCGAGGTCGGGGTTGGTTGTCAGCGATGGGTCGGCCGCGTTCCAGCGCTTGTCGCCGGTCCGCTCGGTGGAAGAGGTCGACACGAAGCCGTAGCCGCGAGCGATCAGCCGGTTGAGCACGTCGGTCGTCTCGACTCTCTCGGCGAAGTTCGCGCTGCCGTTGCTCCCGTGGAACAGGTACACCATCCCGCGTGGGTGCTCGGGCACGTAGGAGATCACCGGGAAGCCCTCGAAGGTGGAGTGCTGCCGCTCGGGCATCGGGGTGATCGCGCAGCCCGGACAACAGCGCGAGCGCGGTCAGGAGGGCGGCGCCGAGGGCGAGCGCGCGGCACATGCCGCGTCAACTCGTCGCGGCGCGCGAAAGTTGCGGCGCTCGCCTTGCGGCTCAGCAGCGGCGCCGGCCGGTAGCGCTCCTCGCGGCGCTCGTGCCAGAGCCCGTCGAGCACGGCGATCACGTGCTCGAGGCCGATCTGCTCGCCCCACTCGATCGGCCCGCGCGGGTGGCCCAGGCCGAGCATGAGCCCGGTGTCAACGTCCGCCTCCGAGCCGACCCCCTCGCCGACCGCGAACCACGCCTCGTTCACCAGCTGGCAGACGAGCCGGCCCAGCACGAGCCCGGGAGCGTCCTCGACCCACTCGGTGTGGAAGCCGAGCCGCGCGAAGAAGTCCTCCGCCGCCTCGGCGGCGAACGTCTGCGTGCCCGCCCCGCGGGTCAGCTCCACGAGCGCTTCGAGCGGCGGCAGCAGGTGGAAGCCGACCGCACCGTGCTCGCCGCGGGCGGCCAGGCTGTGCGAAGCGCACAGCACCAGCAGGCGGCGCGCCGCCCGGCACGCTCTCGGCGGGGGTCGGCCCGGCGTCCACCACCAGCTCGGTCGGGCCGCCCTCGCGCAGCTCGTAGCCGGCCGCCCGCGCTCGCTCGCGCAGGCCGTCAGCCACCGGGCCGTCGCCCAGGATCGTCACCAGCGCCCCATCGCCGCCGCCCGGCTCGCGCGGCTTCGGGTCGTCGGGGCGGTAGGCGCCGTCCTCGGAGTAGTCGTAGTAGCCGCGGCCGGTCTTGCGCCCCAGCCGGCCGGCGGCGACCATGCGCGCCTGGATCGGGCTCGGCCGCCAGCGCGGCTCGCCGAAGGACAGCTCGTCGAACGACTTGGCCACCTCGAAGCCCACGTCGATGCCGACCAGGTCCATCAGCTCGAACGGACCCATCCGAAAGCCGCCGCCCATGCGGCAGATGCGGTCGATCTGGTCGTGCGTGGCGAGGCGCTCGCCCAGCAGGCGCAGCCCCTCTCCGGCGAACGGGCGCCCGCAGCGGTTGACGAGGAAGCCCGGGCCGTCGGCCGCCAGGATCACGCGCTTGCCCATCGCCTCTCCGGCCGTGCGGGCCAGCTCCAGCGCGCGGTCGCCGGTCTGGTCGGCACGGATCACCTCGAGCAGCTCCATCAGCGGCGGCGGGTTGAAGAAGTGCATGCCGACGACGTTCTCGGGTCGCGCCGCCGCCCCGGCCAACGAGGTCACCGGGATCGAGCTGGTGTTGGTCGCCAGCACGGTGTCGGGCCCGCAGGCCTCCGAGAGCTGGGCGAACAGCTCTCGCTTCAGGTCGGGGCGCTCGGGCGCGGCCTCGATCACCAGGTCGCAGCCGGCCAGGCCGTCGAGCGAGGCGGCGGCTTCGAGCAGGTCGGCCGCCGCCGCGTCGGCGCGGCCCTTGGCCGCCCAGCGCTCCAATCCGTCGCGCACCCGCCGCTCGCCCGCCTCGAGCGCCTCCGGCAGCGGGTCGTGCAGCAGCGTGCGGTACCCGGCGGCGCAGCCCAGCTGCGCGATGCCGGCGCCCATGGTGCCGGCGCCGACGACCCCGAGGATCACCGCCCGCGGAACTCGGGCGGGCGCTTCTCGACGAACGCGGTCATGCCCTCCACCCGGTCCTCGGTCGCCATCGCCAGCTCGAACAGGCGTCGCTCCGCCTCCAGCCCGGCGCTCAGGGCGGTCTCGTCCGCCGCCAGCACCGCCTGCTTGCCGAGGCGCGCCGCCAACGGCGGCCGGCTGGCCACCACGCCGGCCAGCTCCAGCGCGGCGTCGAGCCACCCGTCTCGCGGCGCGACCTTGTTGACGATCCCGAGTCGGTGAGCCTCGGCCGCGTCGATGCGCCGGCCGGTCAGCACCAGCTCCATCGCGCGCTGCTTGCCCATCACGCGCGCGAGGCGCTGAGTGCCGCCGCCGCCGGGGATGATCCCCAGCAGGATCTCGGGCTGGCCGAACTCCGCCGATTCCGAGGCGACGATCATGTCGCACGCCAGCGCCAGCTCGCAGCCGCCGCCGAGCGCGTAGCCGGACACGGCGGCGACGAGCGGCGTGCGCACGCGCGCCAGGAGCGGCCAGAAGCGCGCCGATGGCGACACGAGCGCCTCCTGGAAGCTGCGCGTGGCCATCGCCTTGATGTCGGCGCCGGCGGCGAACCACTCCTCGCCGCCCGCGATCACGATGCAGCCGATCTCGGGGTCGTCGTCCCAGCGCTCGAGCAGTGCGCCGAGCTCCTCCATGAGCTCGGCCGAGAGGGCGTTGCGGGCGTCCGGGCGGTTCAGCTGGGCGAGTCCGACGGCCCCGCGCGTCTCGGCGGTGATCAGGTTCACGGCACCAGCGCGTTGATGCCCGTGTAGGCGCGCCCGATGATCAGCTTCTGGATCTGCGACGTGCCCTCGTAGAGCGTGGTCACGCGGGCGTCGCGCAGGTAGCGCTCGACCGGGTAGTCGTCGACGTAGCCCGACCCGCCGTGGACCTGGATGGCGCGATCGGCGCAGTTGACCGCCGCCTCGGTCGCGTAGAGCTTGGCGATCGAGGTCTCGGTGGTGCTGGGCTTGCCCTGGTCCTTGAGCCAGCCGGCCCGCCACACCAGCCCGCGAGCCGCCTCGGTCTGCACGACCATGTCGGCGATCATCTCCTGCACCAGCTGGAAGGACGCGATCGGGCGGTCGAACTGCGTGCGCTCCTTCGCGTAGGCGACGGAGGCGTCGAGCGAGCCCTGGCAGATGCCCACGCAGCCCGCGGCCACGCTGTAGCGGCCGGAGTCGAGGGCGCTCATGGCGATCTTGAAGCCGTCGCCCACCTGGCCCATCAGCGCGGAGTCGGGCACCTCGACGCCGTCGAGCGAGAGCTCGGCCGTGTCGGAGCCCTTCAGGCCGAGCTTGCCGTGGATCTCCTGGCTGGAGAAGCCCTCGCTGTCGGTGGGCACGAGGAAGCAGGCGAGGCCCTTGTGCTTCAGCTCGGGGTCGGTCTGCGCGAAGATCATCGCGAGCTTGGCGTAGTTGCCCAGGGAGATCCACATCTTGCCGCCGTTGATGCGCCAGCCGCCGTCGATCTGCTCGGCGCGCGTCTTGAGATTGGAGGCGTCCGATCCCGTGTCCGGCTCGGTCAGGCCGAAGCAGCCGAGCGCCTCGCCCGAGCACAGCCGCGGCAGCCACTCCTGCTTCTGCTCCTCGGTGCCCCACCGGACGATCGACGAGCACACGAGCGAGGTGACCACCGAGACGACGGTGCGCATCGCCGAGCAGCCGCGCCCGATCTCCTCGACGATCAGGGCGTAGGTGCGGTAGTCCACGGCGCGGCCGCCGTACTCCTCGGGGACGATCGCCCCGAGGAAGCCCATGTCGGCGATCTTCTGCACGAGCTCGGTGTCGAAATGCTCGTTGCGATCGTTCTCGCGGGCGCGCGGAGCGATCTCCTTGTCCGTGAAGTCGCGGGCGGTCTCGCGAACCAGTCGTTGCTCGTCGGTGAGCTCGAAGTCGATCATGTCGGGCGCGAGTCTAGAAGTCCGTGTCGCCGGTCGTGAAGTACCAGTTCTCGGCCTTCCCGAGATCCACGCCGGACGGCGCCTCGCCGTCCACGTAGACCAGCAGCCCGTTCTGCGCGGTTCTCTGCAGGAATCCGAAGGCGCGCAGCCGTCCGGTCAGCAGGTTCGGGGGTCCGGCGTAGCCCAGGTCGATTGCGCTCGCCTTCTTCCTGCGGGCGTCGAGGATGAACTCGGAGAGCAGCGCGTCCACCGCCGGCCTGTCCGGACGGCACAGGACGTCGTAGACGAGGCGGGAGTCGTCGCCCATGCGGTAGACGACATAGCCCGCGACCTCGTCGCCTTCGACGATGGCGAAGATCGGGTAGTTGCCCGGCGCCGCGCTCGGGCCGGTCTTCTCGTAGCGCCAGTTGAGCAGCTCGGCGTTTCGCTCGCTCGTCACCCCGAGCTCCCGGCGGGCCAGCTCCCACAGGCCCGTGAAGCGGTCGTCGAAGCGCTCGGGCTCCTCGACCGAGAACCTCCGCGAGCGCCTGCGCAGCCGCTCGCGGGAGAGGACCGACATGACCGGGCTGGCGACGCCCGACGCCAGGGACGCGAGCCGGGGCCTGCTGACGTAGCGGTCGACGAGCGGGCGCGCGCTGAGCAGCTTGACGAAGCGGGTGAGCCTCCCCGCGTCCGCGTACCCGGCGCGGGCGACGACCGGCTCGGAGGCCGTGTTCGGCGATCCGTATGCGCACTTCATCCCGCGCTCCGAGACGGCTGGAACGGTGGCCCTCTGCAGGGGGAGGGCCGGACCGAGGCCGCGGTGCCCCTCGTCGACCGCGAAATCGCCGCCGATGCCCGCGGGGACCCGCTCGCCGGCGATCCAGAGGTTCGTCGGGAAGAGCGCCGCCATCCCGACCAGGCTCCCGGACTCGTTGTCGCGGGCGAGGAAGAGCGAGGGCGTCCCGAGCGGGTTGTTCTCGTAGTACTTCGTGTACTTGGCCTCGAGCCTCGACCGGGGCCCGGGGCGGTTCCGGGTGGCGAGGTCGAGCACCTCCACCCTGTCCGCCTGGGGGTCGCCGGGGACGATCGAGTAGCGGGCGCTCACGTCTCGAGATCGACCCGGTCCCAGCGCGGGCTCGGCGCTGCCCGCGATGTCCCGGCCAGCGCCAGCTTGGGGCGCATCCGAAAGCCGTCCAGGACCTCGTAGGTGCCGTCCGAGTCGTACGAGTGCGTCCTGAGATTCCCGGTGTCGACTGCCGGCTCGATCGCGCCGATGGGCTCCTCGCGGTACTCGGTCGGGCTGAGCACGTCGATCCGATTGAACACGAGCCGCCCCCCGTACGCCTCGGAGCAGTCCTGCGCGGGCCTGATCAGCTGACCGTTGCGCGAGAAGATCCGCCCGGCTGGACGGGCGGAGCGGACATCCGAGACGATCGGGTTGAGGGGATGGGGCTCCCACTGACCGTCCAGGGAGTCGGAGGAGAACAGGCAGAGCTCGTCGACCGGGCGGCCGCCGTCGACGGCCAGCGCGACGAACAGCCACCACCTGTCCTCGCGGCGGAGCAGTGTGGCGTCCGTCGCCGTGACGTCCTTCAGCAGGACCCGCTCGAGCGTCCATTCGTCCGGGAACCGCGCCGCTCGGTAGAGCTCGACAGTCCGGTGCCCCGCGGTCTCGGGCAACATGTAGACGTCGTCTCCCTCCGTGAACACGAAGGGATACGAGAGGTGGCAGTCCTGCCGGAGGGCGAGCTGCGGGGAGCGGTGCCGTCCATGCTCGTCGATCTCGAGGTAGCAGATGTCGGCGCGCCCGGAGGTCCCGTCGTAGTCCTCGAAGAAGACGTAGCGCCGGCCGTCGCGCTGGAACAGGAACGGGTCCGCGTAGAACCGGCCGGGTGGAGGCATGATCGTCGTGGGCGGCGCGGAGCCTCGCCCGTACGCGATGAACCACTGCTTCTCGCGTAGCCAGCCGCTCACACGCCTGCGCAGCGACCCCGCTGGCGACGCGCCACAGCAGCCGAACCATCATGGCGTTGGTCGGCCGCGAACGTTGCTCGGCCTCCGCGCGGCGACGCGGGAACGGAGGCCACACCTCGCTCGTGGAGGGTTCGGAGCCGGCGCGCCGGGAGGTGAGCCGCCCTCCGCGCGGCCCGGCAGCGGCTGCGGTGCAGGGAGACGTGATCGGACTGGACGACCGAGCAGTAGCTGATGCGCTCGCCGTCCGTCGGCGTGGTGGCGCGGAGCGTGATCGGCGCGACGAAGTCGGCGTCGTACATCTGCCAGAAGAGCTGCGCCTCTCCGGCGCATCCCCGGAGCCCGCCCGCGTACACCGACCAGGCACCGAAGCGAGCGTACCCGGCCAGCTCGTCGGGGGATGCCTCGGGCGCCAGGCAGAGGACCACGTCCAGGTCCTGGGCGGCGAGCTCGCCGAGCGGCACTCCCGGCCGGCGCAGGGGCACACGCGCGAGGGGGTCGTCGTCGCTCCCGAAAACGCGCCGGTCTACGCGCACGTAGGCGCTGTAGAGCGCGTGGCGCAGCGCCTCGCGCAGCCCGGTCGATCCACCGCGATCCGGCTCGCGGGTGAGCACGATCAGCTCGCAGAAGCCGAGCCGCTCGATCTGGTCCATGGCGGTCTCGTGCCAGCGGCGAACGTCGCGCTCGTCGAGCACGACGCCGACCCGAAGATGGTCCCCCGCCGCCATAGTCCCGTGCGAGCCTAGAGCCCCTCGAGCAGCGCGACCCAGCGGTCGGCGACCGCCTCGGGTGAGTGGACGTCCTGGATGAACCGGCGGGCACGCTCGCCCATCGCGGTCCGCAGCTCGAGGCTCGCGCCAGAGGCTCGCCGCCGCCTCGATCAGGCGCTCCATCGACCCGTCGGCCGCCACGCCGATGTCGTTGTTCGCGATCTTCGCGTCGGGGTCCACGTGCAGCGACAGCACCGGCACGCCGCGGGCCCAGGCTTCGAGGAACGCGTTGGGCATGCCCTCGATCCGCGACGTCTTGACGACCGCCACGGCGCCGCAGCATCTCCTCGAGCAGCTCGCTGCGGGGACGGGGCGGGAGCAGCTCGAGATTGGGCAGACGCTCGGCCGCCGCCTCGATCCGCTCGGGCATGCCGGGGGGCGTCTCGCTCATCAGCGAGGCGACCATCCGGAAGCGCGCCTCCGGAAGCGCCTCGGCGAGCTCCACGTAGCGGTCCGGGAGCTTGTACTCCACGAGCCGGTCCGCCCAGAGGAAGTATTCGCCGGCGCTGTTCGCGCTCGGGGCGGGCTCGGCGAAGCTCGGGATCACGACGGCATCGCTGTGCGGTAGGGCGCGCAGGGCCAGCTCCCGCTGCCGCTCGGTCTGGAGGGCGAGCCGGGCGGCGAGGCGGAGGCTGGCCTTGTAGATCTGAAGCATCCGGGGATTGCGGTCTGGGCGCGCGAAGTCGAAGTCGAGCTCGCTCGAGCTCGAGAAGACGAATTGCCTGCCGCGCGTGCGGCAGAACGTGCCGGCGGCGATCACGTGGCCGCCCGAGCCACGCACGATGTACGCCTCGGCGTCGGCGCGCTCGAGGCTGCGCCAGATCGCCCCGGTCTCGACGAGCTCGCCCAGCCGGCGGTGCCCCTGCCAAGTGGAGCGCTCGACGAGCGTCGGGCTGGAAGCGTCGACGCGGCGCGGCTCCGGGACCGGGTAGACGACGTGCGCTACGCGCAGCCCCTTCGCCTTGAGCGCGTGCGCCAGCTTCGTGGCCTGCACCTCCGCACCGCCCATGTAGTCGCGCTTCGGTCCGTAGTAGAGCGATCCCGAGGGCGCGTAGACGGCGACGTCGTGCGCCCGGCGCCCGCGCTTAGAGGGACCGCGCCTCATGCGCCACGCCCTGCTCGACGATCCAGGCGATCGTCCTCTCGAGGCCCTCCTCGAACGCGACGCTTGGCTCGTAGCCGATCAGCTCGCGGGCGAGCGAGACGTCCGCGAGGCTCTCGGTCACGTCACCGGGGCGGGGCGGGGCGTAGTCGGCCTCGACATCCGAGTCGAGCAGCCGGCGGAGCGTTTCCATGAGCTCGTTCAGGGTGTGCGAGTTTCCGATCGCGACGTTCATCACCCGGCCGGCAGCGGCCGGCGCCACCGCCGCCGCGAGGTTCGCCGCGACGACGTTCTCGACGTGCGTGAAGTCGCGCGATGTCTCGCCGTCGCCGAAGATCGTCGGCCGCTCGCCGTCGACCATGCTCCGGATGAACTTCGGTATGACGGCCGCGTAGCCAGACAGCGGATCCTGGTACTCGCCGAATACGTTGAAGTACCGCAGCGCCACGGTCTCCACGCCGAATACGCGGTTCGAGACGATGCAGAACTGCTCGGCCGCGAGCTTCGAGACCGCGTAGGGGGCGAGCGGCGCCAGGGGTTGGGATTCGCGCCTCGGCATCCCGGGAGCGTCGCCGTACACGGAGCTCGAGGACGCGAAGACGACCCGCCGCACGCCCGCGTCGCGGGCGGCCAGCAGGACGTTGAGCGTCCCCTCGATGTTGACCGCGCTCGAGGTGAGCGGATCCTGGATGGACCTGGGCACCGAGGGCAGCGCTCCCTGGTGGAAGACCACGTCGACGCCCTTCACCGCGGCGGCCACTCGCTCGTACGACCGGAGGTCGCCCTCGACGAGGTCTACGTCGAGCGTCTCGAGATTCGGGCGGTACCCCGTCGAGAAGTTGTCGAGCACGCGGACCTCGTCACCGCGCGCCAAGAGAGCGCGGACCAAATTCGAGCCGATGAATCCGGCGCCGCCTGTGACGAGCGCTTTCGAAGGCGACCAATCGTTGCGGTCCTCGGGCTCGAGAGCGGGCACCTCGGCCCGTTGAAATCGCATGCAATCGATCCTGCCACAGCACCGCGGTTTTTGCGGCAGATGCGCCAGGATTCATGGTGAACGCGGCTCGTGACCGAGTAGGAAGTGAGAATGACAGTGGTGGGCCACGGAGAGCCAGTGTGTGAGATTGGCGCGGATCGCCACGGACCGCCGCTGGCGGCTGAGCGATGAGCGCGACCGCCGAGGTCTCGGCCCGGACGCGAGTCGCCGAGCTGCTGGAGGAAAGCCCCGGTGTCGTTCCCTGCACCGTCGCCCTCGGCGTGCTCGTCTGGTTCGCCGGCGAGGAGGGCGGCTTCCGCAAGGTCACCTGGATGCCCGCCACCTTGCTGCTGGCGGTCGTCCTGCTCATCTGCCTCGCGGTGCTGCCCCGCCCGCGCCCCGCGCGCCTTGCGCTCGCGGCGCTGCTGCTGCTGACCGCCTACGGGGGCTTCTGCCTGCTGTCGATGCTCTGGGCGGGCCAGGAGGAGCTCGCCTGGGACGCCGGGAACCGCACGCTGCTGTACGCGATCGTTCTCGCGCTGTGCTCGCTCTGGCCGCTGCGCGGCCGCTCCGGGGCGGTCCTCCTCGGCGGCTACGGCTTGGCGA
Source organism: uncultured Thermoleophilaceae bacterium (assembly GCA_963722245.1). Lineage (GTDB taxonomy): Bacteria > Actinomycetota > Thermoleophilia > Solirubrobacterales > Thermoleophilaceae > JACVRW01. Next base: position 449,603 of record CAVRKM010000012.1, read on the forward strand.
TTGCCGCAGATCGCCGGCATCGAGCTGATTCGCGTGGCGGGTGCGGACCAGGGGATCCAGTTCTTCGAGGAGAACCGGCTCGCCGAGCCGGTCGGATACGCCAATGCGAACGTCGCTCTGTGGATGTCCGGGCTGCTGCCATGCGCGATCCTGGCCGGGCGTCGCGGGGTACCCGCGCCGGTCAGGGGCCTCCTGCTCGGGGGCGCCGGGATCCTGGGCGGAGCCGCGATCCTCGGGCAGAGCCGCGGCTGGCTGTTCGCCCTTCCGCTCGCCGGCCTCGTCGCTCTGTTGGTGGTGCCCGGGCGCGGCCGCACCATCGCCGCGTTCTCCGCCGTCGGCCTCGCGATGCTCGCCATCCTGCAACCCGTTCTCGAGGTCTACACCGACTGGAAGCCCTTCAGTCCGCCGGGAGCGGACTACGACACGGCGCTCAGGGCGATCCTGCTCGCCGCCGCGGCGCTGGCGGTGGTTGGCACACTCGCGGCGCTGGTCGACCAGCGGGTGCAGCTCTCGGAGCGGAGCGCCCGCAGGATCAGCGCGGCGACGGTGGTCGCGCTGGCCGCCGCGCTCGTCGTCGCCGTGGCGGGGTTCGCCGTCGTCGAGCGCAGCCCCTTCTCGGCCGCCTCCGACGCCTGGAGCGAGTTCAAGCAAGGCGGCAACAGCCCGCAGGGGAAATCGAGCAGGCTGAGCGCCGGCTTCTCCACCTACCGCTGGGACTACTGGGTCGTCGGCTGGGGCGAGTTCAAGCGAGCGCCGCTGGTGGGAGCCGGGGCGGACAACTTCGGACGCGCCTACCGCGACAACGGCAACAGCCGGCAGACACCGCTCTATCCCCACAGCACCGAGATGGTCGCGCTCGCCGAGACCGGCCTGATCGGCGCGCTGCTCCTGGGCGGCGCGTTCATCACCGGCCTGCTCGCCGCGCTGCGCGGTCCGCGACGCACCGATCTGACCGGAGTGGCCGTAGGGGCTGGCGTGCTCGTGTTCGCCTACTGGTTCCTGCACAGCTCGGTCGACTGGCTATGGGAGTTCCCTGGCCTGGCGGGCGCCGCGCTGGCCGCCCTCGGCATCGCAGCAGCCGTGAACCGCGGGCTGCAGATCGACGAGGCGACCACCGCGGAGGCCCGGCGTCCCGTCCTCGCCGCGCGGCCGGCCCTGGCCCTCGGTCTCGTGGGCGCCGTGGTCCTGGCCGTGTCGATCGTCCCGCCGTGGTTCGCCGAACGGGCGCAGCAGCGCGGAATCGAGCTGGCGGCGGGCGACCCCGCCGGCGCCGTCCGCGAGTTCGAGCGCGCCGCGGACTGGAACCCCCTCACGCCGGTGCCGTACAAGGCTGCCGCCATCGTCGAGATCCGCCGGCGCGACTACCGGGCCGCGACGCGCGACCTGCAGCGGGCCATCGAACGCGACCCGGGCGACTCGAGTCCATACCTGTTCCTCGGAGCCATCGCCTCGGCGGAGGGTCGCAAGCAGGAGGCCCTGAGGCTCGTCGGGAAGGCGAACCAGCTGGCGCCCCGCGATCACGAGGTGGCCGGCCATGCCCTGTACGACCTCCGCCACTACGGCAAGGTCACCCCGCAGACAGTCGATAAGTACAGCCAGGCGGACCTGCGCGACCGCGCCGGCCGCGACTAGATCGAACCGCCACTTTCGAGAGGGCGTACAACTAGAGCCATGCCACTCCGGTGGACAGCTCCGCGCGCTCGCGTGCTGTGCGTCCTGACCCTGCTGGCCCTCGCCGCGGGCTGCGCGGGCGGCGACAGCGATGACGCGAAGCCGGTGACCGCAGGCTCACCGGCTCCGCGAGCGCACGCGGCCGCCCCCTGCGACCGCTACGCGGCGCCGAACGGCTCGAGGCGCGGGAGGGGCACCAGGGCCCACCCGTACGGCTCGCTCGGCCGTCTCGTCCGCGGGCTGCGGCGCGGGCAGGTGGGCTGCCTCATGGCCGGGCGCTACCGCCACCGCGGCGTCGTCTCGATGCGGCGCGCCGCGACCACCCTGCGACCGCTCGGAAAAGCCCACGTCACGATCGACGGGGCGATCTGGGTGCTCTCGGGAGCGAGGGGCGCGCGGATCACGGGACTCACCCTGACCTCGCACGATCCCGTCTACCCGATCCCCGTCAAGATCGAGGCGGACGACGTCTCGCTCGACCGAAACGACATCACGGCGGCGCGGAACATCAGCTGCGTGCTGATCGGCTCGGTTCGCACGGGGGTCTCCCACACGCTCGTCGAGCTCAACCGCATCCGCCGCTGCGGGCGCACGGGCAAGCTCGCACACCTCATCTACGTGACGCACAGCCAGGGCGCGGTCATCCGCAACAACCTCCTCGTCGGCAACGGCGGCGGCTGGGCGGTGCACCTCTACCCGGACGCGGACGGGACGCTGGTGGAGGGCAACGTGATCGACTCGAACAAGGGCGGCGTCATCTTCGCCGGCGACGGCGGCGGCGACACCTCGGACGGGAACGTCGTTCGCGAGAACGTGATCACCAATTCCGGCCCACGCTGGAACATCGAAGGCTCCTGGAGCGGCGGTCCGGAGGGCACGGGGAACCTCGCCCAGCGAAACTGCCTGTACAGCGCCGGGCCGGGAAGGCCCTCCGGACTCGGGTTCGTAAGCGGGTTCCAGCAGTCGGACAACGTCGTCGCGAAGGGTCCGGTCTACGTCGACCGCGCGGGAGGCGACTACCGCCTGCGGCCCGGGACGAACTGCGGCGCCGTCCTCGCAGACGTCGGCGGCGCGAAGCTGCGCGCGGGCCCGCGCTAGCGCCGCAGCGTCATCGTCAGGCAGAAGGCGCCCTCTGTGAACCAGGCGGCCATCCGGTTCCCGAGGAGCATCCGGCCCGGACGCCGCAGCGAATTCGCCGTCGACCACCGCACCCGCGGCTCGGTGAAGCCCGCTTCTCTGAGCAGCCCGATCCAGGTCTCCGGCGGCTGGTGCTTCTCCCACTCGATCGTCGGCTGCAGCGGGTTGCGGACGGGTAGCTTCGCGAACAGGTTGTGCCTCGAGGCGTCGCTCGCCACCAGCTTCGCCCCGTCCGCGCCCATCCCGGCGAGCTTGGCGAACAGCTCCCTGTAGACCTGCCGCGCGGCCTCGTCGGTGTGGAGCCGCATCGTCGCCGGCTCGTCAAGGTGGTTGATCGACGCGTGCATGAAGATCACGTCGAAGCGCTCGTCGCCCGGGTCGAACTCCTGCAGAGTCTCGTGGCGGAGCTCGACCGAGTCGAGGCCGAGCCGGTCGCGGACGTGCTCGAACTGGGTCGTGACGCCCGCGTCCGAGCCGTCGGCCTCCGGCTCGAGCGCGACCACGCGCGCCGCGCCGGCGGCGGCGGCGTAGAAGGTGAATCGGCCCCCGCCGGCCCCGATGTCGAGGACGCGCGCGCCGCGCAGATCGACCCCCTCGAAGAGGTAGTCGAGATAGAAGCGCAGATTTCCGCTCCTGCGTACGGGCCACTCGGCCTCCGCCGCGGTGAAGTAGCGCTCGCGTAGCTCCATCGAAGTAACAGTATGGACGAGGTCCCGTCCGCGCCACGCAGCGCAGTGGACGGATGTTCGACGCCTCCGCGGGTGCGTCGGGCGCCGGTCCGTCCAGGTCGATCCATGGAGAGTGAAGGCCCTCCTCGCGATGACCGCTGCGCTCGCCGCGTTCTCCGCTCTCCCTGGGTCCGCGGTCGCCGCGGACCAGTGCGACCGGGTCGCCTCGCCGGGCTCGGACACCGCTGAGCGGCTCCTGGACTCGCTGCAACCCGGTGAGACCGGCTGCCTCCACGGGGGTACCTACCGCTCCTTTGGGGACAACGTGCTCCATCCGCGCCGCGGCGGCGAGCCCGGCGCGCCGCTCACGCTCCGCAGCTACCCCGGCGAGCGGGCCCGGCTGGTCGGCATCGTCGACATTCCCCACGGCTCCGACTACGTCACGCTGTCCGGGCTCGACATCGAGGGCACCGGGGAGGACGGCGCCAACACGATCAAGATCTACTCGCGCGGGGTCGTGCTCGAGGAGTCGGACATCACGAACGCCTGGCGCGGGCGCAGCTGCCTGATCCTCGGAAACAACGAGGGCGGCGGTCAGGCCGTGGCGACGATCGTCCGCGGAAACACATTCCACGAGTGCGGGAACCCCGAGAACGGCAACCTCGACCACGGCGTCTATGCCGCGAACGTCGTCGATGGCGAAATCGTCGACAACCTCTTCTACAACTCGGCCGCCTACGCGATCCAGCTCTACCCCAACGCGCAGCGGACCCGGTTCGCCCACAACGTCGTGGATGGCTCCGGTTCGTCGGAGCGCGGCGGCATCGTGTTCGGCGGAGACGGGCGCTTTGCCTCTGGCGACAACCTCGTCGAGCGGAACGTGATCGCGTACGCCGCGATGGCAGCCATCGCCTCCTACTGGGAGGGCCCCGTCGGGACCGGCAACCTCGCGCGCGACAACTGCGTCTGGGGGTCGCGCGACGACGACATCGCCGGCGAGTGGGGCTTCACGGCCGTCGCGAACCGCGTTGCCGAGCCGCTCTTCGCGAGCCGCGGCACGCGCGACTATCGGCTCGCCCCGGGCAGTCGGTGCCTCCGCACGGTCGGCTACGACACGCTCGCCCGGCGGCTCGGCGCGCTACCGGTGCGGAAGTCCTTCCGCGCCCCGCTGCGGATCGTCGCCCGCCCACCGCGGGTCTCGGCGCACCGCGTGCGCCTCGAGTTCCGGCTGCGCGGCGTCAGGGCCGGCACGGCCCGCGTGATGATCCGGCGCCACGGCCGGGGGCGCGTGCGGACGCTGCACGTGCGGGCGAAGCGGCGGGTGCTCGTGCGCCCGCTCCTGCGGCGGGGGTCGTATCGCGCGTGGGCCCAGGTGCACTCCCGTCATCGCACCGCCCGCTCGAAGCGCGTCCGCTTCCGCGTCTCTTAAGGTCACGGTCATGGACAACCCGGAGCGGGGGGGTGCCGCGGTGAGCCGCCCCGATCAGGCGGCCGACAGCATCGTCCGCAACGCGGTCTTCGCGGGCGCCTCGAAGGTCTCGGGTGCCGCGTTCACGGCCGTGCTGATGATCTTCCTGGTCCGCTACCTCGGGCCGGAGGAGTACGGGGTGTTCGCGCTCGCGCTGGGCGTCGGGAGCCTGATGACGGTCCCGGCCGACCTCGGCATCTCGGTGAGCGCCGCCCGCTTCATCGCCGAGCGGCGCGGGGACCCCGACGCCATGGCCGCCGTCGTGGCCGACGCGATCAGGCTCAAGATCTTCATCACGGGCGCCGCGTCGCTCGCGCTGCTCGCGCTCGCCGGGCCGATCGCGAACGCGTACGACACGCCCGATCTCGCGTGGCCGCTGCGGATCCTGGCCATCGCCACCTTCGGTCAGAGCGTGATGATCATGTGGGCGACGATCTTCGAGGCGCTCGGGCGCATCTCGGTCTACCTGCGCGTGGTGATAGCCGAGAGCGCCCTGGAGGCGAGCGGCTCGATCGTGATCGTGCTGCTTGGGACGGGCGCCACCGGCGCCATGGTCGGCCGGGCCGCCGCCTACTCGTTCGCCGCGGGCTTCGGGCTCGTCCTCGTGGCCAGGACGCTCGGGCGGAGCATCCGTCCGCGGCGCGGCGGCCACGGCCACGCTCGTCGGATCCTCGGATACGGGTCCGCGATCGTGATCGTCGACGGCGCGTTCACGATCTTCAGCGCGATCGACGTCATTCTGATCGGCGCGATCCTGACCGTGTCCGCCGTCGGGCTCTTCGAGGCCGCCTATCGGCTAGCCGGGCTCCTCTACTTCATCGGGCTGCCGATCCGGAGCGCCGTCGCGCCGCGGCTCGCGCGCGGCGAGCAGGGCCCCGACCGCGAGGCCCTGGAGCGGACGCTCCGCTACGTGGTGCTGGCGCAGGGCGTCATCCTCGCACCGCTGATCGTCTGGGCGGAGCCGCTGACGCGCATCGCGTTCGGAAGCGACTACGGAGAGTCGGCCGAGGTGCTGCGCGCGCTGGCGCCGTTCGCGCTGCTGGCGGCGATCTCGCCGCTCCTGGCCGGCGCGGCGAACTACCTCGGCGCGGCACGCCGGCGAGTGCCGATCGCTCTCGTCACGCTGGCCGTGAACGCCGCCATCGACGTGGCGCTCCTGAAGCCGCTCGGCATCGTCGCCGCCGCGATCGGCACCGACGTCGCCTACGTGATCTACGTGGGCGCCCACCTCCACCTCTGCCGCGACCTCGCCGGCCTGCGCCTGCGGCCGCTGGTGCCGCCGCTCGCGGGGTCGCTTTCGGCGGCGGTGGTCATGGGCCTCGTGCTGCTCGCCTTCGGTACGGGCGCTGATCTGGCGATTCCGCTCGTCGTGATCGGCGGGGCGCTCGGCACCGCGGCCTACGTCGGGGTGCTCCTCGTCTCGGGACAGGTCACCCGCGAAGAGGTGAGAGCGATCTGGCGGCGCCTGCGACCCGCGCGGGGAGCGCCCAGCTAGCCGGCTGAGGGGTTCTCGATCACCGCGGCCAGGCCCTGGCCCACGCCGATGCAGAGCGTGACCAGCCCGTAGCGGCCGCCGCGACGGCGCAGCTCGTGCGCGAGCGTGCCGAGCAGGCGGGCGCCCGAGCAGCCGAGCGGGTGGCCGATCGCGATCGCGCCGCCGTTCACGTTGAGCTTGTCGTGGTCGATGCCCAGCTCGCGCATCGAGGCGAGCACCTGCGAGGCGAACGCCTCGTTCAGCTCGACCAGGTCGATCTCGTCGATCGTGAGCCCGGCGCGCTGCGAGCGCCTTGCGGCTCGCGGGCACGGGGCCGATCCCCATGTAGCCGGGGTCGACGCCGGCGGAGCCCGTGGCCACGATGCGCGCGAGCGGCTCACGGCCCAGCTCGCTGGCGCGCTCCTCGCTCGCCAGCACCAGGCACGCCGCGCCGTCGTTGAGCGACGACGAGTTGCCGGCAGTGACCGTGCCGCCCTCGCGGAAGATCGGCTTGAGCTTGGCGAGGCGCTCGAGGGTGGTGTCCGGCCGCGGCCCCTCGTCCGAGTGGACCGTCACCGGCTCGCCCTTCGGCTGGGGCACGTCGATCGTGACGATCTCGTCGTCGAAGCGCCCGGCCTCGGCGGCGGCGACCGCGCGCCGGTGCGACTCGAGCGCGAACGCGTCCTGGTCCTCGCGCGAGACGCCGTAGCGCTCCGCCACGTTCTCGCCCGTCTCGCCCATCGACTCGGTCGAGTGCAGCTCGCGCATGCGCGGGTTGACCAGCCGCCACCCGAGCGTGGTGTCGGCCAGCTCCACGTTGCCGCGCGGGAAGCCTCGCTCGGGCTTGGGCATCACGAGCGGCGCGCGCGTCATCGACTCCACGCCGCCGGCGAGCACCAGGTCTCCCTCGCCGACGTTCACCTGGCGGGTGCCCTGGATCGCGGCTTCGAGCCCCGAGGCGCAGAGCCGGTTCACGGTCGCGCCCGGGACCTCCACCGGCAGGCCGGCGAGCAGGCCGGCCATGCGCGCGACGTTGCGGTTGTCCTCGCCGGCCTGGTTGGCGCAGCCCATGAAGATCTCGTCGATCGAGTCGGCCGGCAGCTCGTTGCGCTCGACGGCCGCACGGACGACGTGGGCGGCGAGGTCGTCGGGCCGGACGCCGGCCAGCACGCCGCCGTAGCGCCCGATCGGCGTGCGCAGGGCGTCGAGTATCACCGCGTCTGGCATGGCCTCGGAGCGTACACTCGCGGGATCGACGAGTTCGCGGCGTTCGTCCTGTTCAGCTTCATCGTCGGAATCGGGATCCTGCTGGCGCTCGGGCGCTGGTATCCCGGCTCGGGCGCGGAGCAGGTGGACTGGCGCCCGACCCGGTCTCCCGAAGTCGAGGCGGAGCTCGAGCTGGACGACGTCGACCAGATGCTCGAGGCGCAGAACGCGCGCCGCCGCGCGACCGGGCGGCCGGAGCGCACCGAGGAGGACGTGCGCATCCAGGTCGCCGAGGACGAGCGCTGGCGCCAGGAGCTGCGCAGGCGCGTGCGCGAGTCGAACGACGGCTAGCCGTTGGCGCGAGTCCTGATCGTCGGCTGCGGCTGCCGCGGCCGGTCGCTGGCGGCGGCGCTGCTGGCCGACGGGCACGCGGTGCGCGGCACCACGCGTCGCCGAGGCGGGCCTGTCCGAGATCGAGGCCGCCGGCGCCGAGGCGGTTGTGGCGGACCCCGACCGGCTCGGCACGGTGATGGTCCAGCTGGCGGGGGTGACGCTCGTGTGCTGGCTGATGGGCAGCGCCACCGAGGCCGCCTCGGATCTCCACGGTCCGCGACTCGAGACGCTGCTCGAGCGCCTGGTCGACACGCCGGTGCGCGGGATCGTCTACGAGGCGGCCGGCACCGTCGAGCCGGCGCTGCTGGCGCAGGGCGCGGCGGCCGTCCGGGCGGCCGCGGAGCGGTGGCGAGATGCCGGCCGAGGTGGTCGAGGCGGATCCGGCCGACCACGCGTCCTGGGTCGCCGAGATGAGGGCGGCGGTCGAGCGGCTGCTCTAGAACAGGGCGCCCGTCAGCGTCAGCGCGAGCGCTGCCAGGACGAGCACGATCGCGACGACCGAGCAGGACGTTCCAGCCAACCGCGTGGGCCAGCTCGCTCGGCGAACGCCGTGCCGGAGCCGCTTGGCGGGTGGCCGGCAGCGGGCTCGGGGCGGCCGGCTCGATCGCGGCCAGCTCGGGCGTTGCCGGCGGCTCGCCGGCCGGCAACAGCACGGGCGCGCCCGGGGCGGGCACGACCCCGGCAACCAGGGAGTCCGTGGCCTGGACCAGACGGCGCTCGTGCTCGACGCAGCGCGGGCAGTTGCGCAGGTGCACGTCGAGGCGCGCCTCGTCGCGGGTGTCCAGCGCGCCGTCGAGGCGATCGGAGATCAGGCGCTCGGCGCGCTCGCACCAGCCGCTGCCGGGCAGCGACGCCAGCGTGCGCCGCAGCTCCTTGCGCGCACGCGCGAGGGACTCGGCCAGCTCGGCTTCGTCGATGCCGAGCCGCTCGGCGACCTGGGGGCGGGGCGTGCCGGTCACGCCGGCGAGCGCCAGCGCGGTCCGATCGCGCTCACCGAGGGCCGGTAGCGCGGCGGTGACGAGCGCGACCGCCGCGGCGTCGGAGACCGGGCCGCTGGGGCGACCGGGTACCGGGCGAAGCGGCGCTCGTTCCATGCGGCTCGCAGAATAGTGCCCGGGGTGGATCGGCCTCCGCCCGGGTACACGGCGGGAAGCCCGTGGGGTGCCTGCTACTAATAGGTGTAATCCCGGCTGGCTTTACTTAGATTTCGAGAAGAGGAGTTCGCATGGCGGACTACGCGAAGGACGTACTGGTCGACACGCAGTGGGTCGAGAACCACCTCAACGACGACTCGATCCGCATCGTCGAGGTGGACGAGAACCCCGCTCTCTACGCCGAGGCGCACATCCCGGGCGCGATCGGCTTCGATTGGAAGCGCGACCTCCAGGATCAGGTCAGGCGCGACTTCCTCGCCCCGGCGGACTTCGGGGAGCTGTTCGGGAGCCGCGGTATCTCGAACGACCACACGATCGTGCTCTACGGCGACCGCAACAACTGGTTCGCCGCCTACACCTACTGGTACCTGAAGTACTACGGCCACCACGACGTGAAGCTGGTCAACGGGCCGCGCGAGAAGTGGATCTCGGAGGGGCGCCCGGTCACGACCGAGGTGCCGAGCTACGAGTCGCAGGCGTTCACCGCGCAGCCGGGCGACGAGACGATCCGCGCGAAGCGCGACGAGGTGTCCGCCGCGCTCGACTCCAAGACCCACCTGGTCGACGTGCGCTCCCCGCAGGAGTTCTCGGGCGAGCTGATCGCGATGGCCGGCTACGAGCAGGAGGGCGCGCAGCGCGCCGGGCACATCCCGGGGGCGGCCTCGGTGCCCTGGGCCCAGTCGGTCCAGGAGGACGGAACCTTCAAGTCGGCCGAGGACCTGCGCGAGCTCTACAGCGCCAAGGGAGTCATCAACGGCAGCGACCCGATCATCGCCTACTGCCGCATCGGCGAGCGCTCGGCGCACACCTGGTTCGTGCTGCACGAGCTGCTCGGCGAGGGCGACGTGAAGAACTACGACGGCTCGTGGACCGAGTGGGGGAACCTCGTGAACGTGCCGATCGAGAAGGACGTGTAGCGCTAGACCAGCGGCGCCAGGCGCTCCAGCAGGTCCTGCACGATTCGGGCGGTCGCTCCCCACACCAGGTGGCCGTCCACGGTGTAGGTGGGCGTCTTGATCGGCACGCCCTTGCGCACCAGCCGCTTCATCTCGTGGCCCGCCGCCAGGTCGCGCAGCGAGAACTCCAGGATCTGCGCGACCTCGGCCTCCTGCGGGTGCAGCCGCTCGGGTCGCTCGATCGTGCCCACGAACGGGAAGATCCGGTAGCCGGTCACGAACGTGCCGACCGGCGGCAGGGCGCCCTGCAGCGTCACCGCCGCCCGCGGCAGCCCGATCTCCTCCTCGGCCTCGCGCAGGGCGGTCACGCGCAGGTCCTCGTCGGGCTCGTCCTGGCGCCCGCCCGGGAACGAGATCTCCCCCGCGTGGCGGCGCAGGTCCGCGCGCCGCTCGGTGAACACCGCGGTCAGCGGATCCCCGTGCAGCGCCACCAGCACGGCGGCGTCCTTGGTGCCCGGGGCGTCCATGGCGGCGGCCTCTTCGGGCGTCAGGAGGTACTCCCTCACGCGCCTATTATCGGGACATCGCGCGGGCCCTCCTGATCATCGACTTCCAGAACGACTTCACGAGCGGCGGCGCCCTCGCCGTACCCGACGGCGACGCGATCGCGCCTCGCGTCAACGAGCTGATCGACTCGGGCGGCTTCGACGTCGTCGTCGCCACCCGCGACTGGCACCCGCCCGACCATGCGTCCTTCAGGGATCAGGGCGGGCCCTGGCCCCCGCACTGCGTGCAGGGGACCCACGGCGCCGAGCTCAACCCCGCGCTGGCGCGCGAGCGTGTCGACGCGATCGTCGACGCCGGCTACGAGCGCGACGTGGAGGGCTACTCGGGCTTCGAGCGGACCGACCTGGCCGCGATCCTGCGCGACCGCGGAGTCGAGGAGGTCACCGTCGTCGGGCTGGCCACCGACTACTGCGTGAAGGAGACGGCGGCGGACGCCCTGCGCCAGGGCTTCCGCGTCACCGATCGATCGCGAGGGGATCCGCGGCATCGACGTCGAGCCCGGCGACTCCGAGCGCGCGCTCGACGACCTGCGCGCGGCCGGCGCCGAGGTGAGCTGACGTGTGGCCGACAGTGCACAGCTCGATGCTGCACTGGTACCGCCTGATCGGCGCGGGGTCAGACGGTGCGCGAGCGCTGGAGCGCGACGGCGTGGTGGCGGCGCTCGTGCCGGCGTCGCCAGAGCGCTCGGTCGTCAACGCCGTGGTCTACGAGCACCCCGACGCACTCGCCGCCGCCTACGACGAGATCGCCGCGGCCTACGAGGAGATCGGGGCCAAGTGGACTGTCTGGGTGCATAACGGCGACGACGTCACCGCCGCCATGCTCGAACGCAACGGCCACGTGCTCGATGCCGCCCCCGAGGCGATGGCGGCGGACCTGCGCGAGACTCCGCCCGTCCGGCCCCCCGCGGACGCGCTCGCCGACTGGACCGCCGCGGGCGACCTCGCCGATGTGGGAGCGATCAACGACCGCGCCTACGACCACGGCGGCGACTGGTTCTCGCGCGCTCTGACCCGCCTGCCCGAGGACGCGGTGCACATCTACGTCGCCCACCGGGACGGCGAGGCCGTCGGCTGCGCGGCCACTGCCGACACCGCCGCCAACACCGAGGTCCAGATGGTCGCCGTGCTGCCCGAGGCCCGCGGCCAGGGCCTGTCCGGCAAGCTGATCGCCCACGCGCTGGCCGACGCCGTGGAGCGCGGCATCGAGACGAGCACGCTCGTGGCTACGCAGCTAGGCCGGCCGGTCTACGAGCGGCTGGGATTCGGCGGGCTGGGCGTTCTCGAGATGTGGGAGCGCCGAGTGGAGCAGGGGTAGGGGCGCGGGCTTGGCGATGTGGAAGCCCTGCGCGAAGTCCACGCCCATCCCGCGAAGCAGCTCGAGCGTCTCCGCGTCCTCCACGAACTCGGCGATCGTCCGCTTGCCGAGCCCGCGGGCGATGTCCACGACGGCCTTCACCACGAGCTGGTTGGTCAGGCTGGTCGTCAGGTCCGTGACGAACTCGCCGTCGATCTTGAGCAGGTCGAAGGCGAGGTGCTTGAGGTAGTAGAAGGAGGCGAAGCCCGCTCCGAAGTCGTCGAGGGCGAACTCACAGCCCAGCTCGGCGATCTGGCTCGCGAAGGTCCGGGCGCGGTCGATGTTGACGACCGCGGCGGTCTCGGTGACCTCGAAGCACAGCCCGTGGCCGTCGGCCCCGTGTGCCTCCAGCTCGCTCGCGATATGCCCGGGCAGACCCGGGTCGACCACGGACTTCGCGGACAGGTTCACGCACAGGACCACCTCGCGGCCCGCGGCCTGCTCCTCGCCGAGCAGCTCGATCGCCCGCGACACGACCCAGCGGTCGATCCTCTGGACGAGGTCGAAGCGCTCGGCGATGTAGAGGAAGCTCGAGGGCGGGATCACGTCGCCGTTCTCGCCGAGCATCCGCAGCAGCAGCTCGCAGCGCGGGATCGGATCGCCCGCGAGGGACATGACGGGCTGCGCGTGCAGCACGAAGGCGCCGTTGGCCAGGGCGTCGCGGATCCGATCGGCCCAGGTCATGCGTGACAGCATGCGCTCCTCACGGTCCTCGGTCGCGTCGTAGAGCACGGCCCGCGCGCGTCCCGCCTCCTTGGCGTCGTACATCGCGATGTCCGCCTCCACGAGCAGCTCATCGGCGGTCAACCCGGAGGCGGCGTCGAACATCGCGACCCCGACGCTGGCGGAGACCCGCCCGCCGCCGCGGCCGCCGAGCCCGACCAGGTCGACCTCGCCGACGGCCTCGAGCAGGCTCTCGGCGACCTCGAGGGCGGCGTCCGCGTCAACGCGCGGCAGGATCACCGCGAACTCGTCCCCGCCCAGGCGGGCCAGAACGTCCGTGCGGCGCAACCGCTCGCGCACGGCCTGGCCCACGCGCGAGATCAGCTCGTCGCCGATCGAGTGCCCGAGCGAGTCGTTGATGTACTTGAAGTCGTCGAGGTCGAGGGCGAGCACGGCCACGCGGCTCTCGTAGCGCTCGGCGCTGGCAAGCTCGCGTGTCAGCTCCTCCTCGAAGCGGCGGCGGTTGAACAGGCCGGTCAGCGAGTCGTGGTCGGCGAGGTACTGGAGCTGGCCCTCGATGCGCTTGCGCTCGGTGATGTCCTGGACCTGGGTGAGCACGTGGATCGGCTCGCCGTCGCCGTTGCGGACCACGCTGGCGCTCAGGTCGACCGGCACCACGTGTCCGTCCGAGTGGATGTAGCGCTTCTCCGTGCGGTAGTGGGACGTACGCCCGGCCAGGACGTCGCTGATGCCCTTCTCGTTGCGGGGCAGGTCGTCGGGATGCGTGATCGAGCGATATGTGGTCGCCTCGAGCTGCTCGCGCGAGTAGCCGGTGATCTCGCAGAAGGCCCGGTTGACGCGCAGGAAGTGCCCCTCCACCGTGTTCATCGCCATGCCGATCGGCGCCTCGTCGAAGGCCGAGCGGAACCGGTCCTCGGCCTCGCGCAGCGCGTCCTCGCCCCGGCGGCGCTCGGTGATGTCCTCGATCTGCGAGACGAAGTAGAGGGGCTCGTCCGAGTCGTCGCGCACGAGCGAGACCGACAGCAACACCCAGCACTCCCGGCCATCCGCGCAGAAGTACCGCTTCTCCATCCGGTAGCTGCGCAGATCGCCGGCGACGACCTGCTCGAGCAGCTCCAGGTCCAGCTCGAGGTCGTCGGGGTGGGTGATCTCCTGGAAGGTCAGCTCCAACAGCCGGTCGGCGTCGTAGCCGACGATCTGGAGCAGGGCCCGGTTGACCCGCAGGAACTTGCCGTCGAGCCCGACGAGCGCCATGCCGATCGGGGCCTCCTCGAAGGCGTTGGCGAACCGCTCCTCGGCCTCCTCCAGCGCGCGATCGACGGTGGGGCTGACGACGGTGTCCGAGCACGTGCCCAGGTAGCCGGTGAGCTCACCGCTGTCGTCGAGCAGCTCGACGGCGCGGCACCAGATCCAGACGGCCGAGCCGTCCGCGCGCACGTAGCGGAACTCCAAGCTGAAGGGGCGATCCTCCTCCCGACTGCGGAACCACTCGCTGGAGACGCGATCGAGGTCCTCGGGGTGAACGACGCTGGCCCAAGTCATGCTGAGCGCGCTCTCGGCGTCCACGCCGGTCAGCTCGGACCAGCGTTCGTTGACGTAGACGAAGCGGGCCTCGGCGTCCAGCTCGTACACGCCGATCGGCAGCTCCCGGGCCAGGACGTCGAAGTTCTTGCGAGCCGGGAGCAGCGCAGACAGGCTACGGCGGGTCTTCGAAGGCTGATCCACCACTCCCTAGATCGGCAGAAGTGGCCGCCTCTTTCACTCCAGCGCAGTTCTCTAGCGCAGTTCGACGGCCTCCTCGAACATGACCTCGCCCTCCAGAGCGCGATGGACGGGGCACTTGGCGGCGATCTGCATGAGCCGGTCGCGCTGGTCCTCCGGTAGCTCCTTGGGCAGCTGAACCTGCATGACGAAGCGAGTTGGCGAGCCCCGCTGGGCGGGCTCGTACTCGACCTCGACGGCCACATCGCCCATGTCCCAGCCCTTGCGCTCGGCGTACATCTCCATGGTGATCGCCGTGCAGGAGGCCAGGCTCGCTGCGAGCAGCTCCTGCGGGCTCGGCCCGCTGTCCTCCCCGCCGTGCGCGCGCGGCTCGTCCGCCGTGAGGTGGTGCTCGCGGACCGCCACGTCCTGTTCCAGCTTCCCGCTCACGCGGCGCGAAATGGCTCTCATCGTCTCCCCTCGAACAGCTCGGGCTCTTCCTCGTCGGCGAAGCGCGCCATGGCGAACACCGCGTCCGAGAGCCGGTTCAGATAGGTGACCACGATCTCGTCGGCCAGCTCGCCGGCGTCCTTGAGCGCGGCCACCCGGCGCTCGGCCCGACGCACGGCGGTGCGCGCCACGTCCAGGCGGGCGGACAGCTCGGTGCCGCCCGGGATCACGAACTTCGGCGGCAGGTCGACCCGCTCCATGTAGCGGTCGATGTCGGACTCGAGCCGGTCGACCATCTCCGCCGTGACCTTCGACACGCCCGCCTCCAGGCGCCCCGCCGCCTCCGGCGCGGTTGCCAGCTCCGCCCCGGCCACGAACAGCTCGTTCTGCACTCGCAGGATGTCCTCGTACAGCTCGCCGCCGCGCTCGGCGGCGGCGCGCGCCAGCCCCAGCGCCGAGGCCGCCTCGTCGACCGAGCCGTACGCCTCGGGCCGGCCGTCGTGCTTGGGCACCCGCCCGCCGTACCAGAGGCCGGTGGTCCCATCGTCGCCCTTGCGCGTGTAGATCTTCACGTCAGTGGATTGAACACCAAGCCGGTCGGGACCTTGGGGTAGAAGTAGGTCGACTTGGGTGGCATCGACTCGCCTGTCTCCGCCACCTCGCGCACGGCCTCGACCGGAGTGGCGCGCATGAAGAAGCCGGCGTCGGCACGGCCGGTCTTGACCGCGTCGATGGCGTCGTCGAGGTCCTTGGAGTAGTCCAGCCCGCGCAGGTGGGAGATGTCGTCCTCGGACATGCCCAGCGCGCCGCGCAGTACGAGGGCCTCGAGCACGGCCGTGTCGAGTCGCCGGTAGGGCTCCGGCATGCCCTCGAGGGCGCGGTCGGCGATCGACTGGTCCTTGAGCGTGACGCGGTACGGCTGCTTGTGGAACGAGTCCATGTACCCGAAGGCGACCGCGCCCGGAGGCGGCTCGAGCTCGCGGACGTCGTCCAGCTCCTCGATGTCGAAGTCACGCGTGAGCACCTCGCGGATGGCCAGCTGCTTGGCGGTGTCGTCCTTCAGCCCGGTGAGCAGACGGTGGGTGGGGAAGACGAGCAGGCCGGGGTCGGAGAGCGAGCAGAGCAGCATCAGGACATACCGGTGTTCGCCCTCGCCGCCGATCTCGTCGGCGTACACCCGGGCGGTCTCGTAGCGGTGGTGGCCGTCGGCGATCAGCAGCTCGGCGTCGGCGAGCGCCATCTGGAGCTCCGCGACCAGGTCCTCGTCGGCGGAGCGCCAGAGCGTGTTGGACGTGCCGTCGAGGTCGTCGGCGGAGGCGAACGGCTCGGTCGCGGCCGCCTGCTCCATCGCCCGGCCCGCCGCGCCGTCGGGGTCGGGGAAGAGGCTGAAGATGGGGGACAGGTTGGTGCGAGTCGCGCGCGTGAGCTTGAGGCGGTCCTCCTTCGGCCCCGGGTGGGTGCGCTCGTGCGGGCGGATCCGGCCCGGGCCGTACTCGTCCACTCGTAGCCGCGCGAGCACCCCCGTGCGGGAGCGGCGGGCGCCGTCGGGGGCCTGGTAGTCCTGACGCAGGACCCAGACGGCGGGCTCATCCTCGCGCACGAGCACGCCGCGCTGCCGCCAGTCGGCCATCGTGGCGGCGGCCTGGGCGTAGCTGGGCGGCAGGTCGATCTCGACGACGTTGTAGGGACTGCGCGCCGCCAGCAGCGCCCGCAGCTCGGCGTCGATCACGTCATACGGAGGGGCGATCACCTCCTCGAGCGAGCCCACCGCGGAGGGCTCGTAGCGGAGGGTGCGCAGCGGCTGGAGGTCGGCCATCGAAGGCGGCACCCTACAGGGGTAAACTCGCCGGACGCGGGGCGTGGCTCAGCTTGGTAGAGCACCCGATTTGGGGTCGGGAGGTCGCCGGTTCAAATCCGGCCGCCCCGATTCGATCTGAGTGAGCCCTGCCGGCGGCGCAGGTACGCTCCGTTCATGGAACGCGCCAAGCGCTTCGGCCTGGCGGCCTTGATGGCGTTCCTCGCGCTCAACATCTGGACGGGCAGCCCGCTGCTCGCCCTCTGGATCGGCTCGCGCGTCCAGGGGGAGGACAGCCAGGCGTCGATGACCGCCTTCGCCGCGGTGATCGGCTGCCTGGCGCTGTTCAGCATCGGCCTCTACCAGGCGCTCAAGCACGTGATGCACGCCTACCAGGAGACCACCGGGACGCTGCCCACTGTCCGCACCCACGCCCCCTGGCTGCGCAGCATGCGCGGCGAGCGCCCCGACCACGGCAGCGGCCGTGCGCACATCGGCGGCCCCGAGCGGATCATCGTGGTCACGGTGCTGATCGCCGCGGCGGCATTCGAGGTCTGGTTCTTCTTCCTCTCGGGCTCGTCGATCGGCGGCGGAGGCGGGCGCTAGATTCGCGGACAAGCCCCCGTAGCTCAGCTGGAGAGAGCGGCTGCCTTCTAAGCAGCGGGTCGGTGGTTCGAGTCCACCCGGGGGCATTTCGGCGTTCTCCCTGCCGAACATGGGTGCCCCCTCCACACTCCTTCTCGTTCGTCAGCGTCCAGACCCCCTTTCACCGCCGGTCGAGAACGCCGGGCGGGAGGCAAGGCGTACGCATAATCTTCAGATTGACGGGAAGGGGGGCGCTATGAGGATCTCGATGGGGACCGTGGGCTTGGCGGGCCGATCGGGCGCGGCGCTCGCCGCAGCGCTGGGGCTGGCGCTCGCCTTGGCGTCCCCCTCCTTCGCGGCGAAGAAGTGGATCTTTTGGGGTGCCGAGCAATCGCAGGTGATCAACTGCCCCAGCCAGATCGCGGGCGTCCCCTACAGCGAGGTGGGGGCGATGGCGAGCGCGGAGTCATACCTGGACCGGCGACGGCCGCCCAAGGTGGGCCAGGTCTTTTACGTGCGGACCGGGCCGGGGGCGGTCGGGCGGCCCTGCGTGGACCAGCAGGCGGTGACGATCGAGGTGGTCTTGCCCCGGGGCGTCAAGCTGGCCATCTCCCGACGCACCCCGATCCGCTGCCGCTCGCTTGACATCGACTCCCAACGGTTCAGCGCGATCAAGCGTTCACAGGGGTGCCCGCGGCGCGCCGGGCGGGGTACGTTCGGCCCGAGCTTCAACCGCAGGGGCGGGCCCTGGCCACTGCCCTACGGCAAGGCGGTCTTCGTCGAGATCCCGGTCAAGTCGTCACGCCGCCTCGCGGGAGCCGGCGGCGGAAGCCCTTCCTGCGGCCGCCGGGAGGGGGACTTTCCCTGCCGGCGCGCCGAGCTGGGCCACAGCCTCCAGTTCGGCGTGCACGTCCTGGACGGCAACGACAGCCCCTGGCTGTCGCCCCACGTGCCGCTGTTCGTCAGACGCCGCTAGCTCGCGGTCCTTGCGACGACGGCCGGAACACCGGGCCGCTCGGCGCTGAGAGTCGCATCGTCGTTCGCTCTGCGCGCCGCGTTTCGGCTTTCCAACGTTCCGAAGGTTTGAGCTTGCCACGAGCGGCCGGCGTGTGGGACGGTCGGCTATCCGAACAAGGAGTGCGCGATGCGTCGCCTCAAGCGGCTCGTCTGTGTCGGCGCACTGGTCGTCACTGCCAGCGTTGCGGCGGCCGCTGTGGCAACGACGCCCGGCAGCAACGGTCAGATCGCGTTCCGTCGATGGCTCAACGACGAGACGTCGCGCAGTGCGCTGTACACGATCAATCCGGACGGAACCGGCGTGCGGCGGATCGTGCCCCGGTTGCGGCGGGCGCACGACGATCAACCCGACTGGTCGCCGGATGGAAGGCTGCTGGCGTTCTCGCGCTTTCCCGACGACGGGCCGGCCTGGATCAACGTCGTCAACAGTGACGGCACCGGGCTGCGGCGCGTGACGCCACGCTGCACCCGCAAACCGGCGCCCAATCGCGTGCCACGCGGCTGCGAAGACGCGGCCAACGTCTCATTCACACCCGACGGCCAACACCTTTTGTTCACACGCGCGACGGGACGCGTCCGCCAGTTCCCACGCTATGAGTGGGACCAGATCGAGCACGCCGCCGTGGCGACCATCGCGATCGACGGCACGGACGAACACGAGATCCTGCGGCTCGGGCGCTACGCAGGCGACGTCGAGTTCCCGCAGATGTCTCCCGACGGGCGCTTCATCGTGTTCGAGCGCCACAACTCGCCGCTGCGCAAGCCACGCATGGGCCAAGCCATCTTCGTTATGAACGCGGACGGCACGAACGTCCATCGCGTCACACCCTGGAAGCTCCGCGGAGGCGACAACCCGGATTGGGCGCCCGACAGCTCGCGAATCGTGTTCCGGTCCCAAGAAGAGGCCGATGCCGAGCGAGCGCAGTTCTACACGGTCCGCCCCGACGGCACCGGCCTCACCCGGCTCACGAACTTCCCCAAACAACACAGGCGAGTGTTCTCCGCGGCGTTCTCTCCCGACGGCACCCAAATCGTCTACGCCCGAGCGAACGACGACAGGGAGCGCGGCGACCTCTGGCTCATGAATGCCGATGGCACCAACCACCGTCGGCTGTACGCCGTACCGGCCGCTGACAGCGCACCGGACTGGGGCGGGTTGGCCAGCTCGCCGTAAAGCCGCGGGTCGGTGGTTCGTGCTCGCCGAGGTCAGCCCTGCCGGGCTTCGCGCGTTGCTGCGGTGAGAGTCTTGACGACGTAGACCACCGAGAGCACGAAGAAGACAGCCCCCAGCAGCGCACGCACCTGCTCCGAGTCCAACGGTGCGCGTTGCGCGACGGGCTCCGCTATCCCGTCCGCCACCTTCTCCCGCCACCCCTGCAGTCCGGTCTGTCCCAACTTTGTCGCTGTGGGCATGGTCATTCCCTCCTTGGTGTGTCGCTCTGGTCCCGGTGTGTCAGGTCTTGGCCTTGCTGCGGCTCGGCGAGCTCTTGCCCCGGCTCGAGGAGCTCTTGCGCTTCGAGTCCGGCCGCCGTCCGATGCGATGCCTGTCCGTTGATCTCCGAGACGGGGATCTCGTCGTGCGCGACGTCCACGGACAGTTGGGATAGCAGTCCGGCAAGGAACTGCTGCATCCGCTCCTCTTGGCGCAGGATGTCGCGGGCGAGCTTGGCCGTCTGCGTGTCGCCGACCGCAGTGGCAAGAGACTCGATGACTGTGTAGGTCGCGATCTCGTGCGCCTCCTCCTGGTACTCGGTGCGGGCGTTGCGGAGCATCTTGTCCTGCTCACCCGATCCGCGTACGGCGTGCAGCGGGCCCTGGGCCGCGGCTTTCGCCTTGCCGACCACGTCCGAAACGCTCTCAGCGGCTTTGGTGAGGCCTTCGGGTCCTGGCAGCGAGACCGTCTCGGGGTTGCCCCCGAGCTGCTTGATGCGCCTGGATACCTGAGTTGCGTGCGACTTGGTCTCCTTCAGGTGATCCTTGAGCCGTTTCGCGTAGTCGTCGCGCGTCGTGACCTGGACGTGGGCCTGCAGCGCGGTCTCGAGTTGCTTCTCCTTCGTATAAGCCTCGTTGAGGAGCTGAACGAGTTTGGCGTCGCGGGTTGGCGTCTCGGACATTTGCGGTCTCCTTCGTGATCGGTCGCGTGTACGCACCGAGCCCCTACCCAAGGACGGACGCATCCACCAGACAGTCACAACCTCGCTGCAGATTGGGTTACTGCGTATACAGATGGGTATCCGCTCGCGGGAGAGGGACGTTCTCGAACCGGGAGGGATAAGGATGGCCACCACCAAGTCGGCCTCCAGCAAATCGGCCCAGGCGAAATCTTCGGCCAGCAAGCCCCGCCGCGGCACTTCGGCCGCCGGCAAGTCGGCCGCCGGCAAGTCGGCAGCCGGCAGGGCCGCGAGCGGCAGGTCGGCGAGCGCTAAGTCGGCGAGCGCCAAGTCCGCCAGCAAGCCCGCTGCACGGGGCACGCGGAGCAGGAGCGCTTCCGCGAACGGCCCCGGCGCGAAGGCGAAGGCCGCACGCGCTCGCAGCGCGCGGTCGCGTTCGAGCAACGGATCATCGCGCTCGGCGGCGACCACCGCCAAGCGCAGCCGCCAGAGCTCCAGCGGCCGGGCGGCCAAGTCCGCCGGCGGCGTGGTCGGCACGATCAAGGACGCGGCCGGCAAGTTCAGCGGGCCAGCGGTCGCGGTCGGAGCGGCCACGGCCGGAATCGTCGGTGGTGTGCTCCTCAAGAGTCGCCCGCGGCGCAAGAAGGTGCTCGGCATCCCGGTTCCGCGAGCGATCGCGAAGTCGGGCCTGCCCGACCTGGACGTGAAGTCGGCAGCGAAGGCCGTGGGCAAGGCCAGCAAGCAGTTCGGCCAGACGTCGAAGAACGTCTCGAAGGACATCGAGCGAGTCGGCGATCAGGCTGAGCGCGTCGGCAAGATCCTGAGTTAGCCGTGGCCGCCACGAGAACAACCCCGTCCGTGAACGGCAGTGGCGTGACCGCGAAGGCGAAGGGCGCCGGTGACTCGGTCGCGACCGCGGCCCGCTCGGCCAAACGGCCGGCGATCGTCGTGGGGGCCGCCGCGGCGGGTCTGGCCGGTGGCCTAGCGCTCGGCTCGCGCATGCCGTGGCGGCGCAAGACCGCCCTGGAGAGCGTGGCCGAGGCCGTCGGACGGCTGGCGCGCGAGGTGGGGTCGGCGACGAAGCAAGTCACGGCTACGACGGACGACGTTCGCGAGATCCGCGACCAGCTCGACAGGGTCAACCGCCAGTCGCCGGTCGAGGTCCTGCTCGACAGCCTGACCCACCGGCGCGGCGCCCACAGGCGCGAGTCGTAGCCGAGGCTCGCGATCCACCCCGAGGATGGCAAGATCCGCGAGAAGGACAGCCACGGTAACGATCCGCGCGACATCCCCGGCTAAGTCGGGCCTCGCGCCCGCGACGGAAACCTAGGAGAAGAGAATGGCGGCAGATGGTCGGACAGGCGGCAACACTGGTGGGATCGGTCTAGGCGGCATCCTGGTCATCGTGGGAATCGTCGTCATGCTCGTGTGGAGCATCGTGCTCGGAGTGATCATCGCGCTCGTAGGGCTCATCGCCTTCGGCGGCTTCGCCAAGGGCAAGTGGTACTGACTATCGGCGGCTGATCTTCGCCGGTCCCTCGAAGCGGTGTGGGGTCGCCCTGTGCGAATCTCGCTCAGGCAAGAACCGCTCTAGACGACCTCCAGCGCCCCGGCCGTCGCCGAGGCGCTGGGGCCGGGGTACCCACCCGCCTCTCGCGGGGAGGGCTTCCCTACTACCAGCGCCAGCAGTTTGGTAAACGTCACCGTTACCGCTGGACCAGAATAGACCGACCCGCGCCGGGTACCGACGTTCGGATGATTTACCGACTGGTCTTCCGGCTGCTCCGACTCTTCCTGCTAAAGCGCGCTTGGAACTGGTTCAGGGCGAGGCGGGCTTAAACGGAGGTACTTCGGGCGGCCCAGGAATCTGAACCTCTCGGTCGTGACCGTGGACCCTCGCAGACGACGGCGAGCGTGGGTCCGGGTTACCCATCCATGTGCAGGGTCGCGTGGGGTTCGTGCCGGGAGTAAGTCCCGCTAGCTGCGGCGTGGACATGTCAGTGGTGTTGACTCGGCAGATCCAAGACTGTTAGGCCACGCGCGCAGAGGGCACCTGGACTCGGCCGAAGGGAGTGCCCGATGTTCGGACGGCATGCACGGACAGTCGTCGCCGTCGCAGCGAACCACGATTGCGCGCAGGACAACGTCGAGGCCATCGGACATGTGGAAGCAGTCCGGCGTGGCTGGGAGGCGTTCAGCCATCGCGACTTTGAGGGTGCCGTGCAGTATTTGCACCCGGACGGAGAAGCCATTCTCCCGCCCGGCCGACGTGATCCCGGGGGCGGCGGAGACGCCGACCGTCTGCATGGACGCGATGAGGTGAGGGGCTTCCTCGAGAGGTCAGCAACGCCTGGCAACGCGTCACGGTGGAGCTGAGAGAAGTGATCGTGGTCCCGAACGGGCGACTGCTGGCAGTCGAGGGCTGGCAAATACAAGGGCGCGAGATCGAAGTCGCCACCAAGACCATCACCGTTTATCTGTTTCGCGAAGGGCTCGTGGCGCGGTTGGACGGCTTCGTCGACCGCGTCGAAGCCCTCGAAGCCGCCGGCCTCTCGGAGTAGCGAATGTCGCAGGAGATCGCCTGAACTACAGCCCGGGCGCCGGCGACTTCGAGAAGCTGAAGCCCGGCGCCCTCGCGGTTTGTACGATCCGACGGTGGTCCCCGAAGCCAAGCTCGAGGAGACGGAGGCAGGGCTCGTTCCCGCGAGCACAGGCTGGTTCGTGATGAACGCGCGGGACGCGCGTTGGCGCGACCAGCCCGGACGAGGGCACAGCGTGCCGCTTACCGGCGCCGACGAGTACGAGGCCGAGACGTTCTTCCCGATGCTCGGGATGGCGATCAGGGTCGTGAACCCCGGGGAGCCGACCGACACGTACCACTGGGAGACCGAGCAGGAGGATTTCCTCGTCCTCTCGGGCGAGGCGCTCCTGATCGTCGAGGGGCAGGAACGCCGGCTGAAGCAGTGGGATTTCGTGCACTGCCCGCCCGAGACGCGGCACGCGTTCGTCGGCGCCGGCGACGGGCCTTGCGTGCTCCTGTGCGCGAGCTCGCGGCAGTTCCAGAAGGACGGCCCGTGGGGCCTCTACTGCGCCGATGAGACCGCCGCCCGCCACAACGCGGGCTCGCCCGAGGACACGCAGGACTTCGCGCTCGCATACGCGCGATTCCCGCCGCCGGAGCCCGCGCGCTACCGCGACGGCTTGCTTCCGAACGGCTAGGAGGGCTCCAGATTCGGATGAACGCCTGCGGTGAGGCCCTGCGACTCGGCCACGCGCTGCAAGAGCGAGATGAGCTGTGAGCGCTCTGACGCGCTGAGGGCAGAAAGCAGCTCGACGTCGCGCTCGTTGACTGTGCGCTCGAGGTCGGCAAGCAGGTCGCGCCCAGCGGGCGTTAGGTAGAGCGTGTACGCGCGCCGGTCGACGGGGTCGCGGCGCCGCTCGGCGAGCCCGCGTTGCTCGAGGTCGTCGACGAGCGCGACCACGGCGCTGCGGTGGATCCCGAGCGCGTTGCTGAGCGCCTGCTGGGACTGGCCCTCGGAGGCGGCGAGGTGGCTGAGCATTCCGAAATGCCGGGGGTGGAGGTCGAGTCGCGCGAGGCGTTCGGCAAGTTGCCGATGCGCGTGGGTGCCGAGCTGGGCCAGCAGAAAGCCGGCGCGCCGGCTCAGGCCCCGCGCCGGGGACGCC
Source organism: uncultured Thermoleophilaceae bacterium (assembly GCA_963722245.1). Classification (GTDB taxonomy): domain Bacteria; phylum Actinomycetota; class Thermoleophilia; order Solirubrobacterales; family Thermoleophilaceae; genus JACVRW01. The sequence goes on from CAVRKM010000012.1 coordinate 473,620, forward strand.
TGCGCGCTGGGCGATTCTCCGGACACCTTGCCGATAGTACCGCGCGGAGAGAACTGTTCTTGATATAAACAGTTCTGAGGACGGCATATCTGGAGGAAAGGACGAACATGACGAGGGTCAGCGTTCGCTACATCAACGACGACGTCGACGCCGCGGTTGCCTTCTACGTCGAGCATCTGGGTTTCGACGTCGAGATCCAGCCCGGACCGGGCTTTGCGGTGCTATCGCGAGGCAACCTGCGGCTGCTGCTCAACCGGCCCGGCGCGGGCGGCGCGGGACAGCCGATGCCTGATGGCCGCAGTCCCGAGCCCGGCGGCTGGAATCGTTTCCAGATCGAGGTCGCAGACCTCCACCGCGAGGTCGAGGCCCTGCGCGATGCTGGGGCCAGCTTCCGTAACGACATCGTCACCGGACGGGGCGGCAGCCAGATCTTGCTCGAGGACCCCTCGGGCAACCCGATCGAGCTCTTCCAGCCCGCCGATGGACTCTGAAAGGAGCTCAACGATGCCATCCCCGCCGAACCTCATCACCAAGGTCCTGCTGCGAGGCGAGGAGACCGACGGCCACGTGTCTGTGACCGAGATCGTGGTCCCGCCGCACAGCGCCGGCCCCCCGCTGCACACGCACGACTTCGACGAGGCCTTCTACATGCTCGAGGGCACGCTGATCTTCCAGGTCGAGGATGCCGTCGTCACCAAGGACGCGGGCGAGCTCTCGTTCGCCCCGCGCAACGTAGCCCACACGCTGGCCAACCACAGCGACGCGCCCGCGCGCTACGTGCTCGTCTGCACGCCCGCGGGCTTCGAGCGACACTGGGCGCGCATGACTGCCGAGGCGGCTGGGGTCGAGCCGCCCCGGTGGGCGCTGGAGGCGATCCCCGAGGTCAGGGTCGTCGGGCCGCAGATCGCGGCGCAGGCCTGAGGCCCACAGCTCGGCTTCGCTAGATCGACTTCTTCTTCTCGCAGGAGGCAGCGTCCCGGCCGCCGCCGCCGTTGCAGGTGTCCCGTCCGCCGCCGCCGGCCAGGTTGTCCTTCCCCGAGCCGCCGATCAGTCGGTCCTTGCCGGAGCCGCCGGTGATCTTGTCGTTCGCCGAGCCACCGTCGACCGTGTCGTTGCCGTCACCGCCCGATAGGCGGTCCTTGCCGTTCTGGCCGAACAGACGGTCCTTGCCCGACTCGCCCGAGACGGTGTCGTTGCCGTCGCCCGCACAGATGATGTCGTTGCCACGGCCCGCGGCGATCTTGTCGTTGCCGCCGAGCGCCACGATCACGTCGTTGCGGCGCGTTCCCTTGAGCCGCTCGGAGCGCCTTGTTCCGACGATCGTCGCCCGCTTGCCGCCACAGCGCGGCGCTGCCTGGCCGCCGCCCTGACCCGGGCCGCCCGGCCCCCCGGGACCGCCCGGTCCTGGGGAGAAGTCGCCCTCGATGCGGGCGACGCCGATGTTCCCGCTGGCAGTATCGGAGGGGCCGGCCACGACCAGCTTGCCGTCCGGCTCCACGCCCAGCCCGGCGGCGTTGGCGATCGACGGCGGAAGGGTCACCTTGCCGTCGCCGCTGAAGGTCGTGTCGAGTGTCCCGCCGGGCTGCAGCAGCGCGACCGCGCCGCGGTCACCGCCGGTCTGCCCGGAGAACGCGATCTTGCCGTTGCCGAGCAGAAGCAACGACTGGCCGATGTCGCCGGCGCCGAAATCGATCGTCGCCGTGCCGCCGGAGCCGAAGCCGGTGTCGACGCTCCCGTTCGGGTTCAGTCGCGTCAGCTTGAAGTCGACGCCGCCGAAGCCCAGCACGAGGATCTTCCCGTCGGCCTGGACCGCGACGTCACGGCCGACGTCGCCGAAGCCGCTGCCGAGAGTCCGGATGCCGGTCCCGTTGAAGCTCGTGTCGGGCGAGCCGTCGGCGTTCAGCCGGCCGACGACCAGGTGATCGGTGCCGGTGCTGGTGAGTCCGCCGAAGACGAGCTTGCCGTCCGTCTGGCGTGCGATCGAGAAGCCCTGCTCGGTGCCGCCGAGGTCCACCACCCGCGTCCCGGCGGTGCCGAAGCCGGCGTCCGGCACGGCGCCCGTGGTCAGCCTGGTCACCATGATGTCGCTGCCCGGGCCGCCCCAGCCCACGGTGACGATCTTCTGGTCGGGCTGGACGACCACATCGCGAGCGCGGTCCTCGGTGCCGCCGTACTCGACCTCGAGGGATCCGGCCGCGCCCCAGCTGCTGTCGGGCGTGCCGTCCGGGTTGGTGCGCGTCACCACGGCCCGCTCGACCGCCGGCGCGGTCCGCAGCGTGTGTCCGACGGCCACGATCTTGCCGTCGGGCAGAAGCGCGACCCCGCTGCCGTCCTCGTCGCCGCCGAGCGCGTAGGCGAGCTTGCCGTCGTCGCTGAAGCCGCTGTCGAGCGCGCCGTTCGTGTTCAGGCGCGAGAGCCCCAGGTCAACCGGGGCCGCGAAGCCCTGGCCGACGACGACGATCTTGCCGTCGGGCTGGACGACCAGCCCGCGGCCGACGTCGGAGCCGCCCCAGTCGATCGTGGCGACGCCGTCGCCGTCGAAGCTCGGGTCGAGGTCTCCCGGCGCGGCGATCGCAACCGCCGCGAAAAGCACGAGTCCGAGTGCGGCAACCGCGAAGCTAGAAGCAGCTCGCTCCCTCATGGTGATTCTCCCCTGTCCCCTGTCGGGCCGAGTCGCGGGACCAGCCGCGCGAAGGCCTGTTCGACGCCTACTATCTACGGCCGCGGGCCGAGATGCAAGCGCCTACCGCGGGGCACTCCCGGTCGGCCCGCGCGTTCCGTCCGGCCGCGCGGTCACCTTCGCTGGCACGGTGTCGGTTCTCTTCCACCTGCCCTGCGAGCGTGCACTACAGCCCGGAGCGGCACGTCTGGGCGCGCCCCGACGACGAGGGCTTCGTGACCGTGGGCGTGGCCGCGCCGCTGCGCGAGGTGCTCTGGCACGCGCCGGACGTGGAGTTCTGGGCCGTGGACCGCGTGGAGGTCGGTAGCCCGATCGCGACCGCTCGGGCGCGGCACGGCCGCCGGATCGCGATCGCCTCGCCGGTTGCCGGGACGCTCGTGGAGGTGAACGAGCTGCTCGACGTGGCGCCTCACGCGCTCGTCTTCCAGCCCTACGTGCGCGGCTGGGTCGCACGCGTGTACGCGGACAACTGGGAGCGTGACTCGGTGGGGCTGCTGAGCGGGTCGGCCGGGGCGGCCGAGTACCGCGCGCGGCTCGAGCGCACCCTGGCCTTCAGCCGGCCGTCCGCGTTTGCGGGCGTGCTGCTCTAGTAGTTGCCGGAGATCAGGTCCCAGGCGCGGCGGAGCTTGCGTTCCAGTTCGCTCTCGGTCACGTCGTCGGGACTGGCCGACATCGTGGCCGGGTTGGCGTCGGGCCGGTGCAGTCGCTCGGCCGCCGAGTCCGCGTCGAGCGTGAGCACGACGCCGCGCTCGTAGATCTCGTCCACCTCGGGCGCGTCCACGAAGCGATGGCCGCCGGGCAGCGGGCTGGCGTCGAAGACGATGCCGTCGAAGATGTCCTTCTCAGGGTCGGCCAGCAGGTGCTCGACCTCGCCGAGCCGCTGGCCGTCGCTCGAGTAGACGGCCGTCCCAGCCGCGAGCGTCAGGTACGAGGCAGGAGCGCCGAGGTCCATCAGCGCCACCGTACATCCTCCGAGGTCGACTTCGACGGATTAGCGGCCTTCACAGGTAGCCTCTGAATCGATGCCAACCTCTCTCGTGACCGGCGGCGCCGGCTTCCTCGGGTCGCACATGTGCGACTACCTGCTCGACCGGGGGCACCGCGTGATCTGCGTCGACAACCTCGAGACCGGCTCGCTCGAGAACATCCGGCACCTCAAGAACGGGGCGGACTTCCGCTTCGCGATGTTCGACATCACCGAGCACTACGAGGTCGACGAGCCCGTGAACTTCGTCTACCACATGGCCTCGCCGGCCAGCCCGATCGACTACGCGCGCCTTCCGCTGCACACGCTGAAGGTGGGCGCGTACGGCACGCACAACACGCTCGGACTGGCGAAGAGGCACCGGGCGCGCTTCCTGCTCGCCTCGACCAGCGAGGTCTACGGCGACCCGCTCGTGCACCCCCAGCCCGAGTCCTACTGGGGCAACGTCAACCCGATCGGGCCGCGCGGGGTCTACGACGAGGCCAAGCGCTACGCCGAGGCGCTGACGATGGCGTACCTGCGCCAGCAGGGCGTGGACACGTGCATCGCGCGCATCTTCAACACGAGCGGCCCGCGCATGCGGCCGCACGACGGGCGCGCCATCCCCACCTTCCTGCGCCAGGCGATGACCGACAAGCCGCTCACGGTGTTCGGCGACGGCAGCCAGACGCGCAGCTTCTGCTACGTCGACGACCTGATCCGCGGGCTCGTGCTGCTGTCCGAGGCGGAGGACGTCCACGAGCCGGTCAACCTCGGCAATCCGAACGAGATGAGCCTGGTCGACCTCGCCAGGATGATCATCGAGCTGACCGAGTCGCGCTCGGAGATCGTGTTCGAGGCGCTGCCGATCGACGACCCCCAGGTGCGCCAACCTGACATTACGCGCGCGAAGCAGCTGCTCGACTGGGAGCCGGAAGTCGACATCCGCGACGGCCTGAGGCTCACGATCGAGCACTACGCGAAAGTGATCGGCACCCCAGCTTCGCGATGAGCTCGGAGGCCAAGAACCTCGAGGCGATCTCGAAGGCCATCGACCAGCACAACCAGGGCTGCGAGTGGCCGGCGGTGGCGGTGGAGCTGAACCCGTTCGAGATGGAGCGGCTGGGCTGGGACTCGATCCGCGGCCTGCCGATCAGGGCCAACCCGGAGCTGAGCACGGGCCGCTTTCGCGTGGTCTGCGCCCGCGAGGAGGGCGAGCCCGGTGAGGTCGTGGAGGCGGTGGCCGAGCAGACGGTGCCCGCCGAGCCGGTCACCGTGCGCTAGTCGCGCGCAACTTTGGCCACCCGATAGGTCTTCTTCAGGTCGAGGTGACAGGCAACGCCGTCCTATTGCAAATGACCCCGTTTGCCGATCCGGCGCGCGGATGGTGTACTGGCTGGGTGTACACCTGCGCGACGCACGCGAACCGTCTCTAGTCTCTGCCGCGCGCTCGCGTGAAAGGCACTCGCATCATCGCTTCGCGCTTCGGTTGGTTGGGCATCGTGTTCCTGGTCCTGGCCGCGCTCTCTAGCGCGGTCCTGGCTGACGCCGACCCCGCGCCGCCTGCCCCTCCGGTCGAGCACCTGCTGCTGGTGCCCGACACGCCCGACGCCGTCGTCGCCCTGACCAACTCGGACGCCCGAGTGGTGGCCCGGTACCAGTCGTTCGCACTCGTCGAGGCGGCCGGCGAGGACGATCGCCGTCTGCGTGCCGCCGGCGCCCAGCGCCGCGACGACATGCGCGAGGTGACCACCGCGGCCGGCCCGGTCGATCCCGCCGCCGACCGCGGCTCGCTGGCCGGCAAGCAGGCTCCCGACCGCGGCGAGGTGCTCGCTCTGGTCCAGTTCGTGGGCCCGCCCAAGGACGCCTGGGTGGATCGCCTGCGCGCCACCGGCGCGACGATCGTGACCTACCAGGCCGAGAACGCCTACGTGGTGCACGCGAGCGGTGCGGCGGTCGACCGGATCGCCGCGCTGGTGGGGACCGACGCGGCGGTGCGGGCGGTGATTCCCGTGGCCGCGGCCGACAAGCTGGTGGGCCCGTCGAACGCCCGCGGCGCGCTACGCGGTCTCGACGGTCGCCGGCGACGCCGGGCGATGACGCGCGGGACGAGGCCGCGGCGGAGGGCCCGGCGGTCGGCGCTCCCGCGACGATCGGCGCGCTGCGCACCCAGTACCTCGAGCTGGACGCCGACCAGGTGGCCGAGCTCGCGCGCGACCCCGGGGTGGTCGCGATCGAGCGGGACGTGGCGCCCAGGCCGCAGCGACGAGCGCGCTCGCAGATCGTGGCCGGCAACCTGAACCCGCTTCGCCCAGCCGAGCGGCCCGGACTACCTGAGCTGGCACAACGCTCACTTCCCCACCCCGTTCGAGCTTCGCCATCGACGTGACCGACTCGGGCTCGACGACGGCGCCCTCGCGCCCGCTCACCCGGACTTCTACGAGGGCGGCTCGACTGCGCAACCCGGATCGCGTCGACTACCAGTCGAACTACACGACCGATCTCGACGCCACGCGACTGCACGGGCCACGGCACCAACGTCGCGTCGATCGCCGCCGGCTACAACGCCTCGGCCGGGGCCTCCAACGAGGACGGCGCCGGCTTCCACTACGGGCTCGGGGTGGCGCCGCTGGCCGAGATCGGCGCGTCCAAGATCTTCGACTGCGACCGGCACGGTCGGCGGCGGCAGCTGGTCGCCGGCGACGCGTCACCTCCAGCGCCTACGCGAACGACGCCCGCATCTCGAACAACTCGTGGGGAACGGGGACCGGGCTCGGCTGGGGGTCGTACACGTCGCGCTCGCGCGCCTACGACCAGCTCGTGCGCGACGCCCAGCTCCGGCACCGCCGGCAATCAGGAGATGGTCGAGGTCTTCGCGGCCGGCAACGACGGCGACGACATCAGCGTGCCCCTCGAACGAGGGCTACGGCTCGATCGCCGCTGAGGGCTAGCGCGAAGAACGTGATCACCGTCGGCGCCTCCGAGGGCGTGCGCGCCGCCGGCACCGACGGCTGCGGCACGCCGGACACCGGCGCGGACAGCGCGCGCGACGTCGCCAACTTCTCGAGCCGCGGGCCCACCGACGACGGCCGGCTGAAGCCGGATCTCGTGGCGCCGGGCACCCACGTCACGGGCGCTCGGCCGCAGCACGGCTCCTACACGGGGAGCGGCACCTGCAACCCGTTCTTCGTCGGGACCTACTCGCTCGTGTCGGGCACGTCGCAGGCCGCCCCGCAGGTCGCCGGCGCCGCGGCGCTGGTGCGCGACTGGTACGTGCGCACGCAGGGCTCGGCGCCGTCGCCGGCGCTCACCAAGGCGGTGCTGATCGACACCGCCAGACGACCTGGCCGGCGGCAACAACGGCAAGGGCGACTCGATCGCAGCCGGCCCGAACGCGGACCAGGGCTTCGGGAGGGTGGACGTGGGCGCAGCGATCGACGCCACGTCGCGCCGTTTCTACGACCAGTCGGACGTGCTCGCGCGTCGGGCGATCGCTCCGTGCGCGCGTTCACGGTCCAGGACGCGAGCAAGCCGGTCAAGGTGACGCTGGTGTGGACCGACGCGCCGGGGCCGATCGGCGGGAACGCGTTCGTCAACAACCTGGACCTGGAGGTGGCCGGCGGGGGCAACACCTACCTGGGCAACGTGTTCGGCGGCGCCTACTCGCGCACCGGCGGCAGCGCCGACGTGCGCAACAACGTGGAGAGCGTGCGACCTGCCGCCCGGCACCACCGGGTCGGTTCGCGGTGACCGTGCGGGGCACCTCGATCGGCGGCGACGGCGTGCCCGGCAACGCGAACCCCACCGACCAGGACTTCGCGCTGGTCGTCTCGAACGCCGCCGAGCAGCCGGCGCCGGTGCTGGCGCACCAGGCGACCACGGTGTTCGACAACGTCGCGGGCGGCGACGGCGACGGCGCGCTCGAGTCCGACGAGCAGGTGGACCTCGCCGAGCAGGTCCGCAACGCCGGCACCGATCCGGCGACCGGGCCGATGGCCGCGACGCTGACCGGCTCAGGCGGCCTCGGAGTGACCCAGGGCGGCTCCTCGTTCGCGACGATCGCCCCCGACGCGTCCGTGGCCGGCTTCCCGCGCTTCTCCGCGCATCTCGCCAACGCGGCCACCTGCGGCGCGGACGTGGGCGCGACCCTGGCCATCGACACGGGCGCCGAGACGCAGACGGTCCCGCTCGTGCTGCCGACCGGAGAGCCCGGCCCCCTCCAGACCTACTCGAGCTCACAGGTGCCGCTGGCGATCCCCGACGACAGCGCGGCGGGCGTCAGCTCCTCGGTGTTCGTGCCCGATCGCGGCCGCATCAAGGACCTCAACGTGACGATCCCCGGCATCCAGCACAGCTGGGTCGGAGACCTCGCGATCGACATCACGGGGCCCGACGGGACCACCGTCCGCCTGGCCGACCACCCCGGCGGCCCGGACAACGGCGGCGACAACCTCACCGGCACGGTCTTCGACGACGAGGCGGGTACGAACATCTCCGCGGGGGCGGCGCCCTACACGGGCAACTTCAGGCCGCAGAACGACCAGCTGTCTCGCTTCGACGGCAAGAGCCGCCGCGGCACCTGGACGCTGCGGGTGCGCGACCTGTTCGAGGGCGACGCCGGCACGCTGCAAAGCTGGGGGGTGGGAACCCAGAAGGCGCTCTGCGACATCGACACGACCCCGCCCGACACGTCGATCGCCGCGAAGCCGGCCAACCCGACCAGCTCGACCTCGGCGCAGTTCACGTTCGCGTCAGACGACGGCGGAGCGACGTTCGAGTGCCGGCTCGACGGTGCCGCATTCGAGCCGTGCCCGGCGAGCATGAGCTTCGGCGGACTCGCGCTCGGCTCCCACACCGTGAGCGCGCGGGCGATCGACGGCTCCGACAACGAGGACGCCACGCCGGCGTCGTACAGCTGGTCGATCGAGCCAGGCCCGTCCCCGCCCACGCCCACGCCGGCAGCCAGCTTCGTGCTCGCCCCCGTAGAGGAGCGGTTGGCCGACGCCCTGGCCGGACGCTACGACGTGCTGGCGGCTTGCGCCTCGGCTTGCCGGGCGAGCGCGACGATCAGCGTTTCGGGCCGCACCGCGCGGCGGCTGGACCTCGGGCGCAAGGCGATGTCGATCGGGGGCGGCTCGAAGCGACGCGGCTCCCCGGGCACGGCCAAGCTGTCGGTGCACCTGAACCGGAAGGCGCGCTTCGCGCTGCGCCGCCACAAGCTCACGAAGGCGACGCTGAAGGTCACGCTGATCGAGGGCAGCTCGAGGCTGACCGTCAAGCGGGGCGTGTCGCTGATGCGCGGGGCCGGGCTGGCGCGCATCGCGAGCCGGGGGATGAGGCTCTGGGCGGCCTGCGCGCGCCGGTGCCCGCTGCGCGGGGAGCTGAGCCTGTCGGCCGCGCTGGCGCGCAAGCTGGGGCTGAAGCCGGGGCGCGCCAAGCGCTACGAGGTGGCCTCCGCGCGCACGACGGCGACGAGAACGCCGAGGGTGCTGGTGCTGAAGGTGCGGCGGGAGGCGCGCAAGAAGCTCGCGCGCGCCCACCGCGTGGCCGCGCTGCTGGAGGCTGTGGCGGGAACCGCCCCCGACCCGCTGCGCACGGCAAAGCTGACCACAACGCTGCGGCGCTGATCAACCAGCGGCCTCCAACGGCCGATATTGCCTGCAGGTGCCCTTTCTCAATCGACTCCTGCGCAAGACGAGCACCGAGGCTCGCCTACGTGCGGCGGAAGCCAAGTACCGGACCCTGGTCGAGCAGCTTCCGCTCGTCACCTACATCGACGCGCTCACGGCAAGCGCGACGTCGCTGTACGCGAGCCCTCAGGTCGAAACGCTGCTCGGCTACTCCGTCGACGAGTGGCTTGGCGATCCGGAGTTCTTCCCCAAGCTGCTGCATCCGGACGACCGGGAGCGAATCCTCGCTCTCGTAGACCACTGCAACGAGACCGCGGAGCTGTTCCGAGCCGAGTATCGATTGATCGCGCGCGACGGGCGGACCGTCTGGGTGCAGGACGAGAGCCTCGTCGTCATCGACGAGGACGGCCGGCCCCTGTTCACACAGGGCTATCTCCTCGACATCACGGCGCGCAAGGAGTCCGAGCAGCGATTTGCGGCGGAGCACGCGGTGGCGCGAGCGGTCGCCGAGTCGACGACGCTCGACGACGCCGCGCGGAGGATCGTTTCGATCGTCTGTGACGCGTTCGGCTGGGAGACGGGAGGGGTGTGGCTGCTCGACCGAGAGCAGGACGTGCTCCGACCCACCTCCGACAACGGACTGCGCCAGACCAGCCTCGCCGAGCCGACCCGTGAGCGCCAGGAGGCGATCTGGGTCCCGGGGGCCTACGCGGTGCCGGTGACGCTGGGAGCGGCTGTGCTGGGCGTGCTCGAGTTCCGCAGCCATGAGCTGCGCGATCCCGACGGGGACACGGCAGGGACGATCGGCGTGATCGCGAGCCAGTTTGCCCAGTTCATCGAGCGCAAGCGCAGCGAGGAGGCGCTGCGCTACCAGGCGCTGCATGACTCCCTCACCGGACTGCCGAACCGGACGTTGTTCCATGACCGCGTCCGCCAGGCGCTCGAGCTCGCGCGCCGCGCCGACCAGTCCCTCGCCGTCCTGGTCATGGACCTCGATTCGTTCAAGGACGTCAATGACACCCTCGGGCATCAGTGCGGCGATGCGCTGCTCCAGGAGGTTGGGGGCCGCATTCAGGATGGGGTCCGCGCCAGCGACACGGTCGCACGGCTCGGCGGCGACGAGTTCGGGTTCCTGCTCGTAGACGTGGACGGGGCACAGACAGCCGTGCTCGCTCAAAGGATTCAGGAGACGCTGGCCGACCCGTTCACGGTCCAGGACCTCACCCTCCAAGTCGAGGCGAGCCTCGGGGTCGCACTGCATCCCGAGCACGGCGAGGACGTCGACCAGCTCTTGCAGCGCGCGGACGTGGCGATGTACTCGGCGAAGCGCATGGGCACCGGCTGGGCCTTCTACGACGCCGCGACGGACCGCGCAACCGCTTCGCTGCAGCCCTGACACGCTAGATTCCGAAGGCCGGCGGGGGTCAACCCGCCGACAGCGTGGTGGGCGTAGCTCAGCAGGTAGAGCTCCTGGTTGTGGTCCAGGCGGTCGCGGGTTCGAGTCCCGTCGCTCACCTTCTCGCTGGAGGCCGCTGCTGACAGGACGGACGCTGCTTGCATGGAAAGCAGGAGTACTGGTGGCGACTTGGACTCGGAGCCGGTGCTGCTCGTCCGATCCTTGCAGCACCTGGAATGCTCAATTACCCGCTATTTGCGGCTTTCTCCAAAGCCGCCGACGGACGCTTGCGTCGCTGGGTGTACGGTCGGTGTTCGCTTTGCCTCAGCCCCCGGCGGGGCGATTTTTTCCGGCTCCGACACTCGGTCGGTGTATGGGTGTATCGACCTCACGGTCTGCGCCATACCACCAAACGTCAGGAGCCACATGGCTGTCACGACCGCAAAGTCAACGGACAGCACAGCGATCCGGCCGTTCCACCTCGAGGTTCCAGAGGAGCAGCTCGCTGAGCTGCGCCGTCGCATCGTGGCGACCCAGTGGCCCGAGAAGGAGACCGTTCCCGACGACTCCCAGGGCGTGCCGCTCGAGACGATGCAGAAGCTCGCGCGCTACTGGGCGACCGAGTACGACTGGCGGAGGTGCGAGGCGGAGCTGAACGCGCTGCCTCAGTTCATCACCGAGATCGACGGCCTCGACATCCACTTCATCCACGTCCGCTCGCGGCACGAGGACGCGCTGCCGCTCGTCGTGAACCACGGATGGCCCGGCTCGGTCGTCGAGCAGCTGAAGATCGTCGACAGGCTGACCAATCCGACGGCCCACGGCGCGAGCGCGGAGGATGCATTCCATCTCGTCATCCCGTCGATGCCGGGCTACGGGTTCTCCGGCAAGCCCACGGACACCGGCTGGGGCCCGGAGCGTATGGGGCGCGCCTGGGATGTTCTGATGAAGCGGCTCGGTTACACCGAGTACGTCGCCCAGGGCGGCGACTGGGGCGCGTTCGTGGTCGACCAGATGGGCCTGCAGGCACCCGACGGCTTGCTCGGGATCCACACCAACATGCCGGCCGCGGTCCCGGCCGACATCGACAGGGCCACGCTGGCCGGCGAGCCGCCGCCGTCCGACCTCTCAGCCGAGGAACGGCGCGCGTACGACGGGCTGATCAGAACGTACGGCCAGGTCGAGTACGCCCACATGATGGCGGCGCGCCCGCAGACGCTGTACGGGATCGCGGACTCGCCGGTCGGCCTGGCTGCGTGGCTGCTCGACCACAACGACGCCGACGCTCAGCCCGCTGCGGCGGTGGCCGAGGCGCTCGAGCGCACCGACGAGCGCCACGGGCGAGCTCACGCGTGACGAGGTGCTCGACAACATCACGCTCTACTGGCTGACGAACACCGGCGTCTCCGCCTCCCGCCTCTACTGGGAGTACAAGGGCGGCTTCTTCAACGCCAAGGGCGTGCAGATCCCGGTCGCCGTGACCGTCTTCCCCAGCGAGCAGTACCAGGCGCCGCGGCGCTGGGCCGAGCAGGCCTACCCCAATCTCATCCATTTCAACGAAGTCGACAGGGGCGGCCACTTCGGCGCCTGGGAGCAGCCCGAGCTGTTCTCCACCGAGCTCCGCGCGGGCTTCCGCTCGCTGAGGGCCTGAGACACGAAACCGAAGGAGGACGTCATGTCCGTTACGACCGCAAGCAACAGAGATCAGGCCCTTCCAGATCGAGGTTCCAGAGGAGCAGCTCGATGACCTGCGCCGCCGCATCGAGGCGACGCGCTGGCCGACCAAGGAGCTTGTCGACGATCGCTCGCAGGGCGTGCAGCTCGCCACGATGAAGGCGGTGGCGCGCTACTGGACCACGGAGTACGACTGGCGCAGGTGCGAGGCGCGGCTCAACGCGCTCCCGCAGTTCACGACCGAGATCGACGGCGTGGAGATCCACTTCATCCACGTGCGGTCGCCGCATGAGGACGCCATGCCGCTGATCATGACCCACGGGTGGCCGGGCTCTGTCGTCGAGTTGCTCGAGACCGTCGGCCCGCTCACCGACCCGACCGCGCACGGCGGCGACGCCGAGGACGCGTTCCACCTGGTGCTGCCGTCGATGCCGGGCTACGGGTTCTCGCAGGAGCCGAAGGAGCTCGGCTGGAACGCCGTCCGGATCGCGACCGCCTGGGCGGAGCTGATGAAGCGGCTCGGGTACGACCGCTACGTCGCCCAGGGCGGCGACGTGGGCGCCGCCGTGACCGACCTGATGGGCCGCCAGGCGCTCGAGGGGCTGGTCGAGCGTCCACATCAACCTGCTCGTGGCGGCGATCGCCATCGGCGACCAGCTGCCGGCGGAAACCGAACAGGAACGCGCCGCACACGCAGCGCGCAAGGACGTTCGCGGAGAGCGGCTTCGGCTATTTCCTGGAGATGGCCACGCGACCGCAGACGATCGGCTACGCGATGCTCGACTCACCCATCGCCTGGCGGCGTGGATGCTCGACCACGACACCGACAGCTATTACAAGATCGCCGGCGCCTTCGTCGACGACCGGCCCACGGGCAATCTCACCCGGGACCACATCGTCGACAACGTCACGCTGTACTGGCTGACGGGGACCGGCGCCTCAGCGGCCCGCAACTACTGGGAGGACCAGCTGGCACGGGCTGCCGCGGCAAGCCAGCCCCCGCCGCCGGTGTCGGTGCCGGCAGGCTTCACCACGTTCCCCGGCGAGATCTGGGCCAGCCCCGCGCAGCTGGGCCGAGGCGGCCTTCCCCGGCATCGCCTACTTCAACGAGGCCGAGCGGGGTGGCCACTTTGCCGCCTGGGAGGAGCCCGAGCTCTTCTCCGCCGAGCTCCGAGCGGCGTTCCGGGGGCTTCGCTAGGTGAGCGTCTTCCAGCGGGTGCACATGCCGTCGCTCGGCGGGGCGACCGAGTGGCTCAACTCTGAGCCGCTCGGCCCCGCCGAGCTGCGGGCCGCGTCGTGCGCGTGAACTTCGCGTTCGCGTTCGGGTAGCCGAGGTGGACGACTGGGGTCCCAGTCGAGGGCGTCGGTAGCGAGGCCGAGGCCGAGCTGCTCTGCTCTTCCTGCGGGGCGCCGGCATCGAGTCGCCTGCCCCGGTTGACGAACAGCGGGGCCGGGGCTGGCGACGGGCTAGGCACCACGGGGCGCACGACATCATGGTCAGCCCGCAGGACGCGCAAGACGCACGCGAGATCCTGCACGAACCCCGATGAGCCACTGGTCGCGGGTTCGAGTCCCGTCGCTCACCTTCACGGTTGCAAACCAGCGCTGCTGGCTCGCGCGGGTGTCCGACTGCGTCGCTCGTGTCGTTCGCAGGTCAGTCGAGCGGACGCTTGAGTAGAACGACCGGCCAGGCGACCAGATCACCACGTTTGAGCGAAAGACCGACTGCCTCCCAGCCCTGGGAACCAAGGTCGTTGAGGCGAGTTGGGCTTAGGTCTTCGGCGTTCTTCTTGAGATCGCCCGCATCTTTGAACGGAACGGCTAGGTACTCCCAGCGCTGCGCCGTTTGAGACTCCATGCTGATGCTCCTTCGGTCGCTGCGATCAGTGCGTCGACGCCGCCATCGAGGGGCGTCCGCAGACTTCGTCGGGTGGCGACTAGGCGTGACGATCGTCAGTCCGCGTCTCCGGCGCGACCGAAGCCGTACCGCGCAACAACCCGCGTAGCGAGGTAGGCGAACAGCGCCACGATGATCGCGGATGGAATGGTGGTCGTCCCCGAGGCATTGCTGACCACGAGGTCCGGGCCAAAGAGCGCGTCGAACAGCACGGCAAGCCACATCACAGCGATCGCCAGCGAGGCCCACATCTCGTGGACGAGGACCTGCGCAAACAACGGCCGCCTCTCGGCAAGTGCGCCCGGGGATTCGCGCGAGACAGTCGTCAAGTGGAACACCTCCTTTCCTGTTCAAACCCTCGCCGAGGCCGCAGAGCGGCGCATCTGTAGAAGCCCACACCGGTGGTGTCCGAAGTACGGAGTTAAGAGTCGCTCTGGGATAAGCGCGTCCGGACGGGCAGCTCTCCGGCTCCGCTATAAGCATGTTCTCCTTGGCTGATGAAATAGAACGAGTCGCGGCCCCGGACGATCGAGTCGGGCCCGAGTCATCCGGTCGCAAGCGGTACCTCGTCAATTGGCGCGACGAGATCGACAGCGCAGCCTTGTACCGCGCGCTGGCGGAGCTCGAGTCCGATCCGCGGCTCGCTCGATGTCTACCGCCGCCTGGCGGCGGCCGAGGAGCGCCATGCCGACTTCTGGGAAGGCAAGCTGCGGGCCGCGGGCGCGCGGGTCCCGGAGCGGCGGCCCGGTTGGCGAACGCGACTGCTGATCGCGATTGCGAGGCGGTTCGGGACGCAGCTCGTCCTGCCGACGCTCAACGACCTCGAGCGCTCCGACAGTCGCGGCTATGACGAGCAGCCGGAGTCGCGCGGAACGGCGATGCCGGCCGAGGAGCGCTCGCACGCCCGGCTGCTGCAGTCGCTGTCCGGCGGCGTCGGCGTCGAGGGCACTGCGCTGGGGAGACTCGAGGGCCGGCACCGCGCGGCGAGCGGAAATGCGCTGCGGGCGGCCGTGCTCGGAGCCAACGACGGGCTGCTGTCGAACTTCAGCCTCGTGATGGGCGTCACCGGCGCCCAGGTCTCGGCGGACACGATCCTGGTGACCGGCCTGGCGGGGCTCCTGGCCGGTGCCGGCTCGATGGCGATGGGCGAGTGGATCTCGGTGCAGAGCGCCCGCGAGTTGGCTGGCCACCAGCTCGAGATCGAGGCGCGCGAGATCGAGGAGATCCCCGACGAGGAGCGCGAGGAGCTGGCGCTGATCTACGAGGCGAAGGGCCTCGACCGCGAGTCGGCCCGGGCGCTCGCAGAGCGGCAGATCGCCGACCGCTCGACTGCGCTCGACACACTCGCGCGCGAGGAGCTCGGGATCGACCCCGACGAGCTCGGTGGCTCCGCTGCGGTCGCTGCCGGAACGTCGTTCGTGCTCTTCTCCTTCGGCGCGATCCTGCCGGTCGTTCCCGTACTTCTTCCTCAACGGCACGGCCGCCGCCATCGCGAGTGCCGGCCTCAGCGTGGTCGGGCTGTTCGCCATTGGGGCGCTGATCACGGTCTTCACCGGTCGCGGCGCGCTCTTCTCAGGCGGACGCCAGGTCGTGATCGGCGCCGCCGCAGCGGCCCTCACCTACGCGGTGGGGCGCCTGATCGGCGGCGCCGTCGGCGTCTGACTAGGTGGGGTAGACCACATGCCCCGTCTCCTCGTCGATCACGGTGATCGCCGCAGCGGGACACGCGCGCGCGGCCTCGAGGATGAGCTCAGGTGTCCCTTCACCCGTCACCTCGGCGACATCGTCGACGTGGAAGACGTCCGGAGCCACCACGGCACAATCGCCGTGGGCCAGGCACACGTCGTCTTCGATTATTGGCTTGTAGCGCATGATTCGTCTCCTTGATCGGGTTCGGGTTGCAGGGATGAGTCGAGTGTCCGCCGCCATTCGGCGAGCGCGTGGGTGCGTCCCACGAGCAAGGCAGCGACTGGGCGGCCGCCTCGCTCCCATACGGCGGTGAAGTCGCGCGCCGCTGAATCGCCGTCGACTACTAGCTCGTCATCAGGGTTGTGCCGACCGACGTAGTGGATGCGACTGCCGTACTGGTCGCTCCAGAAGCTCGCGATACGTGGACGGGGAGGCGCAAGAGCGAGCGCTGCGTGGGCGGCCACCTGGGCCTGTCGCACAGCTGACTCCCAGTGCTCTCCTCGCACGTGACGCCCCAACCGCGGCTCATAGGTGAGCGCAGCGTCGCCTGCCGCCAGGACGCCGGCGGCAGCGCTGCGTCCCAGCGAGTCGACCCGAACGCCATCTGCGGCGTCGAGCCCACTCCCGGCAAGCCACGCAGTTGTCGGCCGGATCCCGATGCCAATCAGCACCGAATCGCATTCGACCGGCGCGCGCCCTTCGAGCTCGATGCGCTCGACGCGACCGTTCCCGACGACTCTCTCGATGCGCGCGCCCAACTCGAGCTCGACGCCCTCGTCTCGATGGAGGCGGGCGAACCATTCCCCCAGCATCGGGCCGAGCACGCCGGCCAGCGGCGCCGGAGCCGCCTCGATCAGGGTGACCTCGGCGCCGAGCCGGCGTGCCGTGGCGGCCACCTCCAGCCCGATGAAGCCCGCTCCGACGATTGCGATTCGGGCGCCGGCGTCGATCGAGCTCCGCAGGGCACGCGTGTCCTCCAGAGTCCGCAGCGTGTGGACGTTCCCAAAGCCGCCGAGCCCCGGTAGGAGACGCGGTTGCGCTCCCGTTGCGATCAGGAGTCGCTCGAATCGCACCAGCTCGCCTCCCTCCACGGTCACGGTGCGCCGGGTCACATCGAGGGCCTCCGCGCTCCTGCCTAGCACGAGCTCGACCTCGTTGTCCGCGTACCACTCGGCAGAACGCAGGTGGAGGGCGTGGGACTCGAGCTCGCCGGCGAGAAGCTGCTTGGACAGCGGCGGCCGGTCGTAGGGGCGGACCGGCTCCGCGCAGATCATGCGTATCGGGCCGTCGTGCCCGAGGCGACGGAGGGTCTCGCAGAACCGCTGCGCTGCCAGACCGCCTCCCACTACGACCATCTCGCCGGTCTTTCTGCTGCCGTTGAGCCTCACGCCACGAAACCTCGCGGGGCGGCCTGTGCGGACCATAAGCGCCGGGTGAGAGGTTGATTAGATTTGCGACGCCTGATCGGCGAGACGGATAGGTTCGCCGGATGCGAAGGCTCGTCGCCCGGGCCGCGGTGGTCGTTGTCGTGCTGCTGGTGGCCATCCAGGCGGTCCCCTACGGTCGCGACCACACCAATCCCCCTGTCCGCGCTGAGCCGAACTGGGACAGCTCTCGCACACGCCAGCTGGCCGTGGACGCGTGCTTCGCGTGCCACAGCAACCAGACGCGCTGGCCGTGGTATGCGAGCGTGGCCCCTAGCTCGTGGCTTACGCAAAGCGACGTCGACGAAGGCAGGCGGATTCTCAACTTCTCGGAGTGGGACCGGCCACAACAGGGAGGGGAGGCGGCCGAGGCGGTGCGCGACGGGGCCATGCCACCGCTGCAGTTCAAGCTCCTACACCCGGAGGCGCGACTGTCGGACGCCGAGAAGCGGCAGCTCATCCACGGACTGCAGGCGACGCTCGGGGGGTAGGGCGCCGCCGCGCCGCGGCGATCCGATAGGCAAGGAGCAGCGCGATCGGCACGGCGCTGAGGAGCAGCGCCGTGCGCACAGCCGGCGTGGAGCTGTCGGTGCCGGCGCCGACAGCGTGGACCAGCGCGAGCCCGTACGCGACGACCATCAGTCGGTGCATCCGTCGCCACACGCGCCTACCGATCCGACCGCGCACGTAGAAGGAGAGCCCGAGCAGCGCGGCGAGGTAGCCGCCGATGATCCCGAGCCCGGTGTAGAGCGGGCGGTAGCCGAGCGCGAACGGCACGCCGATGCCGCGCAGCCCGGGATGGAGCCAGGGGTCGCCCAGCAGCGTCAGCCCGTGAACGGCGATCGCCACCAGCGCGCTCAGGGCGAGCTGCTCGTGGAGACCCGCGAGCAGCGTGCGGGAGGTTTGGCGCCCGAGCCGCGCCGCCATGACCAGGCCAATGGTCACCGACAGCGTGATCAGCGTGAGCGCCACCAGGCCGGAAGCTCGGCTCACGAGCCACCAGGCGTGATCGGAAGGCCGGGACCCGCTCATGCCGCACGTTCGGGAGGGAGTCGCACGTGCAAGCGCTGCGGACGAGCCAGCCAGCCCGCGGGCTCGACACGGCCGTCGTCGAGGACGAGGAGGCCGCCCCATTCCGCGAGAAGCTCGCGCGCGTCCTCGGGACCGCGCAGGAAGCTCGCCTTTGCGACGGTCTCTGCCTCTAGAGCGGTTGGGGCGAGCGCGGTCACTGCAACCAAGCCGGTCCACGCCGGCTGTCCCGTAGACGGGTCGAGCAGGTGGTGGGCATAGCCGCCCCGTCCGTCCTCCCAGATGCGGGAGCTCAGGCCAGAGGTAGCGATCCCGCCTGAGCGGATGACCAGCGAGCGCACTCGATCGCGTGTCAAGGGGTGCTCGACTTCGATCTCGTACGGCGCCCACGAACAGGCGGGCCCGCCCACACGGATGTCGCCTCCGCAGTCGACGACGAACCGCGAGTATCCGCGGAGCCGGTGAGCGACGGCGTCCGCCGCCAATCCCTTTCCGGTGCCGCCGGTGTCGATCGCGACGCCGCGAGGTCGGCGGACGACCTCCGCCTCGTCATCCACCTCGACGGCTTGCCACCTGGAGGCCGGATCGGCATGCGCCGCATGGCGCGTCGGAGCGACCGCCAGGGCGTGCTCGATGGGCGCCGGAACCAGGTTTCGGCGCGAGCGGGCGTAGCCAGCGCGCTCGATGGCGCTGACCAACGTCGGATCCACCAATCCGTGGGTCGCCTCGGCCGCCCAAACGCCCGCGCGCACGGCAGCCCGCAGGAGCGCTGACGCGGGCACCTCGCGGCGCGGATCCCGGTTGAGCCGGCACAGGTCACTGTCGGGGCGAAACCGCGACAGCCTCCGATCGAACTCCTCGAGGTAAGCGCGCATCGACCGAGCTGCCTCGGCAGGCGAGGGTAGGCCCGGCGTCATCGGCGGGCCGATCAGCAAGCGCACGGTCGAGCCCATGCACGCGAAGCTGATGTCGTGATCCAGGCCCTGGTCGGTCATGACGTGCGGGTGACGACCGGGGGCGCGGGGGTGGGAGCGGGAGCAGGAGCAGCCGGGGCGGGGGCGCTGCTCGGTGCCGGTGTGCTCGACGCCGGCGAGGCCGGGGTCAGTGCCGTGGACTTCGAGGGCGCGGCGGGGATCACCCTCGTCACGACCACGCGCCGGATGATCCGTCTCACCACCACCCTCTTCTTCGCGGCCTGTGACTCGGCGCTGCCGGCGCCAAGGGCGGGGTCGCTGCCGGCATGCAGCTGCCAGGCGAGCAGGTTGAGCACCACCAGGAGAGCGCCCAGGGACAAGGTCACTGTCGTCCAAGGGCTTGGCCGACGCGGACGGTGATTGTGATCAGTCATCGCCCCGCTCGCCCCGCTCGCCCTCCCGCTCATGCTCGTCCTCCCCGCCGCCGGTCGGGCTTGTCCGCGTGCGAATGACCGGCGCCTGCGGGGGAGCGGGCGTCGCCGGAGAGGACACCGGCGTGGACGGTGAAACGAGCCTCGGTGCCGCGGCTGGAGTCGGGGCCGGCGGCGGCGCAGGGGGCTTCTCGCGAATGGTGCGGTGAATGGTGCGTCGCAACACCTCCGTGCGGACCTCCACCGGCTCCCTTGCCGGACCGGCCGCCGTGGAGTCGTGGGACGGGCCACTCGCCAAGGCGGCGATCGCCAGGCCAGCAAGCCCTGCAAGCGTCGTCGTTGCTACCAGCCGGCGCGGGTGATTGGTGATCATCGGTCAGCTCCTCTATCCGTGGGCCCACCGGATGCTGGCCACCAGTGGGGCAGGAGCAGGACAGCCGCCGGTTATAGGTTGGTAAAGGCGGTCATCCAGGTGCCGGCGCCGTGCTTCAGGGGACGACGAGAAGGGGACGCTTCGAGTGATGGAGCACACCCTGCGAGACGCTGCCGAGAACCGCTGGCAGGCCGGTGAGTCCTCGAGTACCTAGGACAATGACCGACGCCTCGTGCGCGGCTGCCGCCGCCAGCACGCAGCTCCACAGCGGGCCATCGCAGGTCTCGTAGAGGGGCCGAGCCTCGAAACCGGCTTGGGTGGCCAGGGCCGTCCCGGCATCGGCGATCTCATGGGGTGGGGCGGCGGCAACCTCGTCCAGATACTCGGGCGTGGATACATGGAGAACGAGCGCTTCCTTGCCTGCCAGTAGAGGCGCAGCCTTCCGGATCGCGCGCTCGGCGTTGTCGGAGCCGTCGAAGCAGATCAGCGCCGGCCCGGTCGGGTCGAGCGGCGTCTGCGGCGGGACGACGAGAACGGGCACGGGGCTGTAGTGCGTGAGGCCGGTGGAGACGCTCCCCAGCATCGCGGCGCCCAAGCCCGACCGGCCGCGGGTCCCGGCCACGATCGCGGCGGCGCCGAAATCCTCGGCCGCCGCGATGATCGTCCACACCGGCTTGTCCACCTTCGCGGCGGCGAGCGGCTGCGCCTGGAGGCCCGCTGTGAGTGCAAGCTGGGCGCCGTCGGCTGCCACCTGTTCTGCTTCGTTGTCCGTCGGGCCGCTCTCCTCGATGGCCGTGACGACCAGGGCGGGCCGCGGAGCGATCAGCCTTCCAGCCGCGGCGATCGCCTTCGCTGCGCCGTCCGAGCCGTCGTAGGCGATGACGAGGGGGGCAGTCACGAGACACCGTTAGCGACATGGCCGGCCCTCGGGGACCGCGTCCCCGAGGGCTCTACCTGGCCAATCGCTCTGCCTACGCCGTGCTTCCGGCCTTCGCAGGCTCCGACGTCGGCGTCGGCGCCTTCGCGGGCCGCGGGTGCACGATCAGGGGGCAGGGAGCCGTGCGCAGGAGCTTGGTCGAGACCGAGCCGAGCAGGACGCGCCGCAGCGGGCCGTATGCCCGCGAGCCCGAGCAACCAGCACGCCTCCGTCTTCGACGCCGATCTGCTCCAGCGACTCGGCCGGGGGGCCGTCGACCAGCGTGCCCTCGACTCGGACGTCGTCGGGGGCGGAGCGCAGGGCCTCGTCTAGGCGCTCGCGCATCATGCTCGTGGATGCTGTTGTCGAGCTCGGCCGACCCTGGCCTGCACCGGCGCCCTTTCCGATGACGACCGGCGAGGGCTCAGCGACCGCGACCAGCTTGACCGGCGCATCGCGGCGCGGGCGAGGTCGATGGCGTCGGCCAGGCGAGCGTCGCCTCGGCCGCGCCGTCGTAGCCGACCGTGACCCGGCGAGCCCGTCGGGCGGGCCTGTCCGGCGTAGCCCATGCGGGGCGACGGCGACCGAGCACGGCGACCCGTGCAGCAGGCTGATGCGCGACGCTGCCGGCGAGGATCTGGCCGGCCTTGCCATGCGCGGCGGAGCCGAGCACGATCGAGGTCGGCGTCGGCCTGCTCCGCGTAGTCGTGCAGCCCACGCGCAGGGGAGCTCGTGGTCGACGATCTCCGCCTCTGCACCTGTCGACCGGGCGGCCTGTTCGAGCTTCTCGGTCAGCCTCGGCGTCGAGGTCCTGGAAGTGGATGTCGCGACCACCCCAGATCGGGGTCGGACTGCAGCACGGTGACAGCCGTGAGCGAGGCACCGGTCGCGCCGGCGAGCAGCTTGCCCAGAGCAAGCGCGTCGTCGGCTTGGGCGCTCCCGTCGTATCCAACGATGATCTTGCTGTACATGGGATCTCCTTGCTGAAGCAACGGATGCCAGTCTCCGGCCTGAGCGAGCCCGTGGCATCCGCGGAGTCCCCTTTCGCGGGTACGTAGTTTCCCGCAGTCGGCTAGCCCAGCAGCGTCCGCACCTGGCGCGCGATCTCGACGTCCTCGCGGGCGCGGATGACGAGCACGGCGACGCGCGACGAGGTCCCGGCGGCTATGTCGGCGTCGCCGTGCAGCCGCCTCGTTGCGCGCCGAGTCGAGGACGACGCCGAGGTGCGCCAGCCCCTCACAAGCCAGCTCGCGCACCCGCGCCGAGCCCTCGCCGACGCCGCCGGTGAACACGCAGCGCGTCGAGGCCGCCGAGCGCGGCCACCATCGCGCCGATCCCGGCGCGCAGGCGATGCACGTAGACGTCGAGGGCGAGCCGGGCGTCGGCGTCGTCGCGGCGCGAGCAGCTCGCGCATGTCCGGCGTGCCGGCGAGCCCCGGGAGCCCGGATTCGTGCTCGAGCGCGTCGGCCATCGTCGCCGGGGGTCAGGCCGGCCTGCTCCTGGAGCCACAGCAGCAGGCCCGGGTCGACCGAGCCCGGAGCGCGTGGCCATCACCAGGCCCTCGAGCGGCGTGAACCCCATCGTCGTGTCGACCGAGCGACCGTCGAGCACCGCGCAGAGCGACGCGCCGGCGCCGAGGTGGCAGGTGACGATCCGGCGCGCGCCGGCGCGAGCTGCACGCGCGCGACCCGAGGCGTAGGCGTGGGAGAGGCCGTGGAAGCCGAACCGGCGCACCCCGTAGCGCTCGCGCCATTCGCGCGGCAGGGCGTAGGTGGCCGCCGCCGGCGGGAGGGAGGCGTGGAAGGCGGTGTCGAAGCAGCGACCTCCGGCACGTCCGGCAGCGCTTGCGAGACGGCGTCGACGGCCGCCAGCGACTTCGGCTGGTGAAGCGGGGCCAGCACGGTCAGCTCGCGCAGCGCCGACAGCACCTCGGCGTCGAGCCGGACGGCCGAGCGGAAGCGCTCGCCGCCGTGCACGATCCGGTGCCCGACCGCGTCGGACGGCTCGGGCAGCTCGGCGAGGGCGCTGCGCAACCGCCGCGGGCTCCACGACCGATCGCGGAGCGTCGAGCTCGCGCCGCCACAGCTCGGCGTCGTCGCGCGTCGAGCAGCGACAGCTTGAGGCTGCTCGACCCGGCGTTGGCGACGAGGACGCGCACTCAGCCGGGCCAGGTCCAGT
This sequence comes from uncultured Thermoleophilaceae bacterium, assembly GCA_963722245.1. GTDB lineage: Bacteria > Actinomycetota > Thermoleophilia > Solirubrobacterales > Thermoleophilaceae > JACVRW01. Next base: position 496,815 of record CAVRKM010000012.1, read on the forward strand.
CGCGCACGTCCGGCGAGTCGTCGCCGTGCTCGCGCGTGTAGGCAGCGGTGACGCAGGCGTTCGTCGGCCATCTGCTGGCGCAGGCCGGCTGCCGTCTCGCCGAGGTGCGGCACCCGGTCGATCACGTCCATCACGAGGTGGAAGCGATCGAGGTCGTTGAGCATGACCATGTCGAACGGCGTGGTGGTGGTGCCCTCCTCCTTGTAGCCGCGCACGTGGAGGTTGTGGTGGTTGGCGCGCCGGTAGGTGAGGCGGTGGATCAGCCAGGGGTAGCCGTGGTAGGCGAAGATCACCGGCTGCGACGTCGTGAAGAGCGCGTCGAACTCGGCATCCGGCAGGCCGTGCGGATGCTCGGACTCCGGCTGCAGGCGCATCAGGTCGACGACGTTCACCACCCGCACCCGCAGCTCGGGCAGGTGCTCGCGCAGCAGCGCCGCGGCGGCGACCGTCTCGAGCGTCGGGATGTCGCCGGCGCACGCGAGCACCACGTCGGGCTCGCCGCCGTTCTCGCTCGACGCCCACTCCCAGATGCCGATCCCGCGGGTGCAGTGCGTCAGCGCGTCGTCCATCGACAGGAAGTCGAGCGACGGCTGCTTGCCGGCGACGATCACGTTCACGTAGTCGCGCGAGCGCAGGCAGTGGTCGGCGACCGATAGCAGGCAGTTCGCGTCCGGAGGCAGGTAGACGCGCACGATCTCGGCCTTCTTGTTCAGCGACGTGGTCGATGAAGCCGGGGTCCTGATGCGAGAAGCCGTTGTGGTCCTGGCGCCAGACGTGCGACGAGAGCAGGTAGTTGAGCGACGCGATCGGCCTGCGCCACGGGATGGCGCGGGTGACCTTCAGCCACTTGGCGTGCTGGTTGAACATCGAGTCGACGATGTGGATGAACGCCTCGTAGCAGTTGAAGAGCCCGTGGCGGCCGGTCAGCAGGTAGCCCTCGAGCCAGCCCTGGCAGAGGTGCTCGCTCAGGATCTCCATCACGCGGCCGTCGGGGGACAGGTGGTCGTCGCTGTCGCGGCGGTCGGCCATCCAGGCCCGGTCGGTCTCCTCGAACAGGGCGCCGAGCCGGTTCGACGCCGTCTCGTCGGGGCCGAACACGCGGAAGTTGGCGGCGAATCGATTCGCGCGCATGACGTCGCGCAGCCAGACGCCCAGGACCCGGTCGCCTCGGTCGACGTGGTGCCGGGCTGCTCGACGGCGACCGCGTAGCTCGCGGAAGTCGGGCAGCTCGAGGTCGCGCAGCAGGCTGCCCGCCGTTCGCGTGTGGGTTGGCGCTCATCCGCCGCTCTCCCTCGGGGCGCAGCGCGCGCAGCTCGTCGCGCAGCGGCCGTCCTCGTCGAACAGCTCCTCGGGCCGGTAGGAGCGCAGCCAGCGCTCGAGCGCGCGCAGGTGCTCCGGGTTCTCGGCCAGGTTGGCGAGCGGCACCTGGTGCGACCTGAACGTGCCCTCGGCGGGCAGGCCGTCGACCTCCTTCGGGCCCGGTCCAGCCCTTCGGCGTGCGCAGCACGATCATCGGCCAGCTCGGGCGCGCCACCTCGCCCGCCCGCGCTCGCTGCTGGATGCGCGGCGATCTCGTCGAGGACCGCGTCGAGGGTGGCGGCGAGCTCCTGGTGGACGGTCTCCGGATCGTCTCCCTCGACGAAGCGTGGCGAGTGCCCGTAGCCCTCGAGCAGCGAGCGCAGCTCGTCCTCGCCGATGCGGGCGAGGACCGTCGGGTTGGCGATCTTGTAGCCGTTCAGGTGCAGGACCGGCAGCACCGCTCCGTCGCGCGCGGGGTTCACGAACTTGTTCGAGTGCCAGCTCGCCGCCAGCGGTCCCGGTCTCGGCCTCGCCGTCGCCGACCACGCAGAGCGCGAGCAGCTCGGGGTTGTCGAACACCGCGCCGTAGGCGTGCACGAGCGAGTAGCCGAGCTCGCCGCCCTCGTGGATCGACCCGGGCGTCTCCGGCGCGACGTGCGACGGGATCCCGCCCGGGAAGGAGAACTGCCGGAACAGTCGCCGCAGCCCCTCCTCGTCCTCGCCGATGTGGCCGTAGACCTCCGAGTAGGTGCCCTCGAGATAGGCGTTGGCCACCAGCCCGGGGCCCCCGTGACCGGGCCCGGTCACGTAGATCGCGTTGAGGTCGCGCTCGCGGATCGCGCGGTTCATGTGGACGTAGAGGAGGTTCAGGCCGGGCGTGGTGCCCCAGTGGCCGAGCAGCCGCGGCTTGACGTGCTCGAGCCGCAGCGGCTCGCGCAGGAGCGGGTTCGCCTGCAGGTAGATCTGGCCGACGGACAGGTAGTTCGCGGCCCGCCAGTAGGCGTCGATCAGGCGCAGCTCTTCTGAGTCCATGAGCGAATAGTGCCCGGTAGATCACCGCGACGGGCTGCGGGAAAGCCCGGCTGGGTCTGCCCGCTCCGCTCTTCGCTAGCGCCTGGCGCCCTGCCCCGCGCGCGGCGCAGCCCGGATGTCGTGCCGGTCTCGGCCGATCATCGAGTGCAGCTGGACCGCGGTCAGATCGGCCTCGATCGGGATGCCTTGGGGCGCCGCCAGCTCCTCCTCGTTGAGAGCGAGGTACGGGGCGAGCCAGCGCCCGGAGATCTTGCTGGGAGGCCACCAGAGCGGCTCCTGCGACGCGCTCGAGGAGTCCCCGGCGGTCCCGCTCACATCCGCGCGCAGGTAGTGGGGCGCCGCTCCAGTCAGAAGCAGCCCTCGCAGAACCGGGCGGAAGGGGCGCGGTTGGATGTCGGCGCCCGCTCGTGCCGCGATTGCCTCCGCGGCGGCGTCGGCTTGTTGGGTCGCGATGCCGCCCTGCTTGACCGCGCAGGTGGTTGCATCTCCGGCGGCGTAGATGTCCGGCTCCCCCTCGACCGAGCCGTGCGCGTCCGTCGCGGATGAACCCCTCGCGGTCGCACGGCAGTCCTGGCAGGGACGCGCCCCGCAGAGCCGGCAGGCTAATTACCCGGTCCGCCGGCAGGGACTCGTCGGGCACCAGTGCCAGCGAGTGCTCCCTGACCGCCGCCGGATAGCGATCGGTGTGGAGAGCCACGTTGCGCTCGGCGAGCAGCGTGCGAACGGCCTGTGAGGCGGCGGGACCGAACAGCTCGAGCGGTTCCGCCTCAGGCGTGACAAGCGTCAGCTCCACGCCGCGTAAACCGAGATCCGCCACGCGCGCCGCGGTCATCAGGGCGAGTTCGTAGAGAGGCAGTGACCACGACGTGCCTCCGGGTACGGCGAACACCACGCGGCGGATCTGCCGGCGCTCGAGCTCGTCGAGCACGGTCCGGAAGCGACCGGTGTAGCCCGGCCCGAGCACGACGACGCTTCCGGGTAGCGAGGTTGTGGCCCTGGCGCCAACGGCAACCAGCAGCAGCTCGTAGTCGAGCGTGCGGCCGTCCCAGGTGAGCAGCTGGTGGGCCGCAGGCCGCACGGCCTGGACGCCCGCGAGGCTGCATCGTGGCGCCGTGATCGCGGGCGATGCGCGCCAGGTCGAAGCGGGTTACCTCGACCAGGCCGAATGGCTGAGCGACGGCCAGGGGGCGGTAGGACCACTCCGGAGCGGGATTGACGAGCTCGATCTGCACGCGCTCCTCCGCGAGCCGCCGTAGCGCGATCAGCGCCTCCAGTCCGGCCACCCCGCCGCCCACGATCGTCACCCTGGTCTGTCGTTTGCTCATGTCACCAGGATCCCTCCGGGCTCAGGGCTCCGCATCGGGGAATCAGGCCCGTTCGGACCCGTGATTTCCCGCAGGAGCCTCGGTAGCGGCCGGCACCACCAGCACGGGTCTGGCGCTGTGGTGCACTACCCCATACGAGACGCTGCCGAGGGCCGCGGAGAGCCCGGTAAGACCGCGGGAGCCAACAACTGTTATCGCTGCGCTCTCCTCGTCTGCGGTGTCCAGAACGGCTCTCCAGACGGGGGCTTCCGTGGACCGCGAAACCGACCTGGCGCTCGAATCCAGCCGTCTGCGCGGTTGCCCGCCCCTCCTCGCTTACACGTTCAGATTGCGTTTCGGCGATCTCGTCGAGCTCGAGGGCCATGCTCCGCACCGTGCGGCTGGCCCGCGCCAGCCCCGGGACCCCCGCGCCCACGACTCCCAGACGTTGAGAACCACCGCACGGCGGCGACGAACCAGATCGCCGGCCTCCCCGATTGCGTGCTTGGCGCTGTCGGACCCGTCGTAGCAGAGCAGCACGGGTCCATCCCCGGCCGCCGAAGGAGCACCCATCGGCACGACCAGCACGGGGATGCGCGAATGGGCCACAACCGCGCTCGACACACTCCCGAGCAGCAGACGGCGGGCCCCGGACAGGCCGTGGGCGCCAACGACCACGAGCTTGGCGTCGTGTCGCTCCGCCTCGCCGAGCAGCGTCCGCCAGGTCTTGTTCTCTTCCTTCGCGGGCAGCGGCTCTGCCTCGAAGCCCGCCGCCAGCGCCAGCCGGGCACCTTCGCTCGCCAGTCGCTCCGCCGCCTCGCCGTCGGCCCGATCGAGCTCCTCGACGGCGGAAGCGACGTCGGGGGCACGAAGCCGCCACCGCCATGGAGCATGACGCGCGACAGCCCCACCCAGGCGTGGCAGACCAGCGCCCGGCCGCCGCCGAGTAAGCTCGCCTGCCCGAGCGATGGCGTGCGCCGAGACCTCCGACCCGTCGAAGCAGAGCAGGATCGGGTCTTCTCCGGACACTCAGCGGCTGCCGGTGGGGACGGGCGAGGCAGGGGTGCCGGCCAACGTTGCGGGACGCGGGTGTATCACGATCGGGCAGCGCGCAGTCCGCACGAGCGCGGTCGCGACCGTCCCGAGCAGCACGCGTCGCAGCGTGCCATAGCTGCGCGACCCAAGCATCAGCAGGGCACCGTCGTCCTTGGCGATGTCGACCAGGACGGCGGCAGGCTGACCGCGGACGAAGAGGGACTCGACTCGTACGTCGGCCGGGAGGGTGTTCAAAGCCTCGATCAGACGTTCCCTGATGTCCCGCTCGATCTCCCTCCTGAGCTCATACCACCCCGGGCCTGGGCCATCCCCACCCTCGTATGCGTTCAACGGGGGTTCGGCGACAGCGACGATCTTCAACAGCGCGCCGCTTGCGCGCGCAAGCGCGGTTGCGTCCCGGAGGGCGATCTGCGCCTCCTGTGAACCGTCGTAGCCGACCACGATCTCCGTCAGCGCGGCCGGGGCTCTGCGCGCATAGCCGAGTGGGGCGACCGACACCGAGATCGGCGAACCGTGCAGCAACTTGGTGCCGAGCGTGCCTGCGAGCGCGTGCCCCGTATTGCTGTGGCGAGGGGAGCCGACGACCACGAGCTCGGCGCCCGTCTCCGCGGCGAGGTCGCGCAACCCGCGTGCGGGCGAGCGGCTTCGGATCGTCAGGACCTTCGGCGCCGACCGATTCCGCCGCCTGCCTGAGTTCTCGCGCGTATGCCTCCTCGGCCTCCTGAGAGGCCCCGTCGCGGTTGCCCAAGACGGTGTGGGTCAGGAACACCCCACCCACCGTGAGGCTGGCGCCGCTCGCCTCCGCGAGCAGCTTGCCAAGCGCAAGCGCATCCTGGGCCTGCTCGCTGCGGTCGATAGCCGACGACGATGTTCCGATACATGTGCAGAAAGTTGCCTGGCGCCGGCAACGCCCCGCATCGGCAGAGCGCACCTGCCTGCATCGGTAGTTCACCGCACGGCTGCTCAGCGGTGGTCCAGTCCGGCGAGATATGGGCCGAGCTCGGCGGCCACGATCTTGTCGTCGACCGGCCAGGAAGGTGTCTCCGAGACCTCGGATTCGAATCCCTGGGTCCCGACCAGGCGCGCGCTCAGGTACAGCGGCTTGCCGCCGGTGAGCAGCTTGCCGCGCAGCTCGGGGGAGAACGGGGCCTGCTCGACGCCGACACCGGCGAGCTGCGCGATCGCGGCCGCGGCGGTGTCCGCCTGCTGAGCGGCCAGGCCACCGTGCTTGATCGGGAAGGCGGTCGCGTCCCCGGCGGCGAACACCCGACCGCCCGTGCCAGGCACGCCGCAGTAGGCGTCGATCGGGATGAATCCGTGCGCGTGACCAACGAGACCGGTGATGCCCGGTCCTGTGATGCGCGCCATAGCCACGATTCTCGCGGGGGACAGGTCCGCTCCCTGCGGCTGGATCAGCAGCCGTCCGGGCTCCGGCGCGAAGCCGTGGGCCGACGTGTAGACCTCCACGCCGGCCCCTCTGAGTCGTCCCCCGACAGCGGCGCCGGCGGCACCGCCGAAGGCTGCCAGGGGGAACGGCTCCGGCGTGACCAGCACCAGTTCGACTCCCGTGACGCCGGCCCGCTTCGCCCGCTCGGCCGTGAGCAGGGCCAGCTCGTAGGCCGGCAGGGGGTAAACAGGCCCCTCCGGCACGACGAAGGCGACGCTGTCGACCTCTCCTCGCTCGACGCCCTGCACCACGCCCTCGTAGACCCGGCCGGCTTCCGCGTCCCGGAAAGTCAGGGCGTGGTCGACGTCCGCCACAGGGCGGCCTCCCACGGCCAGCAGCAGGGCGTCATACCCGAGCTCGCGGCCCTCGGCCGTGCGCACACGGCGGCCCGTTGCGTCGATCGACGCGAGCTCGTCCTTATCCCACTCCGCTCCGATGTCCCGGGCGAGATCCCAGAGCTGATAGGTGCGCGTCCAGCCGAAGCCGGTCGCCTCGTTCACGGCGATGGGCCGGTAGGCCAGTTCCTCGTTCGGCGCGAGCAGCGTGACCTCGACGCGGTCGCCGGCCAGGCTGCGCAGCCGCAGCAGGCCCTCGATGGCGGCCACGCCGCCGCCGCAGATCACGACATGGAAGCCGTCCATGCCCGCGACGCTACGGGACGGTGGAGGGATTCACATCTGCGGGAGCAGCGGAGGCGAATGCGGAGGACTACGGACTCGGATCGGCATGGCACCCCGATGCCGGGGCGGCGGCCGGAGCGTAGCTTGACTCCGACGACACGACTGAAAGGGAACCGATGCCAACCGGAACGACCGGCCAGCCCACTCGCCCACACGTTCGCCGCGCCGACCTTCGACGAGGCGTCAGGTGGTCGACGCCATGCGGATCGGCATCATCAACTGTCATCCGGACACCTCGCTCAGGGACGTCGCCCGCATCATGGCCACGTACCGGATCCACAGCGTGGTGGTCAGCGAGATGGAGGGAGGCCGCGCACTCGGCGTCATCAGCGACCGCGATCTCGCCGTCGCCGCGGCTCAGGGGAGGCACGACGTCACGGCCGGGCAGCTGGCGCGCGCGGAGCCGGTGACCGTGGCGGCGGACGACTCGCTCGCTCGCGCCGCCCAGCTCATGGCCGAGCACGAGGTGAGCCATCTGGTGGTGATCCAGGCACACAGCGGCCACCCAGTCGGGATCCTCTCGGCGCTGGATCTCGCCGGCGTGCTCGCGTGGGGCGGCACCGCCTGACCTGATGTTCCAGGTCCGCATTCACGGACGTGGCGGCCAGGGCGTGGTCACGGCCGCCGAGATGCTGTCGATCGCCGCCTTCACCGAGGGCCGCCACGCGCAGGCCTTTCCCAGCTTCGGCTCCGAGCGCACCGGCGCTCCGGTCGTCGCCTTCTGCCGCATCGACGACACGGAGATCCGGGCGCGCGAGCCGATCTCGAGACCTGACGCGCTGATCGTCCAGGACCCGACCCTGCTGCATCAGGTGGACGTGTTCAGCGGGCTGTGCGACGACGGGTACATCCTGATCAATTCGGGCCGCAGCTTCGACGAGCTCGGGCTGGGCGAGTTCGTGGAGCGCTTCCGCCGCGAGCGCCTGCTGACGCTCCCGGCCACCGACCTGGCCCGCGAGCACCTGGGCCGTCCGATCCCCAACGCTGCGCTCGTGGGCGGCTTCGCCGCGCTCAGCGGACTGATCTCGCTTGAGTCGGTCGCGGCCGCCATCCGGGCGAAGTTCCCCGGGAAGCTTGGCGACGGCAACATTGCGGCGGCGACGGCCGCCTTCGAGCTCGTGCGACGCGAGCAGGAGGAGCTGGCCCATGCTTGAGCAGAAGGAGGGCTCGCACGCGGTGGCCGACGCGGTCGCCCTCTGCCGGCCGGAGGTGATCTGCGCCTATCCGATCTCGCCGCAGACGCACATCGTGGAGGCGCTGTCCGACAAGGTGCGCACCGGCGAGCTCAGCCCCTGCGAGTACGTCAGCGTCGAGTCCGAGTTCGCTGCGATGTCGGTGGCCATCGGCGCCTCCGCCACCGGGGCGCGCACCTACACGGCCACCGCCAGCCAGGGCCTCCTCTACATGGTGCGAGGCGCTCTACAACGCGTCCGGGCTCGGGCTGCCGATCGTGATGACGCTCGCGAACCGCGCCATCGGCGCGCCGATCAACATCTGGAACGACCACAGCGACTCGATGTCCCAGCGCGACTCGGGCTGGATCCAGCTGTACGCGGAGACCAATCAGGAGGCGCTCGACCTCCACATCCAGGCCTACAGGCTCGCGGAGGAGCTGTCCCTGCCGGTGATGGTCTGCATGGACGGCTTCATCCTCACGCACGCCTACGAGCGCGTCGACATTCCCAGCCAGGAGCAGGTGGACGACTTCCTGCCCGCGTACGAGCCGCGCCAGGTGCTCGACCCCGCCGAGCCGGTCACGATCGGCGCCATGGTCGGTCCGGAGGCGTTCTTCGAGGTCAAGTACCTGATGCACGCCAAGCAGATGCAGGCGCTCGACGTCATCCCCCAGATCGCAACGGACTTCGCCCAGGCGTTCGGCCGAGACTCCGGCGGACTGATCCGGAGCTACCGCACGGATGACGCCGAGACCGTGGTCGTCGCGCTCGGCTCGGTGATCGGGACCATCCAGGACGTCGTGGACGAACTCCGCGAGGACGGTGTGAAGGTCGGCGCCGTCGGGATCAGGTGCTTCCGGCCCTATCCGCTCGAGGAGGTGCGCGAGGCGCTCGGCCACGCGCGGCGCGTGGTGGTCGTCGAGAAGGCGTTCGCCGTCGGCGTCGGCGGCATCGTCGGTCAGAACGTCCGACTCGCGCTGTCGGGGCTCCCCACGACCGTGTATGACGTCGTCGCCGGCCTGGGCGGCCGCCCGATCACGAAGGCCTCGTTGCACACGCTGCTGGCTGACGCCGTCGAGGACCGGCTCGAGGGACAGACCTTCCTCGACCTGAACCGGGAGGTCGTCGAGCGCGAGCTCGAGCGCCGAAGGCAGACGCGCCGGCCGGGCCCGCACGCCGAGAACATGCTGCGCGACATCGGGATCGTCGCCGCGCGCCCGCACTAGGAGGACGACCGTGCCAGACCAGCAGATCAAGTTCTACCAAGCGGGCAGCTTCGTGGTCGGCAATCGCCTGCTGCGACCCGGAGCAGCGCTCGGTTCAGGCGCGCATGGAGCGCTCGAACTCGCTCACCTCCGGTCACCGCGCCTGTCAGGGCTGCGGCGAGGCGCTCGGGGCGCGCTACGCGCTCGACGCCGCGATGCGCGCCACGCAGGGCAAGCTGATCGCCGCCAACGCGACCGGCTGCCTCGAGGTCTTCTCGACGCCCTACCCCGAGTCGTCCTGGCAGCTCCCGTGGATCCACTCGCTGTTCGGCAACGCGCCGGCCGTGGCCACCGGAATCGCCGCGGCCCTGAAGGTCAAGGGACAGACAGACGTGCGCGTGGTCGGACAGGGTGGCGACGGCGGTACGGTCGACATCGGCTTCGCCTGCCTGTCCGGGATGTTCGAGCGCGGCGACGACGTGCTCTACATCTGCTACGACAACGAGGCGTACATGAACACCGGCGTGCAGCGCTCCGGCGCCACCCCGCCGGCCGCGCGCACGGCGACCACGAAGCCGGTCGGGTCCCGAGCCGGGCAACGAGTTCGGCAAGGGCAAGAACGTGCCGCTGATCGCGATGGCGCACGAGATCCCGTACGTGGCCACGGCGACGGTCGCCGAGCTGCGCGACCTCGAGTACAAGGTGGAGCGCGCGATGGAGTTCCGCGGCGCGCGCTACCTGCACGTGTTCGTGCCGTGCCCGCTCGGCTGGGGCTCGGCCTCGCGCGACACGATCCGGATCGCGCGGCTCGTCAAGGAGACCGGGCTCTTCCCGGTCTTCGAGGCCGAGCACGGCGACGTCGTCGGGCGTCTCCAAGATCCGGCGCCCGGTCCCGGTCGAGGAGTACCTCAAGCTCCAGCGCCGCTACGCCCACCTGTTCGGGCGAGCACGGCCGCCCGGACGTCATCGAGCGCCTGCAGGCGATCGCCGACCGCAACATCGAGCGCTTCGGCCTGCTCGCCGACGCGAGCGAAGGAGCGGACCTGCCCGGCGACGCGACGACGCGGCGGGACTGCGGCCCGGAGCGACCCGAGCCGACGGGCCGGCTCGAGGAGGACAGCAACCTCATGCGCCTGCTCACCGAGACGCACGGAGGGCCGCGCTGATGGACAAGCCGTTCGCGATCACCCTCGACGTCGGCTCGAGCCTCGCCAACAAGACCGGCAGCTGGCGGACCGAGCGGGCCGTCTACGTCGACCGGCTGCCGCCCTGCAACCACGCCTGTCCCGCCGGGCGAGAACATCCAGCAGTGGCTCTACAACGCCGAGGAGGGCGGGCGACGGCTACGAGCGCGGCTGGCGCCAGATCATGGAGGACAACCCCTTCCCGGCGATCATGGGACGCGTCTGCTACCACCCGTGCGAGACCTCCTGCAACCGCGGCCAGCTCGACGAGGCCGTCGGCATCAACTCGGTCGAGCGCTTCCTCGGCGACGAGGCGATCGAGCAGGGCTGGAAGGTCGACCCGCCGGCGACGCCCTCCGGCAAGCGCGTGCTGGTCGTGGGCGCCGGGCCGTCCGGGCTCTCCGCCGCCTACCACCTCACCCGGCTCGGCCACGCGGTGACGATCCACGAGGCGGGCCCGATGAGCGGCGGGCATGATGCGCTTCGGCATCCCGAAGTACCGGCTGCCCGCGCGACGTGCTCGACGCCGAGGTGCAGCGCATCCTCGACATGGGCGTGACGCTCGAGCTGAACCGCAAGGTCACGAACATCGAGGAGTCGATGAAGCGACGGCGGCTTCGACGCCGCCTTCCTCGCGGTCGGGGCTCACATCAGCAAGCGCGCCTACATCCCCGCCGGCGAGTCGGCGCACATCCTCGACGCCCTCTCGGTGCTGCGCAGCATGGAGGGGGAGGAGCAGCCGATGCTCGGGCGCCGCGTCGTCGTCTACGGCGGCGGGAACACCGCGATGGACGTGGCGCGGACGGCCAAGCGGCTCGGCGCCGCGGAGGCGATCGTCGTCTACCGACGCACGCGCGAGCGCATGCCCGCCCACGACTTCGAGGTCGAGGAGGCCGAGGAGGAGGGCGTGCTGATGCGCTGGCTCTCCACGATCAAGCAGGCCGACGAGGGCAAGCTCCTGATCGAGAAGATGGAGCTCGACGAGACGGGCTTCCCGCAGCCCACCGGCGAGATCGAGGAGCTCGAGGCGGACTCCGTGGTGCTTGCGCTCGGCCAGGACACCGACCTGTCGCTGCTCGACGGCGTGGCCGGCATCGAGGTCGAGGACGGCGTGGTCAGGTCGGCGCCGAACATGATGACCGGGCACCCGGGGATCTTCGCCGGCGGCGACATGGTGCCCGACGAGCGCACCGTCACGGTCGGCATCGGGCACGGCAAGAAGGCCGCCCGCCACATCGACGGCTGGCTGCGCGGGCAGGCGTACGAGCCGCCGCCCAAGCACGAGCTCGTGACCTTCGACATGCTCAACACCTGGTACTACGCCGACGCGCCGCGGACGGTCGCAGCCGCAGCTCGACCCGATCCGCCGCCAGGGCGACCTTCGACGAGGTGGTGCAGGGGCTCGACGAGTCGAACGCGCTGTTCGAGGCGCGCCGCTGCCTCTCGTGCGGCAACTGCTTCTCGTGCGACAACTGCTACGGCGTCTGTCCCGACAACGCCGTGCTCAAGCTCGGCGAGGCCGCGGCGCCAACGTGAACGGCTACGCGATCGACCTCGACTTCTGCAAGGGCTGCGGCATCTGCGTGGCCGAGTGCCCGTCGCGGGGCGATCAGGATGGAGCCGGAGGCGATCTGATGCGCGCGCCGGCCGCGACCAAGTGGGTCTACGACTTCGCCGAGGGATCGCGCGAGCTGCGCGAGCTGCTCGGCGGCAAGGGCGCGAACCTCGCCGAGATGACGCGCGTGCTGGGCGCCGAGCTCGTCCCTGCCGGGCTTCACGATCACCACCGAGGCGTGCGTCGCCTACATGCGCGCCGGGCGGCACGCCGCCCGACGGGCTCGCCGACGCGGTCGACGAGGCGCTCGCGCGGCTGGAGGAGCGCGCGGGCCGGCGGCTCGGCGATCCGGACGACCCGCTGCTGCTCTCGGTGCGCAGCGGGGCGCGCGACTCGATGCCCGGGATGATGGACACCGTCCTGAACCTGGGCCTGAACGACGCCACCGTCGAGGGGCTCGCCGCTCGCACCGGCAACCCGCGCTTTGCCTGGGACTGCTACCGCCGCCTGGTGCAGATGTTCGGCGACGTCGTCCACGGTGTTGCGGGGGCGCGCTTCGAGGACGAGATCGCCGCGCATCAAGACCGAGCGCGGGGTCACGCTCGACACCGAGCTCGACGCCGACGCGCTGCGCGAGCTGACGCGCCGCTTCCAGGCGCTCTACGACTTCCCCGCCGACCCGCGCGAGCAGCTCGAGGCAGGCGATCAACGCCGTGTTCGAGCTCCTGGATGGGCGAGCGCGCGGTCGCCTACCGGCGCATCCACGGCATCCCGGACGACTGGGGCACCGCGGTCAACGTCCAGCAGATGGTCTACGGCAACAAGGGCCCGACCTCGGCGTCCGGCGTCGCCTTCTCGCGCGACGAGGTCACCGGGGCGCCCGAGCCGAGCGGCGACTTCCTGGTCGACGCCCAGGGCGAGGACGTCGTGTCCGGCGTGCGCACGCCGCGCGACCTCTCGGAGCTGGCCGCGTGGATGCCGGAGGTGCACGCCCAGCTGATGCGAGATCCTCCGCAGGCTCGAGCGCCACTTCGGGGACATGCAGGACACCGAGTTCACGGTCGAGGAGGGGCGCCTCTACATGCTGCAGACGCGCGACGCCAAGCGGCCCGCGCAGGCGGCCGTGCGCTTCGCCGTCGACGCGGTCGAGCGAGGGGCTGCTGACTCCGCGCCGAGGCGATCGCGACCATCGACGCGGGCTCGCTCAAGGCGCTGCTGCATCCGACCTTCGCCGCCGGCGCGCGGTTCGACGTCGTCGCGCGCGGCGTCGCCGCGTCGCCGGGCGCGGCCAAGGGCGCGATCGTGTTCACCGCGCCCGACGCCGTGGCGGCCGCCGAGGACGGCCGGGCGGTGATCCTCGTGCGGCCGTTCACCGAGGCCGACGACGTCGCCGGCTTCCACGCCGCCGAGGGCATCCTCACCTCCGAGGGCGGCAAGGCCTCGCACGCGGCGCTCGTGGCCCGCGGCATGGGACGCCCGGCGGTGACCGGCGCCGGCGAGCTCGAGGTCGACCTGCACGCCGCGCGAGGTGCGGATCGGCGACCGAGTGCTGCGCGAAGGCGACCTGATCGCGATCGACGGCACGACCGGCCAGATCACGCTCGACGACGTGCCGCTCGTGACGCCGAGCGTGGACCCGCGCTTCGAGACCGTGCTCGGCTGGTGCGACGAGCTGCGCTCGCTCGGCGTGCGCGCCAACGCCGACACCCCGGAGGACGCGCGTCGCGCACGCGAGTTCGGCGCCGAGGGCATCGGCCTGTGCCGCACCGAGCACATGTTCATGGCGGCGGACCGCCAGCCCAAGATGCAGCAGATGATCATGGCCGAGGACGAGGCCGGCCGGCGCGCCGCGCTCGACGAGCTGCTGCCGCTGCAGCAGGAGGACTTCGAGGGGCTGTTCGAGGCGATGGAGGGTCTGCCGGTCACGATCCGGCTGCTCGACCCGCCGCTGCACGAGTTCCTGCCCGACCCGATCGAGCTCGTGGAGCGGATCACCGAGGCGCGCCTGCGCGGACGCGCCGGAGCTGGCCGAGCTCGAGCACGAGCTCGAGCGCCTGCGCGCGCTCGAGGAGGGCAACCCGATGCTCGGCACCCGCGGCGTGCGGCTCGGGCTGATCCATCCCGAGATCTACGAGATGCAGGCGCGCGCGATCTTCCGCGCGGCCGGCGCGGTGCGGCGAGCGCACCGGCCGCATGCCCCGCCTCGAGATCATGATCCCGCTCGTGGCCTACGCTCGCGAGCTCGAGCTTGCGCGCGATCTCGTCCTGCGGGTGGCTGCCGAGGAGGGCTTCGCGCCCGGCCGCGAGTTCACCGTCGGCACCATGATCGAGCTGCCGCGCGCGTGCTTCGCTGCCGGCGCGATCGCGCGCCACGCCGACTTCTTCTCGTTCGGCACCAACGACCTGACGCAGACCGCGCTCGGCTTCTCGCGCGACGACATCGAGAGCCGGGTGGTCCCTCACTACAAGGACAGCGGGATCGTCGAGCGCTCCCCGTTCGCGACGATCGACGAGGAGGGCGTCGGCGAGCTGGTGCGGATGGCGGTCGAGCGCGGCCGCGCCGCACGTCCCGGGCTCGAGGCCGGCATCTGCGGCGAGCACGGCGGCGACCCGGACTCGATCCGGTTCTGCCACGCGGCGGGGCTCGACTACGTCAGCTGTTCGCCGTTCCGCGTCCCGATCGCCCGTGTCGCGGCGGCACAGGCCGCCCTCACCGACTGACGGGGACCTCCGGCTTCGACTCGGTCAGCCGCCGGCCGACGACGATCCCGTCCTCCAGCTTGCGCTCGACCTCAAAGCCGTGCGCCCGGAGCACGGCAAGCATCCGATTGTTATCGGGTGTGGTCTCGGCGTAGACGAGTCCGATCCCCCATTGGCACGCGATCTGCAGGCAATAGTCGGTCAGCAGATCGGACAGGCCCATGCCCTGCCAGGGATCGGCGACCAGCACGGCGTACTCGGCGTCGCGGTGGTCGGGGTCTGCCACGAGGCGCCCGATGCCTGCCAGCTTCCGCTCCCCGTCCTGCTCGATCTCGGCCACGATTGCGAGCTCCCGGTCGTAGTCGATGAAGCAGTAGCGCGTGGCGAACTCGTGACTGTGCTTGACCATGCCGCGGAAGCGCATGTGAATCGAGTCGGGCGAGCACGCGGACAACATGTCGTGCCAGAGCGGCTCGTCCTCCGGCGTGATCGGGCGGAGAGTCACCGGCAGGCCGGCCTCGGTGGTGAGCTTGGCCGTGTACTCCTCCGGATACGGGCGGATCGCCAAGTGCGAGAAGGGGGCGGGCCGACTGCCGGCGAGCGCCTGATCCACGATCGCGCGAGCGTCCAGCGCTACGGCCCCCTCCGCCGTGGCGAGCAGCGGGTTGATCTCCACCTCGTCGATCTCCGGGTAGTCGGCGACGAGATAGGAGAAGCGAATCACGACCTCGAGCAGGGCATCGAGGTCCACGGCGGGCCGTCCCCGATGCCCGCGCAGAAGCGGCCAGATCCGGAGCGATTCGAGCATGCGACGCGCCAGGCGCTCGTTCAGGGGCGGCAGGCCCACCGTCCGGTCAGCGAGCACCTCTGCGGTCACGCCCCCGGCCCCGACCAAGATCACAGCACCCAGCGTCGGGTCCTTACGCGCCCCAAGGAGGAGCTCATAGCCGGGGGTCGTGAACATCGGCTGCACGGTCACGCCGCGGATGCGCGCGTCTGGCTGGCGATGGGCGGCCGAGGCGAGGATGCGCTCGTATGCCGCGCGGACCTGGTCCGGCGTTTCGATCCCGGTGGCCACGCCGCCGACGTCCGTCTTGTGCGTGATGTCGTCCGACCGGACCTTGAGGACCACTGGGTAGCCGATGCGCTGCTGCAACCGCCAGCGCGTCGTCGGCGCTGGAGGCCGGCAGCGGTTTGGTAACCGGAATCTCGTAGGCGTCGAGCAGCGACTTGGACGAGATCTCAGACAGCACCGCGCTCCCTTCGGAGAGAGTTGCCTCCATGAGCTCCTTCACGCGCGCGCGGTCAAGACTGAACGTGACGGGAAGAGCCCGGGGGGTCTGGTTGAGGGTCTCGAGGTTGCGTGCGTAGGTGACGAGGTACATGAATGCCTCGACGGCCTGCTCGGGAAAGGCGTACTCGGCAACGCCGGCCTCGCTGAGCACGCGCCGGCCGCGCTCGACCGATGGCCCGCCCAGCCAGGCCGCCAGCAGCGGCTTGCGGCTGCCGTGGCGCGCCTCCACCACCGCCAGCGCCGCGCTCGTGGGGTCGGTCATCGCCTGTGGGGTCAGGATCACAAGGACAGCGTCGGCGGCGGGATCCGCGAGCACGGCTGCGACGGCCGACCCGAACCGCTCGGGCGGCGCGTCACCGAGCACGTCGACGGGGTTCGCAACGGACGCCGAGGGCGGCAGGGCCTCGGCGAGCGCCCGATGCGTGTCTGCGGAGAGCTCCGCCAGCACGCCCCCGCGCGCGAGCAGGGCATCGGCGGCCATGATCCCCGGACCGCCCGCGTTGGTGACGATTCCGAGCCGCCGACCCGCCGGTGGCCGCTCGCGCGCCAGCAGCTCGGCAGTGGCGAAGATGTCCTCGATCCGGTCGACGCGAACGATCCCGGCACGCTCGAAGGCCGCGTCGTAGGCGTCGTCCTCGCCCGCCATGGCCCCGGTGTGCGAGACGGTGGCCTGCGCGGAGGCCGGGAACCGCCCCGCCTTGTAGGCCACGATCGGCTTGCTGCGCGTGAACGCGCGCGCCGCAGACATGAACTTCCGCGGGTTGGTGATGGCCTCGACGTAGAGGATGATCGACCGCGTTCGCGGGCTCTGGGCGAGGTAGTCGATCAGGTCGCCGAGATCGACATCGAGCATGTTCCCCACCGAAATGAGGTGGGAGAAGCCGATCTGCTCCGCCTGCGCCCAGTCGACCATGGACGTCGCAAGTGCCCCCGACTGCGTGATGAACGCTACGTGTCCGTCGTCCGGCATCGATCGCCCGAAGCTTGCGTTGATGCCGAGGCTCGGCACCATCAGCCCCAGGCAGTTCGGACCGAGCACGCGCATACCGTCGAAGCTGGCCGCCCGCTCGGCGACCTCGCCGCTCGAGCGCGGCGCCCTGCCTCGCCGGACTCGCGGAACCCCGCCGACAGGACCGCCACAGCCGGTACTCCGGCCCCCCCGCATTCATCCACGACGTCCGCCACCGTCGGCGCCGGCGTACAGACCACGGCAAGGTCGGGTGTCGCGGGCGTGTCACGCACGCTGGCGTAGGCCTGCACCCCGTGGACGGACTCACGCTTCGGGTTGACCGGGTAGACCACCCCCTCGTAGCCCGCCTCGAGCAGGTTCCGCAGGACGACGTGGCCCACGTTCGTGGGCGCCGCGCCGGCTCCGACGACGGCTATGCGGCTGGGTGCGAACAGCTTGTCGAGGTTGCGAACGCTCACATCCGGCCGTCAGCCTGCAACGAAACGCGGAGCGAGAACCCGCTCGGCCAGCTCCACCATCCGGGTCGCGTAGCCCCACTCGTTGTCGTACCAGGCGACCACCTTCACCTGGGTTCCGTCGATGACGCTCGTCAGGGGGGCGTCGAAGATGGATGAGTACGGCGACCCGACGATGTCGGTGGCCACCAGCGGCTCCTCGCTGTAGGCCAGGATCCCCGCGAGAGGCCCGTTGTCGGCCTGCGCGGCGAAGGCGGCGTTGATCTCGTCGGCGCTCGTCGCGCGCTCGGTCTCGACGGTCAGATCGACCAGCGAGCCGGTCGGGACCGGCACGCGGACGGCGTAGCCGTTCAGCTTGCCCTCGAGCTCGGGGATCACCATGCCGAGCGCCTTCGCGGCACCGGTCGAGGTCGGGACGAGGTTGATCGCCCCCGCGCGTGCG
The DNA here is from genome assembly GCA_963722245.1 of uncultured Thermoleophilaceae bacterium. GTDB lineage: Bacteria > Actinomycetota > Thermoleophilia > Solirubrobacterales > Thermoleophilaceae > JACVRW01. Next base: position 514,613 of record CAVRKM010000012.1, read on the forward strand.
CGGCGGAGGTCCTTGTGCGGGCCGTCGAGCAGGTTCTGGTCGGCCGTGTACGCGTGGATCGTCGTCATCGAGCCGTGGCGGATGCCCACGGTCTCGTGCAGGACCTTCGCCACCGGCGCCAGGCAGTTGGTCGTGCAGGACGCGTTCGTGATCACGTGGTGGGCCGCCGGGTCGTAGACCTCGTCGAAGTTCACCCCGAGCACCACGGTCGCGTCAGCGGGCTCGTCCCCCTTCGCGGGCGCGGAGATGATCACCTTGCGTGCGCCGGCCGTGAGGTGCTCGGCGGCCCCGGCGCGGGTGCGAAAGCGGCCGGTGGACTCCATGACGACTTCCACGCCGAGCTCGTTCCACGGGAGAGCGGCCGGCTCCGGCTCGGAGAAGCACCTGGATCTCGGTGCCGTCGACGACGAGCAGCGCCGTCGCGTTCCTCCACGCCGCCCGGGAATCGCCCGTAGACCGAGTCGTGGCGGAGCAGCGCCGCAAGGGTGGCGGCGTCGGCGACGTCGTTGATCGCGACGATCTCGATGTCGGCCTCGCGCTTGGTGGGCCGATCGCAGCAGCGGCGCGCCCGATGCGACCGAAGCCGTTGATTGCGACGCGGACGGACATGGCTCTCCTCGAAGTCGGGGTGTTGCCGAGACCGTACGATCAGGGCGGACCTCCGGCATCCGGGTTTCCCCGCGCCTGCTCTCCGTAGTGGTCGCGCAGTCGACTCACGAGGCTGCCCACGGCTCGCTCGACCTCCGGGTGAGACCGCGGCCCGCGGAGAAGCTCTCGCCCTCGATCCCGTAGACGAGCAGGTGCGTGCGGCAGGCGGTCCAGGGCCCGTGCCAGCTCGACGGCCTCGGCGAGGCCGAAGGCGTGTGTCGATCCCGTGAACAGCTCGATCGGCAGACGCGTCGAGCCGCGTCGAGAGCGTGGATCGTCCCGGGCTCCGCGCCTGAGTGGACGGCGTCGACCACGATCGCCTGCTCGGCCCCGGACCACTGCTCGATCAGGTCGACCGGCTCGCCCTGGTGCTCGACGACGCGCAGGGCGGTGAGGCGCGAGTCGCGCAGGCGCCGCGCGACCACGAGGCCCGCCGCGTCGTCGCTGCGCCACTCGTTTCCGACGCCGATTACGACGCGGTCAGGCGCGATCGACCTCGAGCTTCAGGAAATGGGTGGCGCACGAGATGCAGGGGTCGTAGTTGCGGATCGCCTGCTCGCAGCGCATCTGCAGCGGCTCGTCCTCCAGGTCCACGTTGCGCTCGCACCAGCGCGCGCAGGTCCGCCTCGATGGTGCGCTGGTTCTGCGACGTCGGCGGCACGATCTGCGCCTCGACGATCGTCCCAGCGTCGTCGATCGCGGTAACGGTGCCACAGCATGCCCTCGCGGCGCCTCCGTCCAGCCGAAGCCGACACCGGCTCGCGGCGCTACGTCGACGGCCGGCCGGTCGGGCTCCTCGTAGCCGTCGATGATCCGCAGCGCCTCGTCGAACGCGTAGAGGATCTCGACGCTGCGCACGACGATGCTCTGGAATGGGTTGCGACAGATCGGCGGAAGCCCGGCCTCGCTCGCCGCCTCCCGCGCGATGGCCGACAGGCGCGTCCGAGCACAGGGCGTAGCGCGCGAGCGGACCCACGAGGTAGGAGCCGCGCTCGCGCAGTCGGGAGTGCAGGGCGTTCGAGTGAGCGCACGTGGTCCTCGACGAAGTGCTCTTCGTACTCGTCGGGGCCGATGTCGAGCCCACGGCTCGAAACGAGTCGACCCCGCTCGAGCGGATAGTCCTCGGGGTGGGAGAGAGCCACGAACTCGTAGTCCTCTTCGAGGTCGGGGAAGTCGAAGCCGCTCGTCCAGCGCACGGTCTCGAGCGCGAGCTCACGCGCCTCCTTGAGCTGCTCGGCCAGAGCGCGCAGCTCGCGCTTCGCGGGCGTCCGCCAGAAGCCGCCCAGGCGCACGTTGATCGGATGCACCTCGCGACCGCCGACCAGGCTCATGATCGCGTTCCCGGCCTTCTTCAGCCGCAGGCCGCGCTCGACGATCTCGCGGTAGTCGCTGGCCATGGCGATCGCGCTCTCGTAACCGAGGAAGTCGGGCGCGTGCAGCATGAACACGTGCAGGGCGTGGCTCTCGATCCATTCGCCGCAGTAGAGCAGGCGACGCAGCTCCCGAATCGGGCCGTCGACTGTGACGCCGCAGGCGTCCTCGACCGCGGCGCACGCGCTCATCTGGTAGGCCACGGGGCAGATGCCGCAGATGCGGGCGGTGATGTCCGGCGGCTCGGTGTAGCGCCGGCCGCGCAGCAGCGCCTCGAAGAAGCGGGGCGGCTCGTAGATGCGGAGCTGGACGTCCTCCACCTCGCCGCCCCTGATTCGCACGTGCATCGCTCCCTCACCTTCCACGCGCGCGAGGAAGTCGGTCTTGATCGTCCTGGTCCGCGGAGGCTCAGCGCTCATGCGCCTCGCTCTCCTCCTTGAAGGGGGCGGCGTTCGCGTTGAAGGTCCGGTAGATGCGCACGAGGTCGGGATCCTCGACACCGAGCCCGCGCATCCATCCGGACAGCGACGCCGTGTTGGGGGTCTGCATCGGTCCGTAGCACCCGTAGCAGCCGCGGTCGTAGGAGGGGCAGAGGGCTCCGCAGCCGGCGTGCGTCACCGGCCCCAGGCACGGGGTGCCGTGCGCGACCATCACGCACACGTTGCCCCGGCGCTTGCACTCCATGCAGACGCTGCTGGATGAGATCGCGGGGCGGCGCTCGTTCAGGAAGGCGCTGATCACCTCGAGCAGCTGTCGCTTGTTGATCGGGCAGCCCTGCAGCTCGAAGTCCACGTGCACGTGGTCGGAGATCGGGGTCGAGGTGTCGAGCGTCGACACGTACTCCGGCGACGCGTACACGGCCGAGAGGAACTCGTCGACGTCCGCGAAGTTGCGGAGGGCCTGGATGCCTCCGGAGGTCGCGCATGCCCCGATCGTCACCAGGCGCCGAGACTGCTCGCGCACCATCTGGATCCGCCGGGCATCCTCGGGCGTCGTGATCGACCCTTCGACCAGGGAGAGGTCGTACGGCCCTTGGATGGTCTGGCGCCGCGCCTCCAGGAAGTAGGCGATCTCGATCGCGCCGGCCAGCGCCAGCAGCTCGTCTTCGAGGTCGAGCACGCTGAGCTGGCAGCCGTCGCAGGAGCTGAACTTCCAGACCGCAAGCGTCGGCTTGTTCGCCGCTCCTCCGGTCACAGCTCGCGCACCCTGAGCAGAGGTTCAATCGCATCGAGCGGGAACACCGGCCCGTCCTTGCAGACGAACAGGTGCTGGAACTGGCAGTGACCGCAGAGGCCGATCGCGCAGTGCATGCTGCGCTCCATCGACACGTAGATTCGCTGCTTCGTCAGACCCAGTCCTTCGAGCGCCGTAGCCGTGAAGCGCATCATGACCTCCGGTCCGCAGATCAGCGCGATCGCACCAGCGGGGTCGAAGTCGGCGCGTGGCACCAGCTTCGTGACGACGCCGACGTTTCCGCGCCAGCTCGGGGGCGCACCGTCCACGGTGACTTCGACCTGGACGTCGAAGCGGCCGCGCCAGTGCTCCAGCTCCCCTGGGTACAGGAGCTCTCCCGGGGAGCGTCCGCCGTAGAGAACGACGACGTTGCCGTAGCGCTCGCGGTTGGCGAGCAGGTGGTAGATCACCGGGCGAAGCGGGGCGAGCCCGATGCCGCCGGCCACGACGACGACGTCTGCGCCCTCCGCCTCTGTCAGCGGCCAGGGGCGACCGAACGGGCCGCGCACCCCCACATCCTGGCCTGGAGCGCTTGCGCAGAGGGCCGAGGTCACGGCTCCTACCGCTCGGATCGTGTGCACGAGTGAGCCGCCGGCGCCCAGGTCCCCACTCACCGAGATCGGCACCTCGCCGATCCCGAACGCGTAGAGCATCGCGAACTGCCCCGGCGCGAAGTCCGGGAGCACGTCCGGCTGGCGCGGCCGGAGATCGAGCGTCCATGTGTCCGCGGTCTCCTGAACCCGATCGGCGACGCGGAAGCTCGCCGGCACCATCGGACCGGGGAAGAGCTCAGCCGACTGCATGGCCGTATACGTCGAGCAGCTGAAGCCGCGTGGCCTGCAGGCGCTGCACGATCACCACGGCGAACCGAGTGAGCAGGTCGTAGCCGAGGTCGTGGTCCTCCTCGCACTTGCCGCGCAGGCAGCGCCCGTCGAACTCCATGGCGTGGACGTCGCCGATCGCGCGGGCGTCGAACGCGGTGCGATAGGGGGCGACGAGCCATGACCAGCCCAGCACGTCGCCGGCGTGCAGGGTCTGGAGGATGAGCGCCCCGCGCTGGGGGACATAGGTCTCGAGCGCGGCGTCCCCTCGGCGGATCACGTAGAAGGCGTCGGCCGGCTCTCCTTCCCGCAGCAGGTACGCGCCGTCTTCGAAAACGCGGTTCGACGCACAGCCGGCGATCAGGGCAAGCTGCTCCGCAGGCATTCCCTCGAACACCGGGACGTCGGCCAGGAGCTCGTCAATCGCGCGCATCGTCCGGGCGGGGTCGATCGCCGAGGTCGGTCGCGCGGATGGCGGCCGCCTCCTCGGTGATGTCGATGGCAACCGGGCACCATGTGATGCAACGGCCGCAGCCGATGCAGCCCGAGGTGCCGAACTGATCGATCCAGCTCGCCAGCTTGTGCGTCATCCATTGCCGGTAGCGCGCCTTGCCGGACGTGCGCACGCTGCCGCCGTGGATGTACGAGTGCTCGAGCGTGAAGCACGATTCCCAGCTGCGCACGCGTGTGGCCTCCTCGCCGGCGAGGTCGGTCACGTCCTCCACGCTGCTGCAGAAGCAGGTTGGGCAGACCATCGTGCAGTTCCCGCATGTCAGGCATCGGTCCGCGACCTCGTCCCAGCGTGGATGCTCGCGGTTGCGGTACAGCATGTCCCTGATGTCGGTGGTGTCGAGCGTGCGGCCCATCTGCGCCGCGGTTTGCTCCACCACCCGGTCCGCCGCCTCCTCATCGCTGGGCGCGGCCGGACGGCTGGCGAGCTCGCCCATGACCTCGGCTCCGCGCTCGCTCCCGATCTCCACCAGGAAGCGGTGCCCATCGCCGTCGAGGAGCTCGGTCAGCGCAATGTCGAAGCCCGATGTCGCGCGCGGTCCCGTGTTCATGGAAACGCAGAAGCACGTGCCGCCGGCCTTGCCGCAGTTGACCGCGACGATGAACGCGCCCTCGCGGCGGGCCGCGTAGTCGCTGTCCGCCCAGGGACCATTCAGGAAGGTTCGGTCCTGCACCTCGATCGCATGAAGGTCGCACGAGCGCACGCCGATGAACGCATGGCGCCGCGGCTCGGCGCGCTCCTGCTCGACCTCGAGCTCGCCGTCCGGCGAGCGTCGCGCCTTCCATAGCTCCAGCGTGGGAGGGAACAGGTGGGTCTTCCACGAGTTCGGGCCGACGTTATGGCCGAACACGGCTTCGTCATCGCGGCGCTGGAGGCGGTAGGTGCCCCCGTCCTGGACGTCCGTCCAGCCAGCCGGCAGGTCGGCGGCCGACTCGAGCTCCTCGTAGACGATCGCGCCCTGTCTGACGGTCGGCCCGATCGGGGTGAAGCCGCGACGACGTAGCGCGCCGAGGAGCTCGTCGAGCGCCCCGCGCTCGATTGTCTCCAGCGAGCGCTCCACCGCCATCGGGGACGTAGCCTACTCCGGAGGCCGCACGGCCAAGCGGTCGAGGGCCGTCTCCAGATCGAGCACGATCTGATCGAGGGGACGGTCGGTCCGCATCAGCAGGTGTCGGGCTGCCGGCACCTCGTCCAGGGGTTCGAATTCGGTTGCTTGCGCGGCGGCGATCCCGGCCGTCGCGTCCGATACGCGAGCGGGGTCGGTCTCCCGAGACCTGGCACGCTGCTCCACAACGCTCCGCGGGGCCCGGCACTCGACAAACAGGGCAGCGCCCCCGAAGGCTTCGGAAAACGCCGCCCGGTGCGAGCGGCGCCGGAAGGTTGCATCGACGACGGCGCCCCGTACGCCGGACGCCCGCGCTCCGAGCTCCCTGTATGTGTGCACGCTGTCAGCTTCGGTGTAGAGCTCGGCGGGCGCCCGCTCCAGGGGCTCCATCCCAGCCAGCTCCTTGCGAACGATGTCGGAGCTCAGATGCGCCAACCCGGTCAGCTCGCAGATCGCCTGCGCCAGGACTGTCTTGCCGGTCGCTGCGCCGCCGCAGATCACCAGCACGAGCGGGCCACGCGCGCGCCAGGCCAACCGGTGGGCCAGCCGGGCAAGCCTGCGCGCCTCCGCAACCGGCACAGCCCGCTCGTCGCCCCGCGGGAGCTCTCCCGCCAGCAGGCACGCCACCTTCGCGCGGACCCAGGCCCGGTACGCCGCGTAGAAGAACAGCAGCTCCGGCCCTCCGTAGTCGCCGCCCGCCGCGCCGTACTCGTCGACCAGGGTCTCAGCGAGGTCCTCGGCGCCGAGGTCGATCAAATCCATGACAAGGAAGGCGAGCTCAGCGCAGACGTCGATCTGGCGGAGCGCCGGATCGAACTCGACTGGATCGAACACCTGCACCGATCCGTGTTCGAGGATCACATGCTCGGCCCGCAGGTCGCCGTGGCAGTCCCGCACGAAGCCGCGGGCGACGCGCTCCTCGAGCAGGCCGCGCCGCGAGTGCAGGAACGCGACGGCGAACAGATGTGCGGCGGCGAGCTCCGGCGCCCCCAACAGCGGGGCGTACGGCAGCAGGGTGCTGAAGTTCTCGCTGACGGTGGCGGCGACGGCCTCAGGGTCGAAACGGCCCTCCGGTGCCTGCGGCGCGGACAGGTGAAACTCCACCAGCCGCCGTGCCACGGCCCGCACGGTAGCTTCGTCCGCGTCGCCGCTGCTCACCACCGCGGCAAGCGTCCGATCGGAGGCGAAACGCCGCATCTCGACGATGTGCTCGGCTCCGTCGTCCCCAGGCCGTCCGAGCTCCCAGCCGCCCGCGGCCTGCGTCAGCGGCCGCACCCCCAGGTAGAGGTCGGGCGCGAGCCGGCGTCCGAGCCGGACCTCCTCCTCGCACATCTCCCGGCGACGCTCGGCCGTCCCGTAGTCGAGAAACGGGAAGACGACCGGCTTGCGCAGCTTGTACGCGCGGTCGCCGGCGAGGAACACCCAGCTGATATGGGACTCGACCACTTCGACGCGAGACGGCCGGTCGGGATAGAACGCCGGCGCGCGCATGGCGTCCTGCGGCGTTGCGGTCATAACTCGAGCTCCACGTGCTCTGCGGCCAGCTCCACGGCGCCCGGGTGTCCACCGAGCTCGGCCCAGCGCGCGGTCGCAGACCCGTGCAGGCGGTCGAGGAAGTCGTCGGTGTGCAAGGGATCGTGGTGGAACAGGAGCAGTCGCTCCGCCTCCGCGCGTTGCGCGAAGGCGAGGGCATCCGAGAGGCTGGAGTGACCCCACCCTGCATGAGCGGCGTACTCGTCATCGGTGTATTGGCAATCGTGCACCAGCAGAGTCGCCCCGCGGGCCAGCTCCAGGCCGGAGTCACACTCATCGCTCAGCCGTGGCTCGTGGTCGGGGAGGTAACAGAGCGACTTGTCTCCCTCGGTGATCCGATAGCCGAGCGTGGGGCCGCGATGCAGGACCGGGCCCGCCTTGATCGACGCCGGCCCGATCCGCCATTCCGAATGCGGGGCGTCCCATCCCGACAGGCGACAAGGAAGCTCCCCGACCTCGAGCGGAGAGAGGGGCGCCGAGATGTAGCGCCCGATGCGGTCGAGGAGCGGCTCCGCGCCAGGCGCCGCCGGCCCCCAGATCGCGATCTCGGCGCTCTGGCGGAACAGGGGGGCGAAGAACATCAGGCCTTGGATGTGGTCCATGTGCAGGTGCGTGAGCAGGACATTCAGACGTTGGCCTTCGGCCGCGACCGCCGAGCCGAGGTTGCGGATTCCTGTGCCGGCGTCGAGGACCAGCATGGTTCCGTCGGCGAGGGTGACCTGCACGCAAGAGGTGTTGCCGCCGTACCGCGAGGTTTCAGGCCCGGGCGAGGGGACGGATCCGCGCGCTCCCCAGACCTTTACCCGCATCAGCGCTCTGGGGCCGATGCGTGGTGCAGGTATCCCGCCGCCTCGAGCTGCTCGATGGTCTCGCGCTCGTGACGCACGAACTCGCTGCGTCGGCGTTCGAGTTCGTGCCCCAGTCGCGTGCCGTCTCGCTCGATCCTCCGTATCGCCATCATCTGCCGCACGAGAACGTCGCGGCGGATCGCCTCGTCGGATGGGGCGGCTGCCGCCGACATAGCGGCTCCCTCGTTCCCACCAACCTCAACGGCCACCGGCAGCCCGTTCGGATGCCACCCCAGGCCCGGCCGCACGCCGTGATCCGACGACGCGAGGTACGGGGCGAGGTGGCGGCCGGCAACGTGTCCCGGTGGCCACCAGAGGCAGTGAGTTACCGGTTCCCCGTTCTCGAGCCATGGCGAGCCCCGCGGCCCGGGAAAGTGCGGCGGCAGGGTCAGCAGGCCATGGAGCACTGAAGACCACTCGGTCGGTACGACGTCTGCCCCGGCCTCCGCCGCGATCGCCTCGGCCGCGGCGGTCGCCTGGCCCGCCGAGAGGGCGCTGTGCTTGAGCGAGAGCGACGTCGCGTCGCCAGCGGCGAAGCAGTGTCGGGCTCCTACGACTCGGCCGTGCGCGTCGACCGGAATGAAGCCGCGGCCGTCGTGCGGCAGGCCCGAGACTGCGGGCCCGTCCACCACCGGGAGAAACAGCGCCCGGTCAACACGCCGGCCCGACCCCGGCGTCAGTTGAAGCACGACCGGCTCGGCGCCGACGGCGCCGTGCCCGTCCACCGCGTCGCTACGCGTGGCGTCCACGCCGGTGATCACCTCTATCCCAGCGCGGGTGAGCTCATCGGCGACGGCCTGGCCGACTGCGGGCCCAAACACCTCCAGCGGCGATTCCTCTGCGGTCACAAGCAGCACCTCTGCTTGCGTGTCAGCGCGCCTCGCCGCCAGACTCGCCACGAGCGCCAGCTCGTACGCGTCGACTGGCCAGGCGGCGCCGCGGGGAACGACGAACGCGGCGGTCTGAGCGGCGCCGCCCTCCAGGTCCAGCAGCAGGGCTGCGAACTGCGACGTTCCCTCGGGCCCCCGGCTCCACGTCCGAGTCGGTCCGCGGCCGAGGCGCGTTCGGGCGCCTAGGGCCACGACTAGAGCGTCGTAATCGAGAAAGTCGCCATCGTGGGTGAGAATCCGGCTGCGGCTCTCGTCCACCTGCACGAGCCCGTCCTGGACGAAACGCGCGCCCAAGTCGTTCGCGACGGCCGCGAGGTCCCGCGTGCGCTCCCCGCGGAACGTGTACGGCACCGCCGTCGACAGCGGACGGAACGAGAAGCTAGTCACGGGGGCGACCAGGGTTGGGGTGACCCGATTTCCGGCGAGGGCGTGCAAGCCCGCGAGCACCTCTAGGGCCGCGATGCCGCCTCCCGCTATGACGACGCGCATGTCCTGCACCCGGCGGACGGTAACTCCGGCCGGCCGAGTTCGAATCGGTGTTGACCCTCGGGCCGCCACGGGAAACTACGGAGGCGAGTCGATCGACGAGGCGTCTACGCTGCGGGTCGTGGTGGACCGCGCAGCCTTCCGCAGGATCGCATGTGCGGTCGATAGCGAGGTGGCGAGCAATGAGCCGGTTCGCCAGGCAGTGCTGCTCGCCAGCCCTCAGACGGAGTTGTTGCTCATCGGCGTCGGCAGCGACAGCGGATCGGTCGAGCGTTCGCTTGGGCAGGCCGAGGCGATCGCGGCGGAGCGAGGCGTCAAGACGAGCGCACGCGCTGTCCGAGGTGAGAATCGCCCGCGCCTCCTGCTCGATGCGAGCACCGAAGCAGAGCTGCTCGTCGTCGGCGGCAATAACGACCATGGCGGGGCAGAGGTTGTCCTGGGAAGCACCGCGGCCACCGCGGTGCATGCCGCCAAGGTCTCTGTGCTCGTCGCCCGCTCGTCCACCGGAAGGCCGTGAGTTCCCGCGCGACATACTGGTCGCCATCGACGGGTCAACCGACTCCAAGCGCGGCGTCGAGCTTGCGGGCAGGGTCGCCGGGGCTCACGCCTCCCGGATCGCGCTCGTACATGTTTCCGAAGGTCGCTCCCGAGCTCATCCTGCGCTCGAAGAGGACTCCCGTGCACTCAGCGAGGAAGCGGGTGTGGCACCGGCCAGCCTCGAGGAGTTCGGCGATCCCGCCGACCAGATCGCGAAGGTCGCCCGGCGCGAGCGCGTGTCCCTGCTGTTCATCGGCAGCCGGGGGCTGGACGGCGCACGCCGGCTCGGAAGCGTGGGGGAGCGGCTGGCACACGAGGCACCATGCTCCGTGCTGGTTAGCCGTCCGTTATGAGCGAGGGCCCCGCGCAGATCCTTGACGTCCCGGTGGCGCCGTTGCGGTGGCAGCGTTTCAACGACGTGCTGGCCGGCGAGCAGATGGACGCGCTCCAACATACGGTGAACAGGGCGCAGCGGCTGCTTGCCGGTCGTGTCGTATGGAACGTCAACTCGACCGCCCGCGGCGGCGGCGTGGCCGAGATGCTGGCCTCGCTGATTGCCTACACGCGAGGCGCGGGGGTCGACACACGGTGGCTGGTGATCGAGGGGAACCCCGAGTTCTTCCGCCTGACGAAGCGCATCCACAACCTGTTGCACGGCGCGGCCGGCGACGGAGGGCCGCTCGGCGAGGCCGAGCTCAGCGTCTACCGCGACACGATGGACCGCAATATCCGCGCCTTGGAGGCCCGCGTGCGCCCAGGCGACATTGCCATCCTCCACGATCCTCAGACGGCCGGTCTCGCGGGACCGCTGCGCGAACGCGGCGTACGCGTCGTCTGGCGCTGCCACGTAGGAGTTGACCATCCCAACGCGGAGGCGCGCGAGGCGTGGCGGTTCCTGCTCCCGTTCGTGCGCGCTGCGGAGTTGTACGTCTTCTCCCGCGCGTGCTTCGCCTGGGACGACCTGGACCCAGACCGGCTGCTGGTGATCCCACCTTCGATCGACGCGTTCGCCGCGAAGAACCAGGACCTCGACGACAGCACCGTGCGCGCCATCCTGCGGTGCGCAGGAATCGAAGCCGGCGAATGCCCACCGGGATCGGTCTTCGTGCGCCGGGACGGGACTCCCGGGCGCGTCGACCGGCGCGCCGAGCTGGGCGGCTCGCCGCCCCTCGACGGTGTCGATCCGTACGTGGTCCAGGTGTCTCGCTGGGACCGCCTCAAGGACCCGGCCGGCGTTCTCGAGGCGTTCGCGCGTGTGATCGCGCCGCGCACGGGCGCTCATCTCGTGCTGGCCGGGCCGGCCGTGGCGGCCGTGAGCGACGACCCGGAGGGGCTCGACGTGCTCGAGGAGGTCGTCGCCAAGCGGGCCGCCCTGCAGGCCGACCTTCGCGAACGCGTGCACCTGGTGTCCCTGCCAATGGACGATCCGGACGAGAACGCCGCGATGGTGAACGCTCTGCAGCGCTTGGCCGCAGTGGTTGTCCAAAAGAGCCTCGCCGAGGGGTTTGGGCTGACCGTCGCCGAAGCCATGTGGAAAGGGCGGCCCGTCGTGGCGAGCAGGGTCGGCGGCATCCAAGACCAGATTCAGGACGGGGAAACGGGGCTGCTGGTCGACCCGCATGACCTCGACGCCTTTGGGGACGCTGTCGTGGATCTTCTCGAGCGGCCCGACCGGGCAGCCCGCCTTGGAGGTGCAGCCCGCGAGGAGATCCGCGGGCACTTCCTCGGCCCCAGGCATCTCACGCAGTACGTCGACCTGTTCGAGCGCCTGTTGAACGCCATCCCAGCGACGGATGAGGTCCAGAGTTCGCGCGGACTCCCGGGCGAGGAGGCAGCCATCATGCGCGACGTGGGCGAGGCTCCGTGCAGGGAGCGCATGAGAGCTCTCGACCCTCGGCGTGGTGAAGCTGGTCGCGTAGACGAGGCGCTCGCGTGGCCGGTCTCCTAGTTCTGACCACCTGCGGCGAGAGCCGACGATTCGGCGGGACCAGAAAGTTGTGGATGGAGGTCAGCTGACGCTGACCGTGCGATCCGATGCGCTGAGGTCAGCCAACGTGGAGGCGATCCCAGCGGTGACCAGGTCAAGCTCCTCGCCGAAGCTGTCGTCGGCGCACAGCCCGAAGAAGACCTGCCCGTCGTAGCTCATCACGGCGATGCCAAGCGAGTGGTCGGCTGCGAGCGGGACCAGCGGCCAGGTCTCCTCCAGCTGCGCGCCGAACGCGAACAGGGGGACCTGAGGACCGGGGACGTTGGTCACCGTGATGTTGAACAGGCGCGTGGCGAAGAGCGACCGCGCAAGCACGGAATGGAGGATCGGCGGGGCCAGCCCGCTGATCGCCACCAGCTCGGCCGCCCCGTCCGCCATATCGCCCGACTTGAGCTGTGCCGTCTCCCCGGCGATCAGCTGGTAACGGCGTAGCGGGTCGGGCTCCATCACGGGCAGGTGCACGAACAGGGAACTGATCCTGTTCCCGAGTCCAAGGTGCTGGACGGCGGTGCGCGTGTTGACCGGAACCATGGCGCGCAGGCCGGGAGAGCCAACCTCGTCTCCGCGCTCGACCAGCAGGGACCGCAGGCCGCCGGTGACCGCTGCCAGGACGACGTCGTTCACGGTCCCGCCGAGCTTCCGCTTGATCTGCTTGAGCTGGCTCAGCTCGGCTTGAGCGCCGCCATAGCTTCGGACCGGCGAGATCGGGGAGTTCAGTGAGCAGCGCGGGGCGGACACGAGCTCGTCGCGCACGATCAGCTCGGCCATCGCCTTGGACTGCAGGAAGGCGTCGCGCAGACGCCCTGGGTGGCGGGCGACATAGAGGCTGCCCCGAATGGCGCCCGTCAGCAGGTCGCCACGGCCTGCGGTCGTCGACGGCTCGGCTTGCACCGGCAACCGGCCGGGCGGCCTCCGCGAGGTGTCGAGCAGGATGTGGGCCACGTCGAGCGCGCCCACGCCGTCGACGAGCGCGTGGTGAGTCTTCGTCGCGATCGCCCAGCGCCCGTCCTCGAGCCCGGTCACCAGCTGCGCGTCCCAGAGTGGGCGCTGCCGGTCAAGTCGCTCCGACCAGTACCCGGCCGCCCATTCGAGCAGCTCGTCCCGGGTCCCGGGTGCGGCCAGCTGCGCGCAGCCGACGTGCTCGGCGATGTCGAACGTCGGATCGGGGTGCCAGGCCGGCCAGCGCAAGCCGCCCGTGTGCCTCTCGGACAGCCGGCAGCGGTAGCGGGGCAGCGCGTCGATGCGCTCGTCGAGGTGCCGCCGCAGCGCGTCGAGGGTGGGGGGGAGGCCCGGGCGGGCCTCGAAGACCATCACGGCCCCGATGTGCATGTGGGCCGCCTCGTCTGCCTCCTCGAGTTCCAGGAACGTCGCATCCAGCGGGGTGAGCCTTTCGCCGGCCATTGGTGGAGATGCTCCAGCATGGCGGCGCTTCCGGCATCCGCAAGCGGTACCTACCCGGCTCGGGGTGAAGTACGGAAAGGTGCCCGGTCTGTGGGGCGGTCCCGCCGGGGGCGTACGTTTTCGCGCGTGCGAGCTGAGCCCGCCGCACCCCAGCCCGGCGGCACGGGTTAGCCTGTATGACTGTGGTAGAGAGCGACCGGCTGGCCTCTGATCGCGCTTCGCTCGGCCAGGAGGAGTTGACGCGCCTCTTGGCCGTCGGACGCGCGCTGGTCTCCGAGCTCGACCTCGAGTCGGTTCTCAACCAGGTGTTGGAGACGGCGCGCGAACTGACGTCTGCGCGCTACGCGGCGCTGGGCATTCTCGACGAGCCCAAGGCCGAGCTCGAGCGCTTCCTCACGGTCGGACTCGACGACGAGACCCGCCGCTCGATCGGCCCCCTCCCGCGCGGGCACGGCGTCCTGGGGGAGCTGATCCGAAACCCCCAGCCGTTGCGTCTCCCGGACGTGACCGAGCACGCGCGCTCGTATGGATTCCCGCCGGGCCACCCCCCGATGACGACCTTCCTCGGCGTGCCCGTGGCGGTGCGCGGAGAGGCCTACGGCAACCTCTACCTGACCGACAAGGCCGGCGGGGAGGAGTTCACGGACAGCGACGAGCAGCTGGTGATCGTCCTGTCGGAGTGGGCCGCCGTGGCCATCGACAACGCGCGGCTGTACGAGAACGTCACGCGGCGGCGCGCCGAGCTGGAGCGGGCCGTCCGCGGACTAGAGGCCACGTCGGCGATCTCGCGAGCGGTGGGATTCGAGACCGAGCTGGGCCGCGTGCTCGAGCTGATCGTCAAGCGCGGACGGGCCATGTCCGAGGCGCGCTCCTTCCTGGTGCTCCTCCAGGATGACGACATGCTGCGCGTGGAGGCCGCGGCGGGGGAGGTGAGCCGCGACATCGTCGGCACCGCGATCGAGGCGGCCTCCTCGATTGCCGGCACGGTGGCCGCGAGCGGCACCGGAGAGAACATTCCAGACCTGGCCGCGCGCGTCGGGCACGGGTTGGACAGCATCGCCGGGGAGGCCACCTCCGCCGTTGTGGCGCCGCTCGGCTTCCGGGGACGCGCGCGCGGCGTGCTGGTCGCGCTCGACCGGATGCGCGAAGGGCCGGCGTTCGACGCGGAGGACGACCACCTGCTCGGATCATTCGCGGCGAGCTCGGCGATCGCGATCGCGACCGCCCAGTCGGTTGAAGCCGAACGGCTGCGTCACTCGATGCGAGCGTCGGAGGAGGAGCGCGCGCGCTGGGCGCGCGAGTTGCACGACGAGACGCTGCAGGAGCTCGGCGCCCTGAAGGTGATGCTCGATGCCGCCCGCCAGACGGAGGACGCCGGTCGGATGACGACCTCCATCGACACCGCACTGGCGCAGATAGAAGTCTCGATCCGGAACCTCCAGGCGCTGATCACGGAGTTGCGTCCCGCCGCGCTCGACCAGATCGGCTTGCTGCCCGCGCTCGAGGCGCTGCTGAAGCGGGTTGCGGCGACGTCCGGGGTGGCGATCGATTCCGACGTGCGGCTCGAGGTCGAGGAGCAACGCCTCGACCCCGAGATCGAGCGAACGCTCTATCGCGTGATCCAGGAGTCGCTCACGAATGTGATCAAGCACGCCGACGCAGGACAGGTCAGGGTCGGGCTGGTGGAGGAGGCCGGCTGGCTCAAGGTCACCGTGGTCGACGACGGAGCCGGGTTCGATACCGCACAGATCAGCCCGGGGTTCGGCCTGGTGGGCATGCAGGATCGGGTCGGCCTGGTGGGCGGGACCGTGACGGTCGAGTCCGCTCCCGGCGTGGGCGTCACCGTTCTCGCGAAGCTGCCCGCCCGGTACCGCGAGGACGACGAGATCGCCCCGAGCGTGCCTGCTCAGGCGGCGTCCGACGTGGACACGCTGGCCGGCTAGGGCGCGACGCGCACGACCGCGTCATGCCCGGCCGGGTCGTGGCCGATCAGCGCCCGGCGGGTCGCGCCGGGGAGTGGGGCTTCCGCCTCGACCGCGAGCCCGGCGGGCTCATGCTCGAGCTCGTCGTGACGCTGTGCCAGGTACGGCGCGAGCCAGCGGCCCGCGATCTTGCTCGGCGGCCACCAGAGTGCTCGCGTGGACGCAAACGGGGGATGGTCCTCGCCGCCGCTCACCTCGGCACGCATGAACTCCGGCTGCCCTCCGGTGAGCAGCAGTCCGCGCAGCACCGGGCGGAACGGGCGGGCCTCGACCGGGGCCCCCAGTCGTGCCGCGATCACCTCGGCGACCGCGTCCGCCTGCTGCGTCGCCACGCCGCCCTGCTTGATCGGGCAGGTGGTCGCGTCACCTGCGGCGTAGACGTCTGTCCCACCGTCGACCAGCCCGTGGAGGTCGGTGGGAATGAAGCCGTCCGGATCGTGCGGCAGGCCCGGGAAGAACGGTCCGCGCGCCCGCGGCAAACTCACCACACGCTCGGCCTCGATGCTCGGCCCCGGCACGACGATCAGCCGGCCGTCGCGAGCCTCGGAGGCAGAGCGGCCGCCGAGGAACTCGATCCGGCGCTCGTCCAGCAGGGCCTGCACGGCCGAGGAGGCGGCAGGTCCAAAGACCTGGAGGGGTTCCTGCTCAGGGGTTACGAGCGAGAGCTGGTACTTGCGCAGGCCCCGCTCGATGGCGTGAGCCCCCGTCATCAGAGCGAGCTCGTAGAGTGGCAGTGGCCATGAGGCGCCGGCGGGGACGGCAAAGGCAACACGCCGGATGCGGCGCTCGTCGAGCTGACGCAGGACGGTGCGGAAGCGGCTGGTATAGCCCGGGCCCTTGACCGTCACGCTGCCCGGAACGGCGACTGCGGGCTGTGCTCCGACGGCGATCACCAGGATCTCATAGGAGAACTCCCGGCCGTCCCACGTCGACAGCCGACGCGCGTCCGCGTCGACGGACTGGACTCCCGCGAGATGCAGCGCAGCTCCGTGGTCGCGCGCGATTTGCACGAGGTCGTAGGTCTTGACCTCACCCAGTCCGAACGGCTCGGCGACGGCCAACGGGCGGTAGGCCCACTTCGCCTTCGGCGTGATCAGCTCCAGCGCGACGCGGTCCTCGGCCAGCTGGCGCAGCGCGATCAGCGCTTCGAGCGCCGCGACCCCGCCTCCGACGATGGTGACCTTGGTTTGTCCTCTACTCATACCTACAGGGTCGGGCCGGAGGGCCGGGTTGCCATCGGGAGATCGCACCCTGTTCACTCGGTGTTTTCCCGCACGGGGTAGGCTCGGGCGCGTGGACCGCTTCCGGGTCGTCATCTGCGGGGGAGGCATTGCAGCCGTCGAGGGGCTCCTGCGGCTGCGGGCACTCGCCGGCGACGCTCTCGACATCACGCTGCTGGCCCCCAACGACGAGCTGCGCTACCGGCCGCTGGCGGTCGACGAGCCGTTCGCAAAGCGGGGCGTGCGGCGCTACCCGCTGCGCACCATCGCGGACCGCACCGGCACCGACTGGCAGAAGGGCGCCGCCGAGTGGATCGACCCTCAGGGGCAGCTCGTGCACACGGACAGCGGCGAGGAACTGCCATACGACGCGCTCCTTATCGCAGTCGGAGGTCGGCTGGTGATGCCGTTCGAGCACGTAACCGTGTTCGACGACGAGCACGCCGATGAGGGCTACCACGGGCTCGTACAGGACGTGGAGGAGGGCTACACCCGGAGCGTCGTGCTGATCATCCCGGAGGGCCACGCGTGGCTGCTGCCGGTCTACGAGCTGGCCCTCATGACAGCTGAGCGTGCCGTCAGCATGGGGGAGGAGGGCCTGGGCATCAGCATCGTGACCCCCGAGTCGGCCCCGCTGGCAGCGCTGGGCGAGGCCGCCAGCTCCGCTGTGGGCGAGCTGCTCGAACGGGCGCGCGTGCGCGCTATATCCGAACGCTCGCCCGACGGTGCCAGCCGCCCAGCATGTGCTCGTCGAGCCGGACGGACCCGAGCTCGAGGCGGGCCGCATCGTGGCGCTGCCGCGCATCGAGGGCCGCCCGCTGCGCAACGTGCCGACCGACGGGGAAGGCTTCGTTCCGGTTGACGAGTTCGCGCGGGTTCCGGGCATGGCCGAGCACGTCTACGCCGCCGGCGACGCCGCCAACCTGCCGCTCAAGCACGGCGGCCTGGGAGCTCACCAGGCCGACGTCGCCGCCGCGGGAATCGCGGCGATGGCCGGTGCGGACGTGACGCCGGAGCCGCTCCGTCCGGTGGTTCGCGCCGTGCTCCACACCGGAGGCGAGCCGCTCTACATCACGGCTCGCATCGCGAATGGCACCATCGAGTCCGAAGTGACCACCGAGCGCGCCTGGCCTGCCGACGAGAAGATCGCCGCTGAGGAGCTTGGGCCGTTCCTGAACTCGCTCGAGTAGCGCATCAGGGCGCCAGCCGCAACGGCGAGGCAGCCGCCTCCGCCTTGGGCCCCATCCAGCGTTCCGTATTTCGCCCTGAGCAAGTCCGGGGAAAGACGCTGATGTGGCGACTCCAAGCGCCGAGCAGGCTGGGGTGCATGAACTCGCCGGCGCAGGATGCGGTCGATCCGCCGACGCCGCTCTTCGATGAGGGAGCGCTCGAGTTGGATGTGGGCGACGTGATGACGACCGGTGTCGTCACGGTCCGTGACGACTCGACGCTCGACGAGGCCGTCGACGCGATGGCCGCGCATCGCATTCACGCCGTGCTCGTCGTGGGCACACGCGCCGGAACGCCGCTCGGGTGGATCACCACGCGCGGGCTGCTCGGGCTGATCGGCATGGACGGTCGGACTCCGGCCACGGAGGCGATCACCGAGGAGCCAAAGGCGATCGAGCCGACGGCGAGCCTGCGCTCGGCGATCTACGCGCTGTCGTTCCCTGGAGTGACACGGCTGCTGGTTAGGCGTCGCGAGGACACTGAGCCTGAGGGCGTCGTCACGGATTACGACCTCACGGTCAGGGCGACGCGGCTCAGCCGACACCCAGCGTGAGCGCCAGCAGCATCATCACAGCGGCGCCGGCGAGGGTGCCCCCCGTGGCGGCCACGCGCCCGCCGCGGGCGAACGCCTGAGGCGCCAACTCGATCGCGACGAGCGAGAGCATCGCTCCGGCGGCGAAGGCGAAGGAGAACGGCAGCAGCCCATCGATCTGCTCCACGGCCAGGTAGGCCGCGACCGCGCCGACCGGCTGCGGTGCGCTGGTCAGGACGGCGGCCCAGAACTGCTGCGCGCGCCCGAAGCCGGCGCTCTGCATCGGGATCGCAACCGAGGTGCCCTCGGGCACGTTTTGAAGTCCGATCGCGAGCACGACGAACAGTGCCAGGCCCTCGGTGTTGGAAGCAAAGGCGGTCCCGATGGCGAAGCCCTCCGGAAGGCTGTGCACGAGCAGCACTCCAAAGACGAGCAGCGAGCGGCGAACGCCGGCGCCACTAAGCGCTCCCACGTGCACGTCGCGGCCCGCCAGCAGGCGTCGCGATGCCAAGAGGAAGAGCACCCCGGCAGCCAGGCCGGCAGCGACCGAGCTCCGACCGCCCTCGTCGAGCGCCGGCAGCAGCAGACCGACGATCGACGCAACGCCCATCAGGCCGACCGCGGTGCCCCAGAGGAACGGGCGCAGCCGGACGGCACGGGGGCCGAGCAGGAACACGGGCACGGCGCCGAGCCCGGTGGCCAGCGCGGTCGCGCTGCCCGGCCAGCGCGAGGACCGCCACCTCCATGAGGAGGTCCTTACCGCTCGATCAGGTCGTGATCGAGCGCGTAGCGGACCAGCTCCGCGCGGCTCGACATGCCGAGCTTCTGCTGGATGTGCGCGCGGTGCGTCTCGACGGTGCGCACGCTCAGATAGAGCTGCTCGGCGATCTCGTTGTTGGTGTGGCCAAGCGCGATCAGGCGGAGCACGTCGAGCTCGCGCTCGGTCAGGTCACCGGGCGGGCCCGCGGGCGTCGCCGGCGCCGCGGCCATTCGGGCGCCCAGCTCAGGGTTGAGCCAGGTACCGCCACTGACGGCCGCGCGGATCGCCTGAACCAGCTCCGTGCCGGCCGCCTGCTTGAGCACGTAGCCACGCGCCCCGGCCCGCAGGGCCTCGCGGGCGAAGGCCGGATCCTCCTGCATGGTCAGCACGACCACCGATGTGTCGGGCGAGCTCTCGCCCATCGCGGGGATCGCCTCCAGGCTCGACCCGCCCGGCATGTTCAAGTCCAGGACGAGCACGGTCGGCTTATGGCCGAGCACAGAGCGACGCGTCGAGTCGACGTCGCCGGTCTCGGCAACCACCTCGATGTCGTCCTCGGCCTCGAGCAGCATGCGCAGTCCGCTGCGCACGACCGCGTGGTCGTCCGCCAGCACAATCGTGATCGTGCCCGCCTCCACGGACGGGACGCTATCGCTCATGGGCGTAGGATCGGCGCCGCGCCCTGTCTTCACATCCGTCCCAATCCGCGACGCAGATGCGGGGAACTACTGAGGGGATCGTGCGGCAGTCCGCTGCCGAAACGGGTGGCCGCAGCGGATGCCCGCAGGATCCCGCGCGGCGAACCTTCTGGTCATGAGCATTGAAGAGAAGGGCGGACAATCCATGATGAACGCCACGGGGTTGGGCCTGCTGCCCGGCTTGGCGCTCGCGACCGGTCTGTTGGTTGTTGCGATGGCGGCGCTGCTGACCGGCTCGAAGTGGGCGGTCGTGGGGGTGCTGGTAATCATCGGCATTTGCGTGGCGGCGGTCGTGCTCGTCGTGCTCGCGGTCACCGCCGAGGGTGAGGAGGGACGCCGTCTACGTCGGATGGTGCCCGGACTCAGCGAGCAGGACTCGACCAAGCACTAAGCCGGGCGGCGCACCGGGGCTCGCCTGCCCGCGGGCTGGGGCAGGAAGCGATACGTGCCCGCGAACACGATCGGCAGCGCCGTCACGGCGAGCAGGGCCAGCAGCCAGGTGCTGCGCGCGTCCGTCCCGGATCCCAAGGTGTGCGCGATCCCCAGCACGTACACGGCGAGGGTCCAGCGGTGCAGCCACCGCCAGACCGCGACGCCGATCCAGCGGCGGACGTAGAAGCTCAGGCCGACGATCGCCGCGAGCCAGCCGCCGATGATCCCCAGGCCGGTCCAGACCGGCTGGTGCGCTAGCGCGAACGGCAGCGTTATACCGGCCAGGCCAGGCCGCAGGTACGAGTCGCCGAGCAGCAGCAGGCCGTGGATGACGATCGCGATCAGACCCGCCAGCGCGAGCGACTCATGCGCGCGCTTGAGTTGCGCCGGCAGCCCCGGCCGGCGGCCAAACCGTCCCGCCAGTGCCAGTCCGACCCCGACCGACAGCGACACGAGCACGATCGCGACCACGCCAAATGCGCGACTTGCGAGCCAGAAGAGATGCTGTGAGGGGTCGTGTGGGCTTGTCATGCGGCACTCCGGACCGTCTGCGCGGCGGGGCCGGCGAGACGGACCCTCCCGTCGTCGAGTACGAGCACGCCGCCGCCTCGCTCGAGTACGCGCAGTCCGGCGTCGGGGCCCTTCAGGAGAGCTGCCTTGGCGAGCGCCTCGGCTTCGAGCGCGGTGGGGGCCACGGCTGTCGCCTGCACGACACCGGTCCAGGCCGGCTTGCCGGTCGATGGGTCGATCAGGTGATGCGCGAACCCGTCCGGCGTCCGCCAGATCCGGCGAGCCAGGCCGCTGGTGGCGATTGCGCCCCTGGCGATGCGAAAACTGAGGTCGTGGTGGCCGAGCGGATGCTCGACCACCACGACCCTGGGCGCTCCCGCGTTCCCGCCGACGACGATGTCGCCACCCACGTCGACGGCGAAGCTCTCGTAGCCACCGAGAACGGCGGCCGCCGAGTCGGCCGCGTGGCCCTTGGCGCTGCCGCCGAGGTCGAAGCGCATTCCGGGCGGCCTGCGAACCGATCGCTCGGCGACCGCCACCTCCTGCCATTCCGCGACTTGCCGCGGACGCGCGGCGCGGCGCGCAGGTGCCTGCAGGAGCGCCTCGCTCAGTTCGGCGGGCTCGACGCCCACGCGAGAGCTGAGCGTAGCCGGCACGCTCCAGCTCATCGAGGAGGCCGGGATCGACCAAGCCGTCCGTCAGCTCGGCTCCGTGGAGGGCTGCCCGCAGTCCACCCGCGAGGACTTCTGAGATCGGCACCTCCTCGCGCGGGTCGGCGTTGAGCCGGCTGAGCTCACTGTCGGGGTCGAACCGAGTCAAGAGCGCGTGGTGGCGGCGAAGCAGTTGCTCGACAGCGACGGCGGCGACCTGGTTCCCCGGAGCACGGCGAGGCGTCGGCGCGCCGACGAGGATGCGGACCTCCGTCCCGAAGAGGTCCATCCGGCGGTCGAGCTCCGAAGTCACGACGTGCGAGTCACCACCTGCGCCGGCGGAGCGACGTTGGTCTGACTGCCCGCGGAGTTGCTGGTTGAGGACGTGCCCCCGGAAGTGCCACCCGCGGGTGCCTGCTGCTTTGCCTTCGCCGCCAGGGCCGGGTCGTGGCCCGCCGCCATCTGGATGGCCAGGCCTCCGGTGATCGCGATGGCGGCAGCCACCGCGATCGCCGTCACCTTCGCCGTCATGGCAACCATCGACGGCCGCTTGCGGCGGGTCCTCTCAGTCGGCATCGCTCCCGCCCCCTTCGTCGTCGTACGCCACCGGGGCGACGTTCGCTGCCGCCGCAGGTGCTTGCGCGGATTCGGTGGATTGCGCGACTGGGTGGTGTCGCAGACCAATCCCCGTGATGGAGAGACCGCCGATGAACAGCGCGGTTACGAGCGCTGCAATTCTGATCCGGGCTCGGTCGGTCATGACCCGTGACTCTGGTGAGCGTCCGTAAGAGTTGGCTTGGGGCTGGGTTAGAGATTTCTAAGCGAGCGCTAACCCGGGACGCTTACAGTCGAGAGCATGCGGATCCTGGTTGTTGAAGACGAGCCGGCGATCGCCGAGTTCGTCGAGCGCGGCCTGCGCTCCGCGGGATACGCCGTCGACTGCGCCGCGGATGGCACAGAAGGCGAGCGACGCGCCCTCACGGGGCACTACGACCTGGTGCTGCTCGACATCCTGCTCCCAGGCAAGGATGGGCTCGAGGTACTCGGGGCGATTCGCGAGCGCGACCGCCAGATGCCGGTGATCCTGCTGACCGCACTGGGCGAGATCGAGGACAGGGTTCGCGGCCTGGACGGTGGCGCCACCGACTACGTCGTCAAGCCCTTCTCGATGGAGGAACTGCTCGCGCGTGTGCGCGCCCACCTGCGCCGCCCGCATCAGCCGACCGGGGACGTGCTCGAGGTCGGTGAGCTGCGCATGGACCTGCGCATGCGCAAGGTCGAGCGGGGCGATGATGAGGTCACGCTCACCGCGCGGGAGTTCGAGCTGCTCGCATATCTCATGCGCCACCCGGGCCAGGTGCTCTCGCGGGAGCAGATCCTGAACGCCGTCTGGGGTTTCGACCACGAGCCCGGCACCAACGTCCTGGAGGTCTACGTCAGCTACCTTCGCAACAAGCTGCGCCGCAACGGATCGGACGCGCCGATCGAGACCGTGCGCGGGGCGGGCTACCGCCTGCTCGACCCCGGTGATTAGGCACCTCGGCGGGCTGCGCCTCAGGTTGGCGGTGGTCATCTCCGCTGTCAGCGTGACGGTGTTGGCCGCGAGCTTCTACGCACTCCACGAGAGCACCGGGAACGCCCTCCAGGACCGCATCGACGGCGAGCTGGGCGAGCAGTGGTCGGAGTTCGTGACAGCCGTCGGGCCAGGCACCCGCACCGTCGACAAGGCGTCGCTGGAACGGCGCGCCCGCCGATATCTCGCTTCGCAGCGCTACCACCCCCGCTCGCGCATCTTCACGATCGAGAGTGCCGGCGGGCCTGTTGTGACGAACGAGCGCGGGGTGGTGGGCCGAGAGGAGGAGCGGGAGCGCGCGGACGACGACCCCGACGAGGAACTCGGCGAGAGCGGCCTGCTCGACGCGCCAGTGGGCCTCGCGACGGTGGCGGGCAGGGAAACCGGACGCCTGCGTGTCTTGACCGAGCCAATCGAGGCCGGAAGCCGACGCCTGGGGACTTTCCGGGTGGCCGATCCGCTGGAGCCGGTTGACGACGCACAGGCCGAGCTCAGTGACGCGTTCGTGGTCGTCGGACTGGTCGCGCTGCTGATCTCGATCGCGGTCGGCGGGCTGGCGGCGACCGTCGTCACGCGCCCGTTGCGCAGAATGGCCGCCGTTGCCTCGCGGGTCGAAGCCGGCGATCTGGGACAGCGCAGCGGTCTCGGGGGCCGTCGCGACGAGGTCGGTGTGCTCGCCCACTCGTTCGATCGCATGCTCGATCGGCTCGAGGCGGTGTTCCGCCGTCAGCGCAGTTTCGTTTCGGACGCCTCGCACGAACTGCGAACGCCGCTGACGGTGCTTCGCGGACAGCTCGAACTGCTCGAGCACGAGCGGGATGCCGATCGCCGCCAGCGCGAGGTCGAGACGGCGCTGAGGGAGCTCGACCGGATGAACCGGCTCGTGGACGACATGCTCACCCTGGCGGCCGCGGAGTCGACGGACATCGTCCACCTCGAGCCGATCGATCTCCCCGGGTTCATGGAGGACCTGCGGCGCGACCTGCCGCTGCTCGGCGAGCGCGACTACGAGGTGCACGGGCCCTCCCGGGGGATGCTGGAAGCCGATCCCGAACGACTCGCCCAGGTACTGCGCAACCTCGCACGCAATGCCATCTCGGTCACCCACCCCGGCGACACCATCTCGATCAACGCCACCCCGCGCGACGGTCGGGTCGAGTTCACGGTCGCGGACAACGGCCCGGGCATCCCGCCCGCGGAGCTCGACCGCATCTTCGATCGCTTCCACCGAACCGACGCCGGCCGCGACCGGCGCCGCGGTGGCACCGGACTAGGCCTCGCGATCGCACGCGCCTTGGTCGAAGCTCACGACGGCCGTATCTGGGCCGAGTCGCAACCAGGGATGGGCGCCATCCTGCGGTTCGAGTTGCCCCGCTTCCGCGCCTGAGAGATCTCTAATCCAGGACTTAGCCCGCGCTGATCGGGCCGGTCAAGGCTGGTCGAACTAGGGTCCCCGGGGTGAGCGCCGTCATCGAGGCCCGCGGGCTCGTCAAGCGCTACGGCGCCTATCAGGCGCTCCACGGCGTCGACCTGGAGGTCGAGCGCGGCGAGGTGTTCGGGTTCATCGGCCCGAACGGGGCCGGCAAGACAACGCTGATCAGGACCGTGCTCGACCTGATCCGTCCCTCAGATGGAGAGGTATCGGTCTTTGGGCTCGACTCCCACCGCGACTCGAAGACGATCCACGCCCGCAGCGGCTACGTGCCCGGTGAGCTCGCCCTCTGGGACAGGCTCTCGGGACGGCAGGCACTTCAGCATCTGGCCGGGCTGCGCGGCGGCGCCGGCCTCGAGCAGATCGACCCGCTTGCCGAGCGCCTGCACGTGGAGCTCGACCGCCGCATCTCCGATCTGTCGAAGGGCAACAAGGAGAAGCTCGGGCTGATCCAGGGGTTCATGCACGAGCCCGAACTTGTGATCTTGGACGAGCCGACCAGCGGGCTCGACCCCCTCGTTCAGCAGGAGGTGTTCGCGATGGTCGACGAGGTCAAGGAGCGCGGCGGAACCGTCTTCTTCAGCTCTCACCACCTCGACGAGGTCGAGCGGATCGCCGATCGGGTAGGGGCGATCAGGGAAGGGCGGATGGTCGCTGTCGACACCGTCGACGGGCTCAGGTCGCGTGCGGCCCGTCGGATCGAGGTGCTCTTCGAGGGGCCGGTAGATGGCGCCGAGTTCAGCGCCCTCGACGGCGTGCGGGAAGTGCGTTCCTCAGGGCGCCGTCTCCACATGGTCGTCGCCGGGCCGATCGACCCGGTGCTGAAGGCGATCGCCCGCCACTCCGTCGAGTCGCTGTCGGCCCCTGAGCCGGAGCTCGAGGAAATCTTCCTCGGCCTCTACCGCGGCGAGCGCCCCAGGAGCGCGAGTCATGCTGCGTAGCGTCGCCGGCCGCGCCCTGTTCGAGCAGCGCCGTGCGCTCGCCGGCTGGTCGCTCGGGACCGCCGCGATGGTGTTCGTGACGGTCGCGTACTACCCGTCGATCCGCGACAACCCGCAGCTCAACACGTTCTACAAGGACCTGCCGCGGGCGGTCCAGGCACTGTCGGGCGGCGTCGGGATTGACTTCGCGTCGGCGCCCGGCTACCTGACCACGAAGCTGTTCGCGATCACGGTGCCGATCATCTTCATCATCTACGGCGTTCTGCTCGGCGCCGCGGCGATCGGCCGCGAGGAGGACCGCGGCACGGCCGATCTGCTGCTCGCGACCCCGGCGAGCCGCCGTCGAGTCGTGGCCGAGAAGGCACTCGCCGCGGCCTGTCTGCTCACCGCGGTTGGTGGCGCACTTTTCGGTGCGCTGCTGCTCGGCGACGCCGTCTTCGACCTCCACATCTCCGCGGGCAACCTGCTGGCCGCCTCGCTCGCGTCGGTCCTGATCGGCACGAGCTTCGGCGCGTTGGCACTCGCGATCAGCGGCGCGCTCGGCCACCGCGCCCACCCTGCGGCGTGGGCTGGCTCGGTGGCGGTCGCCTCCTATCTCCTCTACTCGCTCGCGCCCGTGGTATCGAGCCTCGAGAGCTGGCAGAAGGCCTCGGCGTTCTACTGGTACCTGGCGTCTGATCCGGTGGCGAACGGTTTCGAGCTCGGCCACCTGGCCGTGCTCGCCACGGCCAGCGTCGTGCTCGTGATAGCAGCGGCGCTGCTGTTCGAGCGCCGGGACGTCGCCAGCTAGCCGCGGGTCACGCCGGCGGACGGGCTCAAGCCGGCGGGGATGCCCGCGGGGGAGGTCCATCAGAAGCACGCGGTCCCCGGATTGCGGCCCCGTGCTCCATCGCGTCCGTTGACCGCTGGCTGCGCCTGGCCGTCGTCGCCCTCGTGGGCGAGGGTGCTTTCGTCGCCGCCAACCATGGGGACTGTCCTCTTGGCCCGCTCCAAGAGAGGCTCGGTGATCCCGTGCCGCTGTTCGAGCTCGTACTGTCGCCCAGGGCGGCGCGCCGAGCGGTCCCGGCGCTCGGGCTGATCACGACAGCGGGCCTGATCCTGCTCGTACGTCGTGGTCCGGCCTCGTCGGTTCCGCGGGCCGCTCGGAAAGCCGCTTGATTTCGCGCAGCATGTGGCGCTCCATCACGAGGGAGCCGGGTTCCATCGGCAGCATCGCGAGACGCGCCGTGAGTGAAGCGAGACGGATGCGGTTTCGGCTGATCAACCTCGTTCCTCCGCCGCGGTCCCCGAGCACGAAGGTCCAGGCCCAGTTCCCGTCCTCGGAGCGCCAAGCGAGGGCGCGTGGCGGCTCGACCAGCTCGAGCCGCATCCGGTTCGAGCCAAGTTCGATCGTGTCTCCGACCTGAGGGTGCTGGAACTGCGGGAGCAGTCGATCGACGCTGTGCATGTTCAGCCCGAGAAGGTTCTCGATCCAGTCGTAGGTGTAGGCCCCTCCGCGTGGGGACGGACCCATCTGGGCCAGCCATGGCCAAACATCGACGGGCGGGACGGCGATATCGATAGCCCGTGTCGACACGACGTCGGCATCCGGAACCAGCTCATCGCCGGGCAGCGGCCCTGACGCCTCGGCCTGAGTCGCGCCCCAGGTGAGGATTGGCCTCCGACTCCGGGCGTATCCGAGGAGAGCAGCCGATGACATGAGCAAGAGGCGGCGCAACTTCATCATCGAGAGTCTGCCACCGCGGTCATGGGCGGCCTGCTCGGAACCGCCGTCGGTCTGCTGTTCGCCTTCCTGGTGACCCAATCGCTGCTGGCCTGGGACCGTCATCCAACCGCGCGCGAGAGGCGGCGGGGGAGGCGCAACTCCGGGCGTGTCCACGGTTTGTGGCAAACGTGACGCGCTCTTGGCCCGTCGTTGCCGTCGCTGCAACGTTGCTGGTCGCCCTCGCGCCTGCCGCACACGGCGCTTTCCCCGGCCGCAACGGCTACATCGCATACGTGTACCGCGCGAGCGGGAGCGCGGGGGAGGAGGGCCAGGGTCCGACCACGTCCGAGCGCTCGCTCAAGGTCGGGCTCTTCGCGGGTGGAGAGCGCTTCAGCCTCCGGAGCTGCGGGAGGATCGATGACGTCCCCCAGGACGCCTCCTGTGCCACCCCGTACGACGACCCGGCCTATTCGCCAACCGGGGAGTTCCTCCTCGTGGATGCGGGTGAGCAGATCGCGATCCTCAAGGGAGATGGCGACGACTTCCGCCTCCTGCCGCAGCAGACGACGAACGACGGCGCGCCCGCCTGGGCCCCGGACGGCACGCGATTCGTCTTCACGGGCATCGCCGAGGGCGAGACCGAGCCCGACCTCTACATCTACAACCTCGGGCGAGGCACCTCGCGCCGGCTGACGACCACTGGCGGGGCCGCGCCCGCGTGGTCGTCGCGCAACCGCATCGTCTACGTCGCCGGATATTCGGAGGCCGTCGGGAGGTTGCCGACTGGGCGGCTGGCGTTGATCAACCCGGACGGCTCGGGCCGTCGCGGGCTCACCCGCAAGAACGGGCTCGCGCCCAACTGGTCGCCGCACGGCACCAAGATCGCCTTCATCCGGAAGGGGAAGCTCTACGTGATCGGCGCGAACGGCAAGGGTCTGCGGCGCGTCGGTGGGCGGCGATTCTCCTTCGACGCCGACGACGTGACCTGGTCTCCAAACGGGCGCTTCCTCGCCTATCACTCGTTCGAGTCCGGGATCACGATCGTGGATGCAAGGGGAAGGCGCGACTACGAGTTCGCCCCTGGTCAGTACAGCCCCGGCTCCTCGTTGGACTCGTTCGCGCCCGACTGGCAGCCACTTCCGCGGGCACGTCGCAGCTAGCGGGCGGCCCGACGCCGCGCTCGCTGCTCCTGGCGATAGTGGGCGCCGGGCCGTGTCGGGGCTATTCCTCGTCGCCTAAGGCGCGCCCGGCCCCGGACCGTGGAAGGCTCGGCCGCTCCGTTGGCTCAGGGCGGGTGTTCGGTAATGGAGGAGGGACCGTGAAGCGCAGACGCCCCATCCAGATGCTCGCCTTCGTCCTCGCGGTGGTCGCTGCCGTGCCGTCAACCGCTGCGGCGGACTCATCGTTCCCCGCCGCCGCCGGCCACATGACCGCCCGTGGGGATCTGCTGGTGTGGACTCCCTGGACCGGCCCGGGGCGGCTGATGTCGGGTTTCGGGGCCGCCGGCCGGTCGCCACTTCGACGGCATCTATCTCAAGCGTCCGGGCAGATCCGTCCGCCGCGTGCGCGGCCTCCCGCGGGCGCTCGAGTCGTTCGATCTCGCCGGCGACACGCTCGCGTTCGTGGAACGACGGGTGAGCGATGGGCCTGAAGAGTCCACCTTCCGCGTGACGACCGAGGTCCGAGTGCTCGAGCTGGGGCGGCGGCGCAGCCGGCTCCTCGCGCGCGAGCGGAAGCTCGAGGCTCCGGCCCGCTCCGGGACCGACGTCCAGGGCGTGTGCCTCGCCTCGGGGTTCGCCTATTGGGAGCGACGGGTGTTGAGCACGGGCAACCCGCCTGTCGACGTGTTCCGGCAGCAGATCGTCCGTCGCCCGATCGATGCAAGCGCGCCCGAGGCGGGGCTCGAACGCGCGGGCCGGCTCTACGTCGAACCGACGGGCAGCGACCGGCTCGGGAGCTACGCCGTCAGCGGCGACCGCGTGTACTACTCCCGGCCCGCATATGTGACGGGTTCCGAGGCGTTCATCGCCAAGGTGGCGGGTTCGCCCGTCTTCCGCTGAGCCGGCGCGCGTTCACAACGAGCGAGCGAAGGAGGAGATCGCCGCTCTGGCCAAGTAAGGCGCACCGCTGCACGAGCGGTGACGTGGTGAACAGCCTGCCGGACAGCATCATCTGCGGCGCTCAACTCATCAGGCCGCCTTCACTTCGATGACCTCCATGTCGGCCCCGTAGTCGAGGCACACGTCGTGGACGCGGCGCAGCGCGCGGAGCACTTCATCGTAGGTCTTGTAGCTGAGCGTGATCGTGTTGTCGGTGATGTCGGAGCTGGGGAAGTACTCCGACAGCAGCCCCTTCACCAGCCGTGGGTCACGGCCGCCGTGGAAGTGGACGACCAGCCTCAGCGGCGCTGTCACCGGGCTTCCTCCAGTTCAGTTGGACCACGTCGGCCGCTATCTCGGCCGCCACATGCGGCATGACGCTATCCCCGCCGGAACGGTTCGCGCAAGGGCGGGGCGTCGTCGGGTGTGCCAGATCACCCGAAGGTGCGCAGCCGATCCTGGGAGGGACCCTCCCCACCCGCCGATCTAGGCCGGGCCCGTCGGCGCGGCGCTCTCGCTTCGCTTGGACGCGGCTTGCCTAATCGGGTCTTTGGGTCACTTGTTGACGCGCCGAAGGAACGGCCTGACCGTCTGCGCGAGCTCCTGGGGGTGGTCGAGATATGGATAGTGCGTTCCGGGCGTGCGTGCGACCTCGACGCCGAGCAGCTCGGCGAGCCGAGCGGCGGCTTCGGAGAAGAACGCGTGGCTCTGCCCGCTTGCGAGAAGTTTGATCGGGATTGTGATCGAGGCAAGCGTCTGCTCGTCGGGAAGGTAGGAATCGAACGCGCCGCTCTCGACGCCGAAGTAGGTATCCGCGCTCGCCAGCATCTCCTTCTGGACGCCCGGTTCCAGGCGCTCCCAGTTTGCGTCTCCTGCGCCGAAGCGAAGGAAGCGCTCGAAGGCCCTCGCTGGCCCTCCTGCCTCCATGCCCTCCTTTACCAGCCGAGTCAACCTATTGCGCACGTCGTTCGGGTCATCGAAGAGTGCGAACAGCGCTGGCTCATGGAGCACTGCGCCGCGCACGGACTCCGGGTGGCGGATCAGCGCCGCAAGCGCGAAGATCCCCGCGCTGCTAGTGCCGAAGATCGCCGCCGGGGCCAGACCGAGGCCCGTGAGCAGCGCGGCCGCGTCATCGGCCTGCTCCTCCGCCGAGGTCGCATTCCAGCCCGCGGGCTTGGGGCTCTGCCCGTTGCCGCGGCGGTCGTACGTGACGACCGTGAACTCGTCGGCCAAGAAGTCCGCGAACCGCCCAAAAACGCCCCCATACCCGCTGGCACCCATCATCAGGAGAAGCGGAGGCCCATCGCCCCTCACCTCGTAGTAGAGCTCTGCCTCATTCGCCCTCTGGAGCGGCATGAATCCCGTCCGCACGACTACGTTTGCGCCGAGCGAGCGTATCCGTTCAGCGCAGCGGCACGCTCGCGCCATACGAGGTCCGAGGGCGCTCCCGCTCGCGCGCCTACCCCGGTTCGCCGCGGATGCACAGCGCCCCCAGGTCCATTCCGAAGACGGGGCTGAAGACCTGGCAGCCGATGCGCGCCGAGAAGAAGTCGTGCTGCGCCTCGTTTCCTATCGCTGCCCATGGCGCCGCGGTGCGGGCGACGCGCGTGGCGAGGCGCCCGAGCGCGAGATCGCGCGCCGGGGAGGGCAGCTTGTTGGCCGCGTCCAGCCTGCGGTTGAAATCGGGATCGTTGAAGTAGGCCATGTTGGCGTTGTGCTCGGGGCCGATGGTGCGGCCGTCGAGCTGTCCGAGGATGTCCATCGGGTCGAGAAAGTCCGAGGCCCAGGCAGTCAGGGCCAGGTCGAAGGGCTCGCCCCTCCGCGTGATCCGGGAAAAGATGCTCTGGCCGACCCCGTTGATCTGCACGTCGATGCCAATCCGCCGGAGGTTCGCCTTCACGATCTCGGCGAGTCGCAGGCTTGCCGGCTCGCTGAACGCATAGAGCACGGCATTTCGCCGCTTCGGCCCGGCGAGCCGCCGGGCCGTCGCGAGGTCGGGCCTGAAGGGGTAGATCCGGGCGTCGCGGGAGCCTGGGATCCCCGGAGGCAGGTAATGATCGGTCGGACTGGTCGGCAGGTCGGTGAAGATGCCCTGGCCGGCCAAGGCCCGGCGGTCGATCGCGTAGTTCACAGCGCGACGCAGTCGAGCCGACGAGAAGGGCGCCCGGCTCGTGTTGAACACGAGCTGGTCGAGGACCGGGGAGGCGTGCACGAAGTACTGCTGCCGCCCGGACTTCGCAGCGCGGCTTCCGGCCCCGTAGCGCTTCTCCAGGTGGCGGGCGCTGGACGGAAGGACCCCGAAGGCGGCGTAGTCGGCGGTCCCCGCTTCGACTCGCCTGAGCGTGCCCGATCGGCCGGTGTCGAGGGTGATCTGGATCAGGTCTGGCCGGCGCGGTCGGGGACCGGTGTAGTTGGGGTTCCGGCGCAGCACCAGCTCCTCGCCCGGAACGAGCGAGGAGATGTAGTACGGCCCGGCCGAGGGCACCTTGGGAAGGCCATCTGGATCGACTGGGGTGCCTACCGGGACCGCGCAGAAGGACGTCAGCGAGATGCGGGCCGGGAAGGTCGGGGAGGGATGGGTGAGCCTCAGCGTCAGTTTGTTCTTTCGCGCGGTGATCCCGGCGATGTGCCTCGCCCGACCGTCGGCGTACGCGCCGGCGCCGATCAGGTCGGGCATCAGTCCCACCGCATATGAGGCCATCCTGGGATTCAACGCGCGCTCGATCGAGTACTTCATGGATCGCGCCGTGACCGGCTCGCCCGAGGGCGGGGCGAACCGGAAGCCCCTGCGAATGCTGAACGTGTACGTGCGCCCGCCGTTGGAGGGCGTGGGGAGCGACTCCGCGAGCTCGGGCACGAGTCTGGCGCCGGCGATGCCCTCCTCGTCCGGGTAGTTCAGGAGCGTCGCGCAGGTGGAGTGGAGGATCTGCGCGGAGAGCGGGCGGTAGGCGAGCGCCGGGTCGAGGAAGTCCACGTCGGTCGGCGTCTCGACTCGCAGCGTGCCACCGGTTTCGGCCTCATCGAGCACGCGCCGCGGGCGGACGCTCACCCACACCCGGCCGTCGGCGACGAGCAGGTCTTGGGGGCTGGCGCCAACCCGGATGGTGTCGACAACGCGACCGCTCTGCGGGGAGAGCCTCGACACCGTCCCGTCGCCGCTGTTCGCGACCCAGACGCTCCCGGCCCCGACTGCAACCCCCACCGGGCGCCGGCCCACGGGGATGGTGCTCTTGACAGAGCCGGTGGCGGGATCGATGCGTGCGACGGAGTCCTCGTAGGCGAGGGTCACCCACGCCCCTCCGGCCCCGAGCGCGACGTCCGCGGGACCGCCCGTGACTGGGATCGGATGCGGGATGCGGGTGCTCGTGTCGATGCGGGTAACCACCGCCGCCGCCTTGTCGGCGACCCACACCGTTCGCCCATTCGAGGCCACCGTGCCGGGGGAGTGACCGGCATCGATCCTGGGCTCCTGGACCCTTCCGGTCGCCGCGTCGAGCTCGGTGAGCAGACCGAACGAGGGAGCCACCCATAGGGATCGCTTCCCGAGCGCGATGCTCGCTCCTCCCTCCGGCAGGCTGTCGATCCGGATCGGCCGTCGGGGCTTGTCGAAGCGGGCGTCGATCCTCCGCACCGTCACGAAAGGACTCGTCCGCGTGGCTCCCGCTACCCATACCGCGCCTTCGCCCGCCGCGAGGCCGACGGGCCGCTCCCCGATCGCGACGGTGCGTCCAGTCCGGATCGGGCGAGAATCGATCCG
Organism: uncultured Thermoleophilaceae bacterium; assembly: GCA_963722245.1. Lineage (GTDB taxonomy): Bacteria > Actinomycetota > Thermoleophilia > Solirubrobacterales > Thermoleophilaceae > JACVRW01. Next base: position 547,505 of record CAVRKM010000012.1, read on the forward strand.
GGTGACCGAGTCGTCGTCGAGGTTGCCGACCCAGACCGAGTGCGACCGGGGCTCGAAGGCGAGCGGACCCGGACTGGTTCCCACGGAAACCGCGGTCGTCACCTCGTTCGTCGAGGGATTGATCACGGCGACGGCGTGGCTGTCGTCCGTCAAGGGCGGGGCGTCCCGCCGCTCCCCTCGGTCTGTCGCGAGCACAACCAAGAGCGCGGTCAACGCCACCAATCCGATCAGACTGCTGGCGGCGACAAGAGTGCGCCTACGGTGCTGGGACTCTGCGACCCCGGCTCCGGGAGGAGAGATTGAGTCTGCGGTGTCCCGATGCTCCAGGCGTCTCGGAGGAGGCCCTCGTCCGCCAAGCGTCGGGTCCTGGTCGAGGATGGCGCGCTCGAGGCCCCTGAGCTCCTCACCCGGCTCGATGCCAAGTTCGTCGACGAGCGCCCGGCGTGCTTCTCGATAGGCCTGAAGAGCCTCGGCCTGACGCCCGGAGCGGTACAGGGCAAGCATGAGCTGGGCCCACAGGCGCTCTCGAAAAGGGTGGCGATCAACGAGCGATTCGAGCTCGCCAATCGTCTGGGCGTGGCGGCCGAGGGCGAGCCCGGCTTCGATGCGCACCTCGACCGCCGTAAGGCGGAGCTCCTCGAGTTGTGCGATCTCGGGCTGCGCGAACGACTCGTAGGCGAAATCGGCCAGCGGGGCGCCGCGCCATAGTTCCAGGGCCTCACCGAGCAGCTGGGTCGCACGCTCCGGCACCCCGTTGGCAAGTGCCCGCGTGCCCTCTTCCATCAAGGTTCGGAAGCGCTCCAGGTCGAGCTCGTTCGGCTCGATGCGGACCAGATACCCGCCCCCCCGGGTGACGATCAGGCTGTCGGATCCTTTCGGCGCGCCGTGGTCGAGGGATCGGCGCAGCCGGGAAACGTGTACCTGCAGGCTCTTCGCCGCGGTTGGCGGCGGCCGCTCACCCCAGAGCTGCTCGATCAGTCGATCGCTCGACACGACCTCGTTCGCGTGCAACAGGAGGATCGCCAGCACCGCGCGCTGCTTGCTTCCCGCGATTGCGAGCTCGTGCCCGTGGTCGCTGACCTCGAGCGGGCCGAGGATCCGGAAGTCCACGTGTCGTCCCGCTGAGCACCGTAACAGCGGTCGGGATGCCGGTAAAGCCGCTGACCGGTCTGCCGCAAGCGCCTTTTACCGGCCGGCAGGCGTTCCACAACCAGGCTGGGGCAGGGTGACCACGTCCCAATCGAAAGGAGCAGCCGTGACCACCAGCAGAGGCGCCGTGCACAAAGCGCTGAGGACGCCGGTGCAGCTCACCGTGCGACCGCTGACGCTCGCCCTGCTTACCCTGCTCGCGGCCGTCGCATTGACCCTCGCGGTCGCATTCGTCGCGACGGGCGGGGGCGACGACCAGACGGGCTACACCAAGTCCGTGCGAGTGGCTCCCGCCGCCCACGTCCCCACCCCGGACGAGCGCAACCAGCCACCGGGCCTGAACGGTCCGGGGATGCGCCCGTAGGAGCAAGCGAGCGCGGCCGGTGCCCGCCGGGGGCGGGCACCGGTGCTGCGGGATATGTGGGGCGGGAGCTAGGCCTTGGCGGGCTGCACCTCGCCTTCGAGCTTGATCTCGGGGAGCCAGCCGAGCTTGCCGGGCAGCCACCAGTTGCGGTCGCCCAGGAGCTTCATCGTGGCCGGCAGGAGCACGCCGCGGATCAGCGTGGCGTCCAGCAGGACGGCGAAGGCCAGGCCCACGCCCATCTGCTTGAACATGATGAACGAGAGGCTCCCGAAGATCGAGAACACCGCGACCATCACGACGGCGGCGCTGGTCACGACGCCGGCGGTGTTCTTGACCGCGTAGGACACGGCGTCCTCGGTCTTCATGCCCCTGTCGTAGGCCTCGCGGACCCGGCTCAGGATGAACACGTGGTAGTCCATCGAGAGTCCGAACAGGATCACGAACATGAACAGCGGGACCCAGGAGGTGATCGGGCCCGTCTCGGTGAACCCGAGGACGCTCTTGAACCAGCCGTGCTGGAACACCAGAACCATCGCGCCGAAGCTCGCGGCCACGGAGAGGAGGTTCAGGATGATCGCCTTGATCGGGACCACGATCGAGCGGAATGTGACCATCAGCAGCAGGAACGCCGCCGTGAGCACGAACGCGAGCACGTAGGGGATGTTCGACTTCAGGGTGTTCGTGAAGTCGGCATCGTCCGCCGTGCCGCCGCCGACGTAGGCCTCCACGCCGTCGACCGATCCGAGCGTCGGGTCCACCACGTCGGCCCGGAGCACCTCGAGCGCCCGGGTCGACTCGTCGTCGGTCCCGTTGCCGGCGATCTCGACCTCAACGGTCCCGACCGTCCTGTCCGGGTTCACGTCGATTGCCTCCGGCCTTGACGGAAGCTGCTGCGGGTGCTGCGCGACGGCGTGCTCGAACTTCGCCAGCCCGGCCTTCACTGCCGGGGAGGTCACGTCCTTGGCCTGGATCACGACGGTCAGGGACGAGGTCTCGGACGGGAACGCCTTCTTGACGTGATTGAACGTCTGCACCACCGGCTGGTCCTGCGGCAGCGAGGCCGAGGTGTTCGGGGTGCCGATGTCCATCCCGATCGCCGGGATCGCCATCGCCACGAGCAGGCCCGTGGCCAGGACGGCCGACAGCAGCGGACGGCGGAGGACGCGGTCCACGATCCGCGACCAGATGCCCACCCGGGCCACCCGGTTGCGGAGACGGCCCAGGCCGGGAATCCGGCCCTTCTCGGTGCGATCGCCGAGCATCGACAGCAGGGCGGGGAGCACCGTGAGCGATCCGAGCATCGCGACTGCGACCACCACGATGGTGCCGGTGGCGAATGACGTGAACGTGGGCGCTCCGGCGAAGTACATCCCGGCCATGGCGATCATGACCGTGAAGCCGGAGACGAGCACCGCGCGTCCCGAGGTGGCCGCGGCCGCCTCGATGGCTGCTTCCTTGCTGCGGCCGGCGGCGCGCTCCTCGCGCACCCGGCGGAGGTAGAACAGCGCGTAGTCCACGCCCACGGCCAGGCCGATGAGCAGGATCACGTGGTTGATCGTTTCCTCGACCGGCGACAGCTGGCTGAGTGCGGCCACGACGCCCATCGTGCCCAGGACGCCGGTGATCGCCAGCAGGAGCGGAATTCCCGCCGCCACCAGCGTTCCGAACGCCAGCACGAGCAGGATCAGCGTGATCGGCAGCGAGGTGGATGTGGCCTTCTGAAGATCGTCGCTGAAGATCTTCATGAAGGCGTCCTCGGAGCTGCCCGAGCCGAACTGCTCGACGTTGAAGTCGGGGTGTGCCCGCTGGGCCGCCTTGGTATCGGCGACCGTGGCATCCACGATCTTCATCGGCGCCGCGTCCTCGGTGGCGCCGTTGATCTCGAACCCGATCATTGTCGAGTGGCCGTCATCCGAGACCGGGGCGAGCTGCTTGCCCTCGCCGTAGGGACTCGTGATGCTGTGCACGCCCTTGGTCTCCCGCAGGCGCTTGGTCACGTCGGATACGACGGCCCGGTACTGCGGGTCGCCGGTCTTCAGGGTCTTGCTCTGGATGAGGACCGCCTCGTCGATGCGGTCGGGGTACGAGTCCTTGACGATCTTGGCTGCCTGACCCGAGTCGCCCACGCCCGACTGCTCCTGCGTGAGGGTCTTCGTGCCGAGGTTCTGGCCGGCCATGAAGGCCACGACGATAAAAAGGAGCCATCCGAAGACGGCGGTCTTGCGATGGCGGGCGCTCCAGCGTCCGGCCCGCGCTGCGATGTTGCGTGACGGTTGCATGTCACTCCTCTGGTTGGGGTTCGACTGCATGGAGGCAGCCTGCGCTCTCGGCGCTCCCCGAACATCGGGGGCGACCCCTGAACCCGGACCCTTAAAAACGTCCGCGCTCACCTAAGGGAGCTACGCGCGACGTTCAGCGCGTGTGCCACTCGTGGGGCGTCGAACGAGACACGACAACGCTCGCCTCGGCACGGAAGCAGGCGTCCATGGAAAGGAGCAGCGAGCGCGGACGTCGTGCCGCCCGCTAGCGGCGACGAGCCCGCGGAACTGGCTGCCAGTCCGGCGCGAACGAGTCCAACGAGGAGCCGGGGCTGTACTGCCCAGGGGCGAACTCGTAGTCGCGCCGTCCCCTCGCATCCACGATGGTGATCCCGGACTCAAAGGAGTGATAGGCGAGGAAGCGCCCGTTTGGAGACCAGGTCACGTCACCGGCGTCGAAGGAGAATCGCCGCACACGGTGCCCTGTCGGGCAGGTTGTGGACGATCGCGTTGTGCACGAGGTTCGTTGTTAACTGCAGCAGGAGCGCGGGTGAGCCAGGGGTGGGGGTCACGGATCTCCGGGTCGTCGCGGAGGCCCGCAACATCGACACCACCTACCGCGAGGTCCGCGGTCACCGGCCCACGGTGCTCCTGCTCGACCTCAACATGCCCGGGGGCTCGAGGATCGCAGCGATCCCGAGCCTGGCGAGCCTCTCGCCACGGACTGCGATCGTGGTGTTGACCATGGAGGAGGACCCGACCTTCATCAGCGAGGCGATGAGAGCCGGCGCGCACGGCTATGTCCTGAAGCACGCCGCGGGACCCAAGCTCGTCAGCGCAATCCGCGCGGCGGCGAGGGGCTCATGGAGGTCTTGACGTACCGCGGGTAACTACGGAGAACGCACGAGGCGGATTCCGGCCGGAATCTCGTACGTCTTCCCGATTCCGGCCAACGTCTGGGCTGGGAGTCTGCGCTCCATGATCGCTCAGCTGCCCCACACGATGCGCGAGCTCGACAGCCGCTGGCCCTGGCGCTCGACCTCGGCGCAGCTCACGCCACCCAGGTGAGACCCGGGGCAGCACGACGATGAACACCGCCCGTAAGGCCGCGACCGTCGTCGGTCTCATCGGCGCGTATGCGATTGGCGTCCGTCCTCGCATGCTGCGCTGGGGCGCCACCGACGACGAGGTGCGCCGGCCGTATCCCGGTGCCGACCTCATCCCCGGCGGCGAGCGCGGGGCGACGATGGCCACCACCATCGATGCATCGCCTGCGGAAGTCTGGCGCTGGCTCGTACAGATGGGCTGCGATCGCGCCGGTTGGTACAGCTGGGATCGCCTCGACAACGCCGGCGTCGCGAGCACAGACCGGATCCACCCGGAGTGGCAGGAGATCGGGGTCGGGGAGCACATGAGCTCCAGCCCGTCCGGTAAGACCTGGTTCCAAGTCGCGGCAATCGAGCCAGAGCGCTTCCTGGCTCTGCGAGCGTCGTATGACCTGCGCGGACGGCCCTTCGATCCCGCCGGCGCGCGGCCGCGCGACTACAGCGACTCCGTGTGGTGCTTCCTGCTGGAGGAGGCTGCCGGCGACCGCACCCGCCTCGTCGTCAGCGGCTACGCCGACGCCCGGCCGCGGCTACTCCAAGCAGTCCAGAACGTCCTCTTCTGGGAGCCCTCCCACTGGATCATGCAGACGCGCCAGTTCGTGAACCTCAGGCGTCGCGCGGAGCGCGTCCGCGCGGTCGACGCGCCGGTGCCGGAGACTGTCGCCCAAACCGTCACGCATTGAGAGGCAGAGATCCATGCCCGCCGCGCTGCTCGTCTACGCCACCACCCACGGCCACACCACGAAGATCGCTAGCCGAATCGCTGACGTCCTCCGTGAGGGTGGGCTCTCCGTCGATATGCACGACGTGCGATACGGCCGCGAAACCGGACGTACGTGCCTATGACGGCATTGTCGTAGGCGCGTCGGTCCACGGAGGCCATCACCAACACGAGATCGTCGACTGGGTGAGAGGCCATGCGCGGGCTCTCAACGGGGTGCCGTCGGCGTTCTTCTCCGTTTGCCTCACCGCGGCGGACGACACCGAGGAGTCGCACCGCGCCACACGGGAATACATCGATGTATTCCTGGACGACACCGGTTGGATCCCGCGCGCGACGGTGTCCTTCGCGGGAGCGCTGCAGTACCGCGAGTACGACTTCGTCACGCGACTCGTGATGCGGGTCCTGATGCGCCGCGGCGACCATCCGACCGACGTGACCGAGGACTACGACTACACCGACTGGGACGCCGTGGACAGCTTCGGCCGCGATTGCGCGACGATGCTGACGAGCTGACCCAGGCCGACACTCCCGGCTAGCGGGGGAGGGGCTGCCAGGACGGAGCGCTCAGCTCGGCCCAGGGCCGGTCCGGGTGTTCCGGGCTTTGTTGCCGTGCGTCGATGACTCGTCGCAGGCCGCGTCCATCGGACCGCGTGACGTAGAGGTCGCCGTCGCGAATGAACGCGATCTGCTTGCCGTCGGGCGACCAGGCCGGACCGCTGCTGCGACTGCGCTCGCTCGCCGTAGTGGTCAGTCGCCGCAGCCCCCGGCCGTCTGCTCTGATGGTGAAGATGTCGTGGCTGAGGTTGAAGGCGATCCGGCTCCCGTCGGGCGACCAGTCAGGCTTGCCCGTCCGGCCCAACAGCCGTCGCAGCCGCGACCCGTCCGGCCGGATCGTGTACAAGCCCGCCTTGAGGCGGGAATACTCAGGGCGCCGGCCGGTGTTGTTGACGAACGCGATCGTCCCTGTCACCGACCATGCGGACATGAGCGCTTCCTGGGCTATGACGCGGCGCAGACCGGTGCCGTCGGTGCGCACCGTGTAGAGCCAGTTACAGCAAATGCTGCTGCCGGTGAACGCAAGCCGCCCTCCTTTGGGGGACCAGGTGGGCGCGCCATCGCCGCTGGTCAGCTGCGGCAACCGGCGCAGCGCCGTGCCGTCGCTTCGCATCGTCGCCAGCTGGCTGCCCTGCTGAAAGGTCAGGAGCTTGCCGCTCGGCGACCAGACCGGCCCGACGGCGCCCTCGACCGGAAAGGCACGCAGGACGCGACGACCTCGGCCGCTCGGCAGCACCGTCTCGATCGTTGACGAGTAGAGCTCGGGCTCACAGCTGTGTGGAACGTCGCCCCGACACGTATCCGGCGTGCGCCATTTCTCCACCGCGACGGCGATCCGACCATTCCCACCAGGGAATGCCGCCCGCGCGTCCCCGAAACCGAACGCCAGCGTGAGGCCGACCACAGCGAGCGCCAACCGGCCGCCGTGGGCGGACGAGCGCTTCGCCCCGATGTCTCTGACGATCCGCATCTCCCTCGCCGAGTGTCTCATCTTGGGCCATCCAACGGCCATCAAAGCGAGCGCAAGTGAGGACAGCTCGGCAAGGGTCGAAGCGCTCTAGCCGGTCGCGGGTTCGAGTCCCGTCGCTCACCCTCACGAAGGCCCTGCTCCGAACCCTCCTCAATCCTGTGCGCCCGGGGCGTGCGGCAATTCTCCCTGATGGTTATCTGCCAGTGTCCGGTGCGCGGCGGGTAGTTGCACCGTGGCGTAGAGCCCGCCAGCGGCGCGGGGCGTGAGGGTGAGGGTCCCGTCGTGTGCCTGGGTGATGCTGTTGACGATCGCCAGGCCGAGGCCGACGCCTGCGTGGTCGGTGCGTATGCGTTCGGTGCCGCGCTGAAACGGCTCGCCAAGCGTGGAAACCAACTGTGGGGTGAGCTTCACACCGGTGTTCTCGACGGTGAGCACCGCGGTCTTGGGGTGAGCGGTGGTCGTGACCCACACGGTGCCCTGGTCGGGCAGGTTGTGGACGATCGCGTTGTGCACGAGGTTCGTTGTTAACTGCAGCAGGAGCGCGGGTGAGCCAGGGGTGGGGGTCACGTCGCCGGAGGTCTCGATGGTGACGCCGCGCTCTTCTGCGAGGGGAAGGAGCGTTTCAGTGGCTTCTTCGGCTATGAGGGACAGGTCGACGTGCTCTCGGGCGAAGGACCGCTGGTCGGCGCGGCTGAGCAGCAGCAGTGCTTCGGTGAGGTCGATCGCTCGTGTGTTGACGGCGTGGAGGCGGTCGACAAGCTCGCCGTTGTCGCGGTTCGGATCCTTGCGGGCCACGTCGAGCAGTGTCTGCGTGACCGCCAGCGGGGTGCGCAGCTCGTGGGAGGCGTTGGCTGCGAATCGCTGCTGTTCGGCGACGTGTGCTTCGAGCCGCGCGAGCATGGCGTCGAACGCGTCGGCGAGTTCGCGGAACTCGTCGTTGCGGCCTTCCAGCTCGATCCGGTGAGAGAGCGATCCGGTCGCAGCCGTGCGCGTGGCGTCGGTGATGCGGGCCAGGGGGGCGAGCATGCGGCCGGCGAGAAACCACCCTCCCAGCAGACCGAATACCAGCAGGAACGCCATCACGATGGCCGCGATCGGAGCGAAGTTGCGCCAGAGGTCGGCGTGGCTGCGGACCAGGAAGATCACACCAGGGTGCACACCACGCGAAAGGGAGAAGTACCCGGCGGCGAGCAGCACGGCACCGGCGAGCATGAGGAAGCCGGCGTAGCTGAGGGTGAGCTTGAGGCGAACGCTCAAACCAGGCGCTCTATCCACGGTCTCCTCCCTCACGCCCGGTGTCGGCCTGTGTCGATTCGGTACCCGACGCCGGTCACGGTGGCGATGATCCCGGGTTCGCCGAGGCGTTTGCGCAGCGCCGAGACCGTGATGCGCACGGCGTTGGTGAACGGGTTTGCGTTCTCATCCCACGCCCGTTCCAGTAGCTCTTCGGCGCTGACGACACCGCCTTCGGCAGCGACGAGAACTTCGAGCACCGCGAACTGCTTCCTGGTCAGCGCCACGTAGCGGCCGTCGCGGTGGACCTCTCGGCGGAACGGATCCAGCCGCAGACCTGCGATCTCTCGCACGGGCGGCCTGATGTGGGCGCGCCTGCGGTCGAGCGCTCTGAGACGGAGCACGAGCTCTTGGAGCTCGAACGGCTTCGTGAGGTAGTCGTCGGCGCCGAGCTCGAACCCCGAGGCCTTGTCGTCGAGACGGTCGGCAGCGGTGAGCATGAGGATCGGCATGCCGCTGGCGGAGGTCGACGATGCGTTTGGCGATCTCGTCGCCGGAGGGCCCGGGAATGTCGCGGTCGAGGACAGCGATGTCGTAGGCGTTGACGCTCAGCAGCTCCAGAGCGGTGTCGCCGTCACCTGCGATGTCCGCCGCGATCGCTTCCAGGCGTAGGCCATCGCGGATGGCGTCCGCCATATAGGGCTCGTCCTCGACGAGCAACACGCGCATGCTCCGATGCTAGAGCCGGCGCATATCGTCGGCATATCGAAAACCACATACGTGCTGGCAACACCGCGCTGCCTTGAATGGCGGCGTGAGCTACACCGTTTACAGGCAACCAGCACGAACGAACGACCCGTCGGATTCGGATTCGCCGGCTCCGCGTCGCCGGCCTGCTGGTCGTCATCGCGGCGATCGCCGCAGCCCTCGGCTACCAGTCGGCGTCCTCGTCCTCGACGGCCGGATCACCCATCGACGCCCTTCGCGGTGAGCACCGTGCTCTTCGCAGTGAGGTCGGTGGACTTCGCAGTGAGCATCGTGGTGGCCTTGGCGAGGCGGACGGTGCCGTCCCCGACGGCACGACGGTCTTCGACGACGAGGTTCCGGGTGTAGCCAAGCTCGACCCGGATCTGCTCGGTGCCCTGCGCCAAGCTGCAACTGCTGCCGCAGGCGATGGGGTCGCGTTCTACGTCGATAGCGGCTGGCGTTCCCCGGAGTACCAGGAGCAACTACTCCGTGAGGCGGTCTCGGAGTACGGCTCCGAAGCGGAAGCCGCCCGATGGGTGGCCACCCCCAACAAGTCTGCTCACGTGTCGGGGGACGCGGTCGACATCGGGCCCTCCGATGCCGCGACGTGGCTGTCCGAGCACGGCGCCGAGTACGGGCTGTGCCAGATCTACGGCAACGAGCCCTGGCACTACGAACTGCGCCCGGAGGCCATCGCGCACGGTTGCCCTCCCACGTACTCCGACCCTACGCAGGATCCAAGGATGCAGCAGTGAGGGTCAATGGAGGGTGGGTCGGTAGACGAGCTCCTGGATGTGACCGTCGAGCGTCCGGTTCTCGACCAGCTCCAGGTCGAAGTCGGCCGCGCCCTGGAAGATCGGGTCCAGCCCGGTCTGACCGGTGATGACAGGGAAGAGCGTCACCTGCACGCGGTCGACTAGGCCGGCGGCCATCAGCGCCCGGTTCAACGACAGGCTGCCGTGCGAGCGCAACGGCACCTCGGACTCCTCCTTGAGCCGGGCGACGACGTCGACGGCGTCACCGCTCACGAGGGTCGCGTTCGGCCAGTCGAGGGGGCCTTCCAGCGTCGTCGACACCACCGTTGCCGGCAGGTTCCACATCCGAGTGACCCATGGGTCACGCACTTCGGACTCCTCGGTGCTCGAGGCCAGCATCCGCGCGAATGCCCGATACGTGTTGGCCCCGAAGACCATCCGCTGCTCCACGTCGTACAAGGCGAGGCGGTGGTCGAGCAACTCGGGGCCTTGCTTACCCCAGTAGCCGGTCCAGTTGGCGCTGGCGGCGCCGTAGCCGTCGAGGCTGGAAAAGACGTCGAAGGTGTAGGTAGCGGTCATGTCGTTCTCCTCGAGTGCGTTGTTCAGTGTGGGTACAGACCCGGACACGCTGCGAGACTCATCGCCGTCGGACTCGCCGCTGCGGAAGCACTATGGTCGCCGCGGACCGACGCACCGAAGGAGGAGACCTGATCAGCACTGACTATCTGGTCGTCGGATCAGGGGCCAGTGGCCTCGCCTTCGCCGACACGCTGGTCGAGGAGGAGCCCGATGTCGAGCTCACGCTGATCGATCGCCGGCCCGGTCCGGGTGGCCATTGGCTCGACGCGTACCCCTTCGTTCGGCTGCACACCCCCTCGGCCTACTACGGCGTCAACTCCCTGACGCTCGGCGAGGACCGGATCGACCAGTCCGGCGAGAACGCCGGATGCTACGAACGAGCAACGGGCGCCGAGGTCCGAGACTACTTCGCCGAGGTCGCGTCTCGGCTGACGCAGACCGGGCGCGTACGCATCCTGACCGAGCACGAGCACTTGGGGCCGGGAGAGCATGGCGAGCAGGTCCGCGACCTGAGCACTGGAGCGCTTCACGAGGTCGAGGTGCGCCGCAAGCTGGTCGACGCCCGCTACCTCGAAGCCTCGATCCCGGCCACTCACGAACCGTCGTTCGACGTTGCGTCGGGTGCCCGCGTTGGGCCCGTCAACGACCTACCGGCGGTCGCGCGGCCGGGGTCCCGTTACACCGTGCTCGGGTCCGGCAAGACGGCGGTCGACGCCTGCACCTGGCTTCTGGACAACGACGTGGCGCCGGATCGCATCCGCTGGGTCCGCCCACGGGAGCACTGGTTTCACCACCGGCGCCACTTCCAGCCCCTGGACTTGGTCGGGGAGAACATGGAGGCCATCTCCCTCGATGCCAAGGCAGGTGCGGAGGCGGCGGACATCGATGACCTGTTCGATCGGCTGGAAGCATCGGGGCGCCTGGTCCGCATCGACCCTTCGGCTCGCGCGACGATGTACCGAATCACGATGCTCAGTCCCAGCGAGATCGATCAGCTACGGCAGATCGACGACGTAGTCAGGCTCGGCCGCGTGCGATCGATCGAAGCCGATCGGATCGTGCTCGAGCAGGGCGAGACCGACACTGACTCCGACGTCTTCCACGTCGACTGCACGGCGCAGGGCCTGCGCAGCGCACCCGCTACCCCCGTCTTTCAGCCCGGCCGCATCGTGCTTCAGCAAATCAGGCAGAACTCGCCGACGTTCAACGCGGCGCTTATCGCTTTCGTCGAGGCCCACCGCGACGAGGACGCCGACAAGAACCGGCTCTGCCCGCCCAATCCCTATCCCAGCAGCATCGACGATTGGCCCGGCCTGAACCGTCGCACGTGGCAGGTCGAGCAGCGATGGCTGCGCGAGCCGGACGTCTCGGGGTGGGTGGTCGCGAGCCGGCTCAACCTGCTCCGGGGTCTCCCCGACCACGCCGCCGAGCCACCCGTCAAGGCGGCGATCGAGCGATTCCTGACCAACGTCGGGCCCGCCACCGAGCGGCTGCGCGAGCTCGATGCGCTGCGCTCACCGGGGCCGGGATGACCAGTGTCACTTCACGGCCGGGAGCACGTTCAGGTTCAGGCGGAACAGGTTGTCCGGGTCGTACCGGTGCTTCACCTCGGCGAGGCGCTCGAGGGTCGCTCGGCGGATAGGCGCGTTGGACGCCCTGCTGCCCGTCGTCGCCGAGGAAGCCGACGTAGGCCGCGGGGGTGCCATCGGAGAGCGTCGTCGCCAGGCTGCTGGCCCAGGCCTCGTGCTCCGGGCCGTCCTCGGGCCTCTCGTACATCGCGGCGACGTTGATCATCATCTTCGCCCCGCGATACGCGAACGCGGTCGCGTCGCCTGGCACGCGTGCCATCGCCCCGCCGAGGACGCGGAGTTGGGCGGCGGCCATCGGAGCCGTCGCGGTCTCGAGGTGCTCGAGGATCGCCTCTGCCGCCCCGGGCGGGAAGGCATCGACGAGCACGTTCGTGCCGGCGGCGTGTGCCGGCGCCGGGCCCTCCGGCCCCTCGTACATCTGCGGATAGCGGATCGGGCGGACCATGTCGGCGAGCGGGGTTGCCAGCGCGCGGATCGGCGCGATCGCCCGCTCACCGGCCTCGGCATCACCCGCGTAGACCATCAGGACCATCACGACCGGCTTGCCATGCTGCTCGGCGGGGACGAATGGCATCGGCGGCGCGTTCAGGACGTTCGCGATCACCGACAGCTCCTCGGGTGCAGCCTCTGCGGCGGCGACCAATTCGGTGATCAGCTCGGCGCTCGCTGGGAGCAGGAGCATCCCGCCGGTCACATCGTCGATCTCGTGGAGGCGGAGCTGCAACCGGGTCGCGACCCCGAAGTTGCCGCCGCCGCCTCGAAGGGCCCAGAAGAGATCGGCGTGGGTCTCCTCATCCACCTTGAGGAGCTCGCCGTCGGCGGTGACCAGCTCGGCACCCAGGACGTCATCGATCGTGAGCCCGTGCTTCCTGACCAGGTAGCCGATACCGCCGCCCAAGGTGATCCCGCCGAGCCCGACGCTGGGCGTGTCGCCGAGCCCTGTGGCGAGCCCGTGCTCGCCTGTCGCCCTGGTGTAGTCGCCAGCGTTCACGCCGGTCTGCGCCCAGGCGGTGCGGCCGTCGGCGTCGACTTCCACGGCGTTCATCTCGGAGAGGTCGAGAACGATCCCGCCGTCGGAGGTTCCGTGCCCCGCGCGGCTATGACCACCGCTGCGCACCGCGAGCTCGGCGCCTGTCTCCCGTGCCAGGTTGACGACGCGGGAGACATCGGATTCATCGGCCACGCGCACGATCGCCGCGGGCCGGCGGTCGAATCCGGTGAAGAAGACGCCCCGCGCGTCGTCGTATCTGGGGTCGTCGGGGGTGATCACCTTGCCGTTCAGGTCAGCGTGAAGGTCGGAGATCGGGACGTCGGTCGTGAGGCGGGTATTCATGGCAGGCAGGGTGCACCGATCCCGCCTCGTGCACGAGGGGGGTAGCTGGCGAAGCTCGGTGCGGCTACCCGTACTTCACGAGCTGTTTCGGCAGCTCACCGCGCTAGCATCGGTGGGGGCATTACGTTCATGCCTTCGTTCGCCGACATCGACCAGCGCAGCACGCAATCTCGCCGCAGGGACCTGCTGCGCACCGTTGCCGAAGGGACTGCCGGTGTGGTCGGAGACGAGTTTCTTCGCTGCCTGGTCCGGCATGTCGCGCTGGCATTCGACGCGAGGTTCGCCTTCGTCGCAGAAGCCACCGACGCGGACGGAGCGCACGTGCGAGTGGTCAGCGGCTGGTACGACGGCGACTGGATGGACGAGCCGTTCGAGTACGACACGCACGGCAAGCCGTGCGCGCTCGTCGTGGAGCATGCGGTCGTCGCGTTCCCGGAGGCGCTGACGAGGCGCTTCCCGGAGGCCAAACCGGCGATCGACATGGGCCTCGAGAGCTATCTGGCGGTCTGCCTGCGCGCGGCCGATGCCACCCATCTCGGCCACATCGGCGTGATGGACGCCGGTCCGATGAGGGCAGGGGACGATGACGTCGCGGCCATGCGTATCTTCGCCTCGCGAGCGGCGGCCGAGCTCGAGCGTCGCCAGCAGGCGGCCGCCTTGCGGCGCTCGCGCGCCCGTGTCATCGAAGCCGCCGATGCGGGGCGCCAGCGTGTCGGCCGCGATCTGCACGACGGCGCGCAGCAGCGTCTCATGGCCGTCGGGAATCTGCTCCAGGTCGCTCGGCGCAAGCTCGGCGACGAGCATGAGGTCGCCGGTGTCCTGCAAGTCGCCCACGACGAGCTGGGCGAAGCCCACGCCGAGCTTCGCGACCTCGCGCGCGGGCTGCATCCCGTGGCGCTCTCCGAGCGTGGCCTCGTCCGCGCGCTCGAGGGGCTCGCGGGCGGTTGCGACATGCCGGTGACGATCGACGTCCGGGCTGACGGGCTGCCGGAGCACATCGAGCTCGCCGCATACTTCATCGTCAGCGAGTCGCTGACGAACGCGGGCAAGTATGCGGGCGCGAACGCGATCCGGATCCGTGTCGAGCGCGAACACGGCGCGCTACTGGTCGAGATCGCCGACGACGGCCGTGGCGGCGCCGACGCCGCGGCCGGCACCGGACTGCACGGACTGGCTGACCGGATCGACGCGCTCGGCGGACGGTTCGAGGTCCACAGCCCGCCCGGCGCCGGGACCCGCGTGAGCGCGAGGTTGCCGCTGACCGCCGCCGGCTGACCGGACGCGTACTCGCTGGAATGCCGCGCCGTGTCCAGGGTTGCCACCGGCGATACTGGCCGCGCGCGATGTACGAAGAGCGAGAAGTGGACCTCCAGCGTCCTCTGGCCCTCGTCGGTCTTACGGTCCTCGCGGCGCTGGTGAGGTTCGTCGCCCTCGGCACGCAGAGCTACTGGTACGACGAGGTCGTCACGGTCGGCATCGTTCGCGAGCCCTTCTCGGCGATGCTGAGCGATGTGGCAGGCGGCGAATCGACGCCGCCGCTCTACTACGCCGTAGCCTGGGCGTGGTCCCGCATCTTTGGCGACGGCGAGGTCGCCCTGCGTTCCCTGTCGGCGCTCGTCGGCACGCTCACCGTCCCGATCGCCTACCTCGCCGCCAGGGACCTGATCGGGCGGCGCGGTGCTCTGGCCGTCGGCACCCTGACGGCCCTCAGCCCAGCCTTGATCTGGTACTCGCAGGAGGCGCGCGCCTATGCGCTGATGACGTTCCTGTGCGCGGTCTCGCTGCTGATGTTATTGCGCTCGCTGGAGAACCCCACGACGCGCAACCTCGCCGGCTGGGCTCTTGCTTCGGCCCTGGCTCTGGCCACCCACTATTTCGCCGTCTTGCCGGTGGCGGCCGGGGCGGTGTGGCTGCTCGCGCGAGCTCCGAACCGGCGCCGCGTCGCAGGGGCGGTCGGCATCGTCGCCGCCGTGGGACTCGTGCTGCTGCCGCTGGTGCTGCACCAGAGGGCACAAGGCAACGCGGACTGGATCGGCGACACGCCACTTGGGGATCGCATCGCCCAGGCCGCCTATTTCTTCGCGGTCGGGCCAGGCACGGAACGGCTCGGTGCCCACTACGAGCTGGCTGCCGCGGGTGTGGCCCTGGTCTTCGCCGCGGCGGTCGCCCTGGTTCTCACGCGGAGTCGGAGCCGGTGCCGCACCGGCGCACTGCTCGCCCTGGGGTTGGCGGCCGTTGTGGTGGGTGTTCCGCTGCTTGCCAGTCTGGGCGGCGGGGACTACTTCCTCGACCGCAACGTTCTCCCCGCTTGGCTGCCGCTCGCGATTGCGGGGGTCGGCGGGCTGGTGTCGAACACGGCCGGCAAGCTGGGGTCGATCGTCGTGGTCGGAGCGTGCGCCGCGTTCGCGTTGATTGACGTCAGGGTCATCGACAGCCCGGCCGTCCAGCGCGACGACTGGCGGGGGGTCGCCGAGGCCCTCGGACCGGCGCGTTCAGCGCGGGTCCTAGAAATCGCACCCGGTTGGCAGGGCAAGGCGCTGTCGCACTACACCGCAAGCGTCGCGTTGACTGCACCGTCCCAACCCGTTTCGGTCATGTACACGGTCGCAGCCTTCAGCGCTCCTGTGGGCGGCAATCCCACCGCGCAGGCCATCCCCCCGAAGGCGCCGTTTCAGCCTGTCTCGACGACCGTCGTGCAACGCTTCCGGATAACGAGATACGAGGCGGCGCAAGCGGAGGCCGTTGACCCCGCCGCGCTGACCGGCGTGGGACGCGACGGGGCGCAGGCCTATCTCCAGGAGCCTTAGGCCTCGGCGAGCGCGCCCCGCGCCGTAGGCTCCGATCAGGGTGTTGCCCCAGTCCTAGATCGCGTACGAGGAGCACAGAATCGTGACCGAGCACACGCCAGTCATCGACTTCGAGAACCTGCCCACTCCGAGCGAGGGTTTCCTGGTCACCCAGTTCATCACCGTACGAAGCGTTGCTCGATCCCGCGCGTTCTACTCCGAGGTCCTTGGCGGCCAGGTCGTGCTGGAGGAGAACCCGCGTCCAGGACGGGTCACTCGCGCCGTACTAGCCGCGCACGCTCAGGCGATGCCGCTCTGCCCAGAGGGCGGCCTGGGTGCGATCACTCACGCCGATCCGCTCGAAAATCCGCGTGAGGTGTGCCTTGACGGTCCCTTCGCTTATCTCGAGGCGGCGGGCGATCAGCTTGTTGGGTAGCCCCTCAGCCACCATCAGGAGCACCTCGCGCTCGCGCGGCGTCAGCTCGGTCGCGGGGCGCGCTTCGCGCCGTTCGGCCAGCAGCTCGCTCGCCGCCCTCGGCGCCAGGGGCGCCTCTCCGGCCGCAGCGGCGTGGATGCCGCGCAGCAGCTCGTCGGGCTCGGCGTCCTTGAGGAGATAGCCGGCCGCACCGGCGTCGAGCGCGTCGAGGATCCGCAGGCGATCGGAGAACGAGGTCAGGACGACCACCTGGGTCTCGGGACGGGAAGCTCTGATACGGCGGGTCGCCTCGATCCCGTCCAGACCAGGCATCTCGAGGTCCATGAGCACCACGTCGGGGTTCGCATCGAGCGCGACCTCGACGCCGGCGGCGCCGTCGGCGGCCAGGCCGGTCAGCTCGACGCCCTCCGCCTGCTCGAGCAGCTGAGCAAGCCCGTCCCGCAGCACCGGGTGATCGTCGACCACCAGCACGCGGATCATCGTGCCGCCAGCTCCATGGTGACGAGCGTCCCCCGGCCGGCGCCGGAGTGGACCTCGAGCCGACCCTGGCGCTCCGCCACCAGATCCTCGAGCAGGCGCAGGCCCAAGCTCGAACCGTCGGCGGCGTCGGCGACGGTGGGGTCAAACCCCCGTCCGTCGTCGCTGACGGCGAGCACCACCGAGCCGTTCGAGCGACGGACGCTGACCACCACATGCTTTGGGTCCGCGTGCTTGGCCACGTTGCGGAGTGCCTCCTGGGCGCCTCGGAAGATCAGCTCCTCGGTCTCCGGGGCGAGCGCGAGGGCGCTGGGGATCTCGGACTGCACCGCGATCCCCCGTGCCGACAGTGGCGCCAGCAGGTCAGAGACCGCGGCCTCCAGCCCCGAGCGCTGAAGACTGGGGGGGTAGATCCCGATCAGCAGCGCCCTGAGCTCCCGCAGCGCGCGCCGGGTCGAGGCTGCCGCATCGGGCATGCCGCTCGCCGCCAGTGAATACGAGACTCCGGCCAGGTCCTGCACCACGCCGTCGTGCAGGTGTTGGGCGATGCGCCGCCGCTCGAGCGCGGAGGAGTCGATGGCGCGTCGAAGGAGCGCTTCCCGCTCTTGCTGGCGCTGGCGAAGACGGCGGGTGAGCGACCATGCCAGCGGCAGCTGCACGAGCCAGAGGAGCAGGAGCGCTACGCCCAGTGCAGGCGCGAAGCGAGCGAAGAGGCGCTGCTCACTTGCGGTGATCGACCCGAAGCGGATGTAGTCCTCGAAGAGCAACCGCCGACCGTCGGGAGCTTCGATCGGCAGATAGACCTCGAGCAGCTTGCCGAACCGTCGCTCGTAGTGGTTCTCGGGCCGATCGAGGTCGCTGACATCCGCAACCACCAGCCGGTTGCGCACCGCGCTCATCACCCCCGGCTCGAGTGCGAAGCGTCGACCCACGAGCGGACGCTCGTCGGAGTAGACGACCCGTCCGTCGAGCGTCCAGACCTTGACGCGGACCACGGGGTCTTTCAGCACCCGCTCGCGCATGACCCGACCGAAGCGAGTCTGGGCCGCCCGGTCGCCTGTCAGCATCCTCTTGCTCAGGGCCGGCTGGGCAATGCCCTCGCCGGCCAGCCGGGTGATCTCCTTGGCGTTGCGGATCGCCTCGCCGCGCGCCTGGCGGCGCAGGATCGCCGTGGCCGTGAAGCCGAGGGCGACCATCGCCAGCAGGCTCGCGCCCGCGAACCACAGCATCGGCCCTCCCACCGCGCCGCCGGACCGGTCGGCTCCGGTGCGGCGGACGAGGCGAGTCAGGGCCATACCCGGAGTGTGGCAATCCCGATCCGTCGTACGACCAATGTCCACTGGCGGACTCGACCGGCCCGCTGGCACCGTCATGAGCGTCCGAGAACCAACCTGGAAAGGGAACTCAATTGAGACGCAAGAGCACACTCCTGATGGTCCCCGCCGTGTCAGTCGCGCTCGTCGCTGTGGCAGTCGCCGGCTGTGGGGGGAACAACAACAACGTCAAGGCGAGCGCGCCCGTCGCTAGCGCCAAGGTGTCGACACCGAGCGGCGGCAAAGCCACCGTCGGCGTGCACACGGGGACCCTTGGCAAGTACTTGGTCGACTCGCAGGGCCGCACGCTCTATCTGTTCGCGAAGGACACGGGCACGATGAGCACCTGCTCCGGCGCCTGCGCGAGCGACTGGCCGCCCTCCACGACGAGCGGCCACCCCGAGGCGGGCTCAGGCGTGAACGCAGCCCTGCTCGGGAACACCACCCGCTCGGACGGCGGCACCCAGCTGACCTATAACGGCCACCCGCTCTACCGCTACGCCGGCGACCAGTCGCCCGGCGACACGAACGGTCAGGGCCTCACGGCGTTCGGCGGCGGCTGGTACGTCGTGTCGCCGGCGGGCCACATGATCCAAGGCGGCGGGGCGACCTCGACCTCGACCACGAACGGGGGCGGCAATGGCTACTAGCACTCCCCGGTTGACGGGGGCGCCCGCGGCTGGGAGGGCCGCGGGCGCCGTGCGCTGGACTGATCCCCTTTACGCCTCGGGCGCCGTGATGCTCGCTGTGGAGGCGGCGGTGCACGTCCAGCAGTTCATTTCGCTCTTCCATGCCGTGCGCTGGATCGGTCCGCTGTTCCTGGCCAACGCCGCGGCCTCCCTGCTGGCCGCGGCTTGCCTGGCCCACGAGCGCGCGCGCCCCGTGGCTGCACTGGCCGGAATCGCGATCTCGGCGTTCGCGCTCGGCAGCCTCGTGCTCAGCTACGGAACCGGGCTCTTCGGCTGGAGGGAAGGAGGCTGGCATGCGGCGATCGCGCTGGCGCTTGTGTCGGAGCTCGGCGCGGTGCTGACGCTCGCGGCGGCGCTTGCGGCGGCGGCACTCCGAGTGGAACGGCTTCGCCCGCTACGTGCGTGACGCCGAGTGTGCCCCCAGCGATGGCGCTCGAGTCGCCGCAAGAGCGAACTGTCTCGGGTAGCTTCGGAGCGTGCCCGCGCTCCGACCTTCAGGTTCGAGCGTCGGCGTCGGTATTACGCCGTTCCACACCGACGAGAACGCCACGATCCGCCTGGCCGTTGCTGCCGAGGAGCTCGGGTATGCACGTTTCGGCGCGGCTTCGAGCCTCCGTCTCGGCCAGCGTGGCTGTCAGCCGAGACTTCACTACGGCCCGGTCGCCTGACCCGCGAGCGTCGAGCACCTCCCAACGTGGATCTTGGAAAGCGCCGAGCACGGTCTCCCACCACGCACGTACGCCAGCGTGGCCACGGAAGGTGCGCCCTTCGGCTTCCGCGACCAACGAGGTGAACTCGACGTCCTCGGCCGTCCGCGCCAAGAAAGCCTCCAGCTCCCCGGAGTTGAGCGCCTCCGCCATCGCTCGCACCTCGACACTCACCTGCAACATCGCTCGCCCAGTATCCCGCCCGACGCGCGGAGCGTCTTGCCGCTAGTCGTGCATCCTCGCCCTCACGCAGCGGCGCATTGCATGCCGCTTGTGGATCCCGCTCCCGTACTGGGCCCGGAACCTCGGGCGACCCTCTGCCGCCCGTATGAAGATGCACTCTTGGCGCGCTTGATGCCTGACGAAGCTGACGCACTCGCCCTGGTTCTTGAAGACCCCGAAGCTCCGCCAGCCGCCGTGCTTGCACAGTGCGGTGGAGGTCGGGGGCGACGGAGCGTCGGTGACGATGATGTCCCCTGAGTCGATCGCATACCGGATTGGGAAGTCGCTCGGGGGTGACGCGCATGCGCCGGGGCCTATTGGACGGGGCAACGAGTTATCGAAGGCGAACGTGTCGACCGGCCCGTCCTCGACTCGCAGGACAACGCCGAGCGGCCCATTCGTTTGGTTGATCCCGATCACGGCCACGTTGCCGGTCACCTGTAAGCAGACCACTGCGTAGGCCGGCGGCTCACCAGCTTCGACAACGCCTCTTGGATTCTCGCCATCGGGGCCGCTGTGCGCATCGAGTGTGAAGTTCAGCCCCTGTACGGAAAACGACCCGACCGCGGAGTCCTCCGCTCCCGACTGCGCACTCACGCCCGGGGCGATGACAGCGCCGAGAACGCCCAATCCCAAGACGGTCAGCAGGAAGTGCCTCATGGGTGCGTGGCGTACACCCGTAGGGAGCGCGAGTCAAGGGACGCCGACAGCTGCCCTTGGCTCCGACTGCTCGGTCTCCGTAGGCTCCGATCAGGGTGTTGCCCCAGTCCCAGATCGCGTACGAGGAGCACAGAATCGTGACCGAGCACACGCCAGCCATCGACTTCGAGAACCTGCCCACCCCGAGCGAGGGCTTCCTCGTCACCCAGTTCATCACCGTACGAAGCGTTGCTCGATCCCGCGCCTTCTACTCCGAGGTCCTCGGCGGCCAGGTCGTGCTGGAGGAGAACCCGTGCATGATCAAGCTCTCCAACTCGTGGCTGATCATGAACCCAGGCGGTGGGCCCACCCCCGACAAGCCCGACATTTCGGTCGTCAACTACGAGCCCGGCAACACGGTCTCGAGCTTCATGAACCTGCGCGTCGCCGACATCCAGGCGTGCTACGAGCAGTGGAGCTCGAGGGGCGCCGAGTTCGTTACGCCGCCGATCGATCGCGGGGCTGAGATCCGTTGCTACATGCGAGACCCCGACGGCTACATGATCGAAGTCGGCCAGTCCACCGGACTGCTCGAAGGCAAACTCGCCAAGAAGCGACCCGAAGACCTACCGGGCTGAAGGCGAGCTTGTGAGCGCGAACCAGGAGATCGAGCGGAAGTTCCTGGTCACCGGCGAGCTTCCGGATGACCTCGACCGATACCCGTCCGACGAGATCAGCCAGGGCTACGTCGCGGTGGCTGACGATGGCACCGAGGTGCGGGTGCGGGCGCGCGGAGGCGACTACACGCTCACGGTGAAGTCCGGCCCTTCGCGCGCGCGTGTAGAAGTCGAGATCGAGATCGACGAGGGGCAGTTCGAGTCGATCTGGCCGCTCACCGCCGGTCGGCGAATAGTGAAAAGGCGCTACCTGATCCCGGCTGGCGACCAGCTGTCGATCGAGCTCGACCTCTACGCCGGCGAGCTGGACGGGTTGGTGACTGCTGAGATCGAGTTCGACTCCGAGGACCAAGCGGAGGCGTTCGAGCCGCCGCCCTGGATTGGCGGCGACGTGACCGGGGACGGCGCCTACAGCAACCAGTCGCTCGCGGCGCACGGCCGGCCGCACGGCTGACACGCCGGACTAAGCAGAGCCGCCAGCCGTCCTCGGCCGTCTTGCCCGACCAGCTTGCGGCGGCCGGCCGTGCGGAGGAGACTGCCCACGGCGGTCCAAGACACACGGCGCACGAGAGGAGCTGACATGGCCACCCAGCCCGACGAAAGCAA
This sequence comes from uncultured Thermoleophilaceae bacterium, assembly GCA_963722245.1. Classification (GTDB taxonomy): domain Bacteria; phylum Actinomycetota; class Thermoleophilia; order Solirubrobacterales; family Thermoleophilaceae; genus JACVRW01. Next base: position 569,419 of record CAVRKM010000012.1, read on the forward strand.
ACCGACGATCGTCCTTGTCCACGGTGCTTGGGCCGATGCGACGGGCTTCGACGCCGAGATTCGCGCTCTCCAGCGCGAAGGATTCCGCGCCATCGGGTTCGCCAACCCGCTTCGCGACCTCGTCGGCGACTCGACCTACCTCGCCGAGTTCCTGCGGACGCTGACCGGCCCGATCGTGCTCGTCGGCCACTCCTACGGCGGCAACGTCATCTCGACCGCCGCGACCGGCAACGACCAGGTCAAGGCACTCGTCTATCTCAACGGATGGATGTGCGACGAGGGCGAGAGCCAGCAGGAGCTTCTCGAGAGGTTCGAGGGCAGCCTCGTGGGGCCCTCGATCAGGCCCGTGCCCTTCACCAGCGCGGACGGGAGCGAGGGTGCGGACCTCTTCCTCGCCCCCGAGGCGTTCCGGGAGGCCTTCGCCGCCGACGTCGACCAGGCCACGGCGGACGTCATGGCCGCTGCGCAGCGGCCGTACGCTGCCGCCGCGTTCGCCGGCGCGCCGTCGGGCCCGCTGGCGTGGAAGACGCTGCCGTGCTGGTACCTGCTCGGCACCGAGGACAAGGCGATCCCGCCGGCGCTCCAGCGGTTCATGGCCGAGCGCGCGAACGCGACGATCGTGGAGGTGCCGGCCTCTCACGTCTCGTTCGTGTCGCAGCCCGACGCCGCGACCCAGCTCATCCTTCAGGCCGTCGAGGCGACTCGGGAACAGCACTAGCCCCCGGCCATGGAATGCGGCACTCTGGCATGGTCCAACCATGCCCGCCGAGCCCGAACCGGAGACACCCTCTGACCTGATCGACGCGAAGATCAAGGATCTGGACGATTGGCGCGGCGAGATGCTGTCCAGAATCCGCGGGCTCACCAAGCAGGCCGTTCCCGAAGTCATCGAAGAGATCAAATGGCGGAAGGCGTCGAACCCTCTCGGCGTCCCGGTTTGGTCCTACGAGGGGACCATTCTCACCGGCGAGACCTACGCGGACAAGGTGAAGCTCACCTTCGCCAAGGGAGCTTCCCTGGAGGATCCAGCCGGCCTCTTCAACTCCAGCCTCGGGGGCAATGTGAGGCGCGCCATCGACCTCCACGAGGGAGACGGCATTGACGAGGAGGCCTTCAAAGCCCTCGTCCGGTCTGCGGCTGACCTGAACGCGTAGTAGCCCGCCTCACCTCTTGTGGTCCAGGCAGTGGTAGCGTCGCGCAATGCGCCGTCTTGGACTCGCGGTCGCTACCTCGGTGGGCCTGCTGGGTCTGGCGGTGCCGGCGGCGGCCCTCGAACCCGCCAAGTTCGACAAGGCGTACACCGAGCACCTCGGCCAGCTGATCACGGCGCCCGGGAAGGGCGGGCTCAACGAGCTCAACAATTCCGCCAATGGCACCGTCGGCATGCGTGGCACCGATCTCGGTGTGAGCTTCGAGAGTCGGGGGCGCCTGTACTTCCTGTTCGGCGACACGTTTGCCCTGGGCGGCGGCACCCATCTGGACGACTCGATCGCCGTGACGGACGCTCGCAGCGTGGACCGCTTTCGGATGCCGTCGCTCACCTGGGCCGCCGGCGCCGACGGGTCCTTCGCCCCGCTGCGCATCCCCCAAGCCAGCCAAGGCGGCATGGAGGTCCCCGTTGAGGGCATCCAGGCAGCCGGTCGGACGTACGTGTTCCTCGTAAGCGGCTGGCATCGGGACACGCGAAGCTACGACCGGCTGGTTGTGGGGCATCTGGACGCCGAGACGATGCAGACCGGGCGACTGGTATTCGACCAGGTGGTGGAGACCTCGCGCTTCCTCAACGTGAGCGCGGTCGAGTACGAGGGCTACGTCTACCTGTTCGGCGCCGGCAATCCCTATCGACAGAGCCCTGTGTGGCTGGCCCGCTTCCGCCCGCGGGCGATCGACCGATACAAGCAGTGGCGCTTCCTCGGCCAGCCACTCCCGGGCGGCCGCGTCCGCTGGGAGCAGCTCGAAGAAAGTGCCCGCCAGCTCGTCGCCGACAGCCCGCCCTGTGTGGGCGAGCTCTCGGTGCGTCGCGACCCAGCGAGCGGCTTGTTCCTGATGGCGTACAACTGCGACGACGACGGCGGTGTCCGCCCGCGCGGGTACTACCTGCGGACGGCGCCCCGGCCCTGGGGACCGTGGAGCCGGCCGATAGTCCTGTTCGACGCCACGGCCAACGACAGCGGCTACGGCGTCACCCAACATTTCTCGACGGTTGGCCGGCAGAACCCAGACGACGGCCTCGCCGAGCCCGACCACCCCTTCGGCCGCGATGTGTTCGGCGGTGAGTACGGGCCCTACCTCATCCCGCGCTTTTTCCGCTGGGAGGGTGGACGCCTCTCGGTCGTGTACGCCCACTCCAGCTGGAACCCGTACAAGGTGCACCTCATGCGGACCGTCCTCGTCCCGGCCGGGTCCATGCTCCGCCCGCCGGATCGCGGCGTTGGCGTGCCGCGCCCGACGATCCGCAACGGCACCTTCGATAACGGCATCGATGGCTGGGCGCGCCTGGGCACACCGTTCCGCGTCGTGACGCTCGAGAACCGCCACTACGTCAGCAGCTACGTGCCCGAGGGCCCCGGCGAGCAGAACGGCGACGACACGAAGGGCGCGCTCTACCAGGACTTCACACTCGACGACCGCGCCACCACGCTCTGCTTCCGGGTGCACGGAGGCGGGGTCCTGACGCCGGGCGACTTCCAGACGCGCAACGTCGCCTCGGTGCGCCTGTACCACGGTAAGGAGATCGTCCGCGAGTCCTTCGGATGGAACAGCGACGCCTACCAGGACGTCGTCTGGAACATCCATGAATTCGCGGGAGAGGCGCTGCGGCTTGTGATCGCCGACAACGCGACCGGTCCTTGGGGCTTCATCGACGCCACGAACTTCCGGTTGGCCGGCGACAACTGCTAGGAAGAACGAACTCTCTCGGGTAGCTTCGGAGCGTGCCCGCGCTCCGACCTTCACGTTCGAGCGTCGGCGTCGGTATCACGCCGTTCCACACCGACGACAACGCCACGATCCGCCTGGCCGTTGCTGCCGAGGAGCTCGGCTATGCACGTTTCGGCGCGGCTGAGGGGTGGACTCATGACGCGGTCGTGCTGCTCGCGCGGATCGCGGGCGTCACTTCGCGAATCGGGCTCGCGACGGCGGTGCTCCCTGTGTGGAGTCGCACCCCTGCGGCGATCGCCATGGCAGCGGCGAGCCTGGAGCGTGCCTCCGATGGGCGCTTCGCGCTCGGCCTCGGTGCGAGCAGCCCGCCGCTCGTGGAGGGCTTACACGGTCTCACGTGGCAGCAACCCGTCAGCCGCATGCGCAACACGCTCATCGCAGTCAGGGCGCTGCTCGATGGGGCTCGCTTACCGCTCGACAGCGAGGGCGTCCGGCCGCTCCGACTTGGGGCTGCACCGGAACGGCGCATCCCGATCCTCCTCGCGGCGCTCGCCCCGTCCTCAATTCGCCTTGCGGGTGAGCTCGCGGACGACTGGCTCCCGTTCCTCTGGGCACGCTCGAGACTCGACGACGGCCGGGCGCTGCTTGCCGAGGGCGAGGCAGCCGGCGAGCACTCGACAGCGACCGGCGTCGCCGCGAGCGTTCCGCTCGCGATCGCTCAGGACGACGAGACCGCCACGCAGATCGCCGCCGGTTGGCTGCTCGCCTATCTGACCCGTATGGGTCCGCTCTATCCGCGAATGCTGCGGGACTACTTTGGCTATGCGCGCGAGGTCGATGCCCTCCTCGAAGCCAACGGCAGTGGCGACCGGCCACGGCTGCCGGCGGCGGCGGAGCGGCTGGCCCGGGACGTCACGGTGATGGGGACGTACGACGAGGCGCCGGACGCCATCCGCCGGTGGCTAGACGGGGGTGCGGACAGCGTCGACCTCGTGTTGCCACTGGGACTTGGCGAGGACCAGCTGACCGACATGTTGGAGGCCGCCGCGCCAAGCTGACGCCCGTTGACTCGGCGGAGCCTGGACGGACGCTGCTCTGCCGCCCCTGTCCGAAGCAAATAGTCGCCGCCCGAAGGACGACAGCCGCGCGTCTGCGTAAGACCCTTGTGGGCCGACTCAAACCCCGACTCGGAGGAGTCAGCATGACCCGCAGCAGACCCATCACCCTGGCGGCCATCGCGGCCGCCGTTGCGCTTGCCGCACTCGCCGTCGGCAGCGCTGCGACGGCAGCCCCGGCCGCGAAAGCACGGTCGGCGACCGTCAAGGTCGCACACACTGACCTCGGGAAGATCCTCGTGGACTCCCGCGGCCGGAGCCTCTACATGTTGACCGCCGATTCGGCGAAGAAGAGCACCTGCGTTGGCGCATGCGTAGCGGCGTGGCCGCCGCTTCGCGCATCCCACAAGCCGACGGTCGGCAAAGGGCTGAAGGCGTCGAAGGTCAAAACCATCAAGCGCTCCGACGGAAAGAGCCAGGTCACCTACAACGGACATCCGCTCTACCGCTTCGTGAACGACAAGAAGCCGGGAGACACAAACGGCCAGGGCATCACGGCATTCGGCGGCCGTTGGTTCGTCCTCTCCCCGGCCGGGAAGCGGGTTTCCGCCGGGCTATCGGGCTCGGCCGGAGACGGGGGCTACTAGCGCGCTCGCGCGCCGCGGCGGCGGCCATCGGGCCGTCGCCGCGGCCCGACGGCGGCGGGGACGATGATCGGGTCCCGCTGACCGGCGGCTGGTGGGACGCAGGCGGCGTGAGCGTTTGGTGCGTCACTACCTTCCGCCGCAACGGTGAGCGAGCGGAGCCTCAGGGTGTGGGCAGCGGGCCTGGCCGTCGTCGGCATCGGTGTGGCGACCTACATCGCCATCGCTGACGCGGGCGGCGGGGCGCCGGCGTGTCTGGCCGGTGGACACGGTTGCGCGACCGTCGCCAACAGCCGCTACTCGCATCTCGCGGGGATCAACGTCGCGGTGCTCGGGATCGTCGGGTATGTCGTCCTGCTCGTGGCTGCGCTCGCGCGTGGAGATCTCGCTCGCTTCGGTGGCTTCGTTGCCGCGCTGGTCGGCTTCGGCTTCAGCGCCTACCTGACCTACCTGGAGCTGTTCGTGATCGACGCGATCTGCCAGTGGTGCGTGGCGAGCGCGGCTCTGATGACTCTGCTGCTTGGGGTTACTGCAGCGCGCGCGTTCCGCTACGTCGGGGTCCTTGGGCCTGCGTTTAGGGACGGGGCGTAGCTTCGAGCCGATGGCGAGTCGCAAGGATCAGAAAGAGAGACTTCGCGCCGAGCGCCTGCGCAAGGAGGCCGAGGCGCAGGCGCAGCAGCGCCGCCGACGGCTCGTCCAGCTCGGCGGTGGCGGCGCTTTCATCGCGATCTGCGTCGTCGCGCTTCTCGTCGTCGTGAGTCAGTCCGGCAGCGATGCCTCGGCCGGAAGCGGGACGCAGGGCGCCGGCTCGATCGCACGCCAGCTCGACGGCATCCCGCAGCGCGCCACGGTGCTCGGCGATCCGAAGGCGAAGGTGACCGTGGTCGAGTACGGCGACCTCCAGTGCCCCGTGTGCAAGGAGTTCTCCCTCAGCGTCGCGCCCGGCTTGATCTCGGACCTGGTCAGCAAGGGGGCGGCCAAGTACGAGTTCCGCCAGTTCACGATCATCGGCGCCGACTCCGCGAAGGCCGCCAAGGCGGCTCTGGCGGCCGGGGAGCAGGGCCGCTACTGGAACTTCGTCGAGGTCTTCTACCGCAACCAGGGTGCGGAGAATTCCGGCTACGTCACGGACAGCTTCCTCGAGTCGGTTGCCAAGGGCGCGGGCGTCCCGGACATCGGCAAGTGGAACGCCGATCGACGGAGCTCGAGATGGGACGACACACTCGCGAAGGTGCAGGCCGACGCTCAGGCGCAGGGCATCAACTCGACCCCCTCCATCGTGGTCAAGGGCCCGAGCGGGACGAAGGTCGTCGGCTCCGGAGTGGTTCCGCTGAGCGACATCCGCAGCGCTATCGGCTCAGTCGACTAGTTCAGGCCGACGGGTTCTCCAGCACGAGCGCGACCCCCTGGCCCGATCCGACGCATACGCCGAGGACGCCATAGCGGGCCTCGCGCAGGCGCAGCTCGGTTGCGAGCGTGAGGACGTACCGCGTTCCGGACGAGCCGAACGGATGGCCGATGGCCACCGCGCCGCCGTTCGGGTTCAGGCGGTCGTCCGGGACCTCGAACCCGTCCAGCTGACGCGGCAGCTCACGCAGCACTCCGAGCGCCTGGGCGGCGTACGCCTCGTGGACCTCCCACACGTCGACGTCGGCGGGCGCCAGGCCCGCACGCTCGAGCGCCTTCGGGATCGCGAACGCGGGAGCGATGCCCATGATCTGCGGATCGAGCGCGTGGGTCGCCGACGCGACCACTCGTGCGAGCGGCTCGGCGCCGAGCTCTTCCGCCGCCTCGGCGCTGGCGAGCACGATCGCGCTGGCGCCGTCGTTGAGCGGCGAGGAGTTGCCCGCCGTCATCTGGGTGGTGTTGGGCTGCGCCGGCAGGGCCGCGAGCTTCTCGGCGCGGGTGTCCGCGCGGATGCTCTCGTCGTGCTCGAACGTTCGTCCCGGCTCCCTGCGGGTCGCCGGGATCTCGACCGGGTGGATCTCCGCGGCTAGGCGGCCCGAGTCGCGGGCGGCGGCCGCGTGCTGGTGGGAGCGCAGCGCGAATGCGTCGATCTCCTCGCGGGTCAGCTCGTAACGGTCGGCCACGTTCTGCGCCGTCTGCATCATCTCGATGTAGGCGTCGCGGGCGAGCAGCGCCGGGTTCGGTGGGCCTCCTGCGCCCGCCCACATCGTGTCGAGCATGAACACCGGCCCGCGCGGCATGAATGGCGCATCCCCCTTCATCAGCGCCCAGCCCGACCGCGACATCGATTCGACCCCGGCGGCCAGGCCGACGGCGAGCTCGCCCGCGCGAATCGCGTGTGCGATCTGAATCGTGCAGGTCAACGACGACGCGCAGAAGCGGTTGACCGTCGCGGCCGGGACCGAGTCCGGAAAGCCCGCGGCCAGCGCCGCCCAACGCGCGATGTCGCCCATTCCCTCGTGCGCCGGGTTCACGCAGCCCGCGGCGATGTCGTCGATCCGGTCGAGCTCGACCCCTACCCGCTCGCACGCCCAGACCATCGCCTGCCCGAGCAGGTCGTCGGTTCTGATGTGCGACAGCGAGCCGCCGTACCGGCCGACCGGGGTGCGCACGCCGCCGAGAACGAAGGCATCAGTCATGGGGATCTCCTCGATTAGTGGTGAGCTGATTGGAGACGAGCGGCGCGACCTCGGCGGCCAGCACCTCCACCTGGCCTGGTGAGGGGTCGACGGGCCAGAAGACGATCGTGTCGAAGCCGTCCGCCACGAAGCCGGCGATGGTCTCCACCCACCAGTCGGCCGGTCCGGCGAGCGGCTCGCCCGCCAGGTACCCGACCCGAAGCTCGGACCTGGCCGGGGCGGGCCCCTCGCCGATCACGCCCTGCACGTTGATCAGTCGGCGGATCGAACGCGGGTCACGGCCGGCCTTGTCGGCCGCCGCGTCGATCTGATCGTTGCCGGCGCGCAGCTCGTCGCGTGTAAGCACCCCGAGCGAGGGCAGCCAGCCGTCTGCCTTGCGACCCACGAGCCGGAGCATCCGCGGCTTGAATGCTCCGAGCCAGATCGAGATCGGGTGCGCGGGGCGCGGGCCCGGGCGTGCGTCGTGGAGCCGGTAGTGCTTGCCCTCGAATGACACCGAGCGTTCCTCGGACCAGAGCAGCCTGAGCACGTCGATTGCCTCCTCGAGCGCCTCGACGGACTCACCGGGCGTTCGCCGCGGACCGCCGAAGTTCGCGATCACTTCGGGGATGCCGCCCGCGCCCAGGCCCAGCTCGAAGCGACCGCCGCTGAGCACGTCGAGCGTCGCCGCCGCCTTTGCCATCACCGCGGGCGGGCGCAGCGGCAGGTTCGCCACGTCGGTGAAGAACGAGATCTGCTTCGTCTCGGCGAACAGCGTCGGGATCAGCGACCAGGTGTCGAAGAAGTGCCGCTGGTAGGGGTGGTCCTGGATGCCCACGAGCGCGAGCCCGCCCTCGTCCGCGGCCCGCACGAGCTCGCGACTCCGGTCAAGCGAATCGGCATACGGCACGATCGAGATCCCGACCTCCGGCGTTCGTGCGTTCATTCCCGGAAGTATCAGGGGCGCGCGGCATGCCATGCCGCCGGCGCGCGGACTCCCGCGCTCGTCCAGAGCACGACGATCGCGAGGAGCGCGGCGGCGAAGCCGAGCGCGGCCACGTCGCTGACTTCCAGCACCAGCAAGGCGCCGACCACGGCCCCCCCGAGCATCGCGAGCACGGCCGCGAGACGACGCAGCACGGCGAAACGGTCGCGCTGACGAAAGTCGGCGGCAATCCCCGTCAGTGTCATCGTCAGAACCGTGGTGGTCAGGTCGAAGACCTGGAGGCGTCGAACCGTCGCGTTCTGCATGCCCATGGCCAAGGCCACGAGGGCGGCGATGGCGTCTCGCGCCGCCGCGTTCAGCTGCGGGCCGGCGAGGGCGGCGGCAAGGAGCGCGGCGACGACCAACAGGAATTCGGCAGCCGCCACGGCGAGCAGGAGCCGACCCCGATGCGACCCGAGACGGTCCACCACGATCCCGCCGAGCGCCGCACCGACAAGGAATCCGCCGAGCGCTGACAGCGAGGCCGCCAGAGAGAACCCGCTCGCGCCGGCGAGCGCGAACCCGACGAATACGACATTGCCGGTCATGTTCGCGACGAAGACCCGGCCGAGGCTGAGGATGCTCACGGCGTCCACCACCCCGGTGAGCACCGTCAGCAAGAGCATGAGGGCGGGCAGCGGACCGTGCGTGGGGTCGGCGACCAGTCGTCGAAATACCGCGGGCGTCGGGGCGACGGTGCCGCTCGGTTTGTCGCGACGATCCATCCGTCCGGCGCAGCCTACGCCCGGCGCGCCGCGAGCAGCTCGCGCCGACGGATGTGTTGACCTCGCGTGCCGGGGTAGGACAGTCCCGAACCGTCCGCGGTCGAAAGAGGAGGATCGAGGGGATGAGCACGAGGCGACTGACCTTGGCGATCGTGGCGGCCCTGCTGGCGCTTGGGACGGCGTCGTGCGGTAGCGACGACGACTCCGACGCCGGCGGCGACGGAGGCACGTCCGGCGCCAAGCTGAGCGGCAAGATCGCCGTCCTGCTCCCCGATTCGAAGTCCTCGGACCGGTGGGAGACGGCGGACCGGCGCTTCTTCGAGCAGGGGTTCAAGGAGGCCGGCCTTTCGAAGGACGACTACATCATCAGCAACGCAGAGGGCGACCCCGCGACCCAGCGCAACCAGGCCGAGCAGGCGATCACCTCGGGCGCGAAGGTCATCCTGCTCGTGAACCTCGATCCGGGTAGCGGCGCGGCGATCATCGACGACGCCAAGTCGCAGGGCGTGACGATGATCGACTACGACCGCCTGACCGTCGGCGGCGACGCCGACTACTACGTCTCGGGCGACGCGACCGAGGCCGGGCGGCTACAGGCCGAGGGCCTGATCGAGGATCTCAAGGGCAAGGGTTCCGCGCGGATCGCGATCCTCTACGGGGCCCCCACGGACTCGTTCGCAACCGATCTCAAGAAGGGCAACACAGAGGTCCTCAAGAGCAAGGGCAAGAACATCGACGTCGCGGCCGAGCAGGCCGTGCCGAACTGGGACGGCCAGAAGGCGCTGACGATCTACGAGCAGATGCTCCAGGCCTCCAACGAGGACTTCGACGGCACGCTTGCGGCCAACGACACGCTCGCGAACGCGACGATCGCGGCGCGCAAGTCCCGCAAGCTCTCGGTGGTCCCGACCAGCGGCCTCGACGCCACGGTCGAGGCGCTCCAGCACATCCTGGCCGGCGAGCAGTCCTTCACGGTGTACTTCTCGATCAAGGACCAGGCCACCAAGGCCGCCAAGCTCGCGGTGCAGGTGGCTCGCGGTGAGGATCCCACCGGTCTCAACGCCAAGGTCGACAACGAGACGGGGATGGTGCCGACGATCCTGCTCAAGCCGCTGACGATCCGCAAGGACAACATCGGCGACACGGTCATCGCCGACGACTTCGCGTCGTGGGAGGACGTGTGTGTCGGCGCCTATGAGCGCTATTGCCCGGAGAATCGCTAGCGACTGACGACGCGGAGGCCTCATGTCCTTCCGCTACGACCTCGCCCCGTTCGTCAGCTTCCGTGACGCCGATGCCTGCGCGCGCGTCCGCGCGATCCCGCGCGAACGCGTCGTCGACCACCCGAACCGGGACTTCCGAATCCGCGTCGAGGACGAGCGGGCGGCCTTCTACACGGCGTTCGCCGACGACCTCGTCGGCCGTATCCGCACGGCGCGCGAGGAGGGCCGCGAACTCACGTTGATCCTCCCCGTCGGGCCGATGCCTCAGTACGCGCTCGCAGTTCGCAGCATCAACGACGAGGGGCTCTCGCTGGAGCACGTGCATACGTTCAACATGGACGAGTACGCAGACCAGGACGGGCGGACGGCACCGGCGGCGTGGAGCGGATCGTTCGCTCGGGCGATGCAGGAGCATTTCTTCGGGCGCATCGACGCCGACCTGCGTCCGCCGGAGTCGCAGATCCACTTCCCCAGCCACGACACGATCGGCGACTACTCCAAGCGGATCGAGGAGCGCGGCGGCGCCGACGTCTGCTACGGCGGGATCGGCTGGAGCGGGCACATCGCTTTCTGGGAGCCCCAACTCGGGCATGAGTTCGGCGGCGACATCGACGCCTACAAGCGGGCGGGCGCCCGGATCGTCGAGCTGCACCCGATGACCGTCATGCAGAACGCGCTGCACTCGTTCGGCGGCGACTGGTCGTGGGTGCCCCCGAAAGCGGCGACCATCGGGCCGCGCGAGGTGCTCGGCGCCCGCCACCGTTCGTTCTGGCTCGACGGGGACCTCGGGGGCGGCGTCTCGTGGCAGCGCTTCATCGCCCGCCTGGTCGCCCATGGGCCGGTGAACGAGTTCGTGCCCGGCTCCCTGCTGCAAGAGACCCGGTGCGACTACACGCTGCTCGGCAGCGTGGCCGACGACGTGGCAGATCAACATGGCGTAGCGGGCGGGGGTGGTGCTAACCGCACCCTCGAGCAGCAGGTGCCCTGTCAAAATTTCGAGGGCGTGCACGCCTTGCTCCTCACCGAGGCAGAGCGCCGCGGGCTGGACCGCGCGCGAGGGGATCGTGGCACTGAGTCGCCGGCGCGGTGTGCGTTACGGGGGCTCGGTCGCGATGCTCGCCGCCGCCTACTACCTCGCGGGGCGGCTTGGCCTCGAGCTCGCGTACCTCGATGGCGCGGTGGCCGCGCTGTGGCCACCGGCGGGACTCGGCCTGGCTGTGCTGTTCCTATACGGCATACGCCTGTGGCCGGGCATCGCGATCGGCGATCTCCTGCTCGCGGACTTCTCCCAGCCGTTCGGCACCATTGCCGGCCAGACCGTCGGCAACACGTTGGCTCTGGTGATCGCCGCTCTGGTGCTGCGTCGTCTGGCGGGCCCGCGCGTCACGCTGGAGCGCACCTTTGAAGTTCTCGCGCTTGTGCTCGCCGCTGTCGTTGCGGCGCTGGTCAGCGCCGCCTTCGGGCCGCCGGCGCTGCGGCTCGGCGACGTGGTCTCAGGCGATGAGTTCGGGCGGCTGCTCCGCACGTGGACCCTGAGCGACGCCGCGGGCGTCTTCGTGGTCGCGCCTGCAGTGCTGACCTGGGCGACCAGTGGCACAAAGGGAATCCGCCGGCGCGACGTGCTCGAGGGCTTGGCCGGCCTGGCCGCACTGGTCGTGCTGGCCGAGCTGGCACCGCAGCGGGAGGTTCCCTACATCGTCTTTCCGGTGCTCCTCTGGGCGGCGCTGCGCCTGGGCCCTCGCGGCGCCGCCACGGCGATCGTCGTCGTCTGTTCGATCACCGTGTGGAACACAGCCCGCCAAGAAGGGCCGTTCGTGCGCGACTCGATCACCGACAGCCTGCTCGCCACGCAGTTCTTCATCGCCACGGCTGCGCTCACTTCGCTCGTCCTCGCCGCCGTGACCGCCGAGCGCACCCGGGCGGCCCGGGCCTTGGCGGTCAGCGAGGCGGGGCAGCGCGCGCTGGCCGACGAGCATGCCGCGCTGCGCAGGGTTGCGACGCTCGTCGCCGCAGAGCCCGCGCCGAGCCGGGTGTTCGAGCAGGTCACGGAAGAGGTGAGCCGGCTGCTGGGGTTGCCCGGCGCGTGCATCGTCCAGTACGACGGCACGGACGCGCCGACCGTCGTCGGCGCTTGGAGTCAAACGGAGAACCTGCCCCTGCCGGTGGGGTCATCGCTCGACCTCGATGGGGACACTGTCGTCGCCAAGGTGCTGCGCACCGGTACGGCCCAGCGGCTCGAGAGCTACGACGATGCGGGCGGGAGGCTCGCCCAGAGGCTGCGGGACGCCGGGTACCGCGCAGCGGTGGCGGCCCCGGTCGGGGTCGGCGGCCGGCTCTGGGGAGCGCTCGTGGCGGCGAGCGCGTCGGACGAGCCGCTCCCGGAGGGTCTCGAGCGGCGGCTCTGTGACTTCGCGGATCTGGTCGGGCAGGCGCTGGCGAACGCCGATGCCCGCGAGAGGCTCGCTGAATCGCGTGCCGAGCTGGTGGAGGTCGGCGACGCCGAGCGTCGACGATTCGAGCGCAACCTGCACGACGGTGCCCAACAGCGCCTCGTCTCGGTCGCGCTTCAGCTGGGCCTGGCGGGGGCCAAGCTCGACGACGATCCGGACACCGCGCGTGAGGCGCTCTCCACGGCGCAGGACGATCTCGCTCGCGGGCTCGAGGAGCTGCGGGAGCTCGCGCGCGGACTGCACCCCGTCTTGCTTACGGAGCGTGGGCTCGGCGCTGCGCTCGATGCACTGCTGACGCGCACGCCCGTCCCGGTCGAGATCGAGGAGCTGCCCGAAGAGCGCCTCGCGGCGCCGGTTGAGGCGGCCGCCTACTACGTGGTCGCCGAGGCGATCACGAACGTGGCGAAGTACGCTCGGGCTTCGCATGCGACGGTGGCCGTCCGCCAGTCGAACGGCTCCGCCACGGTGACGGTCCGCGACGACGGGGTCGGTGGCGCCGACCCCGTCGGGGGCTCAGGCCTGCGCGGCCTTGCTGCCCGCGTCGAGGCCCTCAACGGCCGCCTGGACGTCGACAGCCCGCCGCATGGCGGCACGCGCATCACGGCGGAGATTCCCTCGTCCTGAACGGGCCGATCAAGCAGTCAGCGTGACCGCGGCCTCGGGCGTGACCACCCGGAAGCTGAAGCTCTCTTCCAGGTAGAGCTCGACCGTCTCGGCGTCGTGTCGCTCGTAGCCGATCGACAGATCCTGCCCCGACTCGAAGAGGAAGTCACCGCCGCGCAGGCTGAGCACCACCGCTCCCCGGACGCCCGGCGCCCACACGATCGGGCCGCCGAGGATCTTGCCGAGGTGGTCGAAGACCAGGATGCCGCCGTGCTCGGTGGTCTCGATCACGCCCGTGTAGCCGTCCGGGCCGAGCGCAAGCCCGTACGGGCCGTCGATGCCCTGGCGGCGCAACAGCTCGACGGCCTTGGCCACGTGGCCGGGATAGGCGTCGAAGTCGTCGCTCAACGCGATCGAGGACTGGGTCGACGCCTCGGTGATCCCCGTGATGCTGGCCTGCTCGAAGCCGTGGAACACCGCGACGTTCTCCGCGCACGCGATCCGGCGCGCCGCCTCGTCGAGCGCCGCCAAGTCGATGTCCTCAGCTCCCCGGTCGGCGTCGCGGAGCTCGTCCCTGGAGACGCTGAACTCGCTACGCAGCTCCACCAGCGGAAGTACTCGTCGCCGCAGCGCCGTAACGCCCTCAGAGGGCGGCTTCGCAACGGCCTCGGTGCGCCCGAGGTCGGTCGCGGAGTGCTCCCAGCCCAGCGGTCCCGAGAAGTCCACGAGCTTGCGCGCCGCCAGCGCCCCGGTCAGCCGCTCGCGGGCCTCGGTGTCCAGCAGCCCCCAGCCCGATTCGGGGATGGGAGCGATCGAACGCAGGAGGTGGTTCATGCCGACCGCCCCCTGAGATCGCCGATGCCCAGCGCACCCGACGCGTCGCCGGGGGTCGCAACGTCCGCCTCGGACGAGGTCGCCTCTTCCTCCGCCTCCTCGCCGTGCTCGACGATGTCGCCCGGCTGGAAGAGGATTCCCTCGGCGATCTCACGCCAGAGCGGCGTCCTCCGCAGCAGGAACTCGAGGTCCATGCTGAAGTGCTTGTACTCCTCGCCGATGGCGTCGCTCATGATCGCCCGCGCCTGCGGGTCGGGCTCGACCGCCAGGCGCTGCTGGTACCAGCCGATCGCCTCGGCCTCCTCGGTCAGCGACGCGCACAGACGCGCGAACGTGCGAGTCTCGGCCGGCAGCTCGTCAGGCGGCTCGTGGTACTGATCGAAACCCATCGGCTCTCCGTTCTGCTGTGGGACAGCTCCAACTTCTGCGCTAGGCGGTGCGCTGGTGTAAGCGCACCGCGCTCCCGGTGCCGTAAGACCGAACCTGAACCAGATCGCACACCTGGTTGGCGAGCCAGAGGCCGTACCCGTTGGCTTGTGCGGACGCCGGGCGTTCGCGTCCGACCAGGGGCGAGTCGATGCAGCCGCGGTCGCTGACCTCGCAGACAACCGCGTCGGGTTCCTGCCAGATCCGCAGAAGTCCGCCGCCGCCTCCATGGACGACCGAGTTTGTAGCGATCTCGCTGACGGCAAGCACGAGGTCGTCGGTGGCGCGGACTCGGAGGTTCGCGGCCCGGGCCTTTCGGGCAACCAACTGGCGCAGAGCTGCAAGGGTGCCACGCTGAAACACCATCGTGGCGACGTCCGCTTGCGGCTCGGGCAGCGCCTGGGCGAACGGCGCCTCCACCTCCTCCAGCGATCGGCAACGGTCACTTTCGCGCTGGTCGCCGTTCAGCCTCAACCGCGGGTGGCTGCGATGTGCTTCCTCGAGCACATCGTCGGGAAGCGCACCGGTGTCGTACGGACAGAGCAGATGAAAGCCAGGCCGATCAGCGAAGGCGAGGTTGAGAAGCGACTCATGACGCTGGCACTCGACCAGCTCCGCTGGGCTACGGTCGGCCCAAATCGGCTCCCCGATACCGCGGATCACACGACCTCGGTGTTCGTCCGCGAACTCGCGCCATGCCGGGATGATGCGGCCCGGATTCGATCCCACCTCCGCCATATCGGCGAAGCTGATGGCGCCGGACTGGCCGACGAGCGCGTCCCGCAGCGCCTCGACCTTGGCGGCGGACAGCACGGCCAACGCCGGCTCCCCCGCCTCGGCCGCCTCCCGCAGGAACGAGGAAGTCCCCTCTAGAAACTCCTCATCATCGGCGTAGAAGAACGCCTCGTGCTGGAAGGTCGCTTCCGCCGCGTGGCTTTCCACCCGCCGACTGTACCGCCAAACGCTGGCTAGCCGCCGACCGTCGCCGTCGTTCCGGGATGGATCGGGCCGGTGGTATCCCGCAGGCTCTCGCCCCGGCGGCCGGTGCGTACTGCGATCACCTCGGCGAGGATGGACACGGCCGTCTCGACCGGTGTGCGGGCGCCGACGTCCAGGCCACACGGCGCGTGGATCCTGGCGATCGACTTCTCGTTGCCGCCCGCTTCGCGCAGGCGCTGGAGCCGCCTCTCCTGGGTGCGGCGGCTGCCGAGAGCGCCGATGTAGCCGGCGTCCGTGGCTAGTGACGAGATCAGTGCGGGCTCGTCGAATTTCGCGTCGTGGGTGAAGACCAGCACCACGTCACGGGGCCCCAGCTCCTGGCTCTCCAGGTAGCGGTCAGGCCAGTCGACGACGACCTCCGCGACGCTCGAGAACCGCGGGCTGTCGGCGAAGGGTCGTCGGGCGTCGCAGATGGTCACCTGGTAGCCGACCTCCGAGGCGAGCTTCGCCATCTCCGCGGAGAAGTCGATCGCTCCGAAGATCACCATGCGCGGCTGCGTCTGGAACGCCTGGATGTACACCGCCACCTCCGAGCCCATCACCTCGCCACCGGCTCCATACCGCCTCACTCGCGAGAGCCCCTCGTCGAGCTGTCCCCGCGCGTCCCGCTCGACGGAGCGATCCAGCAGTTCGGTCACCCCGAGGCCGCCCACCACCCGATCGCCGAGAATCGCGAGCTTGGCCCCGGCGCCGTCGCCATCCAGCAGCGTCGCCAGCGCGACCGGCTCGCCTGCCTCACGCGCGGCGGCTACGGCGTCGAGCACATCCAGGGCCTGCACATCCTGCTCGTGCACGAAGATCCGCACGGTGCCGCCGCACATCAGGCCGACGCCCGCCGCCTCCTCGTCCGAGATGCCGTAGGTCGCCACTCGTGGAGCCTCGCCGGCGAGGATCGCCTGGGCCTCCTCCACCAGCGCCGCCTCCACGCATCCGCCGGTCACCGAGCCCTCGATGTTCCCGTGCTCGTCGACGAGCATCTGCGCACCCGGATCGAGCGGGGCCGAGCCGATCCGCTCGACCAACGTGGCGTTGACGACCCGGCGTCCATCGCGCAGCCACGCCGTGGCGATGCTCTCGGAAGTCGGCAGCGTGCTCAAGTTAACTCCCCCCGCACCAGGGTAAAGGACCACCGATGAGTGCAACCGAACACGAGCAGGGCGGGCAGAACCCGAGCGAGCAGCGCGGCGGAAGCACGCCGGATGAGGCGGAGGCCCGCGAGAAGGGGGAGTGGGGCGCCACCGCAGCCGAGGGTGTCGTCCCCGCCGAGCTGGGCGGCTCCGACGCTCCGCGCGAGATGCTCGATGAGGATCCGCAGCTCGACAGCTCGGTCCTCGGGCGCACCACCGGCTCGGACGAGCCCGCGACCGATGACGGCGTGGATCTGAGCGGGGGCGACAGCGCCGACGCCGCCAGGGACGGTGGACCGGATCTGCCCGAGGGCGCCGAGCCGGACCTCAAGGACATCGGCGCGGCGGCTCGCGACAGGGACGCCGACGCGGCCGACTAGGCCCAAGCGCCAACCCTGTTGCGCCCGTGGACCAGCGCGGGCCCGTTGGCTATTGTCAGACTTGGGGATGAGGAGGACTCAACGCTGCTGACAGCCGCATCTACGGGCTGGGTAATCGGGATCGCCATCGGCGTGGTGGTGATCGCGGTCGCGGCGGTCATAGTCATAGTCATCGTCGTCGCTTGCGATGCGGATCTCCGCTCAGGCCGCCACCGCCGAGCAGGGGGTCGAGGTGGTCCGGCAGCAGACCTCCGAGCTCGGCGGGATCGCGCGGATCAACGACTCGGGCACGAGGATCCTGCACTCCGCCCGTGCGCTCCGAAAGGCGGCGGTCGGACGATGAGCGCGTGGGGGGTCGCGCTGATCATCGGGCTAGTCGCCGCACTTGTGGTTGCCGCGCTGCTCGCGGTGCTGCTGGTTCACGTGGGGAGGATCCAGCGATCGGCCGCCAATCTCCTCGAGATCGCCGGTGCGGTCGGCGCGAACACGGCGAACATCCCGCAGCTGGAGGCGACCGCGCCCGTGCTGGCGCTGATCGTCGAGGAGGCCGTGGTCCAGGACGGCTACATGAACGCGCTCACCGACGGGTTCGGGCAGCAGGCGTGAGCACTGACACCTACATCCTGTTGAGCGTCCTGCTGGCCGTGGTCGTGATCGCGGTGCTCGCGTTCGCACTGATCAGGGTGCGCCAGGGGCTTGCGGCGACCTCGCGGGACCTCGCCTCGCTCGCCTCCGCCCTCGAGGGCGTCGAGTCCGAGCACCTGCGCCCGCTCGAGCCTGCCGTCAAGGCGATCAACGCCCAGTTCGAGATCATCCTCGGCGCGCTGCCCGGCATCGCGCGCAAGGCGGCGATCGTGGCCGAACGGAGGCCGCGATGACCCTCTGGTGGATCGGAGACGTCGTTCTGCTGCTGGTGATCGTCCCGGTCGTCGTCTACCTGCTGCGCGGCGTGCTGGACGCGGCTCGCAGCATCGTCCCGAGCGTGCGCGCGATCTCGACCGTCGCGGCCGCCGGGTCCAAGGACCTCGATGCCGCGGCGCTGCTGCTGACCACGCAGGACCAGGTCGAGCGGACAGTTGCCGGGGTGGCGAACTACGGTGGCTCGCTGGACGTGATCGTCGACGACGCAGAGGGGAAGGGCTGACGATGCCCGCAGCCGGCGTCGTGATGATCATCGCGGTTCTGGCGATCGTGCTCGCGCTCGTCTACTACCTCGTCTCGACGATCCTGGCCCTGCGGCAGATCGCCGACGGCCTGGATGAGGCGATCGCCGGCGTCGGGGAGATCGTGGAGAAGAGCGCGCCGGTCAACGACGTGGTGACCGCCATCAACGGGCAGCTCGACGCCGGGGTCGACCTGCTCGAGGGCCTGCTCGTCAAGAAGGCCGGACTCAGCGACGCGATGGGCCTGATCGAGAGCGTCTACCCCGGAGCGGCGGCCGCCGGACTGCGCAACTTCCCCGAGAGCGACTCGGTGGACGCGCCCCGCATCGGCGAGGTCTACACCCGGGGCACGCTCACGCTCGCGCGGCTCGGCCGGGAGGCGCCGATCGCCGCAGCCAGCCCCGCGGACGAGGTGCTGCGCAACGTCGAGGGCGGCAGCCTGGCCGCGCGGCTGCTCTATCCGAACCTCCGCCAGACGGCCCCGGAGAATCTCCCGAACTCCCCGGTCATCGGCACCGACGCCCCCGTCCAATACGAACAGCGCGACGACATCGGAGCGCCTCGCAGGCGGCTCCCGGTTCGGCGTACCTGATCCGAGAGGAACGAGTTGCAGACTCCGGCGCCATTCGAGTACGAGCGGGCGACCAGCGTCGAGGGTGCGATCGCGGCGCTGGAGCGGCTTGGCGCCGAGGCCCGGATCATCGCCGGCGGCCACAGCCTGCTGCCGATGATGAAGCTGCGCCTGGCCAACCCCGCTCATCTCGTCGACATCAACGACCTCGCGGAGCTCGCCTACATCCGCGAGCAGGACGGTGAGATCCGGATCGGCGCGCTGACCCGGCACGTCGACCTCCTGAAGTCAGATCTCCTGGCTGAGCGGTTTCCGATCTTCCGCGACGCCGAGACCGTGATCGCCGATCCGGTGGTCCGCAACCGCGGCACGATCGGCGGTTCGCTCTGCCAGGCGGACGCCGCCGAGGACCTGTCGGCCGTCTGCTCGGCGCTGAAGGCACAGGTGGTGATCCGAGGAGCCGGCGGCGAGCGCGTGGTGGGGATGGAGGACTTCCACGTCGGGCCCTTCACGACGGCGGTCGGCGCGGGCGAGATGCTCACCGAGATTCGCCTCGCTGTGCGGCCGGGCGGGGGAAGCGCACACGAGAAGGTCGAGCGGCGCGCCGGGGACTGGGCGATCGCGGCGGCATCGGCGGCCCTCTGGATCGACGGCGGGACGATCACAGACGCAGGCGTCGCGCTCAGCGCCGTCGGGATGACGACGATCCATCTCACCCGTGCGGAGGAGCTCCTGCGCGGCAAGCCGCCGTCGGAGGACCTCTTCGCGCAGGCCGGCGAGATCGCCTCGGCCGACTGCTCTCCGAGCGCCGACGGTCGCGGGCCGGTCGACTACAAGCGCCACCTCGCGGGCGTGCTCACCCAACGCGCGCTGCGCCGCTCGGCGGCGCGCGGCCTGCACCAGGAGGTCTGATCGATGAACGTCTCGATGACCGTCAACGGCGAGCAGGTCTCCCGCGACGTCGAGCCGCGCCAGCTGCTCGTTCACTTCATTCGGGACACGCTCGGGCTGAAGGGCACACACTGGGGCTGTGACACCTCCAACTGCGGCGCCTGCGTGGTCCTGATGGACGGGCAGCCGATCAAGTCGTGCACGGCCCTCGCGGTGATGTGCGACGGCCACGAGATCCGCACGGTGGAGTCGCTCGAGGTCGACGGCGAGCTGGATCCGATCCAGCAGGGGTTCCACGAGCGCCACGCCCTCCAGTGCGGGTTCTGCACGCCGGGAATGCTGATGACCACGCGCGCCCTGCTCGACGAGAACCCGGATCCGACCGACCACGAGATCCGCACGGCGATCTCCGGCGCGATCTGTCGCTGCACGGGTTACAAGAACATCGTCAGCGCAGTCCGCTGGGCCGCTGACCACGAAGCAGCTGCGAAATCGGAGGCATGAGCATGGCCGTCGTCGAGAACCTGCCGAGCCCGTCGACCGAGCGTCCGATCGGCTTTGGCCGGCTGAAGCGCAAGGAGGACGCGCGCTTCATCCGCGGTCAGGGCACCTACCTGGACGACATCGAGCTGCCGGGGATGGTGCACGGCGCCATGCTGCGCAGCCCGTACGCGCACGCGCGCATCGTGTCGATCGACACCTCGGCCGCGCTCGCCCATCCCAACGTCGCCGCCGTCGTCACAGCCAAGGATCTCGAGACGCTCGGCCTCGCGTGGATGCCGACGATCTCGTACGACACGCAGGCCGTGCTCGCGGGCGACAAGGTCCGCTTCCAGGGCCAGGAGGTCGCGTTCGTGATCGCGACCGACCCGTATTCGGCCCAGGACGCGCTGAGCCTGATCGACGTCGAATACGACCCGCTGCCCGCGGTCGTCAACGCGCGCAAGGCGCTCGATCCGGACGCGCCGCTGATCCGCGACGACAAGTCCGGTCAGCGCGACAACCTGGCGAGCCCGACGTGGGAGGCCGGCGACCAGGAGGCGACCGATCGCGCCTTCGCCGAGGCCGACACGGTCGTCGGCCGCGACATCATCTACCCGCGCTGCCACCCGGCGCCGCTCGAGACGTGCGGCATCATCGCCGACTTCAACCCGGAGACCGGGCAGCTCAACATCTACAACGGCAACCAGGCCCCGCACGCCCACCGCACGGTGTACGCGCACGTTGCCGGGCTCGCGGAGCACATGATCCGGATCCGCTGCCAGGACATCGGCGGCGGCTTTGGCAACAAGGTGCCGGTCTATCCCGGCTACGTGTGCGCGATCGCCGGCTCGATCGTGGCGGGCGTGCCCGTCAAGTGGGTCGAGAACCGCTCCGAGAACCTGTTGTCGACCGGCTTCGCGCGCGACTACGTCATGCGCGCCGAGATGTGCTCGAAGGACGGCAAGATCACCGGCCTGCGGGTCGACGTGATCGCCGACCACGGCGCCTTCGACAGCACCGCCCAGCCGACGAAGTTCCCGGCCGGTTTCTTCCACATCGTCTGCGGGTCGTACGACCTGGAGGCGTCGCACGTGAAGGTGAAGGCGGTCTACACCAACAAGGCGCCGGGCGGGGTCGCCTACCGGTGCTCGTTCCGGATCACCGAGGCCGTCTACCTCGTGGAGCGGATG
This sequence comes from uncultured Thermoleophilaceae bacterium, assembly GCA_963722245.1. Lineage (GTDB taxonomy): Bacteria > Actinomycetota > Thermoleophilia > Solirubrobacterales > Thermoleophilaceae > JACVRW01. The sequence goes on from CAVRKM010000012.1 coordinate 590,633, forward strand.
GCGGACGCGCTCGCGATGGAGATGAAGACAGACCCGATCGACCTGCGCATGCGCAGCTTCATCGCGCCCGAGCAGTTCCCGTACGAGACCACCACCGGCTGGACCTATGACTCGGGCGACTACGCCAAGACGATGAACGTCGCGATGGAGATCGCGGGCTACGAGGAGCTGCGACGCGAGCAGGCCGAGAAGCGGGCGCGCGGCGAGCTGATGGGCATCGGCGTGTCCTTCTTCACGGAGGGCGTGGGCGCCGGACCGCGGAAGCACATGGACATCCTCGGGCTGTCGATGAACGACGGCGCCGACCTGCGCGTCCATCCGTCGGGCAAGGCGGTGGTGAGCATCAGCGCTCAGACCCAGGGGCAGGGCCACGAGACCACGTTCGCTCAGATCGTGGCCGAGGAGCTCGGCATTCCGCCGGAGGACGTCGAGGTCCGCCACGGCGACACCGACAAGTCCCCCTACGGCCTGGGCACCTACGGCAGCCGCTCGACCCCGGTCTCCGGCGGGGCGGTCGCCGTGGTCTCGCGCAAGGTCCGCGACAAGGCCCGCCTGATCGCCGCGACGATGCTCGAGACCAGGCCCGAGGACCTGGCCTGGGAGAAGGGTCGCTGGTACGTCAAGGGCGACCCCGAGAAGGGCGCGATGATCGAGGAGATCGCGGAACGCGCCTACAGCGGGGAGTCGATGCCCGCCGAGCTGGAGGGCGGACTCGACGCGCAGGTGATCTACGACCCGCCGAACCTCACGTATCCCTACGGCGCGTACATCGCAGTGGTGGACATCGACCCCGAGACCGCGCAGGTCACCGTGCGGCGCTTCATCGCCGTCGACGACTGCGGCGTGCGGATCAACCCGATGGTGGTCGACGGCCAGATCCACGGCGGGCTGGCCGAGGGCGTCGGCATCGCCTTGATGGAGGTGCTCACCTTCGACGAGGAGGGCAACTGCCTCAACTCGTCGTTCATGGACTACCTCATCCCGACGGCGCTGGAGTGCCCCGACTTCGAGCTCGGCGAGACGGTCACGCCCTGTCCGCACCACCCGCTCGGCGCCAAGGGCGTCGGCGAGTCCCCGAACGTCGGCTCTCCGCCCGCAATCGTCAACGCGGTGATCGACGCGCTGCACGAGACCCACGGCGTCGAGCACATCGACATGCCCTGCACCCCGGCGCGCGTCTGGGCGGCGATGCAGGGACGACCCGAGCCGCCGCAATGATGGCGCTGGCCATGGCCCGGCGGGCGCGCGAGCTCACCGAGCAGGGCGAGCCGTTCGTGACCGCGACCGTGGTCCGCGCGCAGCGCCCGACGAGCGTGGAGGCCGGGGACACCGCTCTCGTCCTCGGCGACGGCAGCGTCGAGGGCTTCGTTGGCGGCGCGTGCGCGGAGCACAGCGTGCGCGCCTACGGCCTGCAGGCGATCGAAACCGGCGAGGCGCTGTTGCTGCGGATCCTCCCGTTCGGCGACGATGCCGAGATCGGCCCCGAGGGCCGGGAGGCCGCCAGGGAGGAGGGTGCGGTGACGGTCGAGAACCCGTGCCTGTCCGGCGGGGCGATCGAGATCTTCCTCGAGCCCGTGGTGCCGGCGCCGCGGGTGCTCGTCGTGGGCGACACGCCGATCGCCGGGGCGCTACTGCGGCTCGGAGCCGAGCTCGGCCTCGACGCCGTGGCGGTCGCTGGGGACGAGCTGGAGCCCCGGCCGGGCGACCTGGCGCTCGTGGTGGCCGCGCACGGGCGCGACGAGCTGCACGCCCTGCGCAGCGCCCTCGAAGCGGGCCTGCCCTACGTCGGCCTGGTGGCCAGCGCCAAGCGCGGCGACGGCGTGCTCGGCGAGCTGCGCGGCGACGGCGTGCCGTCCGAGCTGCTGGAGCGGATCGACGTGCCGGCGGGCCTGGACATCGGCGCGCGCACGCCCGCGGAGATCGCGCTGTCGATCCTCGCCGAGGTGATCGCGGTGCACCGGGGCAGGCCGGCCGCGGCGCAGACCGCCGTGGATCCGATCTGCGGCATGACGGTCGCCGCGATCCCCGGCACACCCTCGCTGCGGCACGACGGCGAGACCGTCTACTTCTGCTGCGAGGGCTGCAAGTCCCAGTTCGCCCTGGCGCACCAGCATGCCGGCGCGGACTGACCCGTTCGTCACCGGGCTCGTGCTGGGCGCGGGCGGCTCGGAGCGCCTCGGCCGCCCCAAGCAGCTGCTCCCATACGCCGAGGGCACGCTGCTGGGCCACGTCGTCGGTACCGCCCGTGCCTGTGGGTTCGACCAGACGATCGTCGCCATCGGCGGCTCGGCGGTCGACGTCCGCGCCGGGGTGGACCTCGCCGGCGCCGAGGTGGTCGTCAACGACGGCTACGGGGCGGGCTGCTCGTCATCGATCGCAGCGGCGCTCGCCGCGGTGGACCCACGCTGCGACGTGATGGTGCTGATGCTCGGTGACCAGCCCGGCGTGACGGCCGAGACGGTGCAGCTGCTGCTGGCCGGGCGCGGCGACGGCCCGCTGGCCGTCTGCCGTTACGACGACGGCGACGGCCATCCGATCGCCTTCGCCCGCAGTGTGTTCGCCGACCTCGCCGACCTGCACGGCGACAAGGGCGTGTGGCGCCTGCTCGACCGGCGCGCCGCCGACGTGGAGAGGGTGCCGATTGCGGGCCCCGTCCCCCGCGACGTGGACACGCCCGAGGACTACCAGGCCGTGCTCGACGCGCTGACACGCCGCATGAACGACGAGATGCGACCACCTCGTCCCGGATGTCGAGACGCTGGCCCGGCGGCTCGCGGCCGTCGACTACCTCGTCGACGAGGGCCTGGCGACCTCGATGTTCCTCAGCCTCCGCCTCCCGCAGCCGCTGCTGCTCGAGGGCGAGGCGGGCGTCGGCAAGACCGAAGCGGCCAGATCGCTCGCGGCCGTGCTCGACACGCCGCTGATCCGGTTGCAGTGCTACGAGGGAATCGACGCGGCGGAAGCGCTGTACGAGTGGAACTACCCGCGCCAGCTGCTCAGCATCCGGCTCGCCGACTCCAGCGACTCCACGCTCAGCGAGGAGGACCTGTTCGGCCCCGACTACCTGATCCGGCGACCGCTGCTGCGGGCGCTCGAGCATCCGGGGCCGCGCCCTGCCGTGCTGCTGATCGACGAGATCGACCGCGCGGACGACGACTTCGAGGCGTTCCTGCTCGAGCTGCTCGGGGACGCGAGCGTGACGATCCCCGAGCTTGGCACGGTCACGGCGACGCACCCGCCGATCATCGTCCTGACCTCCAACCGGACTCGCGACCTCCACGACGCCGTCAAGCGCCGCTGCCTGTACCGCTGGATCGACTACCCGACGCCGGAGCGCGAGGTCGAGATCGTGCGCCGGCGCGTGCGGGGCGCCTCGGAGACGCTGGCGGTGGAGGTGGCCAACGCGGTAGCGCGCATGCGCGGCAGCGACGTGCAGAAGCCGCCCGGGATCGCGGAGGCGATCGACTGGGTGGCGGCTCTGAGCCTGCTCGGCATCGAGCACCTCGACGCCGCGGCGGTGGACCTCACCCTGGGGTCGGTGCTGAAGTACGACGACGATCAGGAGGTGATCCGCGCGGCCGGCCTGGAGCAGCTCGTGCGCAGCGGTGGCTGACTTCGAGGTGGAGACGATCCACCTGGACCTGGCGCCCCTCGCCGGCGTGCTGGGCCAGCGCCTTCGGGCGGCGGGAGTGCCGGTGACCCCGGAGCGCTCCGCCGGGTTCGCGCGCGCCCTCACGCTGGTGCGCCCGAACACCCGCCGGCGGCTGTACTGGACGGCACGCTCCGTCTTCGTCTCCGACCAGTCCCACGTCCAGGCCTTCGATGCGGTATTCCGCTCGATCTTCGGCGGCGCCGTGGAGCCCGAGAGCGCGGAGCCCGACGACGAACGGCCGGCTGCCGAGCGCGCGACCGCACCGGGGACACGGGCCCGCCAGGAGGGCCAGGCGGTGGCGGCCGGCGGTCCCGCGTGCGGACAGCGACCAGCCCGGCGAGCCGGACGTCGACGTCCCGATGGCGCTCGCCAGCGACGAGGAGCGCCTCGCCGGCAAGCGCTTCGACGCGCTCGAGCCGGATGAGCTCGCCCGGCTCTACCGGCTGATGTCGCGCCTGGAGCTCGCGACACCGCTGCGGCGCACCCGCCGCTACGAGCGGGGGCGCCACGGCGAGCGAATCGACATGCGGCGGACGCTGCGCGGCAGCCTGCGCACCGGCGGAGATCCGATCCGGCTCGCGCGCCGTCGCCGCCGCACGGTCCGCCGCCGGCTCGTGATGCTGTGCGACATCTCGGGCTCGATGGAGCCCTACGGGCGGGCCTACCTGCAGTTCATGGCCTGTGCGGCCGGCAGCGGTCCGCACGCCGAGGCGTTCGCCTTCGCCACCCGGCTGACCCGCTTGACCCGGGCGCTCGCGTCCCGCCACCCGGAGCGGGCGATCCAGCGCGCCGCTGCCGCGGCGCCGGACTGGTCGAGCGGGACCCGCATCGGAGCCGCCCTCAAGGAGTTCAACGACCGCCACGGGCGTCGAGGCATGGCTCGCGGCGCCGTGGTCGTGATCCTGTCGGACGGCTGGGAGCGCGGCGACCCGCAGCTGGTCGGACGAGAGATGGCGCGCCTCTCGCGTCTCGCCCACCGAATCGTCTGGGTCAACCCCCGCGCGGGCGCCAGCGAGTTCGCTGTGCGGGCCGGCGGCATGGTGGCCGCGCTCGAGCACTGCGACGCGCTCGTCAGCGGCCACAGCTTCGAGGCCCTCGGCGAGGTCGTCGACGCGATCGGGGCGGTGTCGTGGAGGGAGCCGCCGGCCTTCGAGGCTCCGCTGGAGGAGGACGAGGAGCCCTGGGCCAGCGCGACGCCGATGCCCGGCAGCTCGGTCGCGATGCCCAGCGGCTACGGGCCGAGCAGGGGCAACACGACCCCGGGGTGGGGGAAGCGTGGCGACGGCTAAGACCTGCATCTACCCCGGCTGCGAACGGCCGGCGGTTCCTCCGAATCCTCTGGGTGGGCCGCAGCCCGCCTTCTGCGATCGCGAGGACCACAACGCGCTCACCGCGCACCAGGAGCGCGAGCGTCTCGCGTCCCGGACCACCGCGACCAACGAGGAGGACGAGAGTGGCTGAAGAGGCCTACCGAGCGGTGTTCCTGCGCGTGCACCCGACCGGCAAGATGGTGCTCAGTCTCACCACCGATTCCGACGGGAGGGAGTCCGAGTACGCGCAGCTCGTCGCCGGCGAGCTGGGGGTGCCGGCTCTCGACGTCAAGGTGGTCCCGGCGGACACCGATCGCTTCGGCGTCGGGCACGGCTTCAACACGAGCCCCTCGGATGGGACGACGGCAGCGATCGTGCTCGCGACGGAGAGGATCCGCGACAAGGCCCGACTGCTCGCGGGCGCAGCGCTGGACACCGACCCGAACGCGCTGACGCCGGCGAGGGGAGGGTGGGCGGTCGGTGACGGCAGCGACCCCGCGCAGGTGAAGACGATCGAGGACATCGCCCTGTACGCGCACGGCACCGGGGCCCTCCCGCCAGGCGTGGAGGGCGGCCTCGACGCGCAGGCTGTCTACCGCGACTGAGTCTCCAGGTGGCCGTCGAGCACCACTTGGACCTGGTCCTTGACCTTGAGCGCGCCGAACAGCGCGGAGTAGGGCTTCATGCCGAACGCGGTTTGGGTGACGACCGCGCTGCCGCTGAGCTTCCCGCCGTCGCTGCTGACGAGGTCGAACTCGACCGGCTGTGTGTTCCCGACGATCGTCAGATCTCCGCGCGCGCGGAGCGTGTCGCCGTCGGCCTCCACGCGGGTCGAGCGGAAGCTGATGCCCTGGCGCCCGAGGACCTCCTCGTCGATGGTCTGGTGGATGCTGGCCACGTCCTCGTCGCCGAGCGCCTGGATGCCGCCGGTGCCCTCCTGCACCCGCAGCGATGTGGGGTCGGCGGTCAGCTCCATGGTCGTGGCGCCCGGGTCGTCGGCGATCACCAGCGTCGCCTCCCAGGCGGTGACGTGGATGAGGAGGTCGTGTCCGGCCTTGGCCGCTGCTCCCCCTCGCTCCGTCCGCACGGCGAGGGTGGCATTGTCGGGCCCAAGCCGGTATCTGCCCGCCTGGAGCGACACGCGCCGAGCATATAGCGGCGACCCTGAGAAAGGAGATCAACCGAATGGCAGTTGAACTGGATCATCGCTTCTCGACGTCGAAGTCGATCGACGACAGCTTCGCCGCGATCACGGACCTCGAGCGCGTCGTTCCGTGCGTCGAGGGCGGCCGGGTGCTCGAGACGACCAGCCCGGAGTCGGTCAAGGCCGAGATCGTCATGAAGATGGGGGCGATGTCGCTGACGTTCACCGGCACGGTCGAGGTGGCCGAGCAGGACGCCGGCGCGCATCGCGCGCTGCTGCGCGTGAAGTCCAAGGAGGCGGGCGGCCAGGGGCACGCCAACGCGGACGTCGCTTTTGCGCTCGAGGACGGCGGCGGAACGATCCACACGAAGGCGCAGATCACCGGCAAGGCGGCGTCGATGGGGGAGGGCGTGGTCATCGGCGTGCTCGACGCGCTGATCACCGACTTCACCGGCAAGCTCGGCGAGCTCTGACGCGGCCCGATGGCGATCGTCCAGATGCGAGAGATCCGTGAGGGCGAGGTGCCCTTCGACGGCGGGACCGCGATCCAGGACCCCGCCGACCGGCCGGCCTTCCGTGGCAACGGCCCGGATGACTACGTCTGCGTCCGCTGCGGCAACCTGCTGGCCGAGTCGATGCATCCCATGCAGATGACGAAGAAGGTCCGCGTGCGCTGCGCCCGCTGCTCGACGGTCAACGTCGCTGTCACAGAGGATTCCGAGGAGCCAACGCCTCGACGGCAAGGCGTTCGATCTCGTAGTGAAGGGTGAGGAATCGCTGTCCAGCCAGGTAGAAGCTGTGTTCGGCCTTCAGCTCGCCTTCGGCGACGTAGACGTAGATGCGTTCCTGGAAATAGAGCAGCTTGAGAACGGTAAGGGCGTCCCTCTCGCTGTCGACGGAGCTCAGGTAGTGGCCCGTAAACGGGAGCTCGGTTCGCGAGGTCAGGACGAAGTCGTGCTCGCCGGCATTCTGGGGAAGCAGGGTGGCGGTGAAGTTGGCGCTGGGGATCGGGAAGCCGACGCTCACATATCCGCGGCCCTCGTGCCTGAAGCTCGTGTAGATGCCGACGTAGATCGGCTTGCCTGAGTCCGCGTAGGTCCGGATCCAGCCCCGGATATCGATCGCGTCGTCGTCGTCCATGGCGATCGTGTCGATCGTGCTGACCATCCCCCGTTGGGCCTCTTCGATGTTGGACGGAATCGCGGCCTGCCCGAGCGGCTGCGCGATCAGCACCTTGAAGATCTCGTACCCGGGTTTCATCCAGCGGCGCCACTCGGGAATGATCGAGAGCTTGAAGCGGCTGGTGTGCTCGTAGAACTCGCGGACCAGCGGATGCACCCGGCCCGCGTCGAAGGTCGGCCCGTCCAAGCTGTCGAGCGAGGCGAGAATTCCGACGTCGGGCGGATTTCGGCGGAAGGTGCCGCCCCGGATCTTCGCGAGCTGCTCGACGTAGTCGGCGCCGACGTACCGCGAGCGCGCCTCGAAGGGCACGACGTATCGCAGCTCCGCCGCCGGTACCTCCTCGGCCATCACGCGAACCAAGGGCCGGTCCTGGTAGGCGATCGCGGCGGCCACGCGGTAGACGACCGCCACCGCCGCTGCCACCAGCGCAGATTCGAGACCGGCGTCAAGAGCTTGGAACAGAAATCCCAGAGCGGCGCCGATCAAGAGCCCGAGGGCCACCTTCGCCGGGCGTAGCCCGAGCAGACCGAGGAGCGCACCGCTGATGATCGCGGTGAGCAGGACCTCGTCCTGACCGTAGATCAGACCCAACAACCAGCCGAACAGCGCCATCAGCAGGGCGCTGCTGAAGATGCGCTGCCAGAGCGGCTTGATCGCGCCCGGCGCTCCGACTCATCGTGGTGATCACCTCGGCGGGTGCGTACACGGCCGCACCGACCACGGCACCCACGCCCGCCCCGACCCCATCGATCGCAGCACCCAGCACAGCGCCCGACGCAGCCCCGAGCGCTATTCCCCAGACCGCTGCGTCGCGGAGCTGGCCGGAACGGCTCCGCCTGCGTCCGTCCCCGTCAGCCATGCCCGGGAGTATCCCCGCATCCTGAGCGCGGGCTGTCGATCTCGTAGGATCGCCGGGATGGAGGAACGGGACCTGGCGGTCACCCTGGCCCGCGGAAGAATCGCGTTCGGCGTCGTGTCGCTCCTTGCGCCCGGCCTCGTGGCGCGCACGATGACCGGCGGTGACGAGTCCGAGGGCGGGACGCGCCTCTTCGTACGCATGATCGGCGCCCGCGACCTCGGAGTCGGCCTCGGGCTGCACCTCGCCCTCGACCGCGACGCGCCCACGCGCGGCTGGCTCGAAGCGTCAGCCGTGATCGACGGCATCGACGTGGCCGCATGTCTGCTCGCCCGCCATCACCTGCGCCCGGGCGTCTTCCCCGGGACTCTCGGAATGGCAGCTACCGGAACGGTGCTCAGCGCCTGGCTGGCACGGCAGCTCGACCCCGGGCTGTCACAGCATCCGAGCCAATCTCGGTGACCTCGCCGAACGGGCTGGACTTCTACGACGTCGAGCTGCGCGCTCACCACGAGCACCTTCGCGCCGCCTACGGGATCAGCCCCGGTGACGAGGTAGTCGACATCGGGTGCGGAACCGGGCTGACGACTCGCGAGGCGGCGCGCGCCGCGGCGCCGGGCCGCGTTCTCGGCGTCGACGTGTCCGAGCGCATGCTCGAGCGCGCCCGCCAGCTGACGGCGGCCGAGCGGCTCGACAACGTCAGCTACGAGCTAGGCGACGCCCAGGTGCATCGCTTCGACCCCGCCGGCTTCGACGTGGCGATCAGCCGCTTCGGGACGATGTTCTTCTCCGATCCGGCCGCCGCGCTTCGCCAACATCGCCGCCGCCCTTCGACCTGGGGCGCGCCTGGTGCTGCTCGTCTGGCAGCGACACGAGCACAACGAATGGGCGCGGGCGATCGACGCCGCACTGGGCGACGCGGCACAGCCACCGCAGCCGGGCGCGGACCCGTTCTCGCTCGGCGATGCCGAAGCCACCGCGGACATGCTCGAGCGCGCCGGCTTCGACGGCGTGCGCTTCGAGGACGTCCACGAGCCGGTCCTCTACGGACACGACCTCGACGCCGCGCTCGGGTTCGTCCGGGGGTTTCAGGACACGAGCGCGGCCCTCGCGACCCTGAGCGACGGCGACGCCGCTCGTACCGTCGAGCGCCTGCGCGAGATGCTCGCCGCGCACTACAGCGACGAGCGCGGGGTGGCCCTCGATTCGCGTTCCTGGTTGATCACGGCGCGGCGTCCAGGTGATCCGCTCATCTACGGACCGAATAGCGCAGGACGGTCGTCTCACCCTGCGTCGACCGAGGAGATCCGCTCGAGCCTCACCGGCTCGCTCCCGGAACGCTCGAAAAGGCGGACGCCCTCGCCGATGAGGACGGGAGCGACGTGGATGATGATCTCGTCCAGGAGCCCAGCCTCGAGACACTGCCGAGCGATGTTCGCGCCGAGCACGACCACGTCGCCGCCGTCCGCCGCCTCCCTGGCGAGGCTTGCCGCCTCGTCGATGCCGACGTCGAGGAACGTGCCTGTGACGCCCTTCACGATCGGAGGTTCGGCGGGTGGATCGTGCCGAAGCACGAAGAATGGGCCGCGAAAAGCGCCGCCGTAGAACCCCGGTTGATCCCGGTCCTCAACGTCCTGCGTCCGCCTGCCGACAAGCAACGCTCCCGTCGATCGGAGGACCTCGTCGATCGTCTGGCCCGCTCCGCCGTCGACGTCGGACATCCATTGCATGTCGTCGTCGTGACCTGCGATGAAGCCGTCGAGGCTCATCATCGTGTGCCAGAGCAGCTTGCCCATGCTCGTCCACCCTTTCCACGTCGTGGCCTTGAGCTCTTGACCGAGATCGACGCCCGGAACTCATCGCTCCGCCGACGGTCACCTTTGTAGTGTCCTTTCGTCACGTCTGCCTGAGTTGGCGGGTCTACCTCTATGACCCGACGCGACGGAGGAATGTGACCGATGGATGAACGCGAGTGGCTGGCTGAGCGCTTCGAGGAGCGTCGAACCCGCCTGAAGGCGGTCGCCTACCGCATGCTCGGCTCGCTGAGCGAGGCCGACGACGCGGTCCAGGAGGCCTGGCTTCGGCTCAGCCGCACCGACGAGGAGATCGACAACTTCGACGCGTGGTTGACGACCGTCGTTTCGCGGGTGTGCCTGAACATGTTGCGCTCGCGCCAATCGCACCGCGAGGTGGAGCTGGGCCCGCGCGTTCCGGAGCCGATCGTCGACCCCGAGGACGGAACGGAACCCGAGCACGAGGCTTTGCTCGCGGACTCGGTCGGGCTCGCGCTCCTCGTCGTGCTCGAGACGCTCAGCCCCAACGAGCGACTCGCGTTCGTGCTCCACGACGTCTTCGCGGTCCCGTTCGACGAGATCGCGCCGATCATCGATCGCTCGCCCGACGCGGCACGGAAGCTGGCGAGCCGCGCCCGCGGCCGTGTGCGCGGTGCGCCCGTTCCGGATGCCGCCCTCGAGGCCCAGCGGGAGGTGGTCGACGCGTTCCTCGCCGCTGCTCGCGAAGGCGACTTCGAGCGACTCGTCTCCGTGCTCGACCCCGACGTCGTCCTGCACGCCGACCTCGGCCCATCCGCTCCCCGCGAGCCGGTACGAGCTCCACGGCGTCGAGGCCGTGGCCAAGCAAGCCCGCACCTACTCGCGGCTTGGCCTCGTGATCCGGCCGGCGCTCGTGAACGGCGCTGCCGGGATCGTGACGTTCCGCGACGGCGAGCCCTTCTCGGTCGGGGCGTTCACAGTGCGGGGCGGACGCATCGTCGAGATCGACTTCCTGGCCGATCCCGAGCGGGTGCGGCAGGTTGACCTGACGGTCCTGGAGGACTAGCGGTACCAGTCGACGTATCGGCCGCAGGCGCGCGCAAGCGGGATGAGCCGTTCGGGCTCGTCCAAGCGCGTCGCGGCCAGCGTCCCCAGGCGGACGGTTCGCAGCGTCGCCAACCTCCGACGCGCCGGAACCTCCACGGTGACTTCGATCGGTCCGCCGCCGGTAACCAGCCGCCCGGTGCTCGCGAACGTGGCCGCGTCCGCCAGATAGGCGGGGAGCGAGGTGTCGAGGGATCCGGCACGGAGGCGCAGCGGGACGTCGCTGAAGTAACGCAGAGAGATGTCCCACGTCCCCGCGGGGAGGTCCAACACCTGAGTGCGCGAGTCGCCGTTCTGCACATCGCCGGGCACTCCGGCGGGGCGACGGCCATCGGCCGCACGCCACGAATCCCTGAGGCCGACTACGGGCGGCGGACGGACGGACGCCACGCCGGCGGTTTGCGACAGTCGTCTTCCCGCGGCGGTTTCGCAGTTCAGCCGTTTCCCCGGAGCCTCGCCCTCGGCCAGGATCCGCCGCGCCGGATCAGTGGCCGCGGCGGACCCACAGAACATGCCACCGCGTGCGCGCGATCGGTTGGAAGCTGGGCGCGGGCTCGAGGCATACGCGGTGCGCGAAGTGATCAGGTAGCGCGTCCTCGCGAGCAAGGAAGGATCAACCGAGTCGATATCAACGGCAGCTGCGCCAGAGTCACCGCCGACCTTGGCGGGGCGTACTCCGATCGCGGAGGGCGATCACTCGTCGCAGGTGCGCGCCGCGAAGCTCCCAGGGCGCGTAGCTGTCGATGCCGAGATAGAGCGTGGGCTCGTCCTTCACGATGGGCCGGAACGCGGCCAAGTCGCCGCCCCGCTCGTGCGGGCGGACACGCGCTCCCCTCAGCGCGAGCGCACTCGAGGCGCCCGCCACGAGCACGTACGCGGCCAGCACGGCGCCTGCCGCGATGGGGAGCCATCGTCGTTCGGCGGCCTGTACGGCCGACGCGACCGCGACCAGCGCCTTCACCGCCGACGAGCGTAAGCATCAGAGCGACCACGGCGAGAGCCTTGCCGCTGAAGTAGGCGAGCGTCACCGGACGCGCGCACTGCATAGATCGAAACCGCGCCGAGCACCCCGGCCAGGAGCGTCCATTCGCGCGCCCGCCAACACCAGACCAGCCCGAAAATGACGACCCCGCAGGCGAGCAGCACGCCAGGCTCGAGCAACGGGGTGGCCATCCCAAACCTGAAATCGGGCTGGCGCCACACGCCGAGCGCCTCCAGCGGCGAGAGTTGTCCGACGAAGTTCCCGCCGACCACCTTGTGGTTCGTCAGGGAGGCCCCCGGCCCACTCTCGAAGAAGTCGAGCTTTCCGACGATCTGCGACAGCCCTACGCCGAGGGCCAGCAGGCCGGCCAGCGCCCCGAGCAGGCGCCGCCGCCCCCACCGTCCGAGATCCGGCCGCCATCCGTGGAGCAGCTCCAGAGCCCCGAGCCAGAGCAGCACGGCAGCTGGCCATGCCAGCGCCGTTACGCCGAACACCGCCACCGCCGCCGCGGTCGTCAGCAGCAGGGACAGCACACGCCGCGGGCGCAGCGCAATGACGAAGCCGAGAAAGAAAAGGGCGAACAGCGGCTCCTTGAAGGCGCCCTCCGCGAAGTACGACACGACCAGGTAGGGAATGCCGGCGAGCGCAGCCGCCGGTACGCGCAGGTACCACTTGGCGTCGCTCGAGCAGAGCGAGTGCGGTCAACGCGGTCAGGACAGGTGTGGCCAGCAGCAGACCGGTGAACGCGGCCGAGGTGCCGATGCCGAGTCCGGCGGAAGACCGCGGCGACGAGCGAGTGCGGCCCCGTGGGGTACCCGGAGGGGGTTGCATCAGCCCCGGACCCGTGCGTCTTCAGCGAGTCGGCCTCGGCCATGTGAAAGGAGAGGTCGTCAAGGACCCACGCGCCCAATTCACCGATCCGGTCATTGGCGAGGAACGGCAGCGAGCACACGACCAGCACCGCCGCTACGACCGGAACCCCTACCAGCGCCGGACGCAGCTCCACCCGGCGCCGCACGAGCGTGACGACGGCCGCGAGGGTGGCGAGTGCCACCGCCGCGGCCGCGGTCGCGCCATGGCCAGGGAGTCTCACCGCGACGAGGGCCAAGAGCATCACCGCTGCCAGGCCGACGGGTGGCGCGGTCCATGACCACGCCCGCGGCCTGCAGCAGATTGCGGCCCCGACGGTCACAGCTACTCCGCAGACCGCCAGCGCAGCCAGATAGGCGGTCACCCGGGGATCGTCCCAGGCGCGGTCCGGGCTCGCGTACCTTCAGTTCGGGAGCACTCCACCGGGATCAGGTTTCTACTTTCGCCTGAAGGCGACAGCCGCGGCCGAGTCGCGCAGGCGCCTCAACCGCGCACGGAGTGGCCCCAAGTGGTGCAGAGGGCCGGGTCGCCCGTAGGACAGGGCCCCCTCCGGCCAGAGCTCGCGGAACCCGTTCGTAGCCGGTGATGTGACCAGCTCGACCTCCGGCCCCTTGACGGCGGCGAACGTACAGCGGTTCATGTGCTCGAGGCCCCACCGGCCGAGATGCGGTGGGTTCAGGCACTCGTGGACGGACGTGAAGCCGGCCGCCGCGAGCGCGTTCAGCAGCGACGGCCGCGAGAAGGTGAAGCTGGCCTCGTTGCCGACTCCCGCCCAGAGCTCCTGCGTCGACGGGGGCCCCGACGACTCGGATGCTGCGCCGGCGGGAGTGGCGTGCCTCTCCGGCAACCGCTCGCCGTGGTAGGCGCTGCCCCGGAACTCGACCGTGACATTCGGCCTGAGGCTCACATGGGTGTCGATCACCACCAAGCGACGCGCCATCTCGTACGTCCGTTGAATCAGATGGAAGACGTCCGGCGTATCGAGGTGATACAGGATCCCGCTGCAGATGATGACGTCGAACTCACCGTACGTTTCGACGGACAGGTTCCTGACGTCGTCGCGCACGAACTCCAGGCGAGTCAGTCGAAGAGCGTCCTTGGCGAAGTTCGCCTTGGCGAGGCTCGCCTCACGTGCCTCGATCCCGAGCACGCTCGCCCCTTGGAGCGCGCACTCGATCGAGTACTGGCCTTCGAGGCAGGCGAGATCGAGCACGCGACACGCATCGAGCGGCTTGGGCACGAGGTCGTCGATCGCCTGCAGGACCCGCCGAAGCCGGGTGTGAGGGTCTCCCTCGTTGCCGCGTGTCCAGAAGTCATGCCCAAGCGGGATGTCGTAGGTCCACTCGCCGTGCCTGGCGACTATCTCGGCGTGGCGTCTCTCCAACTCGTCCCGCGTCATGGCCCGCTCACCTCGACCAGCGGCGCGCTGTTCTGCGGATTGCGGGCGATCACCCGTGAGCGCGCTCCGCTTGCCTTCAGTTCGGACGTGAGCCAGTCCCACGCCCGATACCTGCCGTAGACGACGAAGCGTGAGTGGGAGGCGACGAATCGGCGGTAGGGCTCGACCCGCAGCGGAGCGATGTCCTTCATGCCGGTCACACCGAGCTCGACCGCATCGGTCTCCAGGTACCTTCGCGCCAGCGCCGGGTCGGCGAGGTAGATCAGTCGGGGTCCGCCGTCGCGCGCCACGCGATGGCTCAGCTCGAAGAAGTCGTGTGGGCTCGCCACGACGATCGGCTCTCCGGCTCCTCGGTGTCGATCCAGAAAGGCGAGCGCCTGCGCTTGCCCATCTGCGTCCTCGGTGGCGTCGGCGTTGCGTTCGACGATTCGGGCGCCGGCGAACAAGGCGAACACGAGCAGCAGGGAGAGGCCGAGTGTCGGCACCCCGGCGTCGGTCCACCACGCGGCAAGCGCGATCAGGATCGTGATTCCGACAAGCGCCGACAGCACGTAGCGGTCGGTGTACGCGCCCGTAACGAGCTTGCCGAGCGCAACACCGAAGAACGGGAGCAGGACCAGCGTCACCAGCGCAGCCAGCTCATGAGAGGGCGGAAGGTTCAATCCAGCGCGCCGACGTGTGCTCCACGATCGCCATCCGACGACCATGACGATCGCCGCGAACACGGCCAGTACCACCCCAAGCGGTCGATCCATCAACGAGTCCGGGTAGAAGCGAATGGCGGAGTGCCAGGTCGGCTGGGCCCAGAAGCTCGTCGAGTAGTCCTTCGCATCGGCGATCAACGACGAGAAGGCCAGGAGTGGGACGAGCGCTCCGCAGAACGAGCCGAGCACGAGCCAGTCGATCCGTTTGCGGACCGTCCAGCGCGTTGCCTCGCCGACGAGCAGCGGAAGAAGGATCAGCACCGCGTAGTAGTGACTGGCCACGGCTGCGGCCAGGCTCACCGCCGTGCCGAGCGCCGCGAGACGCCGGTGTGGCCCTGCCTCGGCGGCGACCTGCCAGCACAGCAGCGCAGCGGCCGAGAAACCCAGCACGAGGCCGTAGGCGCGCGCCTCATAGGCGTAGCCGTACGCGATCGTCGCGATCGGGAAGATCACGGCGATCAGCGCATAGAGGGGTGAGCTCCGCCGCTCTACGAAGAGGAACACGCAGACGCTCATCAACAGGAAACCGAGCAGTTCGGGCAACCGCATCGCGATGCCCCCGTCGCCCAGGACGTCCAACGACGCCCGCGTCGCGAGGTAGAAGGTGAGCGGAGTCTGCTCCACGCCCGTGGCGAGCGTCGACCACATGTCGTCGATGCCGAGCCGACTGACGTAGTACGTGAACAGCTCGTCGTTCCACAACGGCCTGCGATGGGCGAGAACCAGTGTGACGGCGGCCACCGCGATGAGCAGGAGCGCGAGAAGGGGTCGGGCCCTGCGCTCAATCGCGGCGCCGACCGCCGTCAGGTGCCGGGACCGCATCCCTTGCCGTTCCGGGGGGCGGTGCGCAGGAGGCGCACCAGGGCGCGCAGGTAGCTCGGCGCGAATCGCAGGATGCGGAAGTCGGACGCGCCCATGTCGTCGGTTCGGTTGATCCACGAGATCGGAACCTCCTGGATGTCGTATCCGGCAAGGAGCGGCCCGAGGCCCGTCTCCGCGTTGGCTCCGAAGTCCGGCCGCCTGATGTCGAGCTCCTTGAGGATCTCGGCGCGGTAGAGCTTCAGGTTGTTGGAGACGTCGCGGATCGGTCGCCGCAGGAGAACCCGCAACAGCAGGTGAAAGGCTCGATTGGCGATGATCTTCGCGAACGGGTAGTTGATCAGAACCGAGTCGTGTGAGAAACGGCTTCCGATCGCCCCGGCGTGGCCGTCGGCGACGACGTCGAACAGGTCGCGCAGCTCCGGGATGATCAACTGGAAGTCGCAGTCCATCGACAAGATGTACTCGCCCTTGGCGGCCGCGTACCCGTCCTTGAGAGCTCGCCCCACGCCCCCCGGCGGCCGCCGCTCGATCAGCCGCACCCGCGGGTCCTCGCTGGCAAGGCGGCGCGTAACGGCGGCGGTCGCATCCTCGCCCGGGTCGTTCACGATGATGATCTCGGCGATGTACGGGTCGTAGGCCTCGCGCAGGCCGCTCACGAGGCGCGGAACGTTCATCTCCTCGTTGCGGCAGGGCACGACGACCGAGGTCGATCCATGGAGTCGGGTGTGGTTGGCGAGGTTGACGCCTCGGCGACGGTGTCCCGAGTCGCTGCGCTTGCTTGCCCAGACGTAGAGCGTGCCACAGACCTCGCGGACTGCGGGGAGGTGCTCGAGCACGAACGCCGTCTCCTGGATGGCCGGAATCAAGCGCCGCGGCGTGCGGGCATGCACGATGTCGTAAGGGACCACCTCTATGTCCGTGAACCCCTGGTGGGAAGCGGCTTTCATCAAGCGAAACTTGCGCATGCCAACCTGACAGCGCGCGTTTCCCGCCCAACGGCCCACAGCCGGAACGACGCTCTTCGCGAGGACCTGGGGGTTCCAGTAGTTCGCCTCGAAGAACAGGATCTGCCCCCCGGGCTTGAGGACCCGGTGGATGTGCCTCAGGTTCTCGGCGTACCTGTCGTGACAGAGGATCGCTGTGCCGACGACGTAGTCGAAGCTCTCGGCAGGCAGGGCGTTCAGATCGTCGAGGAGGACGACCTCGGTATTCGCAAGGCCACGCCTGATCGCCTGCTCGGAGTAGTCGGGGTTGAACACCCCGGCCGTAATGGGATTCTCGGCCCGGAGCGCCGAGGTGAGATGTTCCGTCCAGAGACCGCTGCCGGCTCCCAGCTCCAGGATCGACTCCCCGGGGAGCACGTGAAAGCAATGCCGGACGGTGACCGCTCGCCAGTGCAGCTTGATCGGGGACGTCGACGCATGGCGAAGCCAATACGCCTCGCGCGTTCGCTCCATCTCCCGGAGGTTGTCCACCAGCGACATAGAAGGGCCCCACCCGCCACGAAACCCGCTCGGTATTACGGGTTGGTCGAGCCATGATCGTGTCTCTCGCACTGTTTCGCCAGCGTCGGCGCTGGCGTTGCTCAGCAAGCGCGGTCTCGGACGGCCTTGATCGCCTTCAGCGTGCGCGCCGGATCCTGACCCTGCGAGGCGAAGCGGGCAATCCTCTGCTTGACCTCGCGCTTCGAGAGACAAACGCTCGACTGCTGGAACGGATCGATGTACTGCGTGTCGCCCGCGGACGGCTCGCTCTTTGACTCGGAGCCTCCGCTATCCGAGCTGTCCGAGCCACCACCGCACCCGGCGATCAGCACCACAACGACGACGACCCATGCCAGCGTCCTTCTCATACTTCGTTCGCCTCCCTTCGAACCCCTCCCGCCAGCCTAGCCGCATCCTTCGGGCGGCACGCCGCTCCGTTCAGGGGAGTCGGGGAAGAACCTCTTCGCCGAAGAGTCGTACCTGTTCGACGAGATCGGGCAGACCCGGCACTTCGAGGTGCGCCCAAGCCTTGAGCGTGAAGGGGTCGGTGAATGAGAGGAGCGCGTGGTTCAGTCCGATGGGCGCGTAGACCTCCGTGAGCCATTGAACCCAGTCGTCGGGCGTCCCGGCGACCATGATGCGGTCAGCGACGGCGTCCGGTGTCAGGTCGAGCGCACGCTCGATGTCGCCCGCGGAGAACGCCTCGTTGACCGGGGCCACCTCTTCGGGATCGATGCCGTGCCGCTCGAGCAAGGCCGGCGGCATCGACGGGATGTAGAACGAGGCGAGGACTCGGCCGGCGCGCCGCGCGACGTCCGCGTCGGGGGCTATCGCCCCGAGCAGCGAGTCGCCGATGTCGAGTCGCTCGGCATCACGGCCGGCACGGCCGGCGCCAAGGTTGAAGTGATGCACGGCGAAGCGCAGCGCAGCGGGGGAATACGCGCAAGCGGTGTGGATGCCGTCGGCGATCTCGCCTGCGAGCTCCATGGATTTCGGCCCACTCATCGCGCCCACCTTGAGCGGAAGGCGCTCCTGCACGGGACTCGCCGCGGTGGTGACGCCCGTGTAGCGAAAGAAGTCGCCCTGAAAGTCGATCGAGCCTTCGTCAAGCAGTGTGCGGATCACGTGATGGGCTTCGCGCAGGCGTGCGATCGGGCGCGTCCCGCGCCACTCGATCCCATATTGCTCGAGTGTGGCGAGGTTGCCGATACCCAGGACCACCTCGGCGCGGCCGCCGCTCAGCTCATCGAGCGTGGCAGCCAGCTGGGCGACATAGGTTGGATCGCGCAGGTAGATGGGGGAGACGCAAGGACCGAGACGGATCCGTTCGGACCGTCCGGCCGCGGCTGCGAGCAGCAGCCAGGCGTCCTTGTGGTAGATCTCGTCGGCGCTGTAGCACGCGTAGTAGCCGAGTTCGTCCGCCACCTGCGCCGCCCGAAGGAGCTCCTCCGCCGGCTGCTCCGGGATCAGCTGCAGGCTGACTCTCATCGCGAGCCAGCCTATCTCCGCAGTCTGGGTGTACTTTGGCGCGCTCCGCACCGTCGACCAAGCAGGAGCCGTGACGCCAATGTCCTCGCAGGAACGCTCTACAGGAACAGCAATCGGCCGAGCGACGGAACCGACCCCGGAGCAGCAGCAACGCGCACGCATCTTCGGCGTGTTGTTCGCCCTGACGTTCGTGACGTCGATCGCAGGACTGATCCTCTACGACCCGGTCCTCAACGACGCCAACTACATCCTCGGCAACGGCGCCGACACGCGCGTCCAGCTGGGCGCGCTCTGCGAGATCTTCCTCGCCATCACCAACATCGGCACCGCGGTCGTGCTGTGGCCCATCGTCAAGCGGCAGAGCGAGACGCTCGCGCTCGGCTACGTCGCCAGTCGTGTCGTCGAGTCCGTCATCATCGTCGTCGGCCTGATCAGCCTGCTGTCGGTGGTGACGCTGCGGCAGGACCTGGCCGGAGACGCGGCTGGGCTCGATGCGGTTGGAAGGTCGCTGGTGGCGATCCACGACTGGACGTTCCTGCTCGGACCTGGCTTCTGCGTCGGCGTGAACGGGCTGGTGCTCGGCTACCTGTTCTACCGATCCGGTCTCGTGCCACGGTGGATAGCGATGTTCGGTCTCATCGGCGGCCCGTTGGCCTTCGTCGGGTCGATCTTCGTGCTGTTCGACGCCTGGGAGCAGACCTCCGCGACTCAGTTCATCTTCACGATCCCGGAGATCGTCTTCGAGGCATCGATCACCGTCTACACCATCTGGAAGGGCTTCAGGCCGTCGCCGATTCTCGACGACAGCCGTTACACCGGACTGGGAGAGGGCCGCGGGAGCGCGGCCCTAGCTGCGCGCTAACCGCCATCACCCGCCGTCTCGTCCAGTGAGCGAGTCGAGGATGGCCGCCGCGTACTCCGCCGGCGCTTCCTCCCAGACGAAGTGGCCGGCATCGATGATCACGACGCGGCTGTTGGGCAGTCGCTCGTCGAGAAACTCCACGTTCGCGACCGGGACAACGGGGTCGTGGCGGCCGTTGATGATCGTGACCGGAGTGGCGATCTGCGGCAGCAGCTCTGCGAGCTCGGGCAGTTCCTCGGGGTATCTGCGGACGTAGCGCATCGACTCGGCGAAGCGGTCGCCGTCGTAGCAGTCCAGGTAGTCCGCGCGGATGTCGTCGGGCACCCCGCCCGCGATCGTGTCCACCGCCGCGCCGACGATCGCGCGCGGGTCCATCCTGCGGTACTTGTCGAGGTCGGGGTCGAGCACCCACGACGCCAGCGGCTCACCGAGCTGGAGCGGGACCGCGGCTCCGCCGGTGCCGACGATCACGCTCGCGATCCGCTCCGGATGTGCGGCCGCCGCGAACAGAGCGGCCGACGTTCCCACGTCCGGCGCGACGATGTGAGGCCTGCCCAGATCTGCCTCGGCAATGAGCTGGGCCAGGAACCCGCCCATCGCTCGCGGAGACAGGAGGTCCTCTCGGCGTTCGGATGCGCCGAACCCCGGCAGGTCGATGGCGAACAGGCGGGCGTGCTCGGCAAGCGTGCCCCAGATCGCCGTGAATGCGTAGACGCTCTCCGGCCAGGGGCTGGTGAGCAGGACCGCCGGCTCCTGCGACCCGCCGCTGTCGGCGTATCGGATCCGGACTCCGTCCACCGTTCGAAAATTGACCTGCGGTGTCGTTGTCGTCGCCATGCGGCGCAGTCTCCGCCTTCAGGCCGTCCTTCGCGCCCGTACGCTCCCGGGCCAAGTCCCTGGACCGTGCAGCTTTGGGCATGCGACGATTGCGCTCATGCAGACGCTCAAGTCGAGTAGGCGACTCGCGCTCGTCCTGCATCCGCGCACCGACCCGACGCCGGTCGTCGAGAAGCTCACGAGCTGGGCACGGTCGCGCGGCAAGCAGCTGATCGTCGACGCCCGGGACGCGGCGCGCCTACCCGACGACGTAGAGCCCGTGAGCGAGGCTCAGCTGGTCGATCAGGCCGACGCATTGATCAGTCTCGGCGGCGACGGCACGTTGCTCGGCGCGTTGCGACTCGTCGCGCAACGGCCCGTCCCCATCCTCGGCGTGAACCTCGGCAGCCTCGGCTTCCTGGTCGAGGTCCAGCCACACGAGCTCGACGCCGCACTCGACCGGCTCGAAGCGGGCGACTACACCATCGAGGAACACAGCGCGGCGGTCCTGACAGATGGATCCGACGAGTCGATCGCGTTCAACGACATCGCCCTCGCCAGCGTGCCCGGCGAGGGAGCGGTAGAGGCGTCGCTGACCGTAATGGGGCGCGCGAGTGGGCGATACCGCTGCGACGCTCTTGTCATTGCCACGCCGATCGGCTCTACGGCGTATTCGTACGCGGCGGGAGGGCCACTTGTGTCGCCGATGCTCGACGCCGTGATCATCAGCCCCGTGGCGCCGATATCCGGCATCTCCCGGCCGGCTGTGATCTCGGCCGCCGAGCCGATCACGTTGGTGCTGGCGGAAGGCAGCGGCCGACCGGCGCTCCAGGTGGACGGCACGATCGTGCGACGGATGCAGCCCGGCGAGGCGCTCGAAGTTCGCCTGCGACCACGGGCGGGCCTCGTGGTGCGGCTGGACCCCGAGCGCTACCAGCGCCGCAGCGGGGTCAAGCTCAGCCTGCTCGACCTGCCCTACCTACCTGAGGAGATGCGCGACGTGCTCACGGGCGGCGATCCCGTCGCCCTGACCCTGGATGCCTAGCACCGTCAAGGCCATCGAAGCCCGAACGACAGGGCGGGATGAGACGTCACCGTTCTGAGGCCGCGACGCTGGTGATGTGCGTTTGGATCAGCTCCGCGCTGCGCTTGGGGTCCACGAGCCAGGGACCGTGTCCGCCCGGCACCTCGTGAAGCGTCGCGCCCGGGATCTGGTCGATCGAGGGCTGGGCGCGTTCGGCTGAGAGGTAGGGAGCGTCTGCTCCCCAGATGAACATCGTCGGTATCGCGATCGCGGAGAGCTCTGGGGTGGTGAGGACGCTTTCGGTGCGCGGCCGACGAAAGCGGTTGATCGCGTGCATCAGCGAGGCAACGCTTCTCGCGTTCTCGGGTCGACGGCCGGATAGGCGCAGGGCGTCGATGAGTGACTCCGGCGCGGCGGCGACCTCGGCGCGACCAAGACCTTGGGCGAGCATGCCTCGATAGACGGGGCGGGGGGCAGGCGAGCGCAAGACAGCCACCCCGAGGCCGCGCACGGTCAACAGCGACAGTGGCATGCGCACGCGAACCCCCGGTAACGCGACCGCCGGCTCTCCCATCGCGACCAGCCGGGAGATCCGCTCGGCTCCTGTGGCCGCGTACCACAGCGCGAGCATTCCACCCAGCGAGTGCCCGACGACCGGCGCTTCATCGAGCCCGAGCGCGTCGAGGATGTCGTCGATCAACTCCCGCGCGTGCTGACGGACGTGACCACGTCGATAACCGGCAGGCTCCGACAGCCCGTGACCGGGAAGGTCCACCGCGAGCAATCGGCAGCCCGGGAGTGCGCTGAACAGGGGCGCCCACGAGGCGGCGCTGAGGGACACGCCGTGCAGCAGGACCAGTGGCGGGCCGCCGCCGCTCGAAAGCAGTCGCACGCGCAAGCCGGTCCTGGCGAGCTCGCAGAAACGATTCGTCGACCTCGGCACCGACGGTGGCGAAGAGATCAGCCTCGGCACGGTGGATGCGTTGCTCGAGGGTCTGGGTCACAGCTTCTCCTTCATCGCAGCGGTATTGGCCAGCCAGGTCCGGACCGCGCGCTCGTCAGTGCGGCTGAGACCGGCGAGCGCGGCCCGCTCGATCGCGCGGACGCGCTCGGTTGCGACCTCCAGGGTTTCGCGACCCCGTTTTGTCAGGCGAACGAGTACGACCCTTTGGTTCTTGGGTCTGCGCTCCAGCAGGCCGGCGGTCTCGAGCCCGAGGACGGCGGTGTGCATCGTCTGCCTCGTGACCTGGGTGATCCGTGCCAGCTCGGAAGACGAAAGCTCGGATCTCGTCTCGAACACGCTGAGGACGACGTACTCCTGCGCTGACAGCCCGAGGTCCTGCAGCCCGTCCTCCAGCGCCGCGCGGAACCGTTGGTGGGCGAGCCGGAACAGGTAGCCCAGGTTCGCGCTCGCGTCTGGAGACTTTGTCAGCCCACCTGACATCGGTGGGAGCCTATCAGGTTGTCAGTATTACTGACAACTAACGGAGAGGCTCTGCTGCGACGAGCTGATCGATCGGAACGTCGGCGTCAGCGAGCCGGCGGTCGTCGACAGCGACGCGCTCGCCTATCAGACGCCGAATTGGGTCGCTGACGTCCCACACGTTCACGTTCATGCCTGCCACCACGCGGTCTCCCGTGAGCCAGAACGCGATGAACTCGCGGGTGGCGGGGTCGCCGCGGAAAATGACCCGGTCCCATTCGCGCGCGAAGCCCGAGTACTCCATCCCAACGTCGTACTGATCGGAGAAGAAGTAGGGCAGGCGGTCGTAGGCGTCTGCCTGCCCGAGCATGTTGCGGGCGGCGGTCGGCCCCTGGTGGAGAGCGTTGGCCCAGTGCTCGACGCGGACGCGCTCGCCGTAGAAGGGGTGCCAGCCGTTCGCGACATCGCCGGCCGCGAACACACCGGGCACGCTGGTCTCGAGGTGCTCGTCCACGAGGATGCCGCTGTCCACGGCGATGCCGGCGTTCGCCGCGAGCTGGATCCTCGGTTGCACACCGACACCCACGACCACGAGATCGCACTCGAGCACGTGTCCCTCGCTGGTGCGGACACGCTCGACCTCCCTCGTCGCCCTCGAAGGCCTCGACACCGGTTCCCATCAGCATCTGCGTGCCGTGATCGGAGTGGATGTCGCGGTAGATGGCGCCCACCTCCGCGCCCATCACGCGCTCCAAGGGGACCGACGCGGGCTCGATCACCGTGACCTCGAGACCACGCTGGCGGGCGGATGCCGCAACCTCGGCGCCGATCCAGCCGGCCCCGACGACCACGACCGCTCGACAGCGGTCGAGTCGTTCGCGCAGGGCGTCGGAATCCTGGACGCTTCGCAGGTACAGCACTCCGTCCAACTCGGCCCCGGGGATCGCGAGCCGGCGTGGCTCGGACCCCGTGGCAAGCAGCAGCCGGTCGAAGCTCAACCGCTCGCCGTCGTCGAGCTCAACCTCCCGGGCCGACGTGTCGAGGCGGAGCGCCGTCCGACCCAGGCGCAACTCGATGTCGTGCTCGGCGTAGAAGCCCTCGTCGTGGACGTAGACCTTCTCGCGCCCCACCTCTCCGCGGAGGTAGTCCTTGGACAGCGGCGGGCGCTCGTAGGGGCGCTCGTCTTCCGCGCCGACCAGTACGACCCGTCCGTCGAACCCCTCGTGGCGAAGCGTCTCGGCGGCCTTGGCGCCGGCGAGGCTGGCGCCGACGATGACATGGGTCTGGTCACTGGTCATTGCTTGTCCTCGTGGTCAGGGCCAGGAACTCCTGGCGAGTGCGGGCGTCGTCGCGGACGAGTCCGCGCAGCGCCGAGGTCACCGTCTTGGCGCCGAGCTTCTGCACGCCGCGAAGCGACATGCACAGGTGCTCGGCTTCCAGGACGACACCGACGCCCTTGGGCCTGAGCTCGCGCTCGAGCCACCCGGCGATCTGTGTCGTCAGCCGTTCCTGGATCTGGAGGTCGCGGCTGAAGTACTCGACCACGCGGCCGAGCTTGCTGAGGCCGATGATCCGCTCGTCGGGCAGGTATCCGATGTGCGCGACTCCCTGGAAGGGGAGCAGATGGTGCATGCACAGCGAGTGGAACGGGATCGCCCGGGCGACGATCAGCTCGTCGTAGCCGTCGTCGTTGGGGAAGGTGGTGGCCCGAAACGGTTGGGGTGTCAGCAGCTCGGCGTAGGCGTCGGCGACTCGGCGGGGCGTTTCCGCGAGAGACTCCGAATCGACATCGGCGCCAAGGGCTTCGAGTAGCTGCCGTGCCGCAGACACCACCGCGTCGTGGTCGATGCGCCGTCGGTCCCCGTTGCTCGGTGTGTCTGCGGGCAGAAGAAGCGCGTCGAAGCGCGGATCGCTCACGGTCATGCCACGTTTGCGTCGCGGCCCTGCAACTTCTTACGAGCCGGAGGCGAGCGATGAGTTCGGCGTGGCCCGTCGGTCGTAACGTATGAGGCTCAACAGCGAAAGGACACAAACGATGCCCGACCACGAGATTGGAACCCGCGAGGACTGGCAGAAGGCTCGAGATGAACTTGCGAAGGCCGAGGCCGAGCACGCCGAGCTCGGCCAGAAGGTGACCGAGCAGCGGCGTCGCCTTCCCTGGGTACCCGTGGAGAAGGAGTACGAGTTCGACACCGAGGACGGGAAGAAGACGCTCACCGAGCTCTTCGACGGGCGCTCGCAGCTGCTCGCCTACAACATCATGTTCGGACCCGACTACGAGGTCGGCGCCTGCCCCGGGTGCTCGAACCTGGGGGATGAGCTCGACGCCACGCGCGTGCATCTGAACCACCGCGACGTGACGCTGATCTGCTTCTCGCGCGCGCCGATCGATCGGCTCACCGCCTACAAGGAGCGGATGGGTTGGCACTTCCCCTACGTCTCCACCTATGAGACGGAGTTTCCGTTCGACTTCGGCCTCGCGCTCACGCCCGAGCAGGCGCAGGAGATCCCCCAGGTCAAGGAGATGATCGACGACCCCCCCGAGTGGCTCGAGGAGTGGGGGCGGCAGGTCGGAGCCAAGCTCGAGGACGGCCTGCGCGAAGGCCCGAGCTTCATCGCCTTCGCCCGCGAGAACGGGAGCATCTACCACACGTACACGGTGATGGCACCCGATCCGTTCGTTGCGCCGTACAACTCGTTCCTGCTCGAGCGAACCCCGAAGCCCCAGGCCGAGGAGCCCCGCGCCTGGCGCAAGGACGAGTACCCGGACTGATCGCGCCCAGATCGGTTGCGCGATACTGGGCGCGAGATGTCCCAGGAGAACGTGGAGAGGATCAGGGCGGGTTTCGCGGCCCACAACCGAGGCGACGTCGATGCGTTGGTCGACGTCTACGACCCGGATGCGGTCTTCGAGACGCTGCTGCTCGGGACCCACCATGGCAACGAGGCCATACGGCTGATCTACGAGGAGAACCAAAAGACCCTGGCCGGCTACGACGTCGTCCCCGTGGAGCTGATCGACGCCGGGGACAAGGTGGTGGCGGTCGCTCAGGCGGTCGGGGCCGGTCCCGTCAGTCAGATCGCCGTGGACGAGCAGTTCGCCTTCGTGTTCACGTTCAAGGGCGATCGGGTGGTCCGAGAGCAGGCCTTCCGAAACAGGCAGGAAGCCGTCGAAGCCGCCGGACTGCCTGGGTAGCAGGAGTACTTGGGCAATGCCGTGGGTTCCCGAGCTGTTCTCCGAGCCGGTGCGTGAGCGGCTGGCGGAGAAGCATCGGCTGGACGAGCTTGCAACCGTGCCCTACTTCGAGGGCTTGATGGCCGGAGAGCCGGATGCGCTGATCGGATCGTTCGCCGGCGAGCCCGAGCTGTACGACCCCCTACGTGGACGCATCAAGGGCGTGCGGGCATTCGCGGAGTTCGTCACCGAAATGACCGCGTGGTTCAAGCAGCGCAACGTCTCGGTCGAGGAGGTCGAGCGCGTCGTCACCCCGCGAAGCGGCTTTGGGGAGGTGGTGCTCCACTTCGACGGAGAGACCGGGCGAGTCGATGTTCCGGTCGCGATCGTCTCCGCCCGCCACTCGGACGGGAGGATCGATGAGCTGCGGGTCTACTCCAGCAGATTTCCGCTGACCGGCCGCCATGTGAACCGCCCGCCTCTACTGCAGCGCGATCCGGAGCTGCGCCCGTCAGATGTCGTGGGCGAATATCACAGCGCGCTCTCGGCCGGCGACGTCGACGGGATCGTGGCGGCGTTCGAGCCTGACGGCTACGCTCGCGAGCCCGCCGGCGGCCAGCACGTCCACAGGGGTCCCGAAGGCCTGCGCGCGTTCTACGAGCGGTTGTTCTCGAACGATGGCGGTATCGCGCTGGAACACTGCGCCGTCCTCGACGACGAGCGCGCGTGCGCGCTCGAGTACAACGTCGTGCGGTGGGGCAAGACGGAGCTCCCACCGCAGGCCGGGGTGGCTGTGTACGTTCGGGGTGCGAGCGGCAAGCTGGCTGCGGCCCGCATCTACGACGACGCCGACCCGCCGCTGTAGCTCGCTAGTTCCGGACGAGGGATTGGCCGCCGTCGATGTCGTACGTCGCCCCGGTCAGAGCGGTGTTGGTCATGACGTGCACCGCCAACGCTGCGACGTCGGCGGGGCCGACGACACGCCCGATCGGCAGCTTTGCGCGCAGCTCGTCGCGGCGCTCGTCGAGCCGATCGCCGAGCAGCGAAGCCGAGAGCGGTGTGTCGACGAAGCCGGCGGCGATCAGGTTGATTCGAACAGGTGCGATCTCGAGCGCGAGGCTGGCCGTGAGGGC
This sequence comes from uncultured Thermoleophilaceae bacterium, assembly GCA_963722245.1. Taxonomy (GTDB): domain Bacteria; phylum Actinomycetota; class Thermoleophilia; order Solirubrobacterales; family Thermoleophilaceae; genus JACVRW01. Next base: position 617,835 of record CAVRKM010000012.1, read on the forward strand.
CGGGAGGGCCGCGGTCATCGCCGAGCTGAGCCCGACGCCCGCGGCCGGGTTACGCGCTCCTGTTCCGCCCATGAACACGAGCGCGCCCCCGGGGCGGACCTTGCCGCTGGCGTAGCGGGCGACGCCGACCATCAGCATCGGGTGCTCCTGGAGCGCGTGGCGCGCCTCGTCGAAGTCCATCTCGGCCAGCGGCGCGTAATAGGGGCGGCCGGCTGTGACCATCACGTGGTCGATTGGTCCCTCGAGCTGTGCGAAGAAGGCCTCCAGGGCAGCCGAATCGTTGGCATCGAAGGTGGCGGTGCTCAGTGCGCCGAGTTCGGCGGCCGCGTGCTTCAGCCGGTCGGGATTGCGCCCGGTCAGGATTACGTCGGCTCCCTCGGCGCGCGCACGCCTTGCCGTCTCCAGGCCGATGCCTGCGCTGCCGCCGATCACGACGACGGTTTGCTCGAGCAACTCCGGCTCCTTTCGTCAGCGGGAGATTCAGCGTCGCGCGTAGACTCGCCCGTCGCGCCCGTGAACTCCCGGGCAGGTGCCCGGGTCCCGGCTATGCGGGCGTGGCTTCCCGTTCCGACAAGGCGTCTTGAAGGTCCCTGCGCGAGCTGATTCCGAGCTTGGTGAACACCTTGTTCAGATGCCACTCGACCGTGCGGGGGCTGAGGTAGAGCTCCGCGCCGATCTGTGGATTCGTCCGGCCGTCGCGGGCGAGTCTTGCGATGTGCTCCTCCTGAGGCGTGAGCTCATCGCGCGTCTGGTCGAGGCGCTTGCGCACCTTCGCGCCGGTGGCCAGCAGCTCGTGCCGGGCGCGTTCGGCGAACGCGTCGGCGTCCATGGAGACGAACGCGTCGTGTGCACCCCGGAGCTGCTCGCGCGCGTCGACGCGTCGATTCGCGCGGCGCAGCCATTCGCCATAGAGCAGCCGGACGCGGGCGAGCTCTGGACGAAGCCGGGTGCGCCCCAAGCGGTCGATCGCTTCTCGGTACAGGCGCTCGGCGGCCTCACCCTCGCTCAGCAGCGCGCGTGATCTCGCCTCGATGCCGAGCGCCCACTCGGAGTCGCTGGCCTGTGTCTGCTCGCTCAGTCGCTTGAGAGCCCGCGCCGCAACCTCGGTGTTCCCGGTCCTGCTGGCGGCCTCGACAAGCTCGCTGAGCGCCCACGTGGCGACGAACAGCTCGGGTGTGTCGTCGCTCGCCGCGGTGGCCGCCGCAAGCGCCTCTTCGTAGCGGCCGAGGCCGTTCATGAGGACCGCATTGGCCCAGTGCGCGTACTGGACAGCAGTTCCCTGGCCGCCGGCGGTGGCCTCGCTGATGGTGGCGTGGATCAGCTTGGAGGCCTCGGCTTCCTGGCCGCGGAATCCTGCGAGGACAAGCGCGGCGTAGGGAGCGACACGGGTCCCGGTGGCCTCCGTCACCGCGTCGGCCTCGGCGATCAACACGGCGGTCGTCGCGAAGTCGCCGCCGAGCGCGACGGCCTGGCCCAGCACGTTGACGCCGACCGCGAGGACTTCGAGTGCCCCTGACTCGCGGGCGATCTGAACCTCGCGGGTGGCGACAGCGAGACAGGTGTCGTAGTCCCACACGAAAACGGCGGCCGCCGTCGCCAACCAGCCCCACCGGAGCACCTCCTCCACGGAGATGTCGCTACCGGCGAATGCGGTGGCGGCGCGCTGCAGCACCGGCGTTGCGGCGACGCGTCCCTCGGTGAAGACCAGCGCAAACCCATCCAGCAGCAGATCGCACGGGCGCGGCGAGTCCTCCGGTCCGGGGGCCGCTCTCACGGCCTCCGAGACGTCGATCAGGCGGCCGGCGCTCGCCAGCCGTCCCGCGAACAGTGCCGCGCTCCACGCGTCGAGATACGTCTCGCGCGAGAGCCGCACGTCTAGCGTCTCGAGCGTCCTTGCGGCTTGAAGGAGAAGCAGCGGAGCGTCGCTCCCGCGGTTGTGGGCGTAGGCGAGCTGGGCGTGCAGCAGATCCACGCGGGCCTGGCCGAGCTCGTCCAGCGATCCGGCCTGCGCCGCCGCCAGCAGCCCAAGCGCAGCGTCGAAGGCGCCGGCGTGCAGGCTGAACTCCGCTGCCGCCAGCATGCGCTCGGCGCGGCGGGACTCGTCCGTCGTCAGGTCGGCCGCCCGTCCCAGGAACGCGGCTGCGGCGGCGAGTCCCCCGCGGGCCTGCGCGCGAGCTGCCGAGCGCTCGAGCTCGGCGGCGACATCCTCGTCCGGCGCTCGTGTCGCCTGCGCGCGGTGCCACACGCTGCGATCCGGTTCGAGCGCACCATCGGTCACCTCCGCCAGCGCCCCGTGCGCGGTCTGGCGTTCGAGGTCCGAAGCCGATCGATAGACCGCTGACCGGACGAGCGGGTGACGAAACCGCACCTGGGCCCCGACGTCCACCAGGCCGGTCCGTGCGGCAGGCTCGAGGGCCGTGCGGGTGACCCCGAGCCGCATCGCGGCACGCCACATCAGCGCCGGGTCGCCGACGGGTTCCGCCGCCGCGACAAGGAGCAGCAGCCGCGTGTCATCGGGAAGCTCCTCGAGCCGCCGCAGGAAGCTCTGCTCGATCCGCCCCGACAGGTGCAGCGGCTCCGGCAGCCCGAACCCGCCCGCCAGTTGCGCCGTCGAGAGCCCCTGCGGGAGCTCCAACAGCGCAAGCGGATTGCCGCGTGTCTCGGCCACGATTCGGTCTCGGACCCGCTCGTCGAGCCGGCCCGGAATGACGGTCGCCAGCAGAGACCGGGCGTCCTCTTCCTCCAGACCTTCGAGCCGCAGCTCCGGCAGGTCCACCAACTCGCGTCTCTCGGCCTCGTCGCGCACGGCGAACACGATCGCCACCGACTCCGCGAGCAGCCGTCGCGCGACGAAGCCGAGGACCTGGCCCGAGGCGCCGTCGAGCCACTGCGTGTCGTCGACGAAGCAGAGCAGCGGCCGGTCCACGGCAACCTCGGCAAGCAGGCTGAGCGCGGCCAACGCGACCAGAAAGCGGTCCGGGGCATCGCCGGACTCCAGGCCCAGGGCGACTCGCAGGGCGACCTGCTGCGGCTGGGGAAGCGCGTCGAGCCCTTCGAGCAACGGCGCGCATAGCTGATGCAGCCCCGCGAACGGCAGCTCCATCTCGGATTCGACACCCGCGATCCTCGCGATCCGAAAGCCGGACGCCTGGCGAGCGCAGTAATGCAGGAGTGCCGTCTTGCCCACGCCCGGCTCGCCGCGGATGACCAGGACCGCGCTCTGGCCGCCGCGGACGTTGTCCAACAGCCGGTCGAGCAGCTCACGCTCGCTGGACCGGCCCCGGAATGCCGGGGGGCGGTGGGCGGCCATCGGTCTGTGAACCCTAGACCTCCGCAGTGACCGGTGATCAGGCCCGGGTGTGCCCGGGCGCGACGGTGGGCGATGGCAGCCAGAGTTCCTCTGTGGCCGCGCTTCCCGACGACACGAGGTCCGACTACGCAGTCGCGATCGTCACGGGGGGATCGTCCGGGGTCGGCCGCGAGATCGCGCAGAGGCTGGCGGGGTGGGGCTACGCCGTCGTCGTGGTCTACGTGCGGGACCAGAACGACGCCGAAGCCGCGGTTGAGGAGATCCTCGGCGCGAGCGGCACGGCGCTCGCAGTTCGCGCCGACGTGACCGACGAGCTCGACGTCGAGCGTCTGTTCGATGAGACGACAGCTGCGTTCGGTGGCGTCGACGTCGTCGTTCAGACCGGTGTAAGCGGTAGCTCCGTCGTCAACCGGGAGGCGGCGCGTCGGCTCCGTCCTGGGGGCGCGATCGTCACGGTCTCCAGCACCGAGGCCATCACACCCGTCCTTGCACACGAGCTGCGTGCGCGCGACATTACGGTCAATGGGCTCGTGCCGGGGCTCGAGCCCCCCGGCTCCAACCACCACATCGACGATCTCGTCGCGTTCCTGGACCGATGGCCGCACGTACCGGGGGACTGACCGGGTCATGCCGTCAATCGCAACCAAGGAGGTCAACCAATGCGCTCGGACATCGCACCCGGCGGCACGTTCCCGGACTACGAGCTGCCCGATCACGAGGACATCCCTCGCAGGCTCAGCGAGCTGCAGGGCGACGATCCCCTGGTCCTGACGCTCGCGCGCGGGCACTACTGCCCGAAGGAGCACCAGCAGCACCTCGAGCTCGCGGCCTTCTATCCGAAGTTCGCGGTCGCTTACACCCGGATGGCGACGATCGCGACCGACGCGCACCACGAGCTCCAGGAGTTCCGCGCGTCGGTCGGCGCCCAGTGGACCTTCCTGTCAGACCCGGATCGCACCGTCCAGAAGGACCTCGACATCCAGGAGTACACCGACCCCGAGCACGACCCGATGATCCCGCACACGCTCGTGCTCAAGCCCGGGCTGGTGGTCCACAGCATCTACAACGGCTACTGGTTCTGGGGGCGCCCCTCGGTCGTCGATCTCTGGCACGACCTGCGCGCCGTGGGTCGCGAGATCCGTCCCGACTGGGACCTCAGCACACCCGGACTGCGCGAGGCCTGGGATGCTGGCGACCTCTCGTCCTTCCATGGCTGGAACAGGTGGAGCGCGGACGGCAAGACGGCGGCCTAGCCATCCCGTGATCCGACCAGGGACTCCACGGGCGCGAGGGATCAGCCGAGGCGACACGCTTTTGCCAATGCAAATCGATCGACGGAGGTCAAGATGAGCAGCACCGGCGCGAGCGCCGACAGCTCGACGGAGGTCCCGGAGGTCGGGACGATCGACATGAAGCTCGAGGTAGTGACGTTGCCCGTCTCAGACGTCGATCGGGCAATGAGCTTCTACAAGAGCCTTGGATGGCGGTTCGACATCGACCTGGTCGTCAGCGACGACGTCAGGACGGTGCAGATGACGCCACTCCACTCGCAGTGCTCGATCCAGTTCGGCAAGGGCGCGACGACGGCCGAGCCGGGGTCCGGTCAGGGAATGATCCTCGTGGTCGACGACATCGACGCCGCCCGAAACGATCTCGTCAGCCGCGGCGTAGACGTCAGCGAGGTGCAGGAGGCTCGGCCCCCGGGCTTCGACGCGCCGGAAGGTGAGCGCTCGTACTTCGCGAGGGCCACGTTCAGCGACCCGGACGGGAACCGCTGGGTGCTCCAAGAGATCACGACCAGGCTCCCCGGCCGGGAGTGGGAGGACTGATACATGGACATCGCTTCTCTCGCAGATCTGTTGCACGAGACGTCCGAGCGTCACGGCGTCTTCGAGGCGGCGGCCCCACCGCACGACTGGTGGGACTGGTACGCGGCGTATATGGACGCTCGCCAAAGCGGGAGCGCTCCGGACGAAGCCTCCGCGGCCGCCGACCGCTACATGGCGGAGGTCAAGCACGTCGTCGTGGCATGAGCCAGGCACTCCTCGCCGAGCTCGACGGCGCGACCGAGTGGCTCAACTCAGAGCCGCTGACGGCCGCGGGACTGGACGGGAACGTGGTGGCCGTCCAGTTCTGCACCTACTCCTGCGTCAACTGGATCCGCACCCTTCCCTACGTCCGGGCGTGGGTGCGCGCCTACCGCGAGACGCGGCCTGGTGGTCGTAGGGGCACACGCCCCCGAGTTCGCCTTCGAGCGCGAGCTCGAGGGCGTGGGTAGGGCGATGGAGCGGCTGGGGGTCGAGCACCCGATCGTGCTCGACAACGGGTATGCGATCTGGCGCTCGTTCAGCAATCAGTACTGGCCGGCGCTCTACCTGGTCGACGGCGAAGGCCGCCTCCGCTACGAGCATTTCGGCGAGGGCGCCTACAGCGAGACCGAGGCGGCGATCCGGCAGCTGTTGAGCGCGGACGGCGAGCCCGTGCGTGTCGAGCCCGCCGGCATCGAGGTCGCCGCCGACTGGGACTCCCTCGAGTCGCCGGAGACGTATCTCGGCCACGCGCGAGGCGAGCGGCGCGCCGGCGACGGCGCCGAGGAGCTGGGGCTCAACCAGTGGGCCCTGGCCGGGCAGTGGACGGTGGAGGATGAGGCGGCCGTGCTCGAGGCAGCCACGGGGTCGATCGCCTACCGCTTCCAGGCCCGCGACGTCAACCTCGTCCTGACGCCGACGACCCCGGGCGGGGAGGTCCGCTTCACGGTGCTCCTCGATGGGCAGCCGCCCGGCGACGCGCACGGCATCGACGTCAACCCGCTGGGCGTCGGCACCGTCTCCGAGCCTCGGCTCTACCAGCTCGTTCGCCAGCCCGGTGCCGTCAGCGAGCACACCTTCGAGATCACGTTCCTGGATCCTGGGGTCCGTGCCTACGTCTTCACCTTCGGCTGACGGAGGAGCTAACCTACAACCGAATGGTTGTAGGTGAAAGATCCGACGAGGAGGTCGATCGCCTGTTTCACGCGCTGGCGGACGCCACGCGCCGCGACATCGTCCACCGCTGTGTTCGGAGCAGAGGCGTCGGTGTCGCGACTCGCCGACGTCTACCCGATGAGCTTCGCCGCGGTGCAGAAGCACGTCGCTGTGCTGGAGCGCGCCGGCCTCGTCACCAAGGAGCGCCGTGGACGGGAGCAGCTCGTGCGCACGGACCGCGACGCCGTAAGCCGGGCGCGGCGGCTCCTCGACGAGCTCGAGACGGCGTGGCGCGGGCGTGTGGACCGGATGGGCGATCTGCTCGCGGGGCAGGGCGGATGAGCGTCGTCAGCATCGAGAAGGACTTCGACACCCTCAGCCTCACGCTTGTCGCCGACTTCGACGCCCCGATCGACCGGGTGTGGCAATTGTGGGCCGACCCGCGGCAGCTGGAGCGCTGGTGGGGACCGCCGACCCATCCCGCGAGCGTGGAGAAGCACGACCTGGCTGTCGGCGGTGAGGTCGCCTACGTCATGACCGGCCCAGGCGGCGAGACGTCTCGTGGCTGGTGGCGGGTCACGTCGGTCGACCCGCCAAGGTCGCTCGAGTTCACCGACGGATTCGCCAACCACGACGGCACACCGAACGCCAAGACGCCGACCACGGCGGTGCAGATGCGACTCGACGAGCACGACGGGGGCACCCGAATGGAGCTGCGTTTCGTCTTCGACTCCAGCGAGCACATGGAGCAGCTGGAGCGTTGGGGCGCTTTCGAGGTGTTCCCGCAGTCGGTCGGCCAGATGGACGCCCTGCTCGCGTAACCGACCAGACAACTCAGCCCAGGAGGCTTCCAATGCGCAAGATCAAGTCGAACTTCTTCATGTCCCTCGACGGCGCCGTCGAGTCGCCCGACAAGTGGCACTTCCCGTACTTCGACGACGAGATGGGGGCCGCGGTCGGCGCCGGCTTCGCCACCACCGACGCGATGCTCATGGGCCGCGTCCTGTACGACGAGTGGGCCGCGTACTGGCCCGAGCATGCCGACGAGCCGTTCGGCGACGTCATGAACTCGATGAAGAAGTACGTGGTCTCCAACAGCCTGCAGACGGCGGAGTGGCAGAACACGGAGATCGTCGGCGGTGACGTGGCCCAGAAGCTGACCGACCTCAAGGCCCAGGACGGTGGCGACATCGCCATGTCCGGCAGCGCCACCACCGTCCGCTGGCTGCTGCGCGAGGGCCTCCTCGACGAGCTCAACCTGCTCGTGCACCCGCTCGCGGTCGGCGACGGCCTCGCTCGGCTCTTTCCGCCGGACGAGCCGGGCATCCCCCTCAAGCTCCTGAGCGCGGAAACCTTCAAGTCGCGGCGTGCTGAACGTCAGCTACGGCCCGGCCGAAAACTGACCGCCGACACCGGGCGGCGTGCGATGCTGCGTTGAGTGTCCGAGCACGGTGACGATGCGCAGGCGGCGCACGAGCTGGAGCGAGTCCCGCTCGATCTGCCGGCCGGCCTTGACGTGCGGTGGCTGGGCGTATCGGGCTACCGGCTGACCTACGAGAACGTGTCGATCTTCATCGACCCTTACGTCTCGCGAGTGCCGTTGCGCGCGTTCCTGTTGCGGCGCCGGACGCTGCCGGACGCGACCATGCTGGAGCGGTATGCCGATTCCCCGGGGGCGGTGGCGGGCATCCTGGTCGGCCACACACACTTCGACCACGCCGTTGACGCTCCGGCTCTGTCACGCCGCCACGGAGCGATGGCCTATGGCTCGGCCTCGCTGGCGCACCTCATGCGGCTGCACGGCGTGGGCGACCAGGCGGTGGAAGTGGTTGCGCATCAGCCCTATGAGCTGGGGCCGTTCGTCGTGCGCTTCGTGCCCAGCAGGCACTCCAAGCTGCTGTTCGGGCGCAAGGTGCCCATGGATGGGGAGCTGACCTGCGACCACCTCAACGGCCTCGTGCCCACCAGCTACAAGTGCGGGGCGGTGTACGGCATCCAGATCGACGTCGCGGGCATCTCGCTCTACCACCAGGGCAGCGCCGACCTCAACGACAGCGAGCTGCGCGACGGGCCCGTCGACGTGTTCCTGGCGGGCGTGGCCGGGCGCAGCGTCACGCCGCACTACTGGGAGCGGATCCTCCCCAAGCTCGATCCGCGCATCGTCGTGCCGACCCACTACGACAACTTCTTCACGCCACTCGGCCGACCTCAGGACTTCGTCAGACGCGTGCAGCTCGCCGAGGTACCGCGCGAGGTGCGCCAGGTCGCGCGCGACGCACGAGTCGCGGCACTGCCGCGCATCGACGCCTGACACGACCGCCCGGTCGTACTTAGGATGCGGACGATGAGCGACGAGTTCGGCAAGACGATCGCGGCGGCATATGCGGCCGAGGGCCCCGTGGTCGACCTCGGGCGCGGGGTGCACGACGGAGCGCTCGCTCCCGAGGCCGTAGTTCAGATCCCGCTGCGGATGATGAACCGCCACGGCCTTGTGGCCGGCGCGACCGGCACGGGGAAGACCGTGACTCTGCAGACGATCGCCGAGCAGCTGTCGTCCGCCGGCGTGGCGGTGTTCGCCGCCGACGTGAAGGGCGACGTCTCGGGCGTCGGCGTCGCGGGGGAGGCGGGCGGCCCTGCCGAGAAGCGGATGACGGAGCTCGGCCTTCCGTTCGAGGCGGCCGGGTTCCCTGTCGAATACCTGTCGCTCGGCGGGCTCGGGCCCGGCGTGCCGGTGCGCGCGACCGTGACCGACTTCGGGCCCCAGCTGCTCGCGAAGATCCTCAAGGCCAACCAGACGCAGGAGGAGAGCCTGGCGCTCGTCTTCCACTACGCGGACGAGAAGGGGCTGCCGCTGCTCGACCTGTCCGACCTGCGCGCCCTGCTGACGTTCCTCGATTCCGACGCCGGGCAGGCGGAGCTCGAGGGCATCGGCGGTCTGGCCTCGTCCACGGTCGGGGTGCTCCTGCGGGTGCTGGTCGGGCTCGAGGACGGAGGCGGGACGGAGTTCTTCGGCGAGCCTCAGCTGGAGGTGGCGGACCTGATGCGCACGGCCTCCGACGGTCGCGGGGTGATCTCGGTGCTGGAGCTGCCCGCGGTGCAGGACAAGCCCAGGCTGTTCTCTACGGCTCTGATGTGGCTGCTCGCCGAGCTCTTCGAGCAGCTCCCGGAGGCGGGTGACCTCGACCGGCCCAAGCTCGTCTTCTTCTTCGACGAGGCGCACCTCCTGTTCGCGGACGCGACCGACGCATTCCTCGAGTCCGTCACCCAGACGGTTCGCTTGATCCGGTCCAAGGGCGTGGGCGTCTTCTTCGTGACACAGGTGCCGGATGACGTCCCCGCGGCGGTGCTCGGCCAGCTCGGCAACCGCGTGCAGCACGCCCTGCGCGCCTTCACGCCGGATGACGCGAAGGCGCTCAAGGCGGCGGCCTCCACCTATCCCAAGTCGGACCTCTATGACGTCGAGGAGCTGCTCACCTCGATGGGGATCGGCGAGGCGGCCGTGACGACCCTGTCCGACAAGGGGGTGCCGACACCGGTCGTGCACACCCGGCTCCGCGCGCCCGCGTCGCGCATCGGCCCCGCTCCGGATGTGGATGGCGCCGCCAAGGGCTCGCCGCTCTACGCCAAGTACGGAACGCGTGTGGAGGCCGAGAGCGCGCGCGAGAAGCTCGCGGCGAGAATGGAGAAGGCGACGGCTGCGGCCGCCGAGCCGGCTGGGGAAAAGCCGCGGGCTCGGCGTCGCAAGGCGGCGCCCCCGGCCCCGGCGCCTTCGGGCGGCGTCGAGGAGCTCGGGGACTTCCTCAACTCACGTCAGGGCAAGGCAATCCAGAAGAAGGTGCTGCGAGGCGTCTTCGGCATGCTCAAGAAGCAGTTTTGAGCGCGGGCGAGCCAGGCCGACTCAGGCGCCTGAATCGCGATTCGCGGTTGGTCAAGGGCGCGCGGTTGGTGCGCGAGTGGCTCCCCGGGGACGAGCGCTACGGGGATCCGCTCTCGACGGGTGGAAGGCGTCCCAGCGAGGTCGCCGGGCGTCAGCTGAGCGAGCTCACGGTTGAGTCCCCCGGCGTCGTCCGCGAGCTAGGGCTCGGAGCCGTCCAGGTGTGGCAGGCGCTCGCGGAAGCTCAGGGCCGCGGCCGCGGCGAGGTGGAGTTGGCAATCGTCTTCACCGACCTGAGCGGTTTCTCGACCTGGGCGCTCGACAAGGGCGACACGGTGGCCGTGAACTTCCTGCGCGACGTGGGGGAGGCGCTCGAGCCGCCGCTCACGGACCGCGGCGGCACGATCGTCAAGCGGCTCGGCGATGGTCTGATGGCCGTGTTCGCCGATCCGCAGGCGGCCGTTACCGCGGTGCTCGAGGCGAGCGAGAGCGTGGGTTCCCTCGATCACGACGGCTACCGCCCGCGCCTGCGCGCGGGCATCCACGTCGGACACCCGCGCCGGCTGGGTGCCGACTACCTCGGCGTGGACGTGAACGTCGCAGCGCGGCTCGTGGACGCCGCGGCTCCCGGGGAAGTGCTCGCCTCGAACACGGTGCTGGCCCGGATCGACCCAGAGCGCGTGCAAACCAAACGCAAGCGCTGGTTCCGCGCAAAAGGCACTCCCGATGGACTCCAGGTCTTCTCGTTGAAGCCTGCCCCCTGAGCTAATCGCCTTCCTCAGCGCGCCATGGGGGTTGTGGCGGCGCTGAGCCGTGCGCGAGCCGGAGCAGCCTGAGCAATTCCCGACGGTCGGCGGCGCTCAGCCCGCCGAGCACCTCGTCTTCCACCTGGCTCGCCATCTGGCGGCTTTTCTCCCGGACCCGCCGACCCTTCGCGGTGAGGACCACCGCGCGGGCGCGGCGATCGTTGGGATGGGGCTGGCGCTTGGCAAGCCCCTGGGCCTCGAGCTCGTCGATCAGCGAGACCATCGTGCTGGGGTCGACCGCCATCGCCCTGCCGAGCTCCTGCTGGTTGGCTCCGTCGGCGCGCCCGAGGAGGTTGAGGAGGGCGAACAGCGCGGGCGTCAGATCTAGCGACTCGAGCGCCTTCGCGATGCGGGTATGCGAGGCCCGCCACAGCCGGAAGAAGAGCTGGCCGGCGAATTCGCCGAGCGCGGTGTCGGGAGAAATTTCCTCTGCCATCTACGTGATCTTTATCACACGTACTTGAGAATGCCAATCATGCGTGATATCAATAATATGCATCCCGAAACAAGAAGCGATAGCCGGAGGCTCCACCAGATGGCCACAGACACCTCGCAACCGTCCTTCCTCGCGACCCGTCGCGGCAAGCTCACCCTGGCCCTGCTCGCCGCCGTCGCGTTCCTCGACTTCGTCGACGCCTCGATCGTCAACGTCGCTCTTCCCTCAATCCGCAGCGACCTGCATTTCTCGGAGCAGGGCCTGCAATGGGTCCCGAGCGCGTACCTGCTCACCTACGGCGGCTTCATGCTGCTGGGCGGACGCGCAGCGGATCTGCTCGGCCGCCGCCGGGTGCTCGTCGCCGGAACCGTGCTGATCGGCATCTCCTCGCTGGTCGGCGGGTTCGCCGGGAGCTCGGAAGTGCTGGTCGGCGCACGTCTTGCGCAGGGCATCGGCGCGGCGTTGATGCTCCCCGCGGCGCTGTCGATTCTCACCACGAGCTTCAAGGAAGGCCCGGATCGCACCAAGGCATTGGCCGTGTGGGGCGCCGTCGGCGGCCTGGCCTCCGCCGCGGGCGTGCTGCTCGGCGGCCTGCTCACCGAGGGTCCTGGCTGGCGCTGGGTCATGTTCGTCAACCCGCTGGCCGCGCTGCTGGTGCTCGGCGGGATCTTCGCCCTGATCGACGGGGAGAGGGCTCGCGCGCGGGGGGCTGACTTCGACTTCCTCGGTTCCATCCTGGCCACGGGCGGGATGCTGCTGCTGGTCTTCGCCCTCGTGGAAGCGCCCGATCAGGGCTGGAGCGCGGCGGAAACGGTCGCCGAGCTCACCGGCGCGCTCGTGCTGCTGGCGGCGTTCGTCGTCAACGAGGCGCGCAGCCGCAACCCGTTGCTGCCGCTTTCGATCTTCCGCGTCAAGGGGCTTGCCGCGGCCGACGCGACGCAGCTCGTGGCGTTCGCGGGTCTGCTGTCGATGTTCTTCTTCCTCACGCTCTACATGCAGAACGTCCTCGGCTACTCGCCGATCGAGGCCGGCGCGGCCTACCTGCCGCTCACCTTCGGCGTCGGAGTGGCCGCCGGCATCGCCTCGCAGCTGGTGCCGCGAGTGGGTACGCGCCCGGTGATCGTGGGCGGCTCGCTGATCGGGGCCGGAGGCGTCTACTGGCTGTCCCGCATCCCGGTGGACGGCTCATACGTCGCCGATCTCCTGCCCGGGCTGATCATCACGTCGCTGGGTCTGGGCGCCATGTTCGTCGCCGTTCTCCAAGCGGCGAATGCCGGAGTGGGGGAGGACCGGGCGGGCCTTGCGGCGGCGCTGCTGAACGCCTCTCAGCAGGTCGGCGGGGCGCTCGGGCTGGCGATCTTCACCGCGATCGCCACGTCCCGGACCGGCGACCTGGTGGCAAGCCACGCCCCCGTCCCGGAGGCACTCACGTCGGGCTTCCAGCGCGCCCTGCTCGCGTCGAGCATCTTCTTCCTCGCAGCCGCGGTCGTGGCCACGCGCATCACGAACACGCGCGGCGAACCGGCTGACCCGGAGGTTGGACAGGACCCGGTCGCGCTACCGCAGGCGGTCACCTGATCGGAGGCGGGACCCCCTCTGCGGTGGCCGCCAGCACCGGGTCCCACTCGCACACCTCGCAGGCGTGGCGGAAAGCCGACCGGGCGAATTCCAGCGCGAGGCCATGCGGGTCGGGGCTCTCGCGGATGTCCTCCCAATAGAGCACGTACTCGCCGAGTTGCCCGTCCCAATGCGCCGCGGCGGGGCTGAGGCTCGCGTCCGCAAAGCCATCGGGTGTGGGGTACGCGAAGGCGAAGAACGCCGCCTGCTCGTGGTTCGGATCACCCGGCCACCACCCGATCTCGACCTGCTGGGCATCGCCTCCGTTTCGCATGATGAAGTCGTCGGACGGCGGATCGGCCGGCCGCCCGGAGAAGAACTGGATGGCGAGGTCGAAGGTCCCCCACCAGGCGTTGACCGGCGTCGAGCGACCTCGAAACGGCGCCCGGAACTCCGACAGGACGAGCGCCGCGCGGGTGGCGGCCTCGAAGTAGGTCGCCACCTGGTCGGAGTCATAGGTCGCGTGCTCGTGGTCCTCGTCGAGCGGGACCTGCCACGGCACCTCCTGGGGAGTGGGATTGATCTCGACTTCGCCCGCCAGGCGCCCCACGGCCTCGAGCACCTCGCGGGTCACCTCCGCCACGGGACGGTTCGGCGTCAGCGCGATCCGTGTCTCATGACCGGCGCTGTGCTCGACCACGGCCTCGTGCGCATGCAGGTCGAGCGCCGCGACGATCGCGCCCGAGCCATCGGGCGCCGGCAGCGCGACCGGTCTCCCAGCCGCGCGCGCTCAGCCGTAAGGCGGCGTGCTGGAGCTGCGGCTCGGGAGGCGCGAGCTTCACGGCGAGCTTCCCCAGTACCTGGGTGTGCGCGTGGAGGGTGTCGCAGGTCGCGCTCCAGGGCCGGTAGCTGAGCGGTGGCCAGGGGGTTGCGATAGTCGAAAAGCTACTCCCCGCAGATCGGTGGACCTCCCTCGATGCGACGGAGCACCGGCTCGAGCCGGTTGATCTCGTCGTCGATGGGCCGTCGCTCGTCCCACCAGGTGGCGCCGGCCTCGATCAGCGGACCGAGCAGGTCGCGCGCGCCGGCGGCGTTGGTCGGGCTGGCCCCGCCCAGGACGAGCTCGAATGGCCGGCCTGGGTCGCCGTCGCGATGACCACGGACGTACGCGACCAGGTCGCGGACCTCGTCGACGGGTGGCGGGTGGCCGTGCGTGGCGGACAGGAACAAGCGGGATGGCGCCGTCCCATCGGGCGGCGCGTCGCATCGGTGGGCGATGTGGCCAGAACCCGCCGATCCAGACCGGGACGCGCGGGCGCTGCACCGGCGTAGGGAGCAGGGTCACGTCCTCGACGTGGTAGTGGCGACCGTCGTGGGTGACCGCCTCGCCTGACCAGTACCGGTCGAGCAGGTCCAGACCCTCGTCCAGGCGCTCGGCGAGCAGCCTCGGATCGGTCGGCTCGCCGAAGCTGCCGTACTCGTCCTCGATGGGGCCGCCCAACCCGGCGCCGAAGATCACGCGTCCATCGCTGAGGTTGTCGAGGGTCGACACCTGGCGCGCGAGCTGTTGCGGCCGTCGCCGGGGGACCGGCGTGACCATGGGGCCGAGCTTGATCCGCGTCGTCGCCAGGGCCGCGGCCGTGAGCAGCATCCAGGGATCGCCGAAGCTGCGCTGGGAGCGCTTGTCGTGGACGACGTGATCCCAGACGAACAGCGCGTCCCATCCGGCCGCCTCCGCCGCCGACGCCACCCTCGCGACCGTGGCTGCGTCGGCGAAGTCTCCGAAGTTCGGGATGTTGATGGAGAACCGCATCAGCGTCCGATCTCTATCTCCGAGGCGCCACGCGGCCAACCGTCGGACTCCGCGCCACCAATAGGATCGCCTCCATGGACCCGCTGGCACGGGAGGCGGTCGATCTCCTCCACGAGACTTACGGGCGCCACGAGGGCCACCGCGCGGTGCATTCGAAGGGGACGGTGTGCAAGGGCATGTTCACCCCGACCCCCGAAGCGTCGGCGCTGACCCGCGCCGCCCACATGCAGGGCGAGCCGGTCCCGGTCACCACGCGCTTCTCGAACGGCGCCGGCAACCCCTCGACCCCCGACTTCGTCCAAGACGGCCGCGGGATGGCCACCAAGTTCTACCTTCCCGATGGCTCGCGGACGGACATCGTGGCCCTCAACCTGCCCTGCTTCTTCGTGCGGACTCCCGAGGACTTCGTCGCGTTCACTCGCGCCGGAAAGCGTCTGCCGTTGATCAACCAGCCGGGCCCCCGCTTCGCGCTCTATCTCGCGACTCACCGCGAGGCGCTCCCGGCGGTGCGTGCGTTCCTGGCGCTCAAGCCACCAGCCAGCTACGCCCGCGTCCGCTACAACGGGCTCCACGCATTCCGCTGGGTCGACGCGAACGGCGAGGGGCGCCACGTCCGCTACAGCTGGCTGCCGGAAGTTGGCGAGGCCACGATCTCCGAGCGGCGAGGCCAAGGCCGCCGGGCCGGACTATCTCCGGCGGGAGATCGTCGAGCGCCTGGCACGGGAGCCCGTCCGCTTCACCCTCCGGGTTCAGCTTGCCGCCGAGGGCGATCCGGTCGCTGACCCGACGGCGATGTGGCCGGCGGAACGCGAGACCCTCGCTGTGGGCACGCTCGAGCTCACGGAACTCGAGACCGGACGCGACACGGGCGACGACGTCCTGGTGTTCGACCCCACGCGCGTCACCGACGGCGTCGAGCTCACGGACGACCCCATCCCACGTTTCCGCTCGCGGGCGTACTCGGTGTCGGTCGAGGAGCGAGCGGGCGTCGCCCGCCCCGCGGAGCTCGACGCCGCTCGCGATCAGAAGGGGTAGAACTCCTGCCGTGAGCGGCGAGACTGTCCTAGTCACCGGCGGGTCCGGGTTCATCGGCTCGTCCTGCATCCTCGATTTGCTCCAAGGCGGGTATCGCGTGCGCACGACGGTGCGTTCGCCCGAGCGCGAGGCGGCCGTGCGCGAGCTGCTCGGCGCGGAGAGCGCCGAGGCGCTCTCGTTCGTGACCGCCGACCTGATGGCCGACGCCGGCTGGGGAGACGCCGTCTCCGGGTGCGACTTCGTGCTGCACGTGGCCTCGCCGTTCCCGCTGGGCCCGCCGAAGCACGAGGACGATCTGATCGTGCCGGCTCGCGAGGGCGCGCTGCGGGTGCTCGCCGCCGCGCGTGATGCTCAGGTCAGGCGCGTGGTGATGACCTCGTCGTTCGCCGCGGTCGGCTACGGCGTCCCACCCCGCGACCAGCCCTTCACCGAGGAGGACTGGACCAATCCGGACGCCGACGGCGTGAGCGCCTACACGAAGTCGAAGACGCTCGCCGAGCGCGCGGCGTGGGACTTCATCGCGCGTGAGGGCGGGAGCCTCGAGCTCTCCGTCGTCAACCCGGTCGGCGTCTTCGGGCCGGTGCTCGGCTCGGACTTCTCGACCTCGATCGAGCTCGTGAAGCGGCTGCTCGAGGGCTCGATACCGGGGCTCCCGCAGGTGTCCTACGGCATCGTCGACGTCCGCGACGTCGCGGACCTGCACCGGCGAGCGATGTCTGACCCCGCGGCCGCCGGCGAGCGCTTTATCGCGGTGGCCGGCGAGTTCATGTCGGTCCCCGAGATTGCCGCGGTGCTGCGCGAGCGAATGGGCGCCGACGCGAAGAAGGTTCCGACGCGAGTGCTGCCCAACTGGGTCGTGCGCCTGGTGTCGCGCTTCGACTCCTCCGTGAAGCAGATCGTCCCCGAGCTCGGCAAGGCCAAGCAGGCGAGCAACGCGAAGGCGAAGCGAGTGCTCGGCTGGGCCCCGCGCTCGAACGAGGAGGCGATCGTCGCGAGCGGCGAGAGCCTGCTTCGACTCGGCTGAGACAGCGCGTCACCTGCAGAGGAAGGTCGCGCCCGCCGCGCTGATCTCCCCGGCCGCCAGGCCGCTGATGTGGAAGGCGGCGATGGCGTCCTCTTCGCCCGGCCGCACCTCGACCCGGCCGCCGTCGAGGTCGAGGCCGCCGAGCACGGTTCGCCAGCGGGCGCCGAGCGCCTCGGGGTCGCGGGCCGTGAGCGTGAGCCCCGCCGTGCGGGCCTCGCCGTGCGGCTGCCACGGACCGCCCCAGCGCCACGACTCCGGCGGCACTGGGCGGTCGAGCGAGACGATCGCGGCTCCCATGTCGGCCGGGTGCAGGTGAACGGCGGAGATGTCGTCGAGCTCGATCGCCCACACCTCACGCACGTCGAGCGACGCCGCCCGCGCACGGGCGCCGATGAGGTCCTCGACCTGGAACATCGCCATGTACGCGCCGTCGCCGCGACGGTCCAGGAACCGGCCCGCGGCCGTGCCCTCCTGCACCGGCGAGACGACCTCGACGAACGTGTCTCCCAACGGCATCACCGCGTTGCGCAGACCGAAGTAGGCGACGCCCGGATCGGCGTACGGCTCGCCGAGCGACAGCGCCGCGCGCAGCTCGCCCACCGCCGCGTCGAGGTCGCGCGCCGCCAACACCGCCTGTCGCAAACGAGGCATCCGGCGACGCTACCGCGTACCGGATTAGGCTCGCATCCACAGGGCAACGAGCCCACAAGCGATAGACCGCAGGGAGGAGAAAACAGATGACGGCCCTCACCGCATTCGAGACCCTGTTCGAGAGTGGCGCCGACGCTCCCGAGGTGCCCTTCACCCCCTACAACGAGGACGTGAAGATCAAGCTGCTGCGCGTCGACCCCGTGCGTGGCCAGATGTGCCTCGTCCTCTCCGCTCCGGGCGGCACCGGACTCGGTGTCCACAAGCACTACGGGTACGTGATCGTGTACACGCTGCAGGGGGCATGGCGATACCTGGAGCACGAGTGGGTGTCGCGCGCGGGTGACTTCGTCTACGAGACCGCGGGATCCACGCACACCTTCTTCGCCGAGGAGGACACCAGTGCGTTCATCGTCCTCGAGGGTGCCCTCGAGTTCCTGGACGACGAGGGGAACAGTCTCGCGATCGAGGACTGGCAGTCGATGTACCGACGCTACCTCGACTACTGCGAGGCGCAGGGGATCGACCCGCCCGATTTGAAGAGCTTCGAGACGGTCGAGGTGCCCTGAGACCCCTTCAACGACGAACGCCACCCCGTCGGGGAGTGGCGTCGTCGGCGCAGTGCTCTGTCGTACGCGCTGTCTACGGGTGGCGACCCCCCATGTCGTTGACGGCGTGCACGCTGAAGTCCTTGTTGACCTGGACTTCGACTTCCGTGCCGTCGGACTTGACGATGTGCGCCTCGTACGGGGCGCTGGAGTCGACGTTGGTCTCGACTCGCTCGACCGTGCCGGGCACCTTGGCGAGTGCCGCAGCACGCACCTTGGACTCGACAGTGCCGGTGAGCAGCGTCTCGGTCTTGCCGTTCACGGTATGGCCGCCCTGGGACGGGTCGTGCTGCGGCCCGCCCCGATCGGTGTCTGACGCTGCAGCGGGGGCGGTGGACGTGGACGATGTCGTCCCGGACGTCGCGGCGTTCGCAATCGCCGCCCCGCCCAGCGCGGCCGCACCGATCGCGGCGACGGTGACGAGCTTGGATCTGACGTCTGGCATGTGGCCTCCTTGGTCGTGAGCTGAGCGAGTCAGCATCAGGGGCCGGACTGGGAGCAAGCCCGGCGCTTGCTGAGAGTTGCGTCAGAGCTTCGTGCGAGCTACTCGCGCAGCCCCACGGCCTCGAGGGCCTCGCTTCGGTCGCGATAGCCGCCGACGCGGGTGACCCGCCCGCCCTTCAGAGCCCACACCAGCGTGATGCTCTGGTCAACGGCGAGTCCGCTGCCCCGACCGCGACCGCGGATGCGGGTCGCGACCACGACGTGGTCGCCGGCATCCAGGAAGTCCTCCGCCGTGAACGTGACGTCCTCGAAGGCCTCGAACCAGCTGGCAAAGGCGTCGCGCACCCCGTCCCGGCCACGACGCTCTCCCCAGTCGCCCCAGAGGCCCGACACGTCGTCCCACTCGATGCTCGGGTCGTACAGATCTTCGATCGCGTCGAGGTCGTGCCGCGCCTGGGCCTCGAACAGGCGGCGCACGATCTCCACGTTCTCCCGCGACATCGCCTACTCCGACAACCCCACGGCCGCGAGGGCCCGAGAGCGGTCCCGATACAACCGAAGTCGCGTAATCCGCTGTTCGCGGACGGCGGCCACCCAGGCGGCGCGCGAATCGACCTGTGCGCCGCTGGCTCGACCCAGTCCGCTCGAGCGAACGAGCACAACGACCTCGTCGCCCGCCGGAACAACGTCCTCGATCTCGACATGAAATTCGTCCCACGTCTCGGCGATCTCGTCTCGGAAGCGCATCGCGCCGTCGAGGCCGCGGTAGATGGCCGGATTCAGGACGCGGTCGGTGACGTCGATCTCCACGTCGGGGGAGAAATGGCTCGCCGCCGCCTGGTAGTCGTGGCGATCCCAAGCCTCGAAGCCGTTGCGCACGATCTCCACGTTCTCCCGCGACATCGCCTACCCCGACCCCACGGCCGCGAGGGCCTGGTCTCGCGTCTCGTACTCGCGGCCGCTGACTATCCGACCGTCCCGGACCGTGCAGGCGACGTAGTAGCGCCCCTTCGTGAGGACACCGCTCGCCCGGCCACGTCCGGAGTTTCGGACGACTGCCGCCACCCGCTCGTCGTCGTCGAAGAGGACCTCCTCGACATCTGCCCGCAGCCCGTCCATGGTGTCGATCCAGTCCTGGTAGTACCTGCGCAGCTTGCTCTCGCCTCTAATGACGCCCACGTCGTCGGCCGCGCCCTCGACCGCCCGCCACTCGATGTCGGGGTCCCAGTACTTCGCCACGCCATCCAACCCGCCGTCCTGGAAGGCCTCGAAGTGACGGCGCACGACCTCCACATTCGCTTGCGACATCGCGCGCCCAGTATCCCCCGCAGGCGGTCTCGGGTTCGGTTAGGGTCGCTGAGGCTCGCCAACACTCGGCGCGGAGGAGGAGGGGCAATGCATGGCACGGTCGCTCGCGGCCATCTGGTGGCGATCGGCGTGGTCGCGCTGATCACCGTCGCTGGTTGTGGATCGGACGACGATTCCAAGACGCCCAGCGAGACGCCCGCCAAGAGCGCCGAGCAACGAGCCCCCGACACGTTGTTGGGGAAGTACACGACCGAGCTGAAGCCGAGTGACCTCCCGGCGAATCCTCCAGACGAGCTGACGCATGGGTCGACGCAGTGGACGCTCACGATCGCCAACTCGGGGGGCATCGACGATGGGCCCGTGTTCGCCATCGCAAACAACGAGGCCGGCTCGTTGGAGAACCCCTCCTTTGGCGTCCAAGACGATCTCATCCTGCTGCATCGCGAGGAGTGCGCCTCCGGGGACAAGCCGTTCTACGAGAACCGTTACCGCTACCAGCTGAGCGGCAAGACCCTGACGCTCACGAAGGTCAAGAACTCGTGTCCGGACGAGGTGGCGCTCACGATCCTGACCAGTGAGCCCTGGACCAAGGCGAAGTAACGCACACCGCCCTCAACCCCGGGCGCTCGAAAGCCGAAAGCTGAAAGATGAGCACTTGGGCCTTTCAGCGAGCGACGGTACTCGTCCTTGCCCTGGCCAGCGGCGTTGCGGCGCTGGTGATCGCCCTGGTGCTGCATCACAACCTCGAGACGCAGCGGTCGGACCGAGTGGACACCGCTCGCCACCACGTCGCCGAAGCTCTTCGCGCGCGGGCCTTCTACCTCGAGGACGTCGCGGACATGGTCGGGGTCCACGACGACGCCGACGCGACCGAGTTCTCGCGCTACGCGCGCGTCCGGGGCCGCAACGAGAGCGCGGTCGTGGGCGTGCAATGGCTGCGCCGATCGCCCAGCGGCCGACTTCAACCTCCCAGGGAGACCGGCGCCAGTCCGATCCTGGTTCCGGGGAACGGCCCCAACGCCGAGCTGATCGACTCGGCCCGGCGCGACGCCGCCCAGGCCGCGATCCGGACCGCTTCCCTGCGCAAGCGCATGGCTGTCTCCGCCCCCGTGAAGCTCGCGGGCGGCCACTCCGGCTTCTACCTCGCCGTGCCCGTGGAAGCGCGGCGTTTCAGCGGCGAGGTTTCGAAGATGGAGTCTCAGAGTGCGATCGTCGGCCTGATCGACGCCCAGAAGCTGGCCGCCGGGACGGACGCTCCGCGCCCACTCCCGGCACTCCGCGTCAGCGACGGGTCCACGTCCCTGGCGACGCTCGGCTCGGCGAGCCACGACAGCGTGCAGTCGGCGCTCGCCGCGGGCGGCAGGCGGTGGACGCTCGCCGTCGACGGGGGAGCGCTGTCCACCTTCGAGAAGGCGCTGCCGTGGTTGGTCTTCAGCCTGGGCTTCGGTCTCACGCTGGCGGTGGGGGCGTCCCTGCGCGAGGCGAGCCGCCGCCGTGACGCCGCGCTGCGGGTTGCTCGCGAGCGCTCCGATGAGCTCGCGATCACGCTCACGCGGGTCGAGCGGGCAAACCAGGACTTGGAGCTGGCCCACGCCGAGGCGGACCGCCTCTCACGGGTCGACCCGCTGACCGGCCTCTTCAACCGCCGACACTTCAGCGAGCTGCTCCTGTCCGAGCAGGCCCGGACCGGCAGCGGAACGGCGGCCGTTCTCCTGCTCGACCTCGATCACTTCAAGAGCGTCAACGACCGCTACGGCCATCTCGCCGGCGACGCGGTCTTGCAAGCGGCGGCCGAGCGGATCGCCTCGATCACCCGCGCGACCGACTGCCTCGCCCGCTGGGGCGGCGAGGAGTTCGCGATCTTGGCGTCCGGTATCGGCAGGGAGGAAGCGATCTTGCTCGCCGAGCGAGCGCGGGCGGCGCTGGCCGACGGGCCGGTGGAGGTCGACGACCTCGCGATCGAGCTCACCCTGTCCGTTGGCGTGGCCGTCGTCGGCTCGGAGACGCAGACGCCTGACCAGCTGGTCGACGCAGCCGATGAGGCGCTCTACGAGGCCAAGCGCGCGGGCCGCAACTGTGTGCGGGTTTTCCAGCACACCGGAGCGACGGTGGTGCCGTCGCCCGGCACCTGAATCGGTCCGCGGGGCTCAGGCGGCGGCCGTCCCCTCCCGCGTCCACAGTCGCGCGGGTGTGCCGTCGGGCCGCACCAGCAGCGCGCCGTGGCCGCGGATGCCGATCGCCCGTGCGCTGATCGCGTCCAGGCTGCGGACGGTGACCGGCGGCCCGCCGGCCGGCTGCGACTCCCACTGCGCCGAGTCGGGTCCGGTGAACAGCGTGAGCCCGGGGCCCAGCAGGTCCAGCGTGGACACGCGCCCTTCGTCGGCGTGGACCCACACGTGCGGGATGCGCCCGCCGAGGTCCACGTGCAGCTCGTCGGCGGCGTCGCGCGTGGAGCCGTTCGGGATCGGCCGACCGGGCGACGTTGTGGGCGGCGATCGGCCGCCGCTCCGCCTCGTAGGTGTCCAGCAGCTCGGGCCCGGCCCAGCCACGCAGCACCCAGCCGAGCTTCCAGCCCGGCGTCGTGCCCGCCGCCGATCGCGGTGTTCATCCCGGTGCCGCCGCGCGGCGTCACCCGGTGGGCGGCGTCGCCGACGAGCAGGACGTTCCCGGCACGGAAGCGCTCGGCCAGCTTGGCCGCGAAGCTGAATGCGCCGCGGCGCTCGATCGAGACCTCGAGGTCGCCGATCCCTACCCCGGCGCGGATGCGCCGCACCAACTGCTCCGGCGTATAGGTCTCGGCGTCCGTGCGGGTCGAGCCTGGTTCCGTAGATCCAGCGGTCGTCGCGGCCCGCGGGCAGGAAGCTGCCTTCGCCCTGCGGCTGGCTGACCGAGTAGATGCCGTAGCGGTACTCGCCGACGACCGGCCACAACCGCGCCCGGAAGCTCGCCGTGACGGCGTGGGCGAGCCCATCGGGCCCCGGCATGGCGATGCCCAGCGCCGTCCCGGATCCGGCTGTGCGCGCCGTCGGCCGCGACGAGGTAGCGGGCTAGAACGGTGCGGACGGCGCCGCTCGCCACGTCGCGGAGAACGACCTCGACGCCCTCCGGCCGGTCCTCGACGCCCACCACCTCGGTGTGGAGGTGCACCCGGGTGCGACCAAGCGAGCGCAGGTGCTCCAGCAGCACGGGCTCGAGATGGTCCTGGGGCACGCACTCGGGCGCGGTGGGGCTGAGCAGGGCTGCCTGTTCGCGCGTCGGGACGCCGACGGGCCACATCGAGCCCTCGGCCACGCGTTGCGAGGGTGTGGGACTGCCACCCGCGCCACTCGACGTCGACTCCGCCGGCGCGGACGGCGTCCTCGACGCCCCAGGAGCGGATCAGCTCCATCGACCGCAGGCTCACCACGGTTGCGCGAGGCAGCGACGACAGCTCGGCGCGGCGCTCCACGAGCATCGTCTCCACGCCGAGCCGGGCGAGCGAGATGGCGGCCGCCAGCCCGGCCGGGCCGGCTCCCGCGATGACCACGGGCGCTTCTTCGGTATGCACGATGGCTCTCTTTCTATTTCGTCGGACGTGCTGTCTTTCATAAGACATCATGTCGAGCCAATATGCTGTGTGACGATGGCCACGCGACACTACGAGCAGCGTCTGCGTGCGCAGCGGGCCGACGAGACGCGCCGGCGCGTGCTCGATGCCGTGTACGACCAGCTGCGCGCCGCGCCCGCCCGGCCGGTCAGCGTCGACCGGATCGCGCGCGCCGCCGGAGTCGCGCGATCGACCGTCTACCTGATCTTCGGCTCCCGCGCCGGGCTCTTCGACGCGTTCGCCGCCGACCTGCTCGAGAGCGGCGGCTTCAGCCGGGTGCTCGATGCCATCGCGGATCCCGACCCGCTCGTGACCATCCGCGGAGGAATCACCGGCGGCACCCACACGTTTGCCGCGCACCGTGACGTCTATCGCGCCCTCGTGTCGATGGCGGCGCTCGACCCGGATGCCGTGGGCGGCGCGATGCAGCGCAGCGAGCAGCGACGAGCCAGGGGGATGATGCGGCTCGCGCGGCGACTGGCCGAGCACGGCCTCCTCCGGGACGGCCTGTCGGCGAGGAAGGCAGCCGACAGGCTCTGGCTTCTGACCAGCTTCGATGCCTTCGACATGCTCTACGGCGGGCGCGGGCTCTCGGCGGATCAGGTCGCCGGCGTCCTCGTCGAGATGGCCGAGCGCAGCGTCCTGGCCAGCGCGCGGACGTAGGATGCCCGCGATGGCCGCACCGACGTTGTTGCGCGCGCCGGCCTCGGCGGATACGGTCGGGCCGTGAGCGCGACCGCGGTGGATCGGCAGCCGGACGCCGCGCCCCGTCTGCTCGCCATCGCCGCGTTCGGCGCGGCCGTGGCTGTGGCGCTCGGCGTCTACGGACGGGTCCACGATCCGAGCCAGCAGCTCGTCTTCACGCTCTTCTTCTCGTCGACGATCGCGATGAAGGTCTGGCTCGCCAGCGTCACCCTCGCGTTCGCCTGCGTCCAGGTGCTGAGCGCCCTCTGGGTGTACGGCAAGCTGCCCGGCAAGGCGCCCGGCTGGGCCGGCACCGCCCACCGCATCTCGGGCCGACTGGCGTTCATCGTCTCGCTCCCGGTCGCCTATCACTGCCTCTGGTCGTTCGGCTTCCAGGACACCTCGACACGGGTCCTGATTCACTCGCTGCTCGGCTGCGCCTTCTACGGCGCGTTCGCGGCCAAGGTGACGATCGTGAACTCGAGGGGGCTCCCCGGCGTGGCCCTGCCGGTCGCGGGCGGCCTCACGTTCTCCGCCCTTGTCGGGGTCTGGCTCACGAGCGCGCTGTGGTTCATCGACACCAACGGCTGGCCCGCCTTCTGAGCCGATGCTGCGATGGGTCGACATTGGGCTCGAGCTCGTGGGCTGGAGCCTCGCCGTCTTCTTCGTGATCCTGCTCTTCGCCGGTCCGCGCGTGGTGGCGGAGGACAAGCCCGAGGCGCAGGCCACCAAGCCCGCCGCCGCGGGCGCCGCGCCGGCGGCCCCGCCCGCCGCCGACGGCAAGGCCGTCTTCACCGACACCTGCGGCTCCTGCCACACGCTGTCCGCGGCGGGAACGTCGGGAACCGTGGGCCCCAACCTCGACGACGTCTCGCTCGACGCCTCGGCGATCGAGGACATCGTGCGCGACGGCCGCGGCGGTATGCCGGCGTTCGGAGACAAGCTCTCCGACGACGAGGTGAGCGCCGTGGCCGCGTTCGTCGCCGGCAACTAGATGAGCGCCGCCCCGGCCATCGGCGTGGGGATGCTCGGCTACGCGTTCATGGGGAAGGCCCACGCCCACGCGTACAAGACGCTCAGCTACATGACCTGGCCGCCGCCACTTGTGCCGCGACTGGTCCGGATCGCCGGGCGCGACGCGGACGCGGTCGCCGAGGCCGCCCGCCGGTACGGCTTCGACGATCACGCGAGCGATTGGCGCGAGCTTGTCGCGGACGAGCGCGTTGAGCTGTTCGACAACGTCGCTCCCAACAGCCTGCACGCCGAGCCGACGATCGCCGCCGCCGAAGCCGGCAAGCACGTGGTCTGCGAGAAGCCGCTCGGCATGACCGCCGACGAGAGCTACGAGATCTGGCGGCGCGTCGCGGCGGCCGGCGTGACGCACATGTGCGCGTTCAACTACCGCTTCGTCCCGGCGGTGCGGCTGGCGCGGGAGATGCTCGAGGCGGGCGAGCTCGGCGAGATCCGTCACTTCAGGGCGAGCTACCTCCAGTCGTGGCTCGCCGACCCGGCCGCGCCGATGGCGTGGCGCCTCGACCGGACGGTCGCCGGGTCGGGCGCGCTCGGCGACCTGGGCACGCACGTGATCGACCTGGCGCGCTACCTCGTGGGCGAGATCCAGACGGTGAGCGGCGCCACGAGGACCTTCGTGCCCAGCCGCCCGGATGGCGAGGTGACGGTCGACGACGCCTTCGAGTCGATCGTGGAGTTCGAGCACGGCGCCATCGGGACGATCGAGGCCTCGCGCTTCGCGCTCGGGCGCGTCAACTCCCTGACGTTCGAGATCAACGGCTCGAAGGGCTCCCTCGCGTTCGACCTGGAGCGCCTCAACGAGCTGCAGGTCTACCTCGAGGGCTCCGCTCCCGGTGAGCGCGCCCAGGGCTTCCGACGCGTCTTCGTCTCGGAGGCCGACCACCCGTTCTGGTCGCATTGGTGGCCGCCCGGCCACGGGCTCGGATGGGAGCACACCTTCGTGCACGAGCTGCACCACCTGCTGTCCGCGATCCGCGAGGAGGGCGACGTCGAGCCCCACGGCGCCAGTCTGCGCGACGGCTACCGCGCCTCGGAGGTCGCCGACGCGGTGGTGCGGTCGGCCGAGACGGGCGCGCGCGTGGAACTCGCCTACCGAGACGCGTAGGACAACGGGTCGGCCCGCTTGACCGCGCCCGGCGGCACCCCGATCACGCGCTTGAAGGCCCGCGCGAAGGCGGCCTCGGAGCGATAGCCGAGCCGGTTCGCGAGCTCGGCGACGGTCGCGCCCTCCTCCTTGAGGGAGTCGACGGCCACCTGCATCCGCCAGCGCGTGACGTACTGCATCGCTGGCTCGTCGACGAGCTCGGTGAAGCGGGCGGCGAAGGCCGAGCGGGACATCGCCAGCTCGTCCGCCAGCGACGCGACCGTCCATGCCCGCGCCGGGTCGCGGTGGATCAGCGACAGGGCGCGCCCGATCTGACGGTCCTGCAGGGCGCCGAGCCAGCCCGTCCGCGCCGCGGGGTCGGTCTCGATCCAGGACCGGATCGCCTGGACCACGAGGATGTCGCCGAGCCGCGTGATGACGGCTTCGCCGCCCGGCCGCAGCTCGCGCGCCTCCACGGCCATCAGACGCAGCGTGCTCTGCATCCAGTCCTGCTCAGGCGAGCCGGATGCCTCGACGTGCAGGAGCGGCGGCAGTATCTCGACCAGGTTGCGGGCGGCCGGATGATCGAACCGCACGGCACCGCACACCAGCATCGTCGGCGCGCCGCCGCCGCCGTGGCGCAGCAGCTCGTAGCGGTCGCTGATCTCCTCGCGGTCGAGCTCGAGCACCCCGGGCGCGTCGACCCCGGGCTCGCTGCACAGGACGTGTCCCTCGCCGTGCGGCACCAGGCCGAGATCCCCGGGCTGGAGCAGCGTGGGCTCGGCATCGCCGGCCTCGAGCCAGACCCGGCCGGTCGTGACCACGTGGAACCACACGTAGCCCGGCATCGGCATCATCGTCATGCCCCAGGGCGCGGTCAGCTCGGAGCGGCAGTAGAAGGCCCCGTTCATGCGCAGGAAGTGGAGGGCCTCGCCGAGGGGGTCCGCGGGTGCCCAGGGGTCGAGCGTGGCCACGCGCCGAGTATGACGCGCCGCGTCGACCGCCCCGTGCCTGGTACGCCTCAGCCGGCGAAGACGCTCGCGCGGAGCCCGCGCACGCCGGGATCGAGCACGAGGATCGGCCCGTCCGCCGTGGTCACGTAGAGCCGATCGAGGTCGGCGCCGCCGAACGCCGGCCGCGTCGGGCGCGCCGCGGGCAGCTCGATCACGGCGCTCAGCGCGCCGCCGGGATCGAAGCGGCGAACGGCGGACCCGTCCCAGAACGCGACCCAGATGCCGCCTTCCGCGTCGACGGCGAGCCCGTCGGGCAGACCCCAAGCGGGGTCGGTGTCGACTAGTCGCCGCCGTTCGCCGGGCAGGCCGGTGCGCTCGTCGAAGTCGTAGGCGTCGACGCCGCCCGCCCGGCTGTCGATGTGGTACATCAGCCGCCCGGAGGGACTCCAGCCGATCCCGTTGGAGATCGACAGGTTCGTGAGCACCGGGCGCACGGACAGATCCGGGTCGAGGCGATAGAGGGTGCCGGCGCCGGGGGAGGTGTCGAAGGCCATCGTTCCGGCGAAGCACCTTCCGCTCGGGTCGCAGGCCGCGTCGTTCATGCGGTTCTCCGGCCTGTCGGCCTCGACCGCGACCAGGTCGGCGGCGGTGCTCGTCTGTGGGTCCAGCGACTTGAAGCCGTCGCGCACGGCGAGCAGCAGCTCGCGCTCGCCGCGCAGCATCGCGGCGCTCACGGGTTGGCCGACCTCGATCGAGCGGGTCGACCCATCGCGCGGATCGCTGACGAGCACGCGCCCGGCGAGGATGTCCACCGAGATCAGCAGTCCGGTGCGCCAATCCCACAGCGCGCCCTCGCCGAGCTGCGCGCGGACGTCGAAGGCGAGCTCCGCGCCTAGCCGCACACCGGGCACCCGGCCACCGGCTCCACCGGGATTCGCCGCAGCTCGAGCGTCCTGATGTCGATCACGAGCGATGCCTGGAGGGTTGCGGGGTCGGCCAGGCCGGTGAGGTGGTGGATCACGTCGCTGCTGAGGATCCCGCCGATCAGCGAGCAGGCGGGGGCGAAGGTCGCGGCGAGCGTGTCGGCCCGCTGGCGCCACGCGGCCAGCTCGTCGAACAGCGGGTCGCTGCCGCGTGCTGCCTCCTCCAGGCAGTTCAGGCATCCGGCGCGGTCGGGCGCGAAGGTGGGCCCCACACGCACGAGCGGCGGGAACTGGCTCGCGCCGATGTGGGGCACCCCGGCGGCCGCGCAGCAGGAGTTGATCCAGCGGCTCAGCCGGTAGGGCGGCCAGTCGGCCGCCTCGACGACGAAGTCCGCGCCTTCGACCACGGCCGCGACCTCGTCGCGGCTCTCCAGCCGGCGGTCGATCGGCTCGAACGAGATCGCCGAGTTGAAGGCGGCGAGAGTGCGCGCGGCGGCGAGCGCCTTGGGCTGGCCCAGGTCGCGCTCGCGGTAGAGGGTCTGGCGGTTCAGGTTGCTCAGCTCGACCACGTCGCCGTCGACGCCGACCAGATCGCCCACACCCGCCGCGGCGAGCGCCCACAGCGCCCAGGCGCCCAGTCCTCCGAGCCCGATCACCACCACGCGCGCCTCGCGCAGCCGGGCCTGGCAGGCGGCACGCGGATCGCCGCTCGCCACCAGCTCGCCGAAGTACTCGAGCTGGCGGTCGTAGCGCTGCTGCTCGTCCGCGCTCAGCCAGTCGCCGTCGGTCGCGGCGTCCTCGAGCAGTCCCAGGTCGGTCAGCTGCTCGAGCGTCGCCGCGACCTCGGTGGAGCTCAGCAGCGGATGGAGCGCGGCCAGCTCGTCCCGCTCGCGCGTGCCGTCGAGGCCGTCGAGCAGGGCGCGCTGATGAGCCTCCAGACCCGGCAACGCCAGATCGTCGCCGTCCCCCGCCCGCAGCAGGTAGAGCGTCCCGTCAGAGCCGGGGAAGCGCTCGACGGACTGCCTCAGCCGAGGCCTCCCCCCACGGGGGCCAGTGTTCCGTGGGGGGAGAGTGCCCGCGGCTACGCACCCTTCACGAAGTCCACGGCGGACGTCACCGGGCGCTTGACCTTCACGATCTTCAGCACTGGCTCTCACCTCCTCTCACTCGCTGGTCGTTGCGGGTGGCCGCCGTGCGACCACCACCGTCTTCACGTGGCGCCGTTCGTCCGGCGGTCTCTCCGTCGAGCCGTCGGCGGCACTGCCGTAGCGCCCCAGCGGCTCCAGGCCGGCGAGCCGCAGCGCGCGCTCCAGCTCGCCGGCGCCGTGGTGGCGCTGCACGTGGCGGCTCTCCGCCAGCAGCGCGCCGCCGCGCCAGGCCCGCAGCGTCGTGGCGAACAGCCCACCCGGCTCGACGGCGCGCGGCTCGCCGACCGAGGCGTAGGTCTCCGCGCCGTCGCCCCAGCTCACGCCCTCGCAGAAGACGGCGCGGTAGGTCGCCAGCGTGTTCACGTCGAACACGAGCAGGCCGCCCGGGCGCAGGTTCGCGCGCATGCCGGCCAGCGCCGCCTGGAGCTCGTCGAGGTCGAGCAGGTAGTTCACGGCGTCGTCCAGGCAGGTCACCAGATCGGCGCGCTCGCAGAGGACCGGCAGGCGGCGCATGTCGGCCACCCGGACGCGCACCTGATGCCCGCGCGCTCGGCGTCGCGCCCGCGCGGCCATGGCGGGGGAGAGGTCGCAGGCCGTCACGTCGAAGCCGCGCCGGACGAGCGGCATGAAGCTCTTCCCGGTGCCGCATGCCACGTCCAGCGCGCGGGTGCCCGCGAGGCCGTGGCGGCGCGCCAGGCCAAGCAGCAGGGCCAGCCAGCGCTCGTGATCGTGATGCGCCGTGAGGCCGTCGTAGACGGGAGCCAGCGCGTCGTAGGCGGCGCGTGTGTCCGACGCCATTGAAACGTCCATCGCTGAGTAAGACCCTCGCGCGGTCGAGTCCGTTTCAACGATCAAGCGAGGATCAAATGCAGAATCTCCCTACACTGAAACCGGACCAAGGATGGGACTCGTGGGATTGGACGGAACTCAGTGCCAGTTGCCTGCGCGAGGCGAGGCGTCTGCTCGGCTCAGAGCAGGATGCCCAGGAGGCAGCCCAGGAGGCGCTCCTACGCGCCTGGCGCCGACGCGACCGCCAGCAGCAGGACGGCGGCGAGGTCTGGTGGGTCCGCCAGATCGCACGCAACGAGGCGCTGCGCCAACTCGCACGGCGTGCGCGCACCAGGGATCTGTATACACAGGCGCCTGTCGAGCTCTTGGACGCGGTTCCGAGCGGTCAAGATGTCTCGCAGCTTGCGGAAATCATCGACCTTCGGGAGGCGATCGCGGAGTTGGCGCCTAGAGATGCCCTTCTCCTACGGTTACGTTATGAGCAGGACTTGACGCAGCCTCGTTTGGCTCGCCTGGCAGGGATGCCCGAGGGAACTGTGAAAATTCGGCTCCATCGGATACGTGGCCGCCTACGTGAAAGATTGACGGGAGAGAATGACTAAGACGAAAACGGGTGTCGATCAGCGGCTCGTTCGGGCGATCGGACACCCGCTCAGATTGCGGCTGCTGACCATCTTCAACGAACGGGTGGCCAGTCCGAGCGATTTGGCGACAGAGCTCGGCGAGCCGATCGGGAACGTCAGCTATCACACCAGGATCCTCGCTCGACTGGGCTGCGTCGAGCTGGTCAAGACGAAGCAGGTGCGCGGGGCCGTCGAGCACTACTACCGGGCGGTGGTCCGGCCGGTGTTCACCGACGAGGACTGGGCTGAGCTTCCGCTCTCGATACGCAAGTCGCTCGCGGGCGCGGTGCTTACGGAAATCGCCGACGACATGGGCGCCTCGGCCAACGAGGGCGGCTTCGACCGCGACGACGTGCACCTCAGCCGCACGCCGCTGACGCTGGATCAGCAGGGCTGGCAGGAGCTCAACGAGCTGCTGCAGGAGCTGGTCGACCAGGGGCTCGAGATCCAGGCCCAGAGCGCGGCCCGGCTCCAGGCCGACGGCGCGCGGGACTCCGAGGCGGCGGCGCTGGTGCTGATGTTGTTCGAACCGCCCAGCGGCGCGGGCAAGGCCGAGGGCCGGAAGGCCAAGCGCGAGGGGTCCAAGAAGAAGAAGAAGTAGCGCTCGCGTTAGTGTCCCGTCCGTGAGCGCTACATCGCGATCGGTTGCCGTGGTCGGCGGTGGCTTCGGCGGCGTGGGAGCCGCCGCGATGCTCAAGCGGGCGGGGTACGCGGACGTCACCGTCTTCGAGCGCGGCGAGCGCGTCGGCGGGGTCTGGCACCACAACACCTACCCCGGCGCCGCCTGCGACATCCCCTCGCACCTGTACGAGTTCTCCTTCGCGCCGAACCCCCGCTGGTCGCGCCGCTACGCGCCACAGGTGGAGATCCAGGCCTACCTCGAGGAGATCGCGCGCCGCTACGGCGTGGCCGACCGCATCCGCACCGGCACCGAGGTCCTGAGCGCGCGCTGGGACGAGCCGCGCGACACATGGGTGCTCGAGACGAGTGCCGGCACCCACCACGCGAACGTGCTCCTGACCGCGTGCGGCCAGCTGTCGGTCCCGACCGTCCCACCGATCCCGGGGCTGGACAGCTTCGCCGGCCCGGCGTTCCACACCGCGCGCTGGCGGCACGACGTGGACCTGGCCGGCAAGCGCGTGGCCGTGGTGGGCACCGGCTGCAGCGCCATCCAGGTCGTGCCCGCGATCCAGCCGATCGTCGAGTCCGTCGACGTCTATCAGCGCTCGCCGGGCTGGACCTTCCCGAAGATGGACTTCCCCTACAGCGATCGCTCCAAGCGCCTGTTCGAGCGCTTCCCGATCCTCCAGCGCCTCGACCGCGCGGCCATCTTCTACTTCCAGGAGCTCGCGGCGGCGGGTATGACCAAGCACCGCTGGCTGCTGCCGATCTTCCGCGCGATCTCGCGCCGTCGCATCAACGGGGCGATCGCGGATCCGGAGCTGCGCCGCAAGGTCACGCCGACCGACGAGATCGGCTGCAAGCGGATCATGCTGACCGACGAGTGGTATCCCACGCTGACCAAGCCCAACGTCGGGCTGGTCGCCGACCGGATCGCCGAGGTCACGCCCACCGGGCTGCGTACGCAGGCCGGCGCAGAGCGTCCAGCCGACGTGATCGTGCTCGCCACCGGGTTCGCGACGCACGGCTTCGTGGCGCCGATGGAGATCACGGGCGCCGGCGGGCAGCGGCTGACGGAGGCCTGGGCCGAGGTGCCGCGCGCCTACCTCGGCCTGAGCGTGCCCGGGTTCCCCAACATGTTCCTGCTCTACGGCCCCAACACCAACGGCGGCAGCGGCTCGGTCGTCAACACGATCGAGGCGGGCATGAACCACGTGATCGCCGCGCTGCAGGAGCTGGATCGCGCCGACGCGCGCCGGATCGAGGTCCGCCGGGAGACCGCCGAGACGTTCGACCGCGAGCTGCGCGCGGCCCTCGCGCAAACGGTCTGGCACTCGGGCTGCACCAACTGGTACGTCGACGAGAACGGCAACGACCCGAACCAGTGGCCGTGGCTGTGGACCACCTACCGCCGCCGCACCGGGCAGCTCGAGCCGGGCGCGTACGAGCTGGTCGCCTGAGCGAGACGCTCCACCGGATCGGGCTGGTGGTGCACCCGAGCCGCGACCTCGACCGGATCCTGACCGAGACGCGCGAGTGGTGCTCGGCTCACGGCGTGGAGCTCGGGCAGGTGCGCATCCCCGGGAACGACCGGCTTGTCGCCGACCCGATCGAGCCGGAGACCTGCGACCTGCTGCTGGCCCTGGGAGGCGACGGGACGACGCTGGCGGCATTGCACCAGGCCGCGGACGCGAACGGGGGCCAGGTGCTCGGGATCGCCTGCGGAAGCGTGGGGGTGCTGACCTCGGTCGCGGCCGACAAGGTGACCGCGGCGCTCGACCAGGTGAGGACCGGGCGCTTCGCCGCGGTGACCGTGCCCGGCCTCACGGTCCGGCCGGAGCAGGGCGCGCCCGAGACGGCGATCAACGACCTCGCGGTGATCCGCGACGGGCCTGGCCAGGTGATCGTGTCGATCGCCGTCGATGACGTCCTGTACGCGCGCCTGGCGGGCGACGGCCTGGTGGTGGCGACGGCGCTCGGCTCGAGCGCCTACACGATGGCGGCCGGCGGTCCGCTCCTTGCGCCCGGCGCAGAGGGCATGGTCGTCACGCCGCTGGCAGCGCACGGGGGGTCCTACCCGCCGCTGGTGGCGGGGAACGACAGCCGCTTGACGCTGACCGTCGACGTTGGCCACGGCAGCGTCCGCTACGAGATCGACGGCAGACCGGCTGCGATCGAGGGGCCCGGCCTCACGGTCGAGGCGCGGGCCGCCTACGCGAAGCTCGTGGAGCTGGCCGACGAGGAACCCCGTCTGACCGGCCTGCGCCGCCGCGGGTTGGTGGCGGACAGTCCACGGGTACTGGTTCGAGAACGGAGGCTAGATGCAGATCTTCGGCAATGACATTCGGTTCGGCGTCCACTCGGGGCAGCAGAACACGAGCTTCGACGACTATCGGGACCTGTGGGTCCGCTCCGAGGAGCTCGGGTACGACTGGGTCTCGGACTTCGACCACTTCCGGCCCATCATGAGCGACCCGACCGGTCCCCAGTTCGAGGGGCCGACGGCGCTCGCGGCGATGGCCGAGCGCACCAGCCGGGTCCGCTGCGGGATGCTGGTGCTCGGGGTGACCTATCGCCATCCGGCCGTGGTCGCGAACATCGCCGCCACCATCGACCACGTGTCGGGGGGCCGGCTGGAGCTCGGGATGGGCGCCGCCTGGTTCGAGCTCGAGCACGAGCAGTACGGCATCCCCTTCCCGCGCATCGGCGTGCGGATGGACATGCTCGACGAGGCGTGCCACATCCTGCGCAGCCTCTGGACGCGAGAGACCACGACGTTCGAGGGCAAGCACTTCCAGCTCAAGGACGCGCGCCTGGAGCCGAAGCCGGTGCAGGAGCGCCTTCCGCTGGTGATCGGCGGCTCGGGCGAGCGCCGCACGCTGCGAATCGTCGCCGAGCACGCCGACATCTGGAACGGCTTCTACGGCGACCTCGACGAGTACCGGCACAAGCTCGACGTGCTGGCCCGGCACTGCGCCGACGTTGGCCGTGACCCGGCCGACGTGCGCAAGTCGCTGACCTTCCGCGCCATCCTCGACGAGGACGAGCAGGCGGCGCAGGAGCGGGTGCGAGAGATCTACGGCGGGCCGCCGCCGGAGCGGATCCGGCAGATGATGATCGTGGGCACCCCGGAGCAGTGCGTCGAGCGGCTACGCGGGTACGCCGACGTGGGAGTGGGGGACTTCCTGCTCGGCGCCCACGCCCCGATCGACCCGCGGACCATCGAGCTCGTGGCGGAGTCGGTGGCGCCCGCGCTCAAGGCCGCGGTCGCTGCCTGAGGTCAGGCTCGGCTGGAGGCGGGCTCGGGCGTCGCGGCGTCGCGCCGTTCCTCGGGCGCTTCGATCGCGAGCCGCGGCAGGCGGCGGTCGAGCCAAGCGGGCAGCCACCAGGCCCTGCGGCCGAGCAGCTCCATGATCGCCGGCACCAGCAGGCAGCGGATGATCACCGCGTCGAAGAAGACGGCGCTCGCCAATCCGATGCCGAACAGCTTGATGACGCGGTCGTCGCCGATTGCGAAGGACCCGAACACCACGACCATGATCGCGGCCGCCGCGGTGATCACGCGCCCCGTCGTCTGCAGGCCGCGCCCCACCGACAACGACGCGTCGTGCGTGTGCTCCCACTCCTCGTGCACGCGGGAGATCAGGAACACCTCGTAGTCCATGCTGAGACCGAAGACGATCGCGAACATCAACACGGGCACGAACGACTCGATCGGCCCGGTGCCGATCCCGAGCAGGTCGGCGCCGTGGCCCTCCTGGAAGATCAGCGTCACGAAGCCCAGCGCGGCTCCGATCGAGAGCAGGTTCATCGCCGCGGCCTTGATGGGGATCACCACCGAGCGGAAGACGAAGAGCAGCAGCAGGGCGCTCAGGAGGACGACCACGCCGATGAACAGGGGGAGCTTGCCGGCGACCACGCGTGAGAAGTCCTCCGTCGAGGCGGTGAAGCCGCCGACCTCGACGGTCGCGCCCGTGGTCTTCTCCACGGCGGGCAGGACGTCGTTGCGCAGCCGCTTGAGGGTGACGGTCGTCCTCTCGTCCTGCGGGCCCGTCTTGGGGTAGGCGGTGATCGTCGCCACACGGCCGTCAGGTGAGAGGGTCGGGGGCGAGACGAAGGTGAAGTCCGGGTCGGCGTCGACAGCGCCGGCGATCTGTCGCGCGGCGGGCCTGTCGCCCTTTCGCGGTAGCTCGGAGACGATCAGGAACGAGCCGTTCGTGCCTGCCCCGAAGCCCTCGGCGATCAGGTCGTAGGCCTTGCGCGTGGTCGTGCCGGACGGGTCGACGCCGGCGTCGCTCGAGCCGAGCCGCAGGTTGAGCGCCGGAAGCGTCAGCGCGACCAGCACCACGACCGAGACGATCGCGGCGGGCCAGGGTCGGCGCTGGACGGCACGCGACCACCGCTCCCAGCCCGACCCCTCGGCGCGCCGGCGCTCGCGCTTGGCGGCGCGCCGCGCGCGCAGGCTCTCGCCCGGGATGTGGATGCGCCGCTTCATGCCCCAGAAGCGGTAGCCGCCTCGACGGTCGAACTCGAGCAGCACCCCGTCCATGAACCGCCCCGAGCCACCGATCAGCGCGGGGATGATCGTGAGCGCCGAGAACATCACCGCGAGCACGGCCGCGGCCGCGCCGATGGCGACGCCGTGCATGAAGCTGAGGCCGAGCAGCAGCAGGCCGAGCAGGGCGATCACGACCGTCGTGGCGGCGAAGGTGACCGTGCGGCCGGCCGTGTCGATCGCCTTCTCGATCGCCTCGTCGCGGTTGCGGCCCGCCCTGACCTCCGCCCGAAAGCGCGTGACGACGAACAGGGAGTAGTCGATGCCGACGCCCAGCCCGATCAACGACGCCAGCTGGGTGGCGAAGTCGGGGGTGTCGACCAGGTGGCTGATCAGGGTGATGAAGCCGATCGCGCAGCCGAGCGCCAGGAGCGTCGCGATGAGCGGAAGGCCGGCCGCCACGAGCGAGCCGAAGGTGAACAGGAGGACGATCGCGGCCGCGATCACGCCGAGTGCCTCCGACGGGCCCCGGCTCTCGCTGAAGCGCACCACCTCCGCTCCAGGGCCGCCGTGCTCGACCTGGATGGCCGAGCTGCGCGCGGTGAAGGCGGCGTCCTGTACGTCCTTCAGGTCGTCGGGCTCGATGTCGTTCGTGCTCTCCTTGTAGTTCAGCGTGGCGACGCCGATGCGCCCGTCCTTCGTCAGCCGGCCGCCTTCCGCGAACGGGCTCGCGACGCTGGCCACGTCCTTCTGCGCGCGCACCTCCTTGAGCGAGCCCGCGATCCGGAATCGGTTCGCGGTGTCCGTGAGCGCGCCGGTGCGAGCCTTGTAGACGATCTGGTCGGTGTCGCCCTTGGCCGCCGGAAAGTGCTCGGCGAGCAGGTCGTATGCACGCTGGCTCTCGGTGCCGGGCAGCCGGAAGCTCGAGATCTCCTTGACGCCGACGCTCGAGGCGACCCCCTGGATCACGATCAGCGCCAGCAGCCAGGCGCCGAAGGTGCGCCAGCGATGGCGGTTGCAGAGCCGCGCGAGGCGCACGAAACGCGAGGGGGGAAGAGGGGCGGTCGCCATCTCGGCCGTCAGGGTAGCCACCGTTGGATCAAGTGGCCGCCTTCTCCTGCAGGTGAGCCCGGCCGCGCGCCGCGCGCACCGCCCGCCTGAGCGTTTCGAGGTCGTAGGCGCCCTGGTGGCGCCGGCCGTTGATGAAGAAGCTCGGCGTGCCGGCCACGCCGCTGGCGTCGGCGCTGCCGACGTCCTCGGCCACGCGCTCCTCGTGCTCGTGGCCGTGGATGTCGTCCACGAAGCGGTCGAGATCGAGCCCCAGCTCCTCGGCGTGGCGCTTGAGGTCGCGACCGGTCAGCTCGTCCTGGGCGGCCAGCAGCCGGTCGTGCATCTCCCAGAACTTGCCCTGCGCGCCCGCCGCCTCGGCTGCCTCGGCGGCCATCTGGGCGTTGGGGTGGACGTCGTTGAGCGGCAGGTGCCGCCAGACGTAGCGCAGCTCGTCGCCGAAGTCGTCGAGCAGCTCGCGGATGACCACCTCCGCCTGTCCGCAGTAGGGGCACTCGTAGTCGCCGTACTCGACCAGCGTGACCGCCGCCGAGTCGGGCCCGCGCACGTGGTCGCGGGCGGGGTCGACGTCGTCGGAGAGGTCGAGCAGCTCCTCCGCGGTGCCGAGCAGCTGGCGGGCCCGGCGCTCCGCCGGGATCAGGCGAATCAGGCGGAACACGAGCCAGCTCAGCAGGGTGGACACGATCGCCGCGGCGAGCACGCCCACCTTCGCCTGCTCCAGCTGGTCGCCCTCGAAGGCGAGGCTCGCGATCAGCAGCGAGACCGTGAACCCGATGCCGCCGACCGCCCCGCCGCCGGCGATCACCGGCCAGCTGAGCGCCGGGCGCAGCCCTGTCACCCAGCGCCGCGACGTGAGCCAGACGGCCGCGGTGATGCCGACCGGCTTGCCGATCACGTACCCGAACAGGATGCCCAGCGTGATCGGGGACGTCGCGGCGTCGGAGAGCAGCTGACCGTCGAGGTGGATGCCCGTGTTGGCGAGCGCGAACAGCGGCACGATCACGAAGCTCGTCCACGGGTGCAGGCGGTACTGGAGCCGCTCGTTGGGCGAGATCGCCGACGTGACGCCGAGCTGAGCCGAGCGCGCGAGCTCGGGCGTCGGCTGCTCGCGAAACGACCGGGTCAGCTCCGTCACGCGCTCGAGGTCCGTGCGCGCCGGGGCGTAGGCGCTGGTGGCCAGGCCGACCGCGAGCCCGGCGATCAGCGGGTCGATGCCCGATTCGAACAGCGCCACCCACATCCCGAGCGCGAGCAGCGTGGCGATCGGCGGGCGCCAGGCGATCGGCGCGTAGCGCAGCGCCGCGAGCCCGCAGAACAGCGCGAGCGCGACGGCGAGCGCGACCAGGTCGACCGAGTCCGTGTAGACGGTGGCGATCACGAGCAGCGCGACGAGGTCGTCGAAGACGACGATCGACAGCAGCCGGACCCGCAGGCGGGTAGCTCCGGGCGCCACCAGCGCGAGCACGCCCAGCGCGAAGGCCGTGTCGGTCGACATCGCGGCGCCCCAGCCGCCGGCGCCGGAGCCGCCGGCGTTGAAGGCCAGGTAGATGGCCACGGCCAGCGCCATGCCGCCGACCGCGCCCATCAGCGGCAGCACGAGCCGGCGCCGCTCGCGCAGCGACCCGACGTCGAACTCGCGCCTGGCCTCGAGCCCGACGACGAGGAAGAAGAACGTCATCAGGCCCTCGTTGACCCAGTGCCTCAGGTCCATCGAGATGCCGTCGCTGCCGATCTGGATCGACAGCTTCGTGGTCCAGAACGACTCGTAGGAGTCCGACCAGGGCGAGTTGGCCCACAGCAGGGCGGCGACGGCGGCGCCCAACAGCGCGAGCGCCCCGGCGGACTCCGTGTTGAGGAAGTCGCGCACCGGCGCCGCGAGGTTGCGTGCCCACGCCGTGTGCCCGGTGAAGGGCCGCGTCAGGACGTTCGCGCGGGCAGCCATCGTCTGAGAATGCTGACGTACCGCAACCGTCGACCGACTTCTTCCTCGCGCGGCTGCCCGCCGGCTAGGGGCGCTCGGTGCGCGGCAGCGTGGACAGCGCGTCCTGGCGCGCCTCTTGGGCGCGCCGGCGGGCGTCTCGCACCCGGGCGAGGTCGGCCTCGTCGCGGCCGGCGAGGTTGATCTCGACGAGCGAGGCCGCCGCGGCGGTCGCGGCCTCCGCGATCAGCACGCCGGCGAGCGCGTCGCCGCGCACGGCGGGGTCGCTGGCGGCGGTGACCTTCGCAGCCAGCCCCGCGATCTCGGCCCCGGCCTCGGCGATCGCCACCGGGGCCCGGCTGGCCTCGGAGAGCGCCGCGGCGAGCCGGTCGGCGCGCTCGGGGTGGTCGGTGGGCAGCCGCAGGGCGTCGAGAACGCCGGCGTACGAGGAAAGGTCCTGATCCGCGAGCTCCAGGGTGCGCGCGCGCAGCTCGCCGGCCCGCTTGGGCGCGTCCGCCGGGATCTGATCGGACGGGGTCTCGCGGGTCAGCTCGAGGCCCGCGGACATCTCGAGCAGCGCCGCGGCCAGCGCTGCCGCGATCGCCGCGGAGGAGCCCCCGCCGGGGGCCGGGTCGCTGGCGGCCACCACGTCCAGCAACCCCGCGAGCGGACGGTCCGCGAGCCCGGTCATGGGGCGATGGTAGAACTTGCCCGGTGCTGGCAACAGCCCCGGAGCGCCTGTCGGACGACCAGGTGGAGCGATTCCACCGCGACGGCTTCCTCATCATCGAGGAAGGCTTCATCTCCGATCGGGCGATCGAGGTGCTGCGCGAGCGCTTCGACCGCCTGTTCGCAGGCGAGTACGCCACCGGCATCCAGCCGGACGAGGTGAACTGGAAGCCGGGCCGCGACGGAGAGGACCTCACGCGCCAGATCTGCAACGGCTGGCGCGCCGACGACCACGTCGCCGCCCAGGTGCTGAGCGAGCGGACCGGGCGCATCGCCGCGCAGCTGATGGGCTACGGGGGCGCCCGCATCCTGCAGGACAACTGCCTCTGGAAGCCGCCCGGCGCGCGCTCGCTGGGCATGCACCAGGACGGGTCGTTCGCGGACTACCTCGTGCCGCCGGAGATGATCACGTGCTGGGTCGCGCTCGACGACACCCGCGCCGAGGGCGGGACGATCGAGTACGCCCGCGGGTCGCACAAGTGGCCCAAGGTGCCGCCGGACCGCGGCAGCTTCCACGCACCCGAGGACTGGCTGGCGCCGCTGAACGCCGCCGCTCCGGACGGGGTCGAGCCGGAGCTGGTTCCGGTGGTGGTCAAGGCCGGCGGCTGCTCCTTCCACCACTCGCTCACGTTCCACGGCTCCGGCCCCAACCAGGCCACCCGCGACCGCCGCGCGATCGTCTCGCACCTGATCGCGGCCCACACCCGCTTTCACCCGTCCAACGTCGACCAGATCTACTCGCGCTACCGCCGCCGCGCCGACCTCTCGATGGACGAGTCGTTCTTCCCGGTCACCTGGGAGGAGACCGGTGGGCGCAGCTACTGGCTGTCCGAGTTGCCGACGCTCGCGTAGCGCCCGCCGTGGAACAGGAGCGGGGTGCCGGAGTTGGTGCGCGCGTACTCCACTCGCCCCAGGAACAGCGAGTGGTCGCCGCCCCAGTAGGAGCGCTCCACGCGGGCCACGAAGTGGGCCAGCGCCCCATCGACCAGCGGGGTCTCGCGGACCAGGTCGAAGCGGGGCGCCGGGCAGTCGTCGCAGGGGCGGCCGGCGAAGCGATCGGAGAGCTTGCTCTGGGTCGCGCAGAGCACGCTGACCCCGTAGTGGCTGCCCTCATGGAGCATCCCGCACATCTTCGTGCGGCGATCGACGGAGATCAGCACGAGCGCCGGCTCCAAGCGACACCGACATGAACGCGTTGGCGGTCATCCCGTGCACCTGCTCGCCCTTCAAGGTCGTGATCACCGTGACCCCGGTGGCGAACATCCCCAGCGTCTTGCGCAGCGCCACGGCGGGGTCGTCGCCCTGCTCGTTCGTGACGTCGGGCGCCTCGTCGCCGTCGAACTCGTCGAACGGGCTCGCGCCGATGCCGTCCGGGCCCGTCCAGCTGAGCGGGAAGTCGAACTCGGCCGGGCGGTGACCGTCGCTCACGAGCGGGGCCGCGTCTTCTCAGGGTCGTAGAACGGGAAGCGGACCACCTGCGCGGGGATGCGCTTCTGCAGCCCGTCGAGCTTGCCCACCTCGACGGCGGTGCCGAGCTCGGAGTACTGGACGGCCATCCGGCAGAGCGCGACGTTCTTGCGCAGCGTCGGGCTGCGGGTGCCGCTCGTGACGACGCCCACGCGGCGGCGCCCGTCCCAGACCTCGTCGCCGTGGCCGGCGGTCTCGTTGCCGTCCAGCTCCAGGCCGACCAGCACGCGCTGCGGGTGCTGGGAGCGCTCGATCAGCGCCTCCTTGCCGACGAAGTCGTCCTCGGAGTCGAGCTTGACGGCGAAGCCGATGCCCGCCTCGAACGGGTCGACCTGGTCGTCGAACTCGTAGCCGGCGAAGATCAGGCCCGACTCGATGCGGACCATGTCGAGCGCCTCGAGCCCGAGCGGCTTGAGGCCGCGCGGCGCGCCCGCCTCCCAGATCGCGTCCCAGACCGCCTGCCCGTCGTCGGGGTGGCAGAAGACCTCGTAGCCAAGCTCGCCCGTGTACCCCGTGCGCGAGACGACGATCGGCACGCCGTCGTAGTCGCCGATGCGTCCGACCAGGAAGCGGAACCACTTCAGGTCGTCGATGGACGGCTGGGTGGGCGGCGTCCAGACGAACTGCTTCATGATCTCGCGGCTCTCGGGCCCCTGAACGGCGAGGTTGTGGAGCTGGTCGGTGGAGGGCTTGATCCAGACCTTGAGGCCCAGCCGCTCGGCCAGCTCGCGCAGCCAGACGCCGTCGTACTCGTCGCCGCCCACGAAGCGGAAGTTGTCCTGGCCGAGGCGGAAGACGGTGGCGTCGTCGATCATCCCGCCGGTCTCGTTGCAGACCGCGGTGTAGACCACCTGGCCGACCGCCAGGCGGCGGATGTCGCGCGTGACCGCGTGCTGTACGAGCGCCTCGGCGTCCGGCCCGAGGATCTCCCACTTGCGCAGCGGGGAGAGGTCCATCACGGCGGCCTTCTCGCGACACGCCCAGTACTCGGCGACCCCGCCCTCGTTGTTGTAGCAGTGCGGCAGCCAGTAGCCGCGGTACTCGACGAAGCTCTCGGTCAGCTCGCTCGTGCGCGAGTGGAAGGCGGTCTCCTTGGTCAGCACTGGCTCGGCCTCCGGGGTCACGCGATGGGCGATCGCCGTCGAGAAGCGGTTCTCGGGCGAGTAGACGCGAACGTGGATGTCGGTGATCTCCCACCCGTTGGCGGGATCGATGTCGTCGGGACAGGCCGACGAGGCGCAGACGAGGTCGTTCATCGCGCGCAGCAGGACGTAGTCGCCGGGACGTGACCAGGGCTCGTCGGCGACCAGCACGTTGTCGGCGGTGAAGGCGGTGTTGAAGAAGAAGTTGACCGCCTCCCAGCCCTTGCGCTCGGCGATGCCGTAGGGCGTGACCTGGTTGTTGAAGTTCTCGGTGCACGAGATGTGCCCGGGATAGCCCATGTCCTCGTAGTACTTCGGCGTGCAGGCGAGGCCGAACGTGTCGTGGCGGCCGACGGTGTCGCGCACCACCTGGACCAGCGGGTCCATGTCGACATCGAAGAACTTCGAGTACAGCCCGGGCATCGGATAGGCGCTGCCCATCAGCGTGCGCGTCGTGACGCCGTCCATGCCTCGCTCCAGCCCGCGCTCGAGCTTCTGGCGGTGGAAGGCGAGGAAGTCAGAGCACTGCTTGCCCTTGACGTCGATGATCTGGATGAACTCGCCCTCGCGCACCTCGTAGGCAAGCGCGGACGCCTTGTCGACCCGGAAGTCGAGCCGCGGCTCCGCCAGCAGCGGCGGCAGCTCCACCTCGACCTCGGGCCGCGGCGTGGCCCGCTTGACCTCGACGATCAGCGCGGACGCCGGAAGGTCTCCGTCCACGACCCGGCCACCGGGGGCGGCCACCAACAGCCGGACGTCACGCTCGACCTCGAAGGACTGCGACTCGCCCGGGCGGCTCTCGGATCCGAACAGCCGGATCGGCGACTCGCGCTCGCCGAGCGCGCCGGGGTCGTCGAGCGACAGCTCGGCGGGCTGCGCGCCGTCGGGATCGATCACCGTGAAGCTGTCACCGCCGCGCAGCTCGACCGCCGTGGCCGCGCCCGGGCGCACCCACCACGACTCGAACGAGCGGTCGACCGGCTTCAGCCCTGCGACCAGGGCGGGCGCTGAGGTCTGCACCGTCACGTCTTGGCTGCCGGCTCCTTCGTCTCGTCCTTCTCGGCCTGGTCCTGCAGCTCCTTGGCCAGCTCCCGCTTGCCGGCGGCGTCGAGCTTCTTGACCTCGTTCTCGACCACGCGGCGGTTGTAGGTCTGGTTCCAGTAGTCGAGCGCGTCGAAGCCGAGCAGCACGGCCTTGCCGACGAACTGGCGCAGCACCTCGTTGGTCGGCCCCATCACCCAGCCGGCCTTCGCGTCACGCACGTAGCGCTCCAGCTCCATGTCGCGCTTGTAGCCGGACCCACCGCAGGCGTGGAGCATCTTGTCCACGTGGTGGGCGGTGTTCTTGGCCGCCTCGAACTTGATCTGCCAGGCCCAATGGAGGTAGTCCGCGCGAGCGGTCTCGCCGACCTCGAGGATGCGCCGGTTGTCGTCGGTCACGCGGTCCATCGCCTGAGCCACCGACGTGACGAACACGCGGCAGGCGTTGGTGTCCATGACGGCCTCGCCGACGTAGTCCTGGATGGTCGGGTAGTCCGCCACGCGCATGCCGACGTCCACGTGGCGCTTGCGGGTCGTATGCCGCTTGGCGATGTCGATCGCGCCCATCGTGATGCCGTTCCAGACCGACGACGAGCCGATCAGGAACCAGGGGTCGACCGCCTCGTCGTTGGAGGCCGCGCCGTCGCCGAGCGGGCCGACGATCTGGTCGCCGGGGATCTCGACGTCCTCGACCTGGATCGGGCCGGACTGGTTGCCGCGCAGGCCGAGCGCGTCCCACAGCGACGGCTGGGCCTTCACGTCCTCGCCGTCGATGACGAAGACCGACAGGTCGTCGTAGCCCTTGAAGTCCGGGCTGGTGGTCTGCACGACGTAGAAGTCGGCGAACCCGCCCGACGTGGTCCAGGAGGCCTTCTTGTTGACCTTGTAGCCGCCGTTCGAGCGCTCGGCCTTGGAGGAGAACGGGTACCAGAAGTGCGAGCCGGTCTCGGGATCCGAGTACGACAGCGTGCCGATCTTGCAGTCGCCCAGCGGGCGGACGTACTTGTCGATCAACTCGGGGGAGGGGCGCAGCATGATCGTCGCCACCGCCGCCATGTGCATGACGTAACACATGGCGGTCGACGCGCAGCCGTAACGGGCGAGCGTCTCGCACACCATCGTGAACGCCACGTGGTTCTCGCCAAGCCCGCCGTACTCCTCCGGAACGGTGAGGGCGAGGAAGCCGTTCTCAGCGAGGATCTCGAAGTTGCGGCGCGGGTAGAGCAGCTCGTCGTCTGAGCGCTTCGCGTTGGCGCGCATCTCCTGCTCGCAGAGCTCGATCAGCTTCGCGCGCAGCTCCTTCTGGCGCTCGGTGAGAAACCAGTCCGGATCCCACTCGTAGCCGAGTCCCCAGAAAGGCTCGTCACCCCACGTCTTCTCCGCCATTCGTCCCCTCCCGGGTCGAAGCACCGTCGTACAAACTTGTACAACGACTTGTATCGCGCTGGGCCGCGCGTGTCCACCGAAGGGTAGTCAGCCGTCGGGTGCGACCCACACCAGGCAGTCTGCCTCCCGGCGTACCCGGCGTGCGGTCCTGCGGAACCGCCTCCGGCCCACCTTCCCCAGGTGGGGGCCGAACACGAGCAGCCCGGCGTCGCGCTCGTGCAAGATCTCGAGCAGCGCGTTGACCGCGTGC
The DNA here is from genome assembly GCA_963722245.1 of uncultured Thermoleophilaceae bacterium. GTDB lineage: Bacteria > Actinomycetota > Thermoleophilia > Solirubrobacterales > Thermoleophilaceae > JACVRW01. The sequence continues at coordinate 662,599 of CAVRKM010000012.1, forward strand.
CGGGTGCGCACGCGCAGCAACTCGGTCTTCACGCCGAGGTCGGCGGCCCGCCGGGCCGTGGCCCGCACCTCGTCCAGAGCCTCCTCGTGGGGCAGCGTCGTCGCGTCCGGGCCGACCAGCACGATCGTCCGCGGATAGGGCGGGAGCGGGATCAGGTTCACGATCAGCAGCGGCACGCCGGCTTCGATCGCGCTGTCGATCGCCATCCGCTCGGCGCTGGGGTGCACGCGGACCGCCAGTGTGGCGAGGACGACCGGGCGCGCGCCGGTCGGCTGGGCGGTGATCCGCTCCACGTGCTCGCGGCGGTCGCGCACCTGCGCCATCTCTGTGCGAAGGGTACGGCAGCGATTTGACGGTGTCCGAAGCGCGTGGTAGAAGACCGCAGAACCTCGCCTGTACCAATTGGTACTCAGTCGGGTTACCCAGGTCACCGACAAGGGGGAAGGCATGGCGCACGCCGAGGTCGAGGAGAGGCAACTTCTCAAGGCGATGACATGGTGGGACGGCTTCGTCGTCGCGCTGTGCAACCCGGCCTTCCTGATCGCGTCCCTGGGTGGATCGGTCGGCGCTCTCGGCACCACCGGTGCGTTCGTTCTGTGGACGATCTCGATCTCCCTCGGCGCCATGCAGAACAACATCCACGCCGAGCTGGCGGCGATGTTCCCCAACAAGTCCGGCGGCATCGCGCTCTACGCGCACGAGGCGTGGCGCAAGTACCTCACCCTGATCGGGCCCGCTGGCGACCTTCGGCTACTGGATCGGCTGGTCCGTGGTGCTCTCGATCAACGGCTTCGTCGCAGGCTCGCTGATCCAGGCCGAGTGGTTCGAGGACAACACCTGGACCCATACCGGTGCCGGCTTCGACCTCTCCCTGCCGATCGCCATCGGCGGGGGGCTGATCATCCTCGTGTGGGCCTTCAACGTCTTCGGCGTCCGGCCCGCGGTCTGGTTCGCGTACGTCACCGGCGCGCTGCTGATCATCCCGGCGGCAGTGCTGATGTTCCTGCCCTACCTGACCGGCGATTGGTCGAGCTCGAACATGGACTGGAACATCGGCACCGGCGGCGGGCTCGGCCGTTGGCCCTCGTCTGGCTCTACTTCATGTGCTGGTCGTCGTACGGGATCGAGATCGTGGCGAGCTTCGCGCCGGAATACCACGACACCGAGCGCGACACCGCGAGAGCGCTGCGCGGGGCGGCGCTCTTCTCCGGCGTGGTCTACGCGCTGCTACCGCTCGGCATCGGCGGAACGCTCGGCACGCAGACGATCGCCGACGGCGCCGCGACGCTCACCTTCTACAGCACCGCCTTCGACACGCTCGTCGGCTCGGGGCTCGGCAACGTGATGATCTTCTGCATCGTCGCCGCGCTCGTGCTGTCGATGAACAGCGCCACGATGGACGGCTCGAGAGCCCTGTACGGGATCGCGCGCGACGGGATGACGATCAAGGAGTTCGGCGTCCTGAACAAGTACCGGGTGCCCGCGCGCGCGATGACGCTCGACGCGATCCTGAACCTGTTCCTGATCACCTACTTCGCGGGCGTGCTCGAGATCCTGGCGGTCAGCAACGTCGGCTACGTGTTCGCCACGTGTACGGCGCTATCGGCCTTCGTCCTGCTTCGGCGCGACCGACCGCAATGGCCGCGCCCGATCCGGCTGCCGGACTTCTGGGTCCCGCTCGCCGGCGTCCTGTTCCTGATCAACTTCGCGTTCCTGATATTCGGCGGGTTCATCTACTCCGGCGGCTTCCTCGGCATCACCGGCTACGGCTACGGGTGGGACAAGACCCGCACGGGCCTGCTGGTCCTCCTGGCAGCGCTGGTTCTCTACGTCTGGCGCCACGTGGTGCAGGACAAGATCCCGCTCAAGTGGCGCGAGGAGATCCCGCAGACGCCGGAGGAGGAGCGCGCCCACGCCGAGTTGAAGGCGGCAACCACCGCCGCGCCGGCTGCCTAGTCGGCGCGCAGCTCCCAGCGCGGCAGGGTCTTGATGGCCGCGCGGTAGCGCTTGCGATGCAGCGGGCGTAGGAAGACGAACCAGGAGATCAGCGACATCGGCAGCAGGAAGAAGACGCCGAAGATGTTGCCCGTGAGCGTGAAGAAGATGGCCAGCAGCGCGATCAGCGCGCCGAGGGCAATCGGCACGGCGCGGTAACGCAGGCTGAGCCGGCGGATCTCCTGGTACTGCTCGGCCGGGATGCGGCCCGTGTCCCACAAGCGCCCGCAGCTCTCGCACTCCCAGCGCTCGCCGTAGGCCAGCTCGCGCTTGGCCCCGCACTCGCACGTGACCGTGATCGGCGGCCCTTTGACGATCGCACCGGGCCGCTCCCAGTCGCGCGGCACGCGACGCTTGGGCTCCTTCGGCGTCCTGCCCCTGCGGCGCTCCCTCCGACCCATCGGGCGAGTCTATGTCAGGTCCGCGGCCGCAGCCTCGAGGGCGGCGGGCCAGGTGGTCAGGTACTCAATCCTGACGATGCGCCCGCCCTCGAACGTGGTGACCTGGTGGTAGAGCTCGTCATCGAGCTCGATCCCGCTGCCCTTGCCGCGCGCGTGGTAGCGGAGCCGAACCGCGACGCGGTCGCCGGCGTCGACGACCTCCTGAGGGACCAGCCGCAGCTCGTCGAAGGTCTCGTCGAGCCCGTCGAAGAAGCGCCTGATGTCGTCGTGCCCCTGCCCGGAGTCCGACGCCTGGTGCTCCGGCAGCACCCACTCGACCTCCGGATCGCAGTTTTCGAGGGCCAGGTCGAAGTCACGCCGGTTGTAGGCGTCGATGAAGTTCTTCGTCATCTCCACGTTGTCTTGCGACACAGGCAGCCAGGCTAGCCCGTCGACTCGGCCAACGGCTTGCGGAAGACGAGGAACTCGCACGGCTTGGCGAGCTGAGCCGCCGCGTGCGTAGCGACCTCCTCGAACGGGACGGAGCGCACGATCCGGTACCCGCGGCGGGAATACCATGCCCGCAGGCGATCATTCTCGGGGTGGACCTCGTCGCGCGGCACCAGCACCTTCAGCTCCATGGTGCTCGCGCCGCGCGAGCGCACCAGCTCCTCGGCGGTGTCCACGAGCCGGCGCCCGACGCCGCCTCCCCACCGGAGCGGATCGGTGGACACGAAACCCAGGTCGGCGGTGCTCGGGTCGACCTGTCGCACGCACGCGCAGCCGACCAAACGGCCCTGCGCGCGGGCTGTGAGCATGCCGCCGGTCCGGATCAGCTCCGCGACCTCGTCCGGCGTCGTCCGTGTGGTGCCCGCGGTCCACAGCTCGGCCTCGCCAACGGAGTAGGCGTCGTTGATCAGGCGGACGAGCCCTTCCACGATCATGGGGTCGCCGGCAGCGTCGGTCGCGAGCAGCTCGATTTCGATTGGAGAACCCATGCTCTACATGGTGGTGGAAACGTTCATCCGGGGACCCGCCCCCGTGTACGAGCGGGCGGCGGACCAGGGCCGGCTGCTGCCCGACGGGCTGGAGTACGTGGACAGCTGGGTCGACGAGCGCCTCGACCGCTGCTTCCAGCTGATGCGCACCGACGACCCGGCCCTGTTCGAAGAGTGGACGGCGCGCTGGAGCGACCTGGCCGAGTTCGAGGTGGTACCCGTGATCGGTTCGGCGGAGGCCGCAGCACGGGTGCGCGGGGGCGCGTGAGAAAGATGGGTCGAGCAGCCGCACCCGCCACCCGCTTTGGGAGGATCCGTGGCTCATGGCAACGCTCAGCGCCAAGGAGCGTGCGCAGCTTCCGGACCGGGCCTTCGCGTACATCGACTCGCAGGGCAAACGGCGTCTGCCGATTCACGACGCCGCGCACGTCCGCAATGCCCTGGCGCGGTTCGGCCAGGTGGCGTTCGAGGACGACGCCGCGCGCGATCGGGCGCGCATCCGGCTGCTGAACGCGGCCAAGAAGCACGGGATCATGCCGATCGGGTTCGTCAGCGCGCAGCTGCACCCGGACCGCAAGCTGCCGAGAGGCCATCTCACGTTCCTGTTGGCCGACATCGAGGGCTCGACCGACCTGCTCGGGCGTCTCGGGGATCGATACGCGTCGGTGCTCGCCGACGTCCGTCGCCTGGTGCGCGGGGCGGTGCGGTCGACGGGAGGTCACCTCGTGTCCGCCCGCGGGGACGACGTGTTCGCGGTCTTCGAAGGCGCCCCGGAAGCGCTGGAGGCCGCGCTCGCGATCCAGCGCGCGATGCGGGACCACTCGTGGCCCGGCGACTCTCCGTGCCGACTGCGCGTCGGCCTCCATCGCGGGCGTCCGGAGCTGACCGATACGGGCTACGTCGGCCTCTCGGTGCACGCTGCCGCCCGGATCTGCTTCTCGGCGCACGGCGGCCAGATCGTGATGTCCTCCGCCGTACGCGACGCGACCGCCGAATCGCTCCCCGATGATGTGAGCCTGAGGGCGCTCGGCGCCTGGCGTTTCCGCGGCTTGCCCGAGTCCCTGGACATGTTCCAGGTCGACGCGCCTGACCTGACGCGCGACTTCCCGCCACTGCGTTCGGCCGTCCCCGCCGGCTAGCGATCCACCGTTCCGGCCCCCGGGGCGTATGCTGGCCCTACCCCTTTATGCGCAATGACGAAGAGATCCGAGCCCTGCTGAGCCGCCTGTCGCGGAGCCATCCGTCCGGCGGGACGGTGGTCGAACGTGCCGCGATCGTCGCCGACGGGGCCGATTCGGCCGCGGTGGTGGCCTGGATCCTCGACCATGCGGGAGAGCCCGAGGCGCTCGTCGACAAGTCGTCCAAGGGCGGCCTGCATGGCCCCCGGGTCAGCGATCCGATCCGCCCCGGGCCGCGTGCGCCGGCCCGCTACGTGTTGCCCGCCGGCGCTCTCAACTGAGCGTCGATGCCTCCGCTGCCCACCCGGGCTGGCGAGCGGCCGCGCACGACACCGACCAACCCGCACACCCAGCTAGATCAGCAGCCGACCGACCTGCGCTGGTTCGAGGAGCTGGCACAGCGTGTCTTCGCGCTGCCCGGCGTGGTCGAGGAGCCGAGCCGCATCTCGGTGCCGGGCGCCCGGGCGCTCGTCCTGGCACCCGGTGAGGCGGTCGGCCCGCCGGAGGCCTTCCTGATCGATCGGGAGTTCGCCCACCTCCATCCGGCCCCGGATCACAGCCTGCACGCGATGCTTCCGATCGAGACGGTCACCGAGGCCGTCGCCGCTGGTTGGGCGGAGCCCCACCCCGTTGCGCTGAGGGGCCTCATCCCTTCGACAGCGGTGATGCTCTACGCCCCCCGCGACGAGGCGGAGCTGGACGTCATCGAACGGCTGGTCCGGGCCTCGCACGCATTCGCTCGCCCAGGCTGAGCGCCAGGCGTGCCGGTCGTGGCCACCATCGGCGTATACGGCTTCACGGCGCGGACGTTCCTCGACCGCCTGGGCGAGGCCGACGTGGGCTTGGTGCTGGATGTGCGCCAGCGTCGCGGAGTGCGTGGCAGCGAGTACGCCTGGGCGAACTCCGCGCGGCTGCAGGCCGCGCTGGCCGAGGCTGAGATCGATTACCGCCACCACAAGGAGCTGGCTCCCACGACCGAGCTGCGGCAGCTGCAATACCGCGAGGACGACCGGCAGGGAGTCGGCAAGCGTTCGCGCCAGGAGCTTGCGCGCGAGTACCGCGAGCGCTACGTCGCGGAGATCCTGGACCGCGCGGACCTCGATGCGGTGGTAGCCGAGCTACCCATCGAACATGCGGCGGCGCTGATGTGCGTGGAACGCGACCCGGAGGCCTGCCACCGCTCCCTGATCGGGGAGCGCCTGGCCGCGGAGTACGGGGTCGTGGTGACCCACCTGCGGCCGGAGTAGCCGTGGCAAACGCCTGGGCTGGACGATTTATCCCCTCCGGGCGACGGCAACTCGTCCCACCCCGGCACGCTGACTGTCGAGCCCGAGCACGCCCCCGACCGCGCGGGCGGCCAGTAGCTCGTCGTGTGGAGCTCGCCCGGCGAGCGCGATAACGGCGCCCTCGAGCGCTCCGAGAAACGCCAGTGCGACCGTCCTGGCGGGCGGGCCGGGTGGAATCGACCCCTCTTGCGGCCGGCGTCGATCAGGCGGGCGACGCGCTTGACGCCCGCTTCTGTGATCCGCTCGATCTCCCGTCCCACCGGATGGTCCTGGCCGCTGAACTCGACCCGGAGCGCCATCACGACTCGGGCGATGTCTCGCCGGCAAAAGACGGCGTGACCGCGCGCCAGCGCAATCAGCTCGGCGACGGGATCTGGCTCTTCCTTGGCCGGCCTACCGACCTCGCGCGCCCAGTTTTCATTGACCCACTCGATCACCGCTAGGGCCAGATCCTCCTTGTCCTCGAACTGGTGGTACAGGGCGCCGCGCGTGTAGCCCGCGTCGCGCGCCACCTGTTCGAGCACGAGGTTGCCGTAGCCGTACCGGGAGAGACCCCTCGCGGCAGACTCGAGCAACGCGCTCCGCGTCCGGGCGCTTCGCTCGGCCTGGGTCGAACGCGAGGTACGTACATGCATGTATGTATGATAACCGGGATGCCGGTCATGAACGCACACGACGCGATCGGCCTGCTCCGAGGGGCTCCAGCCACGCACGGCAGAGTGCGCGAGGTGGCGCTGCCGCCGGCCGCGCGAAGGCTGTCCACGCTCTCCCACCTCGACTACGAGGACGCCTTCCTCATCGAGATCGGCCCGGCTCGCCACCGGACGCCCGAGCAATGGGCCCGAGTGTTCTTGGAGGACGCTCCGATCACGATTCGGAGCGCGCTCCGGTCTGGGTGGTTCGCGCTCGGCCTGCAGCTCGCTTCGACTCGGTCCGAACGATTCGTGCTCGGCTGGGAGGTGAGGCGCAGCACCCCGGACTTCGTGATCCTTGGTGGCAGCTCCCGCATCGGGTTGTCGGCCGAGCTGCTCATCAAGCGCCACAACCACACGCTGCTGTACGCGACTCTCCTCCGCTGGGCGAACCCCATCGCACGCGCGGTCTGGGCGGGAGTCGGGCCCGTGCATCGACCCGTCGTGCGGTACGTACTCGAGCAAGGCAGCCGCCGGATCGCGGAGGACTCCGCGTGAACGTCCCGCTGGTTGTCGCCGGATCCCTCGGCATCCTCGGCGCCGCGATCCATGGAGTGGGAGGCGAGGTTCTCGTAATGAGGCAGCTGTCGCCGGGAACGCTGCCGTCCAGTCGCTTCGGCGGTCCCCGGACGACCAAGACCATGATCCACGTCACGTGGCACATGACGACCATCGCCTTTCTCACGGTCGGCGCCGCGCTCCTCCTGTCAGGCTCCGTCCTCGACGGCGATACAGCCCGGGGGATCGGCCTGGTGGCCGCCTGCGAGTCCACCGGCTTCGCGGCCCTCGCGGTTGGGATGGGGGTCGCCTCCACGGGTTCCCCTCGATCGTTGCTTCGCCATCCCGGCCCGGCCGTGCTCACCGCCATCGCGGCGTTGGCTTGGTGGGGAGCCTAGGTCCAGGGATACGGACCCTTCGACGCCGCCAGCTGCTCGCCGCGCTCGAACCGTCCCGCCCGGAACGGCTCCAGGCGCGCGTCGGGCTTGCCGAGGATCTCCTGCGCCGCCAGTCGCCCGATCGCCAGCGTCTTGAACCCGTGCCCGCTGTCCACGATCGCGTAGGCGTTCTCCGACACCCAGTCGCAGATCGGGTAGTTGTCGGCCGTGTGACCGACGATGCCGCCCGCCGCGGTCACGCGCCAGTCGCCGGCGTGGCCGCGGAAGCGCCGCATCGCGGCTGCCAGCCCGGACGTGAAGAACTCCTCGAACTCCGGCTCCGCGGCGTGCGCGGGGTTGTCCGGACCGTACGGGTCGAGGTCAAGGGAGTCGAGGTACACGGGCAGCCCGCCGCCCGTTATCCCGGTGCCGGTCCGGCCCATCCGGAAGTAGATGCCCCACGGGCCGTCCACCAGCACGCCGCCGTCGCGGTCCGAGTGCAGCGGCAGCGTCTGGTCGAGGTGCACCGACCGGGGCCTCGCTGCCCGCCCGCCCGGATAGGCCCGCGCCCGCGAGCGTGAACTCGCCTTCCTGGGCCTTCAGGAAGCGCAGGTCCAGGTCCAGGAGCTCTGCTGCCCAAGGTCCCGTTGCCAGCACGAGCGTCTCGAACTCGATCGGACCCTCGCTCGTCAGCGCTCGCCCATCGCCGAACCCCATGACCTGCACGCCCTCGCGGATCTCCACGCCCGCGCCCCGCGCCCGCGCGGCCAGGTGCCGGACGGTCTGCATCGCGTCCGCCCAGCCGCCGCGGCGCTCGTGCAGCAGCGCCTCCACCGGCGCCTCCCAGTCGGGCCAGCTCCAGGTCAGGTACTCGCGGCAGGCATCGGCCCCGACCACCAGCTCCGATTCGTACCCGACCCGCGAGTGCTGCTCGCGGATCGCGACCAGGTCCTCCACCTGCTCCGCGGGCACCGCCGCCAGGTAGCCGACCTGCCGGAACCCGTATGCCTCCGGGTCCTCCTCGAACATGTCAACCGACAGGCGCACGAGCTCGGTGATCGCGTCCGCGCGGTAGTAGTTGCGCACGATCCCGCCGGCGATGCCCGATGCGCCGCCGCCCAGGCGGCCCTTGTCCACGAGCACCACCTCGGCGCCCTGCGAGGCCAGCCCCCAGGCGACGGAGAGCCCGTTGACGCCGCCGCCGACGACTAGGACCACGGATACGGGCTGTTCGACACGGGGTGGAGGTCCCCGGTGGCGAAGCGCTCGTACCGGAACGGGTGCAGCAGGGCCGAGTGCTCGCCGCCGAGCACGCGGGCGATCTCGCGGCCCACGGCGATCATCTTGTAGCCGTGGTTGCTGTCCGCCGCCACGAACACGTTCGGGCGCATGTAGTCGAACACCGGGAAGTTGTCGGCCGTGAACGCGCCCACGCCGCCGGAGCGCACCTGCCTGTAGCGCCGGCGCGAGCCCTCGAAGCGCTCCAGGCAATGCGAGAGCGCCGCGCACCAGAGGTCGGGGAAGCCCGGCTCCACGCTGCCGGTCGGATAGGGATCGACCTGGAACTCGTGGCCCTGCGGCAGCGGCGCGGCCCCGCCCTGCACGCTCTCCTTGTCCTGCTTGAAGTAGACGCCCCACTGCTCGTCGGTGATCAGCGCGCCGTCGTCCGCGTGCAGCGGCGCGTGGCTGTCCACGTGCAGCACCGGCGGCACGTTGCCGTTCGACGTCACGAACAGGCGCGGGTCGACGTCGATCTCGCCCTCCTGCAGGTACCAGTAGGTCCACATGTCCCGCTCGGCGCCGGCCACCTCGAGCCGCCGCGGCAGCCCGAGCAGCTCCCACAGCGAGGCGACCCACGGCCCCACCGCGACGACCACCTGCTCGACCGCGATCGCGCCGGTGGACGTCTCCACGACCTTGACGGCGCCGGAGTCGTCCAGGTCGAAGCCCGTCACCTCGACGCCCTCCTCGATCTGGGCGCCGGCGGCGGTCGCCTTCGACGCCAGCCCGAGCATCGAGTCGCGGTTGAACGCGAAGCCGCCCTGGTGCTCGTGCAGGCACACGCTCAGTCCCGGCGCGCGCCAATCGGGGAAGAGCGTGCGCATGTGCTCGGCCACGTCGGCCTCACCGGTGATCAGCTCGGAGTCGTAGCCGATCCGCTGCTGGCGCTCGTAGACGGAGGTGAGGTCCGCCTCCTGGTCGCCGTCCCCGAGCGCGACGTAGCCCGAGCCGAAGTAGTGGAACGTCTCGGGGTCCGACTCCCAGATCTCCACGCACGCCGCCATCAGCTCGGACATGGCGGGCTGGAAGTAGTTGTTGCGCACCACGCCGCAGGCGATCCCGGACGCGCCCGCGGCCACGCCCGTCTTGTCCACCACGAGCACCTGCTCGCCCTGCTCGGCGAGGTGCCAGGCGGTCGACAGCCCGTGCACGCCGGCACCGATCACCAGGTGCTTCACCGAGCGCATGTCAGTGCAGCGGAGCTTCCCAGCCTTCGAGCACGGGCGGGTGCCAGTCCTCGCCGACCGTTCGCGAGTTCTCGACCCACGGTCCCAGCTCGGGCTGGAGGAACTTGCAGTGCTTCTCCTTGAGCCGGATCCCGTAGGAGTTGCCCGCCTGCAGGTGGGCGATCAGGACCTTGCGGGCGATCTCGTTCTCGCGCCCGTCCGGGATCGGGAAGTAGATCTTCAGGAACGAGTTGGAGTAGCGGTCGAAGACGGCCGGCATGCCCTCCTCCTCGAGCAGCTCCACGTCCTCGAGCCAGTTGATGTCCTGGCCCGGCGTGGCGGCGTCGAGGTCGATGCCATCGACCAGCGCCGATGTCCTCCTGGTAGGGGAAGCGCTCGCCCGACAGGAACTCCGCGTCGATCGACTGGATCTTCTGCGGCTCGGTGCTCATCTCTTCACCCGCTCCGCTGCCGGCAGCTCGTCGATCGGGTTCTCCAGGTAGCGGTCGAGCATCGTCTTGATCTCCTCGAGCGCGTTCGACTCGCTCACGCCCGGGATGTAGTCGGTGCCCGCCAGCGGCACCTTCGCCATCGCCGCGGCCTCGGTGGTCAGCGCGGCCAGGTCCTCCGGCTCGAGCGAGTGCACGTTGGTCTTCCCGCACGCGCGCGCGAGCATCTGCACCTCGAGCGTGAGCGTGTGCAGGAAGTTGTAGACGCGGTTGGCGGCCTCTTCCACGTGCAGGCGCTTGCGCAGCTCCGGGTCCTGGGTCGTGATGCCGACCGGGCAGCGACCGGTGTGGCAGTGGTAGCACTGGCCCGCCGGCACGCCGATCGTGCCCTCGTAGTCGGTGACGCCCGGGATCTCCTTGTTGCAGTTGAGCGCCATCAGGGCCGAGTGGCCGATCGCGATCGCGTCGGCGCCGAGCGCGATGCACTTGGCCACGTCGCCGCCGTTGCGGATCCCGCCGGCCACGACCAGGTCGATCTCGTCGGCCAGCCCCACGTCCTCGAGCGCGCGGCGCGCCTCGGGGATCGCCGCCATCAGCGGGATGCCGGTCTCCTCGGCCGCGGTGTGCGGCCCCGCGCCGGTGCCGCCCTCGGCGCCGTCGAGGTAGATGATGTCCGGCCCGCACTTGGCCGCCATGCGCACGTCGTCGTACACGCGCGCCGCGCCCAGCTTGAGCTGGATCGGGATCTCGTAGTTGGTTGCCTCGCGCGTCTCCTGGACCTTCAGCGACAGGTCGTCGGGGCCGAGCCAGTCGGGGTGGCGCGCCGGCGAGCGCTGGTCGATGCCGGCCGGCAGCGAGCGCATCTCGGCGACCTGCTCGGTCACCTTCTGGCCCATCAGGTGGCCGCCGAGCCCGACCTTGCAGCCCTGGCCGATGAAGAACTCGACGGCGTCGGCCAGCATCAGGTGGTGCGGGTTGAACCCGTACCGGCTCTGGATGATCTGGTAGTACCACTTGGTCGACAGGTCGCGCTCGGGCGGGATCATCCCGCCCTCTCCCGAGCAGGTGGCGGTGCCGGCCATCGACGCGCCCTTGGCGAGCGCCATCTTGGCCTCGATCGAGAGCGCGCCGAAGCTCATCCCGGTGATGTAGACCGGGATGTCGAGCTCGATCGGGTTCTTGGCGAAGCGCGAGCCCAGCACGGTCTTGGTCACGCACTTCTCGCGGTAGCCCTCGATCACGAAGCGCGTGAGCGTGCCGGGCAGGAAGATCAGCTCGTCCCAGTGCGGGATCTTCTTGAACATCGAGAACCCGCGCATGCGGTAGCGCCCCAGCTCGGCCTTCATGTGGATGTCGTCGATGACCTCCGGCGTGAAGATCTTGCTGCGGCCGAGGACGGTCCGCTGGCTGGGTGCGTTCTCGTCTGCCATCAGAGCACCAGCTTTCGCTCGCTCGGCTCGAGGCTGTCGTAGTTGTAGAGCTTCTTGCCGCACACGAACTTCGTGAACTGCGGAGGGGTGCCGAGCCCGTAGATCGAGAACTTGCGCTCGATCAGCTCCGTGTCCGCGTCGGTCCACTCGCCCTCGACGCAGTCGATGCCGAGCGCGGCGACCTTGCCGCCGACGTAGATCGTGCCGTCGTACATCGAGTCGCCCAGGCCGGGGCCCACGTCGCCGCAGATGATCTGGCGGCCGCGCTGCATCATGAAGCCGGTCATCGAGCCGGCGTCGCCGAGCACCACGATCGTGCCGCCCTTCTGGTCGATGCCGGTGCGCGCGCCCACCTGGCCCTTCACGACCAGGTCGCCGCCGCGCAGGGCGGCGCCGGCCAGCGAGCCGGCGTTCGACTCGATCACGACGACGCCGGACATCATGTTCTCGGCCACCGACCAGCCCACGCGGCCGTTGATCTGGAACTCGGCGCCGTCGCCGAGGCCGCAGCCGAAGTAGCCGAGGCTGCCCTCGAAGGTGATCCGGCAGCGCGTCAGGATGCCGACGCCGAGCGAGTGGCGCGCGCTCGGGTTGAGGATCGTCACGTCCTTGACGCCCTGCTCGTAGACCAGCCAGCGCAGCTCGGAGTTGATCTTGCGCGTGGACAGGTCGCGCGCCTCGATCACGGCGCGCTCGCCGTCGATCTCCGAGATCTTCGGGATCGTCCCGTCGAGCTCGACGAGCCCGCGGGCGTCGTAGGTGGTCGTCATGTCGTCCAAACCATCACCGCGCCCTCGTACGGGTCGTAGGTCTCGATCTCGCGGTCGACCACCTTGCGGATCGCGATCTCCTCCGACGCGAGCGCCACGATGTCATCGGACTCGTAGAGCACGAGCGGCTTGGCGCCCAGCTCGTCCTTGGCCACGCCGAGGGCGTCCTCGGTCACGCACAGGTAGGTGAACACGCCGTCGAGCTCGCCGAGGCTGCGCCGCATCGAGTCTTCGAGCGAGTCGCCCTGCGCCATCCGCTCGGCCAGGTAGACGGCGATGATCTCCGAGTCGCACTCGCTCTGGAAGCGGTGCCCGGCGCGCTCGAGCCGGCGGCGCCACTGGTGGTAGTTGGTCAGCTGCCCGTTGTGCACCACCGCCACGTCGGGGAACGGATAGGCCCAGTAGGGGTGGGCGTTGGCGATGTCGACGTCGGACTCGGTCGCCATGCGCGCGTGGCCGATCGCGTGCGTGCCGACGAACGTGTCGAGCTTGTAGTCCGCGGCGACCGTCTGGGCGTCGCCGAGGTCCTTGATGATCTCGAGCGAGCGCCCGAGCGAGAGCACCTCGGTGTCGCGCACGTCCTCGATGTAGTCGGCGAGCTGCTTGAGGTCGCCGTCGAAGCCGAAGGAGACGCTCATCGCGTGCTGCGAGGTGGTCGAGTCGATCGAGCTGATGCTCGCGCCCGACGCCTTCATGCGGCCCTCGATGTCCGCGCGCTGGCGGTTGAGTCGGTCGGCCAGGTCGAAGTCCTGGTGTCCGTTCGACTCGGCCAGCTTCACGTGCATGACGTAGCCCTCGGACTCCGGCCGGTAGAGCGCGAAGCCGGTCGAGTCGGGGCCGCGATGCTTCATCGCCTGCAGCATCGCGGTCATGTCGTGGCCGACCTGACGCTCGCCGCCGCCGTCTCGGTAGATGATCCCGGCGATGCCGCACATCAGCGGTTCCTCCGGGAGCCTCGCGGCCGCTCTGGCGAGCGAAAGTCGAGGACGAAGGCAGCCGAAGACTTGCAGCCGCCAGACGGGCGTGAGGTGAGCGGAGGGGCCGCCACTTAGGGGAGCACCTCCAGGTACTGGTCGCGCTCCCAGTCGGTGACGGCGGCCAGGTAGCTCTCCCACTCGTCGCGCTTGTAGTGATGGAAGACCTTCCAGAGCCGGCCCGGCATCGTGCCGTCGCGCAGCACCTCGTCCTTCTCGAGCGCGATCAGCGCGTCGCCGAGGCTGTCCGGCACCCGCTCCAGAGCGGCCGCGCCGTTGTCCTGGAGGAGGTCGTAGGTGTTCGCGTCCTGGGGCGGGCCGGGGTCGCTCTTCTTGCGGATCCCGTCGAGCCCGGCCACCAGCAGCGCGGCCACGCTCAGGTAGGGGTTGCAGGACGAGTCGACGCCGCGGTACTCGAAGCGCCCGCCGGTCGCCACGCGCACCGTGCAGGTGCGGTTCTGCCAGCCCCAGTTCTTGTAGACCGGCGCCCAGAAGCCGAAGTCCCACATGCGGCAGTAGGAGTTGACGGTCGGGTTGCCGACGCACATCAGCGCGCCGAAGTGGTCGAGCATCCCGCCCAGGAAGTGGCGGGCGGTCTCGGACAGCTCGGCCGGGCCGTCCGGGTCGTGGAAGACGTTGTTGCCGTCCGAGTCCATCAGCGTGAAGTGGTGGTGGTGGCCGTTGGCCGACACGCCCGTGAACGGCTTGGGCATGAACGTCGGCAGCAGGCCGTGCTTGCGGCCCACCGCCGCGCAGATCTGCCGGTAGGTCGTGATGTTGTCGGCCGTCTTTACCGGGCGGTCGAAGCGGAAGTTCAGCTCGAGCTGCCCGGGCGCGTCCTCGTGGTCGCCGTAGCTCATGTCGAGCCCGAGCGCCTGCCCGTACTCGACCACGTCGAGCAGCACCGGACGGAGCTCCTCGAACTGGTGGATGTGGTAGCAGTAGGGCTTGGTGACGCCCTCGGGGTCGGCGCCGTCCTCGCCCCGCTTGAGCCACATCATCTCCGGCTCGATGCCGATCAGGAAGCTGTAGCCCAGCTCCTCCTCGAACTCGGCGACGACGCGCTTGAGGTTCTGGCGCGGGTCGGCGTCCAGCAGGTCGCCCGTCTCGGTGTCGTAGCAGTCGCAGTACACGCGTGCCACGCGCGGGTCCCAGGGGAGCTGGGCGAAGGTGCCGAGGTCGGCTATCGCCGCCAGCTCGGACTCCTCGGGCCCGAAGCCGATGTAGTTGCCGGCGCGGTCGGTGAACAGGTTGGCGGTCGCGCCGTAGACGAGCTGGTAGCCCTTCTCGGCGACCTGCGGGAAGAAGTCGGCGACCACGCCCTTGCCCATCACGCGGCCGGTGATCGAGACCTGCTGGAAGAAGACGTACTTGATGCCCTCGGACTCGATGAGGCGCGTGATCGCGTCGATCTGCTCGCGCCTGCCGGGCTGGTTGCGGGCCTCCTCGAGGGTCGCAGGCGGCGCCTCGGAATGTGGCGTCTCCAGCACGCTGGCGACGTTGCCGCCGAAGCTGGTCACGGGTCCCTCGTAGGGGTCGGTCATACCCTCTCCTCCGGGTCTCGGTTCAGGACGCGAATATACCTGCTTTGGTCAAATTGGTTCAAGAGCTCATCAAGAGCGTGGGCCCCGCGCGATCGCGGGCACCGGGGGCACGTCCTCGAGCCAGCGCACCACGTGCAGGTCGAGGCTGTGCGGGAGGAAGGTGTCGGTCGAGTGCTCGACCGGCGCGCCCTCCGCCGTGCAGGTCTCGTGCTCGATCTGGAGCGCGCCGGTCGTCTCCGTGACGCCCAGGGCGATGCCCACGGGATCGCTCGGGGTGACGACGCGCGCGCCGATGCGCAGGCTGTTGTAGGCCACCGGCACGCCCTGCTTGAGCAGCACGTCCAGCACCATCTGGCCGCGCTCGAGCGCGGCGCGCAGCTTCGCCGGAGCGGGCAGCTTGACGTCGGGTCGCACGACGTCGGTCATGCGCGCGCCCGGCCGCCCGTCCATCAGGAGCACCCGGTTGACCGTCGTGGCGGGGGTCGCAGCGTCGCGGTCGAACAGCCGGCCGAGCTCGGCGCCCAGCGGCAGCTGCTCGATCTGCAAATCGGCGACCTCCAGGCGCACGCCGCGCTGGCGCGCCAGCTCGCTGTAGGAGACGAGCTTCTCGAGCCCCTCGTCGAGCGCGCCCGAGGCGGCCTGGCCGACGTACGTGCCGCTGCCCTGGCGGCGCACGATCTCGCCGCTCTTCTCGAGCCGCCCCAGCGCCGTGCGCAGGGTGCCGCGTGAGATCCCCAGCTGGGCCGACAGCTCCTGCTCGGGCGGCAGTCGCTCCCCGACGCGGTGGCGGCCGGTGGCCAGCCAGCGGCGCAGCGCCTCCTCGGCCACGTCGACGAGCGAGACCTTGTTCGGACCTAGTGATTGCTGTCTATGAACGCGCGCCATTTATTGCTTGGAAACGTAGATCGCTCCGTGCCACGCTGCGGCCATGGCCAAACCTATCGCCGCTCTCGCACCCCCCGCGCGGCTGCTGTGCGGCCCGGGCCCCACGAACGTGGAGCCCGCGGCGCTCGACGCCATGCGCAAGCCGATGCTCGGCCACCTCGATCCGGCCTTCCACGCGATCCTCGACGAGGTGGTGGCGATGCTCGGCGAGGTCTACCGGGCGCGTGACGGCCTGGTGCTGCCGCTCCAGAGCACAGGCACCTCGGGCATGGAGGCGGGCATCGCGAACCTGGTCGAGCCGGGCGACACCGTCATCGTCGGCGTGTCCGGCTACTTCGGGGCGCGCATCGCCGAGATCGCCGCGCGCCACGGCGCGCGCGTGGTCGAGGTGGCGGAGGAGTGGGGGAGGCACGTGCCGAACGAGCGGCTGCTCGAGGCGCTCGACCGCAACCCCGGTGCGCGCCTGATGGCGGTCGTGCACGGCGAGACCTCCACCGGGGTCGAGCACCCGCTCGCCGAGCTTGGAGAGGCGCTGCGAGGGGCCGACACGCTGCTGATGGCCGACTGCGTCACGACGCTGGGCGGTGTGCCGCTCGACTTCGACGGGTGGGGGATCGACTACGCCTACTCGTGCACCCAGAAATGCCTCGGCGCGCCGCCCGGCATGTCGCCGATCGCGATCTCGCCGCGCGCGCTGGCGCGGATCGAGGCGCGCACCGAATCGGTGCCGTTCTCGCTCGACCTGCGGCTGCTGCGCGCCTACTTCGTCGAGCGGCCGGCCACCTACCACCACACGGCTCCGATCCTGCACCTCTACGCCCTCCACGAGGTCCTGCGCCAGACGCTGGAGGAGGGCGTCGAGGCGCGCTGGCGCCGCCACGAGGACGCCGGCCGGCACTTCGCCGCGAGCGCCGAGGAGGCCGGCTTCGAGGTGCTCGCCGAGGAGCGGGCATCGGCTGGCGCCGCTCACCGCCGTGCGCGTGCCCGACGGCGTCGACGGCAAGGACGTGCAGCGCCAGCTGCTCGCGAAGCATGGGCTCGAGATCGGCGGCGGGCTGGGGGCGGCCACGCCGCCGATCTGGCGCGTGGGGTTGATGGGGCCGAACGCGAGCGAGGCGACGGCGGACCGAGTGCTCGCCGCGCTCACGGGAGTGCTCGAGGTCGCGCCGGTGGCAGTCGCCGGCTAGCGCTGCACCTTGACATCGACGACCTTGCCGGTGTTGGCGTCCACGCGCACGAGGGCGAGCTCCTTGAACTTCTGCTCGGCGGTCACGGCGCCGCGTGCGCGGGATCGACAGCGACACGATCCAGTTCGGCCTGCGAGTTCAGCCCCTGGCGCAGCATCCGCATCTGCACGCGGGTCGGGTCGAACTTGACCTGACGCTCCGCGGTCGCGATCGCCTGCTGCTTGGTGATCCGGATCTGATCCTGCTGGCAGCTGCGCGACACGACGAAGGTCAGCGGCCACCAGCCCAACCACGAGGGCGAGCCGCGCCCAACGGCTGCCGAGCGGCCTGCCATGGGCCGTGCAGCGGGGGTCGGACGGCCTCAGGCGGTGGGACGGAACTCGTTCCCGAGGTTCGTGAACAGGACTATCACGAGCACCAGGATCGCAAGCAGGATCGAGATTGCAAGCATTGCGTATCTCAAAGCCCTTGGAATGGTTCTGCAGGGGCGGGAACTCGATCTGGCGTCCGTTTCCGTTTCCGTTCATCGCTCGTCTCCTAGTCGACCAGTCCGGGTTGCGGTGGCGGCTCGTCCGTCGGCGCCCGGCCCATGCCGAGCGCGTTCTTGGCGGCGAACGCCAGCGAGCCGCCGGTTCTCGTAGGCCATCCACGCGACGCAGGACGATCACCATGAAGACGATGCCGATCCAGGTCAGGACCATGTACGCCGTCGGCGGCGCCTGTGCCACCGTCGCCGTAGGTCGAGCCCGGACCGAAGGTCATGAACCCGGCGCAGTCCTGGTAATTGTTCTGCGAGGACGAAGTCGGCGATGTCGTCCGGCGCTGTAGCCCTCCTTGTGGACGATGCAGTCGGGCGCGCTGTCGATGATGGCTGGCATCTCGCCTCCTTAGCTCGTCACCCGCTCGCGCGGTGGCCGCCGTTACGTCAGCTCGTAGTACTCCTCCAGGATCAGCGGGTCGGCCTCCACCAGCGTCCCGTCCGGCTCGACCAGCATGGCTGGCACCTCCCCGACCTCCGGCAGGTAGATGTCCGGGGACGTACTCGACCGTGTCGAGTCCCGCGATCTCCACCTCGGGCGGCACGCGCAGCAGGTTCAGCTTCTTCAGCACCCAGGCCGAGAGCCAGCCGGTCAGGAAGCCGAGCGGCACGAACGTCGCGACGCCGATCAGCTGGCCGCCGATGCTCGAGTCGACGTTGTTGACGCCGGTCGGGTAGCCGGCCGCGAAGATCCCCGACCCAGATGATCCCGAGGAAGCCCGACACGCCGTGCACCGCCGACCGCGCCGACCACGTCGTCCACCCGTCCCCTCGTCTCGATCCAGGTTGCCGGCGTAGACCGCGCAGACCGCCGTCAGCGCCGAGATCAGGTAGGCGAGCGTGGGGGCGTAGACGTCCGCGCCCGCGGACACGCCGATCACTCCCGCCAGGCCGCCCGACACCGTCCAGAACGGGTCGCCGCGGCTGGCGAAGTAACCGCCCGTGAAGCCGCCGGCGAAGCCGAACGTGATGCACATCGAGATCGATCCCAGCGTCGTCGGGCTGAGGTAGATGTTCGCCCAGCCCGGGAAGGCGGTCGACGCGATCACCAGGCAGGCGCCGTAGAAGGCGTAGAAGCCGGTGAAGATCAGCATCAGCCCGAGCAGGGTGATATGCAAGTTGTTAGGTCGGAACTGGCGTGCCAGTCCCTCCTTCGTGTACTTCCCTATTCGCGGCCCGAGCTGGAAGAGCACACCCAGCGTGAAGGCGCCGGACACGCCGTGCACCACGGCCGAGGCGATCGAGTCGTGGAACCCGAAGCGCAGCGTCATCCAGCCGCCGGCGCTCCAGCCCCACGCCGCGTCGAGGATCCAGACGACAGAGCCGAGCATGGCCGCCAGCACCAGGTAGGCCGACAGCCGGATGCGCTCCAGGCAGCGCGCCGGACATGATCGAGGCCGTCGTCCAGGAGAACAGCAGGAACGCCAGGAAGAAGATCAGGTTGATGTTGTTGGTCAGGTTCGGACCGAACGCGTCGCTCCAGGGAATGCCGCCCTGACACGCGGCCGCGGTGAAGTCGGAGGAGTTGGGGCCGATGGGCAGACCGGGCTGGTTGCAGTTGTAGATCCACCAGCCGAAGTAGTAGAAGGTCGGCGTGACCGAGGCGATCGTGAGGATGTTCTTCATCGCCGTCGCCATCACGTTCTTGCGGCGCGCGACGCCGGCCTCGTAGGTCATGAAGCCGGCGTGGATCAGCCACATCACCACGACGGTCCAGAAGTAGAACTGTTCCCCGAGGATCGCGCTGTCGAGCGTCTGCGACTCGGCGCTTGCCGCGTCCTTCAGGTTCGTGACCTGGGCAAGAAATACGTCGATCAAGATCCCCTCCGAGCTCGCCGGCTCTGCACGAGCGCGACGCTATCTCCGTCGTGCGGATTGGTGCAATGGGATTTCGCACATCTCTTGCACTAGCCGAGTGGCACCTATGCACATAGGGTGGTCGGCAGGCCAGGGCTACGATCCCGGCACGGAAAGGAGGCTCGCGTGACAGTGTCCCCAGTCACCGAGGGCGGTGACGCACTGGCTCGCGTGCGGCGCGAGAACGAGACGCTGTACGCGGTCATCAAGACGGTCTCGTCGTCGCTTGCGCTCGAACGCGTGCTCGGCGGCATCGTCGAGATCGCCACCGACGCCACCGGCTGCCACGCCTGCTTCATCTACTTCGTGGAGCGCGACCGCCTCGTTCTGCGGGCCGCGTCGCCGCGGTACTCGGAGCTGGTGGGCCAGCTCGGCTGGGGGCTCGACGAGGGGCTGACCGGCTGGGTCGCGCGCACCAAGACGCCCGAGTTCATCCGCGAGCGCGCGCTCGAGGACCCGCGCATGAAGTTCGTGCCGGAGCTCGACGAGGAGCGCTTCCAGTCGATGGTCGCGGTGCCGATCCTCGCCCGCGACGGCGACGTGATCGGCGTGGTGGTCCTCCACACAGAAGCGCCGCGCGAGTTCGAGGACGACGTGCTCAACTTCCTGGTCCACACGGCGTCGCTGGTGGCCGGGGCGATCGAGAACGCCCAGCTCTACGAGGGCGAGCGCCGGCGGGTGGATGCGCTCACGACGCTGACCCAGCTGAGCCAGTCGCTCGCCGCGGTGACCCTGCGCGAGGACCTCTACGACGCGGTCACGCGCGGCGCGCGCCAGCTGCTCGGCGCCGACGCCTGTCAGATCTGGCGGCTCGACGCCGAGGCCGACGAGTTGGTGCTCGCGGGCGCCGACCCGCCCGACGACTCGGCGGCACCGCCCGGGCGCGCTGCCCTCCTGCTCGACCTGATGCGCCGCGAGCGCCGCCACGCCGGTGTGGTGGCGCCGGACGACGACGGGCTGCTGCTGGCGCCGCTCGTCGCCGGCCAGGAGCAGCTCGGCATCCTGAGCTGTGTCGTCCGTGGGCGCAGCTTCGGCGACGCGGACGCGGAGCTGTTGCGTGCGGTGGCGAACCAGACGGCCGTCGGGCTCAAGAAGGCCGAGCTGATCGAGCGGCTGACCGCCGAGAACATCGTCACCCACATGTTCGACGCGCTGGCCGCCGGCTCGGTTCAGACGGCCGAGTCCAAGGCCGCCGACGCCCGCTGCGACCTCAACCGGCCGCACGTGTTCATCCACGCGGAGCGGGCGCCTGGAGCGCCCCGACGGGCTGCCGTGGCCGGAGCTGGCCGCGCGCGTGCAGGCTCGGCTGCAGCGGCTCTACCCGCGCGCCTTCTTCGACGCCCGCCACGACGCGCTGCGCGGGCTCGCCCCGCTGCCCACCGACGAGCCCAGTGCGGCCGACGCGCTCTGGCGCGCCTGCGACGAGCTGGCCCGCGAGGAGGGCCTGGAGATCGGGCTCAGCGACGTCGATCGCGGCGCGGCGAGCGCGCGGCGGCGCATGCGCGAGGCGGCCGACGCGGCCAGCATCGGCCGCTCACTGGCGGCCGACGGCGGCGCCGTCTCCTACGAGCAGCTCGGCGCCTACCGCTACCTGGTCCACCTCGAGCTCGACGAGACGCCCCACGACCGCTACGGGCAGGCCGTCGAGGAGCTGATCGAGTACGACAGACGCCGCAACGCCCAGCTGATCGAGACGCTCGAGCGCTTCCTGGGCGCGCGCTGCAGCGTTGCCGAGAGCGCGCGCAAGCTCTACATCCACCCCAACACGGTGCGCCAGCGCCTCGAGCGGATCGAGCGGATCACCGGCCTCGATCTGCGCGCCGAGGACCTGCTCTCGCTCGAGCTGGCGCTCAAGGTGGCGCGCCTGCACCGAGTGCGCGGGAGCTAGGCGGCCTTCTGGCCGCTCCGGTGAAGTGCCAGCCAGGCCCTGAAGATCGCCGTAGCCCAAGACGTGTCCGAGAAATACGAACAGAATCCAGAAGGCCTTCCACCAGAAGGCTCAGATCCTCCTCGTGCCAGACCTCGAGCCAGGTCAGGTAGACGAGGATCAGCAGCGCGACGACGAGGATCGGCGGCAGCTGCTGGGTGATCACGAAGATGATCATCGGCGCGCGCACCCTAGCCCATGACGATCCGCGCGAAGCTCTACGCGGCCATCGTGCTGACCATCCTCGGGCCGCTCGCGACGACCGCGGTGGCGCTCCACGGCATGGACCAGATGGGCGACCGCTTCGACGAGGTGCAGGAGCGCGCCCGCCACGAGTCGATCGCGCTCGAGCTCAAGTTCGCGGTGACGGACATGAACGGCTGGCAGACGGCCTACGGGTACGACAACGGCCGCTCGCGTCCGGTCTTCGAACGCTCGGTTAGGACGCTGCGCGAGGACCTGCGGCGCGCCTCGACCACGTTCACGGATCCACGTGAGAGGGAGCTGCTGAGCGCGCTCAAGCGCGACTTCGCGGCCTTCATGGCACTCGACGTGGTCGCCTACCGCGCCCTACGGCAGGGCCGGGAGGACCGCGTGCGCGACATCTTCCTCGGCCCCGAGATCGCGCGCTTCAGCGCGATGGCGGAGACCGCGGACCGCCTGGCGCGCTACCAGGCGGCTCGCGCGACTGCCACGCAGCGCGACTTCGACGACGCGCGCGACGACGCCCGCAAGCGCCTGATCACGGTGGCGCTCGGGGCCGGCATCGTGATCGTGCTGCTGCTGGTCACCGCGAGCGACGTGGCACGCATGGCGCTCGAGGGCGAGCGTCACGTGCGCGCGCGCTCCGATGACTGATGACCTCTTCCTGACGCTGAGCCTGCTGCTCAGCGCGGCGTTGGTTGCCCGCCTGCTCGCAAGCTTGCTGCCGGTGCCGGAGATCCTGGTGCTCGTGGCGATCGGGGCGCTGCTCGGCAACTCGGCGCTCGACGTCGTCGACGTGCCGCTCGACTCGCTCGGCGCGCAGCTCCTGTTCACGCTCGGGGTCTCGCTCATCCTCTTCTACGGCGGGCTCAGCCTGTCGCTGCCGGTGCTGCGGCGCGTGTGGATCGGGCTCGGGCTGCTGGTCGTGCCCGGAGTGGTGCTGACGGCGGCCGTGGTGAGCGTGACCGCGCACCTGGTCTTCGACCTCTCCTGGACTGCGGCGCTGCTGATGGGCGCGGTGCTGGCGCCCACCGACCCGGCCATCCTGATCCCGCTGTTCGTGCGTTCGCGGCTGCGACCCAAGGTCGCGCAGACGGTGATCGCCGAGTCGGCCTTCAACGACCCCACCGGGGCGGCCCTCGCGCTGACGATGGCTGGCGTTCTGCTGAGCGGCGACAGCTCGCTGACGCACCCGGTCTCGGACTTCCTGGTTGACCTGCTGATCAGCACCGTGATCGGCGTGATCGCCGGGATCGGGCTGGCGGCGGCCATCTCCAGCACGCGCTCGGGGGTCTGGCGCGAGTCGTCGGCGCTGGCCGTGCTCACGGTGGTGACGATCAGCTTCTTCTCGCTCGACTCGGCGGGCGGCAGCGGCTACCTCGGCGCGTTCCTGGCCGGGCTGATCGTCGGCAACATGGAGCACCTCGGCCTGGCCATGCACTCCCGGCACGAGCAGGAGATGCGTCTGTTCGCGTTCAACATGGCCGACCTCGCGACCCTGTTGGTGTTCGTGGTGCTGGGCGCGAATATCCCGTTCGGGGCGCTGGGGGACAACCTGCTGCCGGCGCTGGCGGTGCTGGCGACCCTGCTGCTCGTGGCGCGACCGCTGACGGTCCTCGCATGCGCGGTCCCCGATCGGGCGGCGCGCTGGACCCGCCAGGAGCTGCTGTTCCTGTGCTGGACACGCGAGACCGGGGTGGTGCCCGCAGCACTGGTCGGGGTGCTGGCCGGCCAGGGGGTGCCGCACGGCGAGCTCTATGCCAGCGTGGTGGCGCTCGCGATCATCGGGACGCTCCTCCTGCAGGCGCTACCGGCGCCGTGGCTGGCCGAGCGGCTGGGGCTGCTGGAGCCGCGCACCCGGGAGGTGCCGACGGCGGCGCCGGAGCAAGAGGCCGCCTAGGCCCGGGCCGCCGGGCCAGGGCGCCGCTAACGGCAGCAACGAAGGGGGACAACCGCCACGCGGGCCGGCTCGACTTCCGGGGGCGGGACGATTTTCTTCCGGATAGCGGAAGAAACTCGTCCAACCCCCTCGCTGAGCCAAGCCGGCTCAACCCCCTATCGCTGCAGTTAGCGCGGGCTGGCGGAGGCCGCCTAGAACAGCTGCAGGTACCGGTCGACCTCCCACTGCGTCACCTGGTCGTGCCACTCCGAGAACTCGCGCTGCTTGACCCGCACGAAGTAGTCGACGTAGTCCTCTCGCGCGGTCGTTCCCAGCGCCGCACGCATCACGTCGTCGGCGGCGAGCTCGCGGGTCGCGTCCAGCAGCGTCGTCGGCAGCAGCTCCACGCCGAGGTCGGCACGCTCGGACTCGGTCAACTCGTGCAGGTTTAGCTTGGTCGTCGCCTCGCCCGGGTCCAGCTCGCGCTCGATGCCGTCCAGCCCGGCCGCGAGCGTGACCGCAGCCGCCAGGTAGGGGTTGCACGAGCCGTCGATCGTCCGGTCCTCAACTCGGCCCGGACCCGGCACGCGCAGCATCTGAGTGCGGTTGTTGTAGCCGTAGCTCACATACACCGGCGCCCAGCTCGCCCCGCTCTGCGAGCCCACCACCAGCCGCTTGTACGACGTCACGGTCGGCGCCGTCACCGCGATGTACGCCTTCGCGTGCGCCTTCAGTCCGGCGATGAACTGGTAGCCCGTCTCCGATAGCCCCATCCCGCGCGGGTCGTCGGCCGGGTCCGCCTCGAAGGCGTTCTCGCCGTCGCGCCACAGGCTCATGTGGAAGTGGCAGCCGTTGCCGGTCAGGTGGGAGAACGGCTTCGGCATGAACGTCGCGATCATGCCGCGCTCCTGCGCCAGCGACTCGACCATGTAGCGGAAGAAGATCGCCCGGTCGCAGGTGGTCAGCGCGTCGGCGAACTCGAAGTTCTGCTCGAACTGCCCGTTGGCGTCTTCGTGGTCGGTGGCGTAGTTGCCCCAGCCCAGTCCGGTGATGTTCCGGGCCACCATCGAGACGAAGTCGAGGTTGCGCGTCAGCCCGCGCATGTCGTAACAGGGCTGGTCGAGCGTGTCGAGCGGATCCGCCAGCTCGATCGAGCCGTCCTCGCGCTTGCGCACCAGGAAGTACTCGAGTTCCGCGCCCACGAAGAACTCGAACCCCATCGAGCGCGCACGCTCGAGCTGCCGGCGCAGGATCGTGCGCGGGCAGTAGGGCCACTCCTCGCCCTCCACGTGCACGTCGCAGGCCATGCGGGCCACGCCGTCCTTCCACGGCAGCGGCGTGAACGAGCGCACGTCGGGCATGGCCGCCAGGTCGGGGTCGTGGGGGCCCTGCCCGATCTCGCCCGCGGCGAAGCCCGCGAACCCGGCCCCGTCCTCCATCAGGCCGTCCAGGTGGGTGGCCGGGACGAGCTTGGCGTTCGGCTTGCCGTGCATGTCCACGAACTGCGCGAACAGGAACTCGATTTCGTTGTCGCGGATGTACTTGCGGACGTCGTCGAGCGTCTCCGGTGCGGTGAATGGCTTGTCGGTCATCTGGGCTCGCAAACTACCCGCTGGCACGAACGCGAGCCATGTTCGGGATCCACATCGTTGGGCACTCAGGAGTGTGCGCCGCAGACATGGGCCTGAGGCAGGACCGTGCCTACACTCGGTTGTCCGACCATGTGTGGAATAGCGGGCCTGTTCTCCAAATCCCTGGACGTGAGCGGCGCGCTCGGCGGCCATCTGGGCGCGATGCTGATGCAGCTGAGCGACCGCGGGCCGGACAGCGCGGGCGTGGCCGTCTACCGCGAGCCGGCGCCGCTCGGCTCCTCGAAGCTCTCGCTGTTCTCGGCCGATCCCGAGGAGGACTGGGGGGCCGTGCGCGCGCTGCTGGCCGGGGAGTTCGGCGCCGGCGAGCCCGAGCGGCGCGCCAGCCACGCGGTGATCGTGGTCGAGACCGAGGCGGAGGCCGCGCAGGCCTGGGTGCGCGAGCACCTTCCCGACCTGCGCGTGATGAGTGCCGGCCAGACGATCGAGATCTACAAGGAGGCCGGCTCGCCGCGATGACTTCATCGAGGCGTTCGCTCTCGATGAGATGCAGGGCAGCCACGCGCTCGGCCACACCCGCATGGCGACCGAGAGCGCCGTGACGACGGAGCACTCGCATCCGTTCTCGACCGGGCTCGACCTCTGCCTGGTCCACAACGGCTCGCTCTCGAACCACAACCAGCTGCGCCGCTGGCTGCGGCGCGAGGGCATCCAGTTCGAGACCGACAACGACACCGAGGTGGCGGCGGGGTACCTGACCTACCGCCTGCGCGAGGGCGCCACGCTGGAGCAGGCGCTCGAGGGCTGCCTGGACGACCTGGACGGGTTCTACACGTTCGCGGTCGGCACCGCCGACGGGTTCGCTGTGCTGCGCGACCCGATCGCCTGCAAGCCGGCCGTGATGGCCGAGACCGACGACTGGGTGGCGATGGCCTCGGAGTACCGCGCGATCGCCGCGCTCCCCGGCGCGGAGAGCGCGACCACGTGGGAGCCGGAGCCGGGCCGGGTCTACAGCTGGGAGCGGGCTCCGGTCTGATGTGCGCGGTGGAGGCCGGGCAGGAGGTGGACCTTGCCACCACGCCGCTGCGCGAGCTGAACGCCGCGCTCCACGCGGCGGACGGGCCAGGCCAGTGGCGCGTGCTCAACCCGCGCGGCGCGCACGCCTTGGCCGCGGGCATCGACGCCCCGATCGAGGTCGACATCGAGGGGCACGCCGGCTACTACTGCGCCGGCATGAACAAGCTGGCCGCCGTGCGCGTGCACGGCAACGCCGGCGTCGGACTGGCGGAGAACATCATGTCCGGCACCGTCGTCGTGGACGGGGCCGCCAGCCAGTCGGCGGGGGCGACCGGCCACGGCGGGCTGATCGTGATCCGCGGCGACGCCTCGGCCCGCTGCGGCATCTCGATGAAGGGCGTGGACATCGTGGTGCGCGGCTCGGTCGGCCACATGAGCGCGTTCATGGCGCAGAAGGGCCGGCTGGTGGTCTGCGGCGACGCCGGCGAGGCGCTCGGCGACTCGATCTACGAGGCCCGGCTGTACGTGCGCGGGGCGGTCGCGGGCCTGGGCGCCGACTGCGTCGAGAAGGAGATGCGCGACGAGCATCTCGTCGAGCTGGGCGCGCTGCTCGATGCGGCGGAGGTCGAGGGATGCGACCCGTCGGAGTTCCGCAGGTACGGCTCGGCGCGCCGGCTCTACAACTTCCACGTCGACCACGCCGGGGAGTACTGATGCGCGAGTCCGCCCTGTTCGACCGCAACACGATCGCCGAGATCCAGCGGGCCGCGCGCGAGGGCATCTACGACATCCGCGGGTTTGGAGCCAAGCGCCCGGTGCCCCACTTCGACGACCTGCTCTTCCTCGGCGCGAGCATGTCGCGCTACCCGCTCGAGGGCTACCGCGAGCGCTGCGACACCGACGTGACCGTAGGCGCCCGCCACGCCGGGAAGCCGCTCCACCTCGACATCCCGATCACGATCGCGGGGATGAGCTTCGGCGCCCTCTCGGCGCCCGCGAAGGAGGCGCTCGGCCGCGGCGCCACGGAGGTGGGGACGAGCACCACCACCGGAGACGGCGGCATGACGCCCGAGGAGCGCGAGCACTCGCGCACGCTCGTCTACCAGCTGCTGCCGTCGCGCTACGGGATGAACCCGGACGACCTGCGCAAGGCCGACGCGATCGAGATCGTCGTCGGCCAGGGCGCCAAGCCCGGCGGCGGAGGGATGCTGCTCGGCCAGAAGATCTCGGACCGCGTGGCCGAGATGCGCGACCTGCCGATGGGGATCGACCAGCGCAGCGCCTGCCGGCACCCCGACTGGACGGGCCCGGACGACCTCGAGATCAAGATCCACGAGCTGCGCGAGATCACCGACTGGGAGAAGCCGATCTTCATCAAGGTCGGCGCCACGCGGCCCTACTTCGACGTCGCGCTCGCGGTCAAGGCCGGCGCGGACGCCGTGGTGCTCGACGGGATGCAGGGCGGCACCGCGGCGACGCAGGAGGTCTTCATCGAGCACGTCGGCATCCCGACGCTGGCGGCGATCCGCCCGGCGGTCGACGCCCTCCAGGACCTGGACGTCCACCGCGAGGTGCAGCTGATCGTGTCCGGCGGGATCCGCACTGGAGCCGACGTGGCCAAGGCGCTGGCGCTGGGCGCCGACGCCGTCTCGATCGGCGTTGCCGCGCTGATCGCCCTCGGCGACAACGCGCCCGAGCTGGACGCCGACTACGCGGAGATCGGCTCGGCCGCCGGCTTCTACGACGACTGGCACGAGGGCCGCGACCCGGCCGGCATCTCGACGCAGGACGACGAGCTGGCCGCGCGCTTCGACCCCGAGCTGGGCGGCCGCCGGCTGGCCAACTACCTGCGCACGATGGTGCTCGAGGCACAGACGCTCGCACGCGCCTGCGGCAAGTCGCACCTGCACAACCTCGAGCCGGAGGACCTGGTGGCGCTCACGTTGGAGGCGAGCGCGATGGCGCGAGTGCCGCTGGCCGGGACGACGTGGGTGCCGGGCGCTTGATGTTGCACTTGCGTTACGAACGACAGCACCGAGGTCACGGAGCCGGGCGACGCCGGGGAGTGTGGGCCCCAGAGGGCGCGCATATGACGCCGAGCGGGGCCCACACTCCGGACCTAGAAGACGACCGTCGTGTCGCCGCTCACCAGCACTCGGTCCTCGCAGTGCCAGCGCACCGCGCGCGCCAGCACGGTGCGCTCGATGTCCGCGCCGAGGCGAATCAGCGCGGCGACGTCGTCGCGGTGGGACACGCGGATCACGTCCTGCTCGATGATCGGCCCCTGGTCGAGCTCCTCGGTGACGTAGTGGGCGGTCGCTCCGATCAGCTTGACGCCGCGCTCCTTGGCCCGCTCGTAGGGGCCCGCGCCGGCGAACGCCGGCAGGAACGAGTGATGGATGTTGATCACCGGCGCGCCCAGCTGGGCGAGGAAGTCGCCGCTCAGGATCTGCATGTAGCGCGCCAGGACCACCAGGTCGAAGTTCCCGCGCAGGAGCGCGAGCTGCCGTCGCTCGGCGTCCTGCTTCGTGTCCTTGGTGACCGGGACGTGCTCGAAGGGGACGTCGAAACGGGCGACGTCGCCGGCCAGGTCGGCGTGGTTGGAGACGACGAGCCCGATGTCGAGGTCGAGCTCGCCGCGGCGCCAGCGCCAGAGCAGGTCGAGCAGGCAGTGGTCCTCGCGCGACACCATCAGCGCGACCCGCTTGGGCGTGGCCACGTCCTGGAGGCTCCAGGTCATGCCGAAGGGATGGGCGACCTGCTCGGTGAAGGCCAGCCGCAGCTCGTCGTCCCATCTCCGCGAGCCCGCGCATGTGGAAGACCATGCGCAGGAAGAACGTGCCCTGCTCGGGGTCGGTCGAATACTGGTCCGACTGGGCGATGTTGGCCCCGTGCAGGTAGAGGAAGCGGGACACGGCGGCGACGATCCCGGGGCGGTCCTCGCACTGCACGAGCAGGCGTCCGGTGTCCACGTCTTGGGGGGTCTCCGTCATTTGCTCCCTTGGACAAATTTGTTTACGATGGCCCGCTAGTCGAGACCGTAACGTGTCCTACGTCCTGACCTGTCCCAATTGCGGCCCGCGCGAGGTCACCGACTTCAGCTTCGGGGGCGAGGTGAACCCGCGGCCGCGTGCCACGCCGTCGCCGCGCGAGTTGGGCGCCTACAACTACTTCCGCGACAACGTCGCCGGCGTGCAGCGCGAGTGGTGGTTCCACCGCTCCGGCTGCGGCGAGTGGTTCCTGGCCGAGCGCGACACGCGCACGAACCAGGTGCTGCTGACCGAGTTGCCGGACGGCGCGTCATGACCAGGCTGCCGGAGAACGACGGCCAGCGCATCGACCGCGAGCAGGAGGTCTCGTTCACCTTCGACGGCAAGCCGGTCGCCGGCCTCGAGGGCGACACGATCGGCTCCGCGTTGTTCGCCGCCGGGCGCCGCACGTTCTCGCGCAGCTTCAAGTACCACCGCCCGCGCGGGCTGCTCTGCTGCGCCGGCCAGTGCCCCAACTGCCTGGTGGCCGTCGACGGCGCGCCCGGCGTGCGCGCCTGCACGGAGCCGGTGCGCGAGGGCATGAAGGTCGAGCACATGAACGCCTCGCCCTCGCTCGAGTTCGACGTGATGCGGGCGACCGACAAGTTCGGCGGCCCGTTCACGCCGCCCGGCTTCTACTACAAGACGTTCATCCGGCCGCGGCGCTTCTGGCCGCTCTACGAGAAGGTGCTGCGCCACGCCGCCGGACTCGGCCGGATCGCCAAGAGCCAGCCCGAGCGCGAGTGGCGAACCGAGTACCGGCGCCGCCACGCGGACGTGCTGGTCGTCGGCGGCGGCGCTGCCGGGCTGAGCGCCGCTCTGGCGGCGGCCGAGCAGGGCGCCGACGTCGTGCTCTGCGACGAGGGACCCGAGCCCGGCGGCCGGCTGCTCGCCGAGGGCGACCACGGGCACGCGCGCGAGCTGGCCGAGCGGGCGCGCGAGGCGGGCGTCGAGCTGCTGGCGAGCGCCCCCGCGCTGGGGGCCTTCGACGGCCTGGTGGCGGTCTGGGAGGGCGACACGCTGCACCAGATCCGCGCCGGCCGGATCGTCTACGCGACCGGCGCGATCGAGCAGCCGCTGCTGTTCCCGGGCAACGACCTGCCGGGCGTGATGCTGTCCGGCGGCGCGCCGCCGGCTGGCGGCGCTGTACGGAGTCAAGCCGGGCGAGCGGGCGGTGGTGGCAGCGGTCTGCGACCGCGGGCTGGAAGCAGCCGCGGCCCTGCACGACGCGGGCGTGGAGCTGGTCGCCGTGGCCGACCTGCGCGAGAACGGCGGCACCCGGGCGCTGAACGCGCTGCTGAAGCGCGGGGTGCGCCCGCTGCGCGGGATGACCGTGCTCGAGGCGCGCGGCCGCGGCCACGTGCAGGGCGCGGTGATAGGCAAGCCGGGCGCCGAGGAGGGCGAGCACGCCTTCGGCTGCGATCTCGTGGTGGTGTCGGGTGGCAGCGCGCCGGCGACTTCCCTGCTGACCCAGACCGGCGCGCGCACCGCCTACGACCGCGAGCTCGGCTGCTTCGTGCTGCGCGAGCTGCCCGACGATGCCTACGCGGCGGGCGAGGTCGCGGGCGCCGGCGAGCTCGCCGACGCCGAACGGACCGGCGCCACCGCGGGCCGAGCTGCGGCCGCGGCGCTCGGATTCGGCGAGGTCGGCGAGGACGGCCACGCCGGTCCTCCGGCGCAGCGGCCCGAGGTCGCCGTGCCGCCCCCGGTGACCAGCCGGCGCGAGGGCAAGTGCTTCGCCTGCCTGTGCGAGGACGTGACCGCGAAGGACATCCACCTCTCGGTCGAGGAGGGCTACGACTCGATCGAGCTGTCCAAGCGCTACACGACCACCACGATGGGCCCATGCCAGGGCCGCATGTGCCAGCTGCCGGCGGTGCGTCTGATGGCCCAGGAGACCGGCCAGAGCCTCGAGCAGGTCGGGACCACGACCGCGCGGCCGCCCTGGCACGCCGTGCCGATGGGCGCGCTCGCGGGCCGGCCCTTCGAGCCGGCCAAGCGCTCGGCGATTCACGGCCGCCACCGCGAGCTGGGCGCCACCGTGATGTGGGCGGGCGACTGGCGGCGCGCGTACGACTACGGCGACGCCCAGGCCGAGGCGCTGGCGGTGCACGAGACGGCCGGGCTGATCGACGTATCCACGCTCGGCAAGCTGATCGTGCGCGGGCCCGACGCCGGGCGAGTTCCTCGACCGCCTCTATCCCAACCGCTTCTCGAACCTCAAGCCGGGGCGGATCCGCTACGGCGTGATCGCCAGCGACGCCGGGCGGATCATGGACGACGGCACCATCTGCCGGCTCGACGACGACACCTTCTACGTCACCACCACGTCGAGCGGCGCGGGGGCCGTGTACGAGTGGTTCTCGTGGTGGCTCGCCGACTGGCGACTCGACGTGCGGCTGACCGACGTGACGCAGGCGCTGTCGGCCGTCAACCTCGCCGGCCCGGCCGCGCGGGAGATCATGGGCGCGCTGACCGACCTCGACTGCTCGGCCGAGGCGTTCACCTACCTCGACGGCAAGCGGGCCGACGTGGCGGGCGTTCCCTGCCTGATCCTGCGCATCGGGTTCGTGGGCGAGGTGGGCTACGAGATCCACTGCCCGTCGGCGCACGGCCAGCACCTCTGGGACGCGCTGATGGAGGCCGGCGCCGGGCACGGCATGAAGCCGTTCGGCCTCGAGCCGCAGCGGCTGCTGCGCCTGCAGAAGATGCACATCCTGATCGGCCAGGACACCGACTCCGAGTCCACGCCGTTCGGCGCCGCGATGCCCTGGATCGTGAAGCTCGACAAGGACCAGGACTTCATCGGCAAGTGGGCGCTGGAGCGCGTGGCCGGGGAGGACCTGGAGACGGCGCTGGTGGGCATCAAGCTGGAGAACGGCCACGTGCCGACCGAGGGCGCGGTGGTCCTGCCTGACGGCGACGGGCCGGTCGGCCAGGTCACGAGCGCGCGCTACTCGCCGCAGCTCGGCGGTGTGATCGGGATGGCGTGGGTCCCGTCCGCGTTCGCCAAGGACGGGTCGCGGGTGACGATCTCGGACGAGGGCAAGCGCTTCGAGGCGGAGGTCGTGACCGCGCCCTTCTACGACCCCGACGGCGAGGTGCTGCGCTCGTGAGCCTCGAGTTCCTCTCGCCGGCTCCCACCGCGATCGCGCGCAGCCCGATGGAGCGCGAGGCGCTGGCCGCGGGCGCGACGCTCGAGCAGCGCGACGGCTGGAACGTTGCCGTGAGCTTCGAGGGGGAGGCCGGCCACCTGTCGACCGTCGCCTTCGCCGACCGCTCGCACCTCGGCAAGCTGGAGCTGCACGGCGAGCACGGGCTCGAGCTGGGCCTCGGCCACCGACGCGACGACGCTTGGTGGTGCCCCTCCTCCCGCGACCGCGCGCTGGTGCTCTGCGAGCCCGACCGGACGGCGGCGCTGCGCGACGAGCTCGGCGACGGCGTCGTCGATCTGACCTCGGCGATGGGCGCGCTCACCATCGCCGGCCCGCTGGCGCCGGAGACGTTCGCGCGCTTCACGGCGCTCGACCTGCGCCCGCAGGTCACGCCCGTGTACGGCTTCCGGCCCGGCTCGGTGGCGCGCACGCCCGGCGCCGTCCTGCGCGAGGCCGAGGATCGCTGGCTGATGCTGTTCGGCGCCGCGCTGGGCAGCTACGTGTGGACGGTGGTGGCGGATGCGGCCGCGAGCCTCGGCGGCGGCCCCGTCGGGACCGAGGCGTTCGCGGAGGTGCACGCGAGTGCTTGACATCTTCCGCAAACGCCGCATGTGGCGACGGCGCTCGGAGCTGAAGGACTCCTACGACGTGGTGATCGTCGGCGGCGGCTCGCACGGGCTGGCGGCCGCCTACTACCTGGCGCGCGACCACGGGATCAAGAACGTCGCGGTGCTCGAGAAGAGCTATATCGGCTCGGGCGCGGCCGGCCGCAACACGACGATCCTGCGGGCCAACTACAAGACGGTCGAGGGCGCGCGCTTCTACGACGCCTCGCTGAAGCTCTACGAGGGGCTCGGCGCGCAGCTGAACTTCAACCTGCTCTTCTCGCAGAACGGGCACCTCACGCTGGCCCACTCCGACCGTGCGATGTTCGTGATGGCCAACCGCGCCGAGGTGAACCGCATCAACGGGATCGACTCGCGCCTCATCTACCCGGACGAGATCCAGAAGCTGGCGCCCGCGATGCAGGTGCACAACCCGGACGCGGTCTATCCGATCCAGGGCGCTCTCTACCACCCGCCGGGCGGCGTGATCCGCCACGACGCCGTCGTCTGGGGGCTGGCGCGCGGCGCCGACCGCGGCGGCGCCGAGATCCATCCCTACACGGAGGTCACGGGGATCGACCGCTCGAACGGGAAGGTCACGGGCGTGCAGACCAACCGCGGGGCGATCAAGACCGGCACGGTGCTCAACTGCACGGCCGGGTGGAGCTCGCTGATCTCGGGCATGGCCGGCGTGCGGCTGCCGATCACCACCCACATCCTGCAGGCCTGCGTGACCGAGCCGCTGAAGCCGTTCCTCGACGTGGTGATCGTCTCGTCGCAGATGCACGTGTACATCTCGCAGACCGACCGCGGCGAGGTGCTGATGGGCGCGGAGATCGAGCCCTGGACCACCTATCGCATGCAGGGCACGCTCAACTTCCTTCAGGAGGTCACGCGCCACACGCTGGAGCTGTTCCCGCAGCTCGAGCGCGCCCGGTTGCTGCGCAGCTGGGCCGGGCTGTGCGACCTCAGCCCGGACTACAGCCCGATCCTCGGCAAGACCGAGGTCGACGGCTTCCACATCAGCGCCGGCTGGGGCACGTACGGCTTCAAGGCGGCGCCGATCGTCGGGAAGACGCTCGCCGAGCTGGTCGCGACCGATCGCACTCCCGACCTGATCGCTCCGTTCGCCCTCGAGCGCTTCTACGAGGACAAGCTCGTCTCCGAGCTGGCCGCGGCGGCGGTGAGTCACTGATATATCAGAGCTAGGATTGCGGATGAGGGGAGAGACATGAAGAGCAGCCTGGAGATTGCGCAGGAGGCGGAGCTACGGCCGATCGAGGCGATCGCCGAGGAGGCCGGACTGCTGCCTGACGAGGTCGACCCGTACGGCCGCTACAAGGCGAAGATCTCGCTGGGCGCGCTCGACCGCCTCAAGGACGCGCCCGACGGCAAGCTCGTCTGCGTCGCGGGCGTGACGCCGACCAAGGCGGGGGAGGGCAAGACCACCACCGCCGTCTCGCTCACGGAGGGCCTCGGCCATATCGGCAAGAACCCACTGCTGTGCCTGCGCGAGCCGTCGCTCGGCCCGGTGTTCGGCATCAAGGGCGGCGCCGCCGGCGGCGGCCTGGCCCAGGTGGTGCCGATGGAGGACCTCAACCTCCACTTCACCGGGGACATCCACGCGATCGGCGCCGCCAACAACCTGCTCGCGGCGCTGCTCGACGCCTCGATCCTGCACGGCAACCCGCACAAGATCGACGCCCTGCGAGTCGGCTGGAAGCGGGCGCTCGACATGAACGACCGTGCCCTGCGCGCGATCACGCTCGGCCAGGGCGGCCGCGCCAACGGCTACCCGCGGGAGTCCGGGTTCGACATCACCGCCGCCTCCGAGGTGATGGCGATCCTGGCCGTGTCGCGCGACCTGCACGACCTGCGCAAGCGGCTCGGCGCGATCACGGTCGCGCACTCATACGACGGCGGCAAGCCGGTCACGGCCGAGGACCTCGGCGCGGCCGGCGCGATGACCGTCCTGCTCAAGGACGCGCTCAAGCCGAACCTGATCCAGACGCTCGAGGGCCAACCGTGCCTGATGCACGCCGGCCCGTTCGCGAACATCGCACACGGGAACTCCTCCCTCGTGGCCGATCTGATCGGGCTCAAGCTGGGCGACTACGTGATCACCGAGTCTGGGCTTCGGGTCCGACATGGGCATGGAGAAGTTCTTCGACATCGTCTGTCGCGGCGGCGGCCTGCGCCCGAACGCGGTCGTGCTGGTCGCGACGGTCCGGGCGCTCAGGCACCACGGCGGCATCGAGGACGACCCGCGCGTGGAGCACGTGCGCGGGCTGGCGGCGATCGCGACCGGCGCGGCCAACCTGCACCGCCACCTCGGCATCGTGCGCAGCTTCGGCCTGCCCTGCGTGGTGGCCGTGAACCGGCGCCCGGGCGACACCGACGAAGAGGTTGCGCTGGTGCGCTCGCTCGCGCTCGAGGGCGGGGCGCTCGCGGCGGAGGTCAACGACGCTTTCACCCGCGGCGGCGAGGGCGCGGCGGAGCTCGCGCAGGCGGTAGCGGACGCGTGCGAGGAGCCCTCGGACTTCAAGTTCGCCTACGAGGACGACGATCCGATCCCGGTGAAGATCGAGAAGGTCGCCAAGCAGGTCTACGGCGCGTCCGACGTGGTCTTCTACCTGGACGCCGAGCGCAAGATCAGCCAGTACACCGACGACGGCCTGGACAAGCTGCCGATCTGCATGGCCAAGACGCACCTGTCGCTGTCGGCCGACGCGGCGCTGCGCAACGCTCCCGAGGACTTCACCCTGCCGGTGCGCGACATGCGGGCCTACACGGGAGCGGGCTGGCTGGTGCCGCTCTGCGGCGACATCCAGCAGATGCCCGGCCTGGGCAAGACGCCGGCGGCGCTCAACGTCGACATCGACGCGGAGGGGAGGACGGTCGGGCTGTTCTGATGTCGCGCAACCTGACTGACATCCTGCGCGCGCACGAGGACGAGGCCCGGCCGACGGCTCTGGCCGTGCTCAAGGAGGCGATGGACGAGCGCGGCGAGGTCACCGACGACGATCGCCGCCACGCGGCGGCGCTGTCGGGACTTCCGGAGGCGACCGTCTACGGCGTCTCGACGTTCTACGACGACCTGGTCCAGCCGCGCGGCGGGCGCCACGTGTCGGTCTGCACCGGCACCGCCTGCTGGGCGTCGGACTTCGGCGCGCACGTGGCGGCCGTCGAGGAGGGGCTCGGCCTGGGCATGGGCGAGCGCTCGGACGACGGGTCGGTGTCGCTCGCCCAGACGGTCTGCCTGGGCTTCTGTCACACGGCGGGCGCCGTGCGCGACGGCGACGTGGTCGACGCCGGCGCCGACGTGGTGGATCGCGTGCTCGCCGGCGACGTGCGCCAGGCGGACGAGCCGCAGGGCGAGAGCGTGCTCGACGAGCCGGTGCTGCTGGCGAGCGGCTCGTTCGCGGGGCTGCGCCACGCGCGCGAGTCGCTCACCCCGGAGCAGCTGCTCGCCGAGGTCAAGGAGGCCAACGTGCGCGGCCGCGGCGGCGCCGGCTTCCCGGCCGGCACCAAGTGGGAGTTCGCCGCCGGCGCCGCGGACCCGGACAGGGCGATCGTCGTCAACGGCGACGAGGGCGACCCGGGCTCGTACATCGACAAGCTGCTGATGGAGCGCAACCCCGAGCTGCTGCTCGAGGGCATGGCGCTCGCGGGGCACGCCGTCGGCGCGCGGCGGGGCTACGTGCTGGTCCGCTCGGAGTACCCGCTCTCCACGCCGATCCTGCGCGCGGCCGTCGAGCGCTCGCGCGCCGAGCTGGGGGACTTCGAGATCGAGATCGTGGAGGGCGCGGGCTCGTACGTCGTGGGGGAGGAGACCGCGCTGCTCGCGTCCGTGCAGGGGTTCCGGGGGACGGTCTCCGCGCGGCCGCCGTTCCCGGCCGAGCGTGGCTTCCACGGCAAGCCGACGGTGGTCCACAACGTCGAGACCCTCTGCAACATCCCCTTCATCGCCGTGAACGGGGCCGAGGCCTACAAGGCGCTGAGCCCCGGCGCGACCCCGGGCACCAAGCTCGTCTGCCTCAACGACCGCTTCGTGCGGCCGGGCATGTACGAGGTGCGCTTCGGCACGCCGGTCTCCGAGATCTGCTCCGAGCTGGGCGGCGGACTGGTCGACGGCCACTCGATCAAGGCCGTGCAGATCGGGGGCCCGCTCGGGGGCATCCTCCCGGGCTGGAAGCTCGACACGCCGTTCGACTTCGACGAGCTGGCGGCCGAGGGCTGCATGGTCGGCCACGGCGGCATCCTGGCCTTCGACGACCGCACCGACATGCGCGCGCTGGCGCGGCACCTGCTCGAGTTCGGCGCGCACGAGAGCTGCGGCAAGTGCTTCCCGTGCCGGATCGGGCTGCAGCGGGCCTTCGAGATGGTCGACCGGCCGGGCGAGCTCGACCGCGACCGGCTCGAGGCGCTGCTCGAGACGCTCGAGCTGGGCTCGCTGTGCGCGCACGGCGGGGGCATGCCGGCGCCGATCCGCTCGCTGATCGCGCACTTCTCGGACGAGCTGGGGATCGCCGCCGGCGCCGAGCCCGTCGACGACCCCTATCTGCGCCGGCCGGAGGAGCGGCGCGAGGACGATCCCGGGGGGCGGGGCGCGTGAGAGTCGAGATCGACGGGCAATCCCTCGAGGTCGAGCCGGGCACGACCATCCTCGAGGCCGCCCAGGCGGCCGGCAGGTACGTGCCGACGCTCTGCTTCGACGACCGCATGGCTCCCTTCGGCGCCTGCCGCGTCTGCATGGTGGGCGCCGAGGGCGCCGCCGCCCCGCTGGCCGCGTGCACCACGCCGTGCCGCGAGGACATGCGCGTGGACACCACCGACGAGACGTCGCGGCGGATCGCCGCCGCCACGGTCGAGCTGGTGCTGTCCGAGCTGCCCGAGCCGCCCGCCGAGCACACCGAGCTGGCGACGGTGGCGCGCTTCTTCGGCATCGGCGAGCTTCGCTGGCAGGGCGAGCGCCGGCGCCCCGCGCACGACCGCCGCCACCCCTACCTGGCGCTGCAACACGAGCTGTGCATCTCCTGCGGGCGCTGCGTGCGCGCCTGCGACGAGATCCAGGGCGCGTTCGCGCTGACCGCCACCGGGCGCGGCTTCCACTCCGGCATCACGGCCGGCATGGACAGCGGATTCGAGGATTCCACCTGCGTTTCGTGCGGCGCCTGCGCCGACACCTGCCCGACCGACGCGATCACGGAGCACACCTTGCTCGACATGGCTTCGGCGTACACTGGACAAGGAGGTACTTCGTGACTTCCCGCTTCGACGCGACTACGACCACGACCTGCGGCTACTGCGGGGTCGGGTGCAGGCTGGAGGCGCACCGCTCCGACGGGCGGATCGCCTCGATCAGCCCCGCGATGGACGGCCCCGCCAACAAGGGGCACACCTGCGTGAAGGGCCGCTTCGCGCACCAGTTCGCGCGCTCACGCGACCGGCTCACCGCGCCGCTCGTGCGCGAGAGCGGCGGCTTCCGGCTGGCGTCGTGGGACGAGGCGATCGGCCGCATCACCGACGCGCTCGGCCGCATCAAGGCCGAGCACGGGCCCGACGCGATCGCCGGGCTGGCGTCCTCGCGCGCGACCAACGAGGACTGCTACGTCATGCAGCGGCTGATGCGCGCCGCGATCGGCACGCACAACATCGACAACTGCTCGCGCGTGTGCCACTCGCCGACCTCGTTCGCGCTGCGCAAGTCGTTCGGGATGTCTGGCGCCACCGGGTCCTTCGACGACATCGAGGCCGCCGAGGTGGCGCTGCTGATCGGTGTCAACCCGACGCAGGGCCACCCGGTCGTCGGCGCCCGCATCAAGCAGGCCGCGATCAAGGGCCTCAAGCTCGTCACCGCCGACCCGCGCCGGATCGAGCTGGCCGACTACGGGCAGCTCCACCTCGGCATGCGGCCCGGCACCAACGCCGCGCTGCTGAACGGCCTGGCGCACGTGGTCATCCGCGACGGGCTCGTGAACCGGCGATTCGTCGACGAGCGCACCGAGGGCTTCGACGCGATGGCCGAGCTGGTCGAGGCCTACACGCCCGAGGCGGTCGAGGAGATCACGAGCGTGCCGGCCGCGGACCTCGTCACGGCGGCGCACATCTACGCGACGGCGGAGCGCGCCTGCATCCTCTGGGGCCTCGGCGTGACCGAGCACCGCTACGGCTCGGAGTGCGTGCGGCTGATCTGCAACCTGGCGCTGCTGACCGGCAACGTCGGGCGCCCGGGCGCCGCCCTGCTCCCGCTGCGCGGCCAGAACAACGTGCAGGGCTCGTCGGACCACGGCGCGCTGCCGGACACGTTCACCGACTACCGGCACGTGTCCGACGAGGCGGTCGCCTCGGCCTTCGAGGAGCGCTGGGGCGTGAAGATGAAGCGCGAGCCCGGCATGAAGATCCCCGAGATGTTCGACGCCGCGGTGGAGGGTCGCCTGAAGGCGATGTACATCTTCGGCGAGGACGTCGCCCAGACCGACCCCGACACGGCCCACGTCTCGCACGCGCTCGAGTCGCTCGACTTCCTGGTCTGCCAGGACATCTTCGAGAACGAGACGACCAAGTTCGCCGACGTGATCCTGCCGGCGTCGTCGTTCCTCGAGAAGACCGGCACGTTCACGAACGCCGAGCGGCGCGTGCAGCTGGTGGAGGCGGCGAACGACCCGCCCGGGGCGGCCAAGACCGACTTCGAGATCCTGACCACCGTCTCCGAGGCGCTCGGCTACGACATGGGCTACGAGACGCCGTCCGACGTGATGGACGAGATCGCCGAGATGACGCCGCGCTACGCCGGCATCAGCCACGAGCGGGTCGGGCGCGGCGGGCTGCAGTGGCCGGTGGACACCGACGGCAACGACACGCCGATCCTCTACGAGGACGAGTTCTCCCTTCCCGGCGGGCGCGCTTCGTTCGCCGCGCTGCCGTACAAGCCGCCCGGCGACTCCGCCGACGAGGAGTTCCCGCTGATCCTCGTCACGGGGCGGCGGCTGGAGCACTACAACGCCGGGACGATGACCCGCCGCACCGGGAACCTGCGGCTGATGAGCGCGGATTGGCTCGAGGTGCACCCCGAGGACGCCGCGGAGCTCGGGCTGACGGAGGGCGAGACGGTCACGGTGCGCAGCCGGCGCGGCCAGATCCAGCTGCCCGTGCAGATCACGCCGCGCATCGAGCCGGGGCACGTGTTCACCGCGTTCCACTTCCCCGAGGTGCGCACCAACCTCCTGATCGGGCAGTCGGCCGACATCAACACCTCGTGCCCCGAGTACAAGGTGGTGGCGGTGGCGGTCGAGCCCGCCGGCGACCGGGTCGGCGAGCCGGTCGAGGCCGGCGCCGCACCCGCCTAGCGTCGGTGCTCACCCAGATCGCGCTCGAGGGCGGCACCGACGAGGTGGCCGTCGAGCTGCCCTTGGAGATCCGGCTGAACGGGTCGCCGGTGGCGGTGACGATGCGCACGCCGGGACACGACTTCGACCTCGCCGCCGGCTTCCTCTACGGCGAGGGGATCGTCTCGTCGGCGCCGGAGATGACGCTGCCCGAGGACCTGGCGGCGAACATCGTGGACGCCGTGGCGCCCGACGCGCTCGCGCCGGCCACCCGTCGCTTCTACACGACGTCGTCGTGCGGGATCTGCGGGAAGGGAGCGCTGGAGGAGGTGGAGGCGATCGCGCCGGTGGTGCGAGGGCGGTCCCTCCTTGCCGCGAGCGCTGCTGGCCGAGCTGCCCGAGCGGTTGCGACAGCCCGGGTTCGAGCGAACGGGTGGGCTGCACGCCACGGGGCTGTTCTCCGCGGGCGGCGAGCTGCTCGACGTGCGCGAGGACGTGGGCCGCCACAACGCGATGGACAAGGTGATCGGGGCGGCGCTGCTGGCCGGCTCGCTGCCGCTCTCCGAGAACGTGCTCTGCGTGAGCGGCCGGCTCGCCTTCGAGCTGGTGCAGAAGACGGCCCGGGCGGGGGCGCCGATCCTGGTCGGGGTGGGCGCCCCGACGTCGCTGGCCGTGGAGCTGGCGGCGGACCGCGGGATCACGCTCGCCGGATTCGCCCGCGGCGGGCGAGTGAACGTGTACACGCACGCCGAGCGCGTGGCCTAGCGGCACAGCGGCCGCCCATTCATAGCTGTCGCTATATGCTTTCCGGCTTCCCATGGCCGTTACTCATACTCAGCTGACCGCCTTCCTGGCTGTCGTGCGACACGGGTCGGTCACCGCCGCCGCGCAGGAGCTCTACGTCACGCAACCGAGCGTCTCCGCCGCCGTCGCCGCGCTCGAGCGCGAGCTCGGCGTCGAGTTGACCGAGCGCGCCGGGCGCAATGTGAGGCCCACCGCGGCCGGGCGCGAGTACGCCCGCTATGCCGGCCACGTCGTCGGCCTGCTCAAGGAGGGCTCCGAGGCCGCGGGGCGGGTGGCCGCCGGGGCCCAGCAGCGGCTGCGCCTCGGCGCCGTTCTCACCGCCGGCGAGCACCTCATGCCGGCCTTGATCCAGAACTTCCGCGAGCACCGCCCCGAGCTGAGCATCGACTTGATCGTCGCCAACCGCCAGGAGGTGTTCCGGTCGCTCGCAGCCCACGAGGTCGACCTCGTGGTCAGCGGCCGCGCACCGGACGAGGGGGACTTCGAGGGCGTCGCGTTCGCCGACAACGACTTCGCGCTCGTCACCGCCCCCGGCGATCCGCTCGCCAAGCGCCCCTGGGTCGCCCCCGGCGAGCTGGCCGAGCGGCCCTGGCTCGTCCGGGAGCGCGGCTCCGGCACGCGCCGGCTCTGCGAGGACTACCTCGCCGCCCAGCAGCTCCAGCCGTCGCTGCTCACGCTCGGCTCCAACGGCGCGATCAAGAACGCGGCCCGGATCGGGCTGGGCGTGGCGCTGCAGTCGCGCGTGGCGGTGCAGCTCGAGCTGGACCTCGGCCGGCTCGAGGCGATCCGCCCGCGCGGCGGCCTGCCCGAGCGCTCCTGGTTCGTGGTCTGGTCGAGCGCCGGCCCCGCCCGCGAGGCCGTCGAGGCGTTCGCCGAGTACGCGCAGTCAGCCGCCGCGCGGCGTGCGCTCGCGGCTGGCTAGCCCGGCCGCCTCGAGGGCCTCGGCCTGGTCGAGGAAGTCCTGCTGGCGGATCACCTTGCCCCGCTTGATCGTCGCGATGGTCGCGTACGTCTCGGCCAGCGGGATCCCGCTGCCCTGCGCTCGCATCGGCATGTCGGCCAGGAGGACGAGCCGGTCGCCAAGGTCGATCAGCTCGGTCGGGTAGAGCCGCACCTCGGTGCCCCAGACGTCGTAGGTCGCCTCGATGTAGCTGCGGTAGCCCGACGGGCCGTGGTAGCACGGCTCCGCGAGGCCCGCCTCGACGAACTCGCGATAGGGGTAGTACTCGAGGCCGGGATGGAAGGCGACCGCGACCGCCTCGAGGTCGCGGCGGTTGTAGGCCTCGATCGCCAGTCGGGTGGTTCGCTGCAGGCCCGCTTGGCGGATCCGGGACGACGGCGGCA
Source organism: uncultured Thermoleophilaceae bacterium (assembly GCA_963722245.1). Classification (GTDB taxonomy): domain Bacteria; phylum Actinomycetota; class Thermoleophilia; order Solirubrobacterales; family Thermoleophilaceae; genus JACVRW01. Next base: position 704,965 of record CAVRKM010000012.1, read on the forward strand.
GCGCGGTCACCAGGCGAAAGCCCGCCGCGCCCAGCCACGGAAAGCGGATCGCGAGCCGCTGATCGAGAGTCCGGCCAGACGACTCGCGCACCTGGAGCGGCCTGCGGACGGCCTCAGGCATGCAGCGCCGAGTCCGACCCGCTCGCGCCGGGCACGTGCAGGGTGTGCGGGTCTGTGCCCGCGCCGATCGCGGCCCGCGTCGAGACCAGGTGGTAGAGCAGCAGCGCCTGCACGAGCGCCAGCGACTCCGAGTGGCGCAGGTCCGTGCCGACCATGAACTCGCCCAGCCGCTGCACGCGCAGGTGGCTCGCGTACTGCATGCGCTGCCAGACCGCCTCTTCCAGCTCGGCCGCCAGCTCGGGGTGCGTGTGGCCCGGGATCCGCAGCACGGACTCGTGCTCGCGCCGGACCAGCGTCGGCCCGCGGCCGTCGGGGCCGATCAGCGGCGACAGGTCGGGGTGGCGCAGCGTGTCGCGCAGGATCACCTCGGCGTCGAGGTGCTCGGGCTGGTCGCCCGTGCCCGGGCGGAACGCCACGACGATGTCCGCGTGCGCTCGCTGGGGGCGCGAGGTAGGCGGCGACGTCGCGCTCGCGCAGGTCCAGCTGCTCCAGCACCTCGTGGGTCGTGTAGCCGCGCCGGGTGCAGTCGCGCGTGAGCTTCCAGGCCCGCCGCATGCGCTCGGGCGGCGCCAGGAAGACGCGGATGTCGTGCGCCTCCCGCAGCGGCTCGGTGTGGAAGTTGAGCAGCCCCTCGACCAGCACGAACGGGCCGCGGCCGCACGTGCCGTGGCGCCTCGAGCGTGCCGGTGCGGTGGCTGTAGACCGGCTTGAGGATCGGCTCCCAGCGCCGCAGGTGCCCGAGGTGCTGGCCCATGATGTCGAGGTGGTTGGCCTGCGGCTGGAGCGGGGTGATGCCCAGCTCGGCTCGGTGCGAGCGGGCGTAGCGGTGGTAGTCGTCGCCGCTCACGTACGAGACGCTGCGCTCGCCGAGCACGCGGGCGAGCCCGCGGGTGAGCGTGGTCTTTCCTGCGCCGGAGTCGCCTACGACGCCGAGGACGATCGGGCGGGCCACGCCTCCGAGGATCCCACAGCCCGCGGCCCTGAGCCAGCCCGCGCCTCGATCAGGTCGATCTTGGCCAGCAGGTGCTCGGCCATGCGCAGCGAGGCGGCGTCGATCAGTCGCCCGTCCAGCGACACCGCGCCCTTGCCGTCCGCCGCGGCCTCCTTCATCGCGGCGACGATGCGGCGCGTGCGGTCGATCAGCGAGTCGTTCGGCGAGAAGACCCGGTGCGCCAGCTGGATCTGGTTGGGGTGGATCGCCCACTTGCCCTCGAAGCCGAGCACCGCCGCCCGGCGCGCGGCGGCGAGGTAGCCCTCGGCGTCGTTGAAGTCGCCGTAGGGGCCGTCCACCGGGCGTAGGCCGTTGGCTCGGCAGGCCACCGCGATGCGCGCGAGCGCGTAGTGCCACTGGTCGCCCCAGTGCAGGTCGCGGGCGCCGTCGTCGTCGGGATCGGTGAGCACCGCGTACTGGCGGTCCGAGCCGCCGATCGAGGCGGTGTGGCTCTGCATCGAAGCGGCATAGTCGGCCACGCCGAAGATGAGCGCCTCCATGCGCTCGGGGCAGGCGGACGCGATCTCCTCGACGTTGAGCATGCCCTTCGCCGTCTCGATCAGCGCGGAGATGCCGATGCGCCGATCCAGTCCGACCGCGTCCTCGATCTGGGTCAGCAGCGTCGCGACCAGGTGGATGTCTCCGGCGCAGCTCGCCTTCGGCACGAGCACGGTGTCGAGCCAGCGGCCGCTCTGCTCGATCACGTCGACGATGTCGCGGTAGCAGTAGTGGGTGTCGAGGCCGTTCACGCGCAGCGACACCGAGCAGCCGCTCCAGTCCAGCTCGCGCAGGGCGGCGATGACGTTCTCGCGCGCCTGGGGCTTGTCGTCCGGGGCGACGGCGTCCTCGAGGTCGAGCATGACCACGTCGGCCCCGAGCCCCGGGGCCTTCTCCATCATGCGGACGTTCGCGCCCGGGACGCAGAGCTCGCTGCGGTGGAGCCTCACCGATGCCACGCACCCAGTGAAATCGAGCTTCGCCATATCGGCAAGGCGAACTCGATGAATTTCAAAACGGCAGCACGGATTTCCGATGCTTGCGCTGGTGGCGCCGGCGCAGCAGCTCGCCGGCGAACAGCGTGAGGCCGATCGTGACCACCAGCTCGGCTGCCCGGCGGCCGTGGAACGACGACTCGCCGTGCTCGCGCTGGCGCATGTGCACCGGCACCTCGAGCAGCCTCAGCTTGGCGTCCGTGATCCGCACCAGCGCCTCCACCTCCGGGGCCTCGCAGACGTAGGGGTCGGCGAGCAGCTCGAGCGCGCGGTGGTTGACCGCGTAGAGACCGCTCGTGCCGTCGGAGATCGGCTGGCCGAGTCGCAGGCGCATCAGCACCCGCAACAGCCCGGTGCCGAAAATGCGCTCCGGCGTGGGGCGATAGTCCCCTGACTCGGGCAGGAAGCGCGAGCCGACGGCCACGTCGCATTCCCCCGCGCGCACGAGCATGAGCATGCGGGCCAGCTCGGCGGCGGGGTGTTGACCGTCCGCGTCGAGCCGGCCGCAGTAGTCATAGCCGCCGTCGGCTGCACGGCGATAGCCCTCGGCGATGCCCTCGCGCAGCCCGCGGTTCTCCGGGAAGCTCACCACCAGCGCCCCGCCCTCGCGGGCCACCTCCGCCGTCGCGTCCGTGGAGCCGTCGTCGATCACCAGCACGTCGACGTCGGGCAGCTCTTTGTGGGCGTCGGCGAGCACCCCGGGCAGCGAGCCCTCCTCGTTCCAAGCGGGGATGAAGACGAGCGTGTCGGCCACGCGGGGATTATCGCCCTGCTCAGGCGGTGCGCACCTGGGTGCGCCTGCGGCGCCGCCACCCGCGCCGCGCCGGGGCGGGCTCGAGAGGCTCCTCGTACACCACCAGCACGGGCGTCGGGCTGCGCCGGTTGAGGCGCTCGCCGACCCGCTCGAGCAACGGCCGGTGCTCGCGATGGGCCTGGCCCACGATCACGAGGTCCCAGACCCCGGTGCGGGCTTCGCGGAGCAGCGCCCGGCCGGGCGACCCGCGCGCGACGATCTTCGTCAGCGGGATCTCCTCCGGGACCAGCTTGGCGGCCGCCTCCACGTTGCGCTGAGCCCACTCGATCAGCTGCTGCTCCAGCTGCGCACGGCTGACGGGCAGGACGGCGGGACCAACCGAGGCCAGCGCCGGGGGCCCGGGGGCGCTGCTCAAGAGCCCGAGCCGCCCATGGCCTGCTTGCACAAGCTCCACCGCGCGCTCCAACGCCGCTTTCGCGGCGGGACTGTCGTCGACCCCAACGAGGATGCGGTGGAACATCAGGGCTCCATTCCTTAGCGCGCTAAACAGTCTAGCACGTTCGTTAGCACGCTAAATTGAATGAGGTAATGGCGCAACTAGAGGAGAGCATGACCCGAACGCAGGCCCATGTCGAGTTCGGTGCCTCGCTCGAGGACCTGATTCGCGCCGTGCTCAAGGCCAGCGGACGCGGTGTGCCCGGCGGCGAGACCGAGCTGACGCTGTCCCAGTTCTTCGTGATGGACGCCCTGGCGGACGAGGCGCTGACGGTCAGCGAGGTCGCCCGCGCGGCGCGGGTGGCCGTGCCGACCGCCACCCGGTCGCTGCGGGCGCTCGAGACGCGCGGCTTCGTCAATCGTGTGCGCAACGACGAGGAGGACCGCCGCCTCGTGACCGTGGCGCTCACGCCCAGCGGCCGTGCCGTGCTCGACGAGAAGCGCACCTGGGTCCAGGGGCGCCAGCGCGAGATCTTCGAGGGCCTGAGCGCGGCGGAGCGCGCCACGGTCACGGGCGCGCTGAGCGCGATCGCGCACAACATCGACGGGCTGTGATGGCAGCCGGGGGCTCGCGCCCCCGGACCCCCGTCGATGATTGGCTTGTCGGTGGCAGCCGGGGGCTAGGCGTCCCCGCGCGTTAGCGCCGCCACGTCCGACACCTCGCCCAGGTGCCCCAGCTTGTCCGGGTTCACGATCGAGCGGATTCCCTGGATCTGACCGTCGGCGATGTCGAGCGCCATCACGCTGATCACGCGTTCGTCGCGGTCGAGCAGCATCGCGCCGGGCTGTCCGTTCACGTCCGTGCGGCGCAGCGCCACGCCGCCGATGCGCGGCGCCACCCGCGCCCAGTTGCGCAGGGTGCGGGCCACTCGCGATCGGCCGAACAAAGCGCGCGCCAGCGCCGGCACCTTGCCGCCGCCGTCGCCGTGCAGCTCCACGTCCTCGGCCAGCAGCGCCTCCAGCGCCGGCAGGTCGCCCTCCTGGACGGCCGCGAAGAAGCGGTCCGCGAGCTGCTCGCGCTGCTCGCGCGAGGCCTCGAAGCGCACGCGCCCCTCGTCGACGTGCCTGCGCGCCCGCACCGCCAGCTGGCGCACGTTCGCCTCGCTCTTGTCGACGATCTCGGCGATCCGGTCGTAGGGGTAGTCGAACACCTCACGCAGCAGGAACACCGCGCGCTGCTCCGGCGAGAGCTTCTCGAGCAGCACCAGGAAGGCGAGCGAGAGCGTGTCGGCCACCTCCGCCTGCCGGGCGGGGTCGCTCTCCGGATCGGCGAGCAACGGCTCCGGCAGCCACTCGCCCACGTACGTCTCGCGCCGCGCGCGGGCGGAACGCAGCTGGTCGATGGCGAGCCGCGTGACCACGGTCGAGAGGAAGGCCCGCGGGGACTCCACCCGCTCGCCCTCCCGGTGGAGGCGGAGGAGGGCCTCCTGGACCACGTCCTCCGCCTCGCTCACGCTGCCGAGCATGCGGTACGCGATCGCGAACGCGCGCGGCCGCAGCTCCTCGAAGCTCGCCTCCACGGCTATCCGAGCCCGTCCGCGAAGCCCTGCCGCCAGCTCGGGTAGCGCAGCTTCCAGCCGAGCTCGCGCTTCGCCTTGGCGTTCGACGCGCCGCGCACCTCGTTCATCATGACGACCGCGGCCTCGCCGGCGGCGATCCGCCCGATCCAGCGCGGCAGCCGCATCGGCTTGCGGGCGCCGACGGCGGACGCCGCTCCCGGCAGCCACTCCTTGACCGGCGCGGGATCGTCGTCGACCACGTTGTAGATGCCGCGGCGACCGTGCTCGATGGCCGCCACCGTGGCGCTGGCGGCGTCCTCGATGTGGATGAACGACCACACACCCGTGCCCGCCCCGACGATCGGGAACTTGCGCTTGCGGATCATCTCGACCATGTCGCCGTCCGGGAGGCTGAAGTTGGTGCCGGGCCCGTAGAAGCCGCCGTAGCGGAGCACGATGCCCTCCGTCCAGCCGGCGCCGGTGACCGTCCCCTCCAGATAGCGGAACGCGTCGAGCGTCGAGCGCATCGGCTCGGCGGGCGTGGGGTCGAGCGGGTCGTCCTCCGTCGTCACCGGGCCCCCGGTGCGGGCGGAGGGCCACCCGGCGAAGCTCTGGGCGACGAAGCGCTTGATCCCGACCGCGCGCCCGGCTGCGAGCAGGTGGTCGGTGGCCTCGGTGCGGAGGCGGTTGGTCAGGGCGAACGTGCCCTCGAAGTCACGCAGGCTCAGCGTCCCCGACAGTGCGGTCAGCTCATGCACGATCACCTCGGGCTCGGCCTGGGCAACGGCCTGGGCGACCGCATCCGGGTCGAGCGCGTCGGCCACGACCGGACGAGCGCCGAGGCTCCGGACCAGATCCTGCTTCTCGGGCTTGCTGGTCATGCCGACCACCTCGTGCCCGTTGGCGACGAGTTGGGGAACCAGGTGCTGGCCGAGCGCCCCGGTGGCACCTGCGACGAAGATCTTCATGACATCTCCTTTCGTCTCTTTGCCCATAGAGACGAGATGCCTATGCCGCCTGTGACAGCTCCTAGCGGACGGCGGCCGCGCCCTGCGCCCGGAGCTCGGCGATCGAGTCGTCCGTGCACGTGCGGAAGAACCCGCCGACCACCTCGCGCACCTCGTCGAGCGACTCGGCTCGGTACAGCACGGGCTGGTAGTGCGTGATGTCGTAGTCGGCCGTGCCCATCTCGATCAGGTCGAGGGGGCGGTGCTCCATCTCGCGGAACTCGTCGATCTCGCCGTAGGACGAGAGGATTCCCGCGCCGTACGCCTTGAGCGACCCGTTCTCGACGACCACTCCGAACTCGACGGTGAACCAGAACACGCGGGACAGGAAGCGCAGGTTCTCCTCGTCGGTCAGGCGGTGGGTGGCCTCGCCGGTCAGCCGGTGCAGCTCCGAGAACGTCGGGGTCGCCAGCAGGTGCCCGTGGCCGACCACCTCGTGGATGATGTCCGGCTCCGGCGTGTACAGCGGGCTGGCCTCGTGGCGCACGTACTGGGTCGAGTGGAACAGCCGGTGCGACAGCGACCCGTAGAAATCGCGCAGCGGCACGAGCCCCGCCGCCGGCGCGTAGTGGAAGCCGGTCAGCGGTCGCAACCGGTCGCTGACCAGGTCGAGGCTCGGCACCGCGTCCGTCGGCAGGTCGAGCGCCGCCTTCGCGTGGAGGAACTCGGCGATCGCCAGCTGGTCGTGCTTGGGCGCCAGCTCGCGCGCGACCGTCCGCCAGACCTCCTGCTCGGCGTCGCTGTAGCGGACCGGGGGCGCAGGCTCGCCCGGCTTCCAGGCGAGCGCGAGCGCCGCGATCTCGTTGCGTCGAGCCTGGTAGGCCGCATCGCCGGCGCCGGGGTGGTCGTCGGCGAGGTGAACGGTCACCTGGCCGTCCTTGGCGCTGACGGGCGAGTAGAGCTGTCCCTCCTCGAACATGGATGCAAGTGCAGCATCGCTCGCCCCTAGTTGCAACTGTGTACATGGAAAGCGATCAATATGCCCACTTCCGTCAGCTATCTGAGCTAGATTGTGGTCAGATTGACCAGTACGATCGACGAGCTGGACGCCCGGCTGATCGCCGAGCTGCGCGACAACCCGCGCCTCGGCCTGCTCGAGATCTCACGCCGCCTGGGCGTGGCCCGCGGCACCGTGCAGGCCCGGCTCGCCAAGCTGGAGGCGCGCGGGGTGGTGACCGGCTTCGGGCCCGAGGTCGACCCAGCCGAGCTGGGGCACCGGATCCAGGCCTTCGTGATGCTCGCGCTGACTCAGGGCCGCCTGGCGGAGGCGGTCGAGGCGCTCGAGGCGACCCCGGAGGTGCTCGAGGTCGACGCGGTCAGCGGGCCCGAGGACCTGATCTGCCGGGTGGCGGCGCGCGACCCGGAGCACCTGCAGGAGATCGTGAACCGCCTGCTCGCGACCGACGCGATCCGCCACTCCACCAGCTACATCGTGCTCAGCCGCCCGATCAGACCACGCGTGCAGCCGCTGGTGGACGCCGTCGGCCGCGGCTGATTCGAGGCAGGGCGGCCGCGCGGCGCCTGATCCACGCGACCGACGCGTGTTCTCGCGCCGGCGTCTGCCAGCCCTCCAGCGCGGCCTCGACGCCCACGCGATCGGTCACGCCGAGCACCTCGACGTGGCCGCCGCCGATGCTCGGCTGGCCGGCCTGGACCACGTACAGCTCGCCGGTCTCCTCGATCCAGGCCGCCCTGTAGCTGCTGTCCGCCCCGTCGCGCCAGAGCACGCCGAAGTCGATCTCGCGTGAGGTGAGCCGATCCATGTCCGCCCGCACGAAGTCCTCGATCGACGCGAACGTGTGCTCTCCGCTCGGGTAGCTCCCCGGCGCCGCACGGGGCGGCTGCGGCATCCAGACCTTCGTGAGGCGCTGGGCGCAGTCGGGGCACCGGCCGAGGCGCCCCTCCGTGGTGCTGAGGAAGCGCTTCCGACACCGCTTGCATGAGTAGAGGTCCACGCGCCACACGTTGGGGCCAGTTGCTGGGGATCCCCTGGATGGCGCCTGGGAGATTGCCGTGATCGGTTCGGCCTCAGGAAGCTCCCAGGGTGCTCCCAGCGGAGCCCGAGGCCGCCACCGGATGCTCGTGGCGACCTCGACCAAGGAGACCACCATGGACGATCCCTACAACCCCACGCGCCGGCGATTGCTGCGCGACCTGACCGGCGCGGGCATCGGCGTCGCCGGCGCCGGCGTCCTCGGACGCGAGCTGCTCGTCGGGGACAGCGAGGTGGCCGATGCGGCCACGCCCTCCTGCACGCTCTCCCCCGAGGTGACGCAAGGCCCCTACTACCTCGATCTGGACAAGATCCGCCGGGACGTGACCGAGGGCAAGTCGGGTCTGCGCCTCGACCTCCGCATCAAGGTCGTGAACGCGAGCACGTGCAGGGCGCTCGAGGACGTGGCCGTGGAGATCTGGCACGCCGATGCCGGCGGCACCTACTCGGGCTTCAGCCAGGAGGGGACGGCCGGCAAGACCTATCTACGCGGCGTGCAGCTCACCGGCGAGAGCGGGGTCGCGCAGTTCCACACGATCTATCCCGGCTGGTACCAGGGCCGCGCGATCCACATCCACATGAAGGCGCACGTCGGCGGGCGCGCCGCCGGCCGCACCTACAAGGGCGGGCGGACCGCCCACACCGGCCAGCTGTTCTTCAACGACTCGGTCAGCGACCGGGTCGTTCGGCTGTCGCCCTACAGCGCGCGCAGCGGGACGCGGCTGCGCAACAGCGAGGACAGCATTTACCGCCAGGCCGGCTCCGGCGCTCTCCTCCGCCTGCGGCGGCGCAAGGCGAGCACGATCCGCAGAGGGCTGATCGGAACCATCACGGTGGGCATCGACCCGTCCTAGCGCGAAGGAGCCGGCCGACCCCGACGTCGGCCGGCTCCTTGGTCGCTACGAAGCGAGCGAGTCGCCCGGGAGGGCCGTGCCGGAGCTGTCCGAGCTCCCGCTGCCCTGGCTCTTGCCCTGCCCGCTGCCGCGGTGCTTCGGGCATTTGCCGTTGGGCATGCCCTGCCCACCCGGCGGCCGGTGCTGGCCCTTGGGGGCAGGCGGCTGGCCGTAGCCCTGCCCACCCTGTTGCTGCGACTGCGCCGCGGCGCCGTTGTTGCCGTTGTCGTCGGCGCCGAACGCTCCGCTCACCGGAATCGCGATCGCCAGGCAGGCCAGGCCCGCCGCGGCGATGATCGCGGTGGTACGTCGCCGGCTTCCGGCCGGCTGGGACGGGTCCATTGGATGCTCCTTCGTCGGGAATGGACCGGGGCGACGCTAGGAGAGGGCGCTGTGAGATCGGTGAGAGATTCCTGGGACCTCGCCCAGGGTGCTCCCAGTTTTCTCACAGGCTCGGGCGCGACAATGGGCACCACGCATGTCAGCCGAGGAAACAGCCGCGCGCGTCCTGGTCGTCGACGACGAGCCCAACATCGTCGACGTGATCACGATGGCGCTGCGCTACCAGGGCTTCGAGGCGGCCTCGGCCGCGACCGGCCAGGAGGCGCTTGCCGCCGTCGAGAGCTTCCGGCCGCAGGTGATGATCCTCGACGTGATGCTCCCCGACATGGAGGGCTTCGAGGTGGCCGAGCGGCTCGGCGCCGAGCGCGGTCAGGTGCCGATCATCTTCCTCACCGCCCGCGACGCCACCGAGGACAAGCTGCGCGGCCTCACCACCGGCGGCGACGACTACATGACCAAGCCGTTCAGCCTCGAGGAGCTGGTGGCTCGGATCCGGGTGATCCTGCGCCGGACCGGTGGCGGCGCCCAGGAGAGTCGCGTGAGCTTCGAGGACGTCGAGCTCGACGAGGACACGCGCGAGGTCACGCGCGCGGGCGAGTACGTCGAGCTGACGGCCACCGAGTACCGCCTGCTGCACTACCTGATGCTCAACCCCCGCCGCGTGCTCACGCGCGCGCAGATCCTCGATCACGTGTGGAGCTACGACTTCGGCGGCGACGCTCGCGTGCTCGAGACCTACATCAGCTATCTGCGCAAGAAGCTCGACCAGCACGGGCCGCCGCTGATCCAGACGGTGCGCGGGGTCGGGTACGCGCTGCGCGCTCCCAGGCGCTGAACGTGTCGCTGAGGGCGCGGCTCGTCGCGACGCTGCTTGCGCTGTGCGCGGCGGCGCTGCTGGTGCTGGGCGTGATCACGTACGCGTCCCAGCGCTCGTTCGAGGAGCAGCGGATCGACGACCAGACGCGCGCCGCGCAGCCCGCCGTCGATCGGGCGCTGGTCGACCGCGGCATCCTCGCGCCCAGCGGGCCGGCGTTCGGCGGGCCCGGCGCCGGTGCGCACGATGGCGACGGGGGCGGGCCTGGACCCGAGGCGAACCTGCCGCCCGGCACCTACGGCCAGCGCCGCGATGCCGCCGGCAGGGTGCTCGGCCACGTCGACCTCTCCTACGGGCAGGACGCCCTGTCCCCGCCCGACCTGCCCAGCCAGATGACGCCCGGGCAGGAGATCACCGTGGACTCAAAGGACGACAGCCTGCGCTATCGCGTCCGGGCCTCGCCCAGTCGCGCCGGCCCCGGCCTCACGATCGTCGCCATCCCGCTCAACGGCGTGGACGAGCGGCTCAATCGGCTGCTGCTCGTGGAGGGGCTCGTGATCGCGGGCGTGCTGCTCCTGCTTGCGGCGGTTTCGTGGGTGCTGGTGGGGGTGGGGCTGCGGCCGCTGGAGCGGATCGGGCAGACGGCCGACGCGATCGCAGCCGGCGACCTCTCGCGGCGCGTGGATGTGGCCACGCCCAAGACCGAGGTCGGCCGGCTCGGGTTGGCGTTCAACGCGATGCTCGAGCGCCTCGAGGAGGCGTTCCGGCAGAGCGAGGCGAGCGAGGGGCGCCTGCGGCGCTTCCTCGCGGACGTGTCGCACGAGCTGCGCACGCCGCTGGCGTCGATCCGGGGCTACTCGGAGCTGTTCCGCATCGGCGCGGCGCGCAAGCCCGAGGACGCTGACCGCGCGATGACGCGGATCGAGGAGGAGGCCGCCCGCATGGGGGTGCTGGTGGAGGACCTGCTGACGCTCGCGCGGCTCGACGAGGTGCGCGACCGGCCGGCCGAGGCGGTCGACGTGACGCAGCTGGCCGAGGATGCGGCGGCCGACGCCCGGGCGGTCGACCCGGCCCGCGCCATCGAGGTGGACGCCGGCGACGAGGCGATCGTGCTCGGCGACGCCGACCAGCTGCGCCAGGTGCTCGCCAACCTGATGGGCAACGCGCTCGTGCATACACCGGCGGGCTCGCCGATCGGGATCGCCGTGCGGCGCAACGGCCGCGAGGTCGAGCTGGAGGTGCGCGACCGCGGGCCCGGCCTGCCCACCGAGCAGCCCGAGGAGCTGTTCGAGCGCTTCTGGCGCACGCGGGCCAGCGCCAAGGCCGCCGCACCCGAGCGCGGGCGGGGCGGCGCCGGCCTCGGCCTGGCGATCGTCGCCGGCATCGTCGCGGCGCACCACGGCAGCGTGCGGGCCGGCAACGCGCCGGGCGGCGGCGCGTCCTTCGTGGTCAGCCTGCCGCTGGCAAGCTGACTACTGGAACTGCCAGCCGAGCTTGCCGGCGATCGATCGCAGAAAGCCGATGTCCGGCCCCTCTTCGGCCCTAGCGGTGAGTGGGCCGTGCGCGAACTCGAAGCGCCACAGCGTCCCGCGCATGTCGCCGCGGGCCGGGCCGATGGCCACGCTGGCCGAGATGAGCCTGTCGGGCTGATCGAAGCCGATGCGGCGCGCCACCGGAGTGATGCTGTGGTTCACGTTGTCGGCCGTGATCCGCGAGAGGCCGACCACGTAGAGCGCGTCATCGGTGAGAGCGGCGGCGAGCGGGCCGTCGGTGGACTTCACCAGCCCGATCTCGCCGTCGGGAACCAGCGCCTCGAGCACCCGCTGGATCGACGTGCGGACGATCCGGTCGAGGTCTGGATCCCAGTCGACGTCGCTGATCTCGCTGGCCCACACGGTCTGGGCGTACTCGCCGAACCGGTCCGCCAACTCGCGTGCCGCATCGGTTTCCATGGGCGGACCCTACGTCAGCCCGCCAGTGCGCGGAGCTCGTCCGCGTGCCCGCTGAGGTCGTAGAGGCCGTCGATCGAGGTAGAGGTGCCCACCTTCGCTGCGGCGGCCATCACCTCGGTCGAGCCGATCCGGCCGTCCTGGGCCATGCCGTTCCCGTCGCCGTCCGCGAGCACCCAGCGGATGCGGCCGTCCTGGACGGCGTTGGCCAGCCACTCGACGCTGACCTGGCTCTCGCGGCCGGAGAAGCCGCCGATGGCGGCGACGTCGGCGCCCGAGCCGATCAGCTGGCTGGCCGCGCCGGACTGGCTGGATACGGCGAGCGTGCCGCCGCCGTGCTGCTTGGCGTAGGCGAGCGCCTTGGTCAGCGACTGCGTGTTGCCGCCGAACATGCCGCCGCCGGGGCCGCCCTGGCGCAGAGCGCCGGGGCCGCCCTGGGCGAGCCCGCCGGGCAGGCCACCGGTGGGCGGCGCCATCCCGGCGCCGGGCCCACCGGCCTGCCCGCTCGGCGCCGCCGGGCGCGGCCATGCCGGGAGGCCCCCCACCCGGCCCGCCGCCACCCGCAAACCCGCGGCCGCCCGGCCCGCCGCCGAAGCCCGCGCTCGCGGGCCCGCCGGCGGGGAACGTGCCGCTGGTCGCGTGCCCCAGCGTCTCGAAGGCCCACGCCCCCGGCGCGAGCAGAAGCACTCCGACCCCGGCCACCAGCGCCGCGGTCCGCGCGCGCTTGACCAAGTCCGGGCCGAGTGCCAGCGCCACCGCGGCCATCCCGCCGACCACGATCAGCAGCACCGGAGCCCACGTGAGCTGGCCCGGGTTCTTGCCCAGCACCGCCAGCTCGGTGACGATCCCGGCGCCGATCGCGAGCGGGCCGACCACGCGGGCCGGCACGCCGCCCCTGACCACCACGCCGATCCCGCCCCCGACCAGCGCCGCCGTGAACGGCGCCAGCTGCGACACGTAGTACGGGTGGAAGATCCCGGATGCCTGGCTGAAGGCGACCGCGATCGTCGCGAACACCCCGCCGACAGCGATCAGCCAGCCCGTGCGCGGATCGTCGCGGCGCAGCCGGGTCAGCCAGACGAGGCCGGCTCCCGCCACGACCGCGAAGCCGAGCAGCCAACCGCCCTGCCCGCCGAGGCTCTCGTTGAGCAGCCGCAGCACGCCCGGGTCCCCGCCGAACGCGCCGCCGCCCCCGCCACCGCCCCCGGGACCTCCGCCACCGCCGGGCGCTCCCTGCTGCCCGACCAGCCGGCCCAGGCCGTTGTAGCCGAAGATCAGCGACCAGATGCTGTTGTCGCCGGTGCCGGAGATCCAGGGCCTGTCGGACGCCGGCGTCAACCACACCAGCACCGGCCACGCCAGCCCGACGACGGTCATGGCCGCGCCGGCCAGCCCGAGCTGGCGAACCGCGACCATGCGGCCGCGCGGCGCGATCCACAGCCATGCCGCCGCGAGCGCGGGCACGACCAGCAGCGCCGCGCCCATCTTGGCCTCGAACCCGAGCCCGACGCACACGCCCGACAGCACCAGCCAGCGCGTGCGGCCGTCCTCCAACCCGCGGATCAGGAACCAGACCGCCGCCGTCACGCACAGCACGAGCAGCGCGTCCGGGTTGTTGTGGCGCGAGATCGCCACCGCGGTCGGCGTCAGCGCCAGCGCCAGCCCCGCGCCGAAGCCGGCCGCGCGGCCGAACCGGCGCCGCGTCATGTCCCATACGAGCGCGACGCTCGCCACGCCCATCAGCGCCTGCGGCACGAGCATGCTCCACGAGCTGTAGCCGAACGCGCGGGCCGACAGCGCCTGGACCCAGAGCGCGAGCGGGGGCTTGTCGACGGTCATCACCCCACCCCTGTCGAACGACCCGAACAGGAAGGCGTGCCAGCTCTGGGTCATCGATCGAACCGCGGCGCTGTAGTACTCGTTGGCATAGCCGTTGCGCCCGAGCGACCACAGGTAGAGCACCGCGGCGAGGGCGAGCAGCACTGCCAGCTCGGGCGGCGGCCAGGCCAGCGCGCGGGCCCGGGGGCGCGCACGACGGCCGATGGCGGGCAGGGAGATCGACGACGTGGACATGTGGTTCCTTTCGTTCGAGAGAGGGCTAGACGACCGGTTGCAGCTCGGCGGGTCGTCCGCGAGGGGCGAACACCCAGCTGCGCAGAGCCAGGTAGCGCGTGACCGTGGCGCAGATGCCCGCGGCCACCAGGACCGCCAGCTCGAGCGCCCGGCCGGGCCCCGGGTCGAGGCCGTGGAGCACCGCCAGCGCACCGCTGGTGAGACCGAGGGTGAGCACGTAGACGAACGCGCCCATCGCGTGCTGGCGCAGCAGGTCGCCCCGGCCCGAGATGCCGAACGTCAGGCGCCGGTTCGCGTGCGTGTTGGCAACGGCCGTGATCGCGAGAGCCAGCGCGTTGGCGCCCTCGGGTCCCAGCGGGCCCCGCAGCAGCAGGTAGAGCAGGGCGTACGCGATCGTGGAGATCACGCCCACCGTCACGAAGCGGATCAGGCGCGCTTCGGCCAGCAGCCGCGCGATGCCGTGCAGGTCCTCGAGGGCGGTGCGGACGATGTCCACGCGCGAGTCGGGATCGTCGACCCAGTCGACCGGCACCTCATGGATGCGCATCCCCTCCCGCTGCGCCACGACCAGCAGCTCGGTGTCGAAGAACCAGCCCTCGTCGCGCACGGCCGGCAGCAGCCGGCGGGCGGCGTCGGTGCGAACGGCCTTGAAGCCGCACTGGGCGTCCGAGAAGCGAGCCCCCAGCACGGTGTGCAGCAGCCGGTTGTACCCGCGCGAGATGAACTCGCGCTTGCGGCCCCGCACCACGCGTGAGCCGGACGCCAGGCGAGTGCCGATCGCGACGTCGCTGTGCCCGGACAGGAGCGGGGCGAGCAGCGGCGGCAGCGCGCGCAGGTCGGTCGACAGGTCGGCGTCCATGTAGCAGACGACGTCCGCCTCGCTGCGCTCCCAGGCCGCCCGCAGCGCGCGTCCGCGGCCCTTCTGGGTGAGCGCGAGCAGCTGGACGTCGGGCAGGTCCTCGGCCAGCGCCATGGCGATCCGCAGGGTCTCGTCGGTGCTCGCGTTGTCGGCGATCACGATCCGCCACCGCACCAGCGGGAGCGCGGCGCTCAGGTAGTCGTGCAGCCGGCGGATCGTGGCGGGCAGCACGCCCTGCTCGTTGTGGACCGGGACGACCACGTCGACCGACGGCGCGGCGGTTGGGCCGGGCGCGACGGAGGCCTCGGGCAGGCGGGTGACGGAGTTCATGGAGCCACCATCCGGCCCGGCCGCGAGAGGAGGCTGAGGCCCCGCTGAGAGTTGACTGAGCGGGTCGCGGCGACTCAGGCCGCGCCGCTCGCCACAATGAGCGGGGAATGAGGGTGCTGATCGTCGACGACGACCGTTCCCTGCGAGAGGCGCTACGGCGGGCGCTCCTGCTGGGCGGGTATGAGACCGTGTCGGCCGCGACCGGCCACGAGGCGCTGGCGCAGGTCGCGGATGCCAGCCCGGACGCGCTCGTGCTCGACATCGGCCTGCCCGATCTCGACGGTCTGGAGGTGTGCCGCCGGCTGCGCGGGGACGGCAACCGGGTGCCCGTCCTGATGCTCACGGCGCGCGACGCGATCGAGGACCGGATCGATGGCCTGGACGCCGGTGCCGATGACTACCTCGTGAAGCCGTTCGACGTTGGCGAGCTGAAGGCACGGCTGCGCGCCCTGCTGCGCCGTACCGGCAACGAAGAGTCCCCCGGGGTGCTCACCTTCGACGAGCTCCAGCTCGACGCGGTCCGCCACGGCGTGATCGTGGGGGAGGAGTTCGTCGAGCTGACCCGCACCGAGTACCAGCTGCTCGAGCTGCTGATGCGAAACCCCCGCCGCGTGCTCCCGCACAACCTGATCTATGAGCGCGTGTGGGGCTACGACTTCGGTCCCGCCTCGAACGCCCTGCGCGTGTACGTCGGGTACCTGCGCCGCAAGCTCCAGGACGCCGGCGCGCGACAGCTGCTGCACACGGTGCGCGGCGTCGGCTACGTGCTGCGGGAGCCATGACCCTGCGGACCCGCATAGCCGCCGCGGCCGGCGTGGCCGTCGCACTCGCGGTGATCGCGGTCGCGATCGCCGTCTACCTGGGCGTGCGCGGCGAGCTGCGCGACGAGGTCGACGCCTCGCTGCACGAGCGCGCCGACGCTGTCGCCGGCTTCGCTCGCCAAGGAGGCCAGCAGCTCGCGGACGTGCCGCGGGAGCCGTTCGGCGGCCCCGAGGGCTACATCCAGCTGGTGCGGCCGGACGGCCGGCTGCTGCGCCGCCCGGCCGCCGGCGACGCGCTGCCCCTGGACGAGCGCGCGCACGCCATCGCTCGCGATGGCTCGGGCGAGGAGCTGGTCGACACGACCGTCGCCGGCCTCCACCTGCGCGTCCTCACGCGCGGCCTCGGCGACGCCGGGGCGATCCAGGTCGCGCGCCCGCTGGACGAGGTCGATCGCCAGCTCGACCGCATCCTCCTGGTGCTGCTGTTCGTGGGCGCGGCCGGGGTGGCCCTCGGCGTCGGGATGGGGGCGGTCGTGGCCCGCACCGCATTGGCGCCGATCGCCAGCTTCACCCGGCGCACCGAGGAGCTGGCAGCCGACCCCGACCCATCCGTGCGCATGGAGGTCACCGGTCGGGACGAGCTGACCCGCCTGGCGCGCAGCTTCAACTCGACGCTGGATGCGCTCGAGCGCTCCGTCGTGTCGCAGCGCCACCTGGTGGCCGACGCCAGCCACGAGCTGCGCACCCCGATCGCCAGCCTGCGGGCCAACATCCAGACGCTGCAGGACGCCGACCGCCTGCCCGAGCACGACCTGGCCTCGCTGCGGGCGGACATCGTCGAGGAGCTGGACGAGCTGACGGCGCTGGTGGCGGACATCGTGGAGCTGGCGCGCGGGAGCAAGCCGGACGAGCTGGCCGACGACGTGCGCCTCGACCGGATCGTCGAGGAGGTCGCCGAGCGCGCCCGGGTGCGCGCGGGCGATCGCGTCGGCTTCCAGGTGACCGCCGAGCCGACGGTGGTGCGCGGCGAGCCCGCAGCGGATCCAGCGAGCGGTGGCCAACCTGGTCGACAACGCGGTCAAGTGGAGCCCGCCCGGCGGCGCCGTCGAGCTGGAGCTGACCGACGGCGAGCTGAGCGTGCGCGACCACGGTCCCGGGTTCGCGGACGCCGACCTCCCGCACGTGTTCGAGCGCTTCTACCGCGCCGAGGGCGCGCGCGGCCTGCCGGGCTCGGGATTGGGCCTCGCGATCGTGCGCCAGGCGGCGGAGGCGCACGGCGGCTCCGCGACTGCGGGGAACGCGCCCGGCGGCGGCGCGCTTCTGCGCGTGTCGTTCGGCGCGCCCGTTCGGGCGTCCGCCCAGCCGGCCCTCAACTGATCGCCTCAGGGGAGTCTCAGCGGGCGGGCGTACGGTCGCTGACATGAAACGCATGCTCATAGCACTCGCAGCCATCGCGGCCCTCGGGGCGGGCGGAACCGCCATCGCGGGCGCAGCGGGCGGCGGCGACGACAACGGGACCGACAAGGCGATCACCGGGACGGCCCTCGACCAGGCCAGCGCAGCGGCGCTCAAGGCCACCGGCGGCGGCAAGGTCACGCAGACCGAGGTGAACGACGAGGAGAGCTACTACGAGGTCGAGGTCACGCGCGGCGACGGCAGCCAGGTCGACGTGCAGCTCGACCGCGGCTTCCACCTGGTCGGCCAGAAGGTCGATCACGAGGGCGGCTGATGATCCACCTCCTGGCGGTTGCCCTGGCTGCGTCCGCCTTCAGCACCCACATCGACAACCCCTACCTGCCGATGGCACCGGGCAGCCGCTGGGTCTACCACGAGACGGCCACGGACGGGACCGCGCAGCGCGTCGTCGTGAGGGTCACGCACCAGACCAAGCTGATCGCGAACGGCGTGACGGCCCGGGTGGTGCGCGACACCGCCACGCGAGAAGGGCCAGGTCGTCGAGGACACCTTCGACTGGTACGCGCAGGACAAGCGCGGCAACGTCTGGTACCTCGGCGAGGACACCAAGGAGTTCGAGAACGGCAAGGTCGTGTCGACCGCACGGCTCGTGGGAGGCCGGCGTGAGCGGCGCCCGCGGCGGGCTCGTCATGCCCGCGCACCCGCGGCCGGGGATGCAGTACCGCCAGGAGTACCTGAAGCCGGCGAGGCCGAGGACACGGCCAGCGTGCTGAGCCTCGACGACCAGGCCGAGGTGCCGGTCGGCCACTTCAAGCACGTCGTGCTGACCAAGGAGTGGAACCCGCTCGAGCCGAAGGTGCTCGAGTACAAGCTCTACGCGCGCGGCGTCGGACCCGTGCTGGCGCTGACGGTCTCCGGCGGCGGCGACCGCGAGGAGCTGGTCAGCTTCCACAGCGGCTGAGCGCTGGTCAGGCCCGGCGCTCAGGCAATTTTCAAGGTCGGTGCGCACGATGGACGGTGTTCACATGCACCGACCCTCGCCAGATTCCCTGCCGTGCGCCGGGTCTACCGCGGGAGCGCCATGCTGATCCGCGGCCTGGGGGCAATCGCCGCTGCTGTCCTGGCGTCGACCCTGCTCGGTGGCTCGCCGGCCGCGGCTCCGGGGCTGCGTGCGGATGCGACCGGCGTCCCGCGCTTCTCGAAGGTCGCCGTCCTGCTCCTCGAGAACCACGGGTACCGGGACGTGATCGGCTCGGGCCACGCGCCGTACCTGAATCGCCTCGCGCGGCGCGGAGCGCTGGCCACGCGCTACTACGCGATCGGGCACCCGTCGCTCCCGAACTACCTCGCGCTCATGACCGGCTCCACCCAGGGCGTGCGCAACGACTGCAACACCTGCGAGACGGCCGCGGCGTCGCTGCCGGCCCAGCTCGACGCGGCGCACATCTCCTGGCGGGCCTACTTCGAGGGCATCCCGTCGCCGGGCTTCGCCGGCTCCGGGTTTGGCGACTACTCGAAGCACTACAACCCGTTCGCCTACTCCGAGCAGGTCGGGGAGGGCGCCGTCGCGCGCAGGCACGTGGTCGGCTTCGACTCGCTGCGGCACGACCTGCGCGCGGGAACCCTGCCTCGCTTCTCCTGGATCACGCCCGACCTCCTCCACGACGGCCACAACGCCTCGGTGCGCGCCAGCGATCGGTTCGTCTCCAAGCTCGTGCCGCGGGTGGTTCGCCGGCTCGGCCCGCACGGGGTGCTGTTCATCACCTGGGACGAGGCGCACGGGCTCACCGGGCCGCGGGGTGGGCGGGTCGCACTGATAGCGACCGGGCCGGGGGCCCGCCACCGAGTGCGGCTGGGCGCCCCGGCCGACCACTACTCGCTGCTGGCCACGTTGGAGGCCGGGCTGCGCGTGCCCGCGCTGGGTCACGCCGCCATGGCGTCGTCCCACCTGCTGGCCGGCCTGCTGCGCCGCTAGGGGTCAGCCGCCGCCGTAGGCGACCACGAGGTCGGTCAGCACGCCGGCGGCGAACCCCGCCGCCAGCAGGCAGAGGCCGAGCTCGCGGTGGCCATAGCGGCGCATGGCGTGCCAGATCTCGCCGATCACGTAGAGGATCGCGCCGCCGGCGACGGCGTAGGAGGCGAGCTCGAGCGGCTCGGACGTGACGTGGTAGCCGATCATCGCGCCCAGGAACGTGGGGGCGCCGCCGATCAGGCCGGCGAGGCCCAGCCAGCGCCAGGACGGCGTGATGTCGCCCAGCGGCCCGACGATGCCGAATCCCTCGGTGGCGTTGTGCAGGGCGAAGCCGATGATCAGCACGGTCGCCAGCCCGATCTCCCCGGAGCGAGCGGAGACGCCGATCGCCAGGCCCTCGGCGAGGTTGTGCACGCCGATCGCCGCCGCGATGATCAGCCCGGTCTGCAGCGCGTGGCGGCGGGCGGCGGACGTGTATTGCTCGAGGCCCTGCTGATCGGCGGGGAGGGCCAGGTCGGTGGCGCCGCCGGCTACGGGCGGGAGGGGAGGGGCGGAACGCAGGCGGCGCTCGAGGATCCCGAGGCCGGCGCTGCCGAGCGCGAAGCCGCCGGTGAGCAGGAGGGACAGCGCGAGGGCGTGACCGAAGCTGGCCTCGCCGGCCTCGAACTTGGCGACGCCGTCCTCCGCGATCTCGAAGCCGTGCCCGAGCACGTCCACGAGCAGGAACACCAGGATCCCCACCGAGAACATCGCCAGCGCGACGCGGGTTCGGGCGCTCACGAGAGCGAGCCGACCGACCGGCAGGCCCAGGTAGATCGTGAACCCGGCGAGGGCGCCCAGCAGTGCTGTCTCGGAGAAGGACATCGCTTCTATTAGGGTCACCTAACTCCTGCGGCCCGGACCCTAGCACAGGGGTCCAGAGCGGATAGGATCTCGGCGCGATGCCCTGCCTCGCCGTCCTGCTCGCGCTGATCTCGCCCCGCCTGGCGCTGTTCGCGGTGTGGATCTTCAGCGACATCCTCAGCCGCGCCTACGACAGCTGGATCGTGCCGCTGATCGGCTTCTTCGTCCTACCCTGGACGACGCTCGCCTACGCGGGCATGTGGTCGGCGGGCTCGAACCACGTGTACGGGTTCGAGTGGTTCATCGTGGTGCTTGCCTTCGTGCTCGACCTGGGGTCGTACGTGGGCGGCTACCGGCGCGACTGAGCTCGGAGCGCCAGCTCCAGCTCCAGCCGGGCGTCGGGGTCGTCGAGCTGCTCGCCGAGCAGATCGCGCAGGCGCGCCATCCGGTAGCGCACGGTCTGGGGGTGGAGATCGAGCGAACGCGCCATGGCGGCGGCGTTGCCGCCCTCGCGCACGTAGGCGAGCGCAGTCTCCGCCATGCGGATGCGCGCCTTGGGGGTCAGCTCGTCGAGGGCCGCCAGCCGCCGCGCCGCGATGCGATCGACGAGCGCGCGGCCCTCGAACAGGAGCAGGTCGACGAGGACATCGTCGGCGCGCAGGGGAGAGGGCAGCGCGCCGGCCTCCGCCCCGCGCAGCGCCGCGCGCGCCAGCGACCAGGAGCCCGCCAGCTCGCCGAGCGCCACCGCGGGGCCCAGCGCTGCGCGTCGCCTGCGCGAGCGCGGCGCCCACCTCGGCGGCCCGCCCCGGTCCCTCGGGATCGGGGACGACCACGCAGCCCTCGCCTTCGAGCGTCGCCACCAGCGCATCCGCGGGCAGGGCGCGCGCGATCCGCTCCAGGTCCTCCTCGACGCAGGCGATCGCAGCCGCCGTGCGCGGGACGCGCCAGCCCAGGGCGGCCGCGGCGGCGCGCACGTCGGCCTCCTCGGCCGGCGGGTCGCGCAGCAGCAGGACGGCCAGCTCGCGCTCGCGCCGGCGGCGCTGGCCCTCGATCTGGCTGCGCGCCTCGGCGTAGCCCTCGACAGAGTCGGCCGACAGCTCCTCGATGAACGCGAAGATCGACTCGGCCAGCAGGCTCAGCACCTCCGCGTCGACGCCCGCGCCCCGCGCCGCGTCCGCCACCCGCCGCCACGCCACCCGCGCGCCGACCCGGTACGCGGACTGCAGCGAGTCGAGCGTGCGACCCTGGCGCAGCTCGCCGCGCCCGAGCGCCACGTAGACCTCACGACCCGGCCCGCGCGCACCCGACGGACTGCGGATCAGCTCGACGAACTGCCGCAGCGCCTCCGTCACCCCGGTGCGCACGCCCCGGCCGAACGAGCCCTCGAGCGGGCGGGCGTACTCGGGCACCTCGCGCGCGATCGTGGCCAGGATCTCGTCCGTGATCGCGTCGAGCTCGGGCTCCATCACGTCGGCGACGCTGGGCGGGAGAGCGCGCCAGGGCTCAGTCTTTGTCATCTAAGTGAGCAAAACTAGTCGAGAATTGGTGCGTCCTTCTCTACTTATCGCCCCTGCATGATGACATGCTTCTCGTAATGAGCACTCTCGAGAAGCGCGTCAACCTGCTCGCGGTCGCGATCCCGTTCGTGGCCACGCTCGCCGCGGTCGTCCTGCTCTGGAACAGCGTCGTGAGCGCCACCGACCTGGCGATCCTGGCCGTGATGTACGTGCTGACCGGCCTCGGCGTGACCGTCGGCTTCCACCGCATGCTGACCCACCGCTCCTTCCAGGCGCCCAAGCCGATCGAGTACGGGTTCGCGGTGCTGGGATCGATGGCCGTTCAGGGCCCGGTGATGGCCTGGGTGGCCGACCACCGCAAGCACCACGCGCACGCCGACCACGAGGGCGACCCGCACAGCCCGCACGTCGGCCACGGCGACGGCACCGCCGGCGTCCTGCGCGGCCTCTGGCACGCGCACGTGGGCTGGCTGCTCTCAGAGCAGGGCCAGGCGAGCGCACGCAAGTACGCGCCCGACGTCTACGAGGATCGCGGCATGCGCATCATCAACCGCCGCTTCCCGCTGCTGGTCCTGCTCAGCCTGGCCGTGCCGGCGCTGGCCGGGTGGGCGCTGACCGGTGGCTCGCTCGCGGGCGCCGCCACTGGGCTGCTGTGGGGCGGCCTGGTGCGCATCTTCTTCGTCCACCACATCACTTGGAGCGTGAACTCGGTGTGCCACTTCCTGGGCACGCGCCGGTTCGAGACCGACGACCAGTCCACCAACGTGGCCTGGCTCTCGCTGCTCTCCTTCGGCGAGTCCTGGCACCACAACCATCACGCTTTCCCGCGCTCCGCCGCCCACGGGCTGCGCCGCTGGGAGCAGGCGCTCGACCCGTCGGCGCTCGTGATCAAGAGCCTCGAGAAGCTGGGGCTGGCCCGCAACGTGGTGCGAATCGCGCCCGAGCGCCAGCAGCAGCGCCAGACCGCGGCCGCGCCGCTGCGGGCCGCGCCGCGCGACGCCTAGCGGCGCGAGCCCTTCGGCTTGCGCTCCCTGGGCGGGTTGTCCTTGCGCTCCTCGGGCGTCATCTTGCGGATCGACAACAGGCCCTTGTCAACCTGATCCTGGATATCCGCGAGCTTCTCCTGCCGCTTCTCCTCCGAGCGCTCCTTGGGCGTCTTCATGCACTAAACCCTATGTCCCGGAGCAGACGGGGCCACCTGCTAGCGTCCTGGATGCGGGTGGCGTCGTCGCCCGCGAGGTTCTCGTCTCCGAACGCTCAAGCGATCTGGGTCAGTTGAATCTCCCAGATCTTTAGCGGTCGCCTTCTGAGCGATCGCGAGCAAGGAGCAAGATGTCTCAGCAGTCCTTCGCCGATCTCGGCGTATCCGATGCGGTCGTGCGCGCCCTAGAGGCGCACGGCGTGACCGCGCCCTTCGATGTCCAGCGGTCCGTCATTCCAGACGTGCTCGCCGGACACGACGTGCTCGTGCAGTCGCCGACAGGCTCGGGGAAGACCCTCGCCTTCGGCGTCCCGCTCGTTGACCGCGTCCAGGCCGAGGATGCGAGGGCGGCCGCCCTCGTGCTCGTCCCGACGCGCGAGCTGGCGAGCCAGGTAACGGAAGATCTGCGTGAGATCGCCTCGGCGCGCGCGCTGTCGCTGGCCGCTGTATACGGCGGCGCCGGCATCGAGCGCCAGGCGAAGCTCGCAAGAAGGGCACACATCCTGGTGGCCACACCCGGTCGCCTCGAGGACCTCGTGCAGCGCGGCGCCATCCGACTCGATTCCATCCGCTTCCTGGTGCTGGACGAAGCGGACCGGATGCTCGACATGGGCTTCCGCCCCGCCGTCGACCGCATCGTCGGCCTCACGCCGAACGACCGGCAGACCCTCTTCTTCTCGGCCACGCTCGAGGGCGCGACCGGGCAGGTCGCAGCGGCGTTCACGCGCAACGCCAAGCGCCACGAGCAGCAGGCGAGTGAGCGCGCCAAGGACCGCGTGGAGCATCGCTTCGTCGCGGTGGCCCACGAATCCAAGCTCGACTCGCTCGTCAACGAGCTCGCCACCGGCGAGCGCGGGCGAACGCTCGTGTTCGTGCGCACCAAGCGCGGCGCCGACCGGCTCGTCAAGCGCCTGTCCCGCCACGGCGTGCACGCCCTCGCGATCCACGGCAACCGCTCGCAGTCCCAGCGCGAGAAGGCGCTCGCGCGCTTCCACTCGGGCGCGATCGACACGCTCGTCGCCACCGACGTCGCGGCGCGCGGCCTCGACATCGACGACGTCACGCACGTGATCAACTTCGACGCGCCCGAGGACCGCGACACCTACGTGCACCGCGTGGGCCGCACCGGTCGCGCGGGGCGCCACGGCATCGGCATCACCCTGGTGACCGGGGAGCAGAGCAAGGTGGTCGGCAAGATCGCCTCCGACCTGCGCCTGCACGCCCAGTTCGCGCAGAGCGGGATGAGCGAGGCCGGCGGCCGCACGCACAGCCGCCCGAGCGGTCCGAAGCGCCACCAGCGCCAGCACCGCCAGCGTCAGCGCTCGCGCAGCTCGCGCTAGTCGCGCACGTCGAGCACGACCTTGCCGGTCGCGCCGCGGCCGTCGATCAGCTCGAGGGCGTCGGCGGCCGCTTCGAACGGGAAGCGTGCGCCCACGATCGGGCGCACGAAGCCCGCGTCGACGAGCTCGTTGACCGCCGCGCCGATCTCCTCGTTGATGCCGGGCTTGCCCATCACGAAGGCGCCCCAGCCGGCGCCCACGACCTCCGTGTTGTTGAGCAGCAGCCGGTTGACCTTGACCTCGGGGATCGAGCCGCCCGTGAAGCCGACCACCACCACGCGCCCGCCCTCGCGCAGCGAGCGCAGGCTGTCGGTGAAGCGGTCGCCGCCGACGGGGTCGATGACCACGTCCACGCCGCCGCCGGAGAGCTCCTTGGCCTCGTCCTTCCACGCGCCGTCGGAGCGCACCACCTCGTCGGCGCTCGCCTCGCGCGCGACCTGCTCCTTCTCGTCGCTCGAGACCACGGCGATCGTTCGGGCCCCGAGGCCCTTCGCGACCTGAAGAGCCGCGGTGCCGACGCCGCCGGCGGCACCGTGCACGAGCACGGTCTCGCCCTCTGCCAGCCGGCCGCGCAGCTTCAGCGCGAAATAGGCGGTGTGGTAGTTCATGACCAGGGCGGCGCCCTGGGCGAAGTCGAGCTCGTCCGACAGCGGGAAGGTCAGGAAGGCCGGCGCGACGGCCACCTCCGCGAACCCGCCGGTCATGCAGCAGGAAGCCACGCGGTCGCCCTCGGCGAGGCCGGAACCCTCGGGGGCGCTCCGTACGACGCCGCCGATGTCGGTCCCCGGCACGAAGGGCAGGTCGGGCTTGTACTGGTACTCGCCGCGCGTTTGCAGCACCTCCGGGAACGCGACCCCCGCGGCGTGCACGTCGATCAACACCCCGGCGCCCGGCGTGAGCGGGTGATCGGCTTCGGGCTCCGGCAGGTCCGCGATCGACAAGGCCGACCGCGGACCGCTGAGCTCTGTGATCTGGACTGCCCTCATCGGGTTTCGCAACCTACCCGATCGACAGCACGGCCTCTTTCGGGTCGATGACCCCCAGCTCCTCGACGACCTTGAAGGCGCCGTCCCGTGCCTGGCCGATGTACATGTTCATCCGAACGTGATGCTGGCCGGGCACCATCTCGGCCGGACCGCCTGGGCCCTCGGCGATCTTCGCGTGATCCAGCGCCGCGATCACGTCCGCCTGCTCCAGCGAGCCCGCCTCGTTCACGGCGGCCTCCCACAGCTTCAGGCCTCGGTACATCCCGGTGCAGCCGCTGCCGGCGGTGAACTGTTCGCTGCCGGCGAACAGCGTGTTGTAGCGGGCGAGCAGCTCCTTGCTGAACGGATCGCTCACGTCGTGGTAGTAGTCGATGCAGCCGTAGAGCCCCTCCACCTGCTCGCCCGGCAGCAGGCTCAGGAGGTTCTCGTCGAAGTACGTGCAGACGATCTGCCCGCCGCGCTTCGTGAAGCCGGACTCGTAGAGCTGCTCGAAGAACGGCATCAGCCCGGAGGGAACGATCGTGTTGAACACGACCTCCGCGCCAGTGGCGGTGATCCTCTCGATCATCTCGCCGTAGTCCTCGTGATCGAGGGGGAAGTACTCCTCCCCGACTATCTCTCCACCGTTGGCCGTGGCCGCCTCATGGACCTTCTTGTTCAGCACGTGTGGCCAGATGTAGTCCGCGGAGGGCAAGAAGAACTTCTTCGCCCCCGTTTCCCGCATCAGCCAGGGGATGAGCGGTTCGACCTGCTGCGCCGGCACAGGGCCGGTACAGAAGATGAGCGGGTCGGACTCCTGTCCCTCGTACTGCTCCGGATAGATGTAGAGCTTCTTGCCCTCCACCACGGCCGGACCCTTGATGGCCTGCCTCGTCGAGCTGTAGATGCCGCCGAACAGCACGTCGACCTGGTCTTGCTGGACGAGCTTGGCGGCCTTGGCCTCCGCCTCGCTGTCGACTGTCGCGCTGTCCTCGAGGTGCAGGTCCAGCTGGCGCCCCAACAGGCCGCCGGCCGCATTGATGTCGTCGATCACCATCTTCGCGACGTTCGCGTTGGCGATACCCATGAACGAGAGCGGGCCGGTCTGGTCGGCGATTACTCCCACCTTGATTGCTGCCATGTGAGGTCTCCGGTCTAGGCGCTGTAGTTGCCGCCGACCTCGGCCGTCTGGGGCGGACCCTTGTGCCCGGCCTCTTTCATGATCGGCGGGACCTCGGGATCGGAGACGAAGCTCTGCCAGCCGTCCGCGTCCCAGTCGAAGAGCACCCACACGCGGTCGTCCTGGTTGGGATCGCGAAAGACCTGCGCACCCTTTGACCCGTGCTCGCGGCGCTTGTCGGCGCCCTTGGTCGAGAAGATGCTCAGGAAACGGTCGAAGTCCTCGACCGTCGTCGTTGCAAGGATCACTTGCTTCCTCCTAATCCGGGGCGCATGGGGCGGATGCCCCATGCGGTGTGAACGAGGTCTCCTGGCATCCCCCCGCCGCCACCGGGACACACTAACCGGACGGCGAGGCCACGCCTACTTGATGAAGAGGATCTCCGAGTACTTCGGCAGCGGCCAGAGGTCGTCCGCGACGATCTTCTCCAGCTCGTCGCCGACCTCGCGCACGCGCGCAAGGGCTGCGAGCTGGCTGTCGCGGGCGTACACCGCCAGCTCCATGCCCTCGACCCCGTCCGGGTACGAGTTCGCGGCCTCGAGCTCGGCGATCGCCTCGACGAACGAGTTGGTCAGGGAGCGTGCCTCGGCGGCCAGCTCCTCCATCCCGGCCGCCTCGACCAGCGCCACGTGGCGCATGGCCGCCGGCAGCAGCATCGTCTTGGCGATGTTCGCGGCGGTCTCCGCCTCGATGTTGGCTCGGATCACGTACTGCTCCAGCCACACCTCGTAGCGCGACTCCAGCTCGCGCAGCGAGAGCACCTCGTACTTCTCGAACGCCGCCACAGTGGGCTCCGCCAGCACCTCTGGCAGCGCGTCGGGCGTGGTGCGCAGGTTCTTCAGCCCGCGCGACTCCGCCTCGGCGTGCCACTCGTCCGTGTAGTTGTCGCCGGCGAAGATCACCCGGTGGTGGTCGCCGTACGAATCCTTGACGACAGCGGTCAGCGCCTCGTCGAGGCCGGTGCCGCCCTCGACCTGCGCCTCGAGCTTGTCCGCCAGGTCGTCGATCGCCTCGGCCACGATCGTGTTCAGCACGGTGTTCGGGAAGGCGAGCGACATGCTCGACCCGAGCGCGCGGAACTCGAACTTGTTGCCGGTGAAGGCAAACGGCGACGTGCGGTTGCGGTCGCCGCCGTGCATCGGCAACGGCGGCAGCACCGGCGTGCCGAGGCCCAGCACGGCGGCCGGCGTGTGAGGGTCGCCCTCGCCCGAGGCGATGGCGTTGAAGACCTTCTCCAGCTCGCCGCCGAGGAAGATCGAGATGATCGCCGGCGGCGCCTCGTTGGCGCCCAGGCGGTGGTCTTGTCCGATGTTCGCCACCGAGGCCCGCAGCAGGCCCTGGTGCTTGTCCACCGCCTGGATCACGGCGGCGCAGAAGAACAGGAAGTTGAGGTTGTCCGCCGGCGTGTCGCCGGGCTCCAGCAGGTTGTGGCCGGTGTCCGTGCTCATCGACCAGTTGTTGTGCTTGCCAGACCCGTTCACGCCCGCGAACGGCTTCTCGTGGAGTAGGCAGACGAGCCCGTACTTGCGGGCCACGCGCTGCATCACCTGCATCGTCAGCTGCTGGTGATCCGACCCGACGTTCGAGTTCTCGAAGATCGGGGCGATCTCGTACTGGGCCGGCGCCACCTCGTTGTGCCGCGTCTTGACCGGCACGCCCAGCTTGGCCAGCTCGAGCTCCGTGTCCAGCATGCACGCGAGCACGCGCTCGGGGATCGAGCCGAAGTAGTGGTCGTCCAGCTCGTGCCCCTTGGCCGGCTTGGCGCCGAACAGGGTGCGCCCGGTGCTGATCAGATCGGGGCGCTCGAAGTAGTACTGCTCGTCGATCAGGAAGTACTCCTGCTCGGGGCCGACCGTGGTGAACACGCGAGCCGACTGCTCGTCGCCGAGCAGCCGCAGGGCGCGCATCGCGGAGCGCGACAGCGCGTCCATCGAGCGCAGCAGCGGGATCTTGTGGTCGAGCGCCTCGCCCGTCCACGACGCGAAGGCGGTCGGGATGCAGAGCAGCGCGCCGTTGGGGTTCTCGAGGATGAATGCCGGGCTGGTCGGGTCCCAGGCGGTGTAGCCGCGCGCCTCGAAGGTCGCGCGCACGCCGCCGGTCGGGAACGACGAGGCATCCGGCTCGCCCTGGATCAGCTCGGTGCCCGCGAAGTCGGCCAGGGCGCCGCCCTCGCCGGCGGGGCCGAAGAAGGAGTCGTGCTTCTCGGCGGTGAGCCCGGTGAGCGGCTGGAAGACGTGGGTGTAGTGCGTGGCGCCCTTCTCGAGTGCCCACTCCTTCATCGCGAGCGCGACCGCGTCGGCCAACGACGGGTCGAGCGCCTCGCCCTGCTCGAGCACCCGGGCCAGGCGCCGATAGGTCTCCTTCGGCAGCCGGTGGCGCTGCACCGCGAGCGTGAACACGTTCTCGCCGTGCGGGTAGCTGAACGGCTCGGTCAGGTCGACCGCTCCGAGGGCTCCTCCGTTGGGGCTCCAGCGAGCGGCGGTTACGTTGGTCTGTCGGACTCTGGGCATTGGTAGTTCTCTCTCCGGGAGGTGGGCCACCCTGAAGCTATCGGGATCGGTGGGCGGAACGCCTTGTACCGATGGATAAAGATCCCGGCGCGCCTTTCGCCCGCCGGTCGAGCAGCACCCTGCTCTAGGGTCGAGGCGCGATGGCGGCGATCGAGCTGAGAGGGGTTGTCAAGCGCTTCGGCGCCATCACCGCGGTCGACGGCATCGACCTGGAGGTGCCGGAGGGAATCTGCCTCGGGCTGCTCGGTCCCAACGGTGCCGGCAAGTCGACCACGATGCGCCTGCTCACCGGCCAGGCGATCGCCGACGAGGGCGAACTGCGCGTGCTCGGCCATCAGCTGCCGGCCGAGGCCAAGGAGGCGCGCGCGGAGATGGGGGTGGTCCCGCAGCTGGACAACCTCGACGTCGACGTGTCGGTGGAGGACAACCTGGCGGTCTTCGCGCGGCTCTACCGGGTCAAGGACGTGCGCGCGGCCGTGGACCGCGGCCTCGAGCTCGCGCGCCTGACGGAGCGGCGGCTCGACTCGGTCGACCAGCTCTCGGGCGGGATGCGCCGCCGCCTGCTGCTCGCCCGCGGGCTGATGCACGAGCCGGACCTGATGCTGCTCGACGAGCCGACCGTGGGCCTCGACCCGCAGATCCGCACGCAGCTGTGGTCCCTGGTCGACCTGCTGCGCTCCCAGGGCGTGACGATCCTGATGTCGACGCACTACATCGAGGAGGCCCAGCGGCTGGCCGACGAGGTGGCCGTGATGGCGAACGGCAAGATCATCGCGCGCGGCAAGCCCGACGAGCTGATCGCGAAGCACGCCGGCCGCGAGACGGCCGAGGTGTACGCGCCGCCCGAGCGGCTCGCCGAGGTGCGCGCGACCGCCGAGGCCCACGGACTGATCGTGCGGCCGGCGGGGCCGGCGGTGGCGATCGTCGGGTCCGAGCGCGCCACCGACGGCGCGATCCCGCCGGAGGCGGTCCGCCGGGCGGCGTCGCTCGAGGACGTGTTCGTGCTGCTGACCGGCGAGGAGGCCGAATGAGAACGTCGGTGCGCACCCGGCCGAGCCGGGTGCTTCCGCAATGAGAAGACTCGAGCCGGCGGCGATCACGGGCGTGATGAGCCGCGAGGTGGCGAACTTCCGCAGCTACTGGAAGTCGACGACGTTCTCGAGCGTGCTCGAGCCCGTGATCTACCTGCTGGCGTTCGGCCTGGGCGTGGGCTCGACGATCGTCGACAAGGTCGACGGGCTCGACTACGTCGAGTTCGTGGGCACCGGCATGGTGGCCACGGCGGTGATCTTCTCGAGCGCGCTGCCGGCGATGTTCGGCTCGTTCGTCAAGGAGCGCTTCCAGCGCACCTACGACGCGATCCTGGCCGCGCCGGTCGACGTCGAGGAGCTGGTCACCGCCGAGATGCTCTGGATCGGGCTCCGCGCCGGGGTCTACGGATGCTTTCCGCTGCTCGTGTCGATGCTGTTCGGCCTCGACCCGGCACTGGGGATGCTGCTCGTGCCGCTGTTCGCCTTCGTCACCGCGCTGGGGTTCGCGGGGTTCGGGATCGCCACGGCGGCGAGCGTCTCCAAGATCGACCAGTTCAGCTACGTCACGACGCTCGTGATCACCCCGCTGTTCCTGGTGGCCGGCACGTTCTTCCCGATCGACCAGCTGCCCGAGGGCTTCCAGATCTTGGCCCAGTTCAATCCGCTGCACCAGCTCGTGGTGCTGGTCCGCCACGCCTGCTTCGGCTTCGAGGCGACCGACCTGCTGCGCCTGGCCGCCCTGATGGTCTTCACGCTCGTGATGTGGCGCGTGGCCGTGCGGCGGATGTCGAAGCGGCTGATCGACTAGTAACTTCATCGGCCTGACCGGCAAGTGGACCGTGGAGCAGATCCCGGACCAGGGCGGTCGCACCGCCGTGGTGACCGGCGCGAACAGCGGGCTTGGGCTCTCGACCGCCCGTGAGCTCGCGCGCGCGGGCGCGCGCGTCGTGCTCGCCTGCCGCAACCTCGCCAAGGGCGAGGCCGCGCGGCGCGAGATCGAGGCGGCCGCGCCCGGCGCGCCGCTGGAGCTGGAGGAGCTCGATCTGTCCAGCCTCGACTCCGTGCGCGGCTTCGCCGAGCGCTTCCGCGGGGCCCACGACGGGCTCGACCTGCTGATCAACAACGCCGGGGTGATGGCCCCGCCGCGCAGCGAGACCGCCGACGGCTTCGAGCTCCAGTTCGGCACCAACCACCTGGGCCACTTCGCCCTCACCGGCCTCCTGATCGGATCGATGGAGGGGAGGGAGGACGCCCGCGTGGTCACGCTGTCGAGCACCGCCCACCGGACCGGGCGGATCTCCTTCGACAACCTCGGCGGCGAGCGGCACTACTTCCGCTGGCGCGCCTACGGCCAGTCCAAGCTCGCCAACCTGCTGTTCGCCCTGGAGCTGGAGCGGCGCCTGCGCGCCGCCGGCTCGAACGTCAAGAGCATGGCCGCGCACCCCGGCTACGCGGCGACGAACCTGCAGTTCGCGGCGCCCCCGCTCGTCGATCGCCTATTCATGAGGGTGGGAAATGCGGTGATCGCCCAGAGCGAGGAGATGGGCGCGCTGCCCACGCTCTACGCGGCCACCGAGCCGGGCCTGCCGGGCGGCACCTACGTGGGTCCCGACGGCATCGCCGAGCAGCGCGGCCACCCGAAGCCGGTCTCGCCCAACCGCGCCGCGCGCGACGAGGACGTTGCCCGCCGGCTGTGGGAGGTCTCGGAGGAGATGACCGGCGTGCGCTTCGAGCTCGGCGCCGGTGCCGCGGCCTGATACGAATGCGCACATGAAGCTCGCCGCCCCGCTCGTCGTCGCCCTGATCGCCGCCGTTGCCGCAGTGCCGGCCACCGCCGCCGTCACTCCGATCCCACAGAACCCGGCAGATCTGAACGGACTGAAGCTGTTCACCGGCCACAAGGCGAAGCGGCACCCGGTCGCCGCGCCGCGCGTGCCGCGCCACCCGTTCATGGCCGTCAACGGGCGCAACGCCGTGCACAACGACGCCTACCAGACCGACACCTACCGCAACTTGGGGCCGCTCGGCGGCGAGCATGCGCGTCTTCTCGCAATCGATCGACGGCGCCGGCGGCCTCGGCTCCTGCGGCATCACGATCGCCTACGACAAGCGCGGTCGCCTCATCACCACCTGCATCTCGGCCACGACCGTCGAGCTGCGCCTGATGAACCCGGACCTCAGCACGGTTGCGAGCCACATGCTGCCCCCGCGCATCATCCCGCCGGGGGTCAACCCCCTGCAGAGCCCGGGCGGCGCCTACTTCTACGTCGACAACAAGGACCGCGCGGTCGTCTCGATCGGGCGGCAGATCTTCGTCGTCGCGGTCAGGGGCAACACGCTCCAGCGGGTGCGGACCTACGACCTCAGCTCGGTGATCCCGGACGACGACCAGCTCAACTCCGCGCTGCCCGACTGGAGCGGCCGACTCTGGTTCGTGAGCCGTCGGCACGGGATCGTCGGCGCCCTCGACCCCGCCAGCGGCAAGGTGCTCCGCACGATCCGGACCAACGAGGCGATCGGCAACTCGTTCGCGATGGACGAGACCGGTGGCGTGTTCGTCGTGACCGACAAGGCGCAGTACCGCTTCGACACCACCCGCCAGGGCAAGCCCAAGATCAGCTGGCGCGTGCCCTACAAGAACGTCGGCATCGAGAAGCCGGGCCAGTTCGACGCCGGCTCCGGCACCACGCCGACCCTGATGGGCAAGCAGTACCTCTCGATCGCGGACAACGCCGCCCGCATGAACGTGGTGGTCCTGCGGCGCGCGGAGCACCTGAAGCCGGGCCAGCATCGGCTCGTGTGCGAGCAGCCCGTCTTCAAGAAGGGCAGGGGCGCCACGGAGAACTCGATCATCGCCACCGGGCGAGTCGATGATCGTCGAGAACAACTACGGCTACGCCCCGCCGCCCGACGCGACCTCGAACGGCATGACCACCCAGCCGGGCGTGGCGCGCGTGGACATCAAGCGCAACGGCAAGGGCTGCCGCACGGTGTGGACGAGCTCCGAGATCTCGCCCAGCACGGTTCCCAAGCTGTCCCTCGCCAGCGGCTTGATCTACCTCTACACCAAGCCGAAGGGCCTGCCCGACGCCTGGTATCTGACCGCGGTCGACTTCTACACCGGCAAGACCGTGTGGCGCCGCCTGATCGGGACCGGGCTGCTGTTCAACGTGCATTACGCCGGCCTCAGCATCAGCCCGAAGGGCGTGCTCTACTCGGGCGTGCTGGGCGGGACGGTGGGGATCACCGACCGGTGATTCCGCAGCACCCGCTCGTCTTCCTCGGCATCGTCGCGCTGCTGACGATCACGCCGGGGGCGGACATGGCGATGGTCGCGCGCAGCGTCTTCACCGGCGGTCGCCGCGACGCCTTCGCCACGACGCTCGGGATCTCGGCCGGCTGCCTCGCCTGGGCCTGCGCCTCCGCGCTCGGCGTGGCGGCCGTGCTGGCCGCGTCGCAGACGGCCTACGACGCGCTGCGCCTGGTCGGCGCCGCCTACCTGGTCTGGCTCGGCATCCAGAGCCTGCTGGCGGCGCGGTGGGGTGGATACGGCGCGGCCGCCGCCGCGACGGCGGCGCCGCGGCGCACGTCGCCCTTCCGCCAGGGCCTCCTAACGAACCTGCTCAACCCCAAGATCGCGGTCTTCTACTCGACCTTCCTGCCCCAGTTCATCGTCCCCGGGCGACTCCGCGCTCGCCGTGTCGATGCTGCTCGCCTGCGTGCACATCACGCTCGGCATCCTCTGGCTGTCGCTCTACGCCTGGCTGCTGGGGCGCGCCGTCGAGGCGTTCAAGGGGTCGCGCCTGCGCCGCGCGCTCGACGCGCTCACCGGCACCGTGCTCGTCGCGCTCGGGCTGCGGCTGGCCGCCGAGCGGCGCTGACCGGCCCGCCGGGCGCCCGCGGTGCTTGAGCCGCTCGGCCAGGAAGTAGCTGCCGATCACGAACACGCCGCCGGCGAGCTGGGCCACCATCGTCTCGACGGTCGGGAACACCCCCAGCCAGATGCCCGCCCAGTACGGGGTCTCTACGTCCACAGGGGTGATCGGCACCCAGCCCACGCCCTGCATGACCCGGACCGTCTTACCCATCATCACGATCAGGACCGCGGTCAACAGCAGCCCGGTGACGATCAGCATCTTTCGGTAGGGCAGCTTGCGCTCGAGCACGAAGGTCGCCACCGCCACCGCGCCGACCAGCACGAACCCGAGCGCGACGCCCTCGAGCACGACGGCCAGGCCCGAGTTGAGCTCGAGCGCCTGGAGGAACAGCACCGTCTCGAAGCCCTCGCGATAGACGGTCGAGAATCCGAGCAGCACGAACCCGAGCACCTGAGCGGAGACGAGTCCCCCGGCGGCGACCCCGAGCAGGCGCCGCCGCCGCTTGTTGAACTTCTTGATGTGCTCGGTCCAGTAGACCTTGTGGAAGAACCAGTTGAGGACGAGCAGGAGCACGGCGATCGCGATCAACCCGACCACGGCCTCCAGCTTCTCGCCGTAGCGGGCGAGGTCGGTCAGCACCGTGCGCGCGAGGATGAACGTGATGACGCTGGCCAGTAGCGCCAGCAGCGCGCCGAGCAGCATCGGCCGGCGCTGAGCGCGCGCGGCGCCGCTCAGGCTGGCCATCACCGCGGCCAGGATCAGCACCGCCTCGAGCCCCTCGCGGAAGACGATCACGGCGGCGTTGATCACGGCCGTCGCCGCGGTGGCGCCCTCGCCGAGCGAGCCGGCGCCGTCCTGGAGCGCGTCGTCGAGCGCCAGGCGGGTCTCGTGCACGTCGCGGCGCGGCTTCTTGCGGGCGATCAGGTTCGCCAGCCCCTCCTTGCCGTCGGCCCCGAACCAGATCAGGCCCTCCACCTTCCCCACGACGGCTGGCGCGATCGACCGCAGGCTCAGCTCCGGGCCGAACTCGAAGAAGGCATAGGCCTCGAGCCGCGACTGCTCCGCCTGGGCGTACTGGCCCGCGCCGACCGCGGCCTCCATGCGGTCGAGCGTGAGAGCGATCAGGTCGAAGTCCGACTGGGCGTCGTCCTGCTTCCACTCGTCCGGGAGCAGGTCGTCGATCGCGTCGCTGGCGCGCTGCTGGGTCGCCTCCATCGTGTCCTGCGAGGCCACGCTCTTGCCGTCGCGCGCGTCCTCCACGTAGCCGCGCAGCGTGTCGAGCGTCTCTGAGACCCGCTTGGTGGCGGCGGGGTCACGCCGTGACAGCTCGGGCTCGAGGTCCGAGAAGGCCGAGATCGCGGCCTCCGTGAACGCCATCGACTCCTGCAGCTCGAACGGGATCGTGACCTTGCCGTCCTCGGTCCCGTGGTCGTAGTCGACCGGGATCAGCTCGACGAAGCGGGTCAGCTGGCCGGCGCGGCGGGCCTGCTCCTCAGCGGTGAACGGCGCCGCCGTGAAGCCGTCCAGCGCTCGCGCCACCCGGCGGCGCGCGGCCGCGAAGCCGGCCGCGTCGCCTCGCGCCGCGGTGCGCGCGAGCTCCGCGAAGGCGGCGTCGGCGGCAGAGCGCGCGCCGCGCCCGCGGGCCCGCTCGTACTCGGGCGCGAGGATCGGCCAGAGGCCGGCGGCCATGGCCGCGGTCTGGGCCCAGCGCGCGTGGAAGCTGCGCTCGGCGGCGGCGCTCGACTCGCCGAGCTGGTCGGCCACGCTGGCCTGGTAGGCGTCGAGCAGGTCCTTCTTCACGCCCAGCACGGCCTGGCGGGGCCCGGTGCGACGGAGCTCGCGCACGGCGAGCGTCGCGTCTACGCCGGGGCGCGTGAAGCGGGTGGCCTTGCGGAACTCGCGCAGCAGCAGCCAGGTCCCCGCCGCTCGCCGGTCGCCGGCCCGCACGGCCGCCAGGGTGACGGCGTAGCTGCCGCGCAGAAGGGCGGCGCGCAGTCGGCCGCGGGCCGCCGCCAGAGCCGTCTCGTCGCGCGCGCGGGCAGCGCGGGCCGCGCTTGCGAGAGCGGCTCGGGTGGCCCGGTCGGCCGCCGGCGCGTGGCGCCGGAGGCCCTGGGCGAGCGGGCCGCGCAGCTCGCGCGCGGCCCGCCGCACCAGCCCCTGCGCGGAGCCCGGCTCGTCGAGCAGAAGCGCGCTCTGCGCCTCGAACGTCAGATCCTGCATGCGCTCGGCCGAGCGCCAGGGCGGGCCCTCCGGCGCGGCCGCGGCCGGCGCGGCGAGCACGCCCAGTGCCAGCAGGGTCGCCGCGAGCGCTCGCACTCGCGCTCAGCCCTCCTGGATCTCGATGTTCAACTTGGCCGCCGCCTGGGTGATCTGACCGGCGATCGCCTCGGCGCGCTCCTGGGCCTGGGAGCCGAGCGTGTCGGCCTCCTCGGCCGTGAACTTGCGCCCACCGGCCTCGGTGTCGCGCAGCTTGGCCGCGAAGGTGTGCAGCTTGCCGAGGCTGTCCTCGGTCTGCGCCGCCTGCTGGGAGTCCGCCTTCGCCACGAGCGGCTCGACGTTGTCGTAGACGAGTACGAGGCCGCCCAGGATGTCAGCGATGTCCTGCAGGCGCGACGCCACCACGAACGCCTTTTCGGTCGCCTGGCTCCCGGCGATGAAGCGCGAGTTCTTCCACGCCTCGAAGTACTCGGACATCGTGGGCGTCATCACGACCAGGGCGGTGAGGGCGTCCTGCGGCGTGGGCTGCCAGTCGCGCGCGGCCGAGTCGAGCTCCTTCGAGTACTTCTCGAAGCCGCGGGCCGCCGCCACGTAGAAGTCGGCGTCCGGCACCGCCTCGCCGAACTCGACCGTGCCGTTGCCGTCGAGGTCGGGCTCCACGCCCTCGGCGCGGAACTTCGGCTCGGTGCCGAAGGCGGCCGTCTCGATCAGGTAGTTGAAGTTGCCCGGCTGCTTGAAGGTGCGGCCGGCGGGGGTGGTCACGTCGAACGGGACGGCGTTCTCCGGGTCCGACGCGTCGCTGCCGGCGTCGATGATCACGTCGTAGTCGGCCAGGCTGGGCACGCCGGCCACCACGCCCTCCATCTGCTCGTAGGCCGGGTTGGCCTTCGCGAAGTCCCGCTGCGCCTGGCGCACCAGGCCGCGCACCTCGGCGCGGCGCTCGTCGAGCAGGCGGGCGTAGTCGAAGTCCGCCGAGCGGGCGAGCTTGTAGTAGGCCTCCGCGTTCCGGCGCAGGGCCGTGCTGTCGGCGGCCAGCTGCTCGGTGTGGGCGAGCAGATAGTCCTTGATCGCCGCGAGATCCGTTCCCGCCGGCGCGGCGGAGCTCGGCTCGCTCTCGGAGTCGTCGTTGCCGCAGGCGGCCAGGGCGAGCGCGCAGGCGGCGGCCAGCGCGAGCGAAGCGAGGGCGGGTCGTGTCATCGAGCGCGGGACCTCCGTACGCGAGCTGTTTAGGGCACCCTAACGTTAGGGCGGCCTAAAGCTACACCAGATGGCAAGCGTCAGGCGGCACGGCGCGGGTGCGGGTGATACGGCGCGCCCCGCAGCGCCAGCAGCGCCCCATGAGCGTAGATCAAGGCCAGCACGCGCAGCGGCTGCGCTGGGTAGCGCAGCCGCAGGCGGCGCAGGTCGGACGGGGGGCGGCGCTCGAGCGACAGCGTCGCGTCGAAGACGCGCTCGCCCTCGCGCCGGTTCTCGATGTGCACGGTCAGGTGCTCGCCGGGGACGTTCGCGTGGATCGAGTACTCGTGGTCCATGCCGAGGAAGGGCGACACGTGCAGGGCCTTGCCGGCCTGTCCTGCGCGCCCGTCGAACTCGTACACGCGGCGCTCTCGCCACGGGGTGTTGGTCACCTCGGCCGCCAGCGACCCGTCGGCGCGGTATTGGAACCGCACCGGGTTGAAGCCGACGCCCAGCGAACGTGGCATCGCGAGCGTGCGCACGTCCTCGTCGCCCTCCAGGGCCATGTAGAGGCGGTAGCGGAACGAGCTCGGCACGTCGCCGAAGCGGCGGTGGCGCACCCAGCCCTCGTAGAGCTCGGTCACAGGCTCGCCCCGAAGCGCTCGCACACACGCCGCGCGCTCTGCACGCCGTCCTCGTGGAAGCCGTAGCCCCAGTAGGCGCCGCAGTAGTGCGTGCGGCGGAGCCCGCTGACCTCGCCCCAGCGCCGTTGAGCCGTCAGGGCGCGATGGCTGAACACCGGGTGCGAGAACTCCTGGACGCTCAGCACGCGCTCGGGCGCGATCGCCTCGGTGCGGTTGAGCGTCACGCAGAACTCGTGCTCGGCGGTCAGCGACTGCAGACGGTTCATGTGGTAGGTGACCGTGGTCCGCTCGACCGGCTCGTCGTTGAGGTGGAAGTTCCAGCTCGCCCAGGCGCGGCGGCGGCGCGGCAGCAGCGAGGCGTCGGTGTGCAGGACCACCTCGTTGGACTGGTAGGGGATCGCGCCGAGCACCGCGGCCTCGGCCGGGCTGGCGTCGTCGAGCATGCGCAGCGCCTGGTCGGAGTGCACCGCGAGGATCACCTCGTCGAACGGCTCGACGCCGCCGCCCGCCGGCGTCAGCTCCACGCGGTCCTCGAAGCGCTGAACGCGCGCGACCGGCGTGGACAGCCGCAGGCGATCGCGCAGCGGCGCCGTGAGCCGCTCGACGTAGCGCGACGACCCGCCCTTCACGGCGCGCCAGCGCGGCCGGTCGCGAAAGCCGAACTGGCCGTGGTTGTCGAAGAACTCGGCGAGCACGCTGGCGGGGAAGTGGCGCAGGTCGCGCGGGTCGGCCGACCAGACCGCGGAGGCCTGCGGCACGATCAGGCGGTCGACGAACTCGCGCGAGTAACCGCCCTCGTCGAGGTAGTCCAACAGGGTAGGCCCCGAGCCGTTGAGCCCGATCAGCGCCGGTGCCTCGCGGTTGAAGCGCAGCAGGTCGCGCACCATGCGGTGAAACGACGGGCGCAACGAGGCTCGAGCGACGCGCGAACAGTCCGTTGAGCGAAGCGCCGCTGTACTCGAACTCGCCACGGCCGTCGCTGACCGAGAAGCCCATGTCGGACGCCTGGGACTCGACGCCGAGCCGCTCCAGCAGGCGCTCGAAGCCCGGGTAGTTGCGGTCGTTGAAGACGATGAACCCGGTGTCGACGCGGTACGACGCCGCCTCGGTCTCCACGTCGAGGGTGCGCGTGTGGCCGCCGGCGCGCTCGTCGGCCTCGAACACGGTGATCTCGTGCCGCGGGTGCAGCAGGTGGGCACAGGTGAGGCCGGCGATGCCGGCACCGACGATCGCGATGCGACTCATGCATGCCTATACGAGAGCCGCCCCCAACCGGATGACTGCCGGTATCGTGCGGCCCATCGATCTGCACGCCGGAGAGGAGATCATCTTCGAGGGGCACCCCTCCTGGCGCGCCATGCTCGCGTTCTACGTCCAGGGGCTGCTCGCCATCGTGGTGGTCGGGGCGATCGTGGCGGGTATCAAGGCGCTCGGCGACGGGGTCGACTGGGGCCTGGTCGCGCTCGTGGTGGTGGCCGGCGGCGCCCTCCTGATCGTGGTCGGCCTGATCAGGCGGATCGCGACCGTCTACACGATCACCAACCAGCGCCTGCGGATCAAGCGCGGCCTGCTCTCGAAGCGGATCCAGCAGACGCGCATCGACCGCGTCCAGAACGTCAACACCGACCAGAGCGTGCTCGAGCGCGTCCTGCGCGTGGGCACGGTCGACTTCGACACCGCCGGCACGGACGACTCCGACTTCACCTTCGCGGGCGTGAGCAGCCCGAGCCGCGTGGTCGAGGCGGTCGACCGGGCGCAGCACGCCGCCCGGGCCCAGTCGCCCGAGCCGCAGCTCTAGCGGCGGCGCCGCGCCGCGGGCAGGTTGGTCACGATCAGCGAAACGATCGTGACGAGGTAGATCTGTCCGATGAGCATCTCCGCGACCGCGAAGGCACGCGGGACGCCGCCCGCCGGCGTCAGGTCGCCGTAGCCGACCGTGGAGAGCGTGACGAAGCTGAAGTAGAGCTCGTCCTCACGGTCGGGGTGGGACGTCTGATCGAACAGGGCGTCGCCATCGACCGCGCCGATCACGCCGTAGATGAACGAGAAGAACATGCCGGCGAGCAGGTAGATGGCGAGCACGCCTGCGAGCGTGGCCGCTGTGACCTCGTGCTGCTCGCGCAGATCGTGCAGTAGCCCCCGGGCGATCGCCACCGGCGCTACGGCCACGAGCAGGCCGTTGACGACCGCGGCCGGCCCCTGGGGGATGTCCCCGCTGACGACCCACGTGATCGTCGACGCGATCAGGATCGCGACGGCGGCCAGCGCCGCGACGCCGGTGCCCCGCCCGCGCACGCTCGAGCTCCGAATGGCCGCCACGAGGGTCGCCGCCGCGAGCGCGATCGTCGCGAAGCGACTGCCGTTCGAGGGCGGCAGGATCATCTGCAGGGCGATCGACGCGATCACCAGCAGGAGGACAATCGCGTACCCGCGCCCGTTGGTGCGCATCCGGAGCGCCTTCGCCACGGCGCCATCCGCTCCTGCAAGTTGGCGCTCAGAATCCGACTTCGGGCATCGATCATTCGTCCAGGGCGCGCGGGAGGCCTAACGCGGGCCGGCGCCACAGTCGAGCGGATCGCGAGGGACCCGGCCGCGCGCCGGGTGCAGTACCGCCCCGCTCATGTCCGCTCACAGTTTTTCAGGCGCCGGCCTCAAGCCATCTGTCGATTGGCGGCGCCGCGGCGTGCGCCGACTCCGCACCGCCGGCGGGCCGCGCGCCCCCGAGCGCGTCCGCGACTGGCTGCAGGCCACGATCGAATGGCTGCCGCGCGAGCTCGAGAGCAACCTGCTGCTGCTCACCAGCGAGCTGGTGAACAACAGCGTCCTCCACGGCCAGGCCGGTGAGACGGACACGATCGAGATCGAGCTGCGCACGACCGAGACAGGCCTGCGCGCCCAGGTGACCGACCCGGGCTCGGGCTTCGCGCCGGCCGGCCGCGGCCGTCAGCTCGACGAGCCGGGCGGCTGGGGGCTCGTGCTCGTGGAGCAGCTCTCGGCGAGCTGGGGCGTCGAGAGCGACGAGCGCACTCGCGTCTGGTTCGAGCTCCAGGCTGCCTAGACGGCGACCGGCAGCCGCTTCCCGAAGCGCACGCGCGTGCGGTCGGGCTCGGGCACCAGCTCGAAGCTGTCGGCCAGCGCGGCGATGATCGGGATGCCGCGGCCGCCGATGTCGTCCTGGGCCGCCGGCCGCAGCTCCGCGTCGAAGCTGCCGCAGTCGCAGACCTCGATCGAGATCGAGACCTCGTCGATCTCCACGATCAAGCAGCACGCCCTGATCGGGGTCTCCGCACGCAGTGCCGTGCAGCACGGCGTTGGCCACCGCCTCGCTGGTCGCGAGCATGAGATCCCAGGTGGTCTCGCCGTCGAGCCCATACTCGGCGGCGGCGTCGCGCACGATGGCGCGAGCCAGCGGGGCGCTTTGGGGCGCCGCAGGTAGCCATGACTCCCGCTTCATGACCCGGAGTCTATGCCCGGAATGCCCGGCTCTGACACATGGACAATGCGTCCACCCACGAGGGTGACCACCACGCTCAGCTGGGGTAGCTCGTGGGCCGGGCAGGTGACGGGATCGCGGTCGAGCACGACCAGATCGGCCAGCTTCCCCACGGTGAGCGTCCCCCGGCGGTCCTCGTCGCGGGCCAGCCAGGCCGGCTCCACGCAGGTCGCGCGCAGCGCCGCCTCCACCGTCAGCGCCTGCTCGGGCCGCCAGGCCGGCCGCTCGTCGAGCGTGCGCAGCACCCCCGCCGCGATGCCCTGCAGCGGGTCGAGCTCCTCCACCGGCGCGTCGGAGCCGTTGGCCAGCCGCGCGCCGGCCTCGTGCAGGGACGCGTACGCATACGCGCCCGCGTGCCCCTCCCAGACGCGGTCGGCCAGGTCGCGGTCGGACGGGGCATGGGTGAACTGGACCGAGGCGGCCACGCCGATGGCGGCGAAGCGGGGCAGCTCGGCGGGGTCGAGCAGCTGCGCGTGCTCGATCCGCTGGCGCAGCCCGAGCGGGCGCCAGTCGGCCGCGGTGGCCTCGAACGCGTCGAGCGCCGCGCGGTTGGCGGCGTCCCCGATCGCGTGGACGCCGACCGGCCAGCCGGCCGCGGCCGCCTCCCGCACGATCTCGGCGAGCCGCTCTGAGGAGGTGATCTCGACTCCCGAGCCGTCCAGCAGCCTGGCTGTGGCCGACCCGAGCGTGCCGTCCATGAAGACCTTGAGGTAGCCGGCGCGCAGCAGGTCGTCGCCGAACCCGGAGCGCAGCCCCAGCTCGCGCAGGTGGGGGAGCCGCTCGGCCGGAATCGACTGCCACACGCGCATCGTCAGCTCGCCCGTCTCGCGCAGCCGCTGGAACAGCTCGAGCGAGCCCATCCAGCCGTCCTTGTCGTGGATCGCCGTCACGCCGCGGGTCGCCGCGATCCGCAGCCCGGTGCGGCACGCCTCGAGCATCTCGTCCATCGTGGGCGTCGCGTGCCGGTCGCGAAAGCGCCAGGCCGCGTTCTCGCGCAGCACCCCGGTGGGCTCGCCGCGGGCGTCGCGCTCGACCACGCCGCCCGGTGCGTCGAGGTCGCCACCCGCGTGAGCCAGCGCCGCCGAGTTGAGCCACAGCGAGTGGTAGTCCTTGGAGGTCAGGATGACCGGCGTGTCGGGGGCGATCGCGTCCAGCGCCGCCCGGCCTGGCGGCTCGGTCCAGTCCGCGTCGCGCCACCCGAGCCCGCGGACCCAACCGTCCGCCGGCAGCGCCTCCGCCACCCGGCCAACGGCCTCGGCGCGCGAGCTCGCTCCCTCGAGCCGGACCTGCCGCTGAGCAAGCGACCAGGTGGGGAAGTGCACGTGGGCGTCATTGAAGCCGGGCAGCACGCAGCGGCCCTCGAGGTCCACCCGTCGCGCGTCGGGCGCGGGGACGGCGGCGATTCGTCCGTCGGTGATCGCCAGGCTGTCCACGACCGGGGCCGCCGGGTCGAGCGTGCGGATCGTGCCGCCTTCCAGGAGGATGGAGCGCATGGGGCGCTATTCGATCACCAAGCGGCGCAAGGACGTCGAGCGCGAGGTCGCGTCGAGGCTGCGCGTGCGGCTCGGAGGCGGCGACGAGGTCTACGAGCGCTTCAACGTCGCGCCGACCCAGGACGTGCCGGCCGTCGTCCAGGATCGCCACGGCCGCCGCTCCGAGGTCATGCGCTGGGGGCTGGTGCCGCGCTGGGCGCGCGAGCTGAACACCGGCCTGTCGCTCATCAACGCGCGCGCGGAGACGCTGGCCACCAGCCGCGCGTTCGGCGGACTGGTGGAGCGCTCGTCGCACCGCTGCCTGGTCCTGGCCGACGGCTTCTACGAGTGGATCGCCTCGGAGGACCCCAAGCAGCCGCGGCAGCCCCTGCGCTTCTCACTGGAGGGCGGCGGGAGCTTCTGCTTCGCGGGCCTGTGGACCACGTGGCGGAGCTCCGTGCGCAGCTGCACGGTCGTGACCACCCAGGCCAACGAGCTGGTGGCGCCGGTGCACGACCGCATGCCGGTCGTGCTCGCCGACCCGGCCGCGTGGGAGGCCTGGCTCGACCCGGCGCTGGACGCCGCCGCGGTGGCGCCGCTGCTCGCTCCGCTGCCGGCGGGCGCGCTCCAGGTCGCGCCTGCCAACCCGGTGCTGAACCACCCCGACCACGAAGGGCCGGACTGCCTCGTCGTCGGCTAGCTGCGAGCGGCGACGCGCGGGTTCTCGAGCGGTCGCACGGTCGCCTCGATGTCGGGCCGGCGGCTCTCCAGGAACGGCGGGATCGAGAGCTTCTCGCCGAGGTGCTCGAGCGGCTCGTCGACCGTGAAGCCGGGGGAGCGGGTGGCGATCTCGAACAGCACGCCGCTCGGCTCGCGGAAGTAGAT
Organism: uncultured Thermoleophilaceae bacterium; assembly: GCA_963722245.1. Taxonomy (GTDB): domain Bacteria; phylum Actinomycetota; class Thermoleophilia; order Solirubrobacterales; family Thermoleophilaceae; genus JACVRW01. The sequence continues at coordinate 748,577 of CAVRKM010000012.1, forward strand.
CGAGCGGAAGTAGTGGCGGTCGATCACCGGGGTCGGGTGCCCGCCGCCCTGCTGCACGCGCTCGCGCCACGCCTCGTGGTCCTCGTCGTCGGAGGTCCAGGCCACGTGGTGAACGGTCCCGGCACCGGGGATGCCGTGCTCGGCCGGTGGCTCGTCGTAGAAGTAGCGCGAACCGCGGTGCTCACCGCGAGCCTCCCAGCCCTCGCCGCCGTCGGCGAAGCCGAGCGTCTCGAGCAGGCCGCGGCTGGCGTCCGGCCGCGAGGAGTAGGCGCGCACGCCGTGGAAGCCCTGGAGGGCGTGCTCGGCCGGCACCTCCGGGTGCTCGGCGATCAGCGGGTCGTCGCTCACGTCCGCGACGAGCAGCTCGTGGTCGAGGCCCTCGGGATCGGCGAACAGGAGGTTGTCGCCCTGGCGCTCGACCTCGATGCCGGCGCCCGTCAGTCGCTCGGCCCAGAAGTCGATCGCCTCCGGCCCCGCGACGCGCCACACGACGCGGTGGATCATCCCGTCGCCCGCGCGTCCCGGCACGGCGCCCGGGTACTCGAAGAACGTCAGGTCGAGGCCGGGGTGGGCGTGCTCGTCGCCGTAGAAGAGGTGGTAGACGGTCGGGTCGTCCTGGTTGACGGACTTCTTCACGAGCCGCAGCCCGAGCACGCTCACGTAGAAGTCGACGTTGCGCTGCGCGTCGCCTGTGATCGCCGTGATGTGGTGGATGCCGTCGAGCTGCATCGTTGCGCGCGCAACTATATCAGGAGGAGTAGCGCGCGGCGATCCGGCGCACGCGGGTGGCGGCCCAGACCAGGGCAGCGCCGAGCAGCACCAGCACGGCCTTCTCGGCCGCACCGGTGCCGGAGGAGAAGAGGCCGGCCACGGCCACCACGAGCAGAAGCGCCAGGACGGCCAGCAGAGCGAGTCTGATCACCCGAGCCATGGACGCAGCGTAGATCCGGGGCGCGACGAAGTCCACCGTCCGGCATGCTCTGCGAGGTGGCGGCGCGCGAGCACAACATCGAGGGACCCGGCGGACGCACGCTGTGCGTGCGCGAGGACGGCGATCCGGACGGAGTGCCGGTGATCGCACACCACGGCACGCCCGGCTCGCGCCTGATCTACCGGCGCTGGGCCGAGGACGCCGCCGAGCGCGGCATCCGCCTGATCGCCTACGACCGGCCCGGCTACGGCGGCTCGGACCGTCACGCCGGCCGCGCGGTGGCGGACGTCGCCGCGGACGTGGAGGCGATCGCGGACGCACTCGGCCTCGAGCGCATCCTCGTGCAGGGTCGCTCCGGCGGCGGCCCGCACGCGCTCGCGTGCGCGGCCCTGCTCGGCGATCGGGTGGCGGCCGCGGCGACGCTCGCGTCGGTCGCCCCCTACGACGCCGAGGGACTCGACTTCCTGGCCGGGATGGGGGAGGACAACGTGCAGGAGCTCGGGGCCGCGGTGGAGGGGGCGGAGACGCTCGCGCCGCTGCTGGAGGCGTACTCCGTGCACCTGGTCGACGCCGACCCGGGCGAGCTGACCGAGGGCCTGAAGTCGCTGCTCAGCCCGCCCGACGTCGCCGTCGTCAACGGCGGCCTCGCGGAGGAGCTGATCGCCGTGACGAGCGAGGGCATCCGAGCCACGCGCGAGGGATGGCTGGACGACGACCTCGCGTTCGTCAAGCCGTGGGGCTTCGACCTCGGAGACGATCTCGGTCCCGCTCCAGCTATGGCAGGGCCGGCAGGACCTGATGGTGCCGCTCGGGCACGGCGAGTGGCTGGCGGAGCACCTCCCCGCGGCCGACGTGCAGCTGTCGGACGAGGACGGGCACCTCAGCATCGAGCACCGGCGCATCGGCGACGTCCACGCCTGGCTGCTCGAGCGCTATTAGCGGCGCGGCTAGCGTCGCTTCACGCGCAGCACCGCGTGCATGCCCTTCGCCTCGTGCCCCTCGAGCGAGCAGAACACCCGGTAGCGCCCGGGCTTGCGCAGCCGCACCGACAGCGTCGCGGATCGCCCCGGCCGCACCTCGCCGATGGCACCGAGCACGCGGCCCGAGGCGGTCCGGATCGCTAGATCGTGGCCGTCCTCGCCGAAGTTGCGCACGTTCAGCTTGACCCGGCCGGTCGGCACCTCGCTGCGGTAGAGCGAGATGCGCCATTCGCGCTCGCCCACGCCGACGGCCGTGGGCGGATGGCCGGCGGCGAACAGGCCGGCCACCAGCGCCAGCGCGAGCGTCATCGCACCAGCGCGACGCGGCCGAAGCTGCCGGCGCGCGGGATCACGCCGCTGGCCTCGGTGCCGAGGTGCTGCTCCAGCAGGCTCGAGTAGACGCGCCGGAAGTCGATCGTCACCTGCAGGTTGTCCTCGCGGTCGAGGCGGTTGAGGTCCGGGTAGTCGCTGTGCACGCCGCCGACGGCGCGGTCGCCCTGCACCCACGCCAGCCCGCCGGCGCCGTGGTCGGTGCCGCTGTCGTTCTCCTCGGGCCGGCGGCCGAACTCGGACCAGACGAAGGTCAGCACGCGGTTGGAGAGCCCGCGCGCCTCCAGGTCCGCCTGGAAGGCCGACAGGGACTGGCTCACCTCGCCGAGCAGCGTGGTCAGCTCCTTCTGGTTGTCGTGCGTGTCGAAGTCCGCGTCGGCCTGCACGTCGGCCACGCGGATTCCGAGCGGCTTGGAGATCATCGCGGCGAGGTAGCGCAGCCGCTGGCCGAAGTCGCTGTCCTCGGGGTAGGCGACGCTCGACGCCAGTGGATCCACGCCGTCGTGCTCGGCGTACGGCGTGAGCCGGTCCGCGACCAGCTTGGCCAGCCGCGCCGCCTCGCGCGAGGCGCTCAGCGCGTGCCCGCCGCCCCGCACCCGGCCGAGCCGGGCATACGCGGCCATGGCATCGTCGTAGGCGTCGCCCCACACGCCGCGGATCCAGAAGCCGGCGTCACCCGGCGATGCCACGGCCGCCACCGGCGCACGGCCGGAGCGCATGACGGGCGACAGCCCGTAGCCCATCGACACGCCCTGGAGCGGGTTGTCGCGGCCGCCGGCGCGGTCGAGCCAGCGTCCCAGCCAGCCTGGCGTCGAGCGGTCCGTGATCAGGCCGGTCTCCCAGAAGTGGCGCGAGTGGAAGTGGGAGAGATCCGGGTTCGAGTAGTCGATGCCCGGCAGGAAGCCGATCTTGCCCCTCTCGAAGAGTCCCTTGACGCCGCCGCCGACGCCCTGGCCGAGCGAGGGGTGGACGCCCAGGCTCGTGCCGGCCAGCGGCACGCCCTGCACCTTGAGGTTGGGCCGCAGGTCGGCGTAGCGCCCGTAGTCGTGCAGGGGCACCAGCGTGTCGAGCAGGTCGACCCCGCCGGGGAGGAACACCGACACCAGCACCGGCGCGTTCGGCGCGGTGGCCGCGTCGGCCGCAGCGGCCTCGAACACGCGCTGGATCGGCATCGCCTGGGACACGTAGAGCGCCAGGCCGCCGCCCACGCCGAGACCCAGCACCTGCCGGCGGGTGAGCGGTCGCAGGTCCATGCTGCGGTGGAAGTCGTCGCAGGCGCGGTGGGCCTTCATCAATGCACCTGGGCGTCGGGTCCGGAGATCAGCAGGTGGCGCAGCACGCGCTGGCACATGTCGCCGCGCTCGTCGAAGTCCTCGTCGGCGAGCACCCGGCGGGCGATGCGCGTCAGCTCGCGGTCGGTGCTCTTGGAGGTCCACGGGTCGCCGACCGCGCGGCGGGCGCGCGCCAGCGCCCGTTTCGGCGACAGCGAGTTGGGCGTGGAGCCGTCCTCCACGCCCACGCGCGGGGTGTCGAGCAGGTAGTTCGCGAAGTCGAAGCGCACTCGCATGGAGTTCGAGGACAGCCAGGCCGCGCCCCAGTCCCAGCCGGCGACCGAGGGCGGCTGGAACGGGTACTGGCCCATCGCCTCGAGCATCCAGGTCCAGGAATCGCGGTCGATGCCCTGCCCCGCCGTGCGCAGCGAGCCGGCCACGTACACCACCGGGGACTTGACCATCGTGGGAGCGTCGAGGTTCCGGTAGAGCGCCGGGTGGGCCAGGATCGCGCCGACCACCGGCCGGATGCGCAGCCCCGATCCGCGGTACACGCGCACCAGCCGCGCTCGGGTCGAGTGGGACAGCGGCACGCCCGCGAAGAAGTCCCACAGCTTGCCGACCATGAACGGGGCGTGGGCCGGGTGGCGCACGCACAGGTCGAGCACGTCCTTCCAGTCGAAGTGGCCGACCTTGCCGAGCACGCGCTTGGCGCCGGAGTCGTGCCACTCGCGGTCGTAGGAGACCTTCACGCTGCCGTCGTCGTGCCAGTCGGCGCGGAAGCCGGTGAGGGAGCGCGCGGCCTGGCGGACGTCGCGCTCGCTGTAGCCGTGCCCGAGAGTGAACAGCTCCATCAGCTCGCGCGCGTAGTTCTCGTTGGGCGCCTCCTTGTCGGAGTTCGCGAGCGACAGGAACAGCAGCATCGCCGGGTCGCGTGTGACGGCCGCGAGCAGATCGGGGAAGCGACCGAGGGCGTGGCGCCGCAGCGTCCGGTTCTGGGCGAGCATCAGCGGCGTGTCCTGCTCGGTGGTCGCGAAGTGGTCGTGCCAGAAGAGCGTCAGCTTCTCCTGCAGCGGGTGCCGCGAGCGGATCATCCGGTCGAGCCACCACAGGACGTCGTGGCCCCACTCGTTCTCGGGGTCGAGCCGGTGGCCGTCGACTCGGGGCGCCTTGATGCGCGGGGCGGGGGAGGGGCCGCCGTTCAGCAGCCAGCGGATCGTGGCGCCCTTGCCCCGCCGTGCCCAGTGGTGGGCCTCGCGGGGAGTGGCGCCGAAACCGGCACGCCAGAACGCACGCCGGACGTGCGCCTCGGTCCAGCCTTTGTGGGCCCGCCGGCGTGGCACCGGCCGATGATTCCAGGCGTTTTGGCCCTACCCCGATATTGCACGGGTTCAGGGCCGGAGCCCGCGTGTCCTGGGTGCAACTCCTACTTTTTGGTGAACGATTTCGTGCGCGCGCTCGGCCCAGTCGCACAGGATGGGGCGGGTGTCGCGCGGGTCGATGATCTCCTCGACCGAGAAGCGCTCGGCGGTGCGGAAGGGCGAAGTCACGGCTTCCAGGCGCGCCGCGATCTCCGCACGGAGCGCCTCGGGATCGTCCGCCGCCTCCAGCTCGCGGCGGTAGGCCGCCTCCAGGCCGCCGGCCATCGGCAGCGAGCCCCAGCTGCCGGAGGGCCACGCGTAGCGCAGGTTCAGCCGCGAGCCGTCGCCGTGCCCGGCGCCGGCCACGCCGTACACCTTCCGCACCAGCACCGACACCCACGGCACGCTGGCCTGCACCACGGCGTAGAGCCCGCGGGCGCCGCGCCGGATCGTCCCGGCGCGCTCGGCGTCGCTGCCGATCACGAATCCGGGCACGTCGACGAAGTTCGCCACCGGCAGTCCGAACTGGTCGCACATGTCGACGAAGCGGGCGGTCTTCTCGGCCGCGTCGGCCGTGACGCCGCCGCCGTAGTGCTCCGGGTCGGAGGCGAGCACGCCCACGGGCCGGCCGCCCAGCCGGGCGAGGCAGGTGATCGTCGGACGCCCGAAGGCGGCGCCGAGCTCGAAGATCGAGCCGCGGTCGAGCACGGCCTCCAGGATGCGCCGCATCTTGTACGGCTGGCGCGGGTCACGCGGGACGATCGAGAGCAGCTCCTGCTCGCGGCGATCGGCGGGGTCGGCCGAGTCGATCGCCGGCGGCGCCTCCCAGACGCTGCCGGGGAGGTAGGAGAGGAAGCGCTTGAGCTGGGCGAGCGCGTCGTCCTCGTCGGCCGCGACGTTGTCCACGGCGCCGGCTCGGGCCTGCAGCCGCGCACCGCCGAGCTGCTCCTTGTCGGGCGTCTCGCCCATGCCGGCCATGGCCACCACGGGCGGCCCGGCCACGAACAGCTGGGCGGTGCCGCGGACGATCACCGAGAAGTGCGAGCAGACCACGCGGGCAGCGCCGAGGCCGGCGACCGGGCCGAGCGCGGCCGCCACGACGGGGACGCGCGACAGATTGGCGACGACCAGGTCGAAGCCCGGCAGGGGCGGGACGTACGAGAAGCCCATCTGCTCGAGCGACTTGACCGAGCCGCCGCCACCGGTGCCGTCGACGAGCCGGACGAGCGGGATGCGCAGGTCGTGCGCGAGGCGCTCCGCGTACACGGCCTTCTCCCAGATGGCGGCGTCGGCCGCGCCTCCTCTGACCGTGAAGTCATCCCCCTGCACGACGGCCCTGCGTCCGTCGATGCGACCCTGGCCGACGACGGTGTTGGTGGGCAGGAAGTCCGTCAGCTGACCGGCGCCGTCGTAGGTGGCGCGCCCGGCCAGCGCGCCGGTCTCGTGGAAGGTGTCGGCGTCGAAGAGGCGCTCGATGCGCTCTCGTACGGTGAGGCGGCCGGAGTCGTGCTGGCGGGCCACGCGCTCCTCGCCACCCATCCGGCGGGCGAGCTCCTCGCGGCGGCGGAGCTCCTCGAGCTCGGGCTCCCAGCTCACGACGCCCGCGCCGCGAAGGCCTCGCCGGCGGCGCGCTGCCGCAGCTGCCAGACCTCCTTGCGCTGACGCTCGGCGCGCTCGGCCAGACGACGCAGCTCCTCCGGGTCGAGGCGCGCGTCCTCACCCGCCACCTCGGCGAGCGCCTCCCAGAGCGAGAGCTTGCCGGCGATCCCCAAGGCGAGAGTCTCCGTCTCCACGAGCCGGCTCAGCGGCGAGTAGCTGATCAGGCGGCCGTTCGGCTTGAGCCGGCCGAACTTCTCGCCGACCCAGGCGACGGCCACCTTGGGATGGTCGCGCCGCACGCCGAGGTCCTTCATCAGGCGCTGCAGGGTCTCGCGGTCCTCCTCGATCTCCTTGGCGACACGCTCGAGCCCGTCGCCGTACTCGTTGCCCTTGTTGGAGTCCCGCGCGCGCCTGGACAGCTCGAGTCCGACCGTCGAGCCGGCGAGGTGGTCGTTGAGGTAGATGCCGAGCAGCTTGCGATCGAGCATGGGCGCACCGTACCTAGGCGATCTCCGCGACGCGCCCGGCTCGCAGGCGCAGCCCGACCAGGGGCAGTATCGCCGTCGACAGGATGCCGGCGCCCACGAGCGATGCCGCGGTGGAGGAGCGCATGTGCCCCTCCTTCACGGCGATCGTGGTGATCGCGACGACGAGCGGCAGCTCCGTCGCGGAGAACACCGCCAGGGTGGCTCGATCCCGCAGGTCCAACACCCCGCGATACAGGAGCAGCGCGGGCACTCCGCGCACCACGAGGAACAGGCCGAGGAACAGCCCCAGCTCGAGCAGCCGGAGGGGCGTATCGGTGAGGGCGTCGAGGTCGAACTCGATGCCGCTCACCACGAAGAAGAACGGGATGAAGAAGCCGTAGCCGACCGCGGTGAGCTTCGACTCGAACACATGGACCTCGCGCCCCTTCAGCGCGATGCGGGCGATCACCCCGGCGACGAATCCGCCCAGCAGCAGGTCCAGCCCGAGCGACGCGGCCAGCGCGCCGAGCGCGAAGACGGTGACGACCGCCACGCGGATGGCCAGCTGACCGCTGGTCTCGAGCGTCCGCTCGAGCAGCTCCCAGCCGCGGCCCACTCCCCGGACGGCGACCACGGCAGCGACCACGGCAACGACGACGAACGCGAGCAGGATCACCGCGTTCTCGGCCGCGCCCTTGGTCGAGAACACCAGCGTGACCAACAGGATCGGCCCGAACTCGCCCATCGCGCCGGCGGCGAGCAGGTAGGTGCCGAAGCGCGTGCGCAGCTCGCCCGCGTCGCTCAGGATCGGGATCAGCGTGCCGATCGCGGTGGTGGCCAGGGCGGACCCCGTGAACAGGAGCGAAAGCACCAGCCCCGACAGCTCGAGCAGGCCGCCCAACCCGTAGGCGAGGACGAGCGAGAGCCCCCAGCCGAGCGCGGCCAGCCGCAGCGGGCTGCCGCGGATGCGTTCGAAGTCGATCTCGTAGCCCGCGAAGAAGAACAGCATGCCGAGGCCGAGGTTCGAGAAGAAGGCGAGGAACTGGTCGGAGTCCGCGAGCCCGAGCAGCTCGGGGCCGACGATGATCCCGAACACGATCTCGAGGACCACCACCGGCAACGGCAGTCGGGCCGAGATCAGGCCGGCAACGAAGGCCGCGAGCGCGGACACGACGACGACCGTGAGAAAGGACCCAGTGTCGACATCGATCATGGGAGCAGGCGCACTCTACGGCTCCGTCGGGCGCAGCGAGGACGATATGCCCCTTGAGCCGATCGAGGTCCACGCGCATGGTCCGAACCCGCGTCTGGCTGGCGTCGGCCATGTGGCTGCCCGTGCTCGCGGCCAACGTGATCGCGGTGGCGCTGGGGATCGGCCTGCCGCTGCTGGACAAGTCCCTCGGGGATCGCCCGAGCCTGCCGATCCCGCTCTCCGTGGTCGAGCAGATCATGGGAGCGCTCGCCGCCGGGATGATCACGTTCACCGGCATCGTCTTCTCGGCGGTGTTCGTGGCGGCGCAGATCCAGACGTCGTCGTACTCGCCCCGCCTGGCGGCCCGGCTGCGCCGCGACCGCGTGATCATCGCCGGGCTCGCCCTGCCCACCGCAACAGCCACCTACTCGTTGTTCGCGCTCGCCGCGATCGGGCGCCAGACCGACCGGCTCGGCGAGGACGTGGCTCCGGCGCTCACCGTCGGCGTGGCGCTGCTGCTCGCGTTGATCACGATCGGGACCTTCGTCGCGCTCGTGCAGCGCGCGTTCGACAGCACGCAGATCGGGGGCATCCTGCGCGGCCTGATGCGCCGCGCCCACCACGTGATCGAGGACGTGCATCCCGAGGGCGAGCGCGGCCGCGCGCGCGATCACCAGACCGGGGAGCCGGTCGTCGAGGTGCACTACGACGGACCGCCGGCCGTGCTCGCCTCGGTCGACCGCGCCGCGCTGTTGCGCCTCGCGCGTCAGACGGGTGCCTTCGTCGAGGTCGTGCCCCCCATCGGCCAGTACCTGGCGCCCGGCGCGGCCACGCTCAGGCTGTTCGGCGTCGAGCGTGAGTCGCAGCGGCGCGACCAGCGCCGGGTGCTCGTGCTCGCGCGCCAGCGCACGATGGATCAGGACCCCGCGTTCGCGATGCGCATGTTCGTGGACATCGCCATCCGCGGCCTGTCGCCCGCCGTCAACGATCCCACCACCGCCGTTCAGTCGATCGACCGCATCGAGACCTTGCTGGTCGATCTCCACGGGCGCCTGCCGAGCGGTGGCCTCGTGCTCGATGCGGACGGCACCCCCCGAGGCAGCTTCCCGGTGCCGACCTGGCACGAGTACTTCGATCTCGCGCTGGTCGAGATACGGCACTACGGGGCCGGCTCGGCACAGGTGGCGCGTCGCCTGCGAGCTCTGCACGCGCACCTGCTCGACGTCGTGGACGAATCGGAGCGCGGTCGCGTCGAGCTGGAGCAGCGCCTCCTCGACGAGCAGCTCGCGGCGAGGTTCCCGGATCCCGAGGAGCGGGAGATCCTGAGCCGTCCGGACCGGCTCGGGCTGGGTGGCGCCTAAGCAATGTCGCAAGAGAACGTGGAGATCGTGCGACACGCGTTCCAGACTTTGGCGCGGAAGGAATCGATGCTGCCCTCTCCTTCTTCTCGCCCGACTTCGTCTGGTACCCGACTGATCGATGGTTGGAGGGCTCCGCCTACCGCGGACATGACGGCATGCGAAGGCTCGAAGCGGCCTTCTCCGAGAACTTCGATGACTTCCGCTATGAGGTCCGCGACATCCGCGACGCGCAAGATCGCGTTGCTGCGCTTGTTGACATGATCGGGCGGATCAAGCCCTCGGGAGCGGAGGTCAGTCAGCGACTCGGGTTCGTGGTCTCGGGCTTCCGTGATGGAACGTTCCGGGAGGTTCGCGCGTTCCCGAGCTGGCACGAAGCCCTCGAAGCCGTGGGGCTGACCGAGTAGGCCTGGCTAGTTTCGCCAGGCGCTCCTAGTGACATGCTGCGGAGCGTGGATCCGACCGGGGAGCTGGCGCGGGCCCTCGCCGACGCGGGTGGGGCTGGCGCGCCGCGCGAGTGGTCGGCGCGACTGCGCGATCTGCTGCGCGAGGAGCTGGTCGCGCGGCGCCCGCGAGCTGGGGGAGGCGCGCACCGGGAAGGATGAGCCGATCGCTCTTGGCGTGGCCGCGTCCGACGCCGCCGTGGTAGCCGTCCTGCCGCTGCCACCCGAGCTGCGGGCGGACGTGGGCGCCGTGGGCGAGCGCGGGCAGCTGCTCGCGGCCGTCGCCGTAGAGCGGCTGGTCGAGGCGGCCGAGCCGGGACCCGCGGACGGACCGGACGACCTCGTGCTGGCGCTCGGCGCCCACGACGGCTTCCTGGCGCTGTCATACCCGGCGGCGGACCCGGACTGGTCCGCGGACTACGCTCGCGAGGCGCTCGACGACGCGGCTGGCACGATCGACCGGCTGCGGGCGGCCGCCCACCTGCTCCCGGCGTACGTGCTGGCGGTGGAGGACCTGCGGCCGCCGATCGGCGCGACCCACCCGCTGCGGGTGGCCGAGGCGGTCACGCGCTTGGGCGGGTCGCCGCTGGACGAGGAGTCGCTGGAGTCGCTCGAGCCGGAGCTGCTGCGCGTGCTGGCGCCGTCCGGGACCGCGCCGCGGGCGCACGACGACCCGGACCCTCGCCGGCGCGTGATGCGTCGCATCCTGCAGCGTCTGGACGGGATGGGGAAGTGGGGCGGCTACCACACCGCCTTCGACCACCTGGCGCGGGGCTTCGCGGGCAACGAGCGGGCGCTGGCGTACGAGGTCGGGGAGGAGCTGCTGGCGGCTGGCCTGCTCGAGCAGAAGCCGAGCGTGGGGCAGCGCCACGTGTACCTGAGCACCCGCCGCGCCGGTGACATCCGCCGGCTGATCGACGAGGGCGTGCTGCCCCCCGGGCTCTAGACCTCGGTGACCCGCAGGCCGCCGCCCTCGCCGGCGCTGAGCGCGAGCCGCCCCGCAACCAGGTCGGACAGCTCCGTGCCGACCAGCTCGCGGCGCCAGCCGTGGGCGGCGCGGACGTGGTCGCCGTCCTCGCCGCGGCGCAGCGCGGACACGAGCGCCGCCAGCTCGGCCTGCGTCGCGATCAGCTCCACCGCCACGCCCTCCTCCATCGAGCGGTGGCGCACCAGCGCCTGGGCGAGCGAGACGAGGGGCGCGTCGGCGGGCTCGCGCGGCCCGGGCTCGGGCGGCGCCGGCGGCGCGGGGCGCGAGCGGCCGCGCTCGATCGCCGCGACGAGCTGATCGCCGCGCCGGTGGAGTGTCTGGGCGGGCAGGCCGCGGATCTGCTCGAGGCCGGCGCGGTCGGCGGGCGCCCGGCGCGCCAGCTCGATCAGCGCGTGGTCTGGAAGCACGTAGCCGGGCGGCCGGTCCATCGCGCGCGCGGTGTCCTCGCGCCACTCGACCAGCTCGCGCGCGACCGCCCGGGCCGCCTCGCCCAGCCGTCCGAGCCGGGGCAGGCGCTCGAACACCTTGTCCGGGTCGCGCTCGTCGGTCGACTCCTCCAGGGCGCGGCACTCCTCGCGCGCCCAGTCGAGCCGGCCGCGCTCGGCGAGCCGGCGCTCGATGTCGTCGCCGAGGGCGAGCAGCAGCCGGGCGTCGTCGCCGGCGTACTCCAGCTGCTGGGCCGTGAGCGGCCGGCGGTCCCACTTGGTGAACCCCTCCGAGCCCTTCAGCTTCACCCCGAGCACCTTGCGCACGAGCGACTCGTATCCCTCCTGGTTTCCGAACCCGATGAACCCGGCCGCCAGCTGGGTGTCGAACACGCGCGTGACCTGGGTGTCCCAGGTCCGCCGCAGGATGGCGATGTCCTGGCGGCCCGCGTGCACCACCACCTCCACGTCAGGGTCCGCCAGCACGCGGGCGAGCGGGCCCGGGTCGGGCGGATCGTCGCCGAGGGGGTCGAGCACCTCGGTGCGCACGCCGTCGGGGGCATCGGGGTCGGGCACCGCCACCTGGGCCAGGCACAGCAGCGCCTGATAGCGCCGCTCGGACACGAACTCCGTGTCGATCGCGACGCGTCCGTGGGCGGCGGCCCTCTCGGCAAGCGCGGCTGTCATCCGGCGCCACCATACTCAGGGACGTGTCGATTCTCGCCACCTCGCTGGTCCTGGCGAGCGCCGTCGCGCCGGCCCAGATCACGATCGGTCACTCGGTCGAGGGGCGGCCGATCGTCGCCGAGCGCATCGGCGCCGCCACCGCCAAGACCAAGCTCATGGTGGTGGGTTCGGTCCACGGCAACGAGCCCGCCGGCAAGGCCGTGGTCGCGCGCCTGCGCCGCGCGCACCCGCCGCGGGGCACGGCCCTCTGGCTGATCGACGACGCCAACCCCGACGGCGCGGCCGCGAACTCGCGCCACAACGCGCATGACGTGGACCTCAACCGCAACTTCCCCTATCGCTGGCACCCCCAGGACGGCGTGTACGAGTCCGGGCCGGGGCCGGCCTCCGAGCCGGAGACCCAGGCGATCGAGCGCTTCGTCGAGCGCGAGCGCCCGAGGGTGACGCTCTGGTACCACCAAGCGCTGCACATCGTCGTCAAGAGCGCCGGCGACGCCAAGCTCCAGCGCCTCTACTCGCGGCTGAGCGGTCTGAAGCGCCGCGGCCTGCCCGACTACCACGGCACCGTGAGCTCGTGGCAGAACTCGACCTTCCCCGGCGACACGGCGTTCGTGGTCGAGCTGCCCGCCGGGCCGCTGCCGGCGACCGGCGTGGCCCGCCACTCGGGCGCGGTGCTCGCGCTGGCACAGGCGGTCGCGCCGCCGCGGCTGGTGCAGCGCCCGATCCCCTACGGCCCGGAACGCAAGTCCGACATGCGCGACTACGCCCGCCGCCACTACGGCGTGGACGACTACCGGCTGCGCCGCCCGCGCGTGATCGTCGAGCACTACACGGTCACGGACACCTTCCAGCCGGTCTTCGACACGTTCGCCCCGAACCGGCCCGACATCGAGCTCGGCGAGCTGCCGGGCATCTGCAGCCACTTCGTCGTCGACCGCGACGGCACGATCTACCAGCTCGTGTCGACCACGATCATGTGCCGCCACACGGTCGGCCTCAACTACGTCGCGATTGGCATCGAGCACGTCGGGCGCAGCGACGCCCAGGTGCTCGGCGACCGCCGCCAGATGGCGGCCTCGCTGCGGCTCACGCGCAGCCTCCAGGGGCGCTACGGGATTCGCACGAGCAACGTGATCGGCCACAACGAGAGCCTGTCGAGCCCGTTCCACCGCGAGCGGGTGCCGAGCCTGCGGACGCAGACGCATGCGGACTTCCCCAAGGCGGCGATGGACGTCTACCGGGGTCGACTGGCACGGCTGCCGGCGCCGGCGAGCCTGCGCTAGCCGTGCGCCGCTTCATCGATAGCCACCTGGCGTCGAGCCAAGTAGCGCGGGTCGTCTACGGCGCGATCGTCGGCCTGGCGCTGGTCGTCGCCCTCGAGACGCATCCCCCGACGGCGGGAGCGATGGTCGCGACGCTGCTCGGCACCGGGCTCGCCGTCGGGCTCGCCGAGGTCTATAGCGAGACCCTCGGCGCAGAGGTCCGCACTCGGAGACGGGTGGAGCGCGCGCAGATGCGCGCGCTCTATATGGACACGCTGGCCGTCGCCTTCGGAATCGGCTTCCCGGCGGTCTTCTTCGTCCTCGCGGCGGCTGGCGTCATCGAGGTCGACACGGCCTTCGATCTGGCGAAGTGGTCGGGCCTTGGGCTGATCGCGCTCTACGGGTTCCTGGCGGCCTGGCTGTCCGGCGCTTCGCTGACCGCCGCGCTGGTCAAGAGCGGCGCCGCGGCGTCGATCGGGGCGTTCCTGATCTTGCTCAAGGCACTCGTGCACTGAGGCTCACCCCGGGCGGGTGACGCGGGATCACCCCGCCTGGCGGGACGCTTTCACACAGCGTGAGCACCGCTGCCTATGAGATCCGGATCAAGGGCCGACTGAGTGACTCCCTGTCAGGCGCCTTCGAGGACTTCACCCTGGCCATGCGGCCCGCGGAGACGATCATGCGCGGGGAGCTACGCGATCAGTCGGAGCTGCACGGCGTGCTCGACCAGATCCAGTTGCTGGGCCTCGAGCTGATCGAGGTCAGACAGCTCGACAAAAACAGCCAGAGCTAGGCGGAGCAGGATGCCGTCTGACGGGTTGAACGTCCCGGTCTGGAGCCCGGAGCGCCCGCGCCTGCATCCCGTGCGTCTGGCGATCGCGTGGCTCGGGTCGGCGCTCGCACTGTTGCTGGCCGCCGGCCTGGCACCGGGCGCCGAGCTGAAGGGCTTCGGTGGGGCCGTGGCCGTGGCCGCGATCGTCGGCATCCTCAACGCCGTGCTGCCTCCGTTGGTGGCCGCGCTGAGGCTGCCGTTCACGGTCGCGATCGGCTTTCTGCTGGCCCTCGTTCTCGATGCGGCGATCCTCATGATCGCCGCCGACCTCGTGCCGGAACTGCTGCGGGTCGACGGGCTCGCCGACGCGCTGCTGGTGGCGGTGATCGCGTCCGCGATCAGCACTCCGATTGGGGTCGTCGTCGGCATCGACGACGACGACGGGTACACGCTCCGGGTCGCCCGCCGGATCGCGCGGCGAACCGATCGCCCGGAGGTAAGCGACGTCCCGGGGTTCCTGTTCATGGAGATCGATGGGCTGGCGCTGCCGGTGCTGCGCCGTGCGATCCGCGATGGCAACACGCCGAACATGGCACGCTGGCTGGCCGACGGCACCCACGCGCTGCGCGAGTGGGAGACAGACCTGTCTTCGCAGACCGGCGCCAGCCAGGCCGGGATCTTGCTCGGCAGCAACGACAACATCCCGGCGTTTCGCTGGGTCGACAAGCAATCGGGCCGGGTGGTGAGCTGCTCGAACCCCGGCGACTGCGCGGCGATCGAGCGCTCGCACGCGAGCGGCGTGGGGCTGCTCACCGACGGCGGGACGAGCCGCGGCAACCTGCTGTCGGGCGAGGCGGCCGAATCCATCCTGACCGCCAGCCGGGTCGCGGACGAGAAGCGGGCGAACCCGGGCTATCGCGCTTTCCTCGCCAACGGGTCGAACGTAACCCGGACGCTCGTGCTGGTGCTGTGGGAGGTCCTGCTGGAGCTGATCGCGGCAGCCCGCCAGCGCCGGCGCGACGTGCGGCCGAGGGGACACCGCGGCGGCTACTATCCGCTGCTGCGCGCGGGGATGTGCGTCTTCGTCCGCGACCTGGTGATCTTTTCGGTCTTGCAGGACATGTTCCGCGGCGTGCCCGCGGTGTACGCGACCTTCGCCAGCTACGACGAGGTGGCCCACCACTCCGGGCTCGAGCGCGCGGACACGCTGGAGGCTCTGCGCAAGCTGGACGAACGCCTAGGGATGATCGAGCGCGCGCGCCGCTACGCGCCCCGGCCGTACGAGCTGGTGGTGCTATCCGACCACGGGCAGACCCAGGGGGCCACGTTTCGGCAGCGCAACGGCTACTCGCTGGCCGAGCTGGTGGAGCGATCCCTCTCGAACCGCGCCGTGCGCGCGTTGGACGCCGGCGACGAGAACGCCACCGGCATCGAGCGCGCGGTGGACGAGGCAACCGGCCGCGGCGACAAGCCCGCCAACCTCGAGCAAGCCGAGGCCCCCACGCAGGAGGCAATCGTGCTCGGCTCGGGCAACCTCGGTCTGATCTACCTGATGGAGCGCCCCCACCGGCTCTCACTCGAGGAGATCGAGGAGCTGCACCCGGAGCTCATCCCGGCGCTCCGCTCACACCCGCACATCGGATTCCTGCTGGTGCGCAGCGACGCCGACGGGGCGGTCGCGATTGGAGCGGCGGGGACCCGGCGGCTCGCCGACGGCACGGTCAGCGGCGAGGACCCGTTGCGCGGGTTTTCGCCCAACGTCGAGCGCCACCTGCGCCGGACGGACGGCTTCGAGCACGTGGCGGACATCATGGTCAACAGCTTCTACGACCCAGTGACCGAGGAGGGCTGCGCGTTCGAGGAGCTGATCTCGTTCCACGGCGGTCTCGGCGGCGCGCAGACGCGTCCCTTCCTCCTGCATCCCGTGCGGCTCCCGGTGTCGCCCGACCCGCTGATCGGGGCCGAGGCCATCCACGGGCTGCTGCGCGGCTGGCGCGCGGCGGGCGACTCGCTACGGCCTGCCGAGTCGGCGCCGACGACGGTCCCGTCGCAGTAGCGGAGTATCACTCGCCTGGCAGCCGCTGGTGGACGCTCGGCGAGCCGTCCCGTCGCTCGGCGGCGGCCTGCTGGGCGCGCAGGATCTCCTCTTGCGTGGGCTTGCGCAGCAGGAAGTAGAGGAGCGTGCCGACCAGCGGCAGCAGGACGACCAGGAGGATCCATCCGGCAGTCTGCGTGGGCGAGAGGGGCCGCCGCAAGATATCCACGATCCCGAGGGCCCAGACGATCACGAGCGGAACGAGGATGAAAACCCAGACCGCCGGGGATGCGGCGATTACGGTCAAGCTGTAGCCAACCTACCCGAGATCGACCGTGCACTGGCGCGCCCGCGGTTGGGACTTCGCTGTCACCCAAGGCGGGGACGCCGTCCACGGGTGTATACATGCGCTGGATTCGCTGAATCAACCGAACTTGGAGGTACCGGATG
The DNA here is from genome assembly GCA_963722245.1 of uncultured Thermoleophilaceae bacterium. Lineage (GTDB taxonomy): Bacteria > Actinomycetota > Thermoleophilia > Solirubrobacterales > Thermoleophilaceae > JACVRW01. The sequence continues at coordinate 765,128 of CAVRKM010000012.1, forward strand.
CGAGGCACAGGCCGAGTCGTCTTCGCAGCGACGTTGCTGCTGATTGCGGGCACGCTCAACATCATCTACGGCATCGGCGCTCTCGATGACGCGAGCATCTTCGTCAACGACAAGCGGTACATCTTCACGAACCTCAACACCCTGGGCTGGATCCTGATCCTCCTCGGTGTGCTTCAGCTCACCGGAGGCTTCTCGCTGATGGCCGGCAACACGTATGGCCGGGTCATCGGGATCGTCGCCGGCAGCCTCGGCGCGATCGGGGCTCTGCTGTCGGTCGGCGGCGCCTACCCGTGGTGGTCGCTCGGGATCTTCTTCCTGTGCGTCTACGTCGTCTACGGGATCCTCGTGTTCGGCGAGGACGAGGGAGTGCGAACCTGAGTAGTCGTCCAGCGCGGCGGGCACGTCGGTCAGGCGGCTGCCTCCGGGGGATCGACCTCGGGGCCGGCGAGCGATTTGGTCGGGAGCCGCCGCGTCACCGATAGCGACAGCAGCGCGGCGAGCGCGACGGCGCCGAGGGACAGCCGCAGCGCGTCGAGCTGCGCGTCGCCGTAGTCGGCGGCGACGGCGCTGGGCCTGGTCGGGCGTGAGCCCGCCGTCGATCACGGCCGCGTCTCGACGGCGTGCGACGGGCACGATGTCGATGCCCGTTTTCGGTGTTCGCGACGATCGTCTCGCGCGCGGCCGGCGGGACGTCGGGGTCGTTGGTGATGCGATCGCTGAAGCCCGTCGCGAGCGACGCGAGCAGGACTGCGCCGACGATCGCCGTGCCGAGCGAGGACCCGAGGTTCTGGGCGGTGCCCTGAAGCCCGCCCGCCTCGCTGGTCTGGGTGGGCGCGACGGCGGACATGATGACGTTCCCGAGCTGCGACGCGAGCAGCCCGGCGCCGGCTCCGATCAGAGCGAGCGCGATCTTGAAGCCGGTGTCGTTGAGCTTGACGTCGAGCGTCGCCGAGCATCACGAGCGCGCCGATGCTGACGGCGACCAGCCCGATCTGTGCGACGACGCGCGGCGAGCGCCGGGCGGCGATCCGCGGGCCCAGCAGCGCGAACACGAGCATCGCCACCGACAGCGGGAGCAGGCGCTTGCCGGTCTCGAACGCGTCGAGCCCCAGCACGACCTGGAGGTAGACCGGGATGACGAAGAAGGTGCCCATCAGGACGAGCTGCTGCCCGACGAGCGTCGAGAGCCCCGCGCGCAGCTGCGAGATGCCCAGCAGCGCCGTGTCGAGCAGCTGCGTCGTGGCCCAGACGGGCGCGACGCTGCTCCCACTCGACGAACGCCCACAGCACCGCCAGACCGGCGAGCACCATGAACGGCACCACGGAGAAGCCCAGCGGCGTGATCTCGGTGCCGTTGATCGTCAGCGGCGTGCGCGGCTACGACGAAGCCCCACACGCTGGCTGCGCAGGATCGCGAACACGACCAGGCCCAGGCCGGCCGAGGAGAGCGCGACGCCGACGACGTCGAGCTGCGGACGCCGCGCGGCTGCGGGCGCCGCGCGATCTGTCCCCGCAGGCAGCAGGATGCACGATCACGACGACGGTCTCGGCGGCGAACACGTAGCGCCACGAGAACTCGGTCGTCACCCAGCCGCCGATCAGCGGACCGGCGGCGACGGCGATCGCGGCGATCCCGCCCGAGCAGCGCATACGCCAGCGCGCGCTCCTTGCCCTCGTAGGTGGCCGCGGTGAGCGCCGCGATCGCCGGCACCACGAGCACCGCGCCGAACCCCTCGACCCCCGACCAGCCGACCAGCAGCACCGCCGAGGTTCGGGCTCAGCGCGGTGGTGAGGGATCCGACGCCGTAGATCGCCAGCCCGATGGCGAACGCGCGGTTGCGGCCCAGGATGTCGCCGAGCTTCGCGCCCAGCAGCATGAACGCCGCCATCACCAGCGTGTAGAGCGTGATCGCCGTCTGGACGCCCTGGATCGTCGTGTCGAGGTCGTCGACGATCTGCGAGATCGCCACGTTCATGACGCTCGAGTCGAGCACCATGACGAACTGCGCCGAGGCAGAGAATGATCATGGGCAGCCACTTGCGCACGGGCGAGCAACCCTATCCCCGCGGGAGTCTCCGTGAGGCGACTCTCATGCGGCCTACAGGGCGAGCGACCCGCCCGGCGAGAGCACCCGCACGTCCACCTCGGGGGCGAGCTCGCGGGCATATGCGGCAAACCGCTCCGGGGGGTCGGTGAACCACCGCCCGCGCGCCTGGGTGATCGGGTGGAAGCTCCCCCAGTGGATCGGCACGGCGACGCGGGCCCGCACCAGCGCGGCGGCCTCGGCGGCCCGCCGCGCGTCGAGGTGGCCCGGCCCGAGCTTCGGGCTGTAGCCCGCCACCGGTAGCAGCGCGACGTCGACCGGGCCGAGCTCGGACATCTCGCCGAACAGGTCCGTGTCGCCGGCGAAGTAGACCGAGCGCTCGCCCGTCACGAGGAAGCCGAGCGGCCGTACGACCGGGCCGCCGGGGCGGCGCGATCCGCCGTGCTCGGCGGGCGTCGCCTGCACCTGCACGCCTTGCAGCGCGACCGAAGCGCCCGGCAGCAGCTCGTCCACCTCCGGGAAGCCGGCCTTCGCCAGCAGCGGTCCCGCCCCGGTGGGGCACAGCAGCCGCGGCCGCGGCTCGAGCGTACGCAGCGATGGCAGGTCGAGGTGGTCGTAGTGGAGATGCGACAGCAGCACGGCGTCGACAGACCGTGGTCGAGCGGGCGGGGGCCCGGCCCGGCGCAGGTGGAAGATCCGGGAGCGCAGGACGGGATCGGTCAGCAGTCGCACGCCGTCGAGCTCGATCAGCACGGTCGAGTGCCCGAGCCAGGTGATCTGCGGCCGGCTCACTCGGGCGCCGGCGCGGGTGCGGGCGGGTCGAGCGCCGAGACCGTCAGCCACGCGGCCACAGCGGCCAGCACGGCGGCCGGGATTGCGTCCACCCCGACCGTTCCCACGAGCAGCGCCGCGACGACCAGCGACGCGAGCACCAGGCGGGTGGCCGCCGCCATCCCCGCCGCGGTGCCCATGGCGATCGCGACCGTCGGCGACATGTCGAGCGCCACCACCGCCAGCGCGGCGAGCGCGACGCCGATGAAGATCGCCGGGAAGACCGGTCCGCCGCGGAACCCGCAGCCGAGGCAGATCCCGTAGGCGATCGCCTTCGCAGCCAGAACCGCGAGCACCACCCCGTCGGACGCCTCGGCGACTATGTGAGGGATCGCCGCCTGTCCTGAGAAGAGCACGTCCTGTGAGTCGCCACCCAGCAACTCGGCGAGCTCCGCCAGGCAACCCACGGCGAGCCCGCCCGCGATCAGCAGGGCCGCCATTCCGATGCCTCGCGCGCGCAGCGCCACCACGCGCGTCCCGAGCCGGCGCACCCCGACGATGATCACGGCGGCCACAATCCCCACGCCCACCGCGATCAGCAGATCCGAGATGGTCGTGCCGTCGTAGTGAGGGAGGTCCGGCACGCTCAGCTTCGTAGCCTCGATCCCGCCCCAGCTGCCCAGCCCGACGAAGATCACGTAGCCGCAAGCGGCGGCCACCAAGCCGGGCAGCAGCAGCGGTATCAGCGCGGCCCCCATCGCCAGCCCGGCCTCGACGAGCAGGACTCCTGCAGGGAGCGGTCCGCCGAACAGGGCCGAGATCGCCGAGAACGAGCCGGCCGTGCCGAGCACGGCGTTCTCGCGCGGTCCGAGCCGCACCAGCCGGCTGGCCCCCACGCCGACGGCCGACCCGAGAGCGATCAGCGGCGCCTCCGGGCCCAGCACCGCCCCGAAGGAGAGCGTGGCGACCGCCGCCAGCGCCACGCCGGGCGCTGCGGACACCGGGGTGGGCTCCGTGCTGAGGCCCTTGATCGGCTCGTGCCCCCCGTCGCCCGGCAGCGTGGCGCGCGACGACGGCGACTATCGCCGCTCCGATCGCCGGCAGGGCGATCACCAGGAACCAGGGCGGCGACGAGTACCCGAGGCCATCCGGGAGGTCATCCCAGAGGACGTTCTCGAGCTGATGGACGGCTGCCAGGAACCCGGCGGCGAGCAGCGCCGCCGGCACCCCGATCGCGGCACCGATCAGGACGAGGCGCAGGTATGCGGCCCCGGCGAGCGGCTGAGGCTCTGGCGCCAGGGTCCCTCTACGCGGCGGTGCCGCGCCCGTCGAGCGCCTCCTGAAGCGCCGTCTCCTGCTCGTTCGAGAGCGAGCTCTGGATCACGTGCCCGCCGAACTTGGAGATCTCCGGCACGACCTTGTCGGTGGTCGCCTCGCGCACCAGCACGAACACGGCGGCGCCGCCCTGCGGAAGCTTGTCGCCGAGCTCCTTCATGAAGTCGTCGTCGATGCCGTGGTCGCTGAGCGCGCCGGCGGCGCCGCCGCTGGCGGCACCGATCGCCGCGCCGAGCAGCGGCATGAAGAAGATCAGTCCGATCAGGCCACCCCAGAGCGCGCCGCTGGCGGCCCCGAGTCCGGCCATCGACGGCTGATGCAGCTTGATCTTGCCGTTGGCCCGGTGCTCGACGATCACGGCGTCCTCGAGCTCGATCGAGTGCTCCTTCATGAGCTCGCCAAGCGTCTGCGTGACCTGCTGCGCCTGGTCGACGTCGTCGTAGGCGATGGCTACGAGATTTGACATGGGCGGATCGTCTTGCCGCGCCGGGCGACGACGCATCACCCGCGTGGGGTGATTGCGGGTCACCCACGCGGCGCGAAGAATGCGGGCATGCGCAGCCGCTCGATCGGGGTCGCGGTACTGCTCGTGCTCGGCACCCTGTTCTGGACGACGTTCGGCCTGGGGCTGTGGGCCAAGCGCCAGGCGCTCGATACCAACAACTGGGTCGACACGAGCGCCCAGCTGCTCGAGAACGAGAAGATCCGCTCGACGCTCGCGTTCTTCATCGTCGACCAGCTCTACGACAGCGCGGCGGTGCAGGCCCGCCTCGAGAAGGTGCTGCCGCCGCGGCTCCAGGGGCTGGCCGCGCCGGCCGCCGCGGGGCTCAAGGAGGTCGCCCGGCGAAACGCGCCGCGCGTGCTCGGCAGCGCGGCGGCGCTCAAAGCCTGGGAGACCGCCAACCGCGCCGCGCACAGCACACTCCTCGACATCGTCGACAACGGGGTCCAGGACCGCAGCCTCTCGCTCAACCTGAAGTCGCTGGTCGGGGAGGTAGCCGCGGGTACCGGGCTGCCCGCCAACACCGCGGACAAGCTGCCGCCCAACGTCGCCAACATCCAGATCGCCTCGCCCGAGAAGCTGGACAACGTCCGGCAGCTGCTGCACCTGTTCAAGACGGTCGTGTGGCTGCTGCTCGGCCTCGCCGTGGCCTGCTTCGCGGGCGCGATCGCCCTGGCGGCCGACCGGCGCAAGGCCGTGGTGAAGGTCGGTGGCTGCCTGATGTTCGCGGCGATCGCGATACTCGCCTTCCGAACCCTTGCCGGCAAGTACGTCGTGGAGTCGCTCGCCGACGCGCCGAACGCGCACGCCATCGCGGACGATGCCTGGGACATCGCCACCCGGCTGATGGTCAACGCCGCACAGGGCTCGTTCCTGTTCGGATTCTTCGTGGTCCTCGGGGCGTGGCTGGTCGGGCCGGGCCGGCGCGCGACCGCCGTGCGGCGCTTCTCCGCCTTCACGCTGCGCGAGCACGCGGGCTTCACGCGGGCCGGGCTGGCGACGGCGATCCTGCTGCTGGTCGTCTGGGGGCCGGTGCCCTGGACGCAGAACATCTGGACGATCTTGATCTTCACGGTGCTCGCGTTCCTCTGGCTCGAGCTGATCCGGCGAAGGACGCTGGCGGAGTTCCCCGACGAGCCGCCACCGCGGCTACCCGGCCTGCGGCGCAGACCCGTCACCGAATCCGGAGGTAGCGCCCAATGAGCGAGATCGGGCCCGTTCAGCTCTTGAACATCGGCTTCGAGCCGGGGGCGAACTTCGAGGGTCGCATTGCCGACGAGCTGGCAAGGCTCGAAAGCGATCGGACCATCCGCGTGCTGGACCTCCTCTTCATCGGGCGCGACACGGACTCGAATGAGATCGTCGTGCTGGAGCACCAGGAGGAGAGCATGGGCGCGATCGTCGGAGCGCTGCTCGGCCTTCGGCTCGACGGCGAACAAGAACAGGAGCACTCTTTCGGCTTCTCCGAGGCCGAGATCGAGCAAATGGGGGCGGGGCTCGACCCTGGGGGCGCCGCGGGGCTCATGTTGATCGAGCACGTCTGGGCCCGCGACCTCAAGCGGGCGGTTCGCGACGCGGGCGGTCGCATGCTCAGTCAAGACTTCCTCACGCCCGAGACGGTGGCCGCGGCGGAGCCCGAGCTGGCGGCGATGTCCGCCGCGATCGAGCAGAAGCAGCTCAGCTGATCCCCGACATCGCTGCGGCGACCGCGAAGCCCAGGGTGGTGATCAACCCGGTCGTGCGACCCGCCTGCCGGGTCGCCTCGGGGATCATCGAGTCGACCAGCATCACAACCAGGGCGCCGGCGGCGAAGCCGTCGATGCCGCCCTTGAGGGTGTCCGATGCCGCGTCGGCGATAGCGAAGCCGATGCCGGACGCGAGCGTGCAGATCACCGCGACGGCGGCCCACAGGACGAGCACTTCGCGGCGCGAGCGGCCGGCGCCGTGCATGTCCGTCGCCGAGCCGATCGCCTCTGGCAGGTTGGAGACGAAGATCGCCCCGAGCAGACCGGCGCTGACGCCGTCGCCGAGCGCGATGCCGAGTCCCAGTACGAGCTGCTCGGGGATGCCGTCGAGGAAGGCGCCCAGCGCCAGCCCGGCCCCCGCGTCGGAGCCGCGTGAGCGCCGCTCGATCTCGGTGTCGCAGACGTAGTAGGTGAGCGCTCCGGCCGCTAGCCCGATCCCGACGGCCCCGCCACCGCCGATCCTCACGCCCTCCTGAGCGAGCTCGAAGGAAACCGCGCTGATCAGAGCGCCTGCGCCGAAGCCGAGCACCAGTCCGATCGCCCGCGCCGGCCAGGGGCGGACAATTCCGAGCAACGCGCCGACCAGCAGCGAGGACGCGGCAACGGCGCCCCATCCGAGCGCCTCGAGCATGGGCGCAACCTATCGGTCGTGGAAGTCGAAGCGTCACCCACCGTGGGTGAATGCGCGTCACCCACATGTGCGCGAAGATCATGTCGTGAGGTGGACGGATGCGATGCGTCCTGTCACGGGCGCGGTGTCGCTCGGGCTGCGCGCGGAGCGAGGAGCGAGGCGAGCGCTGGGCCGGCGTGCCGAGGACGCGGCGCTGGCGACGCTTGACGCCGTGCTCGACTCGCGCGTCGGCGCCGAGGCCGTCGACCGCGTGCTGGCCAGCGACCTGGCAGCCCGGGCGGTCGGCAAGGCGCTCGAGGGGCCGATCGTCGAGGCGGTCGCCAGGGACGTGGTCCAGTACGCGGTGCTCGAGCGGCTCGCCGACGGCGTACTCGACGACCCCGAGCTCGAGCGCGTGCTCGTGGCCGCGCTCGACAGCCCGGCCGCAGAGCGGCTGCTCGGGGCCGCGCTCGACAGCGCCGCCGCCGAGCGGCTGCTGGTGCGGGTGCTCGAGAGCAAGCTGCTGGACGAGGCGGTGCAGCGCGTGCTCGAGGGCGAGGAGCTGTGGCTCGTCGTGAACGAGATCGCGCAGAGCCCCGCGGTGACGGAGGCGATCACGAGGCAGAGCATCGGCTTCGCCGACCAGGTCGCGGGTGGCGTGCGCGGCGGGTCGCGCAGCGCGGACGCCTGGCTGGAGCGCGCCGCAAGGCGTGCGCTCAAGCGCCCTCCGGCGGATCCGCCGCCGGAGGCTCCGTGAACACGGCGCCGCGTCCTGCGGCGCCGGTGTACGAGGGGCTCGTGACCCGTGCGATCGCGTTCGCCGTGGACGCGGCCATCATCGACCTGATCGCCCTCGTGGTGGGTGTGGGGCTGGGTCTGGCGCTGTCGATCCTGTCGATCTCCGACAACCTGCAGACCGTCCTGCTCGCCTGCGGCGCCGCGGCGTTCGCGGTGTGGACGGTCGCCTACTTCGCCGTCTTCTGGTCAACGACCGGTCAGACGCCGGGCAACCGGCTCATGCACATCCGCGTCTGCGACGGGGACGATGGGACGGTGCTGAGCCCGCGCCGGTCGCTGCTGCGGTTCGGCGCGTTGGTGCTCGCGGCGCTGCCGCTGTTCGCGGGCTTTCTCCCCATCCTCGTGGACGACCGGCGCCGCGGCGTGCACGACATGCTCGCCGGCACGGTCGTGGTCGCCGTCCCCTCGGCGATCGCAACCGTCCCCTAGGCGATCGCCTTGGCCTTGAGGGCGTCGAACTCGGCCTGGGTGATGGCGCCGCTGTCGAGCAGCTGCTTGGCCTTGTCGATCTCCGCTGCTGCCCCGCCCGAGCCCGCCGTCGACTTGACGTAGTCATCGAACTCGGCACGAGCGGCGCGCGACTGCTCCATGTCCCGCTGGCTCATCTCCTGGCCGTTGGCGATCAGGTAGATGAGCACGCCCAGGAAGGGCACGACTACCACGAATACGAGCCAGGCCGCCTTGCCCCAACCCGAGATGTCGTGCCTGCGGAAGACGTCCGCGAAGATCCTGAACAGGATCATCAGCCAGGCGACCCAGACGAAGAAAATAACGATCGTCCAGAACACGTCGAAAAACGGATAGTCGGATGCAAGAAACATGGGTTCAGTCCTCTTCCGGTTGCGGGTTCGAGCGAGTCTCCGTGCGGGCCGGGTGAGCTGAGATCACCCCCGGCGGGTGACGCCCGAGAGAGGGCCGTCTGAGGATCAGCTGCCGAGGATGCGTGCCTTCTCGGCCGCGAACTCCTGGTCGGTCAAGACCCCCTGCGCCTTCAGGTCGGCCAGATCCTTCAGCTGCTGGACGCGATCCTCGCCGCCGCCGGCCGGCGGCGGGGGAGGCGCGTATTGCTCCTGCGGGGGAGCCTCCTGCTCGGCCCAGCGATTGGCCTGGCGACGGCTGACACGATTGGAGACGGCCGTAGCGGTTCCCGCTACCACCGCGGTGCGGGCCATCCCGCGAAGCAATCCTGGCATGGGGTAGTCCTTTCAGTCAGGCCGCAGCGTCGGCGGCGTCGAGTGCGGCGATCACTTCGTCGACCGGGATCCGCTGGAAATCGATCAGGACTCCGCCGTTGCGGCGCACGGCAGCTGCGAAGGGACCCGCCCAGCGGTTCTCGTAGACGATCAAGACCGCCGCGGTTCCCGGCTCGATCGCCTCGGCCGCGGTCGCGACGTCGTCCTCGCCCAGCAGGCCCGTGCTGGCCCCTTCGAAGACCTTGAAGTCCCCGGCGCTCTTGTCGTCGAGATCCGAGGCCTCGAAGCCGGAGAAGGTGCCGTCCTCGTTCTGCATGACGAACAGGACGTCGAGCACGCGGATGATCCCGCGCTCGACGAGGTCCACCAGTAACGGAATGGCGTCGCCGGTCATCGGTGCGTCGGCCGGATAGCCGATCACGACGATGTCGATCGGCCCAAGTTCCTCGTGAGCTTCCATGCGGGCGAGTCCAACACGCCGCTGGGTGAGCGGGCATCACCCGTTTGGGATGAAATCAGCGCGCGATGCAGCGAAAGCCGATGTGCTGGGTGGAGGTGTCGACCGCTTCGGCCTGGCGCGCCGCGGGTCGGTAGCGCAGGCAGTAGTTCGGTGCGCACAGGTGCGAGCCGCCCTTGATCACGCGGCGCGGGATCGGGTCGCCGGGCTGGCGTGGCACGCAACACGGCTTCGGGGACTCGCCCGCTCCGAAGAAGTCGGAGGTCCACTCCCAGACGTTGCCCGTGACGTCGAGCAGCCCGTATCCGTTGGGCGGGAAGACGCCGACCGGGGAGGTTCCCTCGTACCCGTCCACGAGCAGGTTCTGCCACGGGAACTCCCCCTGCCAGGTGTTGGCCATCGGCCGGCCGCCGGGGAAGTGCTCGTCACCCCATGCGAAATCCGCGTCCTCCAGTCCGCCCCGGGCAGCGAACTCCCACTCCGCCTCGGTGGGCAGGGCCTTGCCCGCCCAGGTGGCGAAGGTCTCGGCGTCCTCGAAGGCCACGTGCGTGACCGGGTGGTCCTGGGGCCCGTCGCGCCAGGTGACGCCAGGCTCGTAGGCCCACCACTGGAGCACGTCACGGAGGTCGACCGGCCCATCCGTCTTGCGGAACACCAGCGATCCGGGCACGAGCTCGGCCGGATCGGCACCCGGGAAGTCGGCGGGGTCCAGTGGACGCTCGGCGACCGTGACGTAGCCGGTCGCGTCGACGAACCGACGGAACTCGGAGACCGTGACCGGCCCGCGATCCATCCAGAAACCGTCGACCGCCACTTCCCGCACCGGCCGCTCCTCCGGGTAGAAGCGCTCCGAGCCCATCCGAAAGGTCCCGCCGGGGATCGAGACCATGTCACGAGTGAGCGTCGCTTCGGTCAGGGGTGGTCCTTTTCCCCTCGTGTCGGGTGCAGCTGCGGCGACCACGGCTGGGGCCAGCTCCGCGAGTGTCGTGGCGTCGACGAACTCGCTGTGCAGCGGCGTCCCGCTGGTCCGCGACACGGCGTCCTCGAGGGTGTTGGCCCACGCGTGCTCGAGAAGCAGCGCGAGCATGGCGGCTCCCGGATCCAGCGCCTCGCCCAGCCTGCGGAGCGCCTCGGCCGGGAGGCCGCTCTCGTGGGGGCTGAGCGCGCGCTCGGTGGCCCGGCGCCGAGAGGCGGGGTCGAGCCGGAAGTCGAGCAGCTCCGCAACGATGCCGCCCGCGCCGCCCCGCAGGTCGATTGCGACGAGCTCGCCGGTCTCGGCGTCGCTCGTGACGAAGAGGGCGTCGAGGACGCGCAGCGCACCTCCGCTCTCGATCCGCTCCAAGGCGCCGACGAGCTGGCCCTCGAACCGGGCGTCCGGTCCGAAGGAGTAGAGAAGGAGCTGTTTGCTCATGGCGCTCTACTGTCGCGCCATCGCGATGCGCAGGCGTTCCTCCGCGCTGATCAGATGGTCGAGATCCTCGGCTGCCTCGGCGACGTCGATCTGAACCCAGAGGACCCGGCCGGTGAACGCGTTGTCGGACCCGTGGTCGTCGCTGACCGGGGTAGCGCTGTCACGACCGAGGTCCAGCGTCTCGTCGGCGGAGAAGAGCATGGGCACCGTGTGCTCGACGCGACCCTCTCCGACCTTGTCGCCGTCGACGTAGAGCGTGACGTCGGCGCCCTTGGCCAATCCGCCGCCGTCGTAGGCGAACTCCATGCGGACCTGATGCTCGCCGGCGGGGACGGGTTGCTCTCCGTAGATCTTGAACCGCTGGAGGCCGAAGAAGTTGTAGCAGTACGCCGGGCGTCCCTCGTGGAGGTAGAGGCTCCATCCGGCGTACGCCCCTCCCTGGGCGACGAGCACCCCGTCCGCGCCGCCCCCGGGCACCTCGATCTGCGCCGTGACGGCGTGTGAGGTGTTCTTGAGGACGAGGACAGAGTTCTCCGACAGCCGCCCCATGCCCCCATAGAGCAGCTGCGACTTGCCGTGGATCAGCTGCGGCCGGCCGGCCAGCTCGGGGTTGAAGCGCTCGAAGCGGCGGTCGTCGAGCGGCAGGACGTTGTACCGGGCCTCCGGCGAGAGGAGCCGGGCAGGGGCGTCCGCGCGGGCCATGCGGCAAGTCTTGCTCGCGGCCGAACGGCTTGCATCACCCTCGCCGGGTGATTCGGGCGGGTACGATCCCAGCGGCGTATACGGAAGGACTCGCCGACGACTGGATCTGGCCCCGAGATGCAGTTCCTGACGACGAAGCTGGTAGCGCCGCGCCCTGCCCGGGCGCTGGTTAGTCGACCCCGCTTGTGCGACATGCTGAGCGGCTCGGCCGCGCTCACGCTCGTCAGCGCCCCCGCCGGGTGGGGCAAGACCTCCCTGCTGAGCGAATGGATCGACTCGGGCGCCTCCCCCGGCCAGGTGGTGTGGCTGGGCCTGGAGGCGGCCGAGGGCGACCGCCAGCGGTTCTGGACCGCTGCGTTCGGCGCGCTCCGGGTCGCCAGGCCGGACCTCGCGGACCTTCCTCGCCCGCAAATGTCGGGGCTCGACGACTTCGTCACCGCCCTGCTGAACGCGCTCGATGCGCGCCCGGATCCCGTGGTGCTCGTGTTCGACGACCTCCACGAGGCCGCCTCGCCCGAGATCGTCGCCGATCTCGACCGATTGGCGGAGCACGCGCCGCTACCGCTGCGCCTGGTCGTCTCGACGCGCGTCGATCCGCCCTTGCGCCTGGAGCGGCTGCGCCTGGCGGGTCGCCTGGCCGAGGTGCGCGCCGCCGATCTCGCGCTCACGACGGACGAGGCTCGCGCGCTGTGCGAGGCCGCCGCCGTCGACCTGAACGATCGCGAGCTGGATCTGCTGCTCGAACGCACCGGCGGATGGGCGACGGGGGTGAGGCTCGCGTTGATCTCGCTCGAGGGCAGCCCGGATCCGGGCGCGTTCGTCGAGCGCTTCGCCGGCAACGACCGGGGCGTGAGCGACTACCTGGTGACCGAGGTGCTTTCCCGCCAGCCGCCCGAGACGCTCGAGTTCCTGCTGCGCACGTGTCAGGTGGACCGGGTCAGCGGAGCGCTGGCCGACGAGCTGACCGGGGGGAGCGCCGGCCGCGCGACATTGGCCGAGCTCGCGGCCCGGCACGGTCTCGTCACCCCGCTGGACACGCACGGCGAGTGGTACTCGTATCCCCCGCTGCTGCGCGAGGTGCTTCGCCTCGAGTCCGCGCGCCGGGCCCCCGACTCGCTGACGCTGCACCGACGAGCCGCGCGCTGGTTCGCCGACGACGGGCGGCCACTCGACGCGATTCGGCACGCCGTGGCTGCCGAGGCGTGGGACCTCGCGGCCGACCTGATCGGCCAGCACTGGCTCCCGCTGGTCGCGCGCGGTCACGCCTCCTCGATCCGGGACTATGTCCAGCGCATCCCTCGGCACGTCCTCGGCGCCGACGCCGAGCTCGCCCTGGCGGCGGCCGGCTTGCTCTTCGAGAGCGGGGACGAGCCCGCGGGGGACGCTCTGCTGGCGACGGCCTACGAGCTGAGCCCCTCGCTGCCCGAGGCTCGGCGGGTGCGGTTTGCGGCCACGGCGACCACGACGTCCCTCTACCGCGCACGGCTGCGAGGGGACGTGCACGGCGCGCTGAAGGCCGCCCGAGTAGCACTCGCGGAGCCCTGGGACAGCGTCGTGGGACCCGAGCTGCGTTCTCTGACTCTCACCAGCCTCGGGATGGCCGAGTTCGTGGCGGACGACGTCGAGTCGGCCGGGGAGCACCTGCGTCAGGCCGCCGGCCTGGCCGCCGAGAGCGGAAACGACTACGTCCTGCTGCTCGCCGAAGCCTGTGGCTCCGCGGTGGAGCTGCGCCTGGGGCGCAACGAGAGCGCGGAGGCTCGCGCCACGCTGGCCGTCGAGCTCGCCGAGCGGCGCGGCTGGACGACCACCGCAGCGGCCGCCCAGGCGTACCTCTCGCTCTCCGCGATCCGGTTGTGGGCCAGCGATCTCCCCGACGCGGAGACCCTGGTGGATCGCGCCAGCGCAGCCGCGGCGGGCTCGCCGGACCGCCTGCTGCAGGCGTGGATCGCGCTCATGAGGGGGCGAGTGATGCTTCTCGCCGGCCGGCCCCTCGACAGCTTGGACGCGTTCGGGGCGATCCGCTCGCTGCTCGACTCGCCGCCCACGCACGTCGCGGTGCCCGCCATCCTGTGGGAGGCGGACGCCTGGCTGGCGCTGGGTGAGCCGGACCGCAGCCGAGCCGCGCTGGACCGGCCGGCTGCCGAGGGGGTGCCGGACGCCTCGGTCGCCCGCGCGCGATTGGAGCTCGCCGAGGGCGACCCCGAGGCCGCCCTGCGCCAGCTCGACGCCTTCCGGCGCGCCGAGGCGGAGCCGTTCATGCCGTTCGCCGTCTGCCAGGCATTCGCCGTCGAAGCGCTCGCCAAGGACGCGCTCCGCGACGAGCCCGCCGCCCTGCTTGCGCTGGAGCGCTGTCTCGACGTGGCCGAGCCGCGCGGCCAGGGGACGGTGCTGCTGGACTTCGGCGCCTCGCTGCGCTCGCTGTTGCGACGCGCGATCGCGCGCGGCACGTCGCACCGCTCGCTCGCGGACGAGCTGCTGGCGGCGCTGGAGGGCGAGTCCGACTCGGGCGACGGGCCGATTCAGCCGCTGCTCGAGCCGCTCAGCGAGCGGGAGCTCGCGGTCCTGCGCTTCCTGCCGACGATGCTCTCGAACGCCGAGATCGCGTCGGAGATGTTCGTCTCTCCCAACACGGTGAAGACTCACCTGAAGCACGTGTACCGCAAGCTCGACGTTGCGGACCGCAGGCAGGCGGTGCGCCGCGGTCGGGAGCTCCGGTTGCTGGGCCCGGGCCTCCGAGCGACTTGAAACCGGAGCCTCATCGTCGTGCAGCCCTGACGAGGCGGCTCCACCCGTAGCGCGCGAACAGCACCGCCAGGTCGGCGAGGACGCTCCACAGGTGGCCCAGCGGACCGGTGACGATCCAGGCCGCTGCGCGATCGCGGGCTCTCATGAAACCGCAAGGTATCGTCAGGCACCGCATGGCAACCGCCGTCAAGACCAAGACAACCGAGCTCGGCGACTCGCGCGTGCGCGTGGAGGTCGAGGTACCGAGCGACGCCCTCGAGAGCGAGCTGAAGAACGCCGCGGCCGAGCTCGGCCGCGAGATGCGCGTGCCGGGCTTTCGCAGCGGCAAGGTGCCCCCCGAGGTGGTGCTGAAGCAGGTCGGGCGCGAGGCGGTCATGGACGAGGCCGTTCGGCGCGGGCTGCCGGGCTGGTACGAGCAGGCCGTGGCGGATGCGGGCATCGCCGCGGTCGGCGACCCGCAGCTCGACCTGTCGGACCTCCCCGAGCGCGGCCTGCCGCTGTCCTTCACGATCGAGGTGGGCGTGGTCCCGCCGGCCAAGCTGGGCGACTACAAGGGGCTCGAGGTCGGGCGCCGCGAGGCCGCCGTCAGCTCCGACGAGGTGCAGGCCGAGCTGGAGCGCCTGCGCGAGTCGCTGGCCTCGCTCGAGACGGTCGAGCGCGCGGCCGGCCAGGGCGACTTCGCGGTGATCGACTTCGCCGGCTCCGTCGACGGCGAGCCGTTCGAGGGCGGCGAGGCGCGCGGCCACCTGGTCGAGCTCGGGTCGGGCCGGCTGATCCCCGGGTTCGAGGAGCAGCTCGACGGCATCGCCGCCGGCGACGAGCGCGAGGTGAACGTCACCTTCCCCGACGACTACCCGGCCGAGCATCTCGCCGGCAAGGACGCCTCGTTCGCCGTCGAGGTCAAGGAGGTCAAGGAGAAGCGGCTGCCCGAGCTGGACGACGACTTCGCCGTCGAGGCCGGCGGCTACGACTCTCTCGACGAGCTGCGTGCCGAGCTCGAGCAGCGCATCGGCGAGGCACAGGACCGCGAGATCGAGGGCGAGTTCCGCGAGGCCGCGGTCGACGCCGCGGTTGCCGCCGCGGAGGTCCAGGTCCCGCACGAGCTGGTGCACGCCAAGGCCCATGAGATGTGGCACCGCACGTCGCGACGGCTGGCCGCACAGGGGGTCGACCCTCGTCAATACCTCCAGATGACCGGCAAGACCGAGGAGGAGCTGGTCACCGAGGCCGAGCCGGACGCAGAGCAGGCGCTCAAGCGCGAGGCCGTGCTGACGGCGATCGTGGAGGCCGAGGGCATCGGGGTCACCGACGAGGAGGTCGGCGAAGCGATGCGGGAGGCGGCCGGCCCTGATGCCAGCGACAAGCAGCTCAAGCGCGCGATGAAGCGCGCCCGCGCGCAGGGAGCCGACGAGGCGCTGCGCGAGGACATCGCGATGCGCAAGGCCGTCGACCTGCTCGTGGAGAGCGCGAACGCGATCCCCGTCGAGCAGGCAGCGGCGCGCGACAAGCTCTGGACGCCCGAGAAGGAGAAGGAAGAGGGCGGGGGGCAGATCTGGACGCCGGAGTCCTCCCGCTAGACTGGCGCGCCCTATGAGCCCACTCGTTCCGATGGTCGTCGAGCAGACCTCCCGTGGGGAGCGCGCCTTCGACATCTACTCGCGCCTCCTAAACGAGCGAATCGTCTTCCTCGGCACCCCCGTCACGGACGAAATCGCCAACCTGATCGTCGCCCAGCTCCTCCACCTCGAGTCGGAGGACCCCGACAAGGACATCTCCCTGTACGTCAACTCGCCCGGTGGCTCCGTCTACTCCGGGCTGGCGATCTACGACACGATGCAGTTCATCAAGCCCGACGTGCAGACGATCTGCGTCGGCATCGCCATGTCGATGGGTGCGCTCTTGTTGGCCGGCGGAGCGGCGGGCAAGCGCATGGCGCTGCCCAACGCGAAGATCCTGATCCACCAGGTCAGCTCCGCCTTCCAGGGCCAGGCGACCGACATCGAGATCCACGCCAAGGAGATCATCGACGTGCGCCGGCGCCTCGACGAGATCCTCGCGCTGCACACCGGGCAGGAAATCGAGAAGGTCGCGCGCGACACCGAGCGCGACTACTTCATGAGCGCGGACGAGGCCCAGGCGTACAACCTCATCGACCGCGTGATTTCGAAGCACTAGCCTGGACGGGTTTCCTAGCCCGCCGGAAGGGACCCGGTCCTCGGGGGCGTATTTCTGCGGTACCCTCGTCCGACCGGGGAGATCTGACCACGTGGCCCGACCGACAGACTCCAACGAGCAACTCCTGTGCAGCTTCTGCGGCAAGTCGCAGCGCCAGGTCAAGAAGCTGATCGCCGGTCCGGGCGTGTACATCTGCGACGAGTGCATCGACCTCTGCAACGAGATCATCGATGAGGAGCTGACGGGCGCCCCGACGTTCGACCTCGAGAACCTGCCCAAGCCGATGGAGATCAACTCCGTCCTGCAGGAGTACGTGGTCGGCCAGGAGCCCGCAAAGCGCACGCTCTCGGTGGCGGTCTACAACCACTACAAGCGCGTGCAGATGATGCAGTCCGAGGGCGAGAACGACCTCGAGCTTCAGAAGTCGAACATCCTGCTGCTCGGGCCGACCGGCTGCGGCAAGACGCTGCTCGCCCAGACGCTGGCCAAGATCCTGAACGTCCCGTTCGCGATCGCGGACGCCACGGCTCTGACCGAGGCCGGCTACGTCGGCGAGGACGTGGAGAACATCCTCCTCAAGCTGATCCAGGCCGCCGACTTCGACGTCAAGAAGGCCGAGACCGGGATCATCTACATCGACGAGGTCGACAAGATCGCGCGCAAGGCGGACAACCCGTCGATCACGCGCGACGTCTCGGGAGAGGGCGTGCAGCAGGCGCTCCTGAAGATCCTCGAGGGCACGGTGGCGTCGGTGCCGCCGCAGGGCGGGCGCAAGCACCCGCACCAGGAGTTCCTCACGATCGACACCACGAACATCCTGTTCATCTGCGGCGGGGCGTTCGCGGACCTCGACCGCGTGGTCGAGCGGCGGATCGGGCACAAGGGCGTCGGGTTCGGCGCCTCGGTGTCGTCGAAGCACAACAAGGACACCGGGCAGCTGTTCGAGCAGGTGCTGCCCGAGGACCTGGTCGAGTACGGCCTGATCCCCGAGTTCATCGGCCGGCTGCCGGTGGCGTCGGTGATCCACCAGCTCACCCGCGACGACCTGGTGACGATCCTGACCGAGCCGCGCAACGCGCTCGTCAAGCAGTTCCAGCGCTTCTTCCAGTTCGACGGAATCGAGCTCGTCTTCGCGGACGACTCGCTGCAGGCGATCGCCGACCGTGCGCTCGACCGGGAGACCGGCGCGCGCGGCCTGCGCTCGATCCTCGAGGAGACGCTGCTCGACGTGCAGTTCGAGCTGCCCTCGCGGCGCGACGTGAAGAAGTGCGTGGTCACCAAGGAGACGATCGAGAAGGGCCTCAAGCCCACCCTGGTGACGGAGGCCGCGCCCGAGGAGGACACGGGTTCGCAGGCCGCCGAATCGGCCTAGGCCGCGATGCTCCACGTGACCGCCTCCGCCGTCGTGCCCGCGCCGCCGGAGGACGTTTTCGCGCTACTGTCCGACACGGAGCGGTACCCCGAATGGGTGACAGGCACAAACGCCGTTACTCGCACCGATGGACCGGCCGCCGAGGGGTCCACCTACGACGAGATCAACCCGATCCTCGGCCCTTGGAAGGCGAGCACGAAGTGGCGGGTCGTGGAGCACGAGGCGCCCCGGCGATCGGTGCACAGGACGGGTGACATCCCCCTGTCCAGGAGCTTCGAAGTGGTCATGGAGGTGGCGCCCGAGGGGGGCGCCAGCGAGGTCACAATTACACTGCGCGGGGAGCCTGCGTACGGCCCCGTGGGGGCAGTGTTCGCGCGCCTGATGAAGGGCCAGGTCGACCGCGACAACAGGAGCTCGGTGGAGGCGTTCGCGGAGCTGGCCACCAGGGAGCTGGGCGCGCAGCAGGCTCGCGCGTAGCGGGCGGTGCGACTCCGAGTCCTCGAGCGCGTGGGGCGCGCGATCGGGTTCTCGCCCGAGGGGCGACCCGTGCGGGTATGGGTGCGCGGGATGCCCGGCGGCGACGAGACCGAGGTCGTGCCCGGCACGATCACCGAGGTCCGCGACGAAGGCGCGGTGCTCTACCTGCGCTCACCCGACCGGGCCGGAGCGCTGGCTGCTGGCGGTGCCACACGAGCCGGGCTGGGGGCTGCAGGCGCTCTGGTTCAGCTTCATCTCGGTGGACGTGTTCGAGCTGGACGGACGCGAGCCGCTCGGCCGCTGGTTCATCCGGCTCGGGTCGCTGCCGGGCTCCTCGAGCTAGACCGCCGGCCACCCTTGGAGAGGGTGTGCGCCCGCGCCCGCGCGCGCGCGGGCGCGCGAGCGATCGGCGTAGCGAACGCGCGCCTCGGCGGTCCGCGGAGAGCTCCGACGGCGACACCGCGGGTCGCCCCGCGGTCGGCGATCGAGCTCGCCGACGATCTCCTTCTCCACCGATTTCGGTGACTTTGCGGGCCGACCCTGCTGTCCCCTTCAGGACACCGCGCGACCCCCGATTCGGGTACATCGCGGCGAGCTGGGGCAGACCCGTTTCGCGACCTCGCGAACCCTCGACCCCAGGTCGAGGTCGGGCCCGGAGCGCGGTTTCGGTCACTCACTCGTCTCGAAAAAGTATGCAAATTGCGGGAAAATGGTTGTGACCCAGAACTGTGTCGAGGCGCTTTCTGGGTACCGGCATTGCACAGGTTCCGGGCAACGTTCGGGTACGGAGAGGGTGCACAGTGGGGCTAGCGGGGGCAGTTTGAAGCTGAGGGGGACACGACCGAGTGGTGTCGGCCACGCCGTGCGTTGGGCCCTGTTCGGCGTCCTCGTCCTCCTGCTGACCGTCCCCGCCCAAAGCTTCGCGCAGCTTCCCGTCAGCGTCCCGGACCTCTCGTCTGCGCTCCCCGCAGCTCCCTCCGTCCCGACCGCCCCGGAGTCGACTCCGGCGCCGCCCGCTCCGACGACTCCCGCGCCGGCAGTGAAGGCGCCTCTCCCCGCTGCCCCGGCGCCCGCCCCGAAGGCCGCGGCCCCGGCGCCCGCCCCGAAGGCGACTGCCCCGGCGCCCGCGCCCACGCCGGCCGCCCCGGCGCCCGCCCCGAAGACGTCGTCCCCTCCGCCCGCCGCCCCGACGACTCCCGCCGACCCGGCGCCCTCGCTTGATCTCCGCGCCGCCGTGCCGGTCGACCCGCCCGCCGCTCAGCCGCCGTCCACCGATGACACCGCACCGACGCCTCCCGCCGCACCCGACGTGACGCCCACCGACGACCCCGCGCCGCCGGCCGCCGACTCGGCACCGCCCGCCGCGCCCGAGCCCGCCGACACCCCGCCGGCCACCAACCTCCGGGTAGCGCTGCCCGTCGAGGCGCCGCACGTGTCGCTCCCGCCCGTTCAGACCAACCCGACCGCCACCCCCGACCCGCCGGCCGACACGAGCCCGGCACCCGCTCCGCCCGTCGCCCTCCCGCCGGTCTTGCACACGCCGGTCGAGACGGTCACCCAGACCATCGAGGACGTCGTGTCCCCGACCACCCCGACCACCCCGGCAGACCCGCCCGCAACCACCCCCTCCAATCCGATCTCGACGCTCCCGGTGCTCGGCCAGGTCGTGCCGCCGGCCGTCGACATCGTCGCCCCGGTGGTCGACACGACCACCGTGCTCCCCAGCGACGATCCGACTGGCAGCTCGCCCTCCGACGAGAGCCTCCCGGTCCTCGATCAGGTCGTTACCCCATTGGTCACCGATGTGACCGATTTGGGGACAGGCCTAATCGACCCCCTGAGCGCGCCCTCCGAGGGCCCCCCGAACGGTCCGCTCGGCCTCGTGACCCAGCCGCTCGATTCGGTGACTCAGCTCGTCGCCCCGATCATGACCCCGCCGGCGCCGCCGTCGAACGGAGCGGGCGGCGACGGACTGCTGGCGCCGGTGACGAACCTGCTGACGACGCCGCCGTCGGACGATGGTCTGTTGGCGCCGGTGACGAACCTGCTGACGACGCCGCCGTCGGACGATGGTCTGTTGGCGCCGGTGACGAACCTGCTGACGACGCCGCCGTCGGACGATGGTCTGTTGGCGCCGGTGACGAACCTGCTGACGACGCCGCCGTCGGGCGACGGACTGTTGGCGCCGGTGACGAACCTCCTGACACCCTCCGAGCGATGGTCTCCTGGCGCCGGTGACGAACCTCCTGACGCCCCCGAGCAACGGCCTGCTGGCGCCGGTGACGAACCTCCTGACGGGGCCGCCGTCGAGCAACGGTCTGCTGGCGCCGGTGACGAACCTCCTGACGGGGCCGCCGTCGAGCAACGGTCTGCTGGCGCCGGTGACGAACCTCCTGACCCAGCCGCCCAGCAGCAACGGTCTCACCCCGCCGGCCCTTGGCGACCAGCTGCCCACCGCTCCGCTCGCCCCGGCTCAGCTCGCCTCCCCGATCACGCCCGCGTCGCCCCTGATCGACCTCGCGCCGCCGGCCGCCCCGCGTGCCGGACTGCTCGGCGCCCTCGACTCCTCGGCCCCCGAGGCCGGCCCCTGGACGGCCTCGCTCGCGGCCCTCGCCCAGGCGGCGCTCGCATCGACGACCTTCCCGCAGTCCCCACACGCCGGCGTTCCCACGACCCGAGGGAACCCGCCGGCGCCGCAGACGCCTGAGCCCGGTTCTTCCGGCGGCACCGCCGCCGGTGGCGCCGGCTCCGGCGTCGCGTTCAGCCTCCTGCTGGCTCTGCTCTTCTCGATTGCAGCCTTCGCGCTGCAGCACTACAGCCGCCTCCGCGTCCCGCCGACGCAGTGGCGGCAGTTGGCGTTCGTCGCCGTCATCGAACGGCCTGGCTAGTCCCTCCGAGGACCTGACCAGGACATCCGGGCGCTGGACGCGCCCGGTACACACCGCTCGATGAGGAGACAACGATGCGAAGGACATATTCGCGTGCCCTTCAGCAGGGCCGGATTGGCGGGCCTCATGGCCGCGCTGGTCCTGCTCTGCCTGCCGGGCACCAGCATCGCGGGTGGAACGTCCGACACGTCCTCGGCTTCCAAGGCCAGCTCGACCCTGCTCCAGTACGGAGCCGGTTACGGCAAGGCCGACGGAGTTCCGCCCGTGCGCGTCGTTCAGCGCTCGCTGCGGAAGCTGGGCTTCGAGCCTGGCCCGCTGGATGGGTTGTACGGCCCGCGGACAGAGGCCGCAGTTATTCGTTTTCAAAGCGCCGCAACGGTTGCGGCCGACGGGATCGTCGGTCCGCAGACGCGGCACGCGCTGACGCGCGCCAAGAACGAGCCGCTCCGGCGGGGAGCCGGCTTTGCACAACCCGACGGGTCGCCGAGGGTTCGTGCGCTCCAGGTCAGGTTGCAACGGCACGGGCTTCGGCCCGGCCCGGTGGACGGCCTCTTCGGGCCGCGGACCCAGGCGGCGGTCGAACGCCTCCAGCGGTCACGTGGTGTGCCCGTGAGCGGTGTCGCCACCGATAGCACCCGGCGGCTGCTGGCGAGCGCCAAGCCCGACAAGCAGCCGGACCAGAGCGCCTCGACGGAGACGCCCGCGGAGCCGGCGCAGCCGACCGACAGGACGCCGGCAGGCACCGGCGGCACGGGCGACCGAACGACCGTGTCGAACGAGGTCAATCGAAGTGAGTCCGGCGACGTGGCGTTGCCGATCGCCGTGCTGATCGGACTGCTGGCCCTGCTGCTCGGCCTGATCGGCGGAGCCCTGCTCGGCCGGCGCAACAGGGTGGTAAGCGGGACGGCCGTTCCGCTCGCGCAGGGCGTGGTTGCCGAGGGAACCACGAACACGAGGGCTGTCGGCCGCTTCCGCGGACCCGTGCACGCACTCGTGCTCGGACGCCGCGGGTTGCGACGTACCCCGGAGGCTCGCTACCTGGTGAGCGATCCGGGCATTCGAGACCCGTTCTGGGTGTCCCAGGACGAGGTGTCGAACATCGTGCCTCCGAGTCGGACCGCGCCCTTCCAGGCAACGGCCGGCAACGGGCGGCAGATACGTGCCGTGGGCTACGTGAGCGTGCCCGCGAGCGCGGAGTTCCGGGCCGCGGAGTTCGACGCCCAGATGCAGGCCATCGACCGCTACTGCGACGACCACGGTTGGGAGCTCGTGGAGGTGGTGCGTGACGTCGACACCGGCGCGCGCGACATGGAGCGGCGGGGGCTGCTCTATGCCCTCGACAAGATCGGGCGCGGCGAAGCGTCGTGCATCATCGTGTCCGAGCTGGGCAGGGTGGGCGGATCGGCCGCCGACCTTGGCGGCGTGCTCGACCGGCTCAAGCGCAGCGACGGCCGGCTGGTCGCGCTCGACATCGGGCTGGACACGGCGTCGCCCGAGGGCCGAGTGGCGGCCCAGGCGCTGGCCTCGGTCAGCTCGTGGGAGCAGGACCGCACGCGCAACACGCTGGCCGCCGCCGCGGCGGGGCCGGCGACAACCCTCGAGCCCCAGGTGCTGCAGGACGTCCCGGCGCTCAAGGAGCGGATAGCCACGATGCGCACCGCCGGGATGACGCTCCAGGCGATCGCCGACGTGCTCAACAGCGAGGGGGTGCCGACGCTGCGCGGCGGCGCCAAGTGGAGGCCCTCGAGCGTGCAGTCGGCGACCGGCTACCGGCGCCCGCCGAAGAGGCAGGACGAATGACCTAAGCCCCGAGCCATAGGATCCGCCGCGTGAAGCAGCTGGCACCGGGCGTCTGGCAGTTGAGCGGTCTGCCTCCGAACGCCATCAACGTCTATCTGGTCGAGGACGTGCTGATAGACGCGGCCACCCGGCGTGCGCCGCGGCGGATCCTCAAGCAAATCGCAGGGCGCGAGGTGAGCGCGCACGCGCTCACCCACGCCCATCCGGATCACCAGGGCGCCTCGGCGGCGATCTGCGACCGGCTCGGAATTCCCGTACTGGGTGGGCGCCACCGACGTCCCACTCGCGGAGGACCTCGACCGGATGCGGGAGACCCAGGCGCCGCATCCGATCAACCGGCTGATCATGAAGTACTGGGCCGGGCCGGCCCGCCACGTCGACCGCCACCTGCACGAGGGCGACGAGGTGGCGGGCTTCAAGGTGCTCGACGTGCCCGGCCACTCGCCCGGGCACATCGCGTACTGGCGCGAGTCGGACCGGGTGCTGATCCTCGGGGACGTGCTCAACAACATGGACGTGATCACCGGCCTGCCCGGCCTGCGCGACCCCAAGCCGTTCTTCACGGCCGACCCGGTGGAGAACCGCCGCTCGGCCCGGAAGCTCGCGCAGCTCGAGCCCAAGCTGGTCGTGTTCGGCCACGGCGCGCCGCTGCGCGACACGCGCAAGTTCGTGGACTTCGTGAGCTCCCTCCCGAACTAGCGGCTGGCACACTAGGACGGCCGATGGCTGCCGACCGTCACAGCACGCTCGAGGAGCGCACCCGCTACGAGCCCGCGGACGTGGAGTCGCGCGTGTTCGCCCGCTGGCAGGAGTCGGGGATCTTCCACCCCGAGGCGCTGGGCGACCCCGAGGAGAACTACTCGATCGCGGTCCCGCCCCCGAACGTCACCGGGTCCCTGCACATGGGCCACGCGCTCAACGGGTCGATCCAGGACCTGTGCATCCGGCTCGCTCGCATGCGCGGCAGGCGCGCCAAGTGGATCTACGGCACCGACCACGCCGGCATCGCCGTGCAGCGCCAGGTGGAGAAGGCGCTCGAGGAGGAGGGCACCACCAAGGAGGAGCTCGGGCGCGAGCAGTTCGTCGACCGCGTCTGGGACTGGCGCCGTCGCTACGGCTCGACGATCACGGAGCAGTTCAAGCGCCTGGGCGCCTCGCTCGACTACGAGGACGAGCGGTTCACGATGGACGACGACTACCAGCGTGCCGTCGCGATCGTGTTCGTGCACCTGTATGAGAAGGGGCTCGTCTACCGCGACAACTACATGGTCAACTGGGACCCCGGCCTGCGCACGGCGATCTCGGACCTCGAGGTGGAGCAGCGCACCGTCGAGGACACGCTCTACTCGATCGACTACCCGCTCGAGTCCGGCTCCGGCTCGATCACCGTCGCCACGGTGCGGCCCGAGACGATGCTGGCCGACACCGCGATCGCGGTCCACCCCGACGACGACCGCTACTCGCGCCTGATCGGCGAGAGCGCGGTGCTGCCGCTGGTGGGCCGGCGCCTGCCGGTGATCGCGGACGAGCACGTGGACCCCGAGTTCGGCACCGGCGCGCTCAAGATCACCCCCGGGCACGACCCGGCCGACTTCGAGATCGGCCGCCGGCACGGGCTCGACGAGGTCAGCGTCATCGGCGAGGACGGGCTCATCACGGACGCGGCGCCCGAGCGCTTCCGCGGCATGGACGTCGACGCCGCGCGCGCGGCCGTGGTCGCCGAGCTGCGCGAGGAGGGGCTCGTGTCCGGCACGGAGGCACACGTGCACGACGTGCCGCACTCGCACCGCTCCGGCCGGCGCATCGAGCCGCTGATCTCGCTCCAGTGGTTCTGCGACATGAACGACCTCGCCCGGCCGGCGATCGAGGCGGCGCGTGAAGGCCGCGTGCGCTTCCACCCGGAGCGCCCGTGGACCGACGTCTACCTCGACTGGCTCGAGAACATCCGCCCCTGGTGCATCTCGCGCCAGCTCTGGTGGGGTCACCAGCTGCCGGTCTGGTATCGCGGCGAGGAGACCTACGTGGGCGTCGAGCCGCCGAAGGGCGACGGCTGGGAGCGCGACCCGGACGTGCTGGACACCTGGTTCTCGTCCGGCCTGTGGCCGTTCGCGACGCTCGGCTGGCCGGAGCAGACGCCCGAGCTCGGCGCCTTCTACCCGACCGACCTCAACTCCACGGCGCGGGACATCATCTTCCTCTGGGTCGCGCGCATGGTCATGTTCGGCATCGAGCTGACCGGCACGATCCCGTTCTCCGACGTGAACATCCACTCGGTCATCCAGGCGCCGGACGGGCGGCGGATGTCGAAGTCGCTCGGCACGGGGATGGATCCGCTCGAGCTGATCGACGAGCACGGGGCGGACGCTCTGCGCTTTGGCCTGCTCGCGATGTCCTCGGGACAGGACGTGCGCTTCAACGAGGAGCGTGTGAAGCAGGGGCGCGACCTCGCCAACAAGCTCTGGAACGCGTCGCGGCTGATCCTGCTGAGGGTGTCCGAGGTCGAGCCCGACGCGCGCGCCGGCACGGCCGTCGAGGATCGCTGGATCGTGTCGCGCCTGGAGCGCCTGACCGGCCGGGTGGACGAGCTCTTCGACGGGTTCCGCTTCTCGCACGCGGCCCTCGACCTCTACGGGGCCTTCTGGTCCGAGCTGTGCGACTGGTACCTCGAGCTCGTCAAGCCGCGCCTCTACGAGGAGGACAACGAGGCCGTCTCGGGCGTGCTGCTCTGGGCGCTCGAGCGGACGTTGCGCCTGCTGCACCCGGTGATGCCGTTCGTGACGGAGGAGATCTGGTCTTTGATGCCGGAAGAGCGCGGCCTGCTCGCGGCGGCCGACTGGCCGAAGACGGACGCATCGCTGATCGACGAGGCGGCCGAGGCCGACATCCAGCGCCTGACCGAGGCCGTCACGGCGTTGCGGCGCTACCGCGAGGAGGTGGCCGCCAAGCCGTCGGCGATCCTGCGCGGGCGGCTGACCGCCGACGGCTACGACGGGCTGAGCGCGCACCTCGGCCGGCTCGCCCGCTTCGAGCTCGCCGACGAGGACGCCTCCAACGGCGACGTGCTCGCCACCGTGCCCGTGCCCGGCGGTGGCTTGCAGGTGCTCCCGTCGGACGCCTTCGACCCCGCCGAGGGCGACCGCCGCCGCGCCGCCCGGCGCGAGCAGCTGGCCGCGGAGATCGACCGCGCCGAGCGCAAGCTCGCCAACGAGCAGTTCGTCGAGCGCGCTCCCGCGGAGGTGGTGGCGGAGGAGCGGCGCAAGCTCGAGGAGTACCGCGAGGCGCTGCGCCGCCTGGGGACCGAATGACCTTCCGCGAGGCCGAGGAGTACCTGCTCTCCCTCGAGCTGTTCGGGATGCGCTTCGGCCTCGACCGGATGCATCGCCTGATGACGGTGCTCGGCCTGCCGCAGCGCCGCTTCGCCTCGATCCACGTGGTCGGGACCAACGGCAAGTCCTCGACGGTGCGGTTCTGCGCCGCCATCCTCGAGCGCCACGGGCTGCGGACGGGCAGCTACACCTCGCCTCACCTGAGCTCCTTCCGGGAGCGGATCGAGGTGGGGGAGGAGCCGGTGCCCGAGTCCGACTTCGCGGCTGCGGTGGAGCGTGTCGCGCAGGCCGCCGAGCTCGTCAACCGCACCGAGGAGCCGGACGACCGCGTTACGCAGTTCGAGGCGCTCACCGCCGCGGCCTACCACGAGCTGGCACGGCGCGGGGTGGAGGTGGCGGTGATCGAGGCCGGCCTGGGCGGGCGCTTCGACGCCACGAACGTGATCCCGTCCAAGGTTCAGGCGCTCACGTCCGTGGGCCTCGAGCACACGCGCTGGCTCGGCCCCACGGTCGCCGACATCGCCGAGGAGAAGCTCGCCGTTGTGCGCGACCACGGCACGCTCGTCGTCGGGCCGCTCGACCCCGCCTCCGCGGCGGTCGCGGAGCGGGTCGCCGCCGAGCGTCACGCCGCGCTGATCCGCGCGCCCGCCGACGCGGGGGTGCCGCTGCGCGCCCCCGGCGGCTTCCAGCGGCAGAACTTCGCGCTGGCGCTGGCCGCGGCCGAGGCCTTCGTCGGATCCGGCGAGCTGCGCTTCGACTCGGTTGAGGCGGCCGCCGGCGAGACCACGATCCCGGGTCGTGTCGAAATCGTGGACGAGGCCCCGCGGACCGTCTACGACGGCGCCCACAACCCCGCCGGGGCGCGGGCGTTGGCGGAATCGCTCGACGACGTGTTCGGCGCCCGCCGCCCGCGAGTGGCGGTCATCGGCGTGCTCGAGGACAAGGACGCCGCCGGCATGCTCGGCCGAGCTGCTGCCGCGCGTGGATCGGGCGATCTACACGCGCTCCGCCAATCCGCGCTCGCTGTCGCCGGGGACGCTCGGATCGCTGGCGGAGAAGCTCGGCGGCCCGCCCTCCGAGGCGGTCGCCGATCCGCGCGCCGCCGTGGCGCGCGCACGCGAGCTGGCCGGTCCGGACGGGGCGGTGCTCGCGACCGGGTCGATCTACCTGATCGCCGACCTCGTGCGGGCCGACCCGGACATGCGTGCTTCGATGCTCTAGCGGGTAGGTACCCGCGCATGAGGGTTCGGGGAGTGCTCGTCGCGCTGGCGTTGGCGCTCTTCTGTGCGGCCCCGGCGGCCGCGCAATCGCCCTACATCGCCCCGGGCATCAGCCCGCCCGGCGCCAACGACTGGAGCTGCCACCCGAGCGCGGCGCACCCGTACCCGGTCGTGCTCGTCCACGGGACCTTCGGCGACATGACGGTCTCGTGGAACCTGATCTCGCCCCGGTTGAAGCAGGCCGGCTACTGCGTGTTCGCGCTCGACTACGGCCACCGGGGCACGGACCTGATGGAGGGCTCCGCGGCCCAGCTGCGCGACTTCGTGGACCGAGTGCTGGCGGCCACAGGCGCGCGCAAGGTCTCGCTCGTGGGTCACTCGCAGGGCGGCATGATGCCGCGCTACTACCTGAAGTTCCTCGGCGGCGCGGGCAAGGTGGACGATCTGATCGGGCTGGCGCCCTCGAACCACGGCACGAGCAACCCGGGCGCGCTGCTGCTCGACGGGGCGGGCGCCTGCGACTCGTGCGGCCAGCAGGCCACGGGCTCGGCTTTCCTGACGAACCTCAACGCCGGCGACGAGACCCCCGGCAGCGTGTCCTACACGGTCGTCGAGACACGCTACGACGAGGTGGTCATCCCCTACACCTCGGCGTTCCTGTCGGGGGCGAACACGACCAACGTGCTGCTGCAGTCGCGCTGCCCGCTCGACGTCTCCGAGCACCTGTCGATCATCTACGACGCGGTGGCGCTGCGCTGGGTCGAGAATGCCCTCGGCCGCAGCGGCCCGGCGGACCCAGGCTTTCGTCCCAGCTGCCTGCCGCTCTAGCCTTTAGAACCGCATGGACGGCGAAGGCCCCCGCTTCGGCGCGATGATCGCCCTTGTGGCGATCGTGGTCGCCACCGTGATCCTGGTGTTCTTCGGGATCGGCTACGCGCTGGGCCGGCTTTTCCTGTAGGGGCGGTCAGTACACTCGCCCCTCCTATGGGCGCCTTCGCCGTCTTCGGCATCGAAAACGACGGGCTCAACACGGCTGCCAGCCTGCTGCTTCTGTTCCTCGTGGTGATCTGGCTGGCGCTGATCTACTGGACCTTCGCCGACGCTCGGCGCCGCATCGACGACCCGCTGCTGGTGGGCTGCGCCACGGTGGCCTCCGTGTTCCCGTTCGCCGGCACGATCGTCTACGTGATCGTGCGCCCGCCCGAGTACCTGGAGGACGTGCGCGAGCGGGAGCTGGAGATCGCGGCCGCCGAGGCGCGCCTGGCGACCCTCGAGCACGTGCACTGCCAGTACTGCGGCTTCGAGGTCGAGAAGGACTTCCTGCGCTGCCCGAGCTGCCTGCGTCGCCTGCGGGAGCCCTGCACGGTCTGCGCCCGGCCGCTCGACCCGCGCTGGAAGATCTGCCCGTACTGCGAGGCCGAGGTGGGCCAGGCCGCACCCGAGGCGCGCCCGCGCCGAACCCGGCGGGCGGCCACGGCCGCCGCGGCACCACCGCGCCAGGGCGCGCAGCGCTCCGCGCGGGCGGCGCGCCCGGCGGAGCAGGGGACCGAGCACGCCGAGCCGCCGGTCACCGCCGAGCGCCCGCGCGCCGCGCGAGCCTCGCGCGAGCGCCCGCCGTCCGCGTAGCCCGAAGCGGCCGGGCGGAGGGATCGCCTAGCCTGTCGCCGGCCGCACCCTCTACCCGATAGGAGATCGATGGACCGGACCCTGATCCTGGTCAAGCCCGACGCCTTCGAGCGCAGCCTGACCGGCGAGATCCTCGCCCGCTTCGAGCGCAAGGGCCTGACGATCGTCGCGATGAAGCACATGACGGTCGATCGCGAGCTGGCCGAGCGCCACTACGCCGAGCACGCCGAGAAGCCCTTCTTCGGCGACCTCGTGGACTTCATCACGGGCGGTCCGCTGGTCGCGCTCGTGCTCGAGGGGTACGAGGCGGTCCCGGCCGCGCGGCAGGTGATCGGCGCGACCAACCCGCTCGAGGCGGCGCCCGGCTCGATCCGCGGCGAGTTCGGCCTGGAGGTACAGACCAACCTCGTCCACGGCTCAGACTCGGCCGAGTCCGCCGCGCGCGAGATCGGGTTGTTCTTCCCTGAGTGATTCTTTCCTCGGGCTCGCCCCAGCGGAGGGCCATCCTCGAGCAGCTCGGGGTGGAGTTCCGCGTGGAGGTGCCCGACGTGGAGGAGCTGGTCGAGGGCGATCCGCGCGACATGGTGCTCGAGAACGCGCTGCGCAAGGCGCGCTCGCGGAGCGGCGACCTGGTCCTGGGCGCGGACACGGCGGTGGTGCTGGGGGATCGTGTGTTGGGCAAGCCTGGCGATCGCGCCGAGGCTGCTGAGTTTCTGGCCGCGCTGAACGGCAGCACCCATGAGGTGATGACCGGCATCGCGGTCGTCGATGCCGGCGGTGAGCGGAGCGACGTCGCCGTGACGCAGGTGCGCTTCAGAGCGCTCGATCGGACGACGCTCGATTGGTACCTGGCCACGGGCGAGTGGCGCGACCGCGCGGGCGGCTACGCGATCCAGGGGCGCGGCGCCGCCCTGGTCGAGTCGATCGAGGGCGACTACTGGAACGTGGTGGGGCTGCCGGTACCCGCCCTGCTGCGGCTGGTGCCGGACCTGCTCGTGTCCCGCAGTTAAGGGGCCGCGGGCACCGAAAGTGTCGCTATGCGAAACCAGCGGGGCCCCACAGTGCACCGGTTTGCCGCCCCCAGAGGGCCCGCTAGACTCCCGCTCGCGTTCGGGGCTCTCGCGTGCTGCCGCTCCGACGCCTATCCTCACTTCTCAACGCGCGAATGGGCTTCTTCTCCTACCTCACCGGCATGGGCGGCCGCGACATGGCCGTCGATCTGGGGACCGCCAACACGCTCGTCTACGTACGCGGCCGCGGCATCGTGCTCTCCGAGCCGTCCGTCGTGGCGATCGACTCGCGCAGCGGTGAGGTGCACGCGGTGGGGATCGAGGCCAAGCGCATGCTGGGCCGCACGCCCGGCACGATTCAGGCGATCCGCCCGCTCAAGGACGGGGTGATCGCGGACTTCGACGTGACCGAGCAGATGCTCCGGCACTTCATCCAGAAGGTGCATCAGAACCGCTGGGCGCACCCGCGCGTGGTGGTGTGCGTGCCGAGCGGCGTGACCGGCGTTGAGAAGCGCGCGGTCGAGGAGGCCTGCCTGAGCGCCGGCGCGCGCCAGGCCTACCTGATCGAGGAGCCGATGGCGGCCGCGATCGGCGCCGGGCTGCCGGTCGGGGAGCCCACCGGCAACATGGTCGTCGACATCGGCGGCGGCACCAGCGAGGTAGCGGTGATCTCGCTGGGTGGCATCGTGGTGTCCCAGTCGATCCGGATCGGCGGCGACGAGCTCGACGAGGCGATCATCAACTACGTCAAGCGCGAGTACAAGCTCATGATCGGGCAGCAGACCGCCGAGGAGGTCAAGCTCGAGATCGGCTCGGCCTTCCCGCTCGGCGAGGAGGTCCAGGCCGAGATCCGCGGCCGCGACCTCGTCTCTGGCCTGCCCAAGACGATCGTGCTCACGAGCGAAGAGGTCCGCATGGCGCTCGAGGAGCCGCTCCAGGCGATCATCGACGCGGTCAAGGAGACCCTCGACCGCACGCCGCCGGAGCTGGCCTCGGACATCATGGACCGCGGCATCATGCTGGCCGGCGGCGGTGCCCTCCTCCAAGGGCTGGACGAGCGCCTGCGCGACGAGACGCAGATGCCGGCGCACCTCGCCGAGTCGCCGCTCACCTGTGTCGCGGTCGGTTCAGGCCGCAGCCTCGAGGAGTTCGAGGCGATCCACCGCGCCAACAAGAATTCCCGAACGAGCCGGCGGCGGTAGAGGGCCGCTGGGCCTGGCCGAGGCCTCGCGATGTACGACAGGAAGGTGGTCCGCAGGCGGCGGGCGGCGCTCGCCGTCTTCGTGGTCCTGTCGATCGCGATATTGACCGCCTACTTCGGCGAGTCCGGCGGCGGCTTCTTCCACACCCTCCAGCGCGGGGCGCAGGAGGCGGTCGCGCCGATCGAGACCGGAGCCAGCCGCGCCCTCAAGCCGGTGCGCGACTTCTTCGGCTGGGCCGGCGACACGATCGACGCCAAGGATCAGAACGCGGACCTCAAGAAGGAGGTCCAGCAGCTGCGCGGCCAGCTGGCCCAGTCGGAGACGGCCCTGCGCGACGCCGATCAGCTGAAGGCGCTGTCCAGCCTGCGCCAGGAGAACTACTTCCCGCAGTCGACGGCGCCGGTCACGGCGCGCGTGATCGCCCGCTCCTCCACGGTGTGGTACTCGACTCTGAAGATCGACAAGGGCTCCGACGACGGTCTGCGCCTGAACCAGCCGGTGATCGCGGCCGGCGGGCTGATCGGCAAGCTGATCAGCGTCACGGGCGGGACCTCCGAGGTGCGGCTGATCACCGACGGCGAGAGCGGCGTCTCGGCGCAGGTCTTCCCCGCGGGGGTGAGCGGGGTGGTGCGGCCCGAGGTCGGCAACCCCGACGACCTGCTGCTGGAGCACGTGGAGAGCGGCCGGCGGGTGACCGAGAACACGCTGGTGGTCACCTCGGGGTTCACCTCCTCGCGGACCGAGTCGCTGTTCCCGCGCGGCATCCCGATCGGCCGGGTGACCAAGGTCGACCTCGACGAGCTCGAGACCTACCAGCGCGTGCACGTCAAGCCGTTCGCCGACCTGCGCCGCATCGACCTGGTGCAGGTGCTGACGCGCAGGGGCGTCGCCTCCCAGGCGGCGTCGGTGGGAGGCACGGGCGGATGATCCTCTCGGTCGGCGCCTTCGTGCGCGTTGGGGGCCTGCTGCTGGTGGCCGTGGTGCTCCAGCTGTCCGCGCTCAGCCAGCTCGACCTGTTCGGCGGCTCGCCCGACCTGGTCGTACTCGTGGTCGCGGCGGTCGCCTACTACGGCGGCAGCGTGCCGGGCTGCGCCACCGGCTTCAGCGCCGGTCTGCTGCTGGACCTGCTCACCGGCAACATCATGGGGGCGTCCTCGCTGGTGCTCACCGCGGTGGGCTACGGCGTGGGTCGCTTCCGCGAGGTGCGCGACCCCAGTCACGGCCTGCTGCCGGTCGCGGTCGGCACGCTCGCCACGGCGGGCTGGGTGGTGGGGTTCGCGGCCGTGGCGCTGATGCTCGACATCGGGGCGCGCGTGAGCCCGCTCGTGCTGCGGGACATGATCGTGACCGTGTTGCTGAACGCCCTGCTGGCACTGCCCGTGTTCACCGGCTGCCGCAAGCTGCTGCGCCCGTCGCTGGCGGTCGACCCGCTCGAGCTGCGCCGGCGCCGGCGCCCGCCGCGCGAGGCCGGCCCGCTCGGGCTCCGAGGCCTGGAGATCTAGGCGATGTACCTCGACAACGACCGCCGCCCGACGCTCACGCCGCAGCTGGCCGTGCGCGTGGCGATCCTCGGTGGGATCGCCCTTGCCGCGTTCGCGGTGATGTTCTTCCGGCTCTGGTTCCTGCAGGTGCTCTCCAGCGACGCCTACGTGAAGGAGGCCAAGGGCAACCAGCTGCGCGAGATCCGCGTGCAGCCGCCGCGCGGCGACATCGTCGACCGCGAGGGGCGCGTGCTGGTGACCAACCGCGTCGGCCTGGCGGTCGAGCTGACCCCGGACAAGCTGCCCGACGACCGCCGCCAGCGGCACGCGCTCTATCGCCGGCTGGCCCGCCTCCTGGACATGCACCCGCGGGCGATCCAGCGGCGCGTGAACCAGCAGTTCAAGGAGCTGCCCTTCTCGAAGGCGACGGTCAAGCAGGACGTGCCGCGCGACGTGGTGATGTACATCGAGGAGCGCGAAGAGGACTTCCCCGGCGTGGAGGTCGACCCGGTCTTCCTGCGCGAGTACCCCCACGGCGAGCTGGGCGCGCACCTGTTCGGCTACGTCGGCGAGGTCAGCCAGCCGGAGCTCGACGATCCGAGCTACTCGGGTGTCCAGAGCGGCGATCGCGTCGGCAAGGCCGGCCTGGAGGCGGAATACGACCAGTTCCTGCGCGGGACCAGCGGCGCCACGCGCGTTCGCGTGGACGCGCTCGGCAACCTGCGTGGCTACCGGCCGGCGCTGCAGCCCAAGCAGGGCAGTCAGCTGCGCCTCTCGCTCGACCTCGACGTGCAGCGCGCCGGCCAGGAGGCGCTCGCCAGCGGGACCGGCAAGGGCGCCTTCGCGGTGATGGACATCCACAACGGCGAGGTGCTCGGGCTGGGCTCCCAGCCCTCGTATGACCCGAACCTGTTCGCAAAGGTGGTCCGGCAATCGGACTACGACCGGCTGACCGACAAGGAGAACGGCGACCCGCTGACCAACCGCGCGGTCGCGTCCGGCTACCCCACCGGATCGACGTTCAAGCTGATCACAGCCACCGCCGCGCTCGAGTCCGGGTTGATCACGCCGGACACGCCGCTCAACGACCCCGGCGAGCTGAAGGTCGGCGACGTGACCTTCAAGAACGCCGGCGGCGTGGCCCACGGCGTGCTGTCGCTGCGCCAGGCGCTGACCGTGTCCAGCGACGTGTTCTTCTACCAGCTGGGTCGCGACCTCAACCACAAGGGGATGCCGCTCCAGCACTGGGCGCGCGAGCTTGGGCTGGGGCGCCGCACCGGGGTCGATCTGCCCGAAGAGGGTCCCGGCTTCATCCCGGGCCCGAAGTGGCGCGACCGCCAGTACGCCAAGTTCCAGCGCTGCGTGAACCGCACCAACCCCACGCCGACCGAGATCTCACTGGGCAAGTGCGGTTGGCAGGACCGGCCCGTGGTCGGTGGGCGACAACGTCAACCTCGCCGTCGGCCAGGGCGACGTGCAGGCCGACCCCCTCCAGATGGCGGTCGCCTACGGCGCGATCGCAAACGGCGGGAGGGTGCTGCGCCCGCGGCTCGGGCAGCGGATCGAGAACTCCGCCGGCCAGGCGAAGCAGGACCTCGAGGCGCCCACGGCCCGCAAGCTCAACATCGCGCCCGAGAACCGCTCGGCGATCCTCGACGGCCTGCGCGGCGCCGCCAGCGCCCCCGGCGGCACCTCGACGCCGGTGTTCTCGACCTTCCCCGTGCAGATCGCCGGCAAGACCGGAACGGCCGAGAAGGGAGCCGGCCGCGCCGACCAGTCCTGGTACGTCGCGCTGGCGCCCTGGCCAGACCCCAAGTACGTGGTCGCCGTGACCGACGAGGCCGGCGGCTTCGGCGCCGACACCGCCGCGCCGATGGCGCGCCGCATCCTGGCGGAGCTGTTCAACGTGAACGAGCAGCAGCTGGTCCAGGGCGGAGGCCCCTCCGACTGATGGCGACCTGCTGATGGCCACCACCGCGGTCCAGGACTTCCGCGACACCGGCCCGCGCCTGCTGCGGCTCGATCCGCTGTTGCTGCTCGCGACGTTCGGGCTGATCTTCGCGAGCGTCTACACGGTGCACAAGGCCACCTTCGGCGACATACCGGGCGATCCGAACTACTACATGGACCGCCAGCTGATCTACATCGCCGCCGGAGTGGTGCTGATGCTGCTGGTCTCGCGCTTCGACTACTCGCGCCTGCGCGAATGGAAGCTCGGCGTCTACGGGTTCATGATCGGCGCGATCCTGCTCGTGTACGTCTTCGGCTTCTCCGCGCGCGGGTCGCGGCGGGCGATCGAGATCGGCTTCTTCAACTTCCAGGCCTCCGAGCTGGGCAAGCTGCTGCTGGTCGTCGCGCTGGCCGCGTTCACGGTCGACCGGGCGCGCCGGCTCAACGAGCGGGAGACGACCAGCCGGATCGTCCTGCTCGCGGTGGTCCCGGCGATGCTCGTGGTCGCCCAGCCGGACCTCGGCTCAGGGCTCGTCTACCTCGCCATCGTGCTCGCCGTGCTGTTCGTGGCGGGCACCAAGTGGACTCACTTCGCGGCTCTCGGAGCACTCGCGGCGGTGGCGATCGTGGTGGTGCTGATCGCCGCTCCGGCCGCGGGGGTGCAGGTGCTGAAGCCGTACCAGGTCGACCGTTTGACCGCATTCCTCAACCCCTCGACGGATCCCGC
Source organism: uncultured Thermoleophilaceae bacterium (assembly GCA_963722245.1). Lineage (GTDB taxonomy): Bacteria > Actinomycetota > Thermoleophilia > Solirubrobacterales > Thermoleophilaceae > JACVRW01. Next base: position 800,696 of record CAVRKM010000012.1, read on the forward strand.
CGATGAGGGCTATCAGATCAATCAGTCTCTGACCGCGATAGGCTCAGGGGGGAAGACGGGCCGTGGGAACGAATCCACGCAGACGAAGTTGAACTTCCTTCCAGAGCACCACACGGACTTCATATTTTCGGTTGTAGGAGAGGAATTCGGGTTCGTGGGTGCGGCGCTCGTACTTTCCCTGTTTGCGCTCCTAATCTGGAGAGCGTTGAGAATCCTGACGATGTCAAAGAACTTCTACGGCGCATTGGTCGCCGGCGGCATCACCGCGATGCTGATGTTCCAGGTCTTCGTCAACGTGGGCATGACCATCGGGATCATGCCGATCACGGGCGTCCCACTGCCGCTGATGTCTTACGGCGGCTCGTCCGTGATAACGACATTGCTGGCCATTGGCCTGTTGCAGTCGATCTACGCGCAAGCGCGCGAAACGGCTGTGGCCAAGGGCCTCTAACTCTTATGAGAGGGATTTGTTTTGAAGAAGCAGTTGCTCGTCACGGTGGACCGTGGCGAAACCAGGGTCGCGATCCTCGAGTCGGAGGGCTCACCCTCCGGCAATAGCCGGGGACGCGGTCAGAAGAAAGCCGACGACTGGCGCGTCGCGGAGCTCTACATAGAGCGTCGCGGATCTCGCTCGATCGTCGGGAACATCTACAAGGGCAAGGTCGACAACGTCCTGCCCGGCCTCGAGGCGGCGTTCGTGGACATCGGCCTCGAGAAGAACGGCTTCCTGCACGCCGACGACGTGGTCTTCCCCGGCGTCGAGGTCGCCCGCCGCGGCCGCGGCGGACGGGCCAAGGGCAAGCGCATCACCGAGCTGCTCAAGCCCGGCCAGGAGATCCTCGTCCAGGCGATCAAGGACCCGCTGAAGACGAAGGGCCCGCGCCTGTCGATGCAGCTCTCGATCGCGGGGCGCTACCTCGTGTACGTGCCGCAGGGCGAGGGCGTGGGCGTGTCGCGCCGGCTCGACGACAAGGAGCGCGAGCGGGTGCGCCGCGCCGCCGGCAAGGCGGACCTCGGCGACGGCGGCGTGATCGTGCGCACCGCCGCCCAGGGCGCGACGCGCGAGGACTTCGAGCGCGAGATCAAGTACCTGCACAAGCTCCACGACGTGCTCCAGCAGCGCGCGACCGAGACGGCGGCCCCGGAGATGGTGTTCCAGGAGGCCGACCTGTCGGTGCGCGTGGCGCGCGACATCTTCTCGGGCGAGTTCGAGAAGGCGATCGTCGACGACCGCAAGCAGCATCACCGGCTCGAGTCCTTCTTCAACCGGACCGCGCCGGAGCTGCTCGAGCGCCTGGAGTTCTACGAGGACGACGAGCCGTTGTTCGAGCGCTACAACGTCGAGGAGGCGCTGCAGTCGGTGCTCCGGCGCCGGGTGGACCTGCCCAGCGGCGGCTACCTGATGATCGACTACGCCGAGGCGATGACGGTGATCGACGTCAACTCGGGCTCGTTCACCGGCCGCGGCAAGGGCGCCAAGCTCGAGGACACGATCACCAAGACCAACCTCGAGGCCGCCGAGCAGGTCGTGCGCCAGCTGCGGCTGCGCGACATCGGCGGCATCATCGTGATCGACTTCATCGACATGTCGCGGGCGCGCAACCGCGACACGGTGCTGAAGACGCTGCGCAAGTCGCTCGACGAGGACCGCACGAAGACCTACGTCGTTGAGATCTCCCCGCTCGGGCTGGTCGAGATGACGCGCCAGAACGTCACCGACGGCGTGCGCGAGATCATGACCAAGCCGTGCCCCACCTGCGAGGGCGAGGGCGTGGTGTTGTCCGAGGAGACGGTGTCGATCGAGGTCGAGCGCTGGCTGCGCGAGGTCGCGGCCGAGCGGCCGGCGCCGGCCTTCCTGATCCGGGTGCACCCCAAGGTGTCGACGATCCTGGTCGGCGGCCAGGGCGTGTCCGGGCCGATCGTGGAGATCGAGCAGGAGACCGGGCGCCACTTCCACTTCGAGGGGACGGAGGCCCTGCCGATCGACCACTTCGAGGTGGTCCTCGAGGGCAGCCGCGAGGACGTGGAGGAGCGCGCGCTGCCGTTCCGCGAGGGCGAGGAGGTGCTCGTCCTGATCGAGGAGCCGCACATGTACAACGACGACGACGCGGTGGCCAAGCTGGACGGCTACGTGATCTCGGTCGTGAACGCGGCGTCGCTCGTCGGCGAGCGGACGCTGGTGCGGATCGAGAAGGTGGGGCGCTCGGCGGCGCAGGCGTCGCTGGTGAACCCGCCCGAGGGCGCGGCATCGCCCGACGGCGACTCGGGCTCCGCCGACCCCCCGCGCCGGCGCCGAGGCCGCCGCGGCGGCCGCGGGCGACGCAAGCCGCAGGCCGAGGAGACCACCCAGGGGCTCGCGCCCCCGGCCCCCCGCTGATGTCTGGCCGGCCGATGGTAGCCGCCTGATGGCGCAGCTGATCGACGCTCCCGTGCGCGTCGAGGCGGCCGGCGAGCCACCCAAGCTGATCGACGAGTTCGCCGGCCGCGCCTCCGGCGGGGAGGAGCGCGTGAGCATCGCGCGCATGCGCTCGCCCGCCGGGTGGAGCGAGCCCGGCCAGCGGCCGGAGTTCGACGAGTACACGGTCGTCCTGGGCGGGACGCTGTCCGTCGAGGGCGAGCAGGGCACGCTCGAGGTGGCCGCCGGCCAGGGCGTGCTGGTGCGCGCCGGCGAGTGGGTGCGCTACTCGACGCCCGAGGGGGCGGAGTACGTGGCGGTCTGCCTGCCGGCGTTCTCGCCGGAGACCGTGCACCGCGACGCTGACTAGGCGGCGTCGGCGATCGCCGCGATCAGCGCGACGAGGTCCGTCGCGCTCCCGGGCCAGCAGGACTCGATGGTGCGTGCGAGCGCGTCCGGTGTGGGTGACCGCATGACGGTGTCGGCCGGCAGCTCCAGGCCGAACAGCGCGTTGATCGCCTGAGTCAGCTCCAAAGCCTGGGCCTCGGTCCCGCCCAACGCCAGGAAGCTGACATGGTCGCGGGGGAAGGCGCGGCCGCACGCCGCGCTCATCATCTCCGCGACCAGTTCGCAGAGAGAGGCGTGAACGGTGTCGACGACCGCCATGTTCGGGTTGTCGTCCGGACTGCTCGCAGGTATGAGCGCGGGGCGGCGAATCTGGCCCGCTGTGCGGTCTCTGTAAGGTCGCGGCGCGTGAGCCGTTCCGCCGTCTGGGGCCTCTACGGGCTGCTGGTCGTGATCTGGTCGAGCACCTGGGTGTCGATCAAGATCGGGCTGGAGGACTGCCCGCCGCTGCTCGGCGCGGGCATCCGCTTCGCCGCCGCGGGGCTCGTGCTGCTCGCGGTGACCGCCGCGACCCGCCGCACGTTGCGTACCGATTTCCGGCTCGCCGCCGTGCTCGCGCCTGTTTCCGTTCGCGCTCACGTACGGGCTCGTGTACTGGGGCGAGCAGTACATCCCGTCCGGCCTCGCGGCGGTGCTGTTCGGGGTGCTGCCGCTCTACGTGGCCCTGCTCGGCGCGGCGTTCCTGCCAGATCAGCCACTGCGCAGTCGCGTGATCGTGGGTGTGCTGATCGCGATCGCCGGCCTGGTGCTCGCTTTCGTCGAGAGCATCGACCTCGGCGACAAGGATCTGGCGCTCGCCGGGGCCGCGGCGCTGGCGGTCGCCCCGGTCGGAGCCGCCGTCGGGAACATCTCGATCAAGCTGCGCGCGGCCGAGCTCGACCCGGTCGTGCTCAACGGCTGGGCGATGCTCGCGGCGGGCATCGCCCTGCTCGCCGCGTCGGCGCTGGGGGAGACCTGGGCCGAGGCCGCCTGGACGGGCAAGTCACTCGGCTCGATCGCCTACCTGGCGCTGATCGGCTCCGCGGTCCCCTTCGTGGGCCTGACGGTGCTGCTGCGCCACATCACCGCGCAGGCGATGTCGTTCCTGGCGATGCTGCTGCCGTTCGGCGCGCTCGGCTTCGGTGCGGCGCTCTACGACGAGCCGATCACGGCCCGCGCGGTCGGCGGCGCCGCGCTCGTCGCAGCCGGATTGCTGATCGCCCAGGCGCCCCGCCGCGAGCCCGCTCGCGGACTCGTCACCCGCTAGACTCGCCAGCGGCGCCGCCGGCAGTCCGTGGCGCCATTCCTTTGCCATGAGCTACGCGATCGTCAGAGTGGGCGGTAAGCAATACCGCGTCGAGAAGGGCGACTCGATCGTCGTCGATCGCATGTCCGCGAACGAGGGCGACAAGGTCGACCTCGAGCCACTGCTGTACGCGGACGGCGACAAGTCGGTGCTCGAGCCCGGCGAGCTCGGCAAGGTAAAGGTGCAGGCGACCGTCACCGGACACGAGCGCGGCAAGAAGATCCACGGCCTCAAGTTCAAGCCCAAGCGCGGCTACAAGCGCCGCTACGGACACCGCCAGGACCTCACGCGCATCGAGATCGCCGACATCAAGGTCGGCGCCGCGCGCCGCGCTGCCAAGAAGGAGGAGGACTCCGATGGCTCATAAGAAGGGTCTCGGGTCGAGCCGCAACGGCCGCGATTCGAACGCCAAGCGCCTCGGCGTGAAGGTGTTCGCGGGCCAGGCGGTCAGCGGCGGCGAGATCATCGTCCGCCAGCGCGGCACCCGCTTCAGGCCCGGCGACGGCGTTGGCCTCGGCCGCGACGACACGATCTTCGCCACCCGCCCCGGTGTGGTGCAGTTCGCCGCCGGCAGGCGCGGCCGGGTGATCTCGGTCGAGCCACTCGCGGAGGAGTAGCCCACGACCTACTCGATCGTCGCCCGCGACGAGCACAGCGGCCAACTGGGCGTGGCCGTGCAGTCGCACTACTTCTCGGTCGGGCCGCTCGTCAGCTGGGCAGAGCCCGGCGTCGGGGCGGTGGCCACCCAGTCGGTCGTGGAGCCCGCCTACGGGCCGCGCGGGCTGGGGCAGCTCCGTCGCGGGGCATCGGCGCCCGACGCGCTGCGCCGGCTGCTGGGGGACGACGAGCAGGAGGCGGTGCGCCAGGTCGCGATCGTCGACAAGCACGGGCGCGTGGCGGTTCACACCGGCGCGCGCTGCATTCGCGAGGCCGGGCACCGAGTGGCGGACGGCGTCTCGGCGCAGGCCAACATGATGGAGCGCCCGACGGTGCCGGACGCGATGATCGAGGCCTTCCGCGCCGGCGACGGGGACCTCGCCAGCCGGCTGCTGTTGGCGCTCGAGGCCGCCGAGGGCGAGGGCGGGGACATCCGCGGCCGGCAGTCGGCGGCCCTGGTCGTTGTGGCGCCGCGCGCGACCGGGCAGCCCATGGAGGACCGCCCGGTGGACCTGCGCGTGGAGGATCACGCCGAGCCCGTCGCGGAGCTGCGCCGCCTGGCCGGCCTGGTGGCGACCTACGCGCGGGTCGAGGTCGGCGACGAGCTGGCCGCGGCCGGAGACCTCGAGGGAGCGCTCGCCGAGTACGCGGCGGCGCATGCCGAGCAGCCGGACAACGCCGAGCTCGCGTTCTGGCACGGCGTCACGCTGGCGGCGAACGGCCGCGAGGCCGAGGCGCGCGAGCTGCTCGAGCGGGCGTACGCGCAGCGAGAGGGCTGGCGCGAGCTGCTGCGCCGCCTGCCGGCGGCCGGCCTGTTTCCGGATGATCCAGCTTTGCTGGATCGGATGACAGCGCGATCGCCTGGACCCCCGGGCGAAGCCAATCTTCGCGGGGGTCCGGGGGCGCGAGCCCCCGGCTGTAAACGGTGTTTCACGATCAGGGCGAAGATCTACGTCCGCGGCGGCGCTGGGGGAAACGGGGTCGTCTCGTTCAGGCGCGAGGCGCACGTGCCCAAAGGCGGCCCGGACGGCGGCGACGGCGGCCGTGGCGGGGACGTGGCGATCGTCGTGGACGCTTCGCTGCGCGACCTGGCCGCCTTCCGGCGCGGCTCGCACTTCAAGTCGCCGCGCGGCGGTCACGGCCAGGGCGCCAACAAGCACGGCGCCACCCCGGATCGCCTCGACGTGCGCGTGCCGCCCGGGACCGTCGTGCTCGACCCCGAGCGCGGCGATCGCTGGGACCTGACCGATGCCGGGCAGCACGCGATCGTGGCGCGCGGCGGCAGCGGCGGGCGCGGCAATCGCCACTTCGCGACGCCCACGCGGCAGGCGCCGCGCTTCGCCGAGAAGGGCCTGCCGGGGGAGGAGCGCTGGCTCACGCTTGAGCTCAAGCTGCTCGCGGACGCGGGGCTGGTGGGTCTCCCGAACGCCGGCAAGTCGTCGCTGCTGGCGGCGCTCACGCGCGCCCGCCCGAAGGTCGCCGACTATCCGTTCACCACGCTCGAGCCGGGGCTCGGGACGCTGGAGCGCGACGACCGCCAGCTCGTGCTCGCCGACATCCCCGGCCTGATCGAGGGCGCCAGTGCCGGTGCCGGCCTCGGGCACGAGTTCCTCGCGCACGTGGAGCGCTGCCGGCTGCTCGTGCACGTGCTCGACCTTGCCCCGCTCGACGGGTCGGACCCGGTCGCCAACCACGCCACGGTCGAGGCCGAGCTGCGCGAGCACGGCCACGGCCTGGCCGACCTCCCGCGCGTGCTGTGCCTCTCCAAGGCCGATCTCGTTCCCCCGGACGATGTCGAGGCGGCCGTGCGGGACTGGCAGCGCCGATTGGAGATCCCGGTGCTCGCGACGTCCGCCGCCACCGGGGCGGGCGTGCCCGAGCTGCGCGACGCGATCTTCGAGCGCGTGCCGGAGGAGGCCCCCGAGGCGCAGGCGAGCGAGCAGCCGGCCACGCATCGCGTCTACCGCCCCGGGGCCGGCGACTCGTTCAGCGTCGAGCGCGTCGCGCCGGGCACGTTCCGGGTGGAGGGCGGCCGCATCGACCGGCTGATGGCGCGCCACGACATCGACAACCCCGAGGCGCTGCGCTACGTGGAGGAGCGGCTGCGGGCGCTGGGGGTGATCAAGGGCCTGGAGGCCGCCGGCTTCACGCCCGGCGACGACGTGGAGATCGCGGGCGTCGTGTTCGAGCTTGATCCGGGCTGATAACAATCCGAAGGTGGCCCGCCTAGCCCTCGTGCTCGCGCTCGCCGTCGCGCTGAGCGCGTGCGGTGGCGGCGACGACTCCAAGGACGCCCAGCAGGCCGTGCGCGACTTCGTGCAGGCCACGAACGCCCGCGACGGCGACCGCCTCTGCGGCAAGCTGCTCTCCCAGGAGTACATGGAGAAGGCGACCGGCGCGAGCGGCGACAAGGCGGAGAGCGCCTGCAAGGACCAGCTCAGCCTGATCAAGGGCTTGAACCTGCGCCTGATCTCGATCGGCGCCGTGAAGGTCGATGGCGACAGCGCGATCGTGCGGGCCACGATCGCCACCGGCGGCCAGCGCACGACGCGCAGGTTCCAGCTCGCCAAGGAGGACGGCAGCTGGAAGCTGGTCGGAGGCTCCTGATGGCGACCGTGGTGGTCAAGCTCGGCTCGAGCATCGTCGCCGACTACGCCGGGGAGGTGCGCACCGAGGTGCTGGCCACGCTCTGCGACGAGGTCGCCGCGCGCCACGGCGCCGGCGACGAGGTCGTCGTCGTCACCTCGGGCGCCATCGCGCGCGGCATGCGCCTGATGGGTCTTCCGATGCGTCCGAGCGCGATGGAGGAGCTGCAGGCCGCCTCGGCGGTCGGCCAGGGCAAGCTCTACCGCCACTACGACGAGCTCCTGCAGGACCGCGGGGTCAAGTCCGCGCAGGTGCTGCTGACCTTCTTCGACATGTCGGCGCGCACCCACTACCTCAACGCCCGCCACACGCTGCGCAAGCTGCTCGACTGGCGCGTGGTGCCCGTGATCAACGAGAACGACACGACCACCACCGACGAGATCTCGTTCGGCGACAACGACTTCCTAGCCGCTCAGGTGGCGATCCTGATCGGGGCCGACCGGCTGGTGCTGCTCACCGACATCGACGGCCTCTACTCGGCCGATCCGCGCACCGACCCGTCCGCGGAGCTGATCGAGGAGGTGAGCGACATCGAGACGCTCGCTGCCTTCGACATCGGGGTATCCACCTCGCCGCTCGGCTCCGGGGGAATGCGCTCGAAGGTGGTGGCCGCCGAGATGGCCACCGCCGCGGGCATCCCCGTGGCGATCGCCAACGGCGTGGAGCGAGAGGCCGTCGCCCGGGCGCTCGCGGGCGAGCCGGCCGGGACCCGCTTCGTGCCCCAGCGCGGCCGGGTGTCGAGCTTCAAGCTGTGGCTGCGCTACGCCAAGCCGGCGCGCGGGCGCGTGACCGTCGACGACGGCGCCGAGCAGGCGCTGCGCGAGCGCGGGACCAGCCTGCTGCCGGTGGGCGTCGTCGAGGTGGAGGGCGACTTCGAGGCCGGCGACGCGGTCGAGGTGCGCTGCGGCGGCCGGCCGGTTGGCAAGGGGATCGTGGGCTACTCGGCGGGCGAGCTGCGCCGGATCAAGGGACTGAAGACGGACGAGGTGCGGAAGCTGCTCCCCCGGGCGACCGAGGAAGCCGTTCACCGCGACTACTTCGTGCTGGATTGAGACTGCGCTCCCCCTACGACAGGGAGATCCTCGGCCTCGCGCTGCCGGCGCTCGGGGCGCTGGCGGCCGAGCCGCTCTACCTGCTCGCCGACACCGCGATGGTCGGCCACCTCGGCACGGAGCAGCTGGCGGCGCTGGCGATCGCGGCCACCCTGCTGACCGGCGCGTTCACGCTGTTCAACTTCCTCACCTACGGCACGACGGCGCAGGTGGCGCGGCTATCGGGCGCCGCCGAGCACGGCCAGGCCGGCAGCCTGGCGGCGCAGGCGCTGTGGCTGGCGTCCGGGATCGGGGTGGTGCTGACCGTGACGCTGGTCGCGCTCGCGGTGCCGCTCGTGAACCTCATGGGCGGCCACGGGCACACCGGCGAGCTGGCGGTGCTGTACCTGCGGATCGGCTCGCTCGGGCTGCCGTCCGCGCTGATCGCGCTGGCGGGCCAGGGCTTCCTGCGCGGCGTGTCCGACCTGCGCACGCCGCTGGTGATCGTCGTGGCGGCGAACGCGGCGAACGTGGCGCTGAACCTGCTGTTCATCTACGGATTCGGCTGGGGGCTGGCGGGCTCGGCGTGGGCGACCGTCGTGGCCCAGCTGGGCATGGGCGCGGCGTTCGTCGCCGCGCTGCTGCGGGCGCCGGCCGACTCGCGCCGGCCGTCGCTCACCGCGATGCGGCCGCTGGCGCGGATCGGCTCGGAGATTTTCGTGCGCACCGCGGCGCTGTACGCGTCGTTCCTGGTGGCGAGCGCCGTGCTCGCGCGCGTGAGCGACGACGCCCTGGCGGCCCACCAGGTGGCCTTCCAGCTGTTCGTGTTCCTCGCGCTCGTGCTCGACGCCGTGGCGATCGCGGGTCAGGTGATCGTGGGCCGCTCGCTGGGCGCGGGCGACGCCGACGAGGCCTACCGCGCCGCAGCGCGCATGATCGAGCTGGCGGTCGCCGCGGGGGGAGTGTTCGCCGTGGTGATGCTCGCGCTGACCGACGTGATCCCGCGCGCGTTCACGTCCGACCAGGACGTGATCGACCAGCTGCAGAAGATCTGGCCGCTGTTCGCGCTGATGCAGCCGGTCAACGGGGCGGTCTTCGCGCTCGACGGGATCCTGATCGGCGCGGGCGACACGCGCTTCCTGATGTGGGGGATGCTGGCCGCATCGCTGCTGGTGTTCGTGCCCGTGGCGCTGGCGTCGCTCGCCTTCGACTGGGGGATCGTCGGCGTGTGGTGCGGGCTGCTCGGGCTGATCGCGGTGCGGCTCGTGACCTGCGCCTGGCGCTTTAGAGGACGGCGTTGGGCCATCGTCGGGGCGACCCGGGCGCGGGCGTAGCGGGCGGGGCTTTTTCGCCGGCGTCCAACCCCGCGCGGCTAGCGCTCGCCCGGCCGAAGCCCGCAACTCGCGCAGCTCCTCGAGCTCGCCCTGCGTGACCGGCGGCGTGTGGTCGATCGGGTCGGCGATGCGCAGGTGCCAGCCGGTGGCCTCCTGGACCGCGTCCGGCTCCACGCCCGGGTGCAGGGCCACGAGCTCCAGCTCGCCGTCGGCGGCGGGGCGCAGCACGCCCAGGTCGGTGATCACCACGGTGTGCCCCTCTCGGTGGGCCAGCGAGGTGACGAAGTCGAGCCGCTCGACGAACGTGCGCGGCGAGTGGCGGACGATCACGATCACGGACTTCGCGCAGGCCGCGATCTCGGGAGCTCCGCCGGCGCCGGGCAGGCGCACCTTGGGCTGGTCGTAGGGGCCGATCGCCGTGGTGTTGAGGTTGGCGCGCGGGTCGATCTGGGCGGCGCCGAGGAAGCCCACGTCGATGCGTCCGCCGCCGATCCAGAGGTTGAACATCTCGGGCACCGACACGAGCTCGAGCGCGGTCTCCGCGAGGTCGTCGTCCCCGATCGAGAGCGGCAGGCGCACCGGCTGGGCGCCGATCGCGCCCGACTCGTAGACCAGCACGCACCCGGGCGCCTGTAGCCGGCGCGCCAGGTTGGCGGCCACGTTGGGCGGACCGACGCCGACGAGGCAGACCTGGCCGTCGCGCAGCTCGCGCGACGCGTTGATCGTCATCAGCTCCTCGGGGGTGACCTCCACGGCAGCGTCGACGCTCACGCCGGCACCCCCTCGCTCTCGGTCACGTTCTCCCGCATCCACTCGGTGAAGCGGTCGCGGTCGCGGGCGATCTCGTCCCAGGCCGAGTAGAAGTCGTTGTCGCGCGTGGAGTATCCGGCCGCGTAGGAGGGGTGCGAGCCACCAGGCACGTGGCAGACCGCGGAGATCGTCCAGGCCGGCAGCACCACCGAGTGGGGGCGGGGCTCGAGCTCGTCGACGATCTCCTCGACCGTGGCGATCGCGGCCGTGGCCGCCAGCACGGCCTCCTTCTGCACCCCCGCGAGGCCCCAGAGCATGACGTTGCCGTGGCGGTCGGCCTGCTGGGCGTGGATCACGGTCACGTCCGGGCGAACCGCCCGCACCGCGCTCAGCCGCTCGCCGGTGAACGGGCAGTCGACGAAGGCGACCTCGTCGTTGTGCTCGACCAGGTCGGTGCCGGCGTAGCCGCGCAGGACGCCGAACGGCAGGTTGGCCGCGCCGGCCGTGTACGCGTTGGCGAGCCCCGCGTGCGAGTGCTCCACGATCTCGAGCGGAGCCGGCCAGCCGTGCTCGACCGCGTCGCGGAAGCGGTGCAAAGAGCCGACGCCGGGGTTGCCGCCGTAGGAGAAGATCAGCTTGCGGGCGCACCCCATGCCGATCAGCTGGTCGTAGATCAGGTCGGGGGTCATTCGCACGAGCGTCAGGTCGCGCCGGCCCTGGCGGATCAGCTCGTGTCCGGCGGCGAACGGGATCAGGTGGGTGAAGCCCTCGAGCGCGACCGTCATGCCGTCGCGCACGTGCTCGGAGATGGCGTCGCGGAGATCCACCGCCCGCAAGGATGCCATCCGCGGCCCGCCGCGTGCGGCTGTTCCTTTCCCTTAACCGGCACGCGGCGTAGGCCCGGTACCCTTGCCCCGATGGCCACCACCGCCCAGTCGGTCGCCGAGGTGTGCGCCGGCGCGCGCCGTGCGTCTCGCTCGCTGGCCCAGCTCGACACCACCACCAAGAACGCCGCGCTCAGCGCGATGGCGGAGGCGCTCGAGCGCCGTGCGCCCGAGATCCTCGAGGCCAACGCGCGCGACATGGAGGCCGGCGAGCAGGCGGAGCTGCACTCGGGCCTGCTCGATCGTCTGCAGCTGACGGAGGAGCGCCTGGCGGGGATCGCCACGGACGTGCGGGCGATCGAGGCGCTGCCCGACCCGGTCGGGGAGACGATCGAAGGCTTCCGGCTTGCCAACGGGCTCGACGTGCGCCGCGTGCGCGTGCCGCTCGGAGTGGTAGCGGTCGTGTACGAGGCCCGGCCCAACGTGACGGTCGACTGCTCGGCGCTCTGCCTCAAGTCGGGCAACGCGATCGTGCTGCGCGGCTCGTCGACGGCGGCTCACTCGAACGCGGTGCTCGCGCAGGTCGCCTCCGAGGCGGCCGCCGGCGCCGGCGTGCCCGAGGGCGCGATCTCGATCGTGACCGGCGGCGACCGCGACGAGCTGCGCGAGCTGGCCACCCAGGACGGACGTTGTCGACCTGATCATCCCGCGCGGGGGAGAGGGCCTGAAGAACGCGCTCAAGGAGCACGCGACCGTGCCGGTGATGTACGCCGCCGCGGGCAACTGCCACGTGTTCGTCGACGCGAGCGCCGACCTCGACGACGCGCTGGCGATCGCGATCAACGCGAAGGTGCAGCGGCCCTCGGTGTGCAACGCGGCCGAGACGCTGCTCGTGCACGCCGATGCCGCGGCCGAGTTCCTGCCGCGCGCGCTGCGCGAGCTGCGCGAGCGCGGGGTGGAGCTGCGAGTGGACGGGCGCACGCGTGCGATGGCGGGCGACCTGGCCGACTCGCTGGCGGACGCCACCGAGGAGGACTGGGAGACCGAGTACCACGCGCTGATCCTGGCCGTGAAGGTGGTGGACTCGGCGGACGAGGCGATCGATCACGTCAACCGCTACGGCGTCGGGGCACTCGGAGGCGATCGTGACCGAGTCGACGAAGTCCGCCCGTGCGTTCACCGCGGGGGTCGACGCGGCCTGCGTCTACGTCAACGCCTCCACGCGCTTCACCGACGGCGCCGTGTTCGGCATGGGCGCCGAGATCGGCAACTCCACCCAGAAGCTGCACGCCCGCGGCCCGATCGGGTTGCGCGAGCTGACCACCTACAAGTTCGTCGCCGAAGGTTCCGGGCAGGTCCGCGAGTAACCCTCTTGCGCGTCGGAATTCTCGGAGGAGCCTTCAACCCGCCGCACATCGGTCACCTGGTGTGCGCGCAGGAGTCGCTGGTGGAGCTGGAGCTGGACAAGGTCGTCTTCATCCCGGTGGGCCAGGCCGCCGCACCGCGAGCTCGAGGGCGACCCGGGCGCGGAGGAGCGGCTCGAGATGGTCGAGCTGGCGACCGCTGACGACGAGCGCTTCGAGGTGTCGCGCGCGGAGCTCGAGCGCGAGGGACCGTCGTATACGTCCGACACGCTGCGAGCGCTGCGCGAGCGCTCGCCCGACGACGAGCTGTTCCTGATTCTCGGCGGCGACCAGGCGGCCGCGCTCGCCAGCTGGCACGAGCCGGAGGAGGTGCTGGCGCTCGCCACGGTGGTCGTGGCGGCGCGGGTGAGCTGGTCGCGCCAGGCGATCGGGATCAGGCTGGGCCGCCTGGCGGGGATGCGGGCGATCCGCTACCTCGACATGCCGATCATCCAGGTTTCGTCGAGCGGGATCCGGCGGCGGGCCGCGGCCGGACAGCCGATCCGCTACCTGGTGCCGGACAAGGTGGCCGCCTACATCGAGGCGAACGGGCTGTACGGGGCGTCGGAATCGATCTCGGAGCAGGCACCGGCGTGAGCGACTCCGTCGCCCTGGCCGAGCGGATCGCGGAGATCGCGGCGGACCGCAAGGCGATGGACATCCGCGTGGTGGACCTGCGCGGGATCGTCTCCTACACGGACTTCTTCGTGATCTGCTCGGGCAACACCGAGCGCCAGACAAAGGCGATCCACGACGCCATCCACGACGAGCTCAAGCACGCGGACGAGCGCCTGCTTCCACGCCGCACCGAGGGCGCCGGCGAATCCCGCTGGATCCTGCTCGACTACCTCGACGTGGTGGCCCACATCTTCACCCCCGAGGCGCGCGAGTACTACCGCCTGGAGCAGCTCTGGGGCGAGGCCCCGGCTCGCTCGGTGGGCTGACCTCCGTCTAGAATGCCCAGCCCTGGGGCTGTAGCTCAGCTGGAAGAGCGACGCGCTGGCAGCGCGTAGGTCAGGGGTTCGAGTCCCCTCAGCTCCATCGCACCGGACGCATGTTCCATTGACGTTTCTCCACCGCGCGTCGATGAGGTTCGCATGGTTGTCCTCCGTCGAGCTCCGGGTTTCCTGATCGGGGTAGTGCTGCTCGTCCTGACGGGCGCCGCTTGGGCGAGCGGCGGCACCGAGCTTCCGATCGTGTCGGCCACGGCGGTTACGAGCGTGGGCGGGTCGAGCGCCGTCCTGCAGGGCAACGTCAACCCAAACGACCGGCCCACCACGTTCCTCTTCGAGTACGGGACGACCGTGGCCTACGGCTCCACGACCGCCCAGGGCTCGCTGGCGAAGTCCAAGTCGAATAAGCCGGTGTCAGCGACCCTGACCGAGTTGCAGGCCGAGACCACTTACCACTTCAGGCTCGTCGCGACGAACTCCAAGGGCACGACGCGCGGACCGGACGTCGCCTTCACGACCCTCGCGTCGGGGACGCCGCCGCCCCCCGATCCGGGCCCGACGGCGCCCACGCCCGATCCCGTGCCAGACCCCGGTCCCGCGCCGGTCGACGACCGCCTGCCCACACCCCAACTTGGCTCGACCGTCATCGTGGCGCCCGGGAAGGGCGACCTGCGCGTGCGCCGGCCCGGAGCCTCCTCGTTCGTGAGGCTCGCCTACGGGTCCGAGCTGCCGGTCGGGACGGAGGTGGATGCCGCCAGGGGATCGCTCGCGCTCACGTCGGCTCTGCCGAGCGGCAAGACGCAAACCGCGACCTTCGGCGGGGGACGCTTCGTGATCAGGCAGAAGCGGCGCGAGCGCGGCTACGTAGATCTCTACCTGCACGGCCGGACGTGCCCGGCCGGTTCCGTGCGGGCCTCGCGCACGCTCGCCAGCGCCGCCCGCGCCAAGTCTGGAAGCCGTCTCTGGGGTCGCGACCACGGCGGCCGCTACCGAACGCACGGCAGGAACAGCCACGCCACCGTGCGCGGGACGCACTGGGTCGTGATCGAGACATGCGCCGGCACCCTCACGCGCGTGAGTCGGGGCTCCGTCGTGGTCACCGACGAGGTGCGCCACAAGCGGGTCGTGCTCGACGCGGGCGAGCGCTACCTGGCCCGTCCTCGGCGCTAGCGACGGCGGCGGCGGGCGAGCTCCCGCTCCATGTCGTCGGCGAGCGCCGAGTTGGCGTAGGGCCCTGAGCCACGAAGCTGCGCGAGGACGCGCTGCTGGGAGTCGGGGTCCTTGTCGCTGCTCATCTTCACCTTGCACACGAAGCGGCTGATGGGCAGTCGGATGCCCACCGTGCCCGGCGCCAGCCGCTGCGCCGTCTCGGGCTCCAGCCAGAGGGGCTCTTCGACCTGGCGCTCGAAGTGCGCGACCAGCCG
>CAVRKM010000013.1:0-296545 GCA_963722245.1 uncultured Thermoleophilaceae bacterium
CATGTACAACAACCGCACCTACTCCGACGGTGGCGCCGGGTCGCTCTACGGCCAGTGGCCGCCGCTCGTCAGCGCACCGCGTCCGCCCGGCGAGTGGCAGGCCTACGACATCATCTTCGAGGCGCCACGCTTCGAGGGGGACAAGCTGGTGAAGCCGGCATTCGTGACCGTTTTCTGGAACGGCGTGCTCGCCCAGCATCGCCGCGAGCTCGTCGGCGCCACCGCCCACCGCACCGAACCGAGGTACACCCCGCATCCGGCCGAACTGCCGCTCACGCTGCAGGATCACTCCAATCCGGTGCGGTATCGGAACGTGTGGATACGGAGGTTGAAGTAGTCGCGGGTTCGCGGGTCGCGCGTGCGTGGCTTCCGGCTTCAGCCGTCCCTCGACAGTGCTCGGGACGGCCCTGAGCCATTGTCGAAGGGCCGGAAGTCTGCGGCTGTCGTGAATCTATATGGATCGCCTCACGCAGCCTTCCGCCTGAAGGCGGAAGCGACGCCTCCAGTGGACGAGACTAGTCCCGGCGCAGCGCGACGACCGCATCGACGCGCGTGGCGCGGCGGGCGGGCAGATAGCACGCGACGAGCGCCACCGTGGCCAGCATCAGGGCCACGACGACGAACGTGGCGGGGTCGTGCGGCTGCACGCCGTAGAGCAGCGCGGCGACGAGACGTGTGAGCGCGAGAGCCGCGGCGGTGCCCGCGGCGATGCCGAGCGCGGTCAGCACCGCGGCGTGGCCGAGTACCAGCCTGCAGCACGTCTCCTGGCTGAGCCCCGAGCGCCATGCGGATGCCGATTTCCGGGGTACGCTGCGCGACGGTCTGGGCCATCACGCCGAAGATTCCCACCCCGGTGAGCAGCAGCGCCAGCGCCGCGAACGACGACAGCAGCCACGCGGCGACCCGCGTCCGCCACATCGCGTCATCGATACGCTCGTCCATCGTCTTGATCTCGCTCAGCGGCAGCTGCGCATCGAGGCCGCGGATTTCGCGTGCGACGGCGTCGACGAGCCCGGCCGTCGCCAGCTGACTGCGGACGAAGAGCCGCATGCGCGGCTGAAACGACTGCGTCAGCGGCAGGAAAACATCCGGGACGTGCGCCGCCTCGAGCGTGCGGAAGCGGACGTTGGAGACGACGCCGACGACTTCGGCGCCGACGTGGAATCCCCCCTGCCCGACGGCAATCCGCTTCCCCACCGGCGACTCGTTCGGCCAGAACGCGCGCGCGGCGGCGTCGTTGATGACCACGACCTTGGGCTGGTTCGGTCCGTCCTGTTCGGTGAATGTGCGCCCCTGCAACAGCTGAATGCCCATCGCCGCGAAGTAGCCGTGGTTGGCCCAGTGCACGCCAACCAGTGGATCCTTTCCCGTTCGTGACCTGCCGACCGACGGCATCCAGAAGCTCGTGTTGTTGCACCCTCCCGACACAGGAGGACAGTTGCCGAGGCCGACGGCCTCGACGCCGGGCAGGCCGCTGAGGCGCTCGGTCAGATGGGACCAGAACAGGCCGGCGCGCTCCGCGGTGTACGACGCGCGCGGCAGATCGATCCGCACGGTGAGGACGTGGTCGGGACGAACACCGACCGGCGTGGCCTGGAGGTGCGCCGCGCTCTTGACCATGAGACCCGCGCCCGCCAGCAGCATCAGCGCGAGCGCAATCTGCGCGGTGACGAGCACGCCGCGCAGACCGACACGCCGCCGGCCGCCGCCCTCGCCGGAACCAGCCGCCGACTTCAGCGCGTCGATCGGTTTCAGCGAGGATGCCTGGAGCGCCGGAGCCAACGACACGAGCAGCGCCGTGAGCATCGAGACTGCGGCGGTGAACAGCAGCGTGGCCACATCCAGGCCGATCATCGATGCGCCAATCTTCGTGAGGCCGGCGGCGCCTGCCATCCTCGGCGTGCCCGGTGCGACCGCCGTGCGGAAGAACACCTCGGCGTCGGGCAGCAGCGTGCGCGCCGCGCCGAGCAGCGCGACCCCGAGCATCAGGCCGGCAATGCCGCCGCCGACGGCGAGCAGCAGACCCTCGGCGAACAGTTGCCGGGCAATCACGCCGCGGCTGGCGCCGATGGCGACACGGACCGCCACCTCCCGGCGTCGCGCCGCGGCCTTGGCGACGGCGAGATTCGTCAGATTGACGCACGCGATCAGCAGAACGAAGCCGACCGCGCCCAGGAGCACCAGCGACGCCCGGCGCACGTCGCTGTCGACCCGCGACGCGTCCAGGGACACCGCGCTGGCGCCCCAGCGATCGGCGCTGTCCGCCTGTCGATACACTTCGTAGACCTGGTCGCCAAGCACACGAACGGCGGCGATGGCCTCCTGCTCCGAGACGCCCGGCTTGCGCCGGCCGACCAGCCGGTAGGAGTGGGAAAAGCGCGCCTCTGGCAGGATCTCCGATGGCTCGAACGCCGCCAGCGGCAGCCAGATCTGCGCTTCGCCGTTGAGGCCGCGAAACCCCTCGGGCAGGACGCCGACGATCGTGAACGGCACGGCGTTGACGTGAATGGTCCGGCCGACGGCCGCGGGATCGGCGGCAAAGCGGCTGGTCCACAGGCCGTGCCCAATCATCGCGACGGCGCCACCCCCTTCACGATTGGCTTCCTCGAACGTGAACGCACGGCCGAGCGACGGCGCAATCCCCAGCAGCCCGGGGTAACGCTCGGTAATCACTTCGCCGTGAACACGCATCGGGTCGCCATCCCCCGACAGATCCGAAGTCGCGCCCCGCGAACAGCCCGAGATCGCCATAGACGTGCTGCAGATCGGCGAAGGTGCGGTATTTCGGGTACGACCAGACCGTCTGTGCGCCGCCGAAGCGCGCCGCGTCCTGGTCCGAGACCGTGAGGTGGACGAGCATCAGCTCGCCAGGGTCCTTGAACGGCAGCCGCTTCAGCAGCACCGCGTTGACGACGGCGAACATGGCGGTGTTGGCGCCAATGCCGAGGGCGAGAGTGAGGAGCGCGATGGCGGTGAAACCCGGCGCGTGGCTGAGCACACGGAAGGCATAGCGAAAGTCGCGCGCGATTCCAGGACATGACGCCATCTCCTTTTATCCGCGGTTGCAGCGACGGCGGCCGGCGCGCGACCACGCGATGCCGCGGCGCGTGCACCAGCACGCGCCAGACCTCGGCGCGCAGCCAGCGGCGGGCCGCCGCCGGCCCATCGGCACTCTCGATGTGCTCGAACTCCTCGAGCGTGTCGCCGAGCACCCATTCCCGCGCAGAGGACGGCGTCGCCACGCCGATCAGGAACAGCAGCAGCCGCTTCATGCCTTCATACCTAGAGCGCCTTCAGGCGGTGCTCGACGCCCGCCAGCATTCCGGTGAAGGAGGTGTAGGCGAGCTTCAGCGCCCGCGCGCCGAGCGGCAGCAGCTCGAAATGCTTGCGCCGCCGCCCGCCGCGCTGCGGCGTCGGCTCGCCAATCCAGGAGCGGACGAGGCCGCGCTGCTCGAGCCGCTCGAGGGTGGTGTAGACCGCGCTGATCGACACCCGCCGGTCTGCATGCCGCTCGATCTCGCGCCGCACGGTCGCGCCATAGGCATCGTCTTCGAGGCGCAGGACGGCGATCAGGACGAGCTGCTCGAACTCACCGAGAAGAGGAATCACGACGGGGGATTATGTTCCACAATGTGGACCATATGTCAAGGGTTCGCGGGTTCGCGGGTTCGCGGGTTCGCGGGTTCGCGGGTTCGCGGGTTCGCGGGTTCGCGTGGGAGTTGGACGTTGGGAATTGGGAATCAGGAGTTACGTCAAATCCACTTGGCGAGCCACTCCCACGCCTCCGCCTGCATCTCGAGGTTGAACTCGTGCGGGGCGTCGAAGATGCGGCAGCGTACGCGATCCGGGGCTGCCAGCCTTGGCGTACAGCCGGCCAATCTTGTCGAATGCCGCCTTGACGCCGTCGAGCGCAAACAGGCCGTCCCTCGAGCCGTTGATCACCATCAGCGCGCGCGGCGCGGCAAGCGCGGCGAGATCGGGAAAGTCGAGATAGCGGTAGAGGCCGTTGATGTGGAACGACAGGCCGATCGTGTTGGTGACGTGCTGCCTGATCTGCGCGCCGAACGACGTCATCCACCCGACGTCGACGGCCGCCTTGATGCGGTCGTCGAGCGCCGCCAGCAGGTAGCTGCGATACCCGCCAACCGAGAGGCCGACACACCCCAGCCGCGTCGCGTCCACCTCGGGGCGCGACGCCAGGTAGTCGAGCGCCCTGATGTCGTCCCACAGGATCACGCCCGGCCAGGTGATGCCGGCGGTGAACAGGCTGCGGCCAACCAGCGATTCGTCCTGTGACGCGCGCTGGTTGAACGCGCGAATGTCCGCTTCGCTCATCGTCACCGGCCGCTCGCGATAGGACGCCGGGTCCTCTTCTCGCAGCATCCGCCGCTCGCCCCAATAGAACATGTCTATCGCCATCGTCACGTAACCGCTCCGCGCCAGCTCCGAGGCGATGCTCTTGCCGCCGTAGCGCTGCTGCTTGAACGTCGCCAGAGAGGGATGCTCCTGCTCGAGGGCGACGACCTTTTCCTTGCCCCAGAGGTAGATGCCGTCGTGGCTGTGGAGGACGAGGATCGCAGGCGCCCGGACCCGCGCCTGCTTCGGCAGCAGAACGTAGGCCGGGATCCGCAAATCGGGAGTGGTCTGGAACGTCAGGTACTCCTCGACGTAGCCGCCGCGATCGGTCCGGCGAATCAGCTCCGGCTTCGCATCGACCTTCGGTGGTGCATAGAACAGGTGATCGAACACCCGCGCCCGGGCCGTACGCTGCCAGGCGCGAAGATCCTTGAACTCGTTGCGGAGGAACGAGAGCTCGAAGGTGGAGCGATCGGCTTGTCCCTGCACGAAGGGATACAGGTTACCGAGGTGCGGGGCGGACGCTGCGGGTGCGCCCTGCGCGGCTGCCACTTCTCCACGCGCCTGCGCAGGGACCCCGCTGCCGAGCGCACCACCGATCACCAGGCCCTCGCAGAACGCACGACGAGACAGGGGCATGCGAAACCTCCACGGGAACTGTACGGCGTCAACTCCCAACATCCAACTCCCAACTCCCAAAAGAAGCCGTTCGAACAACGAGGTGAAAGTCGTGCCAACTGAGCTGGTTGACGGACCTTCACCGCGTTGTTCGAGCGGCTTCTTTTGGGAGTTGGGAGTTGGAGGTTGGGGAGTTGACGACCGTACAAAGCAAAACGGCGGGCATCGGCCCGCCGTTTTGCTGTACCCGGTCTCGATCCTACTGCTGCGGCTTGTGCAGCACTTCCTGCACGTCGGACTTCTTCTTCGCGCCGCCGAGCCCCTGGATCTGCAGCGTCGGCTGCTCCTTGAGGACGTGCTGGCGATAGAGGGCTTCCATCTGCGCCGTCTCGGGATCGACTTCTTCTTCGCTTCGGCCCGCGCCCGCAGCTTCTCTTCGCGCGCCGTCTTGGCGATGCCGGCGTCGTCCAGGTCCGTCTGCTTGCCGGCGGCGACCGCCTCCGCATCGAGCACCAGGCGGTGTTCGTTCGAGTTCAGCGGGACGTGCTTGTTGCCGGCGAAGATCTCGTGGCGGCCGTGCTCCTCGTACCACTTGGTGAGCGTCGCCGTCATGTGCATCTTCTCGATGATGTTCCGCCAGCCGATGCCCGTGTTGTAGGCGCAGAAGGAGATCTCCCCTTCCTGCGTCGCATACGGGATGATGCAGCGCTCGGTGCGGCGGAAGTCGTAGTTGAACAGGTCCTGGAACCACATCCCGGCGATGAACAGGAAGTTCCAGCGGTCGGCCCGGCGCAAGTGGATGTCGTCCTTGGTGCGGTCCGCCGTGACCTTGCCGTAGTTGTGCCCGGACGCGCCGAAGGTCTTGTCGAACTTCTTCATCAAGTCGATCAGCTTGAAGTGCGTCGGCGCCTTGAACGGGTCGTAGTTCTTCATCAGCGCCAGCGCCATGCCGGTGGCCGACAGGAACCGGCCGCGGGCCGCGTCGTTGACCCTGCGCAAGTCCTTCGCGAGGTTGTCGGCCTGCAGGAACGCGGTCACCGGCACCGCCTCCTTGGTTTCCTTGTCGATCATCACCGCCATGCCGATGCCGCAGTTGGGGTGACAGCCGCAGGTCAGGTTGCCCCACTCTGCGGTCGGGCCGTGCACCAGGTCGGCCCAGTCGGTGAAGGTCCCATGAACGAGATCGGGAACCAGTCGCGGACCGGCTCGCCGATGTTCATCTGGTTCTTCACGTCGTGCGCCAGGTGCGACAGCGTGTAGCGCTGCGCGGCGCGACGCTCCGGCGTCACTTCCTCGTCGCGGCCGGTGAACGACACGGGCTGGAACGACAGGAAGTTGATCTTGCGCGGATTGTCGAGCGCGAACTGGATGATGCGGCCGACCTGCTCGTTGTTGACGCCGTTGACGATGGTCACGACCGGGACGATGTCGACGCCCGGCCGACCAGAGGTTCTCGATGGCGCGCAGCTTGACGTCGAACAGGTTGCCGACCAGGCGGTGCGAGTTGGCGGCGTTGCCGATACCGTCGAACTGCAGGTAGGCATAGCGCAGGCCCGCTTCGAAGGCGGCCTTCGCGAACTCAGGGCTCTTCGCGAACTCGATGCCGTTGGTCGCCGCCTGCACGGAGTTGTAGCCGACCTTCTTGGCGTAACGCACCGCATCCAGGAAGTACGGCGACATCGTCGGTTCGCCGCCCGAGAACTGCACCGACATCTGGCGCTTCGGCTTGAGCGTGATGGCGTTGTCGAGCAGCGTCTGGATGTCTTCCCAGGAGAGCTCATGCACGAACCCGACCTGGTTGGCGTCCATGAAGCACGGGTCGCACATCATGTTGCAGCGGTTGGTCAGGTCGACCGTGAGCACCGAGCCGCGGCCGTACTTGATGGTGCTGCTGCCGTGATTGTGGAGCTTCTCGTCGTTGTGGGAGCGGATGTCGCTGCCCGGGAACGCGTCCTCGAGGTGCTTGAAGAAGGCCGGGTCCATCGCCATCACGTCCTCGAAGTGGCCGTGCACCGGGCAATCCTTCACCATCAGGATCTTGCCGTCGCGCTCGATGATCTGGGCCTTGATCTCCCCGACCTTCTCGTTCAGCAGGATCTTGTAATCGCGTTTGCCGTCGAGGATTTCCTGGCGCGCCTCGCGCACGCAGACCGGGCACAGCGAGTCGGTCTCGCGCGGCCAGCCGAGCGGCGGCTTCACTTTCTGCCAGGACTTCTGCAGCGGGATGTCGGACCACTTCGGGATGAACGTGCTGCCGGGCTTGATGCTGTTCAAGGCATCGAAAGCGACCCATGCGCCCTTCGCGGCGATAGTCAGTCCCTTCTCGACGTATTTGATAGGTTTGTGCATGAAATCGACGATAACGGTATTCGTCACGGCTGAGGTTTAGAAATCAGGCTAACGGGCAGAGGACGGGGGTGAACGGGCAGATTCGACCAGCCAGACGACCGTGCCCTGCTGAGGTTCTAAATCCGGGTTAAACCGTTATGCACGTGCGGGTTGCCGCCGGAGCCGCGCGCTCGCGTGCAGCTGCCAGACGACGCGGAACGCGAGGAGCAGCGCGAGAAAGATCGCGTAATAGACCGGCTCGCCGATTACGACCTTCACCTTCCAGATGAAATGGAGGCAGGCGGCGATCGCGCATACATAGATGATGCGGTGCAGCGTCTGCCAGCGGCGGCCGAGCCGGCGGATCCACCCCTTGGTCGACGTCACCGCCAGCGGCACCATCATCGTGAACGCCGCCATGCCGGCGGTGATGAACGGCCGTTTGGCGATGTCGGTCAGGATCTCGTCGAAGGCGAAGAACCGGTCGAAGGCGATGTAGCTCGTCAGGTGGACGGTCGCGTCGAGAACGCGAACAGCCCGAGCATGCGCGGGTCCTGGATCAGCCGGTTCCAGCCGGTCAGCCGCCGGAGCGGCGTGATCGTCAGGGTCGCGAGCAGGAACCGCAGCCCAGATACCGGTGGTCAGGAGGATGTCCTCGGCGGGGTTCGCGCTGCGTCCGGCCGGTCAGGACGATGAACACGAGACCCGCCAGAGGCAGAGGATGAAGACGAGGGGTTTTGTGACACGGCGGCGCATGACGGACGTGGTGTCAATTCCCAACTCCCAACTTCCGACTCCCAACGGGAGTGTCTCGAAGATGGCTTTGGGAGTTGGGAGTTGGAGGTTGGGAGTTGACTCAGTAATTCTTCTTCAGGTCCAGACCCGGGTACAGCGACGCCACCTGCTCGCCGTACCCGTTGAACATTTGCGTCTTGATGATCGGGAACAGGCCGCCTCGCAGGCGCTGCTCGCGCGCCTGGCTCCAGCGGGGATGTTCACGGCCGGGTTGACATTCGAGTAAAATCCGTACGCTTCGGGCCAGCGATGTTCCAGGCGGTGACCGGCTGTTTTTCGACGAAGCGGATCTGGACGATCGACTTGATGCTCTTGAAGCCGTATTTCCAGGGCACCACCAGCCGGATGGGCGCGCCGTTCTGGTTCATCAGCGTCTTGCCGTACAGCCCGACCGCGAGGATCGTCAGCGGATGCATCGCTTCGTCCATCCGGAGCCCCTCGACGTAGGGCCACTCCAGCGAGCCGAGCGCTGTCCGGGCATCTCCGAGGGGCGGCTCAACGTGGTGAACGCGACAAAGGCGGCCTTGCCCTGCGGCTCGGCGCGCTTCAGCACGGCGCTGAGCGGGATGCCCACCCACGGGATCACCATCGACCAGGCTTCGACGCACCGCAGCCGATAGATGCGCTCCTCGAGCTGGATCGGCTTGATCAGATCCTCGAGCTGGTAGCTCGCCGGCTTGTCGCACAAGCCGTCGATCTTCACCGTCCACGGCGACGTCTTCATCCGGCCGGCGTACTGCGCCGGATCGTTCTTGCCGGTGCCGAACTCGTAGAAGTTGTTGTAGGTGGTGATGTTCTCGAAGCTGTTCAGCTTTTCGTCGGTCGTCACCACGCCCGGCTTGATGTTGGCGAGCGGCGACTGGCCGCCGCCCTCGCCGGCGCCGGCGGTAAGCCCGGCGGCTGATGAGGCGTCGCCGCAGGCCCCGGTCAGGGCGCCGACCGCGCCGGTGATGGCCGCGGCGCCCGCGAGCCGCATGAACTCACGGCGGCGGATGTAGATCTGCTCGTCGGTAATCTCGCTGGAACGGATGTCGCCCGGTCGTCGAATCAGCATGCGTCCCCCAGAGGTGTGCATCCATTGTGGCACGGCAGGCGGAACACCGTTCACGGCTGCGCTTGTATAGCAAAACCGCCGGAAGACCCGATTTGTTCCCTTGGTAGAATGCGGGGATGGCTGAAGCGGCGACGCCGGCTCCCGGGAAGGATCCCCTGCTCTCGCTCGGCGTCCACGAGTTCCGCACCCCCGTAACGGTCATCGCCGGTTACCTCCGCATGCTCATGTCCACGCGGACCGGCACGCTGACCGATATCCAGCGCAAGATGCTGGAGGAGATGGAAAAGTCGACGGCGAGGCTCTCCGGCCTGATCGCCGAGATGAGCGAGCTGAGCACGCTCGAAGCCGGCGGCGCGACCTTCAACCGCGGCGTGGTCGATCTCGGCGCGCTCATCGAGGGGGAGCTCGATTCGCTGCCCGCCCTGCCCGATCGCGACGTCCAGGTCACGGTCCAGAACGAGGCGCCGGGCGCGGGTGTCCACGGAGATCCGGTCAAGCTGCGTAGCGCGCTGCACTCGCTGCTGGTTGCCCACCGCCGGGAGCTCGTGACGAGCGATGAGCTCCGCGTCTGTGTGGAGCGCACCACACAGAATGGCAGCCCGACGCTCCGCGTCACCATCGGCGGGGCCGACCGGATCGACGATCTCCGCCAGGTCCCGGCCGAGGAGCTCACGCCGTTCGAGGAGTTCCGGGGTGGCGTGGGCTTCACGCTGCCCATCGCCCGCCGAATCGTGGCCGCGCACGACGGCCAGCTCTGGTCCCCTCCCGACAATCCGCGCGCCGGCGCGGTGCTCTTCTTCCCCGAAGCCTGACCCGCCGGGTGCGCCGAACCCTCTCGGGGGGAATGGCGTTTGCACAACCGTTACGGATGTCACAGGACGGAGACGTTCTTGCGACGGTTCTCGATACGCTGAAGCGGGATCCCTCGATGGAATTCGGCGACCCGGAGCGCGCATCGAGCACCTCGCCCGCGTCGATCGCCCCTTTTCCACCGTCCATCGCCTCAGGATTCACACCCCCACGCGCAGCGTGACGGCCTACGCCAAGATCCTCAAGCCGTACGGCAACACGCCTGAAGAGCTGGCCATGGCCGACCGCATGCTCCGGCGGGAGTTCAAGGCCACCAAGGGACTCTTCGAAGTGCTGCGCCAGGACTCGGAGATTGGCGCCGTCCGTCCGATCGCGTTCCTCCCGGAACACCTCGCCGTGGTCACCGAAGAGATTCCCGGCCGCCCGTTCGCGAGCTTCTCGCCTCGGCGTCGCAGCGCGACGGAGGATTTGCTGGCCGTGGCCCGGCGGGTCGGCGGGCTGGATCCGGATCTATCAGTCGCTCGGGGCATCCGGGAAGACCGTCTCGCTCGCGGAGCGGCGCGCGTATCTGGACGAGCGCCTGAAGCAGGTCGAAGGTCGAGTGATTTCGCCGGCAGAACGGCAGGCGATGCTCTCGCGCTTCGATGCGCTGGCCGCGCGCCTCGGGCCGGAAGTGCCGGCGTGCCTATCCACGCCGACCTCACGCCGATGAACATCATCGTCGACGACACCGGCCGGATCGCGGTGCTCGACTTCACGATGGTGAAGGACGGCACGGCGTGCCACGACATCAGCCACGTCTACTTCCATTTCGAGATGATCGGCGCGCGACAGCGCAAGCGCGAGATGATGCGCGAGCTCCAGCGCGCGCTGCTCGCCGGCTACAGCCCGTCGCTGTCCGAGACTGACCCGCTGTTCCAGCTGATGCTGATGCAGCACGTCGTCTGTCACGTCGCGCTGCTCGGCGCGCGCGCGTCCCGGTGGTCGATCTGCGCTATCGCTGGTTCGTGCGTCGCCGCTGGCAGACGTGCCTGCGGATGATCAAACCGCCCGCGTCGGCGCCTCGCGCCGCCGTGATCGGGCAGAGCTTACTGAAGGATGCGGACGTTGCCTGGCGGCAGGAGCGGCGACACCTTGGAGATACCCGGCCTCGACGGTCGGCGTTGTAGCCCAGCACCGCCCCGATCTCGCGCGCCGATATCGCCGCCGTCGGTGGCCGCGCCGCGCAGCGTACTGGTTGACGCGCAGGTGGAAGTCGCCGGCCGCGGCGGACACGAACTCCGCGTCGAACGCGCCGGCGAAGCGGTTGCCCGGCGGATAGCGCGAGGCGCTGCCGCCCGCCAGGTAGTTGCCGGTCACGGTCCCTCCCGGCAGGAAGCCGTTGATGACGCCGTTGCCGTATCCGAAGTAGTCGCCGTTGATGCCGTAGGAGCTGTGCCGCGCCGCGTTGTTGGTGATGCGCACGCTGTACATCTCGCGCGGATCGGCGGACGTGCCGCCATAGAGGAACACGAACGACGTCCCGCTGTGCGAAACGGTGTTGTGATCGATCACCACGTCGCGCGGACCGTCGCCGATCAGCATGAACCAGCCCGTTGCCGCCATAGCGCTGCTCACGTCGAAGAACAGGTTGTTGCGGATCAGCGATGCCGTTGGCCTGCTGCGAGGGTGCCGCACCGTTGTCGTAGCCGAGCAGGTTGATGCCGGCTGCGACGTGCCGCACGACGTTGTCCTCGAAGCGCACCTGCTCGACGACGCACCACGTGCAGCTGCCGCCCGAGTTGCGAGGCGTGAGCACGATGGCGTAGCCCGGCTGCGATTCCTTCCAGTGGTTCTCGAAGATGTTGCGCTCGACGACGACGTTGCGGGCGTTCTTCAGCTCGAACAGGTTCTTGACCGACCAGACCGTGCCGGCGTGGTTGGCACGGCGCCGGAAGCGCCGCCCGCCCCAGTATCGACGAACGACGTGCCGTTGCACGGTCCAGTACACTGCGCTTCCGAACCGGCCGTGCGGCCGTAGACACGGTATTCGGACACGTCGGGCGACCGCCTGCCACGTAAGCCGCACGGCTCCGCCGTCGGCCACGCCCGCCGTCACTTCCGCTGAGGCTGTCGATCGGCCGATCGTGCCCTGCCCCACCGGCGCGCCGGGCCACGATCCGGTAGGCGTAAAGACCCGCCGGCAGGCTGCCCGCCGCCTTCTGGCGCCGCGGCCGACACCCTGCGGCGTGCCGATGATCGGCTGCCGCCACGTCATCGGCCGTGTGAAATGGTTGTTCAGAACGAGGATGCCGTCCGGCACGAGGTTCGGAATCGCCGGGTCGGAGCCACCGAACATGACGTTCTCTCCGGCCGCTTCGAGGTAGTTGTTGACGATCTCGTAGTGACCCGGTCCATTCCAGCCGCCGATCGCCTGTGTGTCGTTGCCGACGCCCTTGCAGTCCGCGATGTACGAGTCCCGGATGGTGACGTTGACGGCGTTCAGCGCGATGCAGCGCTTCTGCCCGACCAGCCGGTCACCATGGACGTAGAGGTGGCTGAGCAGCGATGTCATGCGGCACGCGCGAGAGGGTGTTCTGCGCGCTCGAACCGTCGCCGATCTGGATGATGTCGCCGTAGCCGTCCTGGTTGGCGGCGAACTCGAGGTAGCGCAGCTGCCAGTGATGCGCGCCGGGCGCCGTCTTCAGCGCCGGGTTCGCGGTTGCGGAACGGATGCGCGCCAGCTGCGCGGCGTGAGCGCGGAGAAATCCGCAGGCCCGCTTCCGGCAGCTGGGCGGCCGCGTTCGATTGCACGACGATCGGCGCATTCCCGGCCTTGACCGGCAGGGTGAAGTTGCCGACGAATTCCGCACCGGCCTCGAGAAGGATGATGTCGCCAGGCGCGGCGCTGTTGAGCACCGTCTGCAGGTTCTGGCCGCGCCGGACCGTCCGGGTTTCGGCCGAAGCGGACACCGGAGAGAGAGCCACCAGGAGCACCGCCACAAGCGGTGCCCCCAGCCGATGAATCTTCAGACGCATGTCGGTACTGCGGACCGTCATGGGCGGATCAGCGTGAACGCCGGCGTCAGCCTGGTCGGGTCGTGGCTCGCGCTCGCGTTGAACTCGCCGTCGGGCAGGACTACGCTGGTCACGCTCAGCGTGACGGTCGACCGGCCGTAGCTCAGCGTGCCCGACTTCAGCATGCACGTTCCGTTCGGCCTTGGTGACGCAGGTCACCGTTTTCACCACGGCGCCCGGTCCACGCGGCCGTCACCGTCGCGCCGGGTATCAGCCGCTCGTCGGCGCCGTGAATGGCCACGGTCACGTCCGCGCTCCAATAGTTCGTGTTGCCGGACGGGCTCGACCACTTGGTCGTCAAACCGCTGTACGCCGCGTGCAGCACGACGGTCACCTGCACCGGCATCGCGATCGCCGACTGCGCTCCATCGTCGTCAGTCACGGTCAGCGTGACCGTGTAGCTGCCGGGCGCCGGGAAAACCGCCGAGGGCGACGGCACCGTCGAAGACGACGTGCCGAACGACCACGCCCACGCGGTCACCGTACCGTCAGCGTCCGTGCTGTTGTCGGCGAACGTGCAGGCCAGGTCGACGCAGTTCGGCGTGAACGCGGCACGGGGGGCAAGCGGCATCGTCGTCTGCGACGCCGGGTCGTTCATGATGCCCGCCACGACTCCCGCAACCCTCGCCGACAGCGCGGGAAAGTCCGCACCGATGTCGCTTCCGTCCGGCGCCGCACCTTTCAGGATGCTACCGGGGCGCACCGTATAGTCCCCGCCCGAGGCGCTGACGAACTGATCCTGGAACAGGCCGGCCGCCAGCGTGCCGGCGGGATACTTGCTCAGCGACGCGCCCGCGAGATAGTTCGCTCGAGAAGACTCCTCCGGGATAGTACCCGTTGAGAATGCCGTTGCCGTAGAGGAAGTACTGGCCGTTGACGCCGTAGGACCCGTGACGTGAAGCGTTCGCCACCATCTCGAGGCCGTAAATCTCCCGCGGATCGGCCGACGTCCCGCCGTAGGTGTAGATCAGCGCGTTGCCGTTCGAATCGACGGTGTTGTGCTCGACCGTGATGTTCCTCGGCTCGTCGCCAATCTGCATGAACCAGCCGTTGCCGCCGAGCGACGTGTCGCAGGCCGGTGAAGAGATTGTGGGTGATGGAGACGTTCGTCGTCTGTCGTGACGGGCCTGGCGTCGTAGCCGAGCACGTTGAAGCCCGCCGCGACGTTGCGGACGACGTTGTACTCGAAGCGCACGTTCTCGACGACGCACCAGGTGCAGGCGCCGCCGGAGTTGCGCGGCGTCAGCACAATCGCGTAGCCGGGCTGCGATTCCTTCCAGTGGTTCTCGAAGATGTTTCCTCGACGATCACCACGTTGCGGGCGTTCTTCAGCTCGAAGAGGTTCTTGACCGACCAGAGCGTGCCCGTGCTCGTCGGGACCGCTTCGCTCGACCCGCTGGCTCCCGTGTCGATGAACTCGGTGCCCGTCACGGTCCAGTAGATGGTCTCGCCGCCCGACGGTCCGGCCGTAGACGCGGTACTCGGTTGCGCCCGGCGACGGCCTGCCAGCGCACCCGCACCGCGCCTGCGGCCGCCGTCGTCACCTGCACTTCGGCCGAGGCCGTCGACCGCGCGATCGTGCCCTGATCCGAGCAGGCGGCGGGCGACGACGCGATAACCGTAGCTGCCGGCGGGCAGCGACCCACCGGCCTCCGCCACGGCGGTCACGCCCTGCGGTGTCGCCACGAGCGGATCGCGCCACGACATCGGACGCGAGAAGTAGTTGCGCGCGAACGGTCACGCCGTCCGCGACGAGGTTGGCGATTGCCGGATCGCTGCCGCCGATCATCACGTTCTCGCCGGCGGCCTCGAGGTAGTTGTTCTCGATGACGTAAGGGGCCCGGACCGTTCCAGCCGCCGATCGCCTGCGTGTCCTGCCCGACCCCCTTGCAATCGGAGATGTACGAGTCGCTGATCGTCACCGTCGCGGCGTTCAGCGCGATGCCGCGCTTCTGGCCGAACAGCGGATCGCCGTGCACGTAGACGTGATTGAGAACGATGTGATGCGGAACCTGCGCGAGCGAATTCTGGCGCGCTGGAGCCATCGCCGAGCTGGACGATGTCGCCAAGGCCGTCCTGGTTCGCCGGGAACTCGAGGTAGCGGATATCCCAGTGATGAGCGCCCGGCGCGGTCCGCAGGGCGGCGGAGGAATTCGGCGATCGCAGGCGGGCCAGCAGCGGCGCGTGCGACGGCTGGATGCGGACGCCCGGTCGCGGGCAGCACCGTGTCGGGCGCGGCGCTGCGGAGAGTGATCCAGGCGTCGCCGATCTTCACCGGGAGCACGAAGTTGCCGACGAACTCGGCATTCTCCTGGAGAAGGATCGTGTCGCCCGGCCGGGCCTCGTTCAGCGCCTGCTGAAGATTGCCGCCCGCGGCGACGAAGATGGTCGCGGCCTCGAGTTTCGGCGCGCCCCACAGCACCGCCACCAGCGTACAGACACACGCCGACCGCATCGTCCACATCAAGGCACCCGGCGATTCGTTGTCAGGGATAGGATTTGGCGGGCAGTCGGAACTTTCCGCCAATTGACTAAACGCAAGGAAGGTGCCCCTGAGCTCGCGTGCGCGTACAGGGTTGTATTTATTGGCCGGATTCTGCCTGAGGTGGGACGGAAGTCCTGGTGCTGACGAACAGATCTGTAAGTCTGGTTACAGTCTCGCGGCGAGTGTTCGCGGAACCGCAGGAAGCCGAGGCGACGGTCTATCTGACCGTCACCGAGGTCGTGGCGGTGGCCGACGCGCCTGCGGCGTCGGTCACGACGAGGCGCACCGGATAGGTTCCGGCCCGCATATAGCGATGCGCCGCGCTGACGCCGGTCGACGTGCCGAAGCTCTCGTCGACGATCGTCGTGTCGTTCTTCAGCAGGCCGGGACGGGTCGTCTTCGCGGCACTGCTCAGGATCAGTTGATCCCAGCCGACGCCGTCTTCACGCTGCTGGATGCGGATGGTCTGCAGTCCGCTCTGCGCGAAGTAGACAGGCGTGGCCGTGCCACCCCACGAGGAATCGTTCCATCCCCAGCCCGACACGCCGGCGTCCGTCCCCTTCCTCGAGGATGATCGACAAGCCGTTGGTGGTACCAATGCGGGCCAGCGACGCGCCCTGGCGCATCGACCGCGCCGTTGAACTGCACGTAGAGCGAGTCGTTCGCAGTAGGCGTTGTTCGACGCCCGCATCCGCAGCCACAGGTAATACGGCACGCCGGCGGCGGCGTTGACCGTGAACTCGACGTAGCTGCCGGGCGATGCCAGGGCCGTGGCGCGCTTGGCGGCGCCCTTGTCCGGGATTCAGGATCATGGCGCCGCCGGCGGCGTCCGCCTGTGCGGAGCGGACCCACTCGGTGCCGTGGATCGCGGACGCCGGACAGGTCGGCGGCGCGGACCAGCATCTCGTCGCCCCAGTGCCACAGGTAGTCGAGCACGGTACCGTCGGGATCGCGCCGAGCCGGTGCCGTCCGCCGACATCAGCGCTGCCGACCGTCGCCGTGTAAGGACCGCCGGCATCGGCCACCGGCGCCTGGTTCGACGGCGGTGGTCGGTCGGCGTCGGCGGCGGCGATTCCGGTCGACCGGCGGCCGTTGCCCGACCGGCGACGTTCAGCGTCCGCGACGTCGGCACCAGGCATCGCCGCCCGAGCACCCGCCAGGACGCCACCGGACTGCCCGCGATCAGCCGGTAGTCGCCGGCTGCGGGATTGACGAACGAGGCGTTCCACTCGCGCGACGGTCGGAAAGGCGTTCGGCGTCGGATAGAGCGATGCGGTACCGCCCGCGAGGACGTTGCACTGCACGATCGCCGCCGGGGAAGTACTTGGTGATCGTCGGCTTGCCGGTCGTCGCGCCGTCGCCCATGATCCCGTAGCTGTGGTGCTGCGAAATGTTGTTCGTGTAGACGAGCCCGGACATCGCCGCACCATACGCATAGAGCACGGAGCTGTTGGTGTGGATGATGGTGTTGCGGTCGAACACCAGGGACGCCGCACCGTCGCCGACGAGCAGCGCCTTCGCGCTGGTGCCGTACACCGAGTGATTCACGTCGTCGAACAGGTTGTTGCGGAACGTGATGCGCTCGGTGCGCTGCGTCGGATCGGAGTCGTCGAACCCGGCGATGTTCACCACTCCGGCGACGTGCCGAACGATGTTGTTGGTGAACGTGACGTTCTGAACGCGCGTCCACGGAGCCTTGCCGCTGTTGCGCGGCGTCAGCACGATCGCGTAGCCGTCCTGCCCTGCCGACCAGCAGTTCTCGATCAGGTTGCCGTCGACGGTCACGCGCTGGGCGTTCTTCAGCTCGAAGGTGTTCTTCACGACCCACTTGGTGCCGCTCGATGCCGGCGTGTCCGCAGCTCTCTCCCGAGCCCGTGTAGGTGAAGCTCGTCGCCGTGGTTTCGAGGTATTTCGACTGCCCGCCGTCGGTCGTGCCGCGGTAGACGCGGTACCTGTCCGCGCCGGCCACCTTCGACCACGACACGTGCACCGACCCACCGCTGCTGACGGTGGCAGACACTTCGGAGGACGGCGCCGACTTGGCGCCGTGCGCGTGCCGGTGCCATCAGCGCAACCACTCGGAAGTAGTGCTTGCCCGAGGCGAGGGCGCCACCGCTGCCCGCGGTCGCGCGCGGGCTGGCCGGCGCCGCCAGGATCGCGTTGCGCCACTCGAGCGGCTTGAAGAGATGATTGCGCCGCAGCACGATGTCCGACGGCACGAGGTTGGTCACCGCGGGATCGGCGCCGCCGAACAGCACGTTCTCCCCCGCGGCTTCGAGGTAGTTGTTCTCGATGGTGAACGGCCCGGCGCCGTTGTAGCCGTTGATCGCCTGCGAGTCGGCGTTCACCGCCTTGATGTCCGAGATGTAGCTGTTCAGCACGCTCAGCTGCTTGCCGTTGAGCGTGACGCCGCGCTTCTGTCCCTTGTAACGGTCGCCGTGGATGTAGACGCGATCGAGCGTGATGTCGTACGGCGGCGTGACAGTCGTGTCCTCACCGATCTGGATCAGCGTCTCGTAGCCCAGGTGCGACACGCCGTCGAAATCGATGAAGCGGACGACGTAGCCGTGGGCGCCAGGCTCGGTGCGCAGGAGCGGCGCGGTCTTGTAGGCGCCGCCCCTTGCCGATGATGCGGGCCAGCTGTGACAGTGCGACGCTGCCGCCGCGCGTCGAGGGCACGAGCCGCGTCACCGGCCGGCGGCAGACTGCTGTCGGGCGCGTCGCTGCGAATGACGATGACGCCGCTGCCCGGACTTCGCACGCAGGGTGTAGTGACCGACGAACGTCTGACCCGCGCGGAGCAGGATGGTGTCCCCGTACGCCGCGGCGTCGATTGCCGCTTGGAGATCGGCCGCAGGGCCTGCAGGGCTTCAACATCGCCCGCATCATGGTGCTGCTCTCGGAGAAGCTCCCGATGGGCGTGAACGGCGCCGTTGTGTCGCGCTACTGCGCTTCGAGCCTCGAGACGATCCGCCAGGCGGCCAACGCCGTCGAAGCCGGGCAGGGCGACGCCTACATCGCCGCCGGCGTGGAGTGGGTGTCGCGCTACAACGAGGCCGTCGAGGGGGCGCGCCCCCAGGACCAGAACGAGCAGCTGCAGGGCCGCAACGGGCAGCCCGACGCCTACATCTCGATGGGCATGACGGCGGAGAACGTGGCCGATCGCTACGAGGTCAGCCGCGCCGACATGGACAAGTACGCCCAGCGCTCGCAGGAGCTGGCCGTGCAGTCCCAGGAGAACGGCTACTTCGACCGCGAGATCGTGCCGATCACGCTCCCCGACGGCACGACGATCGCCAAGGACGACGGCCCGCGCGCCAGCTCGACGCTCGAGAAGCTGTCCCAGCTGGACCCCGCCTTCAGGGACGGCGGCAAGGTCACCGCCGGCAACTCGTGTCCGCTCAACGACGGCGCGGCCGCCGTGCTCGTGATGTCGGCCGACAAGGCCGCCGAGCTGGGGCTGAAGCCGCGCGCGAAGGTGATCACGTCGGCCACCGCGGCGATCGAGCCCGAGTACATGGGCGTCGCCCCGATCGGGGCGATCCAGAAGGTGCTCGACCGCGCCGGCATGGCGATCGGCGACGTGGACACCGTCGAGCTGAACGAGGCCTTCGCCGCCCAGGTGATCCCGATCATGGACCAGTGCGACATCCCGCTGGAGAAGATGAACCCGCACGGCGGCGCGATCGCCCTGGGCCACCCGTTCGGCATGACGGGCGCCCGCATCATGACCACGCTGATCAACGGCCTCGAGACCGACGACAAGACGATCGGCCTGGAGACCATGTGCGTGGCCGGCGGGCAGGGCCAGGCGATGCTGGTGGAGCGGCTGAACTAGGCGGCCGGGCGCTGCCGCCGAAAACGGCAGCAACCAGGGCGGCCCGGCGGGAGTTTTGCTGCATTAGGGGGTCTATAGACCCCAAAACGCAGCAAAACTCCGGATGGGCCAGCCCTTTATTGCTGCAGTTCAGGCGGCCGGGGCCGCAACCCGCTCCCGGACGAACCCCCCGATCAGCTCCGCCAGCCGCGCCGGCTCGTCCTCCATCGAGAACGTGCGCGCGCCCTCGATCCACTCGAGGCGCGCGTTCGGGATCACCTTGGCCAGGCGCTCGGCGTGCTCGGGTGGGAAGAAACGGTCCCGCTCCGACCAGGCGATCAGCGCCGGGCGGTCCCACTTGGCCAGCTTCGCCGCGGCGTCGAGCGTGTACGAGGGGTCGAGGCCGCCCAGCAGCTTGCGCACGTCGCGGCGGACCTCGCCGCGCGTGAGCACCGGCAGCACGTAGGAGTCCTCCGCGTCGCGGTCGATCGGCTCGTTGGTGAGCCACCCGTACGCGATCGGGAGCCGCCGCAGCGGGCGCAGCCGCAAGCCGCCGAAGGCGATCGGGATCATGCCCGGGATACGGGCCGGCGCCAGCGCGATCCGGAAGAAGCGCGGCGGGAAGTTCTCGAAGGCGTCGCACGAGGTCAGCACGAGCGCACCGATCCGCTCGGGCCGGCGCGTGGCGACGATCTGGCTGAGGCCGCCGCCGGTGTCGTTGCCCACCAGCGTCACGTCGGTCAGCTCCAGCGCCGCGAGCGAGTCGGCGATGAGATCGGCCAGCGCCGGCGGCGTCAGGTCGGCGTCCTTCGGCATCGGCTCCAGGTGGGAGCCGAGCGGGAGGTCCAGCGCCACGCGCGTGAAGCCGTCGAGCCGCGGCACGACCTTGCGCCACAGGTTCGCGTTGACCAGGGCGCCGTGCACGAACACGATCGGCGGGCCCGAGCCGGTCACGTGGGCGCGGATGCGGCGCCCGTCGCCGAGGTCGAGCGTCTGGGCCGGGCCGAGGTCGGGCGAGCGCCAGTCTGCGGAGGTCACGGGTGCTCCTTCCATACAGGTTGTATGGAGCTAGCATACAGGTTGTATGTCGCAGACCAAGGCAGCCCGGCCGCGCGGCGACGCGACTCGCGTCGCCCTCCTGCGCGCCGGCCGCGAGCTGTTCGCGGAGCGCGGCTTCGCGGCGGTCGGCACCGAGGAGATCGTGGCCCGTGCGGGTGTCACGCGCGGCGCGCTCTATCACCACTTCGCCGACAAGCGCGATCTCTTCCGGGCCGTCCACGAGGAGCTCGAGCAGCGCCTCGTGGCCGACATCGGCACCCGGATCGGCGGCATCGACGACCCGTGGGAGCTGATGGTCGCCGGCGTGCGCGCCTTCCTCGACGCGTGTACGGACCCCGCCGTGATGCGCATCGCGCTGCTGGACGCCCCGGCGGTGCTGGGCTGGGACGAGTGGCGTGAGATCGACGCCCGCTACGGCCTCGGCCTGGTCAGCTTCGCCCTGCAGAACGCGATGGATCGCGGCGTGCTGAGGCCCCGACCGGTGCGCCCGCTCGCCCACCTGCTGATGGGCGCGATGACCGAGGCCGCGATGGTGATCGCGAACGGCGGAGATCCGGCGGCGGCGCGGGACGAGGTGGAAGCGCCGCTGCTGGCCCTGCTCGAGGGGCTACGGAAGTAGGACGATCTTGCCGAGCTTGCCGCCGGCCTGGAAGCGCTCGTAGGCCTGCCTGACCTCGTCGAGCCTGAACGTGGCGGCGACCGGCACGACCAGGCGCCCGGCCTCGAACAGCGGCAGCACCTCCCTCTCCACCCGCCGCATCGCGATCGCCTTCTCCTCCAGCGGCCGGGTGCGCAGGGTCGATCCGTGGATGCGCGCGCGCTTGCCCATCACCGCGAGCAGGTTGATCTCCGAGACCGGCCCGCTGCCGCCCACGCCGATCACGGCGATCCGGCCGTTGGTCGCGATCGCCTGGAGGTTCTCGGCCAGGTTGCCGGCTCCGACCAGCTCGAGCACCACGTCGAAGGGCCCGTGCTCGGCGAACCCCTCCGGCGCGATCACCCGGGCGCCCAGCTCCTCCACCCGCGGGCGCAGCTCCTCGCGCCGCACGGTCGCGGTCACGCGCGCGCCCGCCTCGCGGCCGAGCTGCACTGCCGCGGTTCCGACCCCGCCGGCGGCGCCGTGCACGAGCAGATGCTCGCCGGGGCGCAGCGCGGCCTGACTGAAGATGGCGTCGTGGGCGGTGGTGAAGACCTCCGGCAGCCCGCCCGCCGCGGGCCAGTCGACGCCGTCCGGCACCGGCATGACCCCGCGCTCGTGCACGGTCGCCAGCTCGGCCTGGGCGCCGCCGCCGACCACGGCCATGACCCGATCGCCCTCGGAGAAGCGAGCCGCATCGGGGCCGGTGGCCGACGACCTCGCCGGCCAGATCCATGCCGGGGATGTCAGGCGGAGAGCCGGGCGGCGCCGGGTAGTGGCCACGCAGCTGCAGCATGTCGGCGCTGTTCAGGCCCGCCGAGCGCACGCGCACGAGCAACTCGCCGCGGGCGGCTACGGGGTCGGGGCGCTCCTCGACCACGAGTTGCCCGTCCTGGATCGTCGCGGCCCGCACGCGCGCGAAATCTAGCCGCTCGTGGTACTAGGTTGACGTGTTCGCGATGAAGGGGCCGTCCCTGATCCCGCGTGGTTCACGTCCGCCGCTGTGGCGGGAGGCGCGTGTCGGCCTCGAGGCAGCGGCCCTGCTGCGCGACCCGATCCTGCGCGGAGACGGGCTCGGCGACGGTCGCGGGCGCCCGGCCCTGCTGATCCCGGGCTTCATGGCGGGCGACGGTTCGCTGGCGCTGATGGGTGACTGGCTGCGCCGCGCGGGCTACCGGCCCTCCAGGGCGGGCATGCTGGCGAACGTCGGCTGCGCCGGCGCCGAGCACCAGCGCCTGGAGCGCCGGCTCGAGCGCCTGGTCGCCGAGCAGGGCCAGCGCGCGGTGGTGATCGGGCAGAGCCGCGGCGGCAGCATGGCCAAGGTGCTCGCGGTCCGCCGACCCGACCTCGTCTGCGGCCTCGTCACGCTCGGCTCGCCCCACGTGGACCCGCTCGCCGTCCACCCGCTCGTGCGGCTCCAGGTGGAGGCCGTCAGCCGCCTCGGGTCGCTTGGCGCCCCGGGCCTGTTCAAGCGTTCCTGCCTTCACGGCGAGTGCTGCGCCTCGTTCTGGGGCGACCTCGGCACGCCGCTGGCGCCGGGCGTCGGCTTCGTCGCCGTCTACTCGCGCAGCGACGGCGTGGTCGACTGGCACGCCTGTCTCGACCCGAGCGCCGACGAGCAGGTGGAGATCAAGGCGAGCCACTGCGGCATGGCCTTGAGCCCCGCGGCCTGGCGCGCCGTCGCCGAGCGCGCTCGAGGGCTTCGGGCGCGCCGAGGCGCGCAGCCGGCCGGCGAAGCCGCAACGCGTGCGCAAGCTGCGCCGCGTGGCCTAGCGGGTTCCGCGCGTCCAGTCGCTCATCGAGACGCGCTCGTCGCGCCCGGAGGCGCTGCCCGGCCCGTAGGCGCCCGGGGCGCCGCCGTAGATCTTGCCGTAGGGCGTCTCGGAGATCCCGCTGCCGTCGACGGTGAAGTAGCCGTACACCACGGCCGCGAACATGATCAGGCAGAAGACGACGATTTCCATGCCCCGCAGCATCCCGGCCCGCGCCGGGCCGCTATGTGAGTTTCGTCACGCTACGGGACCACGACCGCGGCGCCGCGCAGCTCGCCCGCGCGGACGCGCTCGATCGCCTCGCCGGCCCGCTCCAGCGGGTGCGTCTCGACCTGGGTCCTCACCGGCACCCGCGGGGCCAGCTCGAGGAACCGCTCGCCGTCCTCGCGGGTGAGGTTCGCCACCGAGCGCAGCACGCGCTCGCCCCAGAGCAGCTCGTAGGGGAAGGCCGGGATGTCGCTCATGTGGATGCCGCCGCAGACGACCGTCCCGCCCTTGGCCGTCGCGCGCAGCGCCGCCGGCACCAGCTCACCCGCCGGGGCGAAGATCAGCGCGGCGTCCAGCTCCTCCGGCGCCGGGCCGAGCGCGTCCCCGGCCCACTCCGCGCCCAGCTCGAGCGCGAAGGCCTGCGACGCGGTGTCGGTCGCGCGCGTGAAGGCGAACACGCGCCGGCCCTCGTGCAGCGCGACCTGGCAGACGATGTGCGCGGCCGCGCCGAATCCGTAGATGCCGAGCCGCTCGCCGTCGCCGGCCAGCCGCAGCGCCCGGTAGCCGATCAGCCCCGCGCACAGCAGCGGCGCCGCCTGGAGGTCCGGGTAGTCCTCCGGCAGCGGGAAGCAGAAGCGCTCGTCGGCCACCGCCAGCTCGGCGTAGCCGCCGTCGCGGTCGTAGCCCGTGAAGCGAGCGTGGTCGCAGAGGTTCTCGCGCCCCGAGCGGCAGTAGCGGCAGTCGCCGTCGGTCCAGCCGAGCCAGGGCACGCCCACGCGCTCGCCCGCGCGGAAGCGCTCGCCGTCGGCCGCGACTCGGGCCACGATCTGATGACCGAGCACCAGCGGCAGCTTCGGGCGGTCGAGCTCGCCGTCGACAATGTGCAGGTCCGTCCGGCAGACGCCGCAGGCCGCGACCTCGAGCAGCACCTCGCCCGGCCCGGGCTCCGGGGCGGGCAGGTCGGCCAGCCGCAGCGAGCTCTTGGGGGCGTCGAGCACCATCGCGCGCACGCCCGGAAGCCTACGCCCGCCAGCAGGTCAGCCGCCGGGGCCGCAGCCGCAGCAGCGGACCCTGCGGGCGCGCGTCGGCGTACTGGGGGTACTTCGCGATCAGCGCGTCCAGCGCCGGCCCGAGCGGCTCCACGGACACCGGCCCGCGCAGCTCGACCCAGGCCAGCCGCGACCAGTCGTCGTCGTAGCGGTCGACCAGCAGCGCGGCGTCGGGCCGGCGGCGCAGGCGGCGCACCCGGGCCGGCTCGGGTGCGCGCTTTCGCTTCTGGTCGATCGCGCTCCACACGTCCCCCTCCCAGACCGCGAACGTGACCGGCAGCACCCGCGGCAGATCCTCCTCGTCGAGCAGCGCCAGCCGGGCCACGCGGGCATCTCCGAGCATGCTCACAGCCCACTCGGGCGCGTCTTGAAGGGTCACGGGGCGACTCTAGACGTGGGGCTGCGCTGCAGGTTCCGTCCACCCCTGGCGCGACCATGCCTCGCGCATGCCCTCGGCCAAGCTCGTCATCGGCGGCGCCGCGGCCACCACGGCCGTCGGCATCCGCGTGGCGCGCACCCTCTACGCCCGCTGGCGGAACCTCCCGGATGCCGACCGGCGACGCATCGAGCCACTGGCCGAGGACCTCAAGGATCAGGCCTTCGCCTTGCGTGGCGCGCCGGACCGCGCCCGCGCCGCGGCCGAGCTGTTCGCCGCCAACGAGACCTTCGCGGCCGCGCTGGTGGAGACCGCCGAGGCCGATCCCGAGCTCGGCGACATCGAGGTGCACGAGCTGCGCGAGGACCTGAGACGCGAGCTGGAGCGGCTCGCCAGCGCCGACATTAAGGCTTGGCGTACTCGGCGCGAGGCGAACCCGCCACCTGGATAGCATTGCTGCTTCCTCCGGGAAGCCGCACCCGTGAACAGTCCAGACTCCGCCCAGCCTCCGGGGCCGTCGTCGCGCCCCGCCGCCGCGACGCTCGAGTTCCGCCAGGCCACGAAGCAATATCCCGGCCAGACGGAGCCGGCGGTCGACGCGCTCTCGCTCGAGGTCCCCTCGGGTGAGATCTGCGTGCTCGTTGGCCCATCCGGCTGCGGAAAGACGACGGCCATGCGAATGGTCAACCGGATGATCGACATCACCGACGGCGACATCCTGCTCGACGGCCGCAGCGTCAAGGAGCGCAAGCCGGCCGAGCTGCGCCGTGAGATCGGCTACGCGATCCAGCAGATCGGCCTGTTCCCTCACCTGAGCGTCGCCGGCAACATCGCCACGGTGCCCCACCTGCTGGGCTGGTCGAAGGACCGCATCGCGGCGCGGGTGGACGAGCTGCTGCAGCTGGTCAGCCTCGACCCCGACGAGACCCGCGACCGCTTCCCCACCCAGCTCTCGGGCGGTCAGCGCCAGCGCGTGGGGGTCGCGCGCGCGCTCGCCTGCGATCCGCCGCTGATGCTGATGGACGAGCCGTTCGGCGCCATCGACCCGATCAACCGCGAGCGACTGCAGAACGAGTTCCTGCGCCTCCAGCGAGAGATCCGCAAGACGATCGTGTTCGTCACCCACGACATCGACGAGGCGATCAAGATGGGCGACCGCATCGCGATCATGCAGCGCGGAGGCAAGCTCGCCCAGTACGCGCCCCCCGCGGAGCTGCTGATGAGCCCCGCGACCGGCTTCGTCGAGGACTTCGTGGGAGCCGACCGCGCGCTCAAGCGCCTGGCCCTCCAGCGCGTCCGCGACGTCGACCTGTGGAAGGCCCCGCTGGTGCGCGTGGGCGACAGCACGGCCGAGGCGCGGGCCAAGGCCGCCGCCAGCGAGGTCCCCTACCCGCTGGTGATCGACGAGAACGGCCGCCCGCTCGGCTGGCTGTCGGAGCGCGACCTGCAGGGCGAGCGCGTGACGGCCGAGCTGACCTCGAAGACCGGGCCGATCCTCGACCTGGATGACGTGCTGCGCGACGCGCTCTCCGATCTGCTCGCCGACGAGTCCCAGTACGGGCCGGTGGTCAACGAGCGCGGGGAGATCGCCGGCGTGCTGTCGATCGAGATCCTCGCGCACGCGCTGCAAACCCCCCCTGAAGAGGTCCCCTCGGGAGCCGACGCGCGCGTGATCCTCGAGCTCGCCCAGGTCCAGATCCACACTCGCACCGACACGTGCGAGTCGAACAACGGGTTCTGCCCGCACTGGATCGTCGACAACTTCGACAACTACGTCAGCCCGTTCTTCCAGCACGTCTACCTGACCGTGGTGGCGGTGGCGGTCGGCTTCGCGATCTCCTTCTCGCTGGCGCTCGTCGCCTACCGCCGGCGCTGGCTGATCAACCCGATCACCCAGGTCACCGGGATCCTCTACACGATCCCGAGCATCGCGGCCTTCTTCCTGCTGCTGCCGATCACCGGGCGCGGCAACAACACCGCGCTGATCGCGCTGGTGGCCTACGTCCTGCTGATCATCTTCCGCAACGTGCTCACGGGGCTCGACAACGTTCCCGACGAGACGAAGGACGCCGGGCGCGGCATGGGCCTCACCGACAACCAGCTGCTCTGGCGGGTGGAGGTGCCGCTGGCGCTGCCCGAGATCATGGCCGGCCTGCGGATCGCGACCACCACGACCGTCGGGCTCGCCACGCTGGCCTTCTTCGCGGGCGCCGGCGGCCTCGGCGAGCAGATCTTCTCCGACATCACGTTCAAGTCGAACGTCGTGGTGGCCGGCGGCCTCGCGGTGGTGCTGGCCGCGGTGCTCGACGGCCTGATCCTGCTCGTGCAGCGGGCGATCACGCCCTGGACGCGGGTGGTGGCGGCGCGATGACCACGACCTACGCGTTCCTCGGCCAGTTCGGCGATGCGATCGACTTCATCTTCAACGAGCACGTGTCGCCGGCCGGCGGCGCGCAGGTAGGCGGGCTGGCCAACATGTGGGACCTGATGCGCGAGCACCTGAAGCTGGCGTTCGAGGCGATGGCGATCGCGTGTGCGGTCTCGATCCCGCTCGGGCTCTGGCTCGGGCACATCGGGAAGGGCGGCTTCCTGGCGATCAACGTCTCCAACGTGGGGCGGGCGGTCCCGAGCCTCGCCCTGATCGCGTTCTTCGTCGCCTACATCGGCGTGGGCTTCACGAACCTCGTGCTGGCGCTGGTGCTCCTCGCGATCCCCCCGATCCTGACCAACGCCTACACGGCCGTTCGACAGGTCGAGCCGGACACCGTCGACGCCGCGCGCGGCATGGGCATGACGGGGTACCAGATCGTGCGGCGAGTGGAGCTGCCGCTGTCGCTGCCGCTGATCTTCGGCGGCATCCGCATCTCGGCGGTGAACGTGGTCGCCACGGCGACGATCGCCCCGCTCGCCGGGGTGATCACGCTCGGCGACCCGATCATCAACGTCAACACCTACGGCGAGGAGGGGAGACTCGCGGCGGCACTCGTCGTGGCGCTCCTGGCCGTAGTGACCGAACTGACGCTCGGGGCCGTGCAGCACGCCATGACCCCGCGCGGACTGAAACTGACCAGGGCCGGTAGACGCCGGCTCGCGTTCCCGACAACAAGGAGGGAAGCGACCTCATGAGGACCTCCCGCTGGGTGGCCCTATTGATGGTGTTGCTCGTCTCGCTCGCGCTGGGTGCGTGCGGCGGCGACGACAACAACAGCGGAGGCGACGACAACGCCTCGTCGTCTGCGGATCAGGCGCCCGCCGCCGGCATTCAGAAGAACGCCAAGAACGCCTCGACCAAGCTGGTGATCGGGTCGAAGAACTTCACCGAGCAGAAGGTGCTCGGGGAGATCTACGCCCAGTCGCTCGCCGCCGCCGGCTACGACGTGAGCACCGAGCTGAACCTCGGCGACGAGAAGACGGCGCTCAAGGCGCTCGAGGGGGGCGACATCAGCGCCTACCCGGAGTACACCGGCACTGCGCTGCTGTCGTTCTTCGGCTACACCGCCGACAAGATCCCGAAGAACGGGCTGGTGGCCTACGACAAGGCCAAGCAGGGCTTCGCCAAGAAGGACCTGACGGCGCTGCCTCCCACCCCGTTCGTGAGCTCGAACGAGGTGGCCGTGACGAAGGAGACGGCCGCCAAGTACGGGCTGAAGAAGATCTCCGACCTGTCCAAGGTCGCGAGCAAGCTGACGCTGTACGGAAGCCCGGAGTGCCGCCAGCGGCTGGACTGCCTGCTCGGGCTCGAGAAGGTCTACGGGCTGAAGTTCAAGAAGTTCGTCCCGGTCGACCTCGCTCTGCGCCATGAGGTGCTGGAGAAGGGCCAGGCCGACGTGTCGATCGTGTTCACCACCGACCCGCAGAACAAGCGGGAGGGGTTCGTCCTGCTGGATGACGACAAGGGCATGTTCCCGCCCTACAACTCCATGCTGGTGATCCGCAACGACGCCCTCGAGAAGGCCGGACCTGATGTCCAGACGGTCGTGGACCAGGTCAACAAGGGCCTGACCGACGAGGTGATGCAGGAGCTGAACGCCCGTGTCGACCTCGACAAGAAGACGCCGGACGTCGTGGCCGGCGAGTACCTGAAGGAGTCCGGACTCACCCAGTAGCGGCAAGGCGCGCCCCCCAACTATCGGGGGGCGCGCCTTAGTCTCCTGTCCGTGCCCGGGACGATCGAGCCGCTGCGCTTCGAGGACGGCGCGCTGCTCGTGCTCGACCAGCGGCTGCTGCCGGGCGAGGAGCGCTGGCTGCGCTGCGAGGACCCGGCCGCCGTGGCCGACTGCATCAGCACGCTGGCGGTGCGCGGCGCGCCGGCGATCGGCATCGCGGCGGCATACGGGCTGGCGCTGGCCGGGGCGGATCGGGAGGCCGCGGCGGAGCTGCTCCGATCGACGCGCCCGACGGCCGTGAACCTGGCCTGGGCTCTCGAGCAGGTGCTGGACGCGCCCGACGCGCTCGCCCGCGCGCGCGAGCTGCACGCCGAGCAGGACGTCGCCGACCGCCGCCTGGCGCAGCTGGGC
This sequence comes from uncultured Thermoleophilaceae bacterium, assembly GCA_963722245.1. GTDB lineage: Bacteria > Actinomycetota > Thermoleophilia > Solirubrobacterales > Thermoleophilaceae > JACVRW01. The sequence goes on from CAVRKM010000013.1 coordinate 28,938, forward strand.
GCCGAGCGCTTCGCGCCGGGGGACCGCGCCCTGACCCACTGCAACGCCGGGGCCCTGGCCACGGGCGGCTACGGGACCGCCGGGGGCGTGCTGCGCGCCGCGTGGGAGCAGGGTCGGCTCGAGTCCGTCTGGGTCGACGAGACCCGGCCGCTGCTCCAGGGCGCGCGTCTGACGACCTACGAGCTCGAACGCGCCGGCATCCCGTACCGGGTGATCACTGACTCGAGCGCCGGTGCCCTGATCGCCCGCGGCCTGGTCGACCGGATCGTGGTGGGCGCCGATCGGATCGCCGCCAACGGGGACGTGGCCAACAAGGTCGGCACCTACCCGCTGGCCGTGCTGGCGGCTCGACACGGGGTGCCGTTCTACGTCGCGGCGCCGCTGTCGACCGTCGATGCGCACACGCCCTCCGGGGACGCGATCCCGATCGAGGAGCGCGACGCCGGGGAGGTCGCGCCCGGCCTGCCCGCCCTGAACCTGGCCTTCGACGTCACGCCGGCGGAGCTGGTCACGGCGATCGTGACCGAGGCCGGCGTGCTCGAGGCGCCCTATGGGGAGGCGATCGCCGCTGTCGCGCGGAGCTGAGATCGTCGCGACCGCCCAGGCGATGCTGCGAATGGGCCTGGTCACAGGCACAGCCGGGAACGTGAGCGTGCGCGAGCGAGAGCTGGTGAGGATCACGCCGAGCGCGCTGCCCTACCCGGAGATGACGGTCGACGACCTGGTGACGATCGGACTCGACGGCGCGGTGGTGGCGGGCGAGCGTGCGCCGTCGAGCGAGTGGCGGGTGCACGTGGCCGTCTACGCCGCGAGGCCCGATGCGCTCGCGCTGGTGCACACGCACAGCGAGCACGCGACGGCCTGGAGCGAGCTGGGGAAGCCACTCGGATCGTGGCTGACCGCACCGTTCGCCCCATCGGGCTCGGATGTCATCGCAAGCACCGCTGTGACCGCTCTGGGCGACCGGGACGCGCTGCTACTGGGCGGTCACGGCGTGCTGGCGGTCGGCGAGACGCCGGCGGCCGCGCTCGAGGTCTGCGCGGCGGTGGAGAGCGCCGCCCGGCGGGCCCGCGGGATTGCGTGACCCAACGCACACATTCCCGGCTCCTGGGCCGCGATCCTTGAGGAGTGCTCGAGCGCCTTCCAGACGGAGCCCAGATCCTCATCCGGCCGATCCGCGCAGACGACAAGCGGTTCCTGGAGGACGGGCTACGGCAGCTCTCCGATGAGAGTGTGCACAGGCGCTTCCTCTCCCCCAAGCGCAGCTTCAGCCGGGCAGAGCTGCGATACCTCACTGAGGTGGACGGCCGCGATCATGTGGCACTGGTAGCCGAGTATCCGGGCGAGCCAGTTCGCCGCTTGATCGCGGTCGGCCGCTTCGTTCGCTGGTCCGACGACCCCGAGGCCGCCGAGGTGGCCGTGGTGGTCATGGACGACTGGCAGCGACGCGGCGTCGGATCCCTCTTCGCCCGCCGCCTCGCCGGCATGGCCCGCCGCCGCGGCATCCGCCGCTTCACGGCGACGATGTCGAGCAACAACGTGGCGGCCCACAAGATCCTCGAGCGGCTGACGCAGCACCTCGACGAGCAGCACGCCGGCGCCGGCGTCTCCGAAGTCGTCGCCGAGCTGGCCGCCTGAGCGGCAGCACAACTCGGCCCACCGGGGCTTTTCGAGGCACGGGCCGTCTTTGGATCCGCTAGGGCTGCGAATCCGGCCCGCCCGGCGCCCCGGACATGAGGTGGGCCCGGTTTCGACGCGTTGAGCACGCAAATCCAAACCACCTCCGAAAACGTCGAGCGTGGGCCGTGTTGGCGGTCCCGGCCGCCCCCTCATTGCTGCCGTTGGCCCGGGCCCTACGAAACCGTCCAGGTGTCCCCGGAGTGCAGCAGCGCCTCGAGCTCGGAGGTGCCCACCCCCGCTCGGGCCTCTTCCAGCGCCGCCGACAGCTCGGCCCCGTACACCGGACGCTCCACGGAGCGGAAGATCCCGATCGGCGTGGGGCCGGTCGGGCGGGCGGCCAGGTGGGCCAGCTCGAAGGCGAGGCTCGGCTCTGCCCGCTGCGCGTCGTGGACCACGAGGGCGTCCTCGCCGACCGTCGCGACGTCGACCAGCTCCAGGCGGCCGCCGGCGCCGCGCACGACCCCGCGCTCGCCCTCCACGCCGAAGCGGATCGGCTGGCCGTGCTCGAGCCGGATCTGGTTGCGCTCCTTCTCGCCCTTGGCGCGCACCGCGTCGAAGGCGCCGTCGTTGAAGACGTTGCAGTTCTGATAGATCTCGACGAAGGCCGTGCCCTGGTGGGCGGCGGCCGCACGCAGGGTCTCGGCCACGTGCTTCTTGTCCGTGTCCACCGTGCGCGCCACGAAGCTCGCCTCGGCGCCGAGCGCCAGCGAGACCGGGTTGAACGGATGGTCCTGCGACCCGAACGGCGTGGACTTGGTGACCTTGCCCTCCTCGCTCGTCGGCGAGTACTGGCCCTTGGTCAGGCCGTAGATCTGGTTGTTGAAGAGCAGGATCTTCAGCGGCACGTTGCGGCGCAGCGCGTGGATCAGGTGGTTGCCGCCGATCGAGAGCGCGTCGCCGTCCCCGCTCACCACCCACACCGACAGGTCCGGTCTGGACGTGGCCACCCCGGTTGCCAGCGCCGGCGCGCGCCCGTGGATGCCGTGCATCCCGTACGTGTCCATGTAGTAGACGAACCGCCCGGCGCAGCCGATTCCGGTGACGAACACGATCTTCTCGGGCGGGATGCCCAGCTCCGGCATGAGCGACTGGACCGAGGCGAGGATGGCGTAGTCGCCGCAGCCCGGGCACCAGCGCGTCTCCTGGTCGGAGGAGAAGTCGGCCTTGCTCAGCGGCAGCTCCACGGGGCCGTGCGAGGGACCCCCTCCGTTGCTGCCGTTGTGTCCGTTCGTTCGCTCGCTCATGCCAGCCGCTCCTGAACCTGCTCCATCACGTCGCGCGTGAAGATCGGCAGGCCGTCGACCTTGGTGTAGCTCTCGACGTCGATCAGGAACTCGGCCCGCAGCAGCTTGGACAGCTGGCCCAGGTTCATCTCCGGCACCAGCACCCGCTCGTAGGAGCGCAGCACCTGCTCGACGTTGGCCGGCAGCGGGTTGAGGTGGCGCAGATGCGCCGTGGCGAGCTTCAGGCCCTGCTCGCGGCGCAGCCGCCTCGCCGCGCCCTCGATCGCGCCGTAGCTCGACCCCCAGCCCAGCACCAGCAGCGTGGCGTCGCCGTCCGGGTCGTCCACCTCCACGTCGGGCACCTCCACGCGCGCGATCCGCTCGGCGCGCAGGCGGGTCATGTGGTCGTGGTTCTCCGGCTGGTAGGAGATGTTCCCGGTCACGTCCTCCTTCTCCAGTCCGCCGATGCGGTGGCGCAGACCCGGCGTGCCAGGCACCGCCCAGGGGCGCGCGAGCTTGTCGTCGCGCAGGTAGGGCATGAAGCGGTCGCCCTGGTTGGGCTCGGTGGCGAACCCGGGGTCGATCTCGGGCAGCGAGTCGACCTCGGGGAGCATCCAGGGCTCGGAGGAGTTGGCCAGGAAGGTGTCCGAGAGCAGGATCACCGGCGTGCGGTGCGCGACGGCGATGCGCGCCGCCTCGATGGCCGCGTGGAAGCAGTCGGACGGCGTGCTGGCGGCCACGACCGGCAGCGGCGACTCGCCGTGGCGCCCGTACAGGGCCATCAGCAGGTCGGCGGCCTCGGTCTTGGTCGGCATGCCGGTGGACGGGCCGGCGCGCTGGATGTCGACCACCACCAGCGGCAGCTCCATCGCCACCGCCAGCCCGATCGTCTCGGCCTTCAGGTCCATGCCCGGCCCGCTGGTGGCGGTGACCGCGAGACGGCCCGAGAAGGCGGCGCCGAGCGCCATGTTGGCGGCGGCGATCTCGTCCTCGGCCTGGATGGTGTGCACGCCGAAGCGGCGGTGGCGCGACAGCGCGTGCAGCAGCTCGGAGGCGGGCGTGATCGGGTAGGAGGCGAGGAACAGCCCCAGCCCGGAGCGGACGCTGGCCGCGATCAGCCCGTAGGCGAGCGCCTGCGTCCCGTTGACGTTGCGGTAGGTGCCCGGCGGCGCCGGCGCAGGCTCGATCTCGTAGTGCACGGCGATCAGCTCGGCCGTCTCGCCGAAGTTGTAGCCGGCCCGGAAGGCGGCGAGGTTGGCGTCGCGCACCGGGGGCTTGTCGTCGAACTTCTTCTCGATCCAGGTCGTGGACGGCTCGGTGGGGCGCCCGTACATCCAGGACACGAGCCCGAGCGCGAACAGGTTCTTGCAGCGCGCGGCGTCGGCCGCCTTGATGCCGTCGATGCCCTCGGTGGCGCGCACGGTCATCGAGGTCATCGGCACGCGGAACAGCTGGTAGTCGTCGAGCGAGTCGTCGTCGAGCGGGTTCGACTCGTACCCCGCCTTGCGCAGGTTGTGGTCGGAGAAGCCGTCCTCGTTGACGATCACGGTGCCGCCCTTCTCGACGGCTCCGAGCTGGGTGATCAGCGCGGCCGGGTTCATCGCCACCAGCACGTTGGGGTGGTCGCCCGGCGTGAGGATGTCGCGCGAGGCGAAGTGGATCTGGAAGGCGGACACGCCGTGCGGCGTGCCGGCCGGCGCGCGGATCTCGGCGGGGAAGTCCGGGAGCGTGGCCAGGTCGTTGCCCACGACGGCCGTGGCGTCGGTGAAGCGGCTCCCCGTGAGCTGCATCCCGTCACCGGAGTCGCCGGCGAACCTCACGACGACGCGGTCAATCTTCTCGAGCGTCTTTTCTTCCATTACTGCAGCGAACCCTCGACGAGTGTAGACCTACCGGCGGCCCGGCTAGTGAGGTTCAACGGGCGGCGGCAGCCACCTGCCCTTGAGCACGCTGCGACGCGGCTCGTAGATGCGCATCGCCAGGCGGAAGCTGCCGCTCGGCGCGGGCAGCCAGTTGGCGCCCGCGGCGCCCTTGGGCCGCCCGTGCTGGACGTAGATCGTGAGCGAGCCGTCGCGGCCCTTGCGCAGTCCCTTGGTGCGGTCGCCGATCGCGTAGCGGTCGATCGGGTTGGGCACCAGGTAGCGGTCCTTGCCGTACATCGTGAGCGACCAGAAGGCGTCCGCCGGGGGCAGCTGGCCGCGCGGGAAGCGGATCGTGTAGCGGTGGCGCCCGCTGAGCGGGCGGCCTTCCACGTCGTCGACGGCCAGCGGGTAGACCGTCTCGGGCCGGGTGTTGGCGCCCAGCGCCGCGGTGGCGATGACGGCGCGGCCGAGGTAGTTGCGACCGTACGCGCCGATGTAGGGGCCGGGCAGGAGCCAGCCGTTGTTGCGCTGTGCGCCGAAGCGGTCGGCGCGCTGCTCGGCTCTGGCGACGATGCGCTTGCCGGCCCGAACCGCAGCAACCAAAGCAGCGTCGGAGGGTGTCTTCGCCCGGCCCGATGCCCGCGCGCGCGAAGGCCTTCAGGGCGCAGGCGTCGCGCTTGGGCGCGGGATCGCTCGCCAGGACCTCGCCGAGCTTGGCGAAGTAGGCCAGGCCGGTCGGGATCACCACCGGCGCGACCGTCGGGAAGCTCCCGAGCACCAGCGGAGCCGTGCGCTGGCCGGCGGTCCAGGCGTCGAGCGCGGTGATCCGGTAGCCGTCCATGACGGTCGCGACCGCCGGCATGTCGGCGGCGTCCTGCACCAGCGTGCGGCCGAGCACCCAGACCAGGTTGGTTGGGCTCTGGATCCGCTTGACGCCGGCCGGCAGCGTTCCCGTGAAGCCGGGCGGGACGATCGCGTAGCTGCCGGGCCGGGTGCCGGTTGTGCGCCGGCCGACGTAGGCGAACGTGTTGGAGTAGGCGTCGAGCAGCTGGATCACGTAGTAGCGCCCGGCGGTGTCGGGCACGTCGAGCACGCGTGGGCCGCTCGAGAGCTGGACGCGGCCGACCGTGTAGGTGGTGTCGTGGTTGGGCAGCACGACCGTTCGGACGGTCGGGTCGGTGAGCGCGGCGATGCTCACGACCGCGTTCTCGGGGAAGCGCTGGGTGGTCTGGTTGACCGAGACGGGCGCCAGCCCGTACACGTAGGCGGCCGTGGCGGCGGCGAACGTGCGCCGCTGCCCCTTGGCGACGTGACGCTCCGCCCGGGCGAGCTCGGACGCGAAGAAGCCCTTGAGGTCGGCGGCGGACGTGCCGAGGGCGCAGCTCGCGATGCTCGGCCGCGGCGCGGCGGCGGCCGAGGTGCCGCTCACTGCAGCAAAGAGGAGGACCACCAGCGCCGGCAGCGTTCTGCGCATCGCCGGGACCCTATCCAGCCGGGGGGGTTCCGCACGAAGTCAGGGACCCCCCACTTGCGCCGCGTTTTTCGAGCCGCTCGGCTAGCATGCCGCGCCCCCGACCCAGGGGATGGCAGCCGGGGGCTCGCGCCCCCGGACCCCCGCCGTCACTCGGCCGGCCACAAATGAACGTCTCGGTACCCAAGGAAACGGCGAGCGGCGAGCGGCGGGTTGCGCTCGTCCCCGAGGTCGTCGAGCGGCTCGGGAAGGGCGGCATCGAGGTCACGATCGAGGCCGGCGCCGGGGCCGGGGCCCATTACCCGGATGCCGACTACGAGGGCGCCGGCGCCACGCTCGGCGAGGGCTACTCGGCCCAGGTGGTGGCCAAGGTCGCGCCCCCCTCCGCCGAGGAGATCGGCCGCCTGCCGCGCGGCTCGGTCCTGATCGGCTTCCTCGCCCCGCTCACGGCCGCCGACACGGTCCGTGCCCTCGCCGAGGCCGGCGTCACCAGCTTCGCCATGGAGGCCATCCCACGCATCTCGCGCGCCCAGTCGATGGACGCGCTCTCCTCGCAGGCCACCGTGGCCGGCTACCGCGCCGCCCTGATCGCGGCGCAGGAGCTGCCGCGCTTCTTCCCGATGCTCACCACGGCGGCCGGCACCGTGCGCCCCGCCAAGGTGCTCGTGCTCGGCGCCGGCGTGGCCGGGCTGCAGGCGATCGCCACCACCCGCCGCCTCGGCGCGATCGTGCAGGCCTTCGACGTGCGCTCGGCGGTCAAGGAGCAGATCGAGTCGCTCGGCGCCCGCTTCCTCGAGCTCGACATGGGCCTCGAGGACGCCGAGGCCGCCGGCGGCTACGCCCGCCAGCTCACCGACGAGGAGCAGCAGAAGCAGCGCGAGCTGCTTGCGGAGGAGATCGGCAAGATGGACGTAGTCATCTCGACCGCTGCCGTGCCGGGGCGCCGCGCGCCGCTCCTGGTCACCGAGCAGGCGGTCAAGAACATGCGGCCCGGCTCCGTGATCGTGGACCTGGCGGCCGAGACCGGCGGCAACTGCGAGCTGACCGAGCCCGACCAGACCGTGGTCAAGGAGGACGTGACGATCGCCGGCCCGTTCAACCTGGCCTCGACGATGCCCGACCACGCCTCGTCGCTGTACGCGCGCAACGTCCAGGCGCTGCTCGAGCTGATGGTGGACGAGGGCGAGCTCAAGCTCGACTTCGAGGACGAGATCATCAAGGGCGCCTGCATCACGCGCGACGGCGAGATCGTGCACGAGGGCGCTCAGAAGGCGGCCGCCTAAATGGACCTCCTCACCGAGCTGACCATCCTCGTCCTGGCCGCGTTCGTCGGCTTCGAGGTGATCTCGAAGGTGCCGAACACCCTGCACACGCCGCTGATGTCGGCCACCAACGCGATCCACGGCATCGTCCTGCTCGGCGGCCTGCTGCTGATCGGCGAGGTCGACGGCTTCCTCAACAAGCTGCTGCTGGTGATCGCGATCGCCTTCGGCACGATCAACATCGTCGGCGGCTTCCTGGTCACGGACCGGATGCTGGAGATGTTCAAGAGGCGCGACTGATGTACACCGCGACCTTCCTCCAGGACCCGGACTTCATCCGGGTCCTCTACATCGTGGCCTTCTCGCTGTTCATCTACGGGCTGCACGAGCTGAACCACCCGCGCACTGCGCGGCGCGGCAACCGGATCGCCGCCGTCGGCATGGCTTTTGCCGTGGTCGGGACGCTGCTGATCGAGGAGGTCGGCAACTACGGACTGATCGCCGTCGGGATGGCGATCGGCACGGCCGTCGGCGTGCCGGCGGCGCGCAGCGTGAAGATGACCGCGATGCCGCAGATGGTGGCGCTGTTCAACGGCGTCGGCGGTGGAGCGGTCGCGCTGATCTCGTTCGTCGAGTACCGACGCACGCTCGAGCTCGGCATCGGCAATCCCGACCTCGACCAGCTGATCCCGATCCTGTTCGCCGCGATCATCGGCTCGGTCTCGTTCTGGGGCTCGAACATCGCCTTCGCGAAGCTCCAGGAGATCCTCCCCGGTCGCCCGATCCAGCTGCCCGGCCAGCAGTTCATCAACGCCGGGCTGCTGGCGGTCGCCATCGGCTGCTCGATCGCGATCGCCGCCGGCACCGAGTCCCAGGGGCTGTTCGTGGTGATCCTGGTCGCCGCGGCGCTGCTCGGCAACATGTTCGTGCTGCCGATCGGCGGGGCCGACATGCCGGTGGTCATCTCCCTGCTGAACGCCTTCACCGGCCTCTCGGCGGCGGCCGCGGGCATCGCGCTCGACAACGTCGCCCTGATCGTCGGCGGCATGCTCGTGGGCGCCTCCGGGTCGATCCTCACCAACCAGATGGCGAAGGCAATGAACCGCTCGGTCGCGAACATCTTCGCCGGCGGCTTCGGCGGCGTGAGCATCACCCCGGGCGCCGGCGCGGACGGCGAGCAGAAGCCGGTTCGCTCCACCGACGCCGCCGACGTGGCGATCCAGCTCGCCTACGCCTCCAAGGTCGTGGTGGCCCCCGGCTACGGCATGGCCGTGGCCCAGGCGCAGCACACGGTCCGCGAGCTGGCCGACGAGCTGGAGAAGCGCGGCATCCGCGTGGACTACGCGATCCATCCCGTCGCGGGCCGCATGCCGGGGCACATGAACGTGCTGCTGGCCGAGGCCGACGTGCCCTACGACCATCTCAAGGAGATGGACGAGATCAACCCCGAGTTCCCGCAGACCGACGTGGCGCTGGTGATCGGAGCAAACGACGTGACCAACCCAGCGGCGCGCGAGAACGAGGGCTCCCCCATCTACGGCATGCCGATCCTCGACGTGGACAAGGCCGCCCAGGTGATCGTGCTGAAGCGCTCGATGAACACCGGGTTCGCCGGCATCGACAACCCGCTGTTCTACAACGAGAACACCGCCCTGCTGTTCGGCGACGCGAAGGAGTCCGTCGCCGCCGTCCTGGCGGAGGTGAAGGAGCTCTAGGCGGCGCGTGCGGCCCGCAGGAGAGCGACGACCTCGCGCGTGCGCACGAAGGGGTCGGCGATCTCACGGCGGCCGTCGAGGCTGATCGCGGCGACGGGACGGTCGTTCTGCTCGGCCATCAGCACCGGTCCGGCGATCGGGGGTGCGCTGTCGAGCTCGGCGAGGAGGCGCAGCACGGGCGCGTCGCTCTCGGTGCTGCGGCGAATCGTGAGAGGAGATGTCATGGCTTCGACTATGGAGCTCAGAAAGGGCCTGCACATCGGGCGAACGACGCCTCTTCGAGCCCTCCACCCCTTAGTCGGCGGTCCGGGTCCCTTACCTTGCCGATATGAGAGTCACCGGCGTCGATTTCATCACCGTGCCCACCCGCGACTTCGAGCAGGCCGACAAGTTCTACGGCGACGTGCTCGGCCTGGAGCGCTCGAAGCGGTGGGGGGAGATGCCCGCCGGCGAATTCGAGACCGGCAGCCTCACGATCGCCGTGATGCAGTCGGACGCGTTCGGAATCGAGTTCGAGCGCCATTCGCACCCGATCGCCCTGCACGTGGACGACGTCGAGGTCGCCCGCGGCGAGCTGGAGGCGAAGGGCGTGGAGTTCGTGGCCGACACCATGGACAGCGGGGTGTGCCACATGGCCCACTTCAGGGACCCGGACGGCAACGCCCTGATGTTCCACCACCGCTACGCGCCGCAGGGCTAGAGCAGGCTCTCCTGCCCGGCCGAGGTCGAGCGGCGCCGGCGCGGCAGTCCGGCCGCCTCGGCGAGCGCCACCTCGACGTCGGCGAGGATGGCGCGCTCCGAGCGCGATGCGACGACCGGCTCGCTCAACCCCTCCACGTGCACGTAGGTGCGACGTCCGTCCTGGCGCTCGCCGCCCTCGAGCGGGACCAGCGCGAAGACCCGGTCGGCGCGCACGTACTTGCCGTAGCCGAGCGGGATCATGCGTGGGTCGCGCTTGGCCGCCATCGTCCCTACGTGCTGCCGGCCGCCTCGCGCTGACGCGCCGCCTCGCCGCCAGGGCCAATCGGCGCCGAGGCCGCCTCGACCCCGCGGTTCTCGACGTCCTGCTCGAAGAGCCGGTCGGCCTCGGCGGCGGTCTCGAACGCGGCCTTGTCGAAGAGCGGCGCGAGCGCCGTGCGGAGCACCAGCACGGTGCGGGCCCAGCGCGGCACCACGACCCAGCGGCCGCGCTTCTGCATGCCTTCGACGACCGCCTTGCCGACCTGGGACACCGGATAGGTCTTCGCGATCGGACCGCCCGCGTTCGCGCGCAGCTGCCCCAGGGCCGGGTGCGCGTCGGTGGCACGCACCATGTCGGTGTCGATGAAGCCGAAGTACGCGACGCCGACGTCCACGCCCAGGTGCTTGACCTCCACCCGCAGGGAGTCGGCGAAAGCCTCGGCACCCGCTTTCGCGGCGGCGTAGGCGGCCATGCCCGGCCCGTGGATCGCGGCCGCGAGCGACGCGGTGACGAGCACGTAGCCCTTGCGCTCGATGATCTGGGGCAGGCAGACACGCACGGTGCGCCAGACGCCGAGCAGGTTGATCTCGACGGTGCGCTCGAACGCGGCCGGGTCGACCGACCGAACCATGCCAGCCGGGGCGATGCCGGCGTTGGCCATGACCACGTCGATCCCGCCGAAGCGCTCGACCGTGCCCTCCACGGCGCGCTCGAGCGCCTCCCAGTCGGTCACGTCGGCCTCGAACGCCGCGGCGTTCGAGCCGCACTGCGCGGCCACCCGCTGCAGCTCCTCGGGCTCGAGCCCCACCAGCGCCACGTTGGCGCCGACGGAGGCGGCGCGTCGCGCCGTCTCGGCCCCGATGCCGCGAGCCGCGCCGGTGATCAGAACGGTCTTGCCCCGCAGATCCCAGGTCATGGACGAACCCTAGCCGTACCGCCGAGCGCGCGCACGAGCCCGCGGTAGACGGAGAACGCCGGCTTGGGGCGGTAGCCGGAGTCGAGCAGGCCGAAGTGCTGGAACAGGCCCGGGGCGGTGCTGTCGGCGTCGCGCAGGTTGAACCAGCGATAGTCGGTGACGTTGAAGGTGCCGCGGTAGTCGCTCACGGCGCGCACCATCGCGCGCAGCCGCCGCGCCTGCTCCTCGTAGCCGCGCTCGGGGAGCAATGTCGGCCAGCCATTCTCCTCGACCTTGATCGGCGTGCTCGCCGGGATGCCGGGCACGCGAGCGAAGCAGCGCACCGAGCTGAGGGCGCTGACGATCGCGTCGCGCTCCCCGCCGACCGGCACGCTCACCGGGAAGACCGTGCCCGGATAGGCGTCAAGGCCGATCCAGTCGACGGCCTGGGCGAAGCGGCGTCCGCCGCGATCGCGCAGAGCCCCCCAGAAGCGGCTCTCGGTCGCGTCGTCGAGGTGCCAGAACCAGTTGAAGCCGACCTTCAGGCGGCTCAGGTGCAGCCGGCGCGCCTCGCGCTTCGCGGCGATCACGCCCTCGACCAGCGCCGCGGGGGCGCGCGCGTACGCGCCGTCGGAGGAGTCGGGCGAGAAGGAGATGTTGACCTCGTTGGCGATCTGAAGGGCGATCACGGCGCGGATCCGCCCGAAGCGCCGCACCACCTCGCGCACGTGCGCGCGCCAGGCGCGCAGGTCGCCCTCCTGCGAGCTGTCGGGGTGGTAGCGCACCTGCAGCTCGATCAGGTAGCCGCGCCGGGCGAAGCGCTTGGCCAGGCCCAGGTAGCGGCGGATGCCGGCCTCGCGGTCGGACCAGAAGAAGCGGTTGAGGCGCAGCACGAAGGGACGCCCGGGCGCGCGCAGGCGCGCGAGCGCGGCGTCGGTGCGACCCGGGCGCTCGGGCACGGCCGTCGCCGGCCCGCCGGCGGCCTGCCCGGCCTGGACGAGCGGCCCGATGCCGAAGCGCAGCGGTGACGACTCCGCTTTGGCCTCGACCTGGCCCGCCCGCAGCTCGGCGGTGCAAGGACGGGCATGAGCGCTCGCCGGGAGCGCAAGCGCGGAAATCACCAAGAACAAGCAGGAACGCCAATGTTTCTCGACGAACTCAGCGGGTAATGATGTACCGCGCGATGAGGGAAACCAATCAGGCAATTCGCGACCAGGCCTTCCTCCCGTTGACCGGCGACATCCCGGAGGGCGTGACCCTACGGGAGTACCGCAGCGAGCGGCCGCGCCCGCAGCCGCTGCCGCAGCGTCGCGGCTGGCGCGGGCGGGCCCGGCTGAGGCTGACCCTCCGCTAGCCTCGGCCGCATGGCCGAGCTGCCCGCGGAGCTCACCCCCCGCCAGGTCGCCGAGCTGATCGGAGACGGCGGAGCTCAACTCGTCGACGTGCGCGAGCCCTACGAGCACGAGGCCGGCCGGATCGCGGGCGATCTGCACATCGAGCTCGAACGGCTCACCAGCGAGGCCGGCTCGATCGACCGCGAGCGGCCAGTCGTGTTCTACTGCCGCTCGGGCAGCCGTTCGGCGCTCGCCGCCCAGGCGTTCGGCGCCTCCGGCTACACCGCCCACAACCTGACCGGCGGGCTGCAGGCCTGGGTCAAGGACGGGCTCCCGATCGAGCCCGCCGACGGGCGGGTCGCCTAGCCGGGTCCCTAGACCGCCCGCAGCTGCCCGGCGTACGGGCCGCGGCCGGTCGCGCAGGCGGCGCCGCAGCGCGCGGCCAGTTGCAGCGCCTCACCGATCGACATCCCGGCGCCCAGGCCGTAGGTCAGGCCGGCGGCGAAGCTGTCCCCGCACCCGTACAGGTCGCTGATCGGGCCGGGCAGCAGCGTGGCCTCCCAGCGGCCGCGCTCGCCCTCGCGCGTCTCGTACTCCCCGCCGCCCGGGCCCGCGGTGCGGACCACGAAGCGCGGGGCCGGCTCGATGTCCCCGGGCTCGTAGCGCTCGCCAGGGTCCTTGCCGCTCGCCACCAGCACGTCGAGCTCCACCCCGGCCGCGGCCAGCGTCTCCAGCCCACGGGCTGAGGCGACCAGGGTGCCGGCGCGGCGAGCCTGCCGGGCGGCGCCGGCGTCGCCGGCCGTGAAGTAGACGGTGTCGGTCTCGTCGAGCAGCTCCCAAGGCAGCAGGTCGTCGGCGCGCGGCCCCATCCGGTCGCCGATCACCGTGATCGTGCGCTCGCCCGCGGCGTCGACGTGCACGTAGCCGCGCCGCTGCGGCTCGGGCCTGAAGGCAGCCTCCACCCGCACGCCGAGCTCCTCGAGCTCGCGCTTGGCGCGGTGGCCGATCTCGTCGTCGCCCAGCGCCACGTAGAGCGTGCTCTCCCCCGCGAGCTTCGCCAGCTGCACCGCGGCCACGGCCCCGCCGCCGCCCGGCTCCTGCCAGGACTCGCTCACGTGCACGATCTCGCCGGGCGCGGGCACGTGGTCCACGCGCCCGAACTCGATCCACTCCACGTGCCCGACGACCGCAGCTCGCATGCTGCCGGCAGTGTCTCAGGACTGGCCTGCGCCGTCCTTCGACGGCTCGCGCCCGGCCTCCAGCAGCGGGCGCAGCAGGTCGACGCGGGACCGGGAATACGATCGTCGACGCCTGGTTGGAGCTGATGTCCTGCAGCGCCTGCAGGTAGCGCAGCTGGATCGTGACCGGGTTCGGGCTGATCACGTCGGCCGCTTGGGCGAGGCGGTCGGCCGCCTGGAACTCGCCCTCCGCGTTGATCACCTTGGCGCGCCGGTTGCGCTCGGCCTCCGCCTGGCGGGCCAGGGCGTGCTGCATCGGCTCGGGGATCTCCACGTCCTTGATCTCGACGATCGTCACCTTGATCCCCCACGGCTCGGTCTGCTCGTCGATGATCTGCTGGAGGCTCTCGTTGAGCCGCTCGCGCTCGGACAGCAGCGCGTCGAGCTCGGCCTTGCCGAGCACCGAGCGCAGCGTCGTCTGGGCGATCTGCAGCGTCGCCGCCCGGAAGTCCTCGATCTCGAGCACCGAGCGGCCGGGGTCGATCACGCGGAAGTAGGTGACCGCCGCCACGCGCACCGGGACGTTGTCGCGGGTGATCACCTCCTGCGGGGGGATGCGCAGCGTCACCGTGCGCAGGCTCACGCGCACCATCCGGTCGGCGCCGGGCACGAGCAGGGCCACGCCCGGGCCCTTCAGCTCGATCACCCGGCCGAGCCGGAAGACCACGCCGCGCTCGTACTCGCGCAGCACGCGCACCGAGGCCGCCGCCAGCGCCGCCAGCGCCAGGGCCATCACGACCACCACGATCACGAGGACCTCGATCACCACTGGTCCTCCCACTCCTCCGCCCGCCGCACGGCGAGGGTCAGCCCGTTGACGCGCTCGACCACCACGGCGTCGCCCGCGTCGAGCTGGCTGTCCTCCTCGATGGCGCTGCAGCGCGCGCGCCAGAGCGCGCCGTCGACGAACACCTGGCCGCCCTCGCCGTTCCAATTGCGCACGACGCCGGGGCGCCCGCTGAGCGCCTCGCGGCCCGACGCCACTTGGCGCCGGCGCGCGGTGAGCGACTTGCGCGCGGCCACGGCCAGCCAGGCCCCGGTGACCGCGATGGCGGCGATCATGGCCGCCACCACGAGCGCGACGCCGGCGCCCGTGCCGCCGATCGCGAAGGCCACTCCCCCGACGAGGGCAATGCCCCCGACCACTCCGAGGACGCCGCCGGACACGTGGGCTTCGGCCACCAGCAAGGCGGCACCAACCAGCACCAGAGCCAAGCCGACTTCGGTCATCTCGTCTCCTCCGATGGTACGCCTCCGCGAGTGCCGCCGTGAGGCGCCTCGGTAGCGTGGCGCGCGATGGACGATCCGCTCCAGCTGGGCCGCGACGTGGAGATCCCGCTCGCGGAGGTCGACTTGAGGACGAGCCGGTCGTCCGGCCCGGGCGGGCAGCACGCCAACGTGACCGCCTCGCGCGTCGAGGCGGTCTTCGACGTGGAGGCCTCGCGCTCGCTCACAGAGGAGCAGAAGCGGCGCGTGACCGCACGTCTCGGTCCGGTGGTCAGGGCGACCGCCCAGGACACCCGCAGCCAGACGCGCAACCGCGAGCTGGCGCTGCAGCGACTGCGCTCGCGCCTCGCCGGGGCGCTCGTCGTGCAGCGTCCGCGACGCCCGACCAAGCCGACGGCGGCCGCCCGCCGCAGGCGCCTCGATGCGAAGCGCCGGCGCGGCGAGCGCAAGCAGGCGCGGCGACGGCCGGACCCGGAGTAGCGCAACGCTGCGCAGCCGGCCGAGCCGGCCGCTTGCGCAAGGCGCTAAGGAGAGGTCGGCGCAACCGCGCCGCCACCCTCGCCGCCCGCGGGCGGCGTGGGCGGCGGCGCCTGACCGGTGCCGCCTCCGGTGCCCTGGCTCGGGGTGGTCGGCGTGACCGTCCCGCCGCCGGTCGGCGGGCGGGGTCGCCGGCGTGGTGGAGGTCGTGTTCGTGTCGGTCGACTCGGTGTCCGTCTTGTCGGTGTTGGTGCTGTCGCCGAGGTTGTTCGGCGTGGTCGGCACGCCCAGGTCAGCGGGGCTCGGCTTGGGCTCGCTGTCCCCTCCGGCGGTCGCGATCACGGCGATCAGGACCAGCAGCAGTACGGCGGCCGCTCCCGCGGCCACCATGCGGCGGCGCATGTAGACGGAGTCCGGCTCGCGCTGACCAGGCCGGCGCGGCGGCCCGCCCGGCGGCCGCTCTCGAGACTCGAGACGGCGTGTGGGCTGGTCTTCCAGAGCGCTCAAGGTAGCGGATCGCGGGGTGTTTCAGGCGTAGCGGAGGCCGGCTGTCTCGTCCTCGCCGACCGGCCGCTCGCACGTGGAGCACCACCAGCGTGCCTCGACCGGCGTGCCGCAGGCGTCGTGGCGAGGCGGCTCGCCGCCCTCGCGATGGCGGGCGCCCCAGTCGGCCAGCATCCGCAGCGCACCCGCCAGCTCGTGCCCGGACGCGGTCAGCTCGTAGACGAAGCGCTCCGGGCGCTCCGAGTAGGGCTGGGCGACCACCAGGCCTTCGCCCTCGAGCCGCCGCAGGCGCTGCGTGAGCACGTTCGGGGCGATTCCCGGAAGCGAGGACTGCAGGTCGCCGAAGCGCCGAGGGCCGTCCAGGAGCGCCTCGATCAGCAGCAGGGTCCAGCGGTCGCCGACGCTGTCGAGGGCCGCCGCGAGCGGCGTGGACGCGGGCTCGGTCACGGTGGAAAGCGTACTTCTCACGCCTGATACGGTACTCACTTGCAATTCGCAAGTCACAAGGGAGTAGCAAGATGGAAACGCTGAACGCTTTGCAGGACGCGATCGCGGGGGCCGCACAGCGAGTGGGCCCGTCGGTCGTGGGACTGGGGCGGGGCTGGGGCCTCGGCTCCGGCGTGGTGATCGGGGACGGCCACGTGCTCACCAACGCCCACAACGTGCGCCGCGAGCAGGTGACCGTCGTGTTCGCCGACGGCCGCCGCGAGACCGGCGAGTGGACCGGCGTCGACCCCGACCTCGATCTCGCCGTCATCTCCGTGGACACCGGCGACGTCGAGCCGGTCGCCTGGGAGCCCGGCGACGCCCCGGGCACAGGCACGCCTGTCCTGGCGCTGGCCAACCCCGGCGGGCGCGGCCTGCGCACGACGCTGGGCTTCGTCACATCGGACGGACGCAGCTTCCGCGGGCCGCGCGGGCGCCGCGTGGCGGACGCGATCGAGCACACCGCGGCGCTGCCGCGCGGCTCGTCGGGCGGACCGCTGGTCGACGTCGACGGAAGGCTGCTGGGACTGAACGCCCTTCGCCTCGACGGTGGACTGATCGTGGCGGTACCCGCCACGGCCGCCGTCAAGGAGCGCGTGCAGGGGCTGGCCCGCGGCGAGGCGCCGGCGACGCCCCGGCTCGGGGTGGCGATCGCGCCCGGGCGGGCGGCGCGCCGGATGCGCCGCGCGGTCGGGCTGCCGGAGCGCCCGGGCCTGCTGGTGCGGGCGGTCGAGGACGGCAGCCCCGCCGCCGCCGCGGGCATCGAGGCGGGCGACCTGCTCGCCGCCGCGAACGGCGCGGAGCTGGGGAAGGTCGACGCCCTCTACGAGGCGCTCGACTCCGTCACGGAGGGCGGCTCGCTCGAGCTGACCGTGGTGCGGGGTGCCGAGGAGCGCCCCGTGAAGGTCGAGTTCGAGGCCAGCGGAGCGGCGGCGTGAGCGCCGTGGCGGAGGCCCCGCCGCCCATCGACCCCACCGAGGCCGAGGCGCTCGACGCCTACTCGCACGCGGTGATCGCCGTGGCCGAGGGCGTGGGGCCCTCGGTGGCCAGCCTGCGGGTGATGCGGCGCGTGCGCGGCGGCCAGGTGCCGTCGGGGGCGGGCAGCGCGGTCGCGCTCACCCCGGACGGCTTCCTGCTCACCAACGCGCACGTTGTCGGCCGCAGCGTGACCGGCGGCCGAGCGACGTTCGCCGACGGCCACGAGTCGCGCTTCGAGGTGGTCGGCCGTGATCCCCTGTCCGACCTGGCCGTGCTGAGGACCGCCGGCGACTCGCTCGCGCCGGCCACGCTCGGCGACGCCGAGCGCCTGCGTGTGGGCCAGCTGGTGGTGGCGATCGGCAACCCGCACGGCCTGGGCGGATCGGTGACTGCCGGGGTGGTGTCCGCGCTCGGGCGCTCGCTGCCCACCCGCTCGCGTCGCGCGGGGCGCATCATCGACAACGTGATCCAGACCGACGCCGCGCTCAACCCCGGCAACTCCGGCGGGGCGCTGGCCGACTCGCGCGGGCGCGTGGTGGGGATCAACACGGCGGTCGCGGGCGTGGGGCTCGGCCTGGCGGTGCCGATCAACGACACCACCCAGCAGGTGGTGTCGCAGCTGATGCGCGATGGCCGCGTGCGGCGTGCGTACATCGGCGTCGCGGGCGGGCCGCGGCCGGTGCCGCCTCAGGCGCGCGCTGCGGCGGGGAGCGACACCTGCGTCGAGGTCGTGGAGGTCGTCGACGGGAGCCCCGCCGCCGCACGGCGGCCTGCGCCCGGAGGACCTGATCGTCGCCGTGAACGAGACTCAGGTCACGAGCGTCGAGGACCTGCAGCGGCTGATGGCGGCCGAGCTGATCGGCGTCAGCGTGCGCGTGCGCGTGCTGCGGGCCGGGCGGGAGATGGAGCTGGACCTCGTCCCCGCGGAGCTGGACTCCGGGGAGGCGCGATGACCGCCGACGTTCCGACTCTCTACGAATGGGCCGGCGGCTCGGAGGCCTTCGAGCGACTTACGGCGGCCTTCTACACGAGGGTGAGGCAGGACGACCTGCTCGAGCCGATCTTCCGGGGCATGGATCCGGAGCACCCCCATCACGTGGCCGTGTGGCTGGCGGAGGTGTTCGGCGGCCCTCCGCTCTACACGGAGGAGCACGGCGGGTACCCGCACATGCTGTCGAAGCACCACGGGCTCGCGATCACCGAGGCCCATCGGCGGCGCTGGGTCGACCTGATCTGCGACGCGGCCGACGAGGCCGGCTGCCGACCGACCCCGAGTTCCGCTCGGCCTTCGTGGCCTACATCGAGTGGGGCACACGCCTCGCGCTGAGCAACAGCCAGCCGGGCGCGCACCCGCCCACCCAGGCGCCGGTGCCGCGCTGGGGCTGGGGCGTGGCGCCGCCGTACACGCCGTAGCCTCTCGGACGCCGAGCGATGACTTCCGGCCGCCGACGCGGTCCTTGGCGCAACGCAACCGAAGGAGAAGGCATGGGCAAGGTCAAGTTCGACGTGGGGATATCGCTCGACGGGTTCCTGGCGGGTCCCAACGCGCGCTTCGAGGAGCCGCTGGGCGACGCCGGCGAGAAGCTGCACGAGTGGATGTTCAAGACGGCCGTCTGGCAGGAGGCGCACGGCGGCGAAGGCGGGGCGACCGGCCGCGACGACGACGTCGTGCGCGAGTCGACCGACAACACCGGCGCCTACCTGATGGGCCGACAGATGTTCGGCGGCGGGGACGGCGACTGGGGGGACGGGTCGTGGAAGGGCTGGTGGGGCGACGATCCGCCGTACCACGTTCCGGTCTTCGTGCTGACCCACCATCCGCGGGAGTCGCTTCCGATGGAGGGCGGCACCACGTTCCACTTCGTCACGGACGGCCCGGAGTCCGCGCTGGAGCAGGCCCGAGCCGCCGCGGGCGACGGGGACGTCCAGATCGCGGGCGGCGCGAGCGTCGTGCAGCAGTACCTCAACGCGGGCGTGGTCGACGAGTTCCAGGTCCACGTGGCGCCCATCTTCCTGGGTGGCGGCGTGCGGCTGTTCGACGGCCTCGGCAACGACGAGATCAAGGTCGAGGTGGTCAGGGCGATCGAGTCGCCGCTGGTCACCCACCTGAAGTACCGCGTGCTCTAGAGCCCGTCGATGTGGCGCACCGCGAAGCCAGCGACCGTGCGGGGCGCCTCCTGCCAGCGGGTGCCGGCACGGCCCTGGCCGCTGGTGTCGAAGCGCAGACCGGCCACGACCATGAAGACGTGGCCGGCGTTTGCGTAGATCGTGATCCAGTCGCCCGGCCCCTCGGTGCCGTAGCGGGTGAACAGGCCGGAGGTGAGCGGCCGGTTGAGCAGGCCGGCGGCCGCCAGGGCGAACGACACCGAGCCCGAGCAGTCGTACCCGTTGTCGCGCCAGGCGCCGTGCCCGCCGCCCCACTTGTAGGGGAACTTGGCGATCGCGTTGCCGGCGAGGATCACGCGCTTGACGATGTCCGGGGCGTCGTCCGGTGCCACGGCCGAACCGTCGGGCCGCACGCGGGCGCGGGGCCCGGTCGGGAGCAGGGCGGTGGTGTTGAGGTACTCGCGGAAGCTGGTCAGGGCCGCGCGGGCCTTGCGCAGCTCGGTGCGCACCTCGGCGTCGCTGGGGGCGCCCGGGCTCGGGGCGTCGTCCACCGCGGCGTCGGCGGGCGTGGCCGGAGCGGCGCCCGCGCCGCGCAGCTCCACGGCGCGCGCCTCCGAGCCCTCGCCCTCGTGGGCGCCGGCGGCCGCGGCGGCGCGGCCCTCGGAAGCCGCTTGGGGCGTGAGCACGACCTCCGCGGCCCCGGGCGTGTGCTGCGCCTCCTGCGCGTTACCGCAGCCGGCCAGCGCCGCCACGCAGGTGACGACGAGCAGGGCCCACGCAAGCCGGCCAGTAATCAGCCGGGGGGCTGGGGGCGCGAGCCCCCAGTTGGTCACGTTTGGTGCTTTGACTTCCACTCGTCGTAGGGCATTCCGTAGACGATCTCTCTCGCCTGCGGGTCGCTCAGGTCGATTCCGCGCTGCTCGGCCGCCTCCCTGTACCAGCGCGAGAGGCAGTTGCGACAGAAGCCGCCCAGCTCCATCAGGTCGATGTTCTGTACATCGGTTCGTTCGCGCAGGTGCTCAACCAACCTGCGGAAAGCTGCAGCCTCGAGCTCAACCTGTGTGCCCTCGTCCATCGTTGTGGTAACGATAGGGAGGTGACGAACTACGAATCCTGGCAACGCGATCCACGCGGGATCGAGGAGCCACACGACGTCTTGGCGGCCGACGAGTTCGGCATCGGCACACGCGACGAACGGATGCCGCCCGACCCCGAATCGGTTCGACCCGCCCCACGACGTCCTGGCGGCGGAGGAGTTCGCCATGCCCGTCGGTGGCGAGCCCTACGAGGACGAGGACAGCGGACCCGACCTGCGCACCCTGGTGCCGCTGCTTCTGATCGCCGCGATCGCGGCGTTCCTGCTGGTCCGCCGCCGCTGACAGTGGGGCTGTCCCCGGTCAATCGGATCGAGATAACGGTCGACCGGGCGCTCTGCATCGGCTCCGGCGACTGCGTGGACACCGCACCTGACGTCTTCCAGCTCGACGACGAGGACAAGGCCATCGTCGTCGACCCGGACGGCGCGTCGCTCGACGACGTGATCGCGGCCGCCGGGAACTGCCCCGTGGCGGCGATCTTCGTCGTCGGCGCCGACGGAGATCTGTACCCCTAGCTGCCTGGCGCGCCGCCTCACGGCCGCCCCACCGCCCAATCGACCACGCGGCCTCGGCGGGCGCGCAGCCCGAAGCGCAGCTCGCCTCGCGCACGCACGCTGGCCACCCGCTGGCCCTCGACGAACGCCGCGACCCGACCGTGCCGCAGCGCCGCCGGCAGCGACACGGTCATCCGCAGCGACTTGCGTCCGTGCGGACGCAGGTACCCGCGCGCACGGACGCGGCCGTACTCGATGCCCGCGTCCGGCAGCCGCAGCGAGAAGCCGCGCATCGGCAGGTGCGGATCGATCCGGTAGCCCGCGCGCACCGGGTCGAGGCCGGCCAGCTTCAGCGCCGCGAACAGGCTCCACGAGGGCTGGTGCATGACCTGCGTGTTCCAGCCCGAGAAGATGCCGATCCCGCAGCGCGAGGGGTCGCTCGCGTAGTGGGCGTTGCAGACGTCGTCGACCGAGATCACGCCGTCCCACCGCCCCGGGTACGCCCGGGCGTGGGCGGCGAGCGTGTTGCGCTCGAGCTCGTCGAACGCGTACTGGCGCGCTCGCGGGACCACACCGTCGAGCTCGCCGAGCGCCCAGGTCAGCCACCCGTTGATCGCGTACCAGGCGCCGCCCACGTAGACGGCGTTGTTGTCGCCGATTCCGAGCGGCGAGTCGGTGCGCTCGTGCACGTCCGGGTCGTTGCGCGCCGGCGACTGCGAGGAGCCGATGCGCGCCGGCCCGTGGGTCTGCGGCGGCGCCCCCACGCCCGTCAGGAAGCGGCGGATGTTCGCCACCAGCGTCCGCGCCTGGCCGGCGCTCGGCACGCCGGCGAGCAGCGCCCAGGGCTGCGGCTCGCCGAAGATCGCTCCATGGCCGATCTGCCCACCGGCGCCGTAGCCGCGCGAGTACCAGCCGCGCCCGGTCCACTCGCGCGCAAGGACGGCGCGCAGCTGCGCCGCGTCGGCGCGCAGCTGGGCGGCGAAGCGGCGATCGCCGCGCAGGGCGGCCAGCTCCGCCAGCCGCGGGTAGACGTATGCCAGCTGCGCCGTGACCAGGATCGACTCGCTCATCCCGAGGATCGGGGTGGAGAAGTCCGACCAGTCGCCGTTGGTGCCCGTGAAGTAGCCCCCGTGCGGACCGCGACGGCTCTCCTGGTTGCGGTAGGCCTGGCGTAGATGGCGCCACAGCGACGCGCGGCCGCCCCCGGCCCATGGGAGGCGCTCGTCGAAGAAGGAGAGGTCGCGCGTGCCAGGCCGTACTCGGACGCGGCCAGCAACAGCCACAGGTCGAGGTCGGCGGAGGTGCCGTGCGGGGCGGGCTTGCACATCTCCGTAAGGGAATAAGGGAGGAACTTCACCCCCCTCGACTGCTCGTCCGCCGAGTAGCGGATCGTCTCGCGCGCCAGCTCGGGGTCGGCGTAGATCAGCGGGAGGATGTGCTGGAGCGGATCGCGGTAGGCCGCCTGGATCCCCGCCTCGTACTGGTAGTAGCCGCCCTGGGAGAGGATGTGGTGACCGCAGGTCTCCTCGTAGGTCGCACCCGAGCGCAGCATGTAGGCGTCCCACTGCAGCTCTCGTGAGAGCCAGGCACGCCCGGCGCCGAGGCGCACGCGCGGCAACCAGGCGCGCCAGGCGCGCTCGCTGTGCGCGAAGGGGTTGCGGGCGGCGCGCCAGCGCTTCACGAGCGCGGGGACGCGCCGCGCGTGCGCGAGGCCGTAGGCGTAGCGGAGCGTCACCGACGCCCCGGGCGCCACCGTCACCGGCGAACGGAAGGCGAACAGGTGGCGGCCCGGGGCGCCGCCCGGATGCC
Source organism: uncultured Thermoleophilaceae bacterium (assembly GCA_963722245.1). GTDB lineage: Bacteria > Actinomycetota > Thermoleophilia > Solirubrobacterales > Thermoleophilaceae > JACVRW01. The sequence continues at coordinate 51,757 of CAVRKM010000013.1, forward strand.
GGGCCACCAGCGTGCGCGACAACCGCCCCGCCGCGACCTCCGCCGGTCGCGCGCGGCCGCCGGCGCCGAAGAAGCGCCCGCCGTCGGTCTCCCAGTCGGCGACCCGGCCGCGCAGCGCGGCCGCGAAGACGGTCAGCGGGCGCTTGTCGACGGCGTCCGGCAGCTGCCGGGCCGACAACGTGTGCCGGCGCCGGTCGTAGACCGGACGCGCGAGCCCGATGTAGCGGCTGTTGACGACACTGCGCGGGTTCACGCCCCAGTACTCGATCCAGCTCGCCCGCAGCGGGCGGCGCGAGCGGTTGTGGATCGTCACGTCGTGGAGCAGCAGCGGGTCGTCTCCGAAGGGCGCGTAGACCCGCTCGCCGATGGAGATCCCGGGCACCGCGGTGAGCCTGCCGAAGTAGCCGGTGGCGAAGTCGCGGCGCGTGCGCGCGCCGGCCGGGCGGTCGGCGTAGAGCGTGCTGATCACACGCCCGGCGGCAGTGCGCAGGTAGCCGTAGCCGCCGGCGTACTGGCCGACCTCCGGCTGCGCCAGGTTGACCCACTCGTACGAGCGATCCTGGCTCCAGAGCTGCACGTGCCCGCGCGTGTGGGCGGTGGCGACGATGTGGTCGTTGCCGAGCTGATGCCAGGCGTCGGTGGAGCCCTTCAGCTCCGGCTGGCGGGTGCGCGGGTCGCGGTCGGGGTCGAGCCGGTAGCGGTAGGCCGGGAGGCCGAAGCCGTCCACGAACCAGCGGCCGAAGATGCCGCTGCCGGCGGTCGATGCGATGTCGCGGGCGGGCGTGGTCTGCCGAGAGCGGCGGAGGGGCGGCGGCGTTTGCACCCGCGGCGAACGCGAGGCCGGTGAGCAGCGCCAGCCCGGCGAACAGCGGCAACCAAGGGCGGCCTCGATCGGGAGTGTGGGCCCCCACCGGCGTCATATCCGCGCCGCTCGGGGCCCACACTCGGCGAGTTCGTGCGCTCCATCGTTAAGACGCCGACCTAGTCGTAGCTCTGGGCGCAGGCCGCGCAGGCGGCCGATCCACGCACCCACAGCGATCACCGGCTTCTGCAGTGCCACCGGGATGCCCGTCCGGAAGCTCTGGGCACGGGTGCCGTGCAGCACCACGAACAGCTGCAGGTCCGAGAACTCGCCCTGCTCGTTCACGGTGTCGTTCGCCATGTGTTCGCCCAGCGACGAGACGAAGGCTTCTACGAACGCGTTGCCGGGCGATGCCCTGTGACGCAGGCGCAGGTCCGAGTCGGTGACGTTGTACGGGTTGCGGTGGCCCGTGCCGCGCGGCAGCTCCACCGTCTCCCCAGGCCCGGCGGTCACCTCCCGGCCGTCGACCTCGAGCGTCGCGGTTCCGGCGAGGACCTCGAAGCGCTCGACGTAGTCGAGGTGGACGTGACGATCCGCCTTGCCCGTGCGCGGCTTGATCACCCGCTCGATCACCCCGTCCTCGCCATCCGGGAGCCAGGTGACCCAGGCCCCGGTGCGCGGGTTGGTCCAGGTCCGCCCGGAGGCGGGCATCAGTCCCGCTTGCCGCGCCCGTACACGAGCTTGAGCACGCGCGAGATCAGCTTGGTGCGCTTGGCCGAGTAGGGCAGCATGTGGAGGTCGCGCTTCGGCGCCAGGCGCGTGACCACGATCGCCTGCTTCTTCGTGTACTTGCGGATCCCGTCCGCGCCGTGGCGCGAGCCCAGTCCCGACGACTTCCACCCGCCCATCGGCAGCTCGAGCGCGACGTAGTTGATCTGGGCGTCGTTGACCGTCACCGCGCCGGCCTCGATGCGCCGCGCCAGCCGCTCGCCCTTGGCGACGTCCTTGGTCCACACCGACGCCGCCAGTCCGTACGGGCTGTCGTTGGAGAGGCGCACCCCCTCGTCCGCGTCGGCCACCTTCATGATCGGCAGCGTCGGACCGAACGTCTCCTCGCGCATCGCGTCCATCGAGTGGTTCACGTCGAGCAGCAGCGTCGGCTCGTAGAAGTGCCCGCCGTCGTCCGAGCGGTGCCCGCCGGCGACGACCCGCGCGCCCTTGTCGACCGCGTCGCGCACGTGCGCCTCGACGATGTCCGACTGCGGCGGATTGATCACGGCGCCGAGGTCCACGCTGCCGGGCCCGCGCGGCGCGCCCTGACGCAGCTCGCCGACCTTCTTGGTCACGAGCGAGACGAACTCGTCGTACACCGGGGCCTCCACGTAGACGCGCTCGGTCGAGATGCAGGTCTGCCCCGCGTTCTGCATCGAGTAGTGCACGGCCGCGTTGGCGGCGCGCTCCAAGTCCGCGTCGGCGAGGACGAGCATCGGGTCCTTGCCGCCCAGCTCGAGCGCAATCGGCGTGAGCGTGCGGGCGGCCCGCTCCATGACCTTCTTGCCGGTGGCGGTCGACCCGGTGAACATCAGGAAGTCGACCGCGTCGACCAGCGCGCCGCCGGTGTCGCCGAAGCCCGGCGCCACCTGATAGACGCCGTCGGGCAGGCCGCACTCGCGCACGCACTCGCCCATCAGCAGGGCCGTCAGCGGGGTCACCTCGCTCGGCTTGAGGATCACCGCGTTGCCGGCCGCGATCGCCGGGATGCAGTCCCCGAACGAGTTGGTCAGCGGGTAGTTCCAGGGGCCGATCACGCCCACCACGCCGACCGGCACGTGGCGCACGATCAGCTTGCGTCCCTTGACGAACGGCGAGGCGGTCCGCACGCGCTCGTCGGCGAGGTACTTCTCGGAGTTCTTGGCCCAGAACCCGAACGCCGCGGCCGCGTAGCCGACCTCGGCGAGCTGGGCGTCCTCCCAGGCCTTGCCGGTCTCCGAGACGATCGTCTCGACGATGCGGTCGGAGTTGTCGATCACCCACTTCTGGCAGCGCCGCAGCACTTGGCCGCGCGCCTCGAAGCCGAGCGCCTCCCAGCCGGGCTGAGCCGCGCGCGCTCGCTCGACCAGCTCAGGGATGCGCTCCGGGCCCACCGCGTCGACGCTCGCGACGATCTGGCCGGTGGCCGGATTCTCGACCTCGATCTTCTGGGTGGGAGGAGCGACGGTGGCGGTCATGTTGGAACCCTAACCGCGAGCGCGCTTGCGCTCGCCTTGTTTTCGGAGGAACTCGGACGTGTGCAGTGCAGGCCGGCCGGCGAGCGTCGCGGCGCGGGCGGCCACGCCGCGCCAGCGCGGGAGGGCGAGCACCAACCGCTTCGAGTCGAGCAGGCCCACCGCGGCGCTCGCGACCTCCTCGGCGCTGAGCATCCGCGGCGACGACCAGATGATCGCGGAGTCCGGCTCGTGCGCTCGCTCGCGGGTCATCTCGGTGTCGGCCCCGTCGGGGCAGACCACGTGCATCGTGATCGGCACGCCAGCCGCCAGGAGCTCGCCCTGCAGCGAGCTCGTGAAGCCGAGCACCGCGTGCTTGGTCGCCGCGTAGACGGCCAGGCCGGGCACCGGCGCGAGGGCCGACATCGAGCCGAGGTTGATCACGTGCATGTTCTGGCCGCCGCGCTCCTTCATGGCGTCTACGGCCGCGCGCGACCCCCAGATCACCCCGAGCAGGTTGATCTCGACCTGGAGGCGCACCTCGTCGTCCGGGGGCTCCCAGGCCTTGCTCGTGCGCAGCACGCCCGCGTTGTTGACCCAGACCTCGAGCGGTCCGCGCTCCAGCGCCGCGCGCGCCGCGCGGCGATGCGCCTCGGGGTCGCGCACGTCGAGCTGCTGCGAGAAGCCGCCGACCGCCTGCGCGGTCGCCGCCGCTGCCTCGCCGTCGATGTCGGTCGCGAGCACGGTGTACGAGCGCGCCGCGAGCTGCTGGGCGATCGCGCGCCCGAAGCCGCGGCCGGCGCCGGTGACCACGGCTACGCCGGGCATCAGGCCGCCACGCGTGGGCGCTCGCCCGCGACCGGCAGGGCACGCTTGACGCCGCGGCTGCGCTTGCGCTCGCGGGACAGCGCGCGCAGGTAGGTGTGGAAGTCCACCTGGATCGTGTGGCGCGTGGAGGCGACGTAGCGCTTGCGCATCGCCCGCTCCTCGCGCTCGATCGCGCGCTCCATGCGCTGCGGCTCCGGCAGCGCGGCCTTGCCCTCGAGCAGGTCGGCCACCCACTCGGACTGGCGCTCGGCGATCGGCATGATCGCGCCGAGCGGCTGCACCAGGCCGATGAAGTAGAGGCCGCTTCGCTCGGGATGCACCACACGCCGGTAGAGCGGGACGTGGTTGCCGGCCGTGCCCATCACCTCGCGGTCGAGGAACGGGAAGGTGATGCGGTAGCCGGTGCACCAGACGATCGCGTCCATGTGCACGCTCGTCCCGTCGACGAAGTGGACCACGGCGCCGTCGATGCGCTCGATGTTGGGCTTGACCGTGACGCGTCCGTGCCCGATGCGCGTGAGCAGGTCGGCGGACACGGTCGGGTGGGCCTGGCCGAACTTGTGGTCGGGCGTCGGCAGCCCGTAGCCCTCCATCGGCCCCTGCTGGCGCTTGATCTGGCGCATGAGCAGCGGGCTCGTGAGCTGGAAAGGGAGGCGCGTGGCCCAGTTCGGAGCGAGCTGGTCGAGCGGCACGCCGCCGACGAACTTGGGCAGCACGTAGGCGCCGCGGCGCATCGCGAGGTAGGTCATGCGCGAGACGCGCGACGTCTCGACGGCGATGTCGGTCGCCGAGTTGCCGATCCCGAGCACGAGCACGTTGCGATCCACGAAGCGCTCGTCCGGCTCGCGGTACCAGTGCGAATGGAGCTTGCTCGCCGGCAAACGACTCCTGGCCCGGGAAGGGGGGCTCGGGGTACTTCGGGTCCCAATGGTGGCCGTTGGCGACCATCACGGCGGCGTAGCGGTTCGACTCGCCGCCCGCGAGCGTGACCTCCCAGCCGTCCCCGGCCGGCTCCACCCGCTCGACCTCGGTGTTGAAACGGATCCGGTCGCGGAAGCCGAAGTGGTCGACGTAGTCCTCGAAGTAGCGGGCTATCTGCGTGTGGTGCGGATAGTCCGGATAGTCGGCCGGCATCGGGAAGGTCGCGTACTCCATCATCGTCCGCGAGGTGTTGATGAACAGCGAGCGGTAGGCGGACGACATGCCGTTGTCGTTCCCGTAGCGCCAGTTGCCGCCGATGCCCGAGCCCTTCTCGAAGCAATCGAAGTCGATGCCGCGCGCTTGAAGCACCTGACAGGACGCGATCCCGGACGAGCCCGCGCCGATGATGCATACCTTGGCCAAGGTGGGCCGAGCCTACCAATCCTGGCTGGCTGGCCAATAATGGCAGCCGGGGGCTCGCGCCCCCGGACCCCCGCGAAAATTGGCATGCCCGAATCAGCCGAACGTGAACGCGTATCCGCTCACCCCGGGCGGCAGCTTCACCGTCAGGCGGCGGTCCTCCACACGCGGCAGGGAGACGAGGCGGTACAGCCTCTGCTCGCCCACCGTCAGCCGGCCGGCGCTCACGTCCTCGCCCGCCTCGTCGTCCGGCAGCGGCTTCCCGTCCAGCAGCACCTGCACCTCGTGCGGGTGGCCGTCGTCGGCGCCCAGCACCAGGAACACCTTGCGGGCCGTCACGCGCGCGTTGATCGACGCGTCGCGCACCGCGGTCGCCGACTCCTTGGTGATCTTCCACGTGCCGGCCAGGGAGAAGTGCACCGGCGGCAGGTCTGTGGTCCCCTCGTAGCTGCCGGTGCCGGGGCGCAGCGGCGGGTCGAAGTTCTGCCCGCGCGGGTAGCTCAGGTAGGTCTCCGGGGTGGCCAGCCCGCTCGACGCGACCTCGACCCGCGCGCGGGCGGTCGCCCCCAGCTTGGACGCGCCCGCCTCGGCCAGCAGCGCCCTGATCGCGGACTCCGTCTTGTCGTAGTCGCCCTCGCCGAAGTGCGCGTAGCGCACCCGCCCGCGCGCGTCGATGAGGTACTTGGCCGGCCAGTACTGGTTGCCCCAGGCATCCCAGGTGGCGTAGTCGTTGTCCTGGGCGACCGCGTAGTGCAGCTGGTTCTGCGCGATCGCGTGCTCGACGTTGGAGGCGTTGCGCTCGAACGGGAACTCGGGCGTGTGCACGCCCACCACGGTCAGCCCGCGTCGCCGGTAGCGCTCGTCCCACGCGCGCACGTAGGGCAGCGTGCGGATGCAGTTGATGCAGGTGTAGGTCCAGAAGTCCACGAGCACCACCCGCCCGCGCAGCTGCTTGAGGTCGAGTGGCGCGTTCGCCGGCGTGTTGAACCAGCGCTGGTTGCCCGTGAAGTCCGGGGCCTTGCCGAGCACCGGCAGGCCGGCGTGGGGCCCGCCGTCGTCGCGCTCGGCGAAGCGCGTCGGGCCGCGCAGCTTCGCCAGCCGATCCTCCACCGCGTGCGAGCGCTCCAGCGCGCGCGTGGGGTTGGTGACGAAGTTCGGGAAGTCGTTGGCCAGCGCGGTCTGGAAGCGCACGTCGAGGTCGGTGGCCACCGCGACCGCGGTCGCCACCATCACCACGCCCAGCGTCCGCTGGACCGCCGGTCCGCGCCCGGCGGCGCGCAGCCGATCGAGCAGGTGCCGCCCGCCGTAGGCGATCAGCAGCAGCACGACGGCCGAGCCGGCCGCGTAGCCGAGCGCGACGGCCACCAGCTCACCCGAGGCGCCCATGGTGGCCGACACCGACACCACCGCGGCGAGGATCGGGCCGGCGCAGGGGGCGTAGACGAAGCCGAGCCCGGCGCCGACCACCAGCCCGGACCAGAAGCCCTCGCCCCGGTCGCGTGGCCCGAAGCGGGCCAGCCGCGTCAGGGGCGCCTCGACGCGCGCCGCCAGCGACGGGACCAGCAGGGACACGCCGAAGAAGAGCAGCACGACGACGGCGAGCGTGCGGACGGTCCCGTCGGGCAGCCCGACGCCGTCGATCACCGACGCGAGGGCGACGATCGCGATCGTGAACGTCGCGACCAGGCCGAGGATCACCCCGAGCGGCCGTCGGCGCCCGCCGCTGCCGGTCGCCGCGAGGAGAGCCGGCAGCACCGGCAGGACGCACGGCGTGAGCGCCGTACCGGCGCCGGCTACCACCGCGAACAGGACGAGCAGAACCACCTCGCCCAATCATGGCTAACGGTGGTCAGTCGGTTGGCGAAGCCAGCTCCACGAGCGTCCCGAACGGGTCGCGTACGTAGGCGACTATCTGCCCCCAGGGCTTCTTGTGAGGTTCACCGTGCGCGGTTGCCCCGGCGTCCACGGCGCGTGCGAAGGCCGCCGTGGGGTCGTCGAACACCAGCGCGAGCTCGATGTTGAACGGCTGCGCCGACGGGCGCTGGAAGCCCCCCTCGAAGTTGGACTCGGCCTGTTGCTCGCTGGCGAACGCGAGCCTCGTCTCGCCGGTGTTCAGCTCGCCGAAGCTCGCGTCCGGCGCCACGAACCTGCGCTCCAGGCCGAAGGCCTTCTCGTAGAAGCCGATCGCGGCCTCCACGTCGGGCACGTAGACGATCACCCATCCCAGCTTTGCGGTCTCGGTCATGACCGAGATGCTCGCGCGCTCAGGCGACGGTGTCTTGCAGAAAACGGCCAGGCGGCACGCCCGCCAGCGCGCTGCACTCGTTGGTGAAGTGGGCCTGGTCGGCATAGCCGGCCTCGTGGGCGACCTGCGCGAGCTCGGACCCGGCGCGCAGCCGGGCGAGAGCCCGGCGCAGCCGCAGCACGCGGCCCAGGCGCTTGGGCCCGTAGCCGACCTCGGCACCGACCAGCCGGCGGAGGTGGCGCTCGCTGACCGCCAGCTGCTCCGCCACGTCCGCAACGGGTGCGCGCTCCAGCCGGGTCGCGGCCGCCCGGACGAGCGGGTCGGGGTCGGGCGCACCCTGCGCCCGCGCGCAGAGGAACGCGACCAGCTGCGCGGCTGGGTCACGAGCGGTCGCCGCCGCCTGCTCGAGCCGCCGGCCGGCGTCGCCCCACAGCTCGCCGGCGGTCATCCGCCCGTCGCGCAGCGCGGGCGCCTCCACCCCGAACAGGGACGGCGCGGCGCCCGGGTGAACGCGCACCCCGACGACCTCGCTGCCCGGCTGCAACGGCGCCATGAACGCGGTCGTGTTCGGCCCGACCACGATCACGCCGGCCGGCTCGCTCCAGATCAGGTCCATGCACCCGTCGGGCACGATTCGCTCGTAGCCATCGGGCCCGTCGGGGCCCATGCGCTTCCACACGCACTCGACCCAGCGCCCGAGGCTCGCGTCCACCGGATGCTCGCGGTAGCTCACACCCCAAGTATTAGGGTTGCGCGTCGTGAGAGCGGAGAACCCCGCACAAGCAAGCGGGATCGACGGCGTCAGCCGCTGGATCGGCATGCGCTGGGACAGCGCCAACACGGTGCGGGTGGAGGTCCGCCCGGAGCTGATCAACGCCGCCGGCCTCTTGTCCGGCGCGGTCACTTACGCGCTGGTCGACTACTGCATGGGGTCGACGCTCTGGAAGGAGACGGCCGAGGAGGAGGGCATCGCGACGGTCTCGATCGCCATCAACTACGTCGCGACGGCGACCGAGGGAGAGATTTTCTGCCGCAGCTCCCTGGACCGGCGCAACCGCCGGCTGGCGACCCTCCGCAGCGAGGTCACGACGGCCGACGGACGGCTGCTGTGCACCGCCATCGGAAGCTTCACGATCTTCCCGCGAAAGGACACCTGATGCCGACGGCCGAGGTCAACGGACAGACGCTCTACTACGAGCTCCACGGCGAGGGCGAGCCACTGCTGTGCGTGATGGGCCTGTCGGCCGACACGCTCGCCTGGATGCTCCAGGTGCCCGCGTTCTCGGCCAGCCACCGCACGGTGATCTTCGACAACCGCGACTGCGGGCAGTCCTCGCTGGCGGACGGGCCCTACGAGATCGCCGACATGGCGCACGACACGCTGGCCCTCGCCGACGCGCTGGAGCTGGAGTCTTTCCACCTGCTCGGGGTGTCGATGGGCGGCGCGATCTCCCAGGAGGTCGCGCTGGCCGCGCCGGAGCGCGTTCGGACCCTGACGCTCGCCGTCACCTGGCCGGCCGGCACCGCCTGGGCGCGCAAGCTGAGCGAGGTCTGGGCCGAGCGCGTGCAGAAGATCTCGCGCGAGGGCCACGTGGACGAGCTGATGCTGCTCAACTTCTCCGAGCAGTTCTTCGAGGACGAGCAGGGCGCGGCGTGGGTGCGCGGCATGATGCTCCAGCACCCGCATCCGCAGCCTCCGGAGGCGTTCATCCGTCAGCTCGAGGCCTGCGGACGGCACGACGCCGGCGAGCGCCTGACCTCGCTGCATGTGCCGACGCACGTGATCGGATGCGAGCACGACATGCTCGTGCCGGTCTGGAAGTCGCACGAGCTGGCGGCCCTGATCCCGGACGCCCGGCTGACCGTCCTCGAGGGCGCGCCGCACGGCGCCAACGTCGAGCGCGCCGACGAGTTCAACAAGACCGTGCTCGACTTCATCGCCGAGCGAACGCGAGCTGCGGCTTAGCCGGTCCCGTCGACCGAGGCGAGCGCCTCGTCCAGCGTCTGGAGCACCGGGGCGGCGCGGTCGAACTCCACGATCTCGAGCACCCGCGCCACCGGCTTGCCGTCCTCCGCCACCACGCGCAGCTCCTGCCTTCTGCTGCCGAGCCGCCGGGCCAGGTTGAAGAGCATCGCGATGCCGCTGGAGTCGATGAACTCGAGACCGCTGAAGTCGACCACGAGCGCGCGTGCCGAGGTCGGCACCGCCTGGCCGATCGCATCGCCCGTGGACGGCGCGCCGGCCAGGTCGAGCTCGCCCGTCACGCGGGCGATCACCACGTCTCCGCGTTCTTCGATCTCGAGTTGAACCAGGTCCATCATTGGTGGTCTCCGTTCACTGCCGAGTCCAGCAGAGTCCTTTGCATTCGAACGGTCGTGCCCTCCTCGGTTGGCACAACCTCAACGCTATCCATCAAGGCTCGCATCAGCGAGAGCCCTCTGCCGCGGTCGCCGTCCCGTGGCGCCCGCCATGCACCGAAGTCTCTCACGGCGATGTCCACACGGCGACCCTCGACCTGGCCGGTGATCTCGAACGGCGTGCCGGCGCCGGCGTGCTCGATCGCGTTGGTCGCAGCCTCGCCGCACGCAGTCACCACCTCGGCGATCTCCTGCTCGGAGCCCTCGACGTGGCGCAGCCAGCGGCGCAGAACGGCGCGCATCGACGCGAGCGCCTCGGGCTCGGTCGGCAGCTCCACCTCGAAGCGGTCCGCCATCGGGATCGTTCGCAGCGTCAGCAGGGCCACGTCGTCCAGCGCGCCGCCCTCGGGCACGAGGTCGTGCAGCACGAGGTCGCAGAGCTGCTGCGGGTTGGCGGCCGTCCCGCGCACCGCCTCGGCGAGCCGGTCCAGGCCGTTGTCGATGTGCTCCCCGGGGCGCTCGACCAGGCCGTCCGTGTAGAGCACGACCGTGGCGCCCTGGTCGATCCGGACCGAGACCTCCTCGAACTCGGGGAACGGCAGCACGCCCAGCGGGACCGAGCTGCCGCCCTCGAGGAACTCCGGCGTCCGGCCGTCGGACAGCAGCAGCGGGGGTGGGTGCCCGGCGTTGACCCAATGGATCCGCTCGGCCGCGGGGTCCACGACCAGGTACAGGAGGGTGGCCATCTGGGTGGCGTCCTCCTCGGTCCAGACCAGTCGGTTGAGCTGCTCCACCACGCGCGCCGGCGGGTGCCCCTCGAGCGCGTAGGCGCGCAGAGCGCTGCGCAGCCGCCCCACCATCGACGCCGCCGCCAGGCCCTTGCCCGCCACGTCGCCCATCACCAGGCCGACCCCGCCGCTCGGGGTCGGGAGCACGTCGTACCAGTCGCCGCCGACCTCGGCCTCGGCGGCGGCGGGCAGGTAGCGGGCGGCCACCGACAACCCGGGCAGCTGCGGCAGGCGGTCCGGCAGCAGGCTGCGCTGCAGGGTCTCCGCGATCCTGTGCTCGCGCTCGTACACGCGCGCGTGGTCGATGGCGAGCGCGACCCGGTCGGCCGCCAGGCGCAGCAGGTTCACGTCGTCGGCGGAGAAGTGGCGCGGCGCGGCGGCGCCCACCACGAGCACCCCGGTCACCTCCCCCTCCGCCAGCAGCGGCAGGCCGATCAGGGAGTCGATCTCCAGCGCTTCGAGCGCCGGGTAGGGCAGCTCGGCGGGCGGCGGGTCCTGGACGAGCATCGGCTCGCGCTCGGCCGCGACCCGGCCGGCGAAACCCTCGCCGAAGGGCACCGGCTCGGAGGTCTGGGCGGCGTCCGCGCCGCCGGACGCGGCCGCCAGCACGAGTGTGGAGTCCTCGGCCAGGTAGATCGCGGCGGCGTCCGCGTCGAGCACGGCGCGCACCCGGGCCACGAGGTCGAACAGGATGTCGTCGAGCGTGCGGTGGGCCAGCGCCGCGTCCACCAGCAGCTGCATGCCGCTGACCAGCTCCGCCACCCGCTCGGCCTCCGCCCGGGCCGCCTGCTCGCGCACCAGCGCCTCGCGCTCGTCCTGCTGGCGCTTGCGATCGGTCACGTCGCGGATGAATCCCGCGAGCAGGAGCTCCCCGCGAACGTCGACCCTCGACACGGTCGCCTCGGCGGGGAAGCGGCTGCCGTCGCGGCGCATCAGCTCGACCTCGTAGTGGGTGGGCACCTCGGGCCCGCTGCTCTCTACGAGCGTCTCCCTTCGCTCGTCGTGGCGCTCGCGCAGCTCCGGCGGCGTCAGCAGCGTCCTCATCGGCTCCCCGATCGCCTCGGCCGCGGTCCACCCGAAGATGCGTTCGGCAGCGTCGTTCCAGCTTCGGATCACGCCGTCGGCGTCCAGCGTCACGAACGCATCCGGCGCGCTGTCGAGCACCAGCCGGGTGCGCGCCTCGCTCTCGCGCAGCTCGCGCGCCCGCGCCTCCGACTCGGCCCGCTCCTCGCGCAGGCGGTTGAGCATGCGCACGATCAACAGGCCGGCCACCAGTGGCGTGCCCACGCCAAGCAGCCAGCGGATCGCCGGGCTGGCAGAGTCGCGGAGCCCCAGCTCCACCCCGTAGGCGACGCCGATGTAGGCCAGGTGAGCAAACGCGGCCCCGGTGCTGAAGAAGTAGAACGCGTACAGCGCCGCCCATGTGAACAGCAGGGAGTAGAGCGTGGCGGTGCTGTAGTAGTTGGCGAAGGCGATCAGCGTGGTGCCCGCGGCGAGCGCCGCATGCACCTGCCACTCGGCCACGCGGTCGGCGCCCCAGTAGAGGAGCGCGCCGATCAGCGCCGCGATCGCGACGATGACGCTCAGCTGGGCGTCGTGGAAGGCCGCGTCGTGCGGCAGGATCAGGGTGAACGCGGCGAGCGCCGCGCCCGCCCCGAACAAGTACGCCAGCGCCCGCGCCTTGATGCGCAGGTCGAAGAGCTCCGGAAGCTCCGTCAACTCAGGGCTCGAGCCCCCCACTCCGCGCCGAGAGACGCGCGAGCGCCTCGTGACATTCGATGACGCGTCGCTTGACGGTGTCCTCGTCGCTGCGGTCGTGGACCAGGTCCCAGGTCTTGTCAGCGACGTCGCGCGCCGTCTGCGGCGTGGCCTGCTCCCAGAGCATGTCGACGAGCTTCAGCTCGAAGGCCTGGAGCTGCTCCACCGGGTCGCCCGGAGGCATGCGGGGGAGCGGGGCGACGGTCGCCTCTCGCCACATCTGGGTCGCCATCACGAGGCGGTTGCGCAGCTCCATCTGGTCCACGGGATGAGCAGGCTACCCTGACCGCCCGTGCCACGAGTGCATCTCCTGCGCGTGTTCTGCGACGAGCAAGGGAAGCGCGGCAACCCCCTGGCGGTCTTTCTCGACGGCGGCGAGGTTCCGCCCTCGGCGCGCCAGGGCGTGGCGGCCGACCTGGGGTTGAGCGAGACGGTGTTCGTGGACCACGCGGAGCGCGGCGAGCTGCGGATCTTCACGCCCGCCGTCGAGTTGCCGTTCGCGGGGCACCCGACCGTCGGCACCGCCTGGCTGCTGGCGGATCGAGGCTCCCCGGTGCCGTGGCTGCGCGTGCCCGCGGGCGAGCTGCGCGTGAGCTACGAGGACGGCGCCACCTTCGTCGCCGCCCGCCCCGACTGGGGGCCGGCCTTCGAGTGGGAGCGCCTCGACTCGCCCGCCGACGTGGAGGGGTTGGGCGGTCCGCCCGGCGGCCACGACCACATCGGCGCCTGGGCGTGGATCGACGAGCGCGCCGGCACCCTGCGGGCGCGGGTGTTCCCGGTGCGGTACGGGATCGCCGAGGACGAGGCAACCGGCTCCGCCGCGGTGATCCTGTGTGCGCGCCTGGGACGGCCGATCGAGATCCGCCAGGGCCGCGGGTCGCTCATCCGGGCCCGCCCGGTGGAGGACGGCTTCGTGGAGGTCGGCGGAGCGACCGTGCTCGACGAGGAGCGCGACTACGAGCTGTAGAAGTCGCGCACCCAGCGGTGCGCGCGCAGCTGCTCACGCCGGCCGTCGGGCAGTCCGCGGCCGTCCGAGACGGCGACGTTGCGCTCCACGTTGCGGGTCGAGCGCATGCCGGGGATCACCGTCGAGACGGTCGGCTCGCTGAGCACGAAGCGCAGGGCCACCTCCGCGAGCTCGTCGTCGGCGATGCCGAGGTCCCCCGTGATCGCCCGCACCCGCTCCTGCACCTCGCGCTTGCGGTCGCCGCCGAAGTAGGTCGAGCGGAAGTCTCCGCGCGGGAACTCCGTGTCCGGCCCGATCGTGCCGGTCAGCCCGCCCTCGTCGAGCGGCACGCGGGCGATCACGCCCACGCCGCGCTCGCGGCACGCCGGGAAGAGCTCGTCCTCGGGCGACTGGTCGAAGACGTTGTAGATCACCTGCACGCTGTCGACCGCGCCGCTCTCGATCAGCCGCAGGGAATTGGCGGGCTGGTGGTCGTTGATCGAGATCCCGAAGTGCGCGATCCGGCCCGAGGAGCGGAGCTCGTCGACGGCCTCGCGCCAGTCGCCCTGGTCGGTCCACTCATCGCTCCACACGTGCAGCTGGAGCAGGTCGAGCCGCTCCAGTCCGAGGTTGGCGAGGCTGCGCTCGGCGCAGGCGCGGATGTGGTCCGCGGGGTACACCTCCCCGACCGGGGTCCCCGCGCGAGCGGGCCAGGTCAGGTTCTTGGGCGGCACCTTGGTGGCCACGTGGATCGTCTCGGGGCGCTCGCGCACCACCTGGCCGACCACGCGCTCGCTGCGGCCGTCGCCGTAGGCGAGTGCGGTGTCGATGAAGGTCAGCCCGAGGTCGATCGCCCTGTTGAGCGCCTGGATCGACTCGTCGTCGTCCGCGCCTCCCCACTGGGAGCCGCCGATCCCCCAGGCGCCGTATCCGATCTCCGACACCTCGATGCCGGTGCTGCCGAGCTTGCGGTACTCCACGCCCTCAGACTGCCCCGGGGCCGGGAGTCATGAACGCGACCGCCGTGCCGAGCCCGGCCTCCTTCGCCGCGGTCGCGATGCGGCGACCGGGCTGGACGGCGTCGCGCGGGGTGCCCAGCGATGAGCCGAGCGCGGCCGCCGGGGCGGCCAGGTCGGCCACACCGAACGAGATGCCCCAGAGGCGCGCCGGCCCGCTCGGGTCGGCGGCGATCTTGGTGTCGGCCGGCGCTTCGACGACCTCGAGGATCAGCTCGCCCATCCGGAAGAAGGCCTGGCGGCGCGAGCCGCCCGGGGTGTCCCCCTCGCGCAGGCGGCGCAGGTCGAAGCCGGCGCCCTGGAGCACGGCCGACGTGCGGTCGAGGTCGGGGGTGATGACCACGAGATGGTCGATCGAGACGGTGCCGTTCGGATGGGTCGCGCCCGCGGCGGGCGGGGCATCGGAGGCGCGGGTGTCGAGACCGTCGAGGTCCAGCTCGTCCAGGCCGCGCACCGACCAGCCCGTGATGCCGCGGCCCGGGCCGCCTCCAAGCCGCAAGCGCACCGTGCCGACCTCGCAGAGGTCGCCGTCCACGTCGAACCCTGCGACCGCCCAGGCCTCCGGAGGGGCGGCAATGAAGAGCTCGTCGACGGTGGGCTGCGGGGCCACGCGGGCGTGAAGCTACAGGTCCTTCCCGTTCCCCTTCGGCACGGGGTGCACCCTCTCGGCCCCTGCCCGTGCGTGCCCCGACTGCACCCGCGGCTCGGCCGCAGGTTTGTTGGCCGGCTTCTCCGGCTTCTCCGGCTTGACCGGCCGCTCGGGCTTCACCTTGGCGTGGGGCGGTCCGCGGCGCACGGGCGTGCTCTTCGGGGGCGCCTCGATCGGGCCACGACCCTCGCCACTCGTGCGCTCCCCCCGGAGCAGCTGTCCTGGCGGCGTTCGGTCCTCTGCGTGGGTCGCTCGTTGACCGACCCCGCGACCACGACGCGAGCGGGCCTGCGCGGGCGCGCTGGTCGGCTCGGCGCCCGTTGCCACCGGCGAGCTGCCCGAGCGGGCCCGGTCGCCGAAGTCCGCGCTGGCTCCGTGGGCTCTGTTGGGCGTCGGCGCCGGCTCCGCGTGGCGCTCGTGAACCACCACGGCCGCTCCGCCCGCCACGCCGCCGGCGGCAATCACCGCCACAGCCGCCAGCTTCGCGACCGTGGCGCCGCCCGCAACCGCCGCGCCACCGCCGGCGACGCCGCCTGCCGCGCCGCCACCGATCCCGACGGCCGCCAGCACGCTCGTCTTGAGCCCGAACGTGGGGGCTACCGGCAACGCCGCGGACAGCATCTGGCGCTGGCGGCGCACCTGCTCGCGGAAGTCGCGGCACCCCGAACACTCGCGTAGGTGGAGGCGCAGCTCGGTGCGTCGCAGGGAACCCCCGCGCAGGTTGGCTAGCTGCTCGCGGATCTCCTCACAGGGAAGCTCGCGCGCCTCGCGGCGGGCGACGAGCGAGGAGCGTGCCCGGTACACCAGCGCCTTCACGCGCGGCACCTCGCATCCCAGCACCGCCGCGATCTCGGTGTGCGCGAGGCCGCCGAGCTCGGCGAGGAGGAGCGCCGCTCGCTGCTCGTCGGGCAGGTCGCGCACATCCGCCACGAGCTGGCGGAGCTCGGCCCGTTGCTCGACCTGTTCGGCCAGCCCCGCCGTCGCGGCCTCACGGTGCTCCAGCGGCAGCTCGCGGCGGGCGCGCAACACCGACAGGCAGCGATTGCGCGCGATCGTGAACAGCCACGGCTTGAGCGCGAGCTGGCGCTCGCCGCCTCGCTGGAGATCGCGGTAGGCGGCGGAAAATGTGTGCTGGACGGCGTCCTCGGCGTCCTCGCGCGAACCGAGCATGTGGCGGCAGAAGGAGAGGATCCCGGGCCCGTGGCGCTCGAAGACGACCTCGAAGGCAGTCTCGCTGCCGCGGCGGATCTCCCCGATGAGCCTGTCGTCGCCGACAAGGCGCAGCAGACGCCGGGAGCGCAGGGCACCAGCGGGCGCGGGGATGTCCAGGCGGAGGGCATCACCCATATGAACGCTGTCGGCACCCCGAGGTTCGCTCATGACTCTCGAACTTCTGTGGTCGTCAGGCGTTCAAAGGGCATGAAGACATTCGCGATAGCCATCCTTGGCGTTGCCGTTCTCGTTCTACCCGCTGGGGCCGTGGCGAAGCCCGACTCGGGAGACAAGCACGCGGCGATCAAGCAGTGCAAGACGGAGCGGGGCAAGACGAAGGCCACGCATGAGGCCTTCAAGGCGAAGTACCACAGCTTCCGCCGCTGTGTTCGCCAGACCGCGGCCGATGAGCAGGCAGAGAAGAAGGCCGCCTTCAGGCGCGCCGCCAAGGAGTGCAAGGCAGAGCGCTCCGACCCCGACTTCGCCGCCACGCACGACGGCAAGACGTTCCAGGAGTTCTACGGGACGGGCAAGCGCGGTAGGAACGCGTACGGCAAGTGCGTGTCCACCAAGGCGCGCGAGCACAAGGCCGCCGACGACGCGGACGACGCCCAGCAGGTCCAGGCGTTCAAGAACGCGGCTCAGCTGTGCGCCGGCGAGCGGTCGGACCCCGACTTCGCCTCGACGCACGACGGCAAGTCGTTCGAGGAGTTCTACGGGACGAACCACAACAAGCGCAACGCGTTCGGCAAGTGCGTCTCGGGCCGGTCGCAGACCTACGTGGACCCGATCTCGTAAAGAGCGTGACGGCGCACGGACGCGCCGTCCGTGGGCGAGGCGAGGGGTCCCTGCGGGGCCCCTCGCCCGCCGCTCAGCCCAGCGGCCGCAGGCCCGGCGCCTGCGCCAGCAGCTCGTACGGCAGCGCCTCGGCCCGATTGCCGTCGCGGCCCTCCATCGCGTCCGCGGCGCAGAGCGAGTTGAGCACGGCCTCGTGCACGACCTCCGCGGTCGCCTCGAACAGCTCGCGGACGGCGAGCGAGTCGTCGCGCAGCTGGTCCAGCTCCAGCCGATCGCCGTCGCCGCGATGCGGGATGCGCTGCGCCGTGGAGAACGCCAGCGCGTACTCGCCGCTCGCGTTCGCGCCGAAGCCGCCCGCCCGGCCCAGGCCGAACGTGGCCCGTGCGGCGAGCCGGCGGAGCTGGCGCTCCGAGAGCGGGGCGTCCGTGCCGAGGACGATCACGATCGAGCCGCCCGCGCCGGGTGGCTCCGGTACGTCGGGCGTCTCGACGGGGCCGACGAGCAGGTGCAGGTCCCGCCGAGCCCCGTAGTTGGCGCACACCAGGCAGCCCAGCACGTGCGCCGCGGTCCCTCGCGACGCGCCCCCGATCCCGGCCTTGTAGCCGAAGCAGCAGGTGCCGGTCCCGGCGCCGACGGCGCCCTCGCCGACCTCGTCGGCGGCCGCCGCCGCGATCGCCTCGAGCGCGTGCTCGGGCCGGACCGCCAGGGCGCGCGCGTCCGAGAGCCAGCCGTCGAAGCACTCGCCGACGATCACGTTGACCGTGTCGCGGTCCACCGCCGCCTCGGGGTTGGACTCGAGCAGATGGCGCAGGCCGCCCTCCCACACCGGGCCCACCGACAACGTGGAGGTGAGCAGCAGCGGACTCTCGATCGTCCCGAGCTCGGCGAGCTGGGAGAGGCCGGCGGCCTTGCCGTAGCCGTTGATCGTGTGACACGCGCCGAGCACCTTCTCGGCGTAGAGGTTGTCCCCGTGCGGCAGGATCGCCGTTACGCCGGTGCGCAGCCGGTCCCGCTCGATCATCGTGCGGTGGCCGACCAGCACGCCGGGCACGTCGACCAGCGAGTTGCGCTCGCCGGTCGGGAAGCGCCCAACCGCGTGGCCGAGCTGACGGAGTCGCCTGCGCACGTCGGGGCAGCATAGATTTCATCCCGCATGGGAGCCGTGGTCGTGCGCGCGCCGTTGCGGGTCGCCCTCGGTGGGGGCGGCACCGATCTCGCCTCGTACTACCGCGAGCACGGGGGCCTCGTCGTGTCCACGGCGATCGACAGGTACGTGCACATGACCGTCTCGGCGGGCTCCGGTGGCCGCTACGTCCTCGACCACCTCGAGCGGGAGGAGGTCGACCACCCGCGCGAGGTGCGCCATCCGATCCTGCGCGAGGCGCTCACCCACCATTGGGAGGGCGGCGCGATCGAGCTGGCCTCCGTCGGCGAAGCCCCGCCCGGCACCGGCCTCGGCTCCTCCGGGGCGTACGCGGTGTGCACGATCAAGGCGCTCGCCCGCCTGGCCGGGCGCGACCTCGAGCCGGCCCGGCTGGCCGAGGCCGCCTGCCACCTCGAGATCGAGCTGATCGGCCGCTCGATCGGCAAGCAGGATCAGTACGCGAGCGCCTTCGGCGGGGTGCGGGCCTACAGCTTCCAGCCGGACGGCGGAGTCGAGGCGCGCGAGCTCCGGCTGTCCGACGGGATGCGCGCCGCGCTGCGCGAACGCTTCCTGCTCTTCTTCACCGGCCAGCAGCGCTCCGCCTCCCAGATCCTCGGAGCCGGGCAGGTCGAGGAGGCGCTGCACCGGCTCAAGGAGCTGGCCGGCGAGACCTGCGCGGCACTCGAGGGAGACGACCTGGAACGGGTCGCCGAGCTCATGAACGAGCACTGGGAGGCAAAGCGCATGCGCGCCCCCGGCACGGTCACCCCCGCGATGGACGACCTGCGCGACCGCGCGCTGCGCGCCGGCGCGCACGGTGTGATCTCGCTCGGGGCCGGCGGCGGCGGCTTCCTGCTCGTCTACTCGCCGGAGCCGGACCGGACCCGTTCGCTCCTGGACGCCGACGGCGTGCCCGAGCTGGCCTTCGGGCTGGACGACGCCGGCTGCGTGGTGGTCACGTGATCGCCCGCACCGCGGCGGCGCCGACGGCTGCGACCAGCACCGTCAGCAGCAGCGGCGCGCGCAGGGCCACGGCCACGCCGGCGCACGCCAGCCCGGCCGCGCGGGCGTCGACGGTCAGGTCCTGCTCGCGAGCGAACGTGTCGGTCAGGATCAGCGCCGTCAGCAGCGCCGGCGCGAGCAGCGAGATCACCGCGTAGGCGCCGGCCGGCAGCTCGCGATCGCCGACGAGCAGCGGCCCGGCGGCCTTGATCGCCACCGTCGCGGCGGTGCAGGCCGGCGATCGTGATCCAGACCTCGGTCATCGGCGCAACCCGATCAAGGCGCCCCCAGAGGCGAGCAGCACCGGCAGGCCGGGCGGCAGGATCGGCGTCAGCGCCAGCGCGATCGCGCCGCCGATCAGCACCGCGCCCACGGCGTGCGGCCGCCGCAGCTCGGCCGCGAGCAGCCCGAGGAAGAACGCCGGGAAGATGGCGTCGAATCCGAATGCGTCCGGGTCGCCGAGGGCGTCACCGGTCACGACGCCGACGACGGTCCCGAGCACCCAGGCGGGGTATTGCGGGAGGGTGCCGCCGAGCAGCGCCTCGCGGTCGAAGCCGCCTTCACCGCGGGCGGCGAGCGCCCACGAGGCGTCCACGATGGTCTGCCCCTCGAGCGCACGCTGCAGCCTGCTCCCGCGCAGCGCCGACGCCGCGGCCACCCCCATCGGGAGGAACCGCGCGTTCAGCATCGCGCCGGTGGCGATCGCCGTGAGCGCGCTGCCCCCGGAGGCGAGCACCGACGTCGCCCCGAACTGCGAGGCGCCGGCGAACACGACCGCGGACATCACGATCGGCGCCACCGAGCCCATCACCGGCTCGGCGACCACGCCGAAGGAGACCCCGACCACGAACGCGGCCGCGCCGAAGCCGAGGCCGGCGCGCAGACCCGAGCGAAAGCGCTCGCGCTGGTCGCCTGTCACGCCAGAGAGTCCGCGAGCATCTCGACGAACCGTCTCAGCGTCTCCCCTTCTTCGTCGCCGTGGAACGGGTTGAGCTCCGTCACGGTCACCGCGCTCAGCCGCTCGCTGGCGGTCAGCACGGTCAGGGCGCGCATCGCGGCGTCGAGCGTGAGGCCGTCGCCGCGGACGGCGTCCTCGGACAGCTGGGCATCGTTGAAGTCGACGACGTCCACGTCGAAGTGCACGAGCAGCCGTGTCGAAGCGCGACGCGAAGTCGAGCGCCCGCCCGGCCGCCGCCTCGGGGTCGTCGGCGACCTCGTCGACGGGGATGGCCGCCATGCCACGACGAATGATCTGATCGAGCTCGAACGGACGCGCCCGCTCCGGGCCGTAGGCGAGGAACAGCACCTGGTCATCATGCAGCAGCGGGGTACGCGGGCCGATCCCGACCAGTTCCGGCTCGGCGCCGGCCACGCCCAGGGCGTGCGCCATCCCCATCCAGTCGAACGTGCCCTCGACGACGCTCGCGGGAGTGTTCAGGTCCGGGTGGAGGTCGAGGTAGACGAGACCCACGCTTTCATCGCGGGCGAGGTGCCCCGCGATCGTGCCCAGCTCGATCGAGCAGTCGCCGCCGAGCACCAGCAGCGGACCGTCGCCCAGCGCGGCCTCCACCCGCGTGGCCGTGTCGCGCGCGATCTGCACGACCGCATCGAGGTTCTGCGCGCGCGGGCGCTCGCGATCGGGGCGCCAGCGCCAGACCGGAGAGTCGCCGAGGTCCCGTACGTCCACGTCGCGCTCGCCGAGCGCGGTCAGCAGCCCCGCCTCACGCAGCGCCGCGGGAGCGCGTTCCTGGCCCGGGGCGAAGGCGCCGGCGCTGGTGGGTACCCCGAGAACGGACATGGAGGTCATGGCTCAGAGCCTGCCCGGTCAGACTCACCGTCGAAACGCTTTTGATGGTTACGGCACGGTTACGGGAAGCGAGACGGCATCGTCGAGCGCGGCCCGCCTGCTGAGCGCGACCGCTCCGCGTACCGCCGCCTCGCCGCCCAGCCGCGCCGGGAGCACGCGGCAGCGCATGCGGCGTCCCGCGAGGGCGCGAGTCTCCAGCTCGCCCTCGATCGGCACCCGCAGCCACTCCGACAGCGGCGCGAGGTAGCCGCCCAGCAGCACAGCCTCGGGGTCGAGCAGGTTCGCGAGCGACGCGATCGCGATGCCCAGGGTGTGGCCGACCTGGCTGAGCGCCTCGAGTGTGCGCGCATGCCCGGCCCGGGCGCTGTCCGCCAGCATCGCGCCGGGCCACTCCGGGCGCGTGCCCTCGCAGCGCATGCGCGAGTCCCAGCCGGCCAGCCGCAGCAGCGCGTCCTGCCCCGCCAGCCGCTCGAGGCAGCCGCGGCCGCCGCAGCCGCAGGGCGGCCCGAACGGGTCGATCGTGAGGTGGCCGAACTCGCCGGCGAAGCCGGATGCCCCGCGGAACAGCTCGCCGCGCAGCACCACCCCGGCGCCGATCCCGATCTCCCCCGATATGTAGACGAAGTCGCTCAGGCCGCGCCCGGCGCCCTCGACCAGCTCGGCGACCGCGCCCAGATTCGCTTCGTTCTCCACGCGCACCGGGTAGGGCGGATCCTCCAGCGCCTCGTTCAGCAGGCTCGCGACCGGCACGTCCGTCCACCCCAGGTTGGGTGCGACCGCCAGCTCTCCGACGGGGTCCACCAACCCGGGCACGGCGACGGTGGCGAGCATCGGCGCGCGGCCCTGCGCGAACGGCTGATCGAGGGCCTCCTCGGCGAGGCGGGCCAGCGCACCGAGCGTGACCTCCGGCGACTCCGCCCGGTTGTCGCTCGTGACGAACGCGCGGTGGCGAACCGCGCCGGACAGGTCGCTCGCCCACGCCGCGAGGTAGTCGACGTTGACCTCGAGCCCGAGCACGAACGGCCCGCCCGGGTCCAGCTCGACGCTCTGGGGCGGGCGCCCGACCTTCGCCGGGCGCTCCTCCGCGGGCGAGTCGCGCAGCAGCCCCGCCTCGATCAGGTCGGCGACCAGGCTCGACACGGTGCTCTTGTTGAGCCCCGTCTCCACAGCCAGCGCGGCGCGCGAGCGCGGGCCGCGCTCGGCCACCTGCCGCAGCACCAGCCCGAGGTTGTGTTCGCGGATCGGCTTCATCGGAGGCCCAGGATCAGGTCGACGGCCAGCTGGTCGAGCCGCTCGTTGCGGCACTCGCGCGCGCCCAGCGCGTCGAGGTCGTGCTGCTCGGCGAGCAGCTCGTCGGCCAGGCCGGGCGAGTAGGGCCCGACCGTGTCGAGCGCCAGCTCCGGCACCTTCGCCTCGGCCTCGGCGGCGCGGATGTCGGCGTCGTCGCCCCACCGCGCCGCGCGCTCCTTCAGCGCGAGGTAGGTGCGCATGCACCCCGCGGCGAAGTCCCAGATGCCCTCCTCCGACTCCAGGCGCAGCGGCCGCGCGTCGAAGTGCCGAGCCCCGTCGTAGCCGGAGTCCTCGAGCAGCTTGACGACGAAGAAGGAGTCCTTGAGCGCGACGGCGCCGAAGCGGAAGTCCTGGTCGTAGCGCCCGATGCGCTGGGCGTTGAGGTCGATGTGGAACAGCTTGCCGGCCCACAGCGCCTGGGCCACGCCGTGGAGGAACGACAGGCCGGCCATCGTCTCGTGCGCGACCTCCGGGTTCACTCCGACCATGTCGGGGTGCTCGAGGCGATCGATGAACGCGAGCATGTGGCCGACGGTCGGCAGGAAGATGTCCCCGCGCGGCTCGTTCGGCTTCGGCTCGAGCGCGAAGCGCATGTCGTAGCCGCGATCGCGCACGTATCCGCACAGGAAGTCGATCGCCTCCCGGTAGCGCTCGAGCGCGTCCCGGGCCGGTTTGGCGGCGTCGGCCTCTACGCCCTCGCGGCCGCCCCAGAAGACGTACACGGGTGCGCCCAGCTCGGCGCCCACGTCGATCGCGCGCATCACCTTCTGCAGGGCGTAGCGACGCACCTCGCGGTCGTTGGCCGTGAAGGCGCCGTCCTTGAAGACCGGGTGCGTGAAGAGGTTGGTGGTGGCCATCGAGACCTTCATGCCGGTCTCGTCGAGCGCCTTGCGGAACTCGCCCTTGATGCGCTCGCGCTCGGAGTCGTCGGCGTCGGGCGGCAGCAGGTCGTCGTCGTGGAAGCAGACGCCGTAGGCGCCCAGCTCGGCGAGCTTGCGCACGGTGTCGGGCGGGCTGAGCCCGGGCCGCGTCTCGGCGCCGAACGGATCGTTCCCCTTGTGGCCCACGGTCCAGAGTCCGAACGTGAACTTGTGCTCCGGCTTGGGTATCAGGTCTGCCGGGGCCGGGTTGGCCATTTGCTCTCCTTGCAATTAGTTGGGGCAGTCAACAAACTAACCCGGTGCCGGGAGCTGGTCAATTGGTCGCGGGCGTGGACTGCTCCACGCAGGCGACCAAGGTGCTGATCGTCGACCCCGAGGACGGACGCGTGGTGGCCGGCGGCCGGGCGCCGCACGAGGTCACCGGCAGCGGCGGAGCGCGCGAGACCGACCCCGCGGTGTGGTGGGACGCGCTGCGCGCCGCGCTCGCGGAGACCGGCCGCGCGGGCGAGGTCGGCGCGATCTCCGTGGCGGGCCAGCAGCACGGGCTGGTGGTGACCGACGCGGACGCCCGCCCCCTGCGCCCGGCGGTGCTCTGGAACGACACGCGCTCTGCCGCGGAGGCCGCCGAGCTGCGCGACGCGCTCGGCGCGGAGGCCTGGGCCGAGCGGGTCGGCGTGGTGCCCGTGCCCTCGATCACCGTCACGCGCTGGGCCTGGCTGCGGCGCACGGAGCCGGAGGTGGCGGCGGCCACCCGCGCGATCCGCCTCCCCCACGACTGGCTCACCGAGCGCCTCTGCGGGCGCGGCGCCACGGATCGCGGCGACGCCTCGGGCACGGGCTGGTGGTCGACCCGCGACGAGGACTACGCGACCGAGGTGCTCGAGCTGGCCGAGCTCGACCGCTCGCTGCTGCCCGACGTGCTCGGGCCGCGCGAGAGCGCCGGCGAGGTCGTCGCGGCGGAGCTCGGCCTGCCCGCCGGGGCGATCGTCGGCCCCGGCACCGGCGACAACATGGGCGCGGCGCTGGGCCTGGGCCTGCGGCCCGGCGAGCCGGCCATCAGCCTCGGCACCTCGGGCACCGCGTACGCGGCGATGACGGAGCGGGCGGTCGACCCGAGCGGGCTGATCGCCGGGTTCGCCGACGCCGCCGGCGGCTTCCTGCCGCTCGCGGCCACGCTCAACTGCACGCTCGCCGTGGACCGGGTGGCCGGGTGGCTCGGGCTCGACCGCGAGGCCGTGGCCGAGCGCACCGAGGTGACCGTGCTGCCCTACTTCGACGGCGAGCGCACGCCCAACCTGCCGCGCGCCGCCGGCACGATCGCGGGGCTGCGCCACGACACCGAGCCGGGTCAGATCCTGCTGGCGGCCTACGAGGGCGCGGTGGCCTCGCTGGTCGAGGCGCTGGAGCTGCTCGCCCGCGTCGGGTCCGGGCTGCACCCGGAGGCCCCGATCGTGCTGATCGGCGGAGGCGCTCGCGGGCGCGTGTGGCAGAACACGGTGGCGCGCCTGTCGGGCCGCGCGGTCGTGGTGCCGGAGGCCGAGGAGCTGGTGGCGCTGGGCGCCGCCGCCCAGGCGGCCGCCGTGCTGAACGGCGAGGAGCCGGCCGAGATCGCCCGTCGCTGGGACACCCGCGGCGGCGCGACCGTGGAGCCCCCGGCGGAGCGAGACACCGAGACCTCGCGCGCATTCGCGTCGTGCGCGAAGCGGCGCTCGGGTTGCTCGATCCGCGCTGACAGCAGCAACAATGGGTGGCCGCCGGGCTTTTGCTGAGTTCGGGGGTCTATAGACCCCAAAGTCAGCAAAAGTCCGCTTGGACCCGACCCTGGTGCCCCGGTCAGCCCGGCTCGGAGGCCGCCTCGGCCGGCGCCGCGTCGGCGCCCCGCCGCCCCAGCAGCGACCCGCCCACGAACAACACCGACACCAGCAGCCCCGCGAACGCCAGCACCGCCACCAGCCGGAACGACCAGACCAACCCGGACACGAAGGCCTCGCGCACCAGCTGCACGAGCCCGCCGGCCACCTCTCCCCCATGGCGCGCCAGCACCTGCGCCGCCGAGTCGGTCCCCGCGAGCACGCCCTGCACGTCGTGGATCTCGCCCTCGGACAGCCCGGCCCGGGCGGCCTGCAGCTTGTCCTCCGACGCCGTGGTGAAGACCGTCGTCGTGAGCCCGAGCCCCACGGACCCGCCGGCCACCTGGAACATGTAGACGATGCCGCCGGCCAGGCTCGACCGCGACGGATCGACCGCAGTGACCGCCGCGGTCGTGATCGACGAGTAGAACAGGCCCACGCCCAGGCCCGTGACGACCATCCCGGGCACGAGCTCGCTCCAGCCCGAATCGGGCCCGACCAGGGAGATCAGGAACGTCCCCGCCGCCAGGCAGGCCGCGCCGGCGCTGACCACCGCCTTCGCGCCGAAGCGTTCGTAGAGCGGCCCGGCCGCGAACGAGATGACCGCGAACACGCCCATCAGCGGCAGCAACCCGACGCCCGCTTGGAGCGGGTTCCAGCCCAGGATCTTCTGCATGAACTGGGGCAGGAACAGCAGCACGGCGAAGAAGACCGCCGACATCAGCAGCGTCGCCAGGCAGGCAGCGCGGAACGCGCGGTTGGCGATCACCTCACGCGGAACCAGGGCGCGGTCGCCGGCGTGCCGCTCGATCACCGCGAACGCGACCAGCGCCACCGCGGACGTTGCGAACAGGCCCAGGATGCGCGGGTCGCTCCAGCCCCAGTCGGTCACCTGGTCGAGGGCGAGCAGGAGCGCCACCAGCCCGATCGAGAGCGCCGCGACGCCGGGCACGTCGATGCCCTCGTTCTCCCCGCCCCCGCGGCTCTCGCGCACGCTGCGCCAGGTGACGAGGCAGGCCAAGCCGGCGATCGGCACGTTCGCGAACATGATCCAACGCCAGGAGAGCGCGTCGGTCAGCAGGCCGCCGATCAGAGGGCCGGCGGCGTTGCCGAACCCGGCCGAGCCGATGATCAGCGCCCCCGCGAGCGCCGCCCGGTCGTCCGGCAGGATGTCGTAGGTCATCCCCAGGACGGCGGGCCACATCATCGCTCCGCCGACCCCCATCAGCGCCCGGCAGGCGATCAGCCAGAGCTCGTCCTGGGCGGCGCCGGCGAGCAGCGAGAAGGCGGCGAAGATCGCCGCTCCGATGAAGAAGACGCGGCGCCGGCCGAGCATGTCCGCCAGCCGCCCGCCGGGAACGATCAGCACCCCGAACACGAGCGCGTACGCGTTGAGCACCCACTGGACCGTGGTCACGTCCGTGTCGAAGTCCTTCTCGATCTGGGGCAGTGCCACGCTGAGCGCCGTCAGATCGTTGGCGATCACGAAGACCGAGATCCCCATCGCCCCCAGCGCGAGCCAGGTGCCGCGAGTCACGGGTGGATCCTACGCGCGGGCGAGGTGCAAGATCAGCTGGTAGACGCCGCGGTTGCCGCGCTTGTCGAAGGCGACGACCGCGATCCGGTGGCGACCGGGCCGCTGGCGCCAGCGGTAGCTGACCCGGCTCGCCCGGCGCACCTGCACCCTGTGCCCGTCGATCCGCAGCTCGATCCGAGCGATGCCGGCCTTGTCGCGCGCCTTGGCGGTCAGCTGCAGGCGCCCGCCGTGCAGGCGGTGCCGGAACAGCCGCAGCCGCGGAGCCGTGCGATCCGTCGAGCCGCGCCTGAGATCCGCGGTCTTCGCCCTGGGCACGGTGACCACGTAGGGGTCGGAGGCGGGGCTGAGGTTGCCCGCCCCGTCCTGCGCGTAGACCGTGTACACGTGCTGGCCCGGCAGCACCGTCGTGTCGTCGTACGAGTTGGTCGGCGAGCTGCCGATCTCGACGCCGTCGCGATAGACCGGGTATGCGCTCACGCCGACGTTGTCGGCGGCGCCGTCCCATGCCAGCCGCAGCCCGTTGGCGAGCCGCGTGCTCGACAGGCCCGTCGGCGCGGACGGCGACTGCTGATCGAGCGGCGGCGCCGACAGGTTGATCGCCACGCTGGCGGTCCCGCTGCCGGCGGACACGGTCTTCACGCTGATGTGGCCGTCGCTGAAGGTCTCACCCGGCTGGAGCGGCGCGTCGTAGATGCTCCCGCCGGGATGGGTGTCGAGCAGCCGTGAGCGCGTGGTCAGCGCGGGATCGTCGTCCACGCGGATGCTCACCCCCTTCACCGCCCAGTCGGTCAGCGAGAAGCTGTCGAAGACGCCGCCGGACTTGCGAATCTCGAGGTAGTACCAGTCCTGCACCGTCCCGTCGGCCGCGTACGTGCGCGGCACGCGCAGCGTCGTCGGATCGGTCGTCGAGTCGAGCGCGGAGGTCATCGAGTAGGTCCCCGAGCTCGAGACCGTCTGGACGTTGGAGGCCTGGAGCACGCCGAGCCGCTGCAGGTTCCAGCCGTGGCTGTGGCGGCTGCCGTGCGCGCCCATCACGTCGAACGGGTCGTTGTACTCGTTGAGCGTGCAGCTGGAGGAGATCGACGACGGCCTGACCGCTGGCGCCGGTGCAGAACCAGCTGCCCGCGTGGTGGAGGCCGAGGTTGTGGCCCAGCTCGTGGCCGGTCACCCGAACTGTCAGGTCGCCGTTGATCCAGGACTCGGTGCCGGGCAGGTAGGCGAGGCCGGCCCAGCCGCAGATCGACTGGCTCGGGAAGACGTACATCACGTGCTGGTAGCCCGACGCGCTGAAGCCGGCGGCCGCGGCGGCGGTCTTCGCGAGCGTCGCCCAGGTCGTGTAGTCGCACGTGGTCGGGACGGTCGGCAGCGTGTACCAGCCGTACACGTCGCCATCCAGGTTGCCCGCCTTGCCGGTCAGCCAGAGCTGGTTGTAGGTCTCCTCCTTGAAGAAGGCGCTCGTGGAGTCGGCCGCGGTGAAGATGTCCGACCGGATCTCGGGGATGGTCCAGGGCTGGTTGGTCGGGTCGTTCGCGAAGTTGAACGCGATCACCGCCGTCTTGTGCCCGCCCAGCGCCGGGGCGGCCTGCGGGGACGACGCCGTGACCGGACCGGCCACGCCTGCGCCGGGATCCTCGTCTTCGAGGGCGACGCCGTCGTGCTCGGCGCTCAGCGCGGGGAGTGTGGTGGGCAGTACGTCGAAGGTGCCCTCCCCCGTGTGGAGCCGCCAGTTCGTGACCGACGTGCCGGCGTCGAAGTAGTCCGCGTGCACGCCCTGGAGGTCGCCGTCAAGCTCGTCGTGAGCCCCGGCGGGCGCGGCCACGCCGCACAGCGCGATCGCCGATGCGGTCGCTCCAAGCAGCAGCCTTGCGGAAAGGTTCCACACCCCCGTGGCATCGACACCGCCCTCGGGTCGATGTAATCCTGGGCGCCCTCCCTGGACGCTTAGACTGGCGCCGACCGTGCGCCGCGCCCTGCTGCTGTCGCTGGTGCTCGCGCTGCTCGCGCCGGGTAGCGCGATCGCGCGCGACTTCCCGCGGGACTTCCTCTGGGGGACGGCCATCGCCGGCTTCCAGACCGAGGCGGGCGGGCGGCCCGCAAACGCGGACACGCACAGCGACTGGTGGGTGTGGAGCCACGACCCGGCCAACATCGCCGACGGCCATGTGAGCGGCGACCGGGTCGAGCGCGGCCCCGGTCACTGGCGTCTGTTCCGCCGCGACGCCGGACTGGCGCGACACCGACTCGGCGCGAACGCCTTCCGCCTCTCGATCGAGTGGAGCCGCCTGTTCCCGCGCTCGACGCACGGCGCGCGCACGCCGCGCCAGCTCGACCGGCTCGTGAACCAGGCCGCGGCACGCCACTACGCCGCCGAGCTGCGCGCGATTCGCCGCAACGGGATGACGCCGATGGTCACCCTCAACCACTTCACGCTGCCGACCTGGCTGCACGACCCGATCGCGGTGCGCGCCGCGTTCGCCGGCGTGGGCCCCGACGATCCGCCGCCCACGGTCGCGCGCGGCGGCTGGCTGAACCAGCGCACGGTTACCGAGTTCGGACGCTTCGCGGCCTGGGCGGCGTGGCGCTACGGCGAGCAGGTCGACCTCTGGGTGACGATCAACGAGCCGATGGTGGTCGCGGTCAACGGCTACGTGAACGTCGCCGGCGCCTTCGCGGGCTGGTTTCCCCCGGGGGTCTACTCGTTCCCCGCGGCCGTCCGCGCGGTGCGCAACCTGGCCAAGGCGAACGCGCTCGCGTACGACGCCGTTCACGCCACGACCGCCACGCCCGCGTGGGTCCGGTGCAGAACATGATCGCCTTCACGCCCGCCGATCCCGCCAGCGCGGGTGACCGCCGGGGAGCCGAGCACGCCGACTACGTCTTCAACCGCGTGTTCCTCAACGCCGCCGTCAAGGGGCTCGACGACCGCGACGTGGACGGCCGCATCGAGGCCGGCGAGCGGCGTGCCGACCTGCGCGGTCGCGCCGACTTCATCGGCGCCAACTACTACTTCCGCAGCCGCGTGACCGGCCTGCCCGGCCCGGCCAGCTCCACCGTCGCGCTGTTCGACTTCCTGCCCACCAACACCTACCGCCACCCGCAGAACCCGACCGCCCCGCCCTGCCCGACCACCTGCACCGAATTCGGGGCGGAGGTCTACCCGCAGGGGTTCCGCGGCGTGCTGCGCACGGCCGGCAGCTACGGCCTGCCGGTCTACGTGACCGAGAACGGGCTGGCCGACTCCGACGACGACATGCGCCGCGAGTACCTGCTCGACCACCTGCGGGTGATGCGCGGCGCGATGCGGGACGGCCTGGCGCGCGTGAAGGGCTACTTCGCCTGGTCGCTGATGGACAACTTCGAGTGGTCGGCCGGCTACTACCCGAAGTTCGGGTTCTTCTCGTTCGACCCGAGCACGCTGGCACGCCACGAGCGGCCCAGCGCGCGGCTCTTCCACAGAATTACGCGGTTGAGCAGCCTGCCGGTCGGGCACTAGCGGGCGAAACCACCCGCGAAAGGAGGAGACCGGTGTACATCGGAATCGGAACGCTGATCCTCATCCTGATCATCCTCGTGATCCTGCTCTAGGCACTGTGCGCTAGATCACACACGGTCGGGACGGCTCGCGCTACGTTGCCGCGCAGCGTGGCGCAGCTGCCTCCCGGCCCGAAGTCCCCGCCAGCCGTCCAAACGCTGGCTTGGTGGACTCGCAGCGTCCCTCTCTACGAGCGCTGCCGCGCCCGCTACGGCAAGCGCTTCACGCTGCGCCTGCTGCAGTCGCCGCCACAGGTGCACCTGTCCGACCCGGCGGAGATCAAGGAGGTCTTCATCGCCGCCCCGGACGTCCTGCACCCGGGCGAGGGCGCGGCGGTGCTCGAGCCGATCGTCGGCGCCAACTCGCTGATCCTGCTCGACGAGCGCCCGCACCTGTCCCAGCGCAAGCTCATGCTGCCGGCGTTCCACGGCGAGCGCATGGCGGCGCTCACCGGGCTGCTCGAGGACGTGACCGAGCGTGCGGTGGCGTCCTGGCCGCTGGACGAGCCCGTGGCCCTGCATCAGCGCTTCCAGTCACTCACGATGGAGGTCATTCTGCGCGCGGTATTCGGGCTCGACCCGGGCGCGCGGCTGGACCGGGTGCGCGACCTGCTCACGCGCAACCTCGAGCTGGGCGCCCACCCCGCGTCGATGCTTCCGTTCCTCCAGCGCGGCAAGATCTGGAACGAGTTCCTCGCGCGCCGCGACGAGAGCGACGGCCTGCTCTTCGAGCTGATCGACGAGCGTCGGGCCGAGCCCGAGGGCGAGCAGCGCGACGACGTGCTGGCGATGCTGCTGGCCGCGCGCCACGACGACGGCTCGCCGATGTCGAAGCAGGAGCTGCGCGACGAGCTGATGACGCTCCTCGTGGCCGGCCACGAGACGACCGCCTCCGAGCTGGCCTGGGCCTTCGAGCGGCTGTCGCGCACGCCCGAGGTGCTGCGCCGGCTGACCGCCGAGATCGACGCGGGAGCCGACGACTCCTACCTGACCGCGACCATCCAGGAGACGCTGCGCCGCCGGCCGGTGATCCCCAACGCCGAGCCGCGCCTCACCAAGCGGCCGGTCGAGATCGGCGGGTTCAGCTACCCCGAGGGCGTCGTGCTGATGGCCAACGCCTATCTGGTTCACCACGACCCGGAGATCTACCCCGACCCGTACGCATTCCGGCCCGAGCGCTTCCTCGACGAATCGCCCGGCACCTACACGTGGATTCCGTTCGGCGGCGGCCGGCGGCGCTGCATCGGCGCCAGCTTCGCGCAGCTGGAGATGAAGATCGTGCTGCGCGCGATGCTGCGGCGGGCCGAGCCCGTCCCGGCCGCGGACTCGGGCGAGGGCAGCCGGCGCCGGGCGATCACGCTCAGCCCGCGCCGCAGCGCCGTGACCGTCCTGCGTGCGCGGACTCGCGCACCCCTAGCCGAGCAGATCCCGCAGCCGGTCTAGGAACGCCCCCTGCGCGGGGTTGAGCTTCTCGCGCGCGGCGTCGAGCCCGAACCAGCCGGCGCGATCCACCTCGGGAAACTCCTGCGTCCGGCCCGAGCGGGGCGGCCACTCCAGCTCGAACGTGTTGCTGGTGATCGTGTCCGCGTCGAGGTCGCCCTCCACCGCCCACGCGGCGACCAGCTTGCCGCTTTTCAGCCGCACCGTGCCCAGGTCGGCGAGCGCGGCCGGGGTGAGCGCCGTGCCCGTCTCCTCCTCGAACTCGCGCAGAGCGCAGGCCTGCGCGTCCTCGTCGTCGTCGTGCTCGCCCTTCGGGATCGACCAGGCGCCCGCGTCCTTGCGTGCCCAGAACGGTCCGCCCGGATGCACGATCAGCACCTCCGGCTCGCCGTCGCGGATGCGGTAGAGCAGGATGCCGGCGCTGCGCGGCACCTACCCGCCGACGTCAGGCCGGTAGGTCCCGAAGCTCCAGATGTTGCCCTCGGGGTCGCGCGCCGAGAAGTCGCGCGCGCCGTAGTCCTGGTCGGTGGGCGGCATGACGATCTCGGCCCCGGCGGCCTTGGCCGTGTCGTGCAGCGTGTCCACGTGGTCGAGCGCGACGTATACGAGGGCGCGGCCCTGGCCCTTGTCATACACCGGGTCTCCGATGCCGACCGAGCTGAGCAAGACGACCTGATCGGCGAAGCGCAGCTCGGCGTGGACGATCGCGCCTTGCTCGTTCTCGTGGACCACGTGGCTGTGGAAGCCGAAGGCGCGCTCGAGAAAGTCGATGGCCGCGTGAGCGTCGCCGTACCTGAGAACCGGATAGAGGGTCTGCATGCGCGGCAGGCTATGGGCCCGCTGCCGCCACAACCAGCTTCGCCGCGCCGATCATGCCGAGCAGGTTCGGGTGCGCGGGCGCGGCCGCGTTGGCCGGCACGAGCGGCTCGACCCAGCGGATCACCGGCGGCTTGCAGGCGTCGTGCCCGATGCTGGCGCCGTACCAGTCGATCAGCCTCGCGCCGTTGGCCGCGGCCTGCGCCGCGATCATGGCGTTGAGCTCCTTCTGCTTCTCGCGCAGGTAGGCGATGTCGCCGTCCGCGACCGGCAGCTGCGGCCAGCAGCCGAGCGAGCCGTGCTCGGGGAAGATCGCCGCGTAGTTGACGGCGAAGATGCGCGCCTGCGGCGCACGCGCGTGGATCCCCTGGATCACCGCCGCGACCTTCGGCGCCGTCGCCGCGATGCGCTCGCTGATCTCGTCGCGCCCGTCGTGCACGTAGTCGCCCTTGCAGAACGTGCCGATCGGCGTGGTCGAGAGGCAGTTCTCGGCGATGCTCGTGAAGCCGATGTCGTTGCCGCCGATGTTGAAGGTCACGATCTTGGTGTCGGCGTCCAGCGCGTCGAACTGGGGCGGGTTGGGCCCGGGCGTGACGCCCTGGGGCGCGGTCATGTCCTCGGTCTCCGCGCCGGAGCAGCGTCACGTCGCGGAACGCCGGCTGGTGGAGCTTGGGCGCGGCCAGGTGCGCGTAGTTGTTGCTCGACTTGAGGCAGCCGAAGGGCTGCAGCTGGAGCGGGATCAGGGGGCCGGCGGCGTAGGAGTCGCCCAGCGCCACGTAGTCCGCGGCGGCCGGAGCGGACGCCGCGAGCGCCACGATCACGGCCAGGCACGCCGCTCTCCGCCCCCTTCGCACGAGTCGGTAATGCCCTTCAAGCAGGGTTTTCAAGCGCGTTGCGATACCTTCGCCGCTTGCTCTCCACCACCGACCCCATCCGCGAGGAGCTGAAGACCGCGCTCCCCGAGCGGCCGTTCACGATCGACTTCTGGGACGGAACGCAGCTGCCCTCGACCAACGGCGGCGGACCGCGCTTCTCGGTGCGCTCGCCGGCGGCGTTCGCGCACGCGCTGCGCGCCCCGGGGCAGCTCGGGCTGGGTCGCGCGTACGTGTCGGGCGAGCTGGAGGTCGACGACATGGACGCGGTGCTGGACCTGCTCGATTCCTGGCAGCCGCCGCCGCTGGACCGGTCGGCGCGCGCCCGGCTCGCGGTCGCGGCGGCCCGCGCCACCGGCCTGCGATTTCCGCCGCGCCCGCCGCAGGCGGAGCTGCGTCCGCGCGGCAAGCGCCACAGCCGCGAGCGCGACGCTCGCTCGGTGCGCCATCACTACGACCTGCCGCCCGAGTTCTTCCGGCTCTTCCTCGGCCCCTCGATGACCTACAGCTGCGCGGTCTTCTCGCGCGGGGCGACGACCCTCGAGGAGGCGCAGGAGACGAAGCTGGAGATGGTCTGCACCAAGCTCGCTCTGAAGCCCGGTCAGCGCGTGCTCGACATCGGCTGCGGCTGGGGCAGCTTCGCCACCCACGCCGCGGCCCGCCACGGCGTGAAGGTGGTCGGCATCACCCTGTCCCCGCCCCAGGCCGAGCTCGGCCAGCGCCGCGCCGTGGAGCTGGGGCTGGGCGACCAGGTCGACATCCGGGTGGCCGACTACCGCGAGCTGGCCGACGAGCCCTTCGACGCGGTCGCGAGCATCGGCATGGTCGAGCACGTGGGCGGCAACCAGATCGACGTATACGCGCGCCAGGTCGCCCGCCTCGTCAAGCCCGGCGGGCCGATCCTCAACCACGGCATCGCCCGGCTGCGGCACAGCGACCCCGAAGCGGGGCCGTTCTCCGAGCGCTATGTGTTCCCGGACGCCGCCCCGCTGCACCTGTCGCGCATCCAGCTTGCGCTGGAGCGCGCCGGCATCGTGACGGAGCACGTGGAGGGGTTCGCGAGCGACTACGCGACCACGCTGAAGCACTGGGCAGGCAATCTCGACGACAACCTCGACGAGGCCCTGCGATTGGCCGGACCGGAGCGGATCCGCGTCTGGCGGCTCTACCTGCGCGCCGCCCGCCGGGGGTTCGAGAGCGGCTTCACGTCGATCTACCAGGTGCGCGGACGCCGGCCTTGAGGTTCGCCCCTTAAGATCGCGCGCTCCCACGAACAGGAGAGCTATGAAACTGATCGGCGCTGGCCTGCCGCGCACCGCCACCACCACCCAGATGATCGCGGTCGAGATGCTGGGACTTCCCTGCTACCACATGCGCGACATGATGGGCGACCTGAGCAAGAGCGTCCCGCAGTGGCGCCAGGCCTTCGAGGGCCAGGGGCAGTGGGACGAGATCTTCGAGGGCAAGGAGTCAATCGTCGACTGGCCCGGCTCGTACCACTGGCGCGAGCTGATGGACGTCTATCCCGACGCCAAGGTGCTGCTCAGCGTCCGCTCGGCGGAGAGCTGGGTCAACAGCATGCACAACACGATCGCCGCGATCTGGTTCGGCGACAACCTCATGCACCACCTGGCCCAGGCGCAGTACCAGATCGACCCCAACTACGCCGCGTGGCTCGATCTGCTGCACGACATGTGGACGGAGGCGGGGATGATGGTCGCCCACGGCGGCGACCCCGAGAAGATGGGCGCAGAGATGGAGCAGTGGAACCAGGCGGTGATCGACACCGTGCCCGCCGAGCGCCTGCTCGTCTGGAACCCCAAGGACGGCTGGGAGCCGCTCTGCGAGTTCCTCGAGCTCGACGTGCCCAGCGAGCCGCTGCCGCACGTGAACGACGTCGACACGTTCCAGAAGGCGCTGATCATGGGACCCGCCATCACGGCGATCAACGAGTGGTGGGAGCACGAGAAGCCGCCTGTTCCGGCGTAGCCGGCGGAGCTACATCAGCAGCGCGGGCGAGTAGGGCTCGCTGGAGTGCTCCGGCTCGGGGCCGGGGGTGGCCGTAGCGGCGTGGTCCTTCAGACCCGCAAGCGAGGCCAGTAGGCGCTCGAGCAGCTCGCACTCGTCATATGCGGGAACAGGGCGTACGACTGGAACACCGTGTTCACGTCGCGCCGGTAGGGCGGCAGGCGATCGACCTGCCTGCCCCTGATGAAGATCTGGCCCGACGTAGGCGTGACGAACCCGCCCAGCAGGTTCAGCGTGGTGGTCTTGCCGCACCCGGAGGGACCGAGCAGGCAGAAGAACTCGCCGTCGGCGATGTCGAGGTCGAGGCTGTGAAGGGCCAGCTCACGGCCGTAGCGCTTCGAGACGCCGCGCAGGGAGATCGCCGGCTCGAGGTCCGGCAGGGCGCTGACACGCGGCAGTTGTTGTGCAAGTGGAAGCGAGGTCAATGACGCGCACGGTCGATCCCGTCGATCCCACCAGCGCCCCGGTGACCCAACCAGCCCTTGTTCTGCCCCTAGCCGAAACGCGGACCAGAGCAAGGCCTTGTCGCGAGTGTTCGAGCCGGTTTGCTGCTAGCGGTGGAGAGCCGTCGCGTCGTCGCCTTCGGGGACTCGCTCACAGCGGACCCGCGCTCGTGGGCCGAGATCCTCGAGCTGATCAACCTGGGTGTGCCGGGCGACACGACCGTCCACCTGGTCAGCCGCTTCGCCGAGGTGACCGCGTGTCAGCCTGATGTCCTGATCGTCATGGCCGGGACGAACGACGCCCGCCGCCACGGCGCCGCCGCCGAGCGGATGCTCGTGCCCGACGCCGAGACGAAGCACAACCTGGAGCTGCTGATGACGCTCGCGCGCGAGCAGACTCGCGCGCGAACGGTCTTCGTCACGCCCCCGCCGATCCTGGAGGACAGGATCAAGCGAGCGCCGCTGCTCAGACGCGAGGCGGTCTCGTGGCTGGCGTCCGACGTAAGCAGCAAGGCGGCGATCGTGGCGGGGCTGGACGCGGAGGTGATCGACAGCCGAGCCGCGCTGCGCCCACCGCTGGACTCACTGCTGCTGGCGGACGGGCTGCACCTCAGCGCCCGGGGCCAGCAGCGCTTGGCGCGGTGGGTGGGACGGGCGCTGGCCGAGCAGTGTGGGCCCTACTAGTTTCGCGGAGCGAAAGTTTCGGGGCCCACACTCAGCCGCCGGCCATGAACTCGTCCAGGCCCGCCCGCGCGCGGCGGCGTACCGGGCCCTGGACGATCGGCGTCCATCCCAGCAGCAGCCCCGGGGGGCCGAGCGCCTGGCGCGTCCAGGCGTGGAACCCGAAGTCGTCGTCGTGCTCCGCGATCAGCCCGTCGGCGAAGCGGAAGCGGGCCCGCACGTCGTTGTGCACCTTCCGCCCGGTCTGCGTGAACGTATAGTCGGCCAGCCAGCGGGCGGAGCCGCTCACCTCGTCGGCGCCGTGCTCGACCAGCTCCACCCGCAGGTCGTCGGCGCGCGCCGTGAGCATCCGCCACATCGCCCCCGGCTCTTCCCCGCGCAGCTCCTGGAAGACGGGGTCGTGGAACCTGGCGCCGGGCGCGTAGCAGGCGGCCATGGCGTCGCCGTCGTGGCGGTTGAAGGCGTCGTAGAAACGCTCGATCAGCTGCTTGTTGGCGAGCGCCTGCTCGGACACGCGGGCGAGTATCCCACGGCGCGCCCAGGCGCTGTCAGCGCGAGCCGATGGACCGATTTGGCACTGCCTCGTCGGGGAGGTCGTTCCTAGCATCGCGGCGATGCAGATACGCATCGCGAACGCGCCCACCTCGTGGGGCGTCGAGGATCCGCAGGACGGTGCGAATCCGCCCTGGGAGAGGCTGCTCGCCGACATCTCCGGCGCCGGCTACGCCGGCACCGAACTCGGTCCGCTGGGATACCTCCCGGACGATCCCGCGCTGCTGCGGCGCGAGCTCGCCGAGCACGGCCTGGAGCTGGTCGGCGGCTACGTCTTCGAGCCGCTGCATACCCGCGAGGGTGGCGCACGCGCGCTGGAGATCGCTCGAAGCACCTGCGAGCTGCTGGCCCCCGCCGGTGCCCGGTACCTCGTGATCATCCCGGGCTTCACCCCGGACCGCGAGGGCGCGGCCGGCCGGCAGGAGGCGACGGAGCCGCTGTCCGAGGCCGAGTGGGAGACGCTCGTTGAGAACGTCGAGGAGCTGGCCCGACTCGCCTCGGAGGACCACGGCCTGGTCGGCGTGTTCCACCCCCACGCGGGCACCCACGTGGAGTTCGAGAACGAGATCGAGAGGCTCGCGGCGGATACCGACGTGCCGCTCTGCATCGACACCGGACACTGCGCGTACGCGGGCATCGATCCGGTGGCGCTCTGTCGCCGCCATGGCGACCGGGTCGCGTACCTCCATCTCAAGGACGTGGACCCGGACCGCCTCCGTCAGGCGCTCGCCCGCGAGCTGTCCTTCGAGGAGGCGGTCGCCGAGCGCGTGTTCTGCCCGCTCGGGGAGGGGCTCGTGGACTTCGCCGCCTTGGCGACGGCCCTGGGCGAGCGCGACTTCCACGGCTGGGCCACGGTGGAGCAGGACCGCCTGCCGACCGACTCGACGGCGCCGGCCGAGCACGCCGCCGCGAGCCTCGCCCACCTGCGCGCGGCGGGCCTCGCGTGACCGTGCGCCTGACCGCCGCGCAGGCGCTCGTGCGCTACCTGGCCTGCCAATGGAGCGAGCGCGACGGTCAGCGTCGGCGCGCCGTGCCGGGCATCTTCGGGATCTTCGGCCACGGCAACGTCTGCGGCCTCGGCCCCGCGCTCGAGGAGGAGGCCGGGCGTGAACTGGCCTTCCATCAGCCCAAGAACGAGCAGGCGATGGTGCATGCCGCGATCGGCTTCGCGCGGGCATCGAACCTGCTGTCCACGCTCGCGTGCTCGGCCTCGATCGGCCCGGGCTCGAGCAACCTCCTCACCGGCGCCGCAACGGCGACGGTGAATCGCGTGCCCGTCCTGCTGCTGCCCTCCGACGAGTTCGTCGCGAGGCGGGGCGACCCGGTGATGCAGGCGCTGGAGCACCCGCGCGAGGCCGACGTGACGGTGAACGACGCGTTCCGGCCACTGAGCGCGTTCTTCGATCGCATCGTCAGGCCCGAGCAGCTGGTTCGGGCCCTGCCCGAGGCCATGCGCGTGCTGCTCGACCCGGCCGAGACCGGCGCGGTGACGCTGTCGCTCCCCCAGGACGTGCAGGCCGAGGCCTACGACTTTCCAGCCGCGCTGTTCGAGCCGCGCACCTGGCCCGTGAGCCGCCGGCCGCCGGCGGCCGCCGAGCTCAGGGCGGCCGTGGAGGCGCTGCGCGACTCGCGCCGGCCGCTGCTGATCGCCGGCGGCGGGGTCCACTACTCGGAGGCGGGCGCGGAGCTGGCCGAGCTGTCCGACCGCCTCGGGGTGCCCGTCGTGGAAACGTCGGCCGGCAAGGGCGCCCTGTCGAGCGGTGAGCTGACACTGGGAGGGATCGGCGTGACGGGCACCCGGGCCGCCAACGCCGTCGCACGCGAGGCCGACCTGATCCTGTGCGTCGGCACCCGCCTGATCGACCTCACCACCGGTTCCAACTCGCTGTTCCAGGACCCGGCCGTGCGCTTCGTGGGCCTCAACGTCGTCGCGCGCGACGCCCACAAGCTGGGGGCGGTGCCCCTGGTAGCGGACGCGAAGCTGGGGCTGCGGGCGCTCGCCGATGCGCTGTCCGGCTGGCGCGCGCCCGACGACTGGCAGCAGCGGGCCCTCGCCGAGCGCGAGCGCTGGGAGAGCGCGCTCGCCGCGGACCTGCGGCCGCGCGAGGGCGAGCGGCTCAGCCAGGGCCAGGCGCTGCGCACGCTCAACGAGGCCACGGGCCCGCGTGACTGGCTCGTCGTGGCGTCCGGAACGCCGCACGTTGACGTCCACAAGCTGTGGGACCCCGGCCGCGGCGAGCGCTGCCTGATGGAGGTCGGCTTCTCGTGCATGGGCGGGGAGATCCCGGCGGCACTCGGCGTGCGGATGGCGAGGCCCGAGGCGGACGAGATCTACGTCGCGATCGGCGACGGTACCTACCTGATGGGCAGCACAGGCGAGCTGGTCACCGCCCGCCAGGAGGGACTGAAGCTGACCGTGCTCGTCTTCGAGAACGGCGGTTACCAGTCGATCCACGCGCTGCAGCGCAACCGCACCGGCCGCAGCTTCGGGCTCGAGTTCCGCGGGCTCGACGGCGAGACCGTAGAGGTCGACTACGCGGCCAACGCGCGCAGCCTGGGATGCACCGCCTACGAGGCCGGCACCGCGGAGCAGCTGGCCGACGCCCTCCACGCCGCGCGGGACGACACCGGGCCGGTCGTGATCGTCGTGCGAGTGGAGCCGCGGCGCCTGCTGTTGGACTCGGACTGCTGGTGGGACGTGGGCGTTCCCGAGGTGTCGGATCGACCCGAGACCCGAGAGCTCGCGGCCGAGCACGTACGCGGCCGGGCGCTGCAGCGGCCGTGAGGATCGTCGCCACGGCAGAGGTGCCAACCGTCGCGCGCCGCGCGTTCGCGCCCCTCGGGGAGATCCTCGTACGGGTCGCTGCGTACGAGCCCGAGACCGAGGTCCTGATCGTGCGCGGCACGCGCGTGGACGCCGAGACGCTCGCGCTCCTGCCGGACCTGCGCGCGATCGCCCGCACTGGAGCGGGGTACGACAACCTCGACGTCGTCGAGGCCACCCGGCGCGGCGTGCCGATCGTCTACGCCCCGGGCGTGGGCAGCCAGCCGGTCGCGGAGGGCACCGTCGCGTTGATGCTCGCGGCCGCCAAGCGATTGCGTGAGCTCGGGGCCGTGGTCGAGCGCGCCGCGTGGGCGTCGCGCTACGAGGTCGCGGGGCTGGACATCGAGGGAGCCTGCCTGGGGATCGTCGGCTACGGGTCGATCGGCCGGCGGGTGGGGAGACTGTGCCGGGGCCTGGGGATGGAGGTGATCGCCTACGACCCGGCGCTCGAGCCGTTCGCCGAGCCGCAGATCGAGCTGGTGGCGCTGGAAGAGCTGCTCGAGCGGGCCGACGTGATCTCGCTGCACTGCGGGCTGACCGACGAAACTCGTGGGCTCGTCGACCGACGGCTGTTGGCGCGCGTCAAGCCGGGCGCGGTGCTCGTCAACGTCGCGCGCGGGGAGATCGTCGAGAGCGAGGACGCGCTCGCCGACGCCCTGGCGCGCGGCCACCTCTCGGCGGTGGCGCTCGACGTGTTCCCGAGCGAGCCGCCCACGCCGGGGCACCGCCTCTACGCCGACCCGCGCGTGATCTGCACGCCGCACGCGGTCGGCCTGACGTCGCGCTGGAACGAGCAGGTCTTCCACTCACTCGCACGCGACGTCCAGACCGTGCTGGCCGGTGGGCTGCCGGCCAACGTGCTGAACCCGGAGGCGCTTTCCGGCTCCGGCGATCGCCCGCCGCGCAGCATCCGCTCCTGATCGGCGCGGGGTAGCCCGAAAACGGCAGCAGCCAGGGCGGCCCATCCGGAGTTTTGCTGCATTAGGGGGGTCTATAGACCCAAGAACGCAGCAAAACGCCCACGGGTCGCCCTCCTCCATCGAGACGTGCGCGCGCCCTCGATCCACTCGAGGCGCGCGTTCGGGATCGCCGTGGCCAGGCTCTGGTCGAGATTCGAGCGCGATGGGACGTCCACTGGCACAATCCCGGGCGTCAAGACCTTCGCCTTAGCTCTCGTTGCAGCCGTTTCTCTTTTCATCGCGCCGATTGCGGCCGCGCAAGTTGAGCTGTTCTCCTACTCGCCAGGAGCGCCCTTCACTGGCGACCTCGTTACGTTCACGTCGCAGGCCGGCGGCGGAGCGATCACGTGGGATCTGGACGGCGATGGTTCGTGCGACGACGCGAGCGGCGACACGACAACCCACGTCTTTGACACGCCGGGCGCGCACGCGGTGCGAATTTGCGTCAACGTCGACGCGACGATCTCTCGTCGCGACGTGCTGGTGCAGAACCGCCCGCCCGTCCCCTCCTTCGGTCTCGTCCCCCAGAACCCCGTCGCCAAGGAGCTCGTGACCTTCACGTCGACGGCCGTCGACCCCGATGGGCCGATCGTCAGCCAGCAGTGGGATCTCGATGGGGATGGTGCCTTCGACGACGGCACCGGTGAGACGGCGCTCTTCTTCTGGGCCCGGGCTGGTACGTATCCGGTCGCCCTACGCGTGACGGATCGCGATGGTGCGGCGGCTGTCGCCAACATGGCCGTGACCGTCGCGCCGCGCCCGCCCGGGGAGCTGAAACCGGCGCCCTTCGTGCGCGTGGTCGGGGTGCCAACTTCGACCGGCGCCCATCTCAACCTGCTCGCGGTCACCGCTCCCAAGGGAGCTCACGTCGGGGTCCGGTGCAAGGGGGGCGGCTGCCCCTACAAGCACAAGCGCTTCACGTCCAAGGGCAAGCGGGTCGTCCTCAGGAAGCTCGCGCGTACCTACCCCGCCGGCACCATCATCGAGGTCCGGGTGACGAAGTCCGAGACGATCGGCAAGCTCATCCGCCTGCGCATCCGCGCGGGGCGAAATCCGGCTCGCCTGGACCGCTGCCTGCGCCCGGGCCAGCCGAACAAGCCGATCGGCTGCTCATAGCGGCGGCCGGCGCGGGGGCCATGGCTCCAGCGGACGGTGGTCGGCGGTGAGCACCGCGTCCAGGTTTCCGAGCACCTTCTCGAACCCCTCCAGGTAGCGCTCCATCAGCTCGCTCGGCTGGTTGAACAGGGGCTCCTCGGCCGTGCCCAGCACGATCGAGCTCTCGAGCAGCCGCGCGGTCTCCGGGTGCTCGCTCCGATCCCACGGTGCCAACGGCTCCGCGTCCGCGTCGGGCTGCCACGGCGCGAAGCGCCGCCGGAAGACCGGTTGCGCCGGTAGCGGGAGCAGCTGCCAGACGGACGCCGCCACGCCCTCTGCCCGCAGCGCGTGCAGCAGCCGGTCGCGCAGCTCCTCGGGAGGCCCGGCAAACCCGAGCTCTCCGGATCGATCACCAGGCGGTAGCGGTAGAAGACACACGTGCGATCGCCCGGCACTTCGGGCGGCCGCAGGCCGGGCAACGCCGTTAGCCCCGCGCTCAGAATCTCCGCGTTGCGCTGAGCGCCCGCAACGTGGTCGTCGAGCCGCCGCAGCTGAGATCGTGCGAGCGCTGCGCTCAGCTCATGGCTTCGGTAATTCCACGCGAGCCCGTGCGACCAATAGGAGCGTGTTTGGTCGGGGCCAAGCGGCGGCGTGTCCTCACCGAACATCGCCAGCCGCCGAGCGGCGACGGCGGCCTCGTCGTCGTCGCTGACGAACAACCCGCCCTCGCCCGCCGGCAGGTGCTTCGAGCCGTTCAGGCTGAATGCCGCAACGTCGCCAAGCGATCCAACGCGCTCCCCGCGGTAGGTCGCGCCGTGCGCCTGCGCGGCGTCCTCGATCACGGCCAGCCCGTGCCGCGCGGCCACCGCGCCGATCTCGGCCATGTCGGCCGGCAGCCCGTGCACGTGCACGGGCATCACAGCCCGGGTCCGCTCCGTGATGTGCCCTTCGATGAGGCGGGGGTCGATCGTGAACGTGCTCGGGTCGATGTCGCAGAAGACGGGCACGGCGCCGGCCTGAAGGACGGCCATCGGGCTGGCGACGAAGCTGAACGCCGGCACGATCACCTCGTCGCCGGGCCGGATGCCCGCGGCCACCACGGCGCAGTGCAGCGCCGCCGTGCCGCTGTTGGTGAGCAGGCAATGGCGCGACCGCACGTACTGCGCCCACTCCTGTTCGAGCGCGGTCACCTCCGGCGCGTTGGGACCCCAGAGCACGCCGCGGTCGAGCACCCGCGTCAATGCAGCGCGGTCGGCCGCGGTGATCTCCGGCCAGCGCGCATGGCTGCCCGGCGCGACCGCGGGCTGGCCACCGGCGATTGCGAGCGCGGCGCTGGTCCTCACGCCGGCAGCGGCGCCCCGGTCTCCACCGGCGCCCCGGTCCCCGCAGACCGGCGCGCCAGCAGGGCGAGCTTCAACGCCGCCAGCGCGTCCTCGCCGTCGGCTCCCGCCGGGGCCGCGCCGAGCGCCACCGCGGCGAAGTGCTCGAGCTCCGCCACGTAGGCCGCCTGGTGGCGCTGCGCGTGATCGGCCGGTAGGGGCGAGCGGACGGCGCCCTCGCGCAGCAGCTCGACCCCGCCCGCGTGCCCCGTCCGTGCGGTGGCTCGCGAGCCGACCAGCTCGGCCGAGCACTCGAAGCCGTAGCCGGCGCGCCGGCTCAGGTCGATCAGCCCTAGCGCCCCGCTTTCGAAGCGCAGCGCGATCGTTGCCGTGCCGGGTCGCTCCAACGCGTGCAGCTCGGCCACCTCCCCGGCCAGCCAGCGC
The DNA here is from genome assembly GCA_963722245.1 of uncultured Thermoleophilaceae bacterium. GTDB lineage: Bacteria > Actinomycetota > Thermoleophilia > Solirubrobacterales > Thermoleophilaceae > JACVRW01. The sequence continues at coordinate 95,217 of CAVRKM010000013.1, forward strand.
GCCGCGTCGAGGTCGTGCACGGCCATGTCCACGAACAGGTCTCCCAGCTCTCGGGGCGGCGAGAACGCGTTGCGATGCGAGCTGCGCAGCAGCGCCAGCTCGCCGAGCTCGCCCGTTTCGAGCGAACCCCGAAGGGCCAGCCAGCCGGGATCGAAGCGGCGCTGGAAGCCCACCTGCAGCGCAACGCCCGCCCTCTGCGCCACCGCCACCGCGCGCGTGGCCGCCTCCACCTCGAACCCCAGCGGCTTCTCGCAGAACACGTGCCTGCCCGCCGCGGCTGCTCGCTCGACCAGCTCGACATGGAGGGAGCTCGGCGCGGCGATCACCACTCCGTCCGCGTTCGGAAGCAGCTCGTCCAGCGAGGTCGACCAGCGAACCCCGTGACGCTCGCCGACGGCGCGCGCCACCGCCTCGAGCGCGTCCACCACGCCGGCAAGCTCGGCACCGGGCACGCGACCCGCGAGGTTCGCCGCGTGGAGCTGGCCGATCCGGCCCAGCCCGACCACGGCGAGCCGCGCCCTCACGAGCGGTTTGCCCACGTGCGCTCGTGGCTGTGGGAGTACAGCTCGATCGCGTTGCCGAACGGGTCCTCGCAGTAACAGGTGCGGTATGGCTCGCCCGGGAAGAGCTCCCACACCCGCGAGGTTCGTCGCCCGGCGCGCGCGGCCACGGCGTCCAGGTCGCCGACCGCGAGGCAGACGTGGAAGATCCCCGCTCGCCAGTCCCGCGGCGGCTGGTCGAACTCGAACAACTCGACAGCCACGCCGTTCGCGCCGGCGAGGTGCGCTTGGCGGAAGCGGCCGAAGCGGGGCCCGAAGACATCCGCCGCGACCGCTCCGCCATGACCCTCGCCGGCCCGGACCTCCACCTGCGGCCCGATCGGGTCGAGCCCGAGCACCTCGCCGTACCACGCGACCGCGCGGTCGAGGTCCCTCACCGTCACACCCACGTGCGTGACCGCGCTCACCCCGGCACCCCGATGCCGCACGCGCTCAGGGCGGCGCGCAGCTCGCCGGGCGTCACGTCGTCGGCGATCACGGTCTCGCCCAGCTCGATCGGCAGCACGAACCGGTAGCCGCCGCCGCGAATCAGCCGGATCCGCTCGATCGCGGCGAGCAGCCGCGCGCCGTCCACGCGGGCGGGCAGCGCCTCGGCGCCGGTCGGCAGCCCGACGCGTTCCAGCAGCCGCAGGATCCGCTCGAGCGTGTCGGCGGGGAGCAGCCCGCGCGCCGCCGCCATGCGCGCTTCCACGACCATCCCGAATGCCACGGCCTCGCCGTGGAGCAGCGAGCTGTAGCCGGTGACGGTCTCGAGCGGGTGAGCGATCGCGTGCCCGAATCCGAGCGTGCGGCGCGAGTCCAGCTCGTAGGGATCGCGGGCGATCAGCTCGGCCTTGATCGCGCTCGCCCCGTGCACGAGCCGCTCGAGGGCGTCGAGGTCGCGCGCGAGGATCGCGTCGGCGCCGTCCTCGATCAGCTTCCAATAGGCCGGCGAGGCGATGATCGCCTTCTTGATCGACTCGGCCAGGCCGGCACGTAGCTGGCGCCGCTCGAGTGTGCGAAGGAACGAGACGTCGGAGATCACGCCGCGCGGCTGCCAGAAGCCGCCGATCAGGTTCTTCGCCACCTCGTGGTTGACGGCGAGCTTGCCGCCGATGCCGGCATCCACCTGGCCCACGAGCGTGGTCGGCAGGTTCACGTACGGCACACCGCGCATGTAGCAGCTGGCGACCCAGCCGCCCATGTCGACGACCACGCCGCCGCCGAAGGTCACGATCAGGTCATGCCGGGCGATCTGCGTGCCGGTCAGCCAGTCGAGCAGCTCCAGCGCCTGCGGAAGCGTCTTGTGGCGCTCCCCAGCGGCGATCGCGACAACCTCGGGCTCGAGTCCGGCGTCGCGGAGCCCGGGCAGCAGCTCGTTGCCGTGCAGCTCGGCGACGGTCCGGTCGGTGATCACCGCGACGTGCGCGTCGTCGATCAGCTCGATCAGATGGGCGAGCGTCTCCGGCAACGAACGCGTGACGAGGATCGGGTAGGTGTCACGACGCTCCGCCCACGCCTCGACCGCCCCGCCCGGCGGAGGCAGGTCGATCGCGTCGCGGGTGTGCAGGAGGTCGGCGCTGAGCAGCTCGGTTGGCATGAGCCGCGAGTCTGGGCGCGCGCGGGCGCGCCGGACATCGTCCGACCGGTGCCCTCAGCGGATGCTGCGCGGCGGGCGATCGACGGACCCGGTCGCCCCTACCTGGTGCCGGTAGAACTCCACCGGCTCCGCCGGCAGCGGCGTGTTGCCGAGGATCAGGTCGGCCGACTTCTCCGCGGTCATCATCACCGGCGCGTAGATGTTCCCGTTGGTCACGTACGGGAACACCGACGCGTCCACCACTCGGAGGCCGTCGACTCCGTGCACTCGCATGCTGAGCGGGTCGACTACCGACATCGAGTCCGTCCCCATGCGGCAGGTGCACGAGGGGTGCAGCGCCGTCTCGGCGTCCGCCGCCACCCAGTCGAGGATCTGCTCGTCGCTCTCCACCTCGGGCCCTGGGGACAGCTCGCCCCCGTCCAGCTCCGACCACGCCGGCTGCGACAGGATCTTGCGCGTGACCCGGACCGCCTCGACCCACTCGCGCCGGTCGTTCTCCGTCGACAGGTAGTTGAACCTCAGCTCCGGCTTCACGCGCGGATCCGCGGACACGGCCTTCACGCTCCCGCGCACGTCCGAGTACATCGGCCCCACGTGCACCTGGTACCCGTGCCCCCCACCGCCCGGCGGCAGCGTCCCGTCGTAGCGCACCGCGATCGGGAGGAAGTGGTACATCAGGTTCGGGTACCTCACCTCGTCGTTGCTGCGCACGAACCCGCCGGCCTCGAAGTGGTTCGTCGCACCGGGCCCGCTCTTGCCGAACACCCACTGCAGCCCCACCGCCGGTCGCCGGCGCATCGCGAAGTAGGGCGCCATCGACACCGGCTGGGTCGCCCGGTGCTGCACGTACACCTCCAGGTGGTCCTGCAGGTTCTCGCCGACCCCAGGGAGGTCGGCCACCACGTCGACCCCCAGCCCCTGCAAGTCCGACGCCGCCCCCACTCCCGAGACCTGCAGCAGCTGCGGCGAGTTGATCGCCCCGCCGCACAGGATCACCTCGCCCGCCGTCACCCGGTGCCCGCGCCGCCCGTACTCCACCCCCACCGCGCGCCCGCCCTCGAACAGGATCCGGCGCACGAACGCGAACGTCGCCACCTTCAGGTTCGGCCGACCCATCACCGGGTGCAGGTACGCGCGCGCGGCGGACAGCCGGCGCCCGTCGTGCACGTTGCGGTCGAACGCCGCGAAGCCCTCCTGGCGGTATCCGTTCACGTCCTCGGTGAGCGGGTAGCCCGCCTCCTGCACGGCCGCGAAGAACGCGTCGAAGAGCGGCCCCTGCGCCGGCCCGCGCTCCAGCACCAGCGGCCCGTCGTGCCCGCGGAACGGATCGTCGGGCGCTGCCGCCAGGCAGTTCTCCATCCGCTTGAAGTAGGGCAGGCAGTGGGCGTGGTCCCACGTCTCCATCCCCGCGTCCGACGCCCAGCGCTCGAAGTCCAGCGGGTTGCCGCGCTGGAAGATCATCCCGTTGATGCTGCTCGATCCGCCCAGCACCTTCCCGCGCGCGTGGTACACGCGCCGGCCGCCCATGTGCGGCTCCGGCTCCGACTCGTAGCGCCAGTCGTAGAAGCGGCTCCCGATCGGGAACGCCAGCGCGGCCGGCATGTGGATGAACACGTCCCACGGCCAGTCCGAACGCCCCGCCTCCAGCACCAGCACCCGCACCGCCGGGTCCTCCGACAGCCGGTTGGCGAGCGCGCTGCCCGCCGAGCCGCCGCCGACGATCACGAAGTCGTAGTGTGCGGTCACCCAGGCGTGATATATCACTAGCGACCCAGGCGTGTCGAGGGGGCCAGCGAGTGCATTCGGCGCGGGAGCTGCGCAGTTCGGCGTTCGAGATCACGGTGGACGGCCGGGAGGCCGGGCTACCCGACCTGTTCGAGGGCTTCGGCGAGCACGATCGGCTCGGTGTGATCATCGGCCGGCCCGGCGGGGGCCTGGGAGCCAGCGCGCTCATCACCGCCACGATCACGGCCTTCTACGACCTCCAGCGCGCCCGCGGCCCGGACTTCTTCATCTATCCGGACTACTACCTCTTCCACCTCGGACGCCCCTTCGGGGATCACTCGCGGCTCGACATCTGGCCCGCGCACAAGGAGGTGGTCGTGCCGGCCGAGGCCCAGGAGGTTCTGCGCGCCGTCAACGACCACGCGATCACGCGGCTGGTGGTGGAGGACGGCGAGCCGCGCGACGCGGAGCTCGGCGCCGAAGAGCTGGCCAGCGCCCGCGCCCGGATCACCAGCTGCCTCGCCTACTCGGCGTCGGGACGTGTGACCGGCGCGGACGTGCGCGTGGCCGCCAACGCGGTGGTCGAGGGCTACGTCGACACCACGCTGGATCCCGAGCAGCGCGCGGCGGATCTGCGTGCTCGCGGCGCCGACGCCCGCGCGGACGAGATCGCGGCACACGGGGACGAGATTCCGCCCGAGCAGCGCGACCGCATCAAACGCGAGCGCGAGGGGCTGCTGGAGGGCGGCGTACCGGTCGAGACCTACCGGCGCATCGAGTTGGACGAAGCGCTCGCGCGGCTCGTTTGACCGCCAAGCGCACGGTCTGATATATCAGAGCACGTCCGGCCGCCAGAGAGGAAGGTTGACTAGTGCCAGAGGTAAACGAGCACCCCGGGATCCTGCTCTACAGTCGCATTCGCAAGTCGCCGTACTTCTACGCGTCGCGGCGCCACGGCGTCCAGCTGTACAGCGTCTACAACCACACGTATCACCCGCGGCACTACGGCGACCCGGTCGAGGAGTACTGGCACCTGCTGAACGGCGTGACCCTCTGGGACGTCGCGGTCGAGCGGCAGATCGAGATCAGCGGGCCGGACGCCTTCGAGTTCACCCAGCTGCTCGTGGCGCGCGACCTCAACAAGTGCGCGGTCGAGCAGTGCAAGTACGTCTTCCTCTGCCTGCCCGACGGCGGCATCATCAACGACCCCGTCCTGCTGAGGGTCGAGGAGAACCGCTTCTGGCTCTCGCTGGCTGACAGCGACGTCGAGCTGTGGGCGCGCGGGGTGGCCTACAACGGCGGCTACGACGTGACCATCAAGGAGCTCGACGTGGCGCCGGTGCAGGTGCAGGGGCCCAAGTCGAAGGACGTGATGGTGGACCTCTTCGGCGACAGCATCCTCGACATCCCCTACTACTACCTGCGCCCGTACGAGCTCAACGGCATGAAGGTGCTCGTCTCGCGCACCGGCTACACCTCCGAGCTCGGCTTCGAGATCTACCTCTACGACGCGAGCAAGAACGGCGTGAAGCTCTGGGAGGCGGTGCTCGAGGCCGGCAAGCCGCACGACCTCGCGGTGATCGGCCCGTGTCACATCCGCCGCATCGAGGGCGGGATTCTCGCTCTGGGGCCGGGCTGCGACATGTGGTACGACACGAACCCGTACGAGGTCGGCATGGGCTACGACTGGATGGTCGACCTGGAGCAGGCCTCCGACTTCATCGGCAAGGAAGCGCTCGCGAAGATCCGGGAAGAGGGGCCGAAGCGCAAGCTCGTGGGGGTCGAGATCGGCGGAAGCGGGCTGGGCTCGTACAACGACGGCTCGATGATCGACGTGTTCCCCGTGCACCTTGGACGGGAGCCGGATCGGGCAGGTCACCTCGGCCTGCTACTCGCCGAAGCTCGAGAAGAACATCGGCTACGCCATGGTGCCGATCGAGCATTCCGAGCTCGGCACGGAGCTGCAGGTCGAGCGGCCGGATGAGACGGTCGACGCCGTGGTCGTGAAGAAGCCGTTCGTGGATCCCGAGAAGGAGACCCCCAAGCAGGAGCTGAGCGCGACCGCCGGCGGGCAGGACTGAGCAATGAGCGATAGCGGCCTGCCGGCGACCGCTCGCGCGGTCCTGATCGGCGCCGGCATCGTGGGCAACAGCCTGGCCGGGCACCTCGCCCGGCTGGGCTGGACCGACCTGGTGCTGATCGACAAGGGCCCGCTGCCCAACCCGGGCGGCTCGACCGGGCACGCGTCGAACTTCATCTACCCGGTCGACCACTCCAAGGAGATGACCGCGCTGACGCTCGACAGCATGGCCCAGTACGAGGAGCTGGGCGTGCGCATCGAGTGCGGCGGGCTCGAGGTGGCGCGCACCGAGGAGCGCATGGAGGAGCTGCGCCGGCGCATGTCGTCGGCCGCTTCGTGGGGCGTCGAGCCGGTCTCGCTCGTGACGCCTGCGGAGGTCAAGGAGCTGGTGCCCTTCATCGACGAGAGCGTGATCGTCGGCGGCTTCTACTGCCCGACGGTGAGCGTGGTGGACTCGCTGCGAGCGGGGACGCTGCTGCGCGAGGAGGCGGCCGCGCAGGGCGCCCTGACGGTCTCCGCCAACACCGAGGTGCTCGGCATCGACGTCGAGCACGGCCGCGTGACGCGCGTGCGCACCACGCGCGGCGACGTGGAGACGGAGGTCGTGGTGATCGCCTCCGGCGTGTGGAGCCCACGCCTGGCGCGCATGGCCGGCGCCTGCATCCCGCTCACCCCGGCCGTGCACCAGATGATCGACATCGGCCCGGTGCCGCACTTCGCCGGCGCCAAGAGCGCGATCGAGTTCCCGATCGTGCGCGACATGGACACGAACATGTACGAGCGCCAGGACGGCAGCGGGCTGGAGGTCGGCTCGTACGCCCACCGCCCGATCCTCCACGACCCGGACGAGATCCCCTCGATCGAGGAGTCCGCGCTCTCGCCCACCGAGCTGCCGTTCACCGAGGACGACTTCGTCCAGCAGATGGAGCACGCGCTGGAGCTGATGCCGGAGATCGTGGGCGACGAGTCCGTGGGCGTGAAGTACGCCATCAACGGCCTGCTCTCGCTGACGCCGGACACCCTGCCGATCCTCGGCGAGACGCCCGAGGTGAAGGGGCTGTGGTCGGCCGCGGCCGTCTGGGTGAAGGAGGGCCCCGGCGTGGGCCGTGCCCTGGCCGAGTGGATGGTCGAGGGCGAGCCCGAGATCGACCTGCAGGCGTCGGACGTGGCGCGCTTCCACGAGCCCCAGAAGAGCGTGGCCCACGTGCGGGCGCGCGCGTCGGAGGCGTTCAACAAGACCTACGGGATCGTGCACCCGGGCGAGCAGTGGGGGTCCGATCGCGACGTGCGCCTGTCGCCCTTCTGGGAGCGCGAGCGCGAGCTGGACGCGGTCTTCTACGAGACGGCCGGCTGGGAGCGCCCGCACTGGTACGCGTCGAACGGCCCGCTCGTGGAGGAGTTCGAGGTGGCCGGACCGCGAGGCCGAGTGGGACTCGCGCTGGTGGTCGCCGATCATCAACGCCGAGCACCTGGCCATGCGCGACCGGGCGGCGATCTTCGACCTGACCGCGTTCTGCGTCTTCGACGTCGTCGGGCCGGGAGCCTTGGAGTCGGTGCAGCGCGTGTCCATGCGCCAGATGGACGTGAAGCACGGCAAGGTCGTCTACACGCCGGTCCTGACGCCGCGCGGAGGCTTCCGGTCCGACCTGACGATCATGCGGCTTGCCGACGACCACTTCCGCGTGGTCACCGGCGGCGCGCACGGCATGGCCGACCTGAAGTGGTTCCGCGACCACCTGGCCGGCGACGCTCAGGTCTTCGACCTCACCTCCAGCTGGTGCACGCTCGGCCTCTGGGGCCCGCGGGCGCGCGACATCCTGGCGGGCACGACGAGCGACGACGTCTCGCACGAGGGCTTCCCGTTCGCCACCTGCCGCACGATCGAGATGGGCTCCCTGCGGGTGCTTGCGTCGCGCATCTCCTACGTGGGCGACCTCGGCTGGGAGCTGTACGTGCCGATCGACCAGGGCGTGAAGCTGTGGGACATGGTCTGGGAGGCCGGCCAGGCGCACGGCGACCGTGCCGGCCGGCATCGGCGTGTACGGCACCACCGGCCGGCTCGAGAAGTGCTACCGCGCCTTCGGGTTCGAGCTGGACGGCGAGTACGACGTGGTCGAGGCCGGCATGGCGTGGGGCAAGGTCAAGGACGAGGACTTCGTGGGCAAGGAGGCGCACGTGCGCCACCGCTCCGAGGACCCGGCGACGGTGATGTGCACGCTGACCGTCGACGACCACACGGCCGCCGACGGCCGCCGGCGCTACATGCTCGGCGGCGAGGCGATCCAGACGCGCGACGGCGCGCCGTTGACCGACGCCAAGGGCCGCCGCTCGTTCGTGACGAGCGCGGGCGCCGGGCCGTCGGTCGGCAAGCACCTGCTGATGTCGTACCTGCCGCCCGAGTACGCCGATCGTCGGCGAGGAGCTGGCCGTTCTGTACATGAACGAGCTGTTCCCGGTGACGGTCGCGAGCGCTTCCTCGGCACCGGTGTTCGACCCGGACAACGAGCGGGTCAAGGCCGCCGGCGCGGTCGCGGCATGAAGATCCTCGTCTGCGTCAAGCGCGTGCCGCTGACCGGCGGGAAGATGGTCCTGACCGCCGACGAGCAGGCGCTCGAGACGCGTCACCTCGGCTTCACGATCAGCCCGCACGAGGAGTGCGGCGTGGAGGAGGCGGTGCGGCTGGTGGAGCAGCACGGCGGGGAGGTCGTGCGTGCTCGACGCTCGGGCCGCCCGAGGCCGAGGAGCAGATCCGCGAGACGCTGGCGATCGGCGCCGACCGCGGCATCCTGCTCGCCGACCGACGGCGAGGAGTGGGACCCGCAGGCGACCGCGTCGGCGATCGTCGACGCGGTGCGCGCGGAGGACGACTTCGACCTGATCGTGTTCGGCAACGAGTCGGCCGACTCGGGCAACTACCAGGTCGGCATCCGGGTGGCGCACGCGCTCGGCCGGCCGGTGGTCACGGGGCTGAAGGGCCTGTCGGTGGAGGACGGCAGGGCGCGCTGCGAGCAGGAGGTGGCCGGCGGGCGCGACGTCTACGTCGTGCCGCTGCCCGCGGTGGTCAGGGTGCTCGAGGGGATCAACCTGCCGCGCTACCCGTCGGTGCCCGCCAAGCTGCGCGCGCGGCAGAAGCCGATCGAGACGCTCTCGCCGCCGCGACCGGAGCCGCGGCTGGAGCGGCTGCGACTGGTGGTGCCGGCCGGGCAGGGCAAGCAGGCCGAGATCCTCGGCCAGGGCCCGGACGCGGCGCCCGCGGTCGTGGAGGTCATGCGCGAGCTGGGGGTCGCCTGATGGCGGTGCTGGTGCTGGTCGAGGCGGCCGAGGAGGAGCTGTCGCGGCAGGCGCTCGGGTTCGCCGGCGGCTCGGCTCTCTCGAAGCCGTCTCGATCGCGGCGGGCTCGGCCGCGTGGCCCGTGGAGCGCGTTCACGTCGCCGAGGGCATCGACGCCTACGCGCCGGGCGCCTGGGCCACCGCTGTCGACGAGCTGATCGAGCGGCACGTCACCGACGCGCCGTGGTCGCCGCGGGCACGAACAGGGGCAACGAGGTGCTCGCTCACGTGGCCGCTCGGCGGGATCTGCCCTTCGCCGCGAACTGCATCGCGATCGACGGCGCCGGCGGCGAGTCGCTGACCGTCACGCGCATGCGTTGGGGCGGCAGCCTGCTCGAGGAGGCGCGCATCCACTCGCCGCTGCCGTTGATGTCGGTCGCTCCCCACGCCGTGCAGGCGGTCGAGGGCGCCGGCTCGCCGGCGGTCGAGACGTTCACGCCCGCGCTCGGCGAGTCCGATCTGGCAGTCCAGGTCGCCGAGCACGTCGACGAGGTCGCCAGCGGCATCTCGCTCGCCGAGGCGAAGGTCGTGGTCAGCGGAGGGCGCGGCGTCGGCTCGGCCGATGGCTTCGGCATCCTCGAGGAGCTGGCCGGCCTGCTGGACGCGGCCGTGGGCTGCTCGCGCGTCGTGACGAGCGCCGGCTGGCGCCCGCACACCGACCAGGTCGGCCAGACCGGGACCAAGGTGTCGCCCGACCTCTACATCGCCTGCGGAATCAGCGGCGCCACCCAGCACATCGCAGGGTGCAAGGGCGCGAAGAAGATCCTCGCGATCAACTCCGACGCCGAGGCGCCCATCCTCGCCAGCGCGGACTACGCGGTGATCGGCGACCTGACCGAGATCGTGCCGGCGATCACCGCCGAGCTGCGCAAGGCGCGCTCGTCATAGCGGTGCTGGCCGGAGCGCTCGCCCTCGCGGCTCGCGCTCGCGGTGAGCGGCTTCCTGTTCGCGCGCCGGGCGCGGCTGCTCGTCGGCCTCGTTCGGATGGGCAAGCCGACCGACCGCTCCGGCGACCTGCCGCGGCGCGCCCGCAACGAGGCCGAGATCGTGCTGGGCCAGAGCAAGCTGCTCCAGCGGCTCGTCCCGGGGCTGATCCACGCCGCGATCTTCTGGGGCTTCCTCGTCCTCTTCCCGACGATCCTGATCGCGTTGATCGGCGCGGTCTCCCGCGACGCCACGCTGCCCTGGCTCGGCCATCAGGGCTGGTTCGCGTTGCTGGTCGACGTGTTCGCCGTGCTCGTGCTCGCCGGCGTGATCGGGGCGGCTCTGATCCGCAAGGTGCAGCGGCCGGCTCGCTTCGAGGGCAGCCACCTCGGCGAGGCCGACCTGATCCTGGCGCTGATCGCCGGCATCGTCACGACGCTGCTGCTCTGGCACGGATCGCGGATCGCGCTCGGGCTGAACGAGTGGCCGGCGAGCTGGTCGCCGGTGTCGAAGGCGCTCTCCGACCTGTTCGGCGACGGCGACGTGACGAAGGTCCTCGAGCGCGTCTTCGTGTGGGCGCACGTGCTGATCATCCTGACCTTCCTCGCCTACCTCCCGCACTCCAAGCACCTCCACATCGCCACCGCGGCGGTGAACGTCTTCTTCACACGCACGCGCGCGCGGGGACGGCTGGAGCCGCTTGCGCTTCGACGGGCCCGAGGAGGAGATGCGCTTCGGGGCCGGCACGGTGGCGGACCTGACCTGGAAGCAGACGCTCGACACCTTCTCGTGCACGGAGTGCGGCCGCTGCCAGGACGTGTGCCCGGCCTGGACGACCGGCAAGGAGCTGTCGCCGAAGCTGCTGATCATGGCGCTGCGCGATCAGGTCTTCGAGGAGGGACCGCCGCTGCTGCGCGGCGCCGACGGGTTCGAGGCGCAGCCGCTGGTGCCCGGCGCGGTGACCGACAACGTGGTCTGGGACTGCGTGACCTGCGGCGCCTGCGTGCGCGAGTGCCCGGTGTCGATCGAGCACGTGGACCACATCGTCGACCTGCGCCGGCACCTGGTCATGATGGAGGCTCGCTTCCCCGCCGAGGCCGAGCCGATGCTGCGCGACGTCGAGCGCGCCGGCAACCCGTGGGGCAAGGCGCAGACCGAGCGCGCCGACTGGGCCGAGCGCCTGGGCGTGCGCGTGCTCGAGCCGGGCGACCCTGCGCCGGAGGTCCTCTACTGGGTCGGCTGCGCGGCGTCGTTCGACGAGCGCGCGCGGACGGCGGCGGAGTCGACGGCGCGGCTGCTGCAGGCGGCCGGCGTGGACTTCGCGATCCTGGGCCCGCGCGAGTCGTGCACCGGGGACCCGGCGCGGCGCATGGGCAACGAGTACCTCTTCCAGGCGCACGCCGAGCAGAACGTGGGGACGCTCAACGAGGCGGGCGTGACCAAGATCGTGGCGAGCTGCCCGCACTGCTTCAACACGCTCGGCAACGAGTACCCGGACTTCGGCGGCGAGTACGAGGTCGTGCACCACTCCGAGCTGCTCGCCGACCTGGTCCGCTGCCGGTCGCCTCAGCGTCGACGGCAGCGACAAGGAGATCACGTACCACGACTCGTGCTACCTGGCCCGGCACAACGACGTGCTCGAGGGCCCGCGCGAGCTGGTCTCCGCGGTCGGTCAGCCGATCGAGATGGAGCGCAGCGGCAAGCGCACCTTCTGCTGCGGGGCGGGCGGCGCCCACATGTGGATGGAGGAGCGCGCCGGCCTCATCAACGAGGAGCGGGCCCGCGAAGCGGCGGCGACGGGAGCCGACACGCTCGCGGTGGCCTGCCCGTTCTGCACGGTGATGCTGGACGACGGCGTGAAGGCGAACGGCTCGGAGATGCGCGTGGCCGACGTGTCGACGCTGCTGGTCGAGTCGCTGGACCGGAAGGACTAGGAGCCCAGCCGCGCCAGCGTCGCCTGGCGCCACCGCTCCGTTCGGGCCACCTCGTTGAGCGTGTAGAGGTGGAAGCCCGCCACACGGGCGGCCGGGTCGGTCGCGCACGGCGTGAGCTCGCGCACCAGGCGCTCGGGGTTGAACGGGCGCCCGACCAGCCGTGAGATCCAGTTGCGGTGGTGGCTCAGGAAGCGCGTCGATTCGCCCAGCCCGATCTGCACGGACACGCGCAGCAGCTTCCTGTGGGGGACGTTCCCGGGCACGCCGATCCAGATCGGCAGGTCCGTGCCGCGGCGGCGCACCTCGGCGATCCAGGCGGCGATGGTCGAGGCGTCGAAGCAGAGCTGGCTGACGATGTGGGTTGCCATCGGCGCCTTCGCGAACATCGCCCGGATCGTCTCCTCGTCGCTGATCAGGTGGTGGCTCTCCGGGTAGCCGGTGATTCCGATCGCCTCGAACTCGGCCCGGCGAGGCCCCATCGCCTCGAGCAGCTCCGCCGCGCCGGGGAACTCCCCGGCGGGCTCCTCGGCGTCCCCGGCGAGCACGAACAGCTCCCGCACTCCGCCGGCGCGGAGCCGGTCGAGCAGCTCGGACAGATGCGCGCGGTCGCGCACCAGGCGGGCCGAGAGGTGCGGCACGGTCGCATAGCCGGCGGCCGTGAGTCGCTCGGTCAGCTCGAGCGTCGGCGTCGAGGCCCCGGCGCGGCGAGGCGGTGACGGTCAGCTTGACGTCGGCGCCGAGATGCTTCAGCACCTGCTCCTCGATGCCCTCCAGCGGGAGCACCTCGAAGCGGGCGTTGCGCAGCAGCTCGGCGAGGCGGGCCGAGGCTGTCTCCGCCGTCGCACGTCATCGCTGATATATCAGGCTACCAGGGGCGTCCAGGTCGCCCGGCGGGCCTGCCAGCCTGATATATCTGCCTGCATGGCCACCGTGCCCACGAGCCCGCCCGCCGACGAGGCGCCGTCGATCAAGCTCGAGGCGGATCGGGCCTACCTCGATCTGCGCGACCGGATCGTCACCCTCAGCCTGGCGCCCGGCACCGTCCTGCGCGAGGACGAGCTGATGCGTGAGCTGGTGGTCGGCCGCACCCCGCTGCGCGAGGCCGTGAAGCGGCTCGCGCTCGAGAACCTGGTCGCCGTTCAGCCGCGCCGGGGCACGTTCGTGACCGCCGTCGAGGCCGCCGACATCGTCAACATCACCGAGGTGCGAGCCGAGCTGGAGGGCTACGCCGCCGAGCTCGCCGCACAGCGACTCGACGACGGCCATCGGGCCGCCGCGGAGGCGCTCCTGCACGAGGTCGAGCACCTGGCCGCTCCCGGCGACCCCGACTGGCTCATGCGCTTCGACGAGCGCATCCACCAGTTCACCTGGGAGGCCGCCGGCAATCCCTATCTGCTCGAGACGCTCGAGCGCTACTTCACCCATTCCCTGCGCATCTGGTACCTGGTGCTCGACCGGCTGCCCGGGCTCGGCCACGCGGTGCACGATCAGACCCATCTCGTCGAGGCCCTGCTCGCGGGCGACGCGGTCAAGGCGCGCGAGATCATGCGCGAGCACGTGCTCGACTTCCAGCGCGAGCTGCTGGCGGCCTTCAGCCGGACCTGAGCGGCGGGTGCCACAGCCGGTAGGCGCGCACGCCCCACTCGGCCCTGGTCAGCGCGCGCACCGTCCCGCGCCCGCTGCTTTCGAGGTGCGTCGCAAGCGCCAGGAACGCCTGGGCGGTCGTGAGCGCGTCGCCCTCGGCCACGTGCGGGCGGTGCGACGGCAGCTGGAGCCCGGCGGCGACCGCCGACAGGGAGCACCATCCGGGATCGCCGTCCCCGCGCGCGATGCGCAGCGCCCGCCAGAGCACCGCCGTGTCGATGATCCGGCGGGTGAGGGTGAAGCCCAGCGAGCGCAGGCGCGGCCGCAGGAAGTCGCGTTCCACCCAGGCGGCGTGAGCGACAAGGATGCGCCCCTCGAAGCGCAGCCGCCAGCGGCGCGAAGGCCTCGCGCCCGCGGGGAGCCGCGGCGAGGTCGGCGGCACGGAGGCCATGGATCTCGATCGAGGACGCGGGTGGCGCGGACCTGGGCCGAACGAGGCCGGTGACGGTCGCACCGGCGAGGATGCGCCCACCTTCGACCGGCACGGCCGCGAACGAGAGCACCTCGTCGCTGCGCGGGTCGAGCCCGGTGGTCTCCAGGTCGACGACCACGAAGCGGGCCAGGCGCCACGGAGTGCGGTCGCCGGTCACCACGCCGCGAGCTCGAGCTGCTGCCCGACGGCGCGCTGGATGCCGCGCCACCGCCCGGAAGGCGTCCTTCAACGCCGTTCGGGTGAGCGGAGTCAGATCCGTGGGGTCGATCAGGTTGTCGGGCGCCTCGCCCTTGCGCAGCTGGTCCACCTGGTGCTCCATCCGCAGCTCGCAGACGAGCTCGAAGGCGTCGCGCAGGACGGCCGCGTCCTCCCCCGACAGCGTTCCGGCCGACTCCGACGCTTCGATCCGTGCGCGCGTCGTGGCCGCGCCCACACCAGCGGCCAGGCCGCTCCAGCGCGCCAGTGCCTCGATCGGCAGCAGCCCCTCCTTCTTGATGTCGAGCACCTTCCGCTCGCCGCTCCAGAGGAGCACCCGGTGGCTCCGGAAGCCCGTCGGGGGTCGAACGCCCAGCGCCGCCTGCGCCAACCGTCGCAGCAGCAGTCCGCGGTTGGGGCTGCGGGCGAACGCCGCGGACAGGCGCTCCGCGGCCGTTGTGATGCCCCAGACCGGATCGCTCTCGACGACAACGCAGAGCAGCATCAGGCCCCGGTCGCGATCGGGGTGCTCGACCCAGGTGCGGGCCGCCACCTCCCAGGCCTCGATCGAGCGGGCGAACAGCGGGTTCGACGCGACCGCGCCCTTCGCGTCGGCCGCGAAGCCGCTCGCCGACAGATCCGCGAGGACGTGCTCGGCGAGTTTGTGCATCCAGCCGCGCAGCTCGGTGTCGTCGTCGGGGCCGTCCCAGGCGAGGGCGCTGTCCACGTCGGAGCTCGGGAACGGCTCGAAGCGACCGAAGCTGCCGGTGGCGAGCCAGGTGTACGGCACGGGCGGCGGGCCGAGGTCCGCGTGCGCCAAGTCGATCAGACGCCGGGTCGCGCTGTCGTGGACGCTCGCGATCGCCCGGGAGATCGCCGCAACCGGCAGGTCGGCGTCGTGGAGCGCGATCACCGTCTCCGGCAGCTCTGATGCCGCCCGGGCGACGGCCGCCGCGTCGGGACTGCGGGCGATATCCGCGCGAAGCCGGAAGGGAGCGCGGCGCTCGCTGGCCATCAGGTCCACGTCGTCGAGCACGCCGATCAGGCGCCGACCGGCATCGAGCACCGGCAGATGGCGCACGCCGTGATCGAGCATCTCGAGCAGGGCCTCCGTTCCCGTGCGGTCTCCCGCCACCGTCCAGGCGGGCGCGCTCATCACCTCCGACAGCGGCGTGTCGGGCGCCGAGCCCGCCGCGACCACCCGCTCCCTGATGTCGCGATCGGTGACGATGCCGAGCTGGTCGCCCAGGTCCACGACCGCGCAGGTGACGCCGGCGTCCACCATCCGCCGCGCCGCGTCCTGGACGGTCGTGGCTCGGCTCGCAGACGAGCGGAGCGGCGCGGATCAGCTCGCGGACCGGGCGCCCAGCCGGGGACAGCACGGGCTCGTGTTCGCGATCCCCGAGAAGCCGGACGCGCCTGCTCATGGACCGCGCGACGAAGCGCGCCGCGGCCGGGCGCTCGAACACCGGCGTAACGGCGGCCGCGGGGATGCGGTAGACGAGCGTGTCCTCGGCCGCCCGCGCGACAAAGCCCAGCGGACCACCGTGAAGCAGGGAGAGGAAGCCGAACATCTCCCCTTCGCCCAGCACGTCCATCAGGCGGTCGCCGATCACGAGCTCGACCGAACCGCGGCGGACGACATACACGAATTCCGAGGTCGCTTCGGCGCTCTCGATGATCGCCGCGCCGGCGGCGTGAAACTCGATCTCGGCGCTGCCGGCAACGGCGGCGAGCGTCTCCTCGTCGAGCGCGTCGAACGGCGGGTGGCGGCGGAGGAACTCCGCGATGTCGTGCATGCCGAAGTCTGATATATCAGCGGCCATGGCCGCCGCGACCATTCTGACGAGCCCGTGACCACGCGCATGTTCGTCGACGGCGAGTGGTGCGACGCCGCGAGCGGCGCGACCGTCGAGGCCACCAGCCCGGCCACCGGCGAATCACTCGGACCGGTGGCCGAGGGCGACCGCGAGGACGCGCGCCGGGCGATCGCCGCCGCCAACGCCGCCTTCCCCGCCTGGGCGGCCCGCACCGGCTTCGAGCGCGCCGCCCTGCTCCACCGTGTGGCCGACGCCTGCGAGCGCCGGGCCGACGAGCTGGCCCGCGTCCTCACCCTCGACCAGGGCAAGCCGCTCAAGGCGGAGGCCGAGGGCGAGGTCGGCGAGCTGATCGAGTTCTTCCGCATGGCCGCCGAGGACGGCAAGCGCCTGACCGGCACGATCCCGGAGAGCGCCGCGCCCGGCCGGCGCGTGCTGCTGCTGCGCCGCCCGCTCGGCGTGCTCGGGCTGATCACCCCCTGGAACTGGCCCTACACGATGCCCGCCGAGGTGCTCGCGCCGGCGCTCGCCTGCGGCAACTGCGTCGTCTGGACGCCGGCGCCTTCGACCGCGGTCTGCTCCGGCGTGCTGGCCGAGTGCGTCGCGGAGGCCGACCTGCCGCCGGGCGCGTTCAACATGGTGCTCGGCCCGGGCCCCGAGGTGGGCGACGAGCTGGCGGCCAACCCCGGCACCCGGGCGGTGGCCTTCACCGGCTCCACGGAGACCGGGCTGACCGTCGCCAAGCGAGCGGCCGGCAAGGCGCAGCTGCTCGAGATGGGCGGCAACGGGCCCTTCGTGGTGATGGACGACGCCGACCTGCCCGCGGCGGCCGAGGCAGCCCGCGTGGGCGCATTCCTCGGCGCCGGCCAGAGCTGCTCGGCCGCGGAGCGCCTGCTCGTGCACGAGGCCGTCAAGGACGAGTTCGTGGAGCTGCTGGCCGCCCAGGTCCAGAGCGAGGTGCGGCTCGGCGACCCGCTCGACGACGCCACGACGATGGGCCCGGTGAACAACGAGCCCGGCGCCGCCAAGATGGACCTGCACGTGGCCGACGCCGTCGAGCGCGGCGCAACCGTGATCACGGGCGGCAGCCGCGCCGCGGACTTCCCGACCGCCCTCTACTGGCAGCCCACCGTCCTCGACGACGTGCCGCCCGACTCGATCGCGGTCACCCGGGAGACGTTCGGGCCGATCGCCCCGATCGTCCCGATCGGCTCGCTCGAGCAGGCCATCGACCAGACCAACGCCCAGTCCTACGGGCTGATGGCGGCGATCTTCACGGCCGACCTCGCGGCCGGCATGCGCTACGCCGACTCGGTCCAGATGGGCCTCGTGAACATCAACGAGACCACCAACTACTGGGAGCCGCACCTGCCCTGGGGCGGGCGGGCGCGCTCGGAGAGCGGGATCGGCCGGGTGGGCGGCGCGCACCCGATGGAGACCCTCACCGAGCTGCAGACGGTCCTCTTTAAGGCCTGATTGAGCGCCAAATCAGCCCTGGCATCGTGCCGGACCCCTGATATATCATCGCCGCAGTGACTGACTCGAACGGCGTAGCCGCCGTTGAGACCATCGAGGAGGGACCGCCCACCGGCGCGCCGAACGGGGAACCGCTCGTCCGAGCCGAGGGCATCTGGAAGGTCTTCGGGCCCGGCGCCGACAAGCTGATCGGCTCGCCCGACGCCGAGCTGTCCCGCTCGGAGCTGCAGCGCAAGACCGGCTGCGTCGTCGCCGTGCGCGACGTCTCGATCGACATCAAGCCCGGCGAGGTGTTCGTGGTCATGGGGCTGTCGGGCTCCGGCAAGTCGACGCTCGTCCGCACGCTGATCCGGCTGATCGAGCCCACCGCCGGCAAGATCACGATCAGCGGGCGCGACGTGATGCAGGCCGACGCGGGCCAGCTGCGCGAGCTGCGCCGTCACACGGTTTCGATGGTCTTCCAGCACTTCGGCCTGCTCGCCCACCGGCGTGTGATCGACAACGTGGCCTTCGGGCTCGAGATCCAGGGAGTGGGCAAGAGCGAGCGCCTGGCGCGCGCCAGCGAGATCCTCAGCCTGGTCGGCCTCGAGGACGCCGCCAACCAGTTCCCCGACCAGCTGTCGGGCGGCATGCAGCAGCGCGTCGGGCTCGCGCGCGCGTTCGCGGTCGACCCCAAGCTGATGCTCTACGACGAGCCCTTCAGCGCGCTCGACCCGCTGATCCGGCGCGACATGCAGGACGAGGTGATCCGGCTCCAGGCGGAGACCGGCAAGACGATGCTGTTCATCACCCACGACCTGCCCGAGGCGCTGCGGCTGGGCGACCGGATCGCGATCATGCGCGACGGGGCGATCGTGCAGCTCGGCACGCCGGAGGAGCTGGTCGGCTCGCCCGCCGACGACTACGTGGCGAACTTCGTCCGCGACATCCCGCGCACCCACGTGCTCACCCTGCGCTGGATCATGCGCGACCCGAAGCCCGGCGAGGAGACCGGCGGCCCCGAGCTCCCCGTGACCACCAAGGTCAACGACGCCGTGGCGATGGCGGCCTCGACCGACGGCCCGATTCGCGCGGTCGAGAACGGCCGCTGCGTCGGCATCGTGGACCGCGTGGCGATCCTCGAGGCGATGGCGGATCGGCCTGGAGCCTCGGGTGGCAGTAGCTAGCGGCAGGCTCGCCGCTCCGGCGGCCTTCGCGCCGTCGTCGCGCTGGCGGGGGCGGCCCGCTCAGGTGGGGGCCATCCTCGCGCTCTGGCTGGTCGCCTACTTCCTGCTGAAGGGCGACTACCCCTGGCCGACCTCGCTGACTTGGCAGGAGCTGCCGCGCAAGCTCGACAACGCCCAGAACTGGCTGCTCGAGCAGCGCACCGCGGACAACCCGAACCCGTTCTTCGCGGTGCTCGAGGGCTTCCGCTCGCTGTGCGAGTGGCTCGTCACCGCCTTCATCGACTTCTTCGAGTGGCTGACCTGGATCGGCACGATCGCCTTCTCGACGCTGCTCGTCTGGCGCTTCGGCGGCTGGCGGGCGGCGCTGATCGTGTTCGGCGCCTTCGTCTCGTTCGCGCTGATGGGGCTCTGGGAGGAGAGCATCCAGACGCTCGGGCTGATGCTGGCCGCGGTGCTGCTCTCGCTCGCGATCGGTGTGCCGATCGGCGTGCTGGCCGGTCGCCGCGAGGGGTTCCACCGCGCGATCACCCCCGGGCTCGACGCGATGCAGATCGTGCCCGCCTTCGCCTACCTGATGCCGATCGTGATCCTGTTCTCGGTCGGGCCCCGGCGCGGCCGTGATCTGCACGATGATCTACGCGATCCCGCCGGCGGTGCGCATCACCGCGCTCGGGATCCGCGGCGTCACCAAGGATTCCGTCGAGGCGGCGCGCGCGTTCGGCTCGACCTCGGCGCAGACGCTCTTCAAGGTGCAGCTCCCGTTGGCGCGCCGGCAGCTGCTGCTGTCGGTCAACCAGACGATCATGTTCGCGCTCTCGCTGGTCGTGATCGCCGGCCTGATCGGCGGCAAGGGGCTCGGCGACGTGGTCACCAACGGCCTCTACTCGAACGCGGCGCTCGCGATCCTCGCCGGCATCGCGATCGTGATCATGGCGATCGCGCTCGACCGCGCCACCTCGGCGATCGCCGAGCGCACCGACCCCACGCGCCAGCACCTGACCGACGAGAAGCGCCAGCGGGCGCGCCGGATGACGCTCATCACGCTTCGGGCTGATCGCGGTGATCGTGCTGGTGGCCAAGGCGCTCGGCGCCCAGTCGCTCTACCCGGACGAGTTCGAGACCTCGACCACCGTCTACACGGCGACGATCGCCGACGACCTGATGCGCTGGATCCAGTCGGTCCTGGACTACATCCAGGACCCGACCTCGTTCGTCTTCGGCATCACGGAGCCCGTCGGGAACTTCCTGCTCACCAAGTTCCTCGAGCCGCTGCGGCTGGTGCTCGTCGAGACCCCGTGGTTCTTCGTGCTCGCCGGCTTCTCCGGCATCGCCTACGTGGTGAGCGGCCTGCGCCCGGCGATCACGACCTTGCTGATGCTCGACCGCGATCGGCGTGATGGGCGTCTGGGCCGAGGCGATGGACACCGCCTCGCAGGTGCTCGTGGCGACCGCCCTGGCGGTGTTCTTCGGGATCCTGATCGGGGTCTGGGCCGCCGAGAGCGAACGCGTGGAGCGGCTGCTGCAGACCGCTGCTGGACACGCTCCAGACGCTGCCGCAGCTGGTCTACATCATCCCGTTCATCTACTTGATGCCGGTCTCGCGCATACCGGGTGTGGTCGCCTCGGTGCTGTACGCGATCCCGGTCGTGATCAGGCTCGTGACCGCCGGGGTGCGCAACGTCTCGCCGACGGCGGTCGAGGCGGCGTCGGCGTTCGGCGCCTCACGGATGCAGGTGCTGTTGAAGGTGAAGATTCCGCTCGCGCGCGAGAGCATCATGCTCGGCGTCAACCAGGGGATCATCATGGTCCTCGCCGTGGTTGTGATCGGAGGCCTGGTCGGCTCCGGCGCGCTGGGCGACATGGTCGCGCGCGGCCTCCAGCGCAACGAGTTCGGCGAGGGGGTCGTGGCATCGCTCGCGATCCTCGCGCTCGGCATCGCGCTCGACCGCGTCACGCAGGGACAGCGAAGGGTTCAACCACGATGAGGAGGGGTTCTATGGGGAAGCGCTCGAGATGGTCGTTGACCGTCGTGATGGCGCTGGTGCTGGCGCTGTTCGCGGCGGCGTGCGGCTCGTCGAAGGACGACAGCTCGGACAGTGCGAGTGGAGGCACCGCCGCCGGCGGCAAGGACTGCGGCAAGGTCGTGCTCAACGAGCAGGCCTGGGCCGGCTCGACCGCCAACACCTACATCGCCAAGGCGGTGCTCGAGGACAAGCTCGGCTGCCAGGTGGAGATCACCAAGATCGCCGAGATCCCGGTCTACCAGGCGATGGCCGACGGCAAGGTCGACGCGGTGCTCGAGGACTGGCAGCACACCGACGAGTACGCCAAGTACATCGACAAGGGCGGCAAGGTCGTGATGGGCGGGCCGCTCGGCGTCAAGGGTCACATCGGCTGGTTCATCCCCAAGTACCTGATGGACGAGCACCCCGAGTTCGCCACCTGGGAGGGGCTGAAGGGCAAGGAGGACCTGTTCAAGACCCCCGAGTCCGGCGACCAGGGCATGTTCCTCGGCGGCGACCCCAGCTACGTCCAGAAGGACAAGGAGCTGATCGAGGCGCTGGGCCTCAACTTCAAGCACGTCACGGCCGGCGCGGAGCCGGCGCAGGTGGCGCGCTGGAGCCAGCTCTACAAGCAGAAGGAGCCGGTCCTCTTCTACTGGTACACGCCGCAGTACCTCAACCAGCAGTACGACCTGGCCGAGGTGAAGCTGCCGCCGCGTACCGACGCGAACAAGGACTGCAAGGACGACGCCAAGGAGGGTGGCGATCCCCAGCAGTACAAGTGCGCGTACGACGTGACGATCATCAACAAGATCTTCAGCAAGAAGTTCGCCGACAGCGGCTCGCCGGCGTACCCGGTGCTGAAGAAGATGACGCTCACGAACGAGGACCAGGAGCAGGTCGCCAAGGCGATCGCCGGCGACAAGGTCGACCCGGAGAAGGCGGGCAAGGACTGGGTTGCCGACAACGCCGACAAGGTGAACGCCTGGCTCCAGTGAGCTACGCGTGACCCGATCAGTCCCGGAGAGCCCCGCCGACCGCGGGGCTCTCCGCTTCGGGCTCGTCGCCGCCGCGATCGCCCTGGGGCGGCGCCGGCGACGGCGTCGGCCGCGCCGGTGCTGCACCCGTGCGCCGACGGGCAGCGCTGGCGGTGCGGCACGCTGTCGCGGCCGCTCGACCCGGCGAGGCCCGGTGGGCGCAAGATCGCGATCGCCTTCCGCTGGCTGCCGCCTCGCCACGCGGGCGCGCACCACCCGGCGCTGGTCGCGGTCGAGGGCGGCCCGGGCTTCCCCTCCACCGGCAGCCGCGTGGAGTACACCGGCATCTACGGCCCGCTGCTGCGCGACCGCGGGCTGCTGCTGGTGGACAACCGCGGGACGGGCGGCTCGGCGCTGATCGACTGCCGGAGGCTTCAGAGGTACTCCGGCGTGACCTCGGGCGGGAGGTTCCCGAGCGTCGTGGCCGGCTGCGCGCGCCAGATCGAGCGCCGCTACGGCTCGGCCGACCTGTTCGCGACCGCTTACGCGGCGCGCGACCTGGCCGCGGTGATCCGCGCGCTGCGCCTGGGCCCGGTCGACCTGTACGGCGACTCCTACGGCACGTTCTTCGTGCAGTCGTTCATCTCGCGCTACCAGGGGCTGCTGCATTCGGTGGTGCTGGACTCCTCGTATCCGGTGCGCGACCTCGACCCGTGGTACGTGTCCTCCGGCACGGTCGCGCGCAGCGCGCTCGACGCGGTCTGCGCACGCGACCCGGGCTGCTCGGCGGTCGCGCCCGGCAGCGCGACGGCGCGCCTCGGCGCAGCTGCTCGCGCGCCTGCGCCAAGGGGCGATCGCGGGACGCGTGCTCGACGGCGAGGTCGCCGCGTGCGCGTGCGCTTCGGGGTGCGCGCGCTGGTCGACCTGGTGCAGGACGCCGGCTCCGAGCCGCTCATCTACCGCGAGCTCGACCCCGCGGTGCGGGCGGCGCTCGGCGGCGACGACGCGCCGCTGTTGCGCCTGGTCGCCGAGGACCGCTCGGCGCTGCACGGCGGCGGCGGCGATCCCGCCGAGTACTCCGACGGGCTCTACTGGGCGGTCGCCTGCGCGGACTATCCGGAGCTGTTCTCGATGGACTCGCCGCCCGCCGATCGGCGCGAGCAGCTGGCGGCGCGCCTGCTGGCGCCGCCGGCCGGCGCGTTCGACCCGTTCACGGCAGCTCGAGTGGGTCACGGTGGACAACTACACGCAGCCGTACGAGGGCTGCCTCGACTGGCCGCGCCCGCGCCGGGTGGAGCCGGCGGTGCCGCCCACGCCGCATCCGCTGCCGGCCTCGATCCCGCTGCTGATGATCGGGGGCGACCTCGACTCGCTCACGCCGCTGCCGGACGCGCGCGTGTTCGGCCCGACGCTCGGCGCGAACGTGCGCGTGGTCGAGCTGCCCAACACCACGCACGTCACCTCCGAGGGCGACGGCGTCCTGATGGTCGGGCGCCCGCTGCGCCCGCGCCGTGATTCGAGCGTTCGTGCGGGCGCCCGAGCGGCTCGCGTCGCTTCGCACCGGCTGCGCCGCCCGAATTCCGCCACGTCCACACCGCCGGCGCCTACCCGCGTGCGCCTGTCCGGCGCGACCCCCGCAACGCTCGTGTCGGGCCCGGACCCCGGCGTCCAGAGCCGCCGGGCTGTCACCGTGGCGGCCGGCGCGCTGGCGGACGCGCCCGTGCGCTACTGGTTCTCGGGCGCCGCGCGCGGCCCCGGGCTGCGCGGCGGGAGCTTCACCGCGAAGGGCTATCCGTTCGTGCGGCTGCACCTGCGGAGCGTGCGCTTCGCCGGCGACGCTCCGGTGAGCGGCACGGGCAGCTGGCGCCTCTCGGACGGCGCCACGCGCGGGACGCTCGCGGTGAGGCTGCCGAGCGACGACGTCGTGCACGTGAAGCTCTCGTGGACGCAGCGCTCGCTGCTGGCCCGCGCCCGCGTGGGCAGCTCGATCCTGAGCCTCCCGGCGCCCTGAGCGCTCAACGAGAGCGTCGCAGCTGGGCCATCACCCGGGTGCGCAGGCTCGGGCGCCGCGGGCGGGAGCTGCGGTACTCGGTCATCGTCATCCCGGCGGGAATCGTGGTCTCGATGTACACCGCTGTGGCTTCGGTTGCGCTCATGGCGAGATCGTGTCGCCAGAGCCCCTTCGGAACATCGGGGAAGCCCCCTGAACCGACGCTGGTTCAGGGGCGGGCCAGGGCGCCGGCGCCGGCCAGCGACTCGCGGCAGACGTACCGGAAGTGCGCGTTCCAGAACCGGCTCAGGCCGCGGTATGCGGGACCTTCCGCCACCTCCCAGGAGCCAAAGCGGCAGCGTCGCTCGTCGATCGCGGCGAAGCGGTACGAGTGCAGCGCGTGGAAGCCCGGCATGCGCACCTCCCACGTGATCCGGTCGTACGGCTGGAACTCGACGATCTCCGCCATCGCGGGCAGCTTGTACAGGTAGCGCGGCTGGATCGGGTTGAAGGCCCAGATCAGGGTCGCGCCGTCGCGCAGCTCACCGCCGCGCACGCCAGAGCGCCAGATGCAGGGATTCCAGCGCGGCCACCCCGGTACGTCGAGGAACACGTCCCAGAGACGCTCGACCGGCAGCTCGAGCTCGGTCGAGCCCGCGATCGGGAGTGGTGGGCCGTGTGGGATCGCTCCCCTGCGACCGCGGGGAATCGGACCTGAGAATGGTGGGCTTTGGTCGGGAATCAAGCGTTATGGGTGGAAAACCGCCAGCGAACCTATCCGAGGTGGCGCTTTCAGGCGATCACCCCCACAGTGGTGGTTGATGGCCAACGACCTCCCCACGCGCCTTTGCGAAGAGTGCGGACAGATCTGGTCGAGCGGGAGCTTTCTCGACCCGACGATCAAGGCTGACTGCGGCTTCTGCGGAGCCAGCCTGATTCACCGCCGCCGGCTGCCGGACACTCTGGCCGACGAGCTCGAGCAGATGAGCGCCGCCAACAGCGTCAGCGCCACTAACGGCGCCGGCGCTGCCGTCGCCCCTAGGCGACTGCCCGTTCCCACGCGGACTCCGCGTGGGTTAGAAGGGTCTCTGGCCGCGTTAGAGCGGTTAACCGCACCCCCTGACGGTGGCTGGCCGCCTTCCCGGCGCTGCCGGCACGCGAAATGCTGCCCGCATGGTGATCGAGGGTGCCGGTTCAGGGTTGCGCCCCGATGTTTACGGGGCTGCCAGGCGGGAGGCTGCTGGCATGACGTTAATCCGATCCAGCCTCGGCAGCGTAGAAGCGACCAGCGCCATGTCGACGGCGACCGTAACCGCCCCCGAGAGCGTTCTGCCCGCTCTCGACCTGAAGGCGCTGGCGCGCCGCGCGGCGCTGCCGGCCGCCCTGGCGGGCGCCGCGCTGACCGCGATCGTCATCGGTGGCGGGCCGCTCCAGGCCTTCGTGCACGCCTTCGGACGCGCCATGGACGCCGATCCGCGCTGGGTCGCCGGCGCCGCCGCCTTCGAGCTGCTCTCGTTCGCCGGCTACGTCGCGCTGCTCTGGCTGGTCGGCGGCCGCGCCACCGATCGCCTCGGACTGCGCGCGAGCACCGAAGTCACGCTCGGCGGCGCCGCGGCCACGCGCCTGCTGCCCACCGGCGGCGCCGGTGGAGCGGCGGTCACGCTCTGGGCCTTCCGCCGCGCGGGTCTCGAGATGCGCGACGCCGCGCACACGCTGCTGACCTTCCTCGTGGTGCTGTACTCGGTCTTCCTCGGCTCGATCGCGGCGGCCGGTGGCCTGCTGGCACTCGGGGTGGTCTCCGGCGGCGGCCCGCTGCTGCTGAGCGCGATCCCCGCAGCCGTCGCCACGGTCGCCATCGGCCTGGCGCTGGTGCTCGCCGCTCGCCGGCCGACGGCGGATCGCCCCATCGCCGAGACCCTGCCGGACAGCTCCCGCTCGGCGCGCGCCTCTGCCGCCATGCGCAACACGCCTGACGCCGTCGGCGCCGCCGTGCGCGACGCGATCGGCCTCGTGCGCTCCGGCGACGTGCGCCTGCTCGGCGCGCTCGCCTGGTGGGCATTCGACGCGGCCGTGCTCTGGGCGATGCTGCACGCCCTCGGAGCGGCGCCGTCGCTGGCGGTCATGGTGCTCGCCTACTTCCTCGGGCAGGTCGCCAACACGATCCCGGTGCCCGGCGCCGTCAGCGGCGGCATGGTCGGCGTGCTGCTGGCCTTCGGCATCGAGGCCGAGGTGGCGGTCGCCGCGGTGCTCGCCTACCGGGCCGTGGCGATCTGGCTGCCGGCCCCGATCGGCCTCGCCGCGCTCGGCGGCCTGCGCAGCACGATCGCCAGCTGGGGCCACCACGCGCCCGGCGATCTCGCCGTGGCTCCGCAGGGTGTGTAAACGCTCACCCTAGGGTCGGCTTCCGGATCAAGGCTTAGCGAAGCAGCCGCAGCCAGCGCGCCACGGACGGCGTGCCGCTGCGGTCGAGCACGAAGAGCATGTAATAGCCGGGCGGCGCGATGTCTGCGTCGCCCGGCATTCGTACTGTCAGCTTCCCCTTGGCCGCGCCCTTCGCCGCGCGCTTGACCCGCAGCGGCACGTAGCGCTGGTTCATGTCGACCGCGTGGGTTGTGGCCGAGGGGGCGACCAGCACGGCGCGGGTCACGGGCCGATCGCGGCGCGCGGTCCTCACGCGCAGCACGGTGGAGTCGTCCAGGGTCAGGCGCGCGGGCGCGCGGATCAGCTTCGGCCGGGGCGCCTTGGCGTTGCCGTCGAACAGGTACGGCGGCTCGTAGATCTCGGCGCTGTCCTGCGTGAAGTTGCGCTCCGCCTCGGCGCCCGTGAAGCGGCCGCTGTAGTCGTCCCCGGCCGAGACCACGCGGCCGTCGGGCAGCAGCATGGCGGTGGAGTGGTAGGTGCGGAACTCGCGCTGAGGGGGCCCGAGCCGCCAGGTCCGGCTGCGCGGGCTCCACAGCTCCGTGGTCAGGTGGAACGGCGCCGCAGCCCACTGCCCCGGCGCGCCGTTCTCGCCGCCGTTCTTCTTGTCCCCCCAGCCACCGCCGACCTCGACCATCGACCCGTCCGGAAGCAGCACCGTGTTGGCGTGCGAGCGCGGGTGGTTCAGCGCGCCGCGCCGGACGCTCGTGACGTCGTTCCAGCCCGCCTCGGGGTGACGCTCGTCGAAGAGCGAGACGCTGTTGGTGGCCAGCGCGTCGCCGGGCGGGACGAGGGCGTCGGCCTTGGGCTTGTCGGAGCCGCCGAACTGCTCCACCTGATGCGACCCGTCCGGGCCCGCCGGCAGCAGCACGGCCGTCCCCCAGACGCGGCTCTGCGTGGCGTTCGGTATGTCCTTCCAGCGCAGCTTCGGGGGGTTGCCGGGGGGCGAGAACGACCACGTGTCCGTGGTCCACGGCCCGGCGACGAGGCCGTGGCCGCTCGGCATCCAGAACAGGTGCGGGTAGTAGTCGCCGACCGGCGGCCGGCCCGGGTCGCCCAGGACGCCCGAGCCGCCGAGCAGGCTCAGCCGGCCGCGCCCGCTGCGCGAGCGCGAGGGCGTGAACAGCTCGATGTCCTCGTCCTTGTCGCCGTAGCCGCGCTCGTCGAGCCCGCCCATGATGAACGTGCGGCCGTCCGGCAGCCGGCAGGTTGGTCGGGTACCAGCGCCCGTGCCGCATGTTCGGCTGGCGCTTCCAGCGCTCGCTGAACGGGTCGAACGTGTAGACGTGATTGAGGCCCGCGAACTTGCCGCCGGGGGACTCGACCGTGTACATCAGGTTGCCGCCGGTCACGAGCACGCGCCCGTCCTCGAGCAGCGACTGGCCGCTGCACCAGATGTTGACCGGCTGGCCGGTGGCCGGGTCGATCGGCGGGTTGACGCGCTTGAACGAGTCGGGGCCGGTGCCCTTCGACGGGTCCCACAGCACCGCCACGGCCAGGTGGCGGGGGCCCAGCGGCCGGTCTGGATGGCTCGGGATCGAGTACCAGAGCACCTTGCCGGTGGGGAGCATCACGGCGTGGGTGGCGAAGGTCGTGGTGCCGTCGGCGGCGCGGATGTCGAACTCGCCGCCATCGGGCCAGCGCCCGGTGCGGTCGAGCCGCCCGGTGGCGGCCATGCGGGCGCGCACGCGAGCAGCGACAGCGGTGGCGCGCTCGAGCGCGCGGCGCCAGCGCGGGTCGCGCTGATACGCCCTCAGGCGAGCGTGCTCGGCCGCGTGCTCGACGCCCAGCGTGGCCGTCTCCTCGGCACGCAACAGCCGCTCGGAGCTCGTCTTCGCCGGTCCCGGGCCAGAGGGCCTCGCCGGCGTGGCGGGGCGAGACGTGGTGGGCCTGCGCGGCAACGCAGACCACCAGGGAGATTGCGGCGACGAGCGCCGCTAGCGCGGGGCGACCAAGGGCCATGCACTCGAACTTACCTGCAGCCGGCGCTCGGCGTCCAGGCCGGCGACCGCCTTGAAGTACGATCGAAGCGTGCCCGACCGCCTCTACTTCACCGAGTCCGACGAGGCCAACGCGCTGATCGCCTCGGACCCGATGGCGCTGCTGGTCGGCTTCGCGCTCGACCAGCAGGTCACCGTGCAGAAGGCGTTCTCAGGGCCGCTCGCACTGCGCGAGCGGCTCGGCTCGATCGACGCCGCGACGCTGGCGTCCGCCGACCTCGAGCCGGTGTTCCGCACCAGGCCCGCGATCCACCGCTTCCCCGGCTCGATGGCCCGGAAGGTGCACGATCTGGCCGTGTACGTGCGCGACCGCTACGACGGCGACGCCGCGCGCGTATGGACGGACGCGGCCGACTCGGGCGAGCTGCGCGCCAACCTCGAGGCCCTGCCGGGATTCGGCGAGATGAAGGTCAAGGCGCTCGGATCGGTGCTCGCCAAGCGCTTCGGCGTGGAGGCGGCGGCGGAGCTGGTGCCCTGGCACCCGACGCTGGGCGACGTCGACTCCCCCCAGGCGCTCGAGGACTACCAGGCGCTCAAGCGCGCGCACAAGGCGGAGTGGCGAAAGGCACAGGCCCGCGCGTAGCTACGGCGGCGCGAGCCGGCCCGGAAGCTAGCCCCCCGGCCGGCGTTGAGCCGGATAGGGCACGTCGATCTCCAGGCGGCCGCGCGGAGTGAGGGTGACCAGCATCAGCTGGGTGTCGCCGTTCGGGTAGCGGAACTCGCAGCGCGTGCTGTGCAGCGGGCGGATGTCGCCGGGACAGTGGACCGCCCCGCGCAGGTCCAGCTGGCGCAGGAGCCGTGCCTGCGCCCGGGCGGCCGGGACCGGCGCCGGCGGCGGAGGCGGCGAGTCGCGGGTGAGGAGGAGCACGAGCCCGACACCCCCGGCCAGCACGACCAGGATGGCCAGGATCGCGAGCGGCGAGGGCCGCGGCAGCGAGCGCGGCGCCGGCATCTCGAAGAACACGAAGCCGCAGCTGACGCAGCGCGACGCCTCGACCGACGCGGGCGCCCCGCAGCGCGGGCAGCTGGGCGTGGTGACGCTCACCTCGAGGCGAGGAAGCCGCGCAGCGAGGCGGTCAGCTCCTCCGGCGCCTCCTCGGCGATGAAGTGGCCGGACGCGAGCGGACCTCCCTCCACGGTGTCCGCCCACCGGCGCCAGACCCCGAGCGGGCCGTCGGACATCGAGCCCTCCTCCGCCCCCCAGTGCACGAGCACCGGGCAGCCGATCTTGCGCCCCCGCTCGCGATCGTCCGCGTCGGCGACCCGGTCGATGTGGAAGCCGGCCCGGTAGTCCGCGCAGATGGCCGAGATCACGTCCGGGGTGAACGCGCGCAGGTAGCGGTCGGTCGCCTCCGGCGAGAGCGCCCCCGGCGCGGCCGCGAACGAGTCGAGCGTCTGGCGCAGGAAGTACTCGGCGTCGGCGGCCACCAGCCGTTCCGCGAACGGCGGCGGCTGGGCCAGGAAGAACCAGGGCCAGTACTCGACCGCGGCCTCCCCCGCCATGCGCTCGAACTGATCGACGGTCGGAACGATGTTGAGCACGCCGAGCCGCTCGACGACCGCGGGGTGGTCGAGCGCCATCCGGTAGCCCACGCGGCCGCCGCGGTCGTGGCCGACCACCGCGAACCGCTCGAACCCGATCTGCGCCATCAGCTCGACGAGCTCGGCCGCCATCTCGCCCTTGCCGTAGCCCTCGCCCAGCGGCCCGCCGGGCTCCGAACGGCTGGCGCCGTAGCCCTTCAGGTCGCAGACGACAACGGTGCTGCTCTCCGTGAGAGCCGGGGCGACCAGGTGCCAGCAGTAGTGCGTCTGCGGGAAGCCGTGCAGCAGCAGGACGGGCGGTCCCGCGCCGGCCACCCCGGGCCTGTAGCTCGTCGGCCCGACGGCGATGGACGTGTACTCGAAGCCGTCGATGCCGCGGTCGTCCGCCACCGCCCGGAGGCTAGCCGGCCGTGGCCGGGGCGCGGCGGCCCAGCCGCAGCTCGAGCACCCGCCAGAGCGCCTCGAGGACGATCCTGGAGCTCATCTTCGAGTCGCCGACCTGGCGGTCGCGGAACCGGATCGGGACCTCGTGGACGCGCGCCCCGGCGCGGATGGCGCGGTAGGTCACCTCGACCTGGAAGCCGAAGCCGGCGGTCTGGAAGCCCGAGGTGCTCAGGCGTTCGAGCAGCTCGCGCCGGAAGCACTTGAAGCCGCCGGTGAGGTCGCGCACCGGCACCCCCAGGACCTTGCGGGCGTACCAGGAGCCGCCGCGGCTGAGCAGCCGGCGCGCGAGCCCCCAGTCGCTCACCCCGCCGCCCGCGATGTAGCGCGACCCGAGCACCAGGTCGGCGTTCGCGGCCGCCGCGATCAGCGAGGGCACGTGGTCGGGGTCGTGCGAGAAGTCGACGTCCATCTGCATCACCAGCTCCGCTCCCTCGGCCAGCGCCCGCTCGAACCCCGCGGCGTAGGCGCGCCCGAGGCCGTCCTTCTCGACTCGGTGGAGCACCTCGACCGAGTCGAGCTCGGCCGCGAGGCGATCCGCGATCTCGCCGGTTCCGTCGGGCGAGGAGTCGTCGACGATCAGCACCCGGTGCTCGCCGGCGGCCGAGGCGAGTCGCGGCAGCACCCGGCGCACGAAGGGCTCGAGGTTCTCGGCCTCGTTGTAGGTCGGGACCACCAGCCAGGTGTTGGGGCGCTCGATGTGCGCGGGCGGGGCGACCGGCGCCGGCTGCGAGTCGTTGAAGGACCAGTTCCTGGCGCCGAGGAAGCTGAGCGGCGTGACCGCCATCACCGAGGCGGGCTGGGCGGCCAGCGCGGAGAGCCCGCTGCCCATGAGCAGCTCGAGGATGGCGGCGGCGAGCAGGCAGGCCGCGACGCTCACCGTGAAGAAGCGGGCGGCCTGGCGGGTCAGCCCGCGGTGGCAGGAGGCGAAGGTCCAGTGCCGGTTGAACCAGAAGTTGGAGGCCATGGCCAGCCCGAAGCCGGCGGCGACTGCGACGAGGTGCTCGACGCTGAGCGCCAGCGCCACCGCGAAGGCGCCGATGTTGACCGCGTAGCCCGAAGCCCCGACGACGCAGAACCTGAGGAATTGGTGGCGGCCGTCGCGAGTCCCTGGTGCGATCGATGTCATAAGAGCAGCGTGCCGGCCCACTGCTCCTGCGCCTACCGACCCAAGGGCTCGACATCACACCCGCAGGTGGCGGCCTACCCCACCCTAGGTGGGGGTGTCGCGGCTCAGAGCGTGGAAAGCGCGTTCAGCGCGGCGACCATGCAGACGGCGAGGATCGCCAGGACTGCGAGCGCGAACCCCCATTGGAGCGGGTTGGCGCGGGCTCCCACGGCCGCCGGCGCCACCTCCGCGGGCTCGGGGTCCGACAGCGGCGCCCGGGACAGCCCCGGCATCGCCACGTAGGGCGCCGCCTCGCCGGTGGCGACCACGGATTCCGCTCCCGCCCGGCGCAGGTCGCCCGCGGCGACCAGCGCGGCCTTCCCGAGGTCGCCGGCCGAGGGGAAGCGCTCGCCGGGCTGCTTGGCCATCGCGCGCTGCACCACCTCGTCGAACCGGGGTGGCAGGCTCGGCACCCGCTGCAGCGGCGAGGGCGGAGGCTCGTTGACGTGCGCGAGCATCGCGGGACCTTCCGCGGACCCGGCGAACGGCTGCTCGCCGGTGAGCGCCTCGAACAGCAGGCAGCCGAGCGCGTAGACGTCGGTGAGCGCGTCAACGCGGTCCTCGAGGATCTGCTCGGGCGCCACGTACTCGGCGCGCGCGACGATCGAGCCCTGGCGCGTGAGCCCGCCCGCCTCGTCGGCGCGCTTCGCGAGCCCGAAGTCGCTCAGGTAGACGTGGTCGGCGCGCGCGAGCAGCACGTTGGCCGGCTTGATGTCGCGGTGCACCAGCCCGCGCGCGTGGGCGGCGTCGAGGGCGGCGCCGACCTGCCGGACGATGCGCGCGGCCCGCAGGGGGTCGACGCGTCCCTCCTGGGCGATCAGCGCGCGCAGGTCGGTGCCCTCGACCAGCCGCATGCTGAGGTAGAGGACGCCGGCCTCGTCGCCGGCGTCGAGGATCGGGATGACGTTCGGGTGGTCGATCGAGGCGGCGACCATGGATTCGCGCCGGAAGCGCTCGCGGAAGCGCGCGTCCTCCGAGTGCTCGGGCAGGATCAGCTTGAGGGCGACCGGGCGCTGGAGCGCCAGCTCCTCGGCCCGGTAGACGACCCCCATGTCGCCGTGCCCGATGACCTCCTCGACGCGGCACCCGGCGAAGACCGTGCCCCTGGGGAGCGCGTCGGCGGGCGGCGCCACGGTGGCCGGCGGGACCGGTCTGGCCGCGGGTGCGGGAGAAGGCCGAGGGGCAGGCGGGGGCGCCGCTCTCAGCGGCGGCGGGGCGGGGGCGGCCGGCGGCGGGGCAGGCGGAGAAGCGGGCGGCGGGGGCGGAGGGGCAGCCGCGCGCGGGGGCGCAGCCGGTGGCGGAGGGGCAGCCGCCGGTGGAGGGGCAGCGGCAGGAGGAGCGGCCGCGGCGGGGGCGGCCGCGCGCCGGCTGCCCGGGATCCACCACCTCCAGCGTCGTCCGGCCGACTCGCACCGAGTCGCCCGCCTGCAGCGCGTGCGGCTCGTGCACGGCCACGCCGTTCACGAAGGTCCCGTTCGCCGACCCGAGATCCTCGATGGTCAGCCGGCCGGAGGCGTCGCGCGTCACGCGCGCGTGGCGGCGCGACAGCTCGGCGTCGTCCCCCAGCTTCCCCTCTCCGCTCGCCGCGCGCCCGATCATGAACTCGTCGTCGAGCGTCAGATGGTGGCCCTCGTCGGCGCCGACGGTGACCACCAGCTCCAGGTTGGCCGCCGGCGGGGTGGTCATGCGGGTCGGCTGCGGAGTCCGGCCCGAGGCGTCGGTCACCGTCAGGACGGTCTGGCCCACCCGGACGACGTCGCCGATGTGAAGCGTGCGCGTGTCGTCGATCCGCTCGCCGTTGACGAAGGTGCCGTTCGCCGACCCGAGGTCCTCGATCCTCAGCTCTCCCTCGGTGCCGCGCCAGGCCCGGGCGTGGCGGCGCGAGATCTCGGGATCGTCGCCGAGCCTGCCCGCGGGGTCGTCGGCCGACCGCCCGATCAGCACGTCGCCGTCCACGCTCAGCTGCTCGCCGTGCGCGTTGCCCTCGGTCACACGCAGCTGCTCGCCGGCCATGACGCCGAACCCTACGCCTCCCCGGCCGGAGCCGCCAGCCTAGACTTTGGCGATGCCCGCGTGCCCGAATTGCGGTGAGGAGACCCCCGAGGGGGCGCATTTCTGCCCGGTCTGCGGGATGGCGCTCGCCGGCGCGCCCGAGCCGCAGGGCTTCCGCAAGGTCGTGACGATCGTGTTCTGCGACCTCGTCGACTCCACGAGCCTGGGCGAGCGGCTCGACCCCGAGTCCCTGCGCCAGGTCGTCACGCGCTACTTCGGCGCGATGAGCGAGGCGCTGGTGCGCCACGGAGGAACCGTGGAGAAGTTCATCGGCGACGCGGTCATGGCGGTCTTCGGGATTCCGACTGCGCGCGAGGACGACGCGCTGCGAGCGGTGCGGGCCGCGCTCGACATGCGCACGGCGTTGGAGGAGCTGAACGAGCAGCTGGAGCAGCGCTGGGGCGTGCGGCTGGAGGCCAGGACCGGCGTCAACACCGGCGAGGTGATCGCCGGCGACCCCTCGCTGGGGCAGAGGTTCGCCAGCGGCGACGCCGTCAACGTGGCCGCCCGGCTCGAGCAGGCCGCGGACCGCGACGAGATCCTGATCGGCGAGCACACGCTCGCGCTCGTGCGGGACACGGTCCAGGTCGAGCCCGTGGCGCCGCTGGACCTCAAGGGAAAGAGCCAAGCCGTTCCGGCGTTCCGCCTGGTCGACGTCGCGGATCGGCCCGAGGGGCGGCCCGGACTCGCCGCTGGTGGGGCGCGAGCGCGAGCTGGCCGAGCTGCGCGGCGCGTTCGACCGCACGGTCGCCCAGCGCACCTGCGAGCTGATCACGATCGTCGCGCCCGCCGGCATGGGCAAGTCCCGGCTGGCGAGCGACTTCGGGCACTCGGTGCGCGGCGAGGCCGCGGTGGTCACCGGCCGCTGCCTCTCCTACGGGGAGGGGCTCACCTTCTGGCCGCTGCGCGAGATCGTGGCCGAGCTGGCCGGGACCGAGGAGGGCGAGAGCGCAGAGGCGGCGCAAGCCCGGATCGAGCACCTGCTGCCCGCCGACGATGACACGGCCACGATCGTCGAGCGCGTGGCCGGCGCGCTCGGGCTGTCGGACACCCCCGCGTACCCGATGGAGACCTTCTGGGCGGTGCGCAAGCTGCTCGAGGCGGTCGCGAGCCGGCAGCCGCTCGTCGTCGTCTTCGAGGACATCCACTGGGCCGAGCCCACCTTCCTCGACCTGATCGAGCACCTCGCGAGCACGATCGCGGGTCTGCCCGTGCTGATCGTGGCCGTCGCGCGCACGGACCTGTTCGACACCAGTCCCCAGTTCGGCGGCCAGGTGCCCGCCGCCACGCGGATCGAGCTCGACCCGCTCAGCGGCGCCGAGAGCCAGGCGCTGATCGAGTACCTGGTCGGCGACGCCGGCGTGGCCGCCGACCTCCCCGCCCGGGTCTTCGCCGGCGCCGAGGGCAACCCGCTGTTCGTCGAGGAGCTCGTGCGCATGCTCGTCGACGAGCGTCACATCGAGAAGGACGAGTCGGGCGTCTCTGGCGTGCGCGAGCTGTCCACGCTGACCGTGCCGCCCACCATCCACGCGCTGCTGGCTGCCCGGCTCGATCGGCTCGACCCGGCCGAGCGCCAGATAGTCGAGGCCGCGGCGGTGGTCGGACGCTCGTTCGGAGGCGCCGCCGTCCTCGAGCTGAGCCGAGGCGCCGACCGCTCCCAGCTCGAGCTGCACCTGAACAGGCTCGTCCACAAGCAGCTGATCCAGCCGGACGGCGGGCGGCTCGCCGGCGAGGGCACCTTCAGCTTCCGGCACATCCTCGTGCGCGACGTCGCCTACCAGGGGATCCTCAAGGGGCAGCGCGCCGATCTGCATGGGCGCTTCGCGGACTGGGTGGAGCGCGAGGCGGGCGAGCGCGCCGGCGAGTACGACGAGATCCTCGGCTATCACCTCGAGCGGGCCTACCGCTACCTGAGCGAGCTCGGGCCGATCGACGACCACGGCCGGGAGGTCGCGGCCCGCGCCTCCGCTCGACTGGGATCGTCCGGAGCGCGCGCGCTCGCGCGCGGCGACATTCGCCCCGCCGTAAACCTGCTCGAGCGCGCGGTGTCGCTGCTCGCCGACAACGACCCGGCCCGGCGCGACCTCACGGTCAAGCTGGGCATCGCCCTGGCCGAGACCGGCCAGCTGTCCCGCGCCGATGCCCTGCTCGCCGATCGCATCGAGGCCGAGCGCCGCGGCAGCGCATTCGTCGTCTTCCACGACGGCACGGGCAAGCAGCACGTCGTCAGCCTCGACGAGGAGCGCTCCCCGATCGGCGTCGGCCGCCGCCCGGACAACCACGTCGTCCTGTCCTGGGACAACGAGGTCTCGCGCCAGCACGCCCAGCTGCACCGCGCGGGCTCCGAGTGGACGCTGGTCGACGTGGAGTCCCGCAACGGCTCCTTCCTGAACGGCGAGCGAGTGTCCGGGCAGCAGCGCCTGCGCGACGGCGACGTCCTGCGCTTCGGCGACACGGTCGTCCTGTTCCGCGCCCCCATCGCGGTGCAGGATCGCCAGCAGTCGGTCTTCCTCGAGCCGGAGCAGGTGACCTACATGGGACAGCGCTCGACGCACGCTCCGAGGCCGGCCCAGGAATAATGAGCGGCGTGCCCGCGAATCCCCCGGCAGGTACCGGCTCGGTCTCCGAGCTGAAGGCCCGCATCGAGGCCGAGCGCACCGGGCCATCCGTTCCTGCTCTATCGCGACGGCTCCGACCACCAGCGGCTCTTCTCGCTCGAGCCGGGCCGCGCCCAGGCGTCGGTGGGGCGCCGCGACGCCTCCGACCTCGTGCTCGACTGGGACGACCAGGTCTCGCGCCTCCACGCGGTGTTCGAGCGGGTGGAGCAGGACTGGACCGTCGTGGACGACGGCCTCTCGCGCAACGGCACGTTCGTGAACGGGGAGCGCCTGACCGGCCGGCGGCGCCTGCTCCGACGGCGACACGGTGCGCTTCGGCGGCACCACGATGACGTTCCGCTCCCCTCAGGCCGAGGTGCATGCGGGCACGGCGGTCGCCAGCCAGATCCCGACCGCCGTGGACCTGTCGACGACCCAGCGGCGCGTGCTGGTGGCGCTCTGCCGCCCCTACAAGGACGGGACCGCCTTCGCCAGCCCGGCCACCAACCAGCAGATCGCCGAGGAGCTGTTCCTGTCGGTCGACGCGGTCAAGACCCACCTGCGCGTGCTGTTCGCGAAGTTCGGCATCGAGCAGCTGCCTCAGAACCAGAAGCGGATCCGCCTGGTCGAACGGGCCTTCTACAGCGGCCTGATCGCCGAGCGTGACCTCTAGGTGCTCTCCCCCGGGTCCACCATCGCCGGCTACGAGGTCGAGGCCGTGGTCGGCTCCGGGCGGGATCGGGATCCTCTACCGGGCCCGCCAGCTGCGGCTCGACCGGCCGGTCGCGCTCAAGGTCGTGGAGCCCGAGGTGGCCGCCGACCCGGTCGTGCGCGAGCGCCTGCGCCGCGAGGCGCAGGACGGTGGCAGCGCTCGACCACCCCAACGTCGTCCCGCTCTACGAGGCTGGCGAGGAGGACGGGACCGTCTACATCGTCACCCGCTGGGTCGACGGCACCGAGCTGGGCGAGCTGATCCGGCGCGACAGCCCGATCGACCCGGCACGGGCGGCGCGGATCGCGGCGCAGATCGCGTCGGCGCTCGAGGTGGCCCACGAGAAGGGGCTCGTGCACCGCGACGTGAAGCCGTCGAACGTGCTCGTGACGTCCGAGGATCACGTCTACCTCACCGACTTCGGCCTGACCAAGCGTGCCGAGTCGGCCTCGGGCTTCACGGGCGCCCAGCAGATGCTGGGCACGATCGACTACGTGGCGCCGGAGCAGATCGAGGGCGGCGACCCGGTGGCCCGCGGCGATGTCTACGGCCTCGCCTGCGTGCTCTACGAGACGCTGGTCGGCGCGGCTCCCTTCGCGGGCGAGGGCGGCGGGATGGCCAAGATGTGGGCGCACCTCAACGCCGAGCCGCCGTCCGTGCGCGAGCAGCGGCCGGACGTGCCGCCGGCGCTGGACGAAGTGATCCAGCGCGGCCTGGCCAAGCGCCCGGACGGCCGGCCCTCCGCGGCGGCGTTCGGGGCAGACGTGCTGAGGGCTGTGGGCGAGGCGCCCTAGCCGCAGTCGAGCGCCGTGGAGTCCAGCATGATGCGCCCGAGCGCCACCCAGGCGGCGCCGTAGTAGGTGGGCGCGCGCTTGTCGAGCGCCTCGGCGGCGTCGAGCAGCTGTCTGCTTGTCGGCCGTCCTTGCCGGCCGCCGCGGCGGCCCCGGCCGCCGCGACGAGCGCCATCGGGTGCTGCGTGCCCCCGGCCGGCTCGCCGGTCAGGTCGTGCTCGATCGGAATGTCTGGCGGGCTTCTTGCCCTCGAAGGCGGGCCACGCCTTGGCGGCGATCCGCTCGCCCGGCCGGGTCCGGGTCCTCGGCGAAGCGCACGAGCGTGCGCGCGGCGTCGAAGCCGTAGCGCGGCGCCTCGCCGGTCTGGCCGGGCGCGCCGATCGGGACGGGCTTGCCCTTCTCGATGTCCGCCCAGTCGGGCGGCAGGCTGCCCTCGTTCGGCATCAGCAGGTCGGTGACCGATCGCCCGCTCGCGGAGAGGCTGCCCCACCGGCCGTCGCCGGTCGCGTCGCCGAGCGCCGCGAACGTGGCGGGCGAGAAGTAGCTCGGGTTGAGCGTGATCGGGTCCTTGCGAGCCCACGGGCCGGCCACGAGCACCGGCGACCCCTGGAACGTCGGCGGTCTCGTTGTCCAGGATCGCCTTGCCGAGGTCCAGCGCCTCCTGCTTGTAGCCGGGCTTCTTGAAGCGGCACGAGGCGACCAGCAGGGCGCGCGCGGCGTCCACGTCGGCGTCGCTGGCCGCCTCCGGGTCCGCCACCTTGCCGTCGCTCCAGAGGAACGAGAGCAGCCCGTCGGGCCGCTGGATGTTGTCCTTGGTCCAGCCCCAGATCGAGTCGAAGCGGTCCTCGTCCCCGATGGCGACGGCGATCAGCATGCCGTAGGCCTGGCCCTCGCCCACGGTGTCGCCCGCCCTGGTCGGCGCGCTGCACGCGCCCGTCGTCGTTCACGTAGCGTGTCGAGGAAGCGCTGGGCGGCGGCATCGAAGCTGGCGTCGGGGGCGGATTGTCGGAGCTCGAGGAAGAGTCGTCGCCGCCGCCGCCGCAGCCGACAGCGAAGAAGAGCAGGGCTCCTCCAAGTGCCAGCGCCAGCGAGACGACTACGAGCTCACGCACCGAGCGGCTCAGGCTGCGACCTCGGCGAGCCCGGCCGGCTCGGGGTCGGAGACGCGCGGCTTCTGCAGCGCCGGCCAGCACCCGGTCATCAGGATCGAGACGTGGACGGCGGCGAAGCAGACGTTGTTGAGCGTCGCCGCGTCCTGCTCGCGTATCAGGCCGTAGATGCTGACCCCGACCAGTATGGCGACCACCACCAGCGCCGGCATGACCGCGCCCGGCTGGCGAGCGCCGGCGCCCTTCTTCGGCGTGACGACGAACGAGCCCTCCTTGCGCAGCACCGTGTAGATCGTCGACAGGCAGTGGATCCAGAAGTTGGCGGCCGCCAGGGCGAAGGCGGCGAACGTGTACGAGCCCGCGCCGGCGAGAGCCGCCGTCGTCAACGCCACCGCGAAGTAGGGGGCGAAGTGGAGCAGGAACTCGGGCGCGGTGATGCCGGCGATCGGCTGGCCGCCGGTGAGCAGCCGGATCACGGGGAAGCTCATGTAGATCAGCACCGTCCACCCCGACAGGAAGTACGAGGCCGACAGCACGTACTGCGCCTTGAGCTTCAACGGCAGCTTCGCCCGCAGCGCCCGCGGGAGGCCCGACAGGCAGCCTCTGGCCCAGCGCTGCTGCTGGGAGACGTACGCGGCCATGTCCTCCGGGCCGAGGCCGCGCGAGAGCACGTCCGGCACGTACGCCGACTTCCAGCCCTTCTCGTGAAGCCAGATCGAGAGCTCGTAGTCCTCGGTGAGCGAGTTGGTCGGGAAGCCCCCGACGCTCTCGAACGCCTCGCGGCGGAACAGCACGTTGGTGCCGCAGCAGAAGACGGCGCCGAGCCCGTCCTTGCCGCGGGCGATCGCGCCGAAGAAGAGCGCCTGCTGGGACCACGACGCGGCGGCGATGGGGTTCTGGTCATGGTTCGCGTAGTACTGCGGCGTCTGGACGAACGCCATGGCGGGGTCCTCCATGTAGCCGAGCGTGGCCTCGAGGAAGCTCGGGTCCGCCACGTGGTCGGAGTCGAAGACCGCGATGAAGGGCGCGTTGGTGAGCGTGAGCGCGTTGTTGATGTTGCCGGCCTTGGCGCCGGTGTGCTCGTCGCGCCGGATGTAGCCCACCCCGTAGCGGGCGGCGAGGTCGCGCATGGCATCGTCGTTGCCGTCGTCCAGCACCCACACGCGCACCTCGGCGCCGCGCAGGCCCGCGGCCGCCGCCACCGTCAGGTCGACGATTTCCGCCGGCTCCTTGTAGACGGGCACGAACACGTCGACGGCCAGCCGCTGGCTCGGCGCCTTCGGCTTGCGCACCCGCTCGTTGCCGCAGGTCCACCAGAAGCCGAAGCGCCTGGATGAGGTTGAAGAGCTCGGCCGCGATCAGCAGGCCGTACAGGTAGGGGGTGCCGATCCGGTCCGGGTTGAGCAGCCAGCCGAAGTACCAGACCGCCAGGGGCAGGCCGAGCAGGGCCATGATGCGCACGCGCGTGCGGACGCTGACCGAGGTCGGCACCGGCTGCCACGACACGCGCCGCAGGCGCACGTCCCAGGGGCGGCTGCTCATCGGAACTCCCAGACCTTCGTCTGCGGCTTCTCGAACTTCGCCAGCAGCCGGCGCTGGAAGTCGAGCTTGCCGACCACCTTGTTGGTCCTGTCGAAGAAGAGCTTGTTGTCCTGGAAGGAGGCGAGCACGAAGACGGGGCTGCCCTCCCTGCGCCTGGGAACACCCAGGCGCAGCGGCCGCCTGCGCAGCTCGGGCGCGTAGTAGTCGAGCACGTAGCGCATGTCGGGCGGCTCGTAGAGCACCAGGCTCTTCGGCCCGGCGTCCTGCTTGGATCTCCTCGATGCGCGCCGCGGAAGTCGTACAGGCGCGGGTTGTCGTCGTTGGTCTGCTGGTCGGCCAGGCCGAGCAGCAGCGTGAACACGACGATGCCGACCGCGGCGATGCGTGCCTCGGGGCTGGCGTATCCATCCGGTCACCAGCCGGGCGATCAGCAGGAACAGCAGCGGCACCGCGACGAGGAAGTAGCGCACCTCGAACAGCTCGCGGTCGTACAGCGGCCACGACGATCAGGAGCACGATCGGGGTGATCGCGGCGACCGCGAGGATGATCGTCTGGCGCGAGCCGCCCCGCCCGAGCAGCAGCAGCGACAGCAGCAGGAGCAGCGGCCAGCCCGCGGCCAGCAGCTCGGTGATGCCGTCGGGGTGGTAGCCCCAGAGGGCCCACGCCATGTTGGAGACCACGGCGTAGAAGGACAGCGAGTCGTAGGTCCCGCTCGGCGAGCCGAGCGCCGCGGCCGGTCGAGTCGAACTGCTTGTGCGCGAACACGAGCAGCGGCACGAGCTGCATCGCCAGCACGGCGAGCGGAGTAGGCGAAGCCCAGTGCGTGCGCCCGGATCGGCTCGCCCGTCCGGCGCCTGTGGATCAGCACTCCCACCCAGATCAGCTGCTGCACGACGATCAGCAGCAGGCCGAAGTAGTGCGACCACAGCAGCGCCGCGGTGGCGAGGATGTACGCCGCCCAGTTGCCCATGCTGGGGTTGCGGATCGCCCGCAGCTGGGTCCACAGGGCGAGCAGCCCGAACAGCGTCACGAAGGCGTACATGCGCGCTTCCTGCGAGTACCAGATCAGCAGCGGTGAGGCGGCGCCGAAGGTGGCCGCGACCAGGCCGGTGCGGCGGTCGTAGAGCTCGCGCCCGAGCAGGTAGAGCGCGGGGATCACGAGGGTGCCGGCGATCGATCGACGGGAGCCGGACCGCCAGCTCGCCGTCGCCGAACGCCTTCACGGTCAGCCACAGCACCAGGTGGTGAAGCGGCGGGTGGCGGTCGCCGTACTGCAGGTTCTCGAACAGGTCGTGGATGCTCAGGTGCGCCTGGTGGATGCTGATCGCCTCGTCGAGCCAGATCCCGCGCGGCACGGCCAGGCGCAGCGCCAGGCCGGCGAGCGGTGATCGCGGCCAGGCTGGCGCAGCGCGACGTTGCGGGTGGTGTCCGGCTCGCCGCGTCGCGGCAGCCTGCCCTTCGGGCCGAACAGCTCGGCTTCGCGCGCGCCTCGAAGCCGCCGCCAGAGCGTTCGCCATGAGTTCGCATCCAGCGGCTTCACCGTTTGCACGCGGGGCGACTCTACGAGGTCCGGCAGGGGCGCTCAAGGGGGTGTCCTGGGTTAGGGTGGGCGCGTGAGCACGGGAGGGGGCGACTTCCTCGAAGACTTGAAGCGGCTGGCCCTGTTCGTCGACCTGCCCCAGGACGAGCTGGAGCAGATCGCGCGCAGCGGCGAGGAGGTCTCGTTCGGCGAGGGCGAATGGATCATCCGCCAGGGCGACGTCCATTCGGCGCTCTACGTGATCGTCGACGGCGAGGTGGTCGTTGTGATCGACGACGAGGACCGCCGCGTGCTGTCGAAGGGGAGCTTCTTCGGCGAGGTGTCGGTGCTGCTGGAGGAGCCGGCGAGCGCCTCGATCGTCACACGCACGCCCGTCACCTGCCTGGTTGTACCCGGCCCGGGGGTGAAGGACTTCCTCGTCTCCCACCCGCTGGTGACCTACCGGATCCTCAAGGCCGAGGCGCGCCGGCTGAAGACCGCGTCCGAGAGGCACACGTGACGCCGGAGCCCGCTCAACGGCCCGGGCGGTGGGCTCCCGGGCTACCTCCCGATCGCCGAGCACGGGATCATCGGCGACCTCCACACCGTGGCGCTGGTGGGCACCGACGGGACGATCGACTGGTACTGCTGCCCGCACTTCGACTCGCCGAGCGTCTTCGGCGCGATCCTCGATCGCCGCGGGGCGGCTACTACCGGATCGCGCCGGCCGCGGACGGCTGGACGCCGAAGCAGCTCTACTTCCCGGACACGAACGTCCTGATCACGCGCTTCCTCACCCACGGCGGCGTGGGAGAGGTGCAGGACTTCATGCCCGTCCACAACGCGCCGGGCAGCGTCTTCCGGCATCGGCTGATCCGACGCGTGCTGGGCGTCCGGGGCGAGCTGACGTTCCGGATCGAGGTCGAGCCCCGCTTCAACTACGGACGCGACCCTCACTCGATCGTGTTCCACGAGAACGGCGTCGTGTTCCGCTCGGAGGGGATGTCGCTGGCGCTCGAGACATCGGCCCCGCTGACGCTCAGAGAGACGGGCGTGACCTGCGAGATCACGCTGGCCGCCGGCGAGAGCCTGACCTTCGTGCTGGAGCGCGTGCCCGAGGACTACGTGCCGCGCCCCTACTCCGAGGAAGAGACCGGCGAGGCCTTCGACCGCACGATCGAGTACTGGCGCAACTGGCTCTCCAAGTCGCGCTACCAGGGGCGCTGGCGCGAGGTGGTGCACCGCTCCGCGCTGACCCTCAAGCTGCTCACCTACCGGCCCACCGGCGGGATCGTGGCGGCTCCCACCACGAGCCTGCCGGAGCAGCTGGGCGGCGGGCGCAACTGGGACTACCGCTACACCTGGATCCGCGACGCCGCCTTCTCCCTCTACGCCCTGCTGCGACTCGGCTTCACCGAGGAGGCCGCGGCGTTCATGGAGTGGATGCGCGAGCGCTTCCGCGAGACCGCCGGGCGAGCTCGGGCCGCTCCAGATCATGTACGGGATCGACGGCCGCTCGGAGCTCGAGGAGGAGGTGCTCGACCACCTCGAGGGCTACCGCGGATCCTCGCCCGTCCGGATCGGAAACGGCGCAGCGGGGCAGCTGCAGCTCGACATCTACGGCGAGCTGATCGACTCCGTCTACTTCTACAGCCGCCACGGCTCGCCGATCGATCACGACTCATGGGTCGACCTGACCCGCGTGATCGAGTGGATCTGCGAGAACTGGGACCAGGCGGACGAGGGCATCTGGGAGGAGCGCGGCGGGCGCAAGCACTACACCTACTCGCGGCTGATGTCCTGGGTCGCGCTCGAGCGGGCGGTGAAGATGGCGCTCGACCGCGGGCTCCCCGGCCGACCTGCCCAAGTGGCAGGGGTCGCGCGACCAGATCTACCACCAGATCCAGGCCAGGGGCTGGCACCCCGAGCGCCAGGCCTTCGTGCAGCACTACGACACCGAGTTCCTCGACGCCGCGGTGCTGCTGATGCCGCTGGTGAACTTCGTGGCGCCGACCGACCGGCGCTGGCTGTCGACCCTCGACGCCATGTCGACCGAGCTCGTCAGCGACAGCCTCGTCTACCGCTACAACGTCGAGGCGTCGCCCGACGGGGTCGAGGGCGAGGAGGGCACGTTCTCGATCTGCACCTTCTGGTACGTCGAGGCACTGGCGCGGGCCGGGCGCGTGGACGAGGCGCGGCTGGCCTTCGAGAAGATGCTCACCTACGCGAACCACCTCGGGCTGTACTCGGAGGAGATCGGCCTGACCGGGGAGGCGCTCGGGAACTTCCCGCAGGCGTTCACCCACCTGGCGCTGATCAGCGCGGCGTTCTACCTGGACCGCGAGCTCGGCTAGGGCTTTATCCGGCTGACCGTGTTGCTGGCGTTGTTGCTGACCCACAGCGCGCCGGCCCCGGCGGCGAGCCCGACCGGCGTCTCCCCGACTTTGATCTCCTTGCCGACGACCTTGCCGCGCTTGGGATCGATGCGCATGACGGACCCGCTGGTCTCGTTGACCACCCAGAGGTAGCCGCCGGCCGCCACCATCTCCTTGGGCTTGTCCCCCACCTGGATCCGGTCGACGATCTCCCCGGAGGCCGGATCGA
Source organism: uncultured Thermoleophilaceae bacterium (assembly GCA_963722245.1). GTDB lineage: Bacteria > Actinomycetota > Thermoleophilia > Solirubrobacterales > Thermoleophilaceae > JACVRW01. The sequence goes on from CAVRKM010000013.1 coordinate 139,546, forward strand.
TCCGGGTGATCGAGCCGTTGTCGACCGCGCTCGAGACCCAGACCTTGCCGAAGGCCTCGGTCACGCTGCGGATGTTCTTGCCCACGCCCTCGATCGTGGCGATTACCTCGCCCGAGGCGGGGTCGATCCGGCTCACGCTCCCGCTGAAGCTGTTGGTCACCCACACGCCGGTGGGGCCGGCGTAGATGCCGACGGGCTTGTTCTGGACGGCGATCGGGGGCTCGACCGTGCCGGACGCGAGGTCGATGCGGCTCACGCTGTCGCTGTCGCCGTTCGCCACCCAGAGGAACTGCTTGCCGAGCGAGAGCCCCTCGGGCCCGAGGCCGACCTGGAAGGTCTTCTGGGCCGCGCCCTCGACGCGGGTCACGGTCCCGTCGTCGGTGTTGGCCACCCAGACGACGCCGCGGATCGCCTCGACCTCGTCGGGGTTGCGGCCAACCGGGATCGCCGCGCCGATGCGCTCGTTCGCCACGGCGCTGAGTCGCGTGAGCGAGTTGCCGGTGGAGTTGGAGACCCAGACCGTGTTGCCGTCCACGGCGATGCCGTCGGGGCCGTCGCCGGCCGGGATGGTCTTGACCACCTCGGGAGCGGTTGCCTTCGCCGCTCCCCCGCCGGTCTGGTCGCTGCCGGAGCCGTTGCCGTCCGACCCGCCGCCGCCCCCGGAGAAGACGCCGGCGACCGCGAGGATCGCGACGACGACGCCAAGGACCAGCGCGCCGACGAAGGCCAGGCCGGGCACGCGCGAGCGCTGCGGGGCAGCGGGCGCGGGCGGTGTCGGCGGCGCTGCCGCGGGCGCTGCCGGCGTGGCTTCGGGCGGGGGCGCCGCCGGCGTAGCCTCGGTCGCGGGCGTCGCCGGAGACGGCTGCGGCGCGACCGGAGGCGGCGAGAGCTCGGTGGCCCCCGGCGCCGCCAGGCCGGTCGCCAGGCTGCGCTCCGGCTGCGACGGGTCGGCTCCCGTGAGCGCGGCGCGCGCCGCGCGGCCGAGGTCGCCCGCGGACGGGTAGCGCCCCTCGGGCTCCTTCGCCAGCGCCCGCGAGACCACGGCGTCCAGGCCGGCCGGCGTGCCGGGTCGGGCCTCCAGCAGGCTGGGCGGCGGGTCGTGCAGGTGCGCGTACATCTTCGCCACCTCGGTGTCCCGGTCGTAGGGCGGCCGGCCGGTGAGAGCGTTGAAGAGCAGGCAGCCCAGCGCGTAGACGTCCGTGCGCGCGTCGGCCCGCTCGCCCTTGATCTGCTCGGGCGGCATGTAGTCCGGGGTGCCGACGAACGCCCCCGTCTTCGTGAGCGCCGTTCCCGCCCCCGCCTGCTTGGTCAGCCCGAAGTCCATGAGGTACACGTGCTCCACGCCGTGGGACCTGGTGAGCATCACGTTCGCCGGCTTCACGTCGCGGTGCACGAGCCCGCCCCCGTGCGCGGCGTCGAGCGCCGCCGCGACCTGCTCGACGATCGCCACGACCCGCTCGGGGTCGAGCATTCCCTCCCGCACGATCACCGAGCGCATGTCGGTCCCCTCGACCCAGCGCATGACGATGAACAGCTGGCCATCGGACTCGCCGGCCTCGTAGACCGGGATCACGTTGGGGTGCTCGATCGAAGCGGTCAGGCGCGACTCGCGCGAGAAGCGCTCGCGGAAGTCCGGTTGGGTGGCCAGCTCGGGCATGATCACCTTGAGCGCGACCTGCCGGCTGAGCCCCATCTGGGTCGCCCGGTACACCCGGCCCATCCCGCCCTCGCCGGCCAGCCCCTCGATCCGGTAGCCGCCCAAAACGGAGCCGATCGAGATCTCGGCCATCGGATGAATATAGGCGCCAGCGGCGCCGCTAGGCGTCCGCGAGCGCGTCCTGCACGATGCCCTCGGCCTCGGCGAGGATGCGCTCCAGGTGCTCGGTCCCGAGGAAGCTCTCGGCGTAGGTCTTGTAGACGTCCTCGGTGCCGGACGGCCGCGCGGCGAACCAGCCGTTCTCCGCGATCACCTTCACCCCGCCGATCGGCGCGCCGTTGCCGGGCGCGGCCGTGAGCACGTCGAGGATCGGCTCGCCGGCCAGTTCGCCCGCCGTCACCTGCTCCGCCGACAGGCGCCCCAGCGCCGCCTTCTGGGCCGGCTGCGCGGCCACGTCCACGCGCCGGTAGACGGGCTCGCCGAAGCGCTCGGCAAGTCGCCTGTAGACCTCGCCGGGGTCGGCGCCGCCGCGAGCCGTCATCTCGGCCGCCAGCAGGCACAGGACCAGCCCGTCCTTGTCGGTGGTCCACGCCGAGCCGTCGAGGCGCAGGAAGGTCGCGCCCGCGCTCTCCTCGCCGCCGAAGCCGAGTGAGCCGTCGAGCAGCCCGTCCACGAACCACTTGAACCCGACCGGCACCTCGACCAGGCGGCGGTCGAGGTCGGCGGTCACGCGATCGATGATGCTGCTGCTCACGAGCGTCTTGCCGACCCCCACGCTCGAGGCCCAGTCGCGGTTGCCGCCGAACAGGTACGCCACGCAGGCCGCCAGATGGTGGTTGGGGTTGAGCAGGCCCGCGCCGGGAGTGACCACCCCATGCCGGTCGGCGTCGGGATCGTTGGCGAACGCGACGTCGAAGCGGTCCTTGAGGTCGGTCAGGCGGGCCATGGCGTACGGCGAGGAGCAGTCCATGCGGATGCGGCCGTCCCAGTCGACGGGCACGAACGAGAAGGTCGGGTCCAGCTCGTCGTTCACGATCGTCAGGTCGAGCCCGTGGCGCTCGGCGATGGCCGCCCAGTACGCCACGCTGGCGCCGCCCAGCGGGTCCACGCCGAGGCGCAGCCCGCTGGCGCGGATCGCCTCGAGGTCCACGACGGCGGGCAGGTCGTCGACGTAGGCGGAGACGTAGTCGTGGCGGTGCACCGTCGGCCCGTCGACCGCCGCGCGCGCCACCCCGTCGAGGCCCGCGTCGAGCAGCTCGTTCGCCTCGCGCTCGATCCACGACGTGACCTCGGTGCCGGCCGGGCCGCCGTGGGGCGGGTTGTACTTGAAGCCGCCGTCCTCGGGCGGGTTGTGCGACGGCGTCACCACGATCCCGTCCGCGGTCCCCTCCCCGCCGCCGCGGTTGTGGCCGAGGATCGCGTGCGAGATCACCGGAGTCGGCGTGAAGCCGTCGTCGGCGTCGATCATCACGTCCACCTCGTGCGCGCTCAGCACCTCGAGGATCGAGCGGAAGGCCGGCTCCGAGAGGCAGTGGGTGTCGCGGCCCAGGAACAGCGGCCCTTCGATGCCCTGCGAGCGGCGGTAGCGGCAGACGGCCTCGCTGATCGCCAGCACGTGCGCCTCGTTGAACGTGCGGGCGGTTGCACTGCCGCGGTGCCCGGAGGTGCCGAACGACACGCGCTGCTCGGCCGCCGAGGGGTCGGGCCGCTCGTCGTAGTAGGCGTCGACGAGCCGATCGGGGTCGATCAGGCTCGAAGGCTCCGGCAGCCGTCCTGCCAGAGGGCTGACGCTCATCTCAGCTGATCGCTGGCCGCAGGTGGCAGATCAGGTTGACCGTACCGGGCGGAAGGTCCATCGAGGCGGTGTACACGCCCTGGCCCTGCGCGTTCTGCTGCGCCGCGCGGCCGGCGAGCAGCTCGCCGCACAGCGCCGGCGCCGTGGCCTCGCCCGACAGGGCCGGGTTGAGGTCGCTGCCGCCGAGCGTGTCGTCGTAGCTGCCGTTGCCGTTGTAGTCGATGCCGTGCACGACGATCACCGCGAGGTTCTTGCGAACGAAGCGGGCCGTCCGTGGGCGCAGCTTGACCGTGCGCTTGTAGACGATGTTCCCGGTGTGCGGGAAGCGCGAGAACTCGAGGATGCTGGCCACGCCGATGTCGCCCCTCGTGGTCAGCGCCACACGCGGATGGCCGTAGAAGGCCGCGCCGTCGAGCGTGCTGATCGACAGGTGCCCGTTGTGCTCGCGCGCGGCCTCCACGGTCGGGCACTCGCCCTTCTCGCCCGCGTGGATGTGCATCGCGTGGGGCTGGCCGTCGAGCAGGCCGTTCGTCTTGAGCGTGACGGTCGCGACGTCGCCGTTGAGGCGCAGGGTCGTGGTCCCGAGGCCGTCGACCTTGTTGGTGGGCACCGGGCTCAGGGTGGCCGGCACGCGGTCGCCCGCCTCCTCGGTCTTGTTCGAGCTGTCGTCGGACGAGCCGGTGGCGAGCACCACGGCGGCCGCCGCGCCGCCGACGAGCAGCGCGAGCGCGGCCACCATCGGCCAGCGGCGCTTGGGACCGCCGCTCGAGCCGCGGGGCGCGGCCGGAGCCGCCGGAGGCCCACCGGTGGGCGGACCGCCGGTCGGCGGGCCAGTCGGGGGCACAGCGGCGGGCGGCAGACCGCTCGGCGGCTGATCGCTCTGCGCCTGCGCGGGCGGGGGCATGGTGCCCTGCATCTCCACGGGCGCGGGGGTCTGTGGCGGAGGCGCGGAGACACCCTCGGGCGGCGCCGCTCACGAATACGTCGTGCGGGACGGGAGACGAGGGCTCGACGGGCGGCAAGGGCGCGATGGGCGGCGGCACGGCGGCCGCGCGGGTCACCTGGAGGCCGTCGGGGGCGATCTGCGACCCGGCGGCGCTCTGGACCGCGGCGGCCAGCTCCGAGGCCTTGGAGTAGCGGTCGTTCGGGTTCTTGGCCGTCGCGCGCGCGACCACCTCGTCGAAGGCCTTGGGCAGGTCGGGGCGCTTCAGACTCGGCGAGGGCGGCGGGTCGGTGACGTGCGCCCACAGCTTCGCCATGTCGTTGTCCTTCGGGAAGGCGACGCTGCCGGTGAGCATCTCGTAGAGCACGCAGCCGAGCGAGTAGATGTCCGCGCGCCCGTCGACGGTGCCGGCCTGGATCTGCTCGGGCGCCACGTAGTCGGGGGTGCCGACCCAGGCGCCCGTGCGGGTCAGACTGCCGGCCGAGCCGAGGCGCTTGGTCAGCCCGAAGTCGGTGAGGTAGACGTGCTCGTGCTCGCCCTCGCCGCTGATCAGGATGTTGGCCGGCTTGACGTCGCGGTGCACCAGCCCGCGCTCGTGCGCGGCGTCGAGCGCCGAGCCGACCGAGGTGGTGATGCGCGCGATCCGCGTCAAGGTCGCAGCTGCCCCTGGTCGACCACGTGGCGCAGGTTGGTGCCGGGCACGAAGCGCATCGCCAGGTAGAGCACGCCCTGGAACTCGCCGCCACGGTGGATCGGGACGATGTTGGGGTGCTCCAGCGAGGCGGCCAGACGGGCCTCGGCCTTGAAGCGGGTGACCGCGTCCGGGTTCTGGGTGTGCTCGGGCGCGATGATCTTCAGCGCCACGGTGCGATCCAGGTCAGGGTCGGCGGCCTTGTAGACCACGCCCATCCCGCCGCGATCGAGCATGCCCTCGATGCGATAGCCGGCGAACTGCGAGCCGGGCTCGAGCCTTGTCAGGCGGTCTGTGGCCTCGTCCACAGGGCCACTCTAACCGCTCGGGTAGAGGTGACAGTGCCAACCGTCACACGTTGGAGACAATGCTCCCCATGACCTCAGGGCTGCTGATCATCGACATCCAGCGCGACTACTTCCCCGGCGGCGCGTATCCGCTCGTGGAGCCGGAGGCCGCCGCGCAAGCCGCGCGGAGCGTGCTCGACCGGTTCCGCGCCGAGGGCCGGCCGATCGTGCACCTGCGCCATGTCTGGGACGCCCCCGACGCCACCTTCATGCGGCCGGGCACGGACGGCGTGGAGATCCACCCGCTGGTCGCGCCCGCCGAAGGGGAGCCCGTGATCGAGAAGGCGAACCCCAACGGGTTCATCGACACCGACCTGGAGGAGCGGCTGCGCGCCGTGGGAGCCGACCAGCTGGTCGTGGTCGGGATGATGAGCAGCATGTGCGTGGACGCCACGGTGCGCGCCGCGGTCGACCTGGGCTTGGACACGACAGTCGTCCACGACGGCTGCGCCGCTCCGGATCTGCAGTTCGAGGGCCGCGAGGTACCGGGCGCTGCAGTCCACGCGGCGTTCATGGCGGCGCTCGCCGACGGCTACGCCACCGTCGTCGCGGCCGACGAGCTGCTCGAGGGCGGCTAGTGTCGTACTAGGTCGGGGCGATCGCGGCCGGCGGCCGGTCGCGGCTCGCGTCCCGCGCCGGAACCGCCGGCGCCTGCTCGCGCGCCTTGCGCTCCTCGCGGACGAGCAGCAGCGCCGGGATGAGCGCCACAGCCGACAGGACGAGCGCGTACCAGAAGGTGTGCGCGAAGGCCTCGGCCAGCGGGGCGGCCACGCGCTCGCGGGCCGCGTCCGGCAGGGTGGCGCCGCTCACGCCGCCCTGCGCTCCCTCGCCGAGCGACGAGATGATGCGGTTCTGCAGGATCACGATGAGCAGGGCCGCGCCGATCGACCCTCCGACGCGCTGGAGCACGTTCAGCGCGGGCGTTGCCCGGGGCACCTGGCTGCGCGTGAGCGTCGCGTAGGCCGCGGCCATCGCTGGCATCATCGCGCCGCCGAGCCCGATGCCTCGCAACACCAGCGCGCCGCCGATCAGCCAGTACGACGTGGCGGGGCCGACCTGCGTGAAGACCGCCGTGCCGGCCAGCAGGAACATCAGCCCCACCACAACCACGCGACCCCCTCCGTAGCGGTCCGTGGCACGGCCGCCGAGGTTCATCCCGATGGCGGCGCCGAGACCCTGCGGGGCCACGAGCAGCCCGGCGATCAGCGGCGATTCGCCGCGCGCGATCTGGTAGTAGAGCGGCAGCAGGATCATCGATCCGAACAGCGCGATGCCGGTCAGAAAGACCGTGGCCGCGGCGGCCGCGAAGCCGCCCGATCGGAACAGGCCGACGTCGAGCAGCGGGTAGCTCACCCGCAGCGCGTGGAAGACGAAGGCGGTGACGGCGAGCACTCCGAGCGCCAGCGGCAGCCACGCGCTCACGACCGCGAGCGTTCGGTGCGCCCCGTACTCCGAGATCCCGAAGACGATCGCGGCGACGCCTGGTGACACGAGCGCCAGCCCGCGCCAGTCCAAGGTGGAGTGCTCGTGGCCCGCCGCGGCGGCGCGGCCCTCGGCGCGACCGTGGGGCATCAGCCGTCGCGCCAGCAGCAGCCCGAGCACGCCCACCGGGAGATTCACGAAGAAGATCCAGCGCCACGACAGGTTCTGCACGATCGCGCCGCCGATCACCGGGCCGAGCACCGGGGCCAGCAGCATCGGCACGCCGACGATGCTCATCACGCGCCCCATGCGCTCGGGCCCCGCGGCCTGCGCGAGGGTGATCATCCCGATCGGCATGATCATCCCGCCGGCGAAGCCCTGGAGCACCCGGAATCCGATCAGCGACTCGGCGCTCCACGCCAGCCCGCACAGACAGCTGGTCACGACGAAGGCGCCCACGGCGCTCATCCAGACCCGCCTGGGGCCGAAGCGTTCGGCGGCCCACCCGGTCAGCGGGATCGCCGTGGCGAGCGCGAGCAGGTACCCCGTGCTCACCCACTGGATGGTCGAGAGCGGCGCGTTCAGGTCGATCCGCAACGTCTCGAGCGCGACGTTCACGATCGTCGTGTCGAGGATCGACATGACCGCGCCGACGATCACGACGACCGCGATCCTCCGGACGTCGCGCGGCAGGCCCCCCGCCATCAGGCCTTCGCCGAGACCGGCACGCGGCGGACCGCGCGGTCCGGTCGCGGTATGACCGAGGTCGCGACCACCAGCGCGATCACCGCAACGCCGGCGCTCATCGCGAAGGCCTCGGTGAAGCCGCTCTCGGCCGGGAAGCTGCCGCCCAGGATCACGTGGCCGGCGAGCATCGCGGCGGCCACCTGGGCGCCGATCGAGCCCCCGATCGAGCGCATGATCGTGTTGATGCCGGTGGCGACGCCCGTCTGCTCCTGCGGCACCGCCTCCACGACCAGGTTCGCCATCGCGGCGAACGCGAGGCCGATGCCGATGCCGACCAGGAGCGCGCCGAAGGCGATCTCGGCGAGCGTGCTGTGGAAGAGCGCCAGCGAGACGTAGGCCAGCACCGCGAACCCGGCACCGAGCGCGAGCGGGAGCCGCGAGCCGAAGCGCGAGCCGAGCCAGCCGGACAGCGGCCCGGCGCCCGAGCATCACGAGCGCGCTGGGGAGCATCAGCAGGCCGGCCACCGTGGTGGTCTTGCCGAAGCCGAAGCCGCGTCTTCGTGGGCAGCTCGACGAGCTGCGGGATCAGCACGTAGGAGCCGAACATCGCGAAGCCGATCGCGAACGCCGTGAGGTTGGTCGACCAGACGGCGCGCCTGGCCATCAGCTGCATGTCGACCATCGGCTCCGGCACTCGGCGCTCGTACACGATGAACGCGGCGCCGAGGACGACGGCGGCGGCGAACAGCCCGAGTACGCCCGTCGAGCCCCAGCCCCACGAGTTCCCCTGCGAGACGCCGATCAAGAGCGACGCCAGGGTGAGCGAGAGCAGGGCGGCCCCGCCCCAGTCGAGCTTCGCTTGCACGCGCACGGGCGATTCGGGCACGTAGCGCCACGTGGCCCAGGCGGCGAAGCCGGTGACCAGGACCGAGAACCAGAAGATCCAGTGCACGGACAGGTGGTCGACCACCACGCCGGAGAGCACGAGGCCGAGCCCGCCGCCGATGCCGAAGGTCGCCGAGATCAGGCCGATCGAGGTGGCCACCCGCTCGCGCGGGAACTCGTCGCGAATGATGCCGAAGGCGAGCGGGAAGATCGCCCCGCCGGCGCCCTGGATCGCGCGCCCGAGGATGAGCACGCCGATCGAGTTGCCGATCGCGGACACGAACGAGCCGAGCGCGAACACTCCGAGCACGGCGAGCAGAATCTTCTCCTTGCCGTACATGTCGCCCAGGCGGCCGAGCAGCGGGGTCGCGACGCTCGACGTGAGCAGGAACGCGGTCAGCAACCAGGTCGCGGCCTCGGCCGAGGCGCCCACGTCCTCCTGGATCGCCGGCAGCGCCGGGATGATCATCGTCTGGGCGAGCGCGTATGCGATGGCGCCCAGGACGAGGATCCCGAGCGTGCGGTTGGGGTGCGCGCGGGTGACCTCGGACGACGGCGGGGTCACGGGTGCAGGTCGTCGATGGCGGCGGCGAGCGAATGCAGGAGTTGCGCGGCGGCCGCGCGCTCGCCGGGCGATAGGCGGCGGAAGACCTCCTCGCGAGCCTCGGCGATGCGCGCCCGCTTGGCGGCCACGAGCCTGTGCCCTTCGGGCGTGAGCGTGACCTCAACCCGGCGGCGGTCTCCTTCGGCCGGGCGCGTGCGCTCGGCCAGACCTCGTCTCACCAGCCCGTCGAGCATCCGGGTGGCCGTCGGCGACGCCACGTCGGCGGCCTCGGCCAGCGCGCACATCGCCATCGGGCCGTCGCCCGTCGAGAGCGGCTCGAGCAGGTGAAACTGGGACGCGCTCAGCTCCGGCTGTGCCGGGGCGCGGTTGAAGCGCCCGCGCGCGGTCCGGATGGCGCGCATGAAGTCATCGAGGGCGTCAGCGAACGTCTCGACGTCGCGACCGGCGGCTTTGTCTGCGACCTGCATCTACTTAGCAGGCTAACAGGTAGCTAGCTACCTGATTACGGCGAGCGGGCCTGCAGTGCGAAGCGCTCCACCGCGCGGGCCGCCTGTTGGTCGGCCGGGGCAAGGAAGCCGTCGCAGGCGCCCTTCGGGAGGATCGAGATGACCACCGTGGCGGCGTGCCCGAGGACGGTGCTCACGTCGTCGCTTCCGAAGGCGGACCGGCCGTCCAGCACGATCCGAGTCAGATCCGCCCTGATCGTGCTCAGCGTGTCCTGATCCTCCGCCGAGAAGCGATCCCTGTCCCGCCAGAGCTGCTCCATCACCCGCTGCAGCACCACCGCGTCCGAGTACGACACCAGGGGTGTGTTCGAGGCGAACGTTGGCGGCGAGCCCGTGTTGGCGAGCTCGCGCGTCACGCGCAGGGCGATGGCGATCTGCTGATCGAGCTTGCTGAAGTCCACGATCCCGATCTCGTCGTCGCTGGTGTGGTAGCAGGGCCCGGTCGCGTCGGTGAAGAAGACGCTCGGCACCTGCTTGGCGAGGAAGGAGACGTAGTCGCTGCGGTTCTGTCCGAAGATCGAGCTGAGCGTCTCCGTGTCCAGCGTGCTCGCGTTGATGGCGGAGTGCACGATCTGCTCGAAACGGTCGCCGCCGCTCTCGGACGCAACGGCGAAGCTCGTGTTGCGCAGGCTGGGGCTGAGGTTCGCGCCCTGGATGTCGAAGTTGACGTAGCCGACCGTGCTCGCCAGCGGCACGAGCGGGTGATCCGCGTAGTAGCGGGACCCGACGAGCCCGTCCTCCTCCTCGTCCCACAGTGCCAGCACCACCGACCGGCGCGGCTTGGTCGCCTGCGCCGCGATCGATCGGGCGATCGACAGCACCGCGGCCGCACCCGCCGCGTTGTCAGTGGCCCCGTTGCAGATCTGGTCACCGGCCGACTTGAACTGGCAGGAGTTGCCGAGATGGTCGTAGTGGGCGCCCACGACGACGTACTGATTCGCGAGGTCGGTACCGCGGATCATCGCGACCACGTTCGTCCCGCCCGGGAGGGACTGGGTGTAGGCCGCATCGCCGGTCGCGGCGGTGTTGAGCCCGGTCGAGATCGGCTTGAGCTGATCGATCAGGAACTGGCGGGCGAGCGTGGAGCCTGGGGTGTCGTTGTTGCGCCCGTTGGTGTCGTCCCCAGCCAGACGACCGAGGTCGTACTGGGTGCAGCCGCCGAGGATCGCGCAGATGGCAACGGCGGCGAGGACGGAGCTGGCACGGATCCGCATCGGCCGACCCTAACGCCTGCGACTTCGGGCCGCTACGGCTGGCGGCAGAACGTGACCGCGTAGTAGCCGGGGCTGAGGTCCTCGACCTCGAGGGCGGCCAGGTGGTTGTCGAGTCCGCGCAGCAGGAGCTCGGTCAGGGAACCGTGTGAGAACACGTCGACGATGACGAGGCGCCCGCCGGGTCGCAGCACTCGCGACGCCTCGCGGAGGGTCGCGGCGAGGTCGTCGTGAAGCCCATCGACGCAGAAGACGCCGTCGAACGCGCCGATCTCGACCAGCGGCTCGACGCGAACGAACCGCGCCTCCGGCATCGAGCGCGCCAGCGGCGCCGAGTGGGGGCGAGAGCGGGCCGCGGATCCACCGGCGATCAGCATCTCGCCAGGCAGAATACGTTGTTTTGGTACCGTGACAATGATATTCGCAAGAACCCTTCGATACAGCTCCTGGCCGTGGGCGACCGCGCCCAGGCTCGTGCCTTCTACGTCGGCGGCTTGGACCTCGAGCTGATCGGGGAGAGCAGGCGGGGTCTGCTCGTGGGGCGCCGCGGGGAGCTGCTGATCGGCTTGCTGATCGACGACGTCCGTCCCACGGCCGACCGGCGGCTGCTCGTCGAGGCGCTCGCCACGCCGGCGGGTGCGGGCGCCGTCGAGCTGCCGACGGAGAATTGCGTCACGGCGTTCTGCACGATCGCGGCCACGGGCGCCGAGGTGATGCGCAGCCCCTGGGCGAGCGCCGACGGCGCCTTGGAATGCCTGGTCCGCGATCCCTGGGGCAACGTGGTTCGACTGGTCGAGCGCCACCCGTAGACGCACCCGCTTGTCGATCACGGTGATCGCGGATCGCGATTGAGCTCCGGAGCCCCGGCAATATCGTCCGGAGGGATGGACGCGGAGCCCGGACCCGTCCTGCACAGCGAGACGGCTGTGCCGGTCACACGGGTCGGTTACGCGCTCGGCGGCGCCGCCGCGTCGTGGGCCTTTGCTGGTGAAGATCGCCTCGACCGTGTCGCTGCGCCCGTGAGCGAAACGCCGATCCAAGCCGGCTCGCAGGGGCCCGCCGGAGTGGCAGCGGTTGTCGAGGATCGTGTGCGAGGCGGCCAGGGCGAAGGCCCATCCGTCGAGACCTGCGCCCGCCCCTCCCGGAGCCTCGCAGCCATACACGGTGTAGACCGGAATGCCGTCCGCGCGTGCGACCGTCGCCGTCGGGGCGACCAGCGCGACGATCACGAAAGCGAGCGCACGGATCCGGCCATCTCATACGAGGGCGGAGCGTCTGCCCATTCCAGCCGGTGATCAGCCCAATCGACGCTCGTGACGAGCGGGTGCCTGCGGCGTGTGGAGGCACCTTGACCACGCTGGTAGCTTTCGGCACAAGCTCGTGCAGGCCAGGGGGATCCTGATAGCTCTATGCGCTGTCGCGATGGTCGGGACCATCGCCGGCTGCTCGCGGTACGGACCGCTCGAACAGCAGTGGAGCTTCCAGACCGGCGACAAGGTCGCAGCCACCCCGGCGGTGAACTGGAGCCGAGTCTTCGTCGGCTCGTGGGATGGCTACGAGTACGCGCTCGACGAGGCGACGGGCGCGCAGAGGTGGCGGACCTTCCTCGGCGTCGTGCCAAACCCGGGCGGCTGCGACGAGCTCGGGGTGACCTCCTCCCCGCTCACTCTCGGCGGCAGCCTCTATCTCGGCGGCGGCGACAACTACTGGTACGCCCTGAACATGTACACCGGGCATTCCCTCTGGCGGGTATTCACGGGCGACACCCACACGGGCCACTACAACTGGTCGAGCCCGGCGGCCCTCAACGGGTTCGCCTACGTCGGCATCGCGAGCCAATGCGACTCGCCGCTCGTCCAGGGTCAACTGCTGCGGGTGAACATCTCCACCCACCAGATCGTCAACACCTTGAACATCGTTCCCAACGGCCAGGTGGGCGGGACAATCTGGACGAAGCCGGCGGTCGACGCGGCGCGCAACTCCGTCTTCGTGACGACCGGGAACCGCGCCTACACGAACTCGAGCAACGACACTCAGCCGCACGCCGAGGCGATGGTGGCCGTGGACGCAACCACGCTCGCGATCAAGTCGTTCTGGTCGCTTCCAGTCGGCGACCTGACCCCCGATGCCGACTGGGGGACGGCGCCCACCCTGTTCACGGACAGCACCGGGCGCGACCTGGTCTCGGCCGCGAACAAGAACGGGGTCCTGTACGCGTTCCTGCGTGACAACGTCGCCGCGGGGCCGGTCTGGTCGCGCCGGCTCGCCTTCGCCGCGGTCGGCGACGAGCCCGCCGCGGGAGGCATCTATTCGAACGGCTACTTCGACGGCACGCGGCTCTACTACGCCGGAGGCGGGACCACCATCGACGGCGAGACGTCGAAGGGGTCCATACGCGCCCTCGACCCGCGCACCGGGGCGATCATCTGGGAACGGGCGCTGCCCAACCGAACGTTCGGCGCGCTGACGTTCGCGAACGGCATGCTGGTCGTGCCCTCCTACGGGGTCCTGTACCTGGTCGATCCGGCCACCGGCGACCTCCTCTACGACAACTCGCTGTCCCTCTACGGCGCGGCCACGGTCGCCAACGGGCGCCTGTTCGTCGGGGACACGAATGGCGTGGTCCACGCCTACACGTATCCATCGGCGCCGGGCGCGGGCTCCAGCGCGAGCGCCACCGCCAGCACCGCCCGTGTCGCTCTCGCGCGGGGCTGCCAGACGGTCGAGCGGCCGGCGCCCGGCGGCGGTCGAGTGCGCGTCACGCGCCTTGGGAGCGCGAGCGCGCCGGCGACCCTCCGGGTGTTCGAGGGCGACGACTGCACCGGCCAGCCGGTGGCGGGCACGAAGCTGAGCGGCGGCGACGCCTCGGTGCTCGCCGTGCCGAGGTCGCTGCGGGCCGGCAGCCACGTGTCGGTGTTGAGCTCGAAGGCCGTCCGGCTGAAGCTGGCCCTGGCTCAGCGGTAGCCGGCCGGTCAGCCCTGGTCGGCGAGGAAGGGCAGCACCGACGCTCCGGTGAGCACCGAGAACCGCTCGTCCGCCTGCTCCGGGTCGTCGAAGTGCCCGGACAGCTCGAGGCTCACGGCACCGTGCGCGGCCGCGATCAGTATCTCCGCGGCAAAGCGGGGATCGGTGGAGCTCTCAAAGACACCGGCGTCGACGCAGTCGCGGACCGCTTCGACGAGCACGTGGAAGCTGGATCGCGCGGCCTCGCGGGCGGCCTCGCCCCGCTGGTATCCGGGGATCGCGCTTCCGAACATGAGCTGGTAGCGAGCGGGGTCCCCAAGTGCCGCCTCGCGGTACGCAACGCCGGTCGCTGCCAGCCGTTCGAACGGGGCGCCGGTACGCGGGATCGCCTCGAGCCGCTGACGAAGCAGCTCGTGGCCCTCCAGGACCATCGCGTCGATGATGCCGCTCTTGCCGTCGAAGAGGGCGTAGAGGACCGTCGTCGAGGAGCCGATCTGGTCCGCGATCCGGCGCATGGTCAGCGCCCCGGCACCCTCCCGGGCGAGCACGTCCCCTGCCGTCTGGAGGACCGCCTCACGGAGCGCCTGCCGACCGGCATCGCGGGCGCGTTGATACGGCGTCTCGCGCCCGCCGCGGCGCGCAGTCGCTCGGTCCGCCTTCATCGGCCCACCCTAGCGCCTCCTTTTGGGAGGCCGCGGAGCAGAAAATCGGTTACTCCCAGGTCATGCGTTCCGGATAGCGCGGCAGCCCGTCGTCCGGGATCGGCTCCCAAGGCGCCGCGTAGTCGACGAACTGGTGGACGCTCGGGCGCACACCCGGGTCCTGGTCGAGCGCCCCGACCCTCACGGCGATCAGCTCCGGGTTCTCGGGGTGGGTGGTGAACAGCTGGCTTCCGCACTCCGCGCAGTAGCTCTTGTGCCACCCGTCGTCATCCGGCCGATAGGTGCCCACGACATCGCTCCCGGCGGTGATCGCGAACGACCCGGGCACGGTCAGGCCGCTCACCGAGAACGCCGAGCCGGTGCGGCGCTGGCAGCGCTTGCAATGGCAGTAGGCGACGCCGAGCAACGGCGCGGAGATCTCGAAGGCCACGGCGCCACACATGCAACGCCCCGTCAGCGGGGATACGGGCTCGGTTTCCGTCATCGTTACGACGTTATCGAACGGGAACGATCGTCGGCCGCGTCAGATCAACTGCGTCCGGGTCATAACCATGTCAACGGGCACGTCACCACCGCCAACGGCGGCGGGACCGACCGGATCCTGAAGGTCACACCGAACTAGCGCTGGCCTTGCGCAGGAATGGCCGCACGGCCGCCGCCAGCTCCTCGGGGTACTCGTGATACGCGTCGTGTCCACCCGGCGTGGCGGCGACCTCCACGCCCAGACGCTCGCCGAGCCGGCGGGCGATCTCGGCGAAGACGGGAAGGCCGTCCTCGCTGACGAGCAAGCCCACAGGCGCGGCAAGAGCGGCCAACGTCTCGTCGTCGGGCAGGTACAGCTCGTAGGTCCCGAGCTCGACCGCGAACAGTGTGCTGGCAGTGGCGCGCAGGCGCTCACGAAGCGCGGGCGCGAGCCGGCTCCAGCCAGCTTCTCCGCACATGTAGCCCCAGAAACGCTCCACCGCAGCGGGCGGCCCTCCGGCCTCCATCGCCTCTTGGACCAGCGCCCGCAACGGGGCCCGAACGGCCTCGAAGTCGTCGGCCAGCGCGTACAGCCCCGGCTCGTGCATGATCACGCCGCGCACCCGTGCGGGATGGCGGACCATCAGACACAGTGCGTGGTTCCCGCCGCTGCTGGTGGTGAAGATCGCCACCGGCCCGGTCCCGAGCGCATCCAGCAGCGCCGCCGCGTCTTCGGCCTGCTCCCCCGGCGAGGTCGTCTCCCAACCGGCCGGGGCCGGGCTCCGGCCATTCCCGCGCCGGTCATAGGTGATGACCGTGAACTCGTCGGCCAGCAGGTCGGCCAACGTGTCGAAGTGGCCGCCGTCGCCGGTCGCTCCCATGATCAGCAAGACCGGTGGCCCGGTGCCCCGGACCTCGTGGTAAAGCTCGGTTCCGTTGACGGTGGCGGTCGGCATCGGCCGAGCATTCTCCGGCGCTGGTCGCACCGGCGCAAGCAGTGCCCTCCCGCTCCCCGTTTGTCTCATGGGTATAGGGGCTCAGACAAAGCTCCCGTGACCAAAGGAGAATCGAGATGGGAAAGCTGATCGCGACTACGCAGGCCACCCTCGACGGCGTCATAGACCCGGTCGGCGAGTGGGTGCAGCCGGACGGAGACCACGGCGACTACTCGTTCGAGCGTCAGGCGAGATCCAGCGGGCTGGTGCTGGGCCGCAAGACCTACGAGGGGCTGGCGGGATATTGGCCGAGCCAGTCGGGCAAGTGGGCGGACATGGTCAACGCGATGCCGAAGTACGTCGGGTCCACCACCCTGTCCGGCGATCTCGAGTGGAACGCGACCCTGCTCGAGGGGGACCTCGAGGACTCGATCCCGAAGCTGAAGGACGAGGTCGACGGTGACCTGTTCATGCACGGGAGCGGCGAGTTCGCGTACGCCCTCGCCGAGAAGGGCCTGATCGACGAGTACGAGGTCTACCTGAACCCGCTCGTCTGGGGCGAGGGAAACGTCCACGTGCTCGGCGACAGGGGAACCGTCCGGATGGAGCTCGACGACGTGAAGCGGTTCGACTCCGGAGTGGTCCTCCTCACCTACCTCCCGAAGTCCTGACCGCGGTCGGAGCCGCGAGGCGGTAGTTGTAGCGGGCATGTCGCGCCAACGGGCAGGTCGCCTGGCGAAGCATCCCCTTGCTTCTACTCGGGCTTGGCGGGCTCTATCTGCGTGTCTCCACCGGCCGTCTTCGTCGAGCACCCCTTCCGCGGAGCAAGCGAGCCCCCACCTCCGGACGTCGGCTGCCTGCGACGGCTCGGGGAAACCAGAGTGCGCGTGCCCCAGCGCGACCGGGGCGGTCACATCGACATCTGGTTCGCCTCCCCGTAGGGTCGCGGCCAGCGTTCAGCTCTCGACCGGGCGCAGCGGTTCCGAGCCATCCCAACCCGCGGCGCTGCCTCGCACCATCTCGAAGAAGGCGCGCAAAGCGTCGCTGTCGACATGGATCTCGATGTCGTGGCCGAGGGCGGCGGAGGCGTCGTGGAGAGTCGACTCGACCTCGCCGAGCTGTGAGCTCAGGTACTGCGGCAGACCTCGCTCGTCGAGCGAGCTTCGCAAATCGGCTACCTCCGTCGACGGCACGGCGTAGCCGACGTGGTGGATTCCCGGCCGCGGACCCGAGAAGCGCTTCTCGACGCGCTCGGGCGCCAGGCTGAGGGGTTCGATCAGCTCGATCGCGCCGGCGCCGCAGGAGCCAAAAGCGGAGTTGTGAACGAACTGCGCCGGCTCACCGCGCGAGAGGACGTTCTCCAACGGCACGCCCTCGATGAGGAAGAACGGCCCGGCGCCGAGTTGGTCGGCGAGGCGATTCACGGTGGCCTCGATGTCCTCGACGACGTAGGCGTAATGGTGCGGCTCGCCGAGCTGCGGTCTGAAGGGGCCCTCCGGCACGGTCTCTCCTATCGGTAGCTGCTCACGCTGCGGGTTGTCCGAACCAGGTGGTGAGCGCGTCAGGCAGGCCCGGGTCGGTTGGCTCTCCGACCCAGGCAACGTATCCGTCGGGGCGGATCAGCACGGCGGTGGGGGCGCTGACCACGCCGAGCACGGGGAGCTCCCACTCGCCTGTGTAGCTCGCGTCGATCAGCTGGACCCGGTCAGCCCATGGAGCGATGTCGAAGCCGCCGGGCTCACCGAGGTTGAGCAGCACCGGCCTGGCGTCGTGCAGCAGCTCGAAGACTCGGAGCGGGCCGTCGGCGGTCACGAGGTCCAGATCGGGCATGCGGCGTCCGAGCAGCGGATGTCCCTCGCCGAGGTCGTAGTGAATGTCCAGCCCGGAGATGATCCCGGCGAGCCGCTTGCGAGGCTCGTCCATGCTCGCCAGCTCCGACACCACCTCGACCAGAGCCTGGATGCGCTCGTCCCGGCGTTGGAGCACGGTCTGAGCCATCGTGTACCGGAGCGCGCGGGCAGTGACCGGGTGGCGCTCGTCCCGATACGTATCCAGGAGGCTCTCCGGGGAGGTCCCGTTGACCACCTGAGCCAGCTTCCATCCCAGATTCACCGCATCCTGCACGCCGAGGCTGAGGCCCTGTCCACCCGCCGGGTAATGCACGTGTGCCGAGTCGCCGGCGAGTAGGACT
Organism: uncultured Thermoleophilaceae bacterium; assembly: GCA_963722245.1. Taxonomy (GTDB): domain Bacteria; phylum Actinomycetota; class Thermoleophilia; order Solirubrobacterales; family Thermoleophilaceae; genus JACVRW01. Next base: position 157,469 of record CAVRKM010000013.1, read on the forward strand.
CGTCCCGCGCGGTAGGCCGCGGCCTGCCGCGTCATGTCGGTGAACCTGGAGATCCACGTGGGATTGTGGACCCCGAAGTCGGTGCCGAACACGGTGATCAGCGCCTCGCTCAGATCACGCAGGGTGGGCTCGCTGCCCGTCCCGAGCTGCTGCTCGGTCACGACGACCCGGAAGGTCCTCCCATCCTCCATCCTGTGGAGGCCATGGACGCCCGTGGCGTCGTGACGGACGCCCTGCGGCGGCTCCTCGGTCAGCTCGACCTCGGCGATCAGGTTGCTCCTGGTCGGATCCCATCCGGGGAACTCGATGCCGGCTGCCTTACGGATCAGGCTGCGTCCCCCGTCGCACCCGACGAGATACTGCGCCCGCAGCGACTCGCCGTCGGACAGCTCGACGTCGACGCCGGTGTCGTCCTGCGCGAAGCCCGTCACCTCAGATCCGTAGTAGATCCGCACCGGCAGCTCGGCGATCCAGGCGGCCATGATCCGCTCGATCTGGTTCTGAAAGATTCCGAGCGAATACGGATGACGCGTCGGGAAGTCGCTCATGTCCAACACGGTCGAGCCGAACGTCGCGACCTGAGCCGTCTGACCCTCCGCGAGGAATCGATCAGCGACCCCACGCTGATCCAGCACCTCGATCGTGCGCGAGTGAAAGCCGCCGGCCCGTGAGCCGGCGAGCACGTGATCGGGACGCCGCTCGACGACCGCGACGTCGACCTTCGCCAACGCCAACTCGGCCGCGAGCATCATCCCCGCCGGACCGCCTCCGGCGATCACCACAGCATGCTCGGTCATAGCCGTTCGCTCCTCCATTTCCATACGTTCTGCACTTGCGGCGGGCGATTATGCGGCATGTCTCAGGCCGTTCATGAGAAATTTTTCTGCGCTATAAAGTGGCAGTGGGGAGAGGCGCGGGTAACCGCGTTTCCACCGGCAGGGAGACCCCGATACGCCGCTCACGGTCGGCTGCGAACCGCCGAGTCTGCTGCACCGGGTGCCACCGGCGCTTCGGAACGACTCCCGCTTTTCGTCCAAAGCAGCAGCCGGCCCGTCGCCGGGCTCGGGGTTGCTATCACGCGAAGGCGGCACTCACGCCGCGGTCGACAGGATCGCTGCTTCCATGGGCGAGCGACACTCTGATCCGTCCGCGACCCTGCTAGTGCTCGCCCGCGGCTTGCACGAGCAGGGCGATTTGGACGCGGTTGTCGACCTCGAGCTTGTCGAGGAGTCGGGAGACATGGCCCTTGACCGTCGCGACGGAGAGGTGCAGCGCCGCGGCGATCTCGGCGTTGCCGTGGCCGAGGCCGATGGCGAGCGCGACGTCGCGCTCGCGCGGGCTGAGCGTCGCCAGTCGGTCGCGGGCATGCTCGGTGCGGGCGCCGGCGTCCGAGTCGCCGGCCACCATCGAGATGAGCCGGCGGGTTACCGTGGGGGAGAGCATGCCGTCGCCCGCGTGGACGAGCTCGATTGCGCGGACGATCTCCGCCGGCGCGGTGTCCTTGAGCAGGAAGCCGGCGGCGCCGGCCTGCAGCGCGCGCAGGACGAGTTCGTCGGCGTCGAAGGTCGTGAGCACGAGGACGGCGGGCGGGTCGGGCTGCGCTGCGAGCAGACGGGTGGCCGCGATCCCGTCGAGGTGTGGCATGCGGATGTCCATGAGGACGACGTCGGGCCGGTGGAGGTCGACCGCGCCGAGGACCTCGCGACCGTCGGCGGCCTCGGCCACCACTTCGAGGCTTGCTGCGCCGGCGAGCATCATCCGCAGGCCGGAGCGCACGAGCGCGTCATCGTCGACGAGCAGGACGCGGATCATCGCGGCAGGCGGGCGCGCACGACGAACGCGCCGTCGGCGTCGACGCCGTGCTCGAGCTCGCCGCCGGCGAGCGCGACGCGCTCGGTGAGCCCGATCAGGCCGGTCCCCGCCCCGGGCAGCGGCGAGACCGCGGCGACGGCCACCGGCGCGAGGCTGCGGACCTCGACCTGCAGGTCGCCGTCGGGAGCGTGGACGGTTAGAGTCACGGCCGCTCCCGGCGCGTGCTTGCGTGCGTTGGTCAGACCCTCCTGCACGATCCGGTAGGCGGTTCGGCCGACGGCGGCGGGCGGCGCTGCGTCGCCCAGTTCGATCCGTGCGGTGATCCGCATCCCGGCCGCCCGCGACTCATCGACGAGGGCAGCGAGGTCGGCGAGCGTCGGCTGGGGCGACTGCGTCAGGCTCTCGCCGCCGTCCTCGCGCAGGACGCCGATCACGCCGCGCAGCTCCTCGAGCGCCGTCTTCGCGCTCTCGCGGATCACGCCAGCCGCGTCGGCGACCTCCTCGGCCGGTGCATCGGGGTGAAACTCGAGCGCGCCGGCGTGGACGGAGAGCAGCGAGAGGCGGTGGGCGAGCACGTCGTGCATCTCGCGGGCGATCCGCCGCCGTTCGGCCGCGCGCGCCTCGTCCCCGGCGCGGTCGGCCTGCTCGCGCAGGGATCGCACGAGCTCTCGCCGCGCGCGTACGAAGAGTCCCCAGCCGAGGACTACGCCCGTCAGCAGCAGGCAGGCCCCCGCGTTGACCCAGTAGCTACCGGCGGGGGGGTAGAGCAGCGGACTCGCGAAGGCCCAGGCGATAAGAAGCCCGGCGATGACGGCCAGATCACGGCCACGAGCCCGGATCGCGGCGTTGAACGTGGCGGCGAGGTTCGCGCCGGAGGTCGTGAGGATCACGAGCGAGACCGCCCCGATGCCGATCCCGACGGCGGCTGGATGGGTGCGCCGCCAGTGCAGCGAGACGAGCGCCGCGATCCCGACCACGACGTCCACAACGCGCAGCCAGGGCGGGTGCGTCTGCCAAGTGTTCGCGAGGGTGGCGGCGCTGATCGCGAAGGCAACCAGGTAGATCGTCGCGTCGACGACGCGGTCGCGGCGGCCACGCTCCTCGTCGGGGGCGTCGATCACGACGCCGGGCAGTGCGGAGCGCATCCAGCCGGACAGCCGATGGGTGAAGCGTGCTGTCGCCTGGCGTGTCATCGCTCGACGACGAAGGCTAAGCGAGGACCGCGGCCGCGACCCCCTACCAAAGTCGTTGGCTGCCACCGCCGCAGGGCTCGGCCAGCGTAGCCCGGGGACCGTGGGCGGAAGCACGGCCGGCCGCGAGTCTGCCGGGATGATCGAAACCGAAGGACTCACCAGGCAGCTCGGGGGGCGCACCGTCGTCTCCGATGTCACCTTCCGCTGCGAGCCGGGCACCGTCACGGGCTTCCTCGGCCCCAACGGCGCCGGCAAGACCACGACGATGCGGATGCTCGTCGGCCTGTCCGAGCCCGACAGCGGCGAGGTCCGGATCCTCGGCGGGCGCTACCGCGACCTGCCCAACCCCGGCCGGCGCGTCGGGATCCTGCTCGACGCGTCGGCGCAGCACGCCGGGCGCCGAGGCCGCGAGGCGCTCGCCGTGTCCGCGAACACCATGGGCGTGCCCGCGCAGCGCGTCGACGCGCTGCTGGAGCTCGTCGGCCTCGACGAGACGGCGGCCCGGCGGCGTGTCGGCAAGTACTCGCTCGGCATGCGCCAGCGCCTCGGCTTCGCCCACGCGTTGCTCGGCGACCCCGAGGTCCTGATCCTCGACGAGCCCGCCAACGGCCTCGATCCGGAGGGCATGCGCTGGATGCGGGGCCTGTTGCGCGACTTCGCCGACCGCGGCGGCACCGTGCTGCTCTCCTCGCACCTGCTGGCAGAGGTCGAGGCCGTCGCCGATCGGATGATGATCATCGGCGGCGGACGGATCCAGGCGCAGGGCACCCGCGCCGAGCTGCTCACCGAGTCCGGCACCATCGTCGAGGCGGCCGACCTCGCCGCGCTCGACGCCGCGCTTCACCACGCCGGCCTGACGATGCACCCCGCCGACGGCGATCGGCGGCTGGTCGAGGCCGAGCCCGAGGTCGTCGCTCACGCGGCAATGGCCGACGGCGTCGTGCTGCGCCGACTCGCCCCGGCCCAGGACGCGGGCCTCGAACGCCTCTTCTTCGAGCTGACCACGTCCGGCGAAAGCACACCGTCGCCGCCCACTGATTCGATGCACCCCGAGCTGACAGGAGCAACCGCATGAGCACCACCACCCTCGCCGCACCGATCCGCGTGAACACCACCGGCGTCCACGCACGCCCCGGCCTCGGCCGCCTCGTCGCCGTCGAGCTGCGCAAGATGGTCAACACCCGCGCCGGCTTCTGGCTACTGCTCGCCACCGTCGCGATCACCGTGCTCGTCGTGATCGTCGCCTGCGTCGTCGGCGACGCGGCGGACATCACATTCCAGTCCGTCCTTAACGTCGGGCTGCAGCCGGCGGCCGTCCTGCTGCCGGTCGTCGGCATCCTGCTCGTCACCTCGGAGTGGTCCCAGCGCACCGGGATGATCACCTTCGCGCTGGTCCCGGTGCGCTCGCGCGTCCTCGGCGCCAAGCTGATCGCGAGCCTCGTCCTCGCCGTCGCGATGCTCGTCATGTCCGTCGCCGTCGTCGCCGCGGGTGTGCTCGTCGCATCGCCAGGCGTCGACGGCACCTGGTCCGACGCCGCGCCGCTGATCGGCCAGTCGGCGGTCTACCTGACGGCCGGGATGATCACAGGCGTCGCGTTCGGCGCGATCCTGCTCGCCTCGGCGCCGGCCATCGTCGTCCTCTTCGCGCTGCCGATGGCGTGGATGGCGGTGGTCTCGCTGTCCTTCTTCGCCGACGTCGCCCCGTGGGTATCTACCGCGCGCGCCCTCAGCCCGATGCAGGAGGAGGTCATGAGCGCGACCCAATGGGCGCACGTGGGCACGGCGCTCGCACTCTGGATGCTGCTTCCGCTCCTGATCGGCACCTGGCGGATCACCCGGCGCGAGGTGTCGGTGTAGAGGCTCTGCGGCTGCTGTGGCCTCTCAGGAGTTGTCGACAAGGAGCGCGCCCTCTTGCCATGCATGCATGCGAAGCGCGCGCTCCTCTATCGCGGCCTGAAAAGATGACCCGTCCGTGAAGGTTTGGACGACCAAGCGGAGCTAGATCATCGGCTTCCGCCTTGGACGAGGAGCGACAGCCGTGTCGGTGGTGGGTTCCCCTTTCGCTTTCCATGCAAAACGGGAGCCGGTATAGGTCGCTCTTGCTTGTCGTCCGATGCAGCAGCGCGGTCGCGCGTCGCCTATTCGGGCTGGACGGCCGGCCGCGGCGCGTGTGACGTCATGATTTCGCTCGACGTGTTGTGCGGCTCGGGGCCGCGCGGGAGTAGAGCGGCCACGGCCAGGCCGACTAGCGCAAGAGCCGCGAGTACGACCATGGCGACTACATAGCTCGTGTTTCCCGATGCGAGGTCGGAGACCAGGATCGTGCCGGCTATGGCGGTGCCGAAGGAAGAGCCAAGGTTGGAGATGCTGCGCGACAGCCCTGAAATCTCACCCTGCTGCTGCTCCGGGAAGCTGGATTGAACGAGGTTGACCGACGGGGTCAGCATGAGCCCGAGCCCGAGGCCGATCAGCAGCAGGCCTGGCGCGAAGGCGACGACCCGCGAAGAGGCCCCGACCAGGGCCAAGCAGGAGGCCGATCCCGGCCAAGGTCGTCACAAAGCCGGCCATGATCAGCGTTTTCTGCGGACGCCGCTTGGCGAATCGCTCGGCCCCGAGCGACGAGGCGAGGACGCCCAGCGTCGCGGCGGTGAAGATGACGCCCGTCTCGATCGCGTTGTAGCCGCGCACCGTCTGCAGGAACACGGCAACAGTGAAAGACGTTCCCATCAGCAGCAGCCACTGGATGTTCTGCGTGGCCAGACCGAGGTTCGAGGTTCGGTTCTTGAACAGCCCGGTGGACAGCAGCGGTTCCTTGCCGGCTCGCTCGCGGCCGCGGATGTAGACGAAGAACCAGATCAGGAACGCGGCCCCAGCGGCCACGAACGCAGCCATCAGCGCGACGTTGTTGTCGGCCTGCAAGATCCCGAAGACCACGCAGAACATGCCGACGGCCGACAGGACCGCTCCGACGGCGTCGAAGGGGCGCGTGGGGTCCGCTGCGATCGGATCCTCGATCCTGCGGCTCAGCAGGACGATCGTCGCCACCACCAGGGCCTGGAAGACGAACGCCGCACGCCAGCTGATCCCGGTGGTGATGACGCCACCGATCAAGGGCCCCGCCGCTGCGCCCACGCCACCCATGCCGCTGATCACGCCGAAGGCCCGCGCGCGCGAGGTGAGATCGCTGAACTTCAGCGTCGTGAGGATGTAGACCGGGGGGATCAGCAGCGCCGTGCCGACGCCCTCCAACACCGAGTTGCCCAAGATCAGCACGCCGAGGCTGGGAGAGACCGCGCTCACCAGCGCGCCGATCCCGTACAGCACGAGACCGGCGGTGAAGCAACGCTTGCGGCCCCAACGGTCGGTCAGCTTGCTGCACGGGATCATGAGGACGGCCATGATCAGCAGGAACAGCGTGATCGCGGCCTGCACCCCGGCCACGGTCGTGTCCAAATCCTCCGTGATGTCGTTGATCATCACGTTCATGTTCGAGCCGGCGAAGCTGCAGATGAACTGGGCCAGCGCCAGCGGGGCCAAGAACCTGCGCCGCTCGGAAGCCGAGATAGCCGACGCAGCACTCACGCGCCCACCTGCCCCTCGTTGGCCTCAGCAGTAGAGATCGCGTGGTTCGTCCACAACTCCCGCCGCTCTAACCCGCACGTGGCGGTCGTGTCCGTCATTGCCAGCCGCACGCGCGCAGCATGTCCGATCCGGGCCTCCAGCGACAAGGGGGTGCTGCCGAACGCGCTACCGAGTCCAGGAGTTCGACCCTGTCGCTAGCAGGCTGCTCGTGCGTGGGGCTCGGAAGAGGGCGCGGCCAGCGGGAGGCAGAAGGGCGGGACGCGGCGTACGCGCACCCGCGCCGCGGCGCGGTTGTTTCGGTACGTGGGCTCGGGAGTGCTTGAGATCGCCGCCGCCGTATTGGTGAAGCGCCCGGTTCGCAGAACGCGCAGTCGCAGCTTGGCGGTAGCGCTCTGGCCGGGCCGCAGCGCCTTGATTCGGCAGTAGAGGATTCGCCCCTTGTGGCAGCGTGGCCCGCGGGCGCTGTTGGACACGACGCGAGCCCCGGCGCCGGGCAGGTCGCCCGCGATTATCTCCTCGGCCGTGGCGTCGCCGTTGTTCGTCACGATCAGGCGGTATGTGACGATCTCGCCCTTGGTCGCCGTCAGGCGGTCCGCGCGCTTGGTGACGACCAGGTCGGGAGTCGGACCACCCGGCACCGGCGGGCTGGGAACAGGACTCGGGCCGGGGCCGGGCTCCGGTTCGGGGCCGGGCTCCGGAGGAATCGGGGTGGCGCGCTTGGTGTTGGTGAAGCGGCAGAGCCGGCGCGGATGGTCACGGGTGAGCGTGACGACCACGCGTCCCTCCACGGCGGGAACGAGGTGTCCATTGCAGACCACCTGGATGAGCGACCAGTCGCTATCGGCGTCGGAAGCCGGCTCCAGTTCCTGGATGACGTAGGCGCCCAGCGGAAGGGCGTTGGTGTTCGAGCCCTCCGCCCGTACTGCCACGCCGGGCTCGCTGGTGGTGGCCGCCTTCCGATACTGGGTCTCTGGATCTCCCACGGGGGAAATCACGAACCCGGTCGTGGTGACGCCTCCCAGGGTGACCTTGTCGATCGCGATCTTGCCCGACGGGACGAAGCTGTTCTCGAACGTGCAGGTCGCGCCCCCGCCGTCGGTGATCGTCACCTCGGTCGATTCCGAAGCCGCCGCCGGTAGCCCGCCGCAGATGACGTTGTCCAAGCGCCACTCCCCGGCGCGGCTCTCAGGTAGTTGCTCGTCGATTCGATATGTGCCAGGTGAGAGTGTCAGCGGGCTGGGTTGGGCGTCGACCGCCACGCTCTCCTTCTTGGTCTCAGCGTGCGCCTTTGCGCCAGCCCCGCCGCCAACCCGCATGACGTCGAAGTCGAAGCTCCCGATCCCGCCGCGGGTCAGTTTGCGGATGAATAGCTCCCCGGCGGGTGGGCGGACCTCGTTCACGTAGGTGCAGGTGACCGTGTCCCCGGGGGCGAGCCGGATCTCCGCGCGGGCGGCCGCAAGGTCGGTCGCCACGGTGCTGCCGGCCGTGGACGAGCAGGAGAGTTCAGCCAGCCTCCAGCCCCCCGGCACCCGCTCATGGACCACCCACGGCCCGTCGGTGGCGCCGGTCGCCGCGCGGTAGAAGCTCTGGCTCGCGGGCTGGCCGTTGCTCACGCGCAGGTTGAATAGGTTGCCCTCATTGAAGCTGAGGTTGCCGTCGAAGGTGAACGTCTGTGTGGCCCCCGGCGTGCCGCGCACCTCCTTGCGGATCACGATCGTGCCGCTCGTCGGCGGCGGCCGGACGTAGTACGCGTAGCAGAAGACGTGCTCGGTCCCCTGCGGGTACGCGATCCACTCGACGTTGTCGCCGTTCAAGTTGTCGACCGAGCAGCGCAGCGCGCCGAACCCGAACTGGCCCGGATACGGGCCGTTCAAGATCGGATCGGACGGCGTTCCGCCCTGAATCCACAGCCTGTTGGCGATCGCGGCGCGTACCGCCTGAGCCTTCGTTAGCTCGATCGTCGTCGCGCCCTCCAAGAAGTCGTCGGTCGGCCTGCCCGCGTAGTCCCGCAAGCGGACGCGAGCTTCGGTCACGATGTCCGTGTCGTACGGGTCAGTGACGATCGACAGCGATCCCCACGGGCCCGACACCGCCCTCGTCTGGTAGCCGGTGCCGAGCGTGAAGCGCCAACCGGGCAGCGGCGTGCAATTTGGGTCGTTGGTCGCCTCCACACCCGGGTCGATTGGCTCACCCGCCCTATAGACGGTGTTCTTCCCGAGATCGCGCAAGCTCTCCTGGATGTCGTTGCGCGCCCGGTTGGCCATGATGTCGTCGTAGGACGAGCACTCGCGGGCGGCGATCGTCACGAACAGGTCCGTGCCCTTGCCGTTGGGCTGCTGGGCAAGCGCCGGGGAGGCCGCCAACAAGCCCCCCAGAACGCTCACCAGCAAGGCGCTCAGAGCGGATCGCATCCGCCGGGCACTGTACTCCCGCGCGCGGCCTAACCCGGCCTCCGCCACGCGCGTGCGCTGCGATCGCGGAACCTTCGGCGCCGGGGTGAGCGCAATACCTCCGCGATGGCGCAAATTTGATGCGCGATTGGTGCGCGCAAGCCGACCACGCGCCAGGCTCCGAAACGAGAAAACCCCGCCGTAGCGGGGCTTCCTTGAGGTAGCGGGGGCGGGATTCGAACCCGCGACCTTCGGGTTATGAGCCCAGTGGGGGCCGACCTTGGAGTCACGAATGGACGGCGGGTCCTACGAGGCGACCGGCTCGGCGGCCCTGGACAGCGCCGTCACGGCGAGCGTGCCCTCCAGGATCGCCTCCTCGATGCTCCGCGGCGTGCGGCAGTCGCCCGCCTCCTCGACGCGCAGGCCGCGATCCGCGAGCGCCGGACCGAGCGAGTCCTCCGGGACGCGCCCCATGGAGAGGACCACCGCATCCGCCGCAACGGTGGTCTCGAGCTCCGGCGCCATGACGTTACGCAGCAGCACCTCACCCGCCGCCCGCCGACACGACGTCGAGATACTGGCGGATGTCGATGTCGAGCCGGCAGAGCCGGGCTATGTAGATGTTGCGCGTGTATTGGTGAAGCGTCTCGGCGGGCGTGACCGACCCGACTGCGAGCACGACCTCGCGTCCGGCCGCCTCAAGCACCTCCGCGCAGTCCAGCGCGGTGGCGTCGCCGCCCCAGTCCGCCACCACGACTCGCCCCCGCGGGTGGTTGCCGCGCAGAACGTCCCAGGCCTGGACCACCTCGACGCCGTCGAGCCGGAGCCCGGGTCGTACGGCGTGGCGCCGGTCGCCACGATCGCGAGGTCGGGCGAGAGCGCCTCGACCGTGGCAACGTCGGCGCGCTCGCCAAGCCTGATTTCCACGTTCGGCCGATCCAGCAGGTGGTCGTAGTTGCGCCGCAGAGCGCGCTGGCCAGCTCGTCGTGCATCGGCGCCCTGCCGGCAATCCCGACCTGGCCGCCGACCTCCTCGGCGGCCTCGAGCAGGACGACCGAGTGGCCACCCGCCGCGGCCTCCGCGGCCGCCGCCAGGCCGGCCGGGCCAGCGCCGATGACGACGACCCGGCGCGCCTCCGGGGCCGAGCGGGGGCGCGCGAGCGACCGCTCACGGCCGGTGCGCGGATTCTGCGCGCACGCGATCGGCGTCTCGGCGTGGTAGTGGGCGATGCAGGCGTTGCAGCCGATGCAGCGCAGGATCTGGTCCTGGTCGCCGGAGCGCGCCTTGCGCGGCATGTCGGGGTCCGTGATCAGTGCGCGGTTCATCCCGCAGGCGTCGACCGCCCCGCTGGCGATCAGCCGGTCTGGCGTCGCGCGGATCGACGATCCGCGTCGTCCCGATCAGCGGCATGGCTTGGCTGAGGCCGTCGACCCAGCGCGCGATCTCGTTCTCGGGGGTGGGCGGGGGCGGGACGATGCCGACGCATCCGTTGAAGGTCGAGGAATCGCCGACCGCGACGTGCACGTAGTCGACCAGCCCCTCGAGGGACGGGACGACGGCACGGGCCGCGTCGGAGTCGGCGCTGAGGCGCAGCCCGAGGGCAAGCTCGGGCGCCGCGGCGCGAATCGCCTGCAGGACGGCAACGAGCATCGCCGTGCCCTCCGCCCACTGATCCGCGCGCAGGTTCGCCGGGCCGAAGAACTGCTCGAGCAGGTAGTTGTGGGCGGCCGTCACCTCGACCCCGTCGAGCCCGCCGTCGGCCGCACGCGCGCGCGCCGGCCGCATAGCCCTCGATCAGCTCGTCGATCTCGTGGTCGCGCAGGGCGCGGGGCTCGACGTGATAGCGGCGCGACGGCACGGCCGACGGCGCGATGACGACGGGCTTCGGCGCGGACGCGATCACCTCGCGGCCACCGTGGAAAAGCTGTACGAACAGCTTGGTGTCGTGGGCGTGCACGACATCCGCCACCCGCCGGTAGCTGGCCGAGACGTCGTCGAGATAGGCGCCGACGGTGTGCGAGGTCAACAGCCCGGACGGCACGACGGCGGCCGCCTCCATGATGATCATCCCGACACCGCCGCGCGCCCTCGCCTCGTGGTAGGCGACGAAGTCGTCGGTCGGCAAGTGGTCGTGGATGAGCGTCGTCTGGTGTGCCGTAGACACGATCCGGTTTTGGAGCTCTACGTTGCCGAACGTCAGCGTGCTGAACAGGGCCGGCAGCTGGGTCACTCGTACCACCCCTCGGGCGCGAGCTTCATCGTCTCGCGGAAGTCGACGTCGTGGGTGCAGATCAGCCGGGCGCCCAGCCGGCGCTCGAGGTCCTCGAGCACGTGCCAGCTCGCGACCATCGCGTCGGGGCTCCAGACGATCGCCGGCAGCAGGCGCTCGCGCATCTTCTCCATCAGGTAAGTGGCGTCCGCGAGCAGCACGATGGGTTGCTCGTCAAGGCGCAGGAGCATCGACTGGTGGCCCGGGGTGTGGCCGGGCGTCGGGATCAGCACGATGCGCCCGTCGCCGAACAGGTCGTACTCGCCGTCGAGCTCCTTCCAGCGCAGCTCGTGGTCGAAGTCGGCTCGCAGGTACAGCCCGCGCTGGTAGACCGCGGGCCAGTAGGCGAACGAAAGCTCGCTGCGCTGGACGTAGACGGTCGCGTGCGGGAAGAACTCCAGGCCGCCGGCATGGTCGAAGTGGAGGTGGGACTGCACCACGTGGTCGATGTCGCCGGGCTCCATCCCGAGCTTGCGCAGCTGGGCCACGACGTCGTCGTCCGGCTCCATCTCGACGACTATGGCCTCCGCGGCGTGCCCGAGCCGACCGTGGGGATCGTCGCGCACGTCCGGGTGAACGCCGCTGTCGAAGAGCACGTTTCCCTCCGGGTGCTGCACCAGGTAGAAGAAATAGGGCGCGTAGAGCTTGGTGCCGACGTCGGGGTCGAACGGATCGAAGATCGCTCGGTCCGAGCGGTCGCCGCCGCAGTGGAACGCGTAGAGGCGCACGCCGCCAGCCGCGCTCATGCCGCCACCCCCCGCTGGCGCCGAAAGATGCGCGCGGTCCAGGTGGGCATGACGAGCTCACGCCCGCCCGTGATCCCGCCCGGGCGGCGCAGCATGATCAACAGCACGAGGATCGCGAGCACGGCATCGGTCACGCCGTCTCGCAGGTGGAGATGGATCGGACCGACACCCTCTCCGTTCTCCAGCCGCCCGATCACCTCCTGGATGGTCGAAACGGTGAGCGTGCCGATCACGGCGCCGGACAGGCTCTTGATCCCGCCGACGACGAGCATCGCGATCAAGAAGAACGTGATGTGGAAGTAGAAGTCATTCGGAGCAAAGCTCCCGATCCGGTGTCCGTAGAGGGCTCCGCCGACCCCGACGACGAAGGCGCTGATCGCGAAGGCGATCAGGCGCTCACGCGTTATCCCGATCCCGGCCGCCCGTGCCGCCACCGGATCCTCGCGCGACGCGCGCAGCCTCAACCCGACTCTGCTGCGCTGGAACAGCCAGGCCGCGACGATCGTCAGGAGACACCAGGCCAGCGCCGAACCCGTGGTCGTGGTGAGCGGAATGCCCACGAGGGCGGTTCTCCCACCGGTGATCGTGTCCCACTCGCCGAGCACGATGTTCGTGATGACGAGCAGCGCGAGCGTCGCGATCGAGGCCGCGATGCCGCTGAGGCGCATCAGCGGGATGCCGACCACGAAGCCCACGACGCCCGCGAATGCAGCCCCGATGACGATCGAAGGCACGTCCGCCACCTGGGCGCCGGCGAGAAAGTGCGGCAGATTCGGCAGCACGAACTGCTTCTGGGCGGTGGGGATGCTGACGAGCGCGGCGGCGTAGGCCCCGAGCGCCATGAAGCTGATGTGCCCGAAGGAGAGGACGCCGGAGTTGCCGATGAAGATGTACATCCCGACGACGAGGATCAGGTTCAGCAGCACGGTCAGGACGAAGTCGTGGAACCCGACCGACAGGCCCGCCAGGCCGATGCTGAGCACCGACAGCGCCACCAGGCCGACGACCAGGCCGCCGGCGGCACCCCACGGCTCGGGGAGCTGGCGTGCGCTCGCCACGGGCGGCTCTGCCGCGGCGGCGGCGTGCATGCGTCCCTCCACGGCTAGACCCGTTCCTCCAGCGCCGCGCTCGAGACGAGCCCGCTCGGCCGGACGAGCAGGATCAGGATCACGATCGTGAACACCGCCGCGTCGCGATAGCCACGGGCCTCCAGCGGAAGCGCGATCTGCATGGTCACCGTGAGGCAACCCAGCAAGAAGCCACCGAGCGCGGCGCCGACAAGGCTGCCAACGCCGCCGATCACTGTCGCGACAAAGCCGATCAGAACCGGCTGCAGCCCCATGCTCGACTGGACCGTGCCCGTAGAGGCGACCAAGAGGAGCGCGGCCGTGGCCGCCAGGATCCCGCTGAGGGCGAACGCCGCCGCGATGACCCTGTTGGCGCTCACCCCCAGCAGGCGGGCCATCACGAAGTCGTCCGCGGCTGCCCGCATCGCGGTCCCCGTCGCGGTACGCGTGAGGAAGAGCGCGAGACCGGCGACGAGCACCACCGCGGCCCCGATCGAGACGAGATCGACGGTCGCGACGCGAGTGCCGAAGATCGTCACCGGCTCCGACAGACCGCTCGCGAAGTCGACGCCCTTGGCGCGCCGGCCCCAGATGATCACGGCCACGCTCTGGATCAGGATGCTCAGGGCGAACGACGTGACCAGCAGCGTCGTCGGGTCCGCGCTGCGCACCGGCCGGAACGCGATCCGCTCCATCAGCAGCGCCGCAATAGCGACCACCGCGATGACGATGATCACGATCAGCGGCCAGGGAAGTTCGGCCGTCAGGAAGATCGTGAAGCCACCGACCATCACGAGCTCGCCGTGGGCGAAGTTCACGAGGTGCATGACTCCGAAGACCAGAGCGATGCCCAGCGCGAGCATCGCGTCGAGGCTCCCCAGGCTGAAGGCGTCTACGACGTGCTGCATCTCCGCTCCTCCTCAGACATAGGACTCGCCCAGGTAAGCCGCCGCGAAGTCGGCCCTCGCGAGCAGCTCCTCACGCGTGCCGCTGAGCTCCACTTCGCCGTTGCGCAACACGTAGGTGCGATCCGCGAGCTCGACCGCGATGCCCGCCACCTGCTCGATCAGCAGCACGGTGATCCCGTCGTCGCGGAGCTGAGCCAGCTCCTGCATCACGCGCTCGATGATCAGCGGCGCGAGGCCGAATGACGGCTCGTCGAGCAGCATGCACTTGGGCCGGGCCACCAGCGACCGTGCGATCGCAAGCTGTTGCTGCTCGCCGCCCGAGAGCTGGCCCGCGGGCGACTGCAGGCGCCGCTCCAGGAACGGGAACCGGCTGACCGCCAAGCCGATCAGCTCATGTTGCTCGGCGCGGCTCACGCGCCCCCGCGCGGCCGCGCCGAGCTCGAGGTTCTCGCGCACCGTGAGCGCGCCGAAGATGTGGCGCCCCTCCGGGACCAGCGACAGGCCCCTGCGAGCGATCGTCTCCGGCCGCTGACCGTCGATGCGCTCGCCGAGGAAGTTGATGCTCCCTCCGATCGGCTTGACCACACCGCTGATCGACCACAGCAGCGTCGACTTGCCGGCTCCGTTCGCGCCGATCACCGAGACGATCTCGCCCTCGTCGACGCGCATGGACACGCCGCGCAGTGCGGTGACGGCGTCGTAGGCCACCTTCAGGTCAGTTACTTCGAGCACTTCCCACGCTTCCGGTCCCGAGGTAGGCCTCGAGCACTCGCTGGTTGGTCCGGATCTCACTCGCGGAGCCCTCGGCGAGCGTCTTGCCGTTGTCGAGCACCTGGACGCGCTCGCAGAGCTTCATCACGACTCGCATGTCGTGCTCTACGAGCACGACCCCGATCCCGCGCGCCTCGCGAATCCCGCCGATGAACTCGATCACCGAGTCGGTCTCGGCCTCATACAGGCCCGCCGCCGGCTCGTCCAAGAGCAGGAAGCCGGGATCTGCCGCGAGCGCCCGTGCGATTCCGAGCCGCCGCTGCGATCCCGCGGGCAGCGTCCCCGCCCAGGTGGCGGCCACCTCGTTCAGGCCCAGCTCCTCGAGCAGCTGCGTGGCCCGCTCACGCGCCTCGCGCCGCGACGCTCCCACACCCACCGCGCCGACCTCGATGTTCTCGCGAACCGTGAGCTGCGCGAACGGACGCACGCCCTGGAACGTCCGCGCGAGACCGCGGCGAGCGTGCTGCTGGGGCGACCATCCGCGCGTCTCCTGGCCGCGGAACCGGACGATCCCCGAGCGCGGTTCGAGGAAGCCGGAGATCGTGTTCAGCAGCGTCGTCTTGCCCGAGCCGTTCGGGCCGATCAGGCCGACGATCTCCCCCGGTCTGCAGAGGAACGACACCGCATCCAGTGCCTTGACGCCGCTGAAGGCGATCGTCACCTCCTCTGCGACCAGAGCGTCGTCGGCTCCGATCGCCCGATTGGTTTCTGACTCCGTCGTCGTCACCCCGTTGGTGTCGGCGCCTTCTTGACCTTCCAGGTCTCTCCGCTGTAGCGGATCTTCCCGTCCTGCACCTCCATGATCAGCATCGGCCGGTCGAGCGCGATGTGCGAGGTGTCGGTGTAGGTGGTCGGGCCGACGATCGTGTCGACGTTGCGGAAGCTGTCGAGCGCCTTCTGGACGGGATCCGCATCGGTCGTCTTGGCGTCCTCGACGGCCTTCTTCCAGAGGTCCATGACCGCCCCTCCGAACAGGGCGTAGCCCGTCTGCGGCGGGTCGCCCTGCTTCTTCGTGAACTCGTCGACGAAGTCGTTGACGCGCGGGTTGGGATCGTCACCGTAGATCGAGCCCATGGACGGGTAGAAGACGTCGCTGACGTTCGGCACCGCCTTCAGCCAGTAGTTGCCGTCGGTGGCGGTGGCCATCAGGATCGGCTGGTCCAGGCCCGCGGCGCGGATCTGCCGGATCCATCCCGGCGAGCCGGGCGGCTGGCTGCACATGTAGATGAACTCGGGGTTGGCGTCCTGGATGCGCGTGACCGTCGCGGCGATCGACTTGTCGTCGGCGGACAGCGTGTCGCTGCCGACGGTCTCCCCGCCGAGCTCCTTCCAGCGGTTGTTGAACCCCTTGCAAACCTCGCCGTCGTAGCCGGCGAAGGTCTTGTCCTCGATCACGAACGCCTTCGAGAAGCCCTTCTTCATCTTGGCCCACTCGGCCATCACGTAGCCCTCGAGGAACGTGATGTGGCTCGGCGTGTACACGTACTTGCCGATGCCCTGCGGGCCGAAGCGAGCCGAGGCCTCGCAGAGCGAGAAGGCGATGATGCCCTGCTGCTGGGCGACGATCGCGCCGGGCGCTCCGAGATCCGGGTCGCACGGCACCAGCACCAGCTCCGCGCCCTTGTTGATCAGATCGGTCGTGACGCGAGACGCCAGCGAGGCCTCGCTCTTCATGTCACGCACCTGGACGTCGAGCTTGCGGCCGAGGATGCCGCCGTTGGCGTTCACCTCGTCGGCTGCCTGCTGGAAGGCCTGCATCGGTGGCTCGTCGAAGGGCGCCTCGTCGCCAGTGAGCGCGACCGCCGCGCCGATCAGGATCGGCTTGTTTTTGTCTGCTGCGGAACTCCCTCCCGAGTTATCGTCGCCGCCGCAGCCGGCCGCCACGAGGGCGACCAGGCAGACCAGGCCAGGCACAGACCCTTGATTTGATGGCTGTTCACTCGTGTCCTATCGCTAGTTGACATCTCACGTCTCCCTCCGACCGCTCGGTTGGCATCTGTCCCCGCGGCGCTCACCCCGGCTGCCCCGCGGTCGTCGTTTTCTCGTAGTCGACTTCAAGCGTGAGGCTGGGGTCCTCGTGGAGCTCCCAGTAGCGGTCGCGCACGGCGGTCGTGATCGGGCCCGGCGACCCCGTGCCGACCGGCTCTCCGTCCAACGTGGCGACCGGCATGACCCCACCTGCTGTGCTGGTGAGGAAAATCTCCTCGGCCTCGTAGAGCAGCGGTAGCGGGAGCTCCCCGACATGCACGGCCAGTCCCTGATCGCGCGCGATCTCGATGGCTGTCCGCCGCGTTATGCCCTCGAGCACGCCGAGCTCCGGGGTGTGGAGCTCGCCGCGCACGAGCGCGAAGACGTTGAAGCCGGGGCCCTCGGTCACGCGACCCTCGCCGTCGGTGAGGATCGGCAGCCACGCATCGCGGTCATAGGCCTCGAACAGCCCGCGGACGAGGTCCCCCCAGTGGAAGTTCTTCACCGTCGGGTCGACCGAGTCGGGCGGTATGCGGCGGGTTTGCTTCGCCACCACGACATGCGTTCCCTGCTCCTGCAACTCCGGCCGGACGATCCACACGTAGGGGATCGCGTACGCGTAGAAGCGCGGGGTCCATCCGCGCGGGTCGCGCTCCCCGGGCGTCGGGACGCCACGGGTGACGATCGCCTCGACGTACGCCTCGCGCAGGCCCGGACCGGCGGACGACCTCGACCAGGATCGCCTGCATCTCGTCGCGCCCGAGCGGGAGCGGCAGCCGGATCTTCGCGCAGCCCTGCTCGAGGCGGGTGAGGTGGTCGTCGAGCCGGAAGAAGCGGCCGTGCCAGACGCCGACGACGTCGTAGCTCAGGTCCGACCGGACGAAGCCGGTGTCGAGGATGGGGATGCGAGCCTCGCCGATCGGGACGTACTCGCCCTCGATCCAGGCGCAGCCGTCGGCGAAGCGCGTCATGCCGCCACCTGCAGCCGCTCCAGGACCGTCGCCGTGATTCGCTCGGGTCCCGGGAGGAAGCTGTCCTCGAGCGGAGGGCTGAACGGGATCGGTCCGTCGGGCGTGGTCAACAGCCATGCGTCGTCAAGCTCCTCGAGCGCCACGGCGGCAACCGCGCCGAGCAGCCCGGCTGCCCACCCACCCGTCTGCGGCCCCTCCTCCACCGCCAGCAGGCGGCTCGTGCGACCGATCGACTCGAGGACGGTCCCGACGTCGAGCGGGCGCAGGCCGCGCATGTCGACCACCTCCGCCTCGACACCGGCCGTCGCCAGCGTCTCGGCCGCGGCC
This sequence comes from uncultured Thermoleophilaceae bacterium, assembly GCA_963722245.1. Classification (GTDB taxonomy): domain Bacteria; phylum Actinomycetota; class Thermoleophilia; order Solirubrobacterales; family Thermoleophilaceae; genus JACVRW01. The sequence continues at coordinate 175,473 of CAVRKM010000013.1, forward strand.
AGAGCGGCGGGGACGCCGGTCATGACGGTGGCGATGGTGAGGTCGCTTCCGGGCCGGACGATCTTGGCCTCGCCTAGCCTGATCGCGTCGTCTTCCAGCTCGTCCTTGACGTTGTAGAGCCGCTTGTGCTCGAGGAACACGACCGGGTTGGGGTCCTGGATCGCCGCCCGGAGCAGCAGTCGCGCGTCGGACGGCGAGGACGGGCAGACGACCTTGAGCCCGGGCACGCCGTGAAGCCAGGTCCCGGGGTTCTGGGAGTGGATGGCCCCAAAGCGCCCGCCGGCGCCGACGGCGCTGCGGACCACGAGCGGCACGCTCGTGGTGCCGCCCGACAGGTACCAGTACTTGGCGGCCTGGTTGACCAGGCTGTCCATCGGCAGCGCCATGAAGTCGCCGAACATGATCTCGATGATCGGTCGCAGGCCCGCCACGGCCCCGCCGAAGGCCGCGCCGGCGAGCGCGAGCTCGGAGATCGGCGTGTCGACCACCCGCTCCGGCCCGAACCGATCGACCAGCCCCTCAGTGACCTTGAAGACACCGCCGGCGTCGGCGACGTCCTCGCCGAGCAGCACGACCCGCTCGTCGCGCTCCATCTCCTCGGCGATCGCCTGCCGGATGGCCTCGCGGAACTCAGGCATCGCAGTACTCCGGCAGTGGCGCGTCGGTGGCACCGGGGAAGGGCGCCGCGAGGGCGCGCTCGAACGCCTCCGCGACGCGCCCCTCGACCGCGGCGGTGAGCTCGGACACGAGCTCCGACCCGCCCGGTTGCGAGCCGAGCGCCTCCGCCGCCAGTGAGATCGGGTCACGCTCGCGCCAGGCTTCGAGCTCGCCTGGGGGGCGGTACGCACCCGGGTCGCTCCGCGAGTGCCCGACGAAGCGATACGTCCGGCATTCGAGAAAGCTCGGGGCCCCCACCCTCGCGAGCCCGCCCCACCGCCTCACTGGCGGCGTCGAACACCTCCAGCGGGTTGTTGCCGTCCACCGTCCGGGCCGGAATGCCCAGCACGGAGACCCGCGCGACGATGTCGGCGCCCGCTGTGACCCGCTCCCACGGCGTGTACTCGCCGTAGAGGTTGTTCTCGCAGACGAAGACGACGGGTAGGCCGAACACGGCGGCGAAGTTCAGGCACTCCGCGAAGTAGGCCTGGTTGGCCGTCCCCTCGCCGAACGCCGCCAGCGCGACCCGGTCGCCACCGCGGAAGGCAAGGGCGGCCCCGGTGGCCGCGGCCATCGACCCTCCGACGATCCCGAAGCACCCGATCAGCCCGTGGTCGAGGTCGATGACGTTCATCGACCCCGCCCGTCCGCCGCAGGTGCCGGTCGCGCGGCCCATCAGCTCGGCCGCGAGCCCGCTCGGCTCGACCCCACGCGCGAGCGCATGGCCATGCCCGCGGTAGGTGGCGGCGGCGAGATCGTCGGAGCGCAGCGCCGCGGCCACGCCGACCGCGACGGCCTCCTGGCCGACGCACAGGTGGGTCGTGCCGTGGACCTCGCCCCGCAGGAAGGCCCGTTCGATCTCCTCCTCGAAGCGGCGGATCAGCAGCATCCGCTCATATGCCTGCTCGAGCTTCACCGCTCCTCCATCAGGGCCATCGCGGCGGCGGCGATGCCGTCGGCGTCGAGCCCGTAGTGCCGGTAGAGGGCGGTCGGCGGCCCGATCAGCGCGTACTCGTCGGCCGGCAGCCCGAGCCGGGCGAGCCGCACGCCGGCCGACGCCCCCGTCGACGAGAGCGTCCGCGCAGGCGCTGGCCACGCCGCCGACCACGTTGTGCTCCTCCGCCACCAGCAGACGCCCGCTGCGGGCTGCGAGGCTGCACAGGCCATCGCCGTCGAACGGGCGCACCGTGTGCGCGTCGACGACCGCCGCCTCGAGCCCGTCCTCGGCGGCCAGACGGTCTGCGGCCGCGAGCGCCGGGGCGACCGTGACGCCGTTGGCCACGATCGCGAGGTCGCCACCGTCGCGCAGCTGAACGAGGCGTCCCAGCTCGAGCTCGGCTGCGGCCGCCTCGTCGTAGACGTCGGGCTCGCGCCCCCGGCCGAGGCGGAAGTACACGGGCCCGTCCAAGTCGACCGTCGCGCGCAGCGCCCACGCTGTCGAGGCGGCGTCGCAGGGACAGACGACGGTCATGTCGACGATCGAGCGCAGCAGCCCGAGGTCCTCGGTCGCATGATGCGACGTCCCGTAGAAGCCGAGCGAGATCCCCGCGTGGTGCGCCAGCAGGCGCACCGGAAGCCCCGGATAGGCCAGGTCGGTTCGGAGCTGCTCGGCGCGCGAGCAGGCCCAGGAAGCTCGCGAAGGTCGCGGCGTAGGGGATGAAGCCGAACGTCGCGAGGCCGGCGGCCACGCCGACCATGTTCTGCTCGGCGATGCCCACGTTGAGGAAGCGCCCGGGATGGCGGCTCTGGAAGTCCGCGGTCCTGTTCGAGTACATGAGGTCGGCCGTCAGGACGACGATGCGGTCGTCCTCGTCGGCCATGTCGGCCAGCACTTCGCCGGCAACCGCCGAGCGTCGCCAGCTGCGTGGAGGCGGTCGAGATCCCAGCTGGGCTCGGTGGGCAGCGGCGCGTGGTAGCCGTCACGCATGCTGAGCGACCTCCAGCGTCGCGGCGCGCTCATCGTCGGGAGCCAGGTAGCCCGAGGTGCCAGGTGCGCGTCTGCTCCATGTACCTGACGCCCTTGCCCTTGACGGTCCTCGCGACGACGCAGGTCGGAACGCTGGGAGTCGGCCGCGGGGCAGCGAGCCGAAGCAGCGCAAGCAGCGCCTCCGGGTCGTGGCCGTCTGAAGCTGCTCGACACGCCATCCGAACGCCTCGAAGCGCCGGTCGATCGGCTCGACCGACATGACCTCCTCGGTCTGCCCGTCGAGGCCCATCTGGTTGCGGTCGACGATCGCGACGAGGTTGCCCAGGCCGAACTGCGCGGCGGCCTGCGCGGCCTCCCAGATCTGGCCCTCGTTCAGCTCCTGATCACCGAGCAGGACATAAACGCGGGTCGCCTCGTGGCCGCGCAGCCGCGCTCCAGTCGCCATGCCGACCCCGATCGACAGGCCGTGCCCGAGCGAACCGGACGAGAAGTCGATGCCCGGCACCCGGCGCATGTCCGGGTGGTCGCCGAGCGGGCTGCCAACGCGCGTGTAGCCGTCGAGCCAGTCGCGCGGGAAGTAGCCCCGCTCCGCCAGGATCGGGTAGACGCCGACTGCGCAGTGGCCCTTGGAGAGGATCAGCCGGTCGCGCTCAGACCACGCCGGATCGTCGCTCAGGCGCAGCACCCCCGAGTAGAGCGCGGCCAGGATCTCCGCGCACGAGAAGACGCTCGTGAAGTGGCCGCTCTTGGCGATCCCGATCAGCCGGATCGTCTCGGAGCGGATCCAGCCGGCCATCTCCCGGACGCGCTGCACGCGCTCTTCGGGAAGCGGGCGGGCTTGTTCCCCACTGCGGTTCAGGTGCTCCTCCAGGCCGATCCAAAGCGGGCGAATCCGGCCGGGGGCGACCGTAACAGAGCCTGCATCCCAAGTCCAGTGAATTGGATACAATTCTTCGATCCTTAACGCAGCCCGGTGCATGGCTCTGCGCAGGGGCAGGCGTGTTCGTATCCGATGCGTTCGCACCGGATCCCAGATTCGCCGGGCGCCTTACTCGTACCAGGCGTCCGGCGCCATCCGGACCTGGGTCTCGTAGTCGAGCTCGTGCGTGGTCATCAGGTGCGCGTTCTCGCTCCGCTCGATCTCCTCGATCCGATCCCAGGTCGCGATCATCGCGTCGGGGCTCCAGATCACGCCCGGCAGGCTGCGCGAGCGCATCTTGCCGAGCAGATACGCGGCGTCCGCGAGCAGGAAGATCGTCTGCCCGTCGAGGCGCACGAGCAGCGACTGATGCCCGCGCGTGTGGCCCGGTGTCGAGATGATCGTCACGCGCCCGTCGCCGAACACGTCGTGATCCCCGTCGAGCTCCTGCCACTTCGAGCTCCATCCCGAAGTCGGCGCGCAGGTAGATCGCCTCCTGGTAGACGGGCGGGTCCATCGCGAAGGCCAGCTCCTCGCGCTGGACGAGGATCGGGGCGTGCGTCAGCCAGCCCAGCCCGCCCGCGTGGTCGAAGTGCAGGTGCGACTGCACGACCACGTCGATGTCGGTCGGCTTCAGTCCGATCGACGCGAGGCGCGACTCGATGTGGTGCTCGGGGGAGAGCTGCACCTGGAAGTCGGCCGCCGCGTCGCCCAGGCGCGCCTCGGGATTGGTGCCGAGCTCGGGATGCACTCCGCTGTCGAACAGCAGCCTGCCCTCGGGGTGCTCGACGACGTAGAAGAAGTACGGGTTGTAGACCTTCGTGCCGACGTTGGCGTCGAACGGGTCGAACCCCGCCCAATCCATCAGGTCGCCGCCGCAGTGCAGGGCATGCAGGCGCATCCGGCCTCAGACCTCGTCGAGGGCGGCCCGGATCGCCGCTCCGATCAGCTCGACGTGCTCGTCCTCGCACACGAGCGGCGGCGAGAGTGCGATCTCGCGCGCGAGGGGCCTCAGGATCACGCCGTGGCGGCGCACGGCCGCGGCCAGCTTGGCCACGACGCCACGGCGTCGCGGGCGACGAGCTCGGGCTGCGAGCTGCACCGCCGCCACGAAGCCGAGCCCCGCTCGGACCTCGGCCACGGCGGGATGCTGCTCGAGCGGCCGCAGCTCTTCCTCCAGCCGCTGCTCGAGACGCCGGCTGGCCTCGAACAGGCCCTCCTCCTCGAGGATGTCCATGTTCGTCAGCGCGGCGACGCAGCAGGTGGGGTGCCCGGCGTAGGTCGTGCCGTGGCGCCAGACGCGGTGAGCCTCCCCTTGCCAGAGCGGGTCTGCCACGCTGCCAGCGACCACGACGCCTCCGAGCGGCAGGTAGCCCGACGTGACGCCCTTGGCGAACACGATCATGTCTGGGCGTGACGCCGAAGCGCTCGATCCCGAACCAGGTGCCAAGCCTCCCGAAACCGGCGATGACGGAGTCGCAGACCAACAGGATCCCGTGGCTGCGGCAGAGGTCGGCGACCCCCTCGAGGTAGCCCGCGGGCGGGTGCAGGACGCCGCCGGCGCCGATGATCGGCTCGAAGAAGAAGGCGGCCACGCGCTCGGGTCCGACGCGCTCGATCTCCTGCTCGAGGGCGACCAGCGAGTCGTGCTGTACCTGGGTCGTGTTCGGGATCAGCGGACCGAAGGCCGCCCGGTTGCCCTCGATCCCCCCGAGGCTCGTGCCGAAGCCGAACACCCCGTGGAAGCTTCCGCTGCGGCTGATCACGTGGGTGCGGTGCGGCTGGTCCTGGGCGGCCCAGTAGAAGCGCGCTAGCTTCGCGGCGGTCTCGATGCTGTCGCCGCCGCCCGTTGTCAGAAGCACCCGGGCGTCGTCCATCGGCGCGAGCTCGGCGAGGCGCCTGGCGAGCGCGTCGGCGGGACCGTTCGTGATGTCGCCGAAGATGGAGTAGGCGTCGAGCTTGACGATCTGCTCGGCGATCGCGTCCGCCATGCGCTGGCGGCCGTGCCCGATGTTCGAGTACCAGAGGCTCGCGGTGCCGTCGACGTAGCGGTTGCCGTCGACGTCCCAGAGCCAGGCGCCCTCGGCCCGCTCGAGCATCAGCTCGTGTCCCGCGACCGCGGACATGTCCGAGAACGGATGCCAGAGCCGGGCTTGATTCCTCGTGACCGCTACGCCCATATTCGCCTCGCTTCGCTCGCTTCGCTCGCCGGCGGAACCATAAGCCTGAAACGGAACGTCAGTCAAGAATTTGGAGCCAATTCGAATCGCATGCTAACTCCCGACCGCAGCCCAAAGCGATGCCGAGCAGGCAGACACGCGTAATTGCATCCAAACGGCGAGCGCGCGACAATTAAGCCAGTGGACAAAACGGAGGTCCTGGAGCTCACGCGGCGGTTCGTGGCGCCTCACCGCGTCGAGACGTGGTCGGCCTACGGCACCCAGCTGGTGATCGGTCGGCGCGAGGGATATCGGATCTGGGACCTGGACGGGCGCGAGTTGCTCGACCTGCATCTCAACGGCGGCACGTTCAATCTCGGGCACCGCAACCCCGAGCTCACGAAGACCTTGTCGGACGCGCTGAGCGAGCTCGACATCGGCAACCACCACTTCGCCAGCGGCGTCCGCGCGCAGCTCGGCCGCGAGCTGGCGCGGCTCACGCCGGGCACCCTGACCTACTCGGTCTTCTGCCGAGCGGCAGCGAGGCCAATGACGTCGCGATCAAGACGGCGCGCCGGGCGACGGGACGCCGGAAGATCGTCGCGCTGGCGGCCGGGTACCACGGTCGTACCGGGCTGTCCGGTGCCGCGGGCGAAGACGCGTCGGCGCGGTACTTCCTCTCGGACTCGCCCGACTTCCTGACGGTGCCGTTCGGCGACCTTGACGCGGTCGAGGGCCGCCTGCGCGACGGCGACGTCGCCGCGGTGCTGCTCGAGACGGTGCCGGCGACCTACGGGTTCCCCCAGCCCCCGCCCGGCTACCTGGCGGGCGTGCGGTCGATCTGCGACGAATACGAGGCGCTCTACATCGCGGACGAGGTGCAGACCGGTCTCGGCCGCTCCGGAATGATGTGGGCCGTCGAGGCGCAGGGCGTCGAGCCCGACATCCTCGTCACCGGCAAGGGCCTGTCGGGCGGCCTCTACCCGATCGCCGCCGCGGTGATCCGCGCCGACGTCGCCGACTGGCTGCACGAGTACGGCTGGGGGCACGTCTCGACCTTCGGCGGGTCCGAGATCGGCTGCCGGGTGGCCCTCGAGGTGCTCGAGATCACCACCCGTGACGAGGTGACCCGCCACGTGCGGCATCTCATCGACCGCTTTGCGTCCGAGCTCGCGCGCATCAGCGAGTCCCAGCCGTACCTGGCCGAGGTCCGCCAGTCCGGGTTGATTATCGGCCTGCGCATGGACCATCCGGACGGTGCGGTCTACATGCAACAGGAGCTGTTCGAGCGTGGCGTCTGGGCGATCGCGTCCGGCTTCGACCAGGCGGTGCTCCAGTTCAAGCCGGGGCTCTTACTCGACGACGCCGACGTCGACCTCATCCTCGAGCGCCTGGCCGACGCGCTCGTTGAAGCCAAGGATGTCGACCGACCGGTTCCGCGGCGACACCGCGCCGGCGCCGGCGAGCGGTGATCGAACCCAGCGGGACCAGCCCCGCCGGCGCCGAGCGGCTGGCGAGAGCGGCGCTCGAGCGCTACCCGTGTTCGCCGCGCGCCGGCCTGACGTTCGTCAGGCACGGCGAGAACATCACGTTCCGAGTCGACGACCGAAAGCGCCAGTTCGCGCTCCGCCTCGGCCGGCCGGGCTACCAGACGTCGGCCGCGATCCGCTCCGAGATCGCCTGGATGGACGCCTTGCGCGAGGCCGGGATCGCGACGCCACGGCCGGTGCGCGCAAGCGACGGCGAGGTCGTCCACGAAGTTCCGTTCGAGGGACAGATCCGGGTCGCCGTGGCGTTCGAGTGGGTCGACGGCGTACCCCTACCCGAGACGAGGGCAACCGACCCGTGGACTCGGCTGGGCGAGATCATGGCCCGCATCCACCGCCACGGGCGGGAATGGACCCCGCCGCCCGGCTTCGAGCGCCCGGCGTGGGACCTGGATGCGCTGGTCGGCGACCAGCCACGCTGGGGCAGCCCGTGCCCGGACGGCATCTGGCCCGAGACGGAGCGCGAGATGCTCATCGAGGCTCGGGACGCGGTTCGCCGCCGGCTTGTCGCCTTTGGGACCGAAACCGACCGCTTCGGTCTCGTCCACTCGGATCTCGGCTTCGAGAACGTTCTCGTCGCGGCCGACCGGACGACCGTGATCGACTTCGACGATTGCGGACCCGGGTGGTACCTCTACGAACTGGCGAGCGTGCTCTACCCGCTGGTCGACGATGAGCGCTTCCAGGACTACGCGGATGCCCTCGTCGCCGGCTACCGCAAGGCGGGCGAGCTTGCTGACGAGGTCGCTCGCCGAGTTGCCGACCTTCCTGATGTGCCGGCGCCTGGCGACGCTCGGCTGGACGTTCACCCGAGCCGACACCGCGCACGCCCAGCGTCAGCGAGGTAAGCGCCTGCGCACCAGCTCGGCCGCAGCGGCGCGCTTCCTCGAGTGGCACGCGGCCTACCCGGCGGAGACGGCGAGCGCCCGCTAGTCGAACAGCTCGGCGTGATCCAGCAGGCCGACGCGGGTCCGGCGAATGTGCTGTCGCTGGCGCTCGCCGGCGTCCTCGGCGTCCCGGCGCTCGATCGCATCGATGATCAGCCTGTGCTCCAGGTGGACGACCTCCAACCGCTCCGGGGGGAGGTTGCCGACGTACGCTCGGCGGTACTGCTGGGTCTGATTCCAGAAGCCCTCGACCATGCGCAGCGCCTGCGGCATCTCGGCCGCGCGGTAGCTGGCCAGGTGGAACTGGCGGTCCTCGGCCAGCCATTTCTGCACGTCCCCTGCCGCGGCTTCGATCGCGAGCATCCGCTCGCGCAGGTCGGCGACGTCCTCGTAGGTGAGGTTCGGGACGCTGGCAGATATGACGACCGGCTCGATCACCTCGCGCAGGCGATACAGCTCGACGCACTCGTTGAGATCGACGCGCGCGACGCGCGCTCCGCTGTGCGGGACGAGGCTGACGAGGCCCTCGTTCTCGAGCTGGCGCAGCGCCTCGCGAACCGGGATCCGGCTGACGCCGTACTCGCTGGCGAGCGCCTCTTGGCGAATCCGGTCGCCTGGCTTCAGATCGCCTCGCAGGATCAGGTTCCTGACCCCCTCCAGGATCAGATCGCTGGCGGGGCGATACCCGTCCTCCTCCGGGGTCGACGTTGCGCGAGCCACTTCCGGATAAAAATCGTATCCAAACCGTCGCGCGTGCCGGTCACGGCTCGCGCGCGAACAGCTCCAGCACGTGACCGTCCGGCGGGATGCGCAGGTAGGCGGCCCACAGCCCGGCGTGCCGACCCGAGTCGATCGCCACCGGCCCCGCCGGGTCGACGGGCTCGGCCCCGCAGTCGACCGCCCGGCGCCAAGACTGTGCCGCGCTGCCCGTCCAGAGGCAGACGTGGGCATGGCCGGGGCGCTCGTGCGAGACGGGCCCGGACGGGAGCGCCGCGGGATACTCGAGCAGCTCGAGCCGCACGTCGCCGGGCAGGTCGAAGAAGGCCGCCTCGATGCGGACGTCGGAGATGCCCACGAGCCGCCCCACATAGGGCCGGTCCAAGGTCGACTGCGAGGCCGGCGGCGTGCCCAGGAAGCTCCCCCAGAAGGCGATCGCCGCGTCGAGATCGGAAACGGTGAGCCCCACGTGAGCCAGGGCGCCGAAGTCGCTCGAACCCTCCACGCGCACACAAACCTCGCAGGTCACTGCAGAAAATGGAGTCACATTGAGTCACGGCTCGTGGACGCCGCCGAGTCCGAAACGAACGAACCCCCGCGTTAGCAGGGGTTCCACAGTAGCGGGGGCGGGATTCGAACCCGCGACCTTCGGGTTATGAGCCCGACGAGCTACCTGACTGCTCCACCCCGCGCCGTAGGGGCACGAATTTAGCAGTCGGCGCGTGCAGCGGCCATGGCCTGATCCTCGTCCAGGAACGCTCGCACGCGCACCACCTGGCCGTTGCGCACGCGGGCGACGTGGAAGATCGGCACCTTGCCGATGTCGACGTGGCTGTCCTCTCCGCGGGTGCGCGCCAGCATGCAGATCACCAGCTCGTTGCCGACGGGCTCGATGCGCTCCACGTCGATGTCGTCCAGGTGGATCACGTTCGCCACCTCCTCCTCGAGGAAGCGGACCACGGTGTCGCGCCCGTGATAGATCTGCTGGCCCGGCCAGGACGGGTCGTTGTGCCACTCGAAGTCGTCGCTCCACATGCGTGACACGGCGCTGATGTCGCCCTGGTTCCAGAGCTCGTATCCGCGTCGGACGAAAGCCAGCAGCTCGTCCTCGGGTGTTTGGGCCACCGGGATAGGATGCCACCCTTGACCGAGCGCACGAAGGTCGCCGTGCTCGGCGGTGGCGTCGGTGGCATGACCGCCGCCTTCGAGCTGACCGCCACGCCCGAGCTGCGTGACCGCTTCGAGGTGACCGTCTACCAGCTCGGCTGGCGCAATGGCGGCAAGGGCGCCAGCGGCCGCAACGCAGGCCATCGCCGACCGCATCGAGGAGCACGGCCTGCACGTCTGGTTCGGCTTCTACGACAACGCGTTCCGCGTGATGCGCGACGCCTACGCGGAGCTCGGCCGCGCACCCGGCACCCCGCTCGCGCGGTTCGAGGACGCGTTCAAGGGCTGCGACGAGCTCGTGCTGTTCGATCGCCAGGGCGATGGCTGGCACCCGCTGCGCCTCGAATTTCCGACCAACCCGTTGCGCCCCGGCGACCCTGGCGAGCTGCCGACCTTCTGGGAGATCGCGGCCACGGCCTGCCACTGGGCGCTGGCCGGCTGGCGCGCGCTGCGCGAGCAACGCCCCGACCTGGCGTCCGCGGGCCCGCATCACGAGCTGCTCCCCGACTGGTTCGAGGACCTCGCGGGCCGCGTCGCCGGAGACCTGCTCGAGCTGCCCCTCGACGTGGCGGAGCGCCTGCTCGGCCTCGCGGAGCGCCTCGCCGGCGTCCGCGCCGGCAACACCGACCACGCCATCGCCGCGCAGGCCGCCCAGCCGCTGCTGCTGGTGCGCCTGCTCGAGGCCTTCCGCCAATGGCTCTGGACCGCCGTCGTGGCGCCGGCGCTACCAGGACGACCCCGAGCTGCGCTTCTTCTTCACCGTGGTCGACGCCGGCGTCTCGACCATCGCGGGCATCGTCAAGGACGGCGTCCTCGAGCACGGCTTCGACGTGATCAACGACGAGGACTGGGCCGCCTGGCTGCGCCGCCACGGCGCCACGCGAGGTCACGATCGGGCGCACGCCCGCCGAGCGCTCCCCGCTCCTGCGCGCCGTCTACGACGTGGCCTTCGCCTACCCCGGCGGCGACATCGCCGCCGCCGACTGCGCCGCCGGCACCGCCACCAGCGACCTGCTGCGGCTCGCCTTCAGCTACCGCGGCTCGGTCATGTACAAGATGCAGGCGGGCATGGGCGACGTGGTGTTCGCGCCCGCTCTACGAGGTGCTCGACCGCCGCGGCGTCCGCTTCGAGTTCTTCCACGCCGTCACGGCCCTGCGACCCGGGCGGCAACGGCATCGACTCGATCGAGGTCGTGCCTCAGGTCGAGCCTCGCTCCGCACGTGGAGAAGTACGACCCGCTGCGGTCGTCAACGACCTGCCCTGCTGGCCCAGCGAGCCGCTCTGGGAGCAGCTCGAGGCGGCGGCGCAGGGAGTGGACTTCGAGGCCGAGCTGAACCCGCTCGGCCGGCCCGCCCGCAAGCTCGAGCGCGGCACGGACTTCGACGAGGTCGTGCTGGGCATCCCCGTCGGCGCGCTGCCTGACATCTGCGGCGAGCTGATGGCGCGAGACGACCGCTTCCGGCGCGGGATCGAATCCGCGGTCACGGTCCGCACCCAGGCCTTCCAGCTCTGGGCCAACCGCGCCTCCGCCGAGCTCGGCTGGAAGTACGACGAGAACTCGGTGGCCGGCTGCTTCGTCGAGCCGCTCGACACCTACTGCGACATGACCCACCTGCTGCCGCGCGAGTCCTGGCAGCCGGCCGACGGGACGAAGACGATCGGCTACGTCTGCGGCGTGCTCGACGACCGCGCGGGCGAGACGCCACGAGCAGGCGACCGAGCGCGCCAAGCAGAACGCGATCGAGTTCGTCGAGCGCGACCTCGGCGTCGCTCTGGCCGGGCGCCGCGGCCGGCGGCAAGTTCGACTGGAGCGTGCTGGTCGACCGCGACGACGCGACCGGCCCGGCGCGCTTCGACTCCCAGTACTGGCGCGCCAACACCTCGCCCTGGGAGCGCTACGTGCTCACGCCCGCCGGCTCGGTCGAGCACCGCCTGCCGTCGAGCGACTCGGGCTTCGCCAACCTCAAGCTCGCCGGCGACTGGACCTCGAACGGGATCGACGGCGGCTGCGTCGAGGCGGCGGTCATCTCCGGCATGGACGCGGCGCGGGCGATCACCGGCGAGCCGACGCTGATACGGGGCGGCAGCACCGCCTGGCTGCAGCCCGCAGCCGCGCGAGCTGCCGGCGTACGTCGAGTTCGGCGGCCGCGCCACCGCGCCGTCGCCGTTCTCCTGCGAGGGCGGGCGCCTCCAGGGCCTGCTGCTGCAGGGCGACGGCGAGCGCATCGCGACGCTCGTCGGACCGGATGTTCAACCTGCCATCCGGTGACGCCGTGGAGTACCGGTCGCTCGGATCGAACGTGATGTTCCTGATCGGGGACTTCCGGCGGGTCACCTCGCTCACCCAGCCCTTCGACCGCTGGGGCGCGGTGCGCGAGACGCAGGCGTCGTTCTGGATCCCGGTGCTCGCCGGTCGCGACCTCGGCGACGTGTTCATCGCCGAGCGCCTCGTGCTGGCCGTGCCCTACGTGCTCGTCGACAACCCGATGTCCTACCTGGGCGGGCGCGAGACCTTCGGCTACGCGAAGACGATGGGGCGCTTCGATCCCCCGGGCGGGACCGGGGACCACGTGACCGTCCAGGCCTTCGGCGGGAACTTCGGGCGCAATGAGGGCGCGGACTGGCGCCCGTTCCTGGAGGTGATCGGCGGCGCGGCCAGGCCAACCGGGGCGCCGCCCGAGCGCGAGCTCGGGACCACTCCCGCTCATCCGCCACCTCGTCGGCGACATGCCCGAGCTGACGCGAGGGCGCCGAGGTCCTGCTGGGTGACATCCAGCTGACCGCCGGGCTGATGGGCGACCTGCTGTCCGGTCGCGTCGGCCAGGTCTTCCTGAAGCAGTTCCGCGACGCCGCCGACGGCACCCGCGCCTGCTACCAGTCCGTCGTGGAGGCGCCGGTTCAGATCCGCCGGGTCGAGAGCGGGCTGGCGCCGCGCGACTGGGCGATCCAGGTGCACCCGCTCGACAGCCATCCGATCGGCGACGAGCTGGGCGTGGGCGATCAGAGCGCCAAGCTCGCCTTCGACATCGAGATCGACTTCGTGGTCGAGGACGGCCACGAGGTCGGTGGACTGACGGCCGGCCCCGGCACGCCGGCGGCGCGGCTGCCCCGTCCCGCGGGTCCCGACGGAGCGGGAAGCGCCATCGAGTCAGCCGCCCGCTGGATCTGGCACGAGGTCACAGAGCTCGAGCGCATGTCGCTCGACTGGCTGCGCAAGATCTGAAAAGCACAGGCGCCCCGCCGGGGTCGCGGGGCGCCTGTTTTGGTGTGGTGCCGGAGGGCTGGCGCCACGTTTTGGGAGCTAGTGCAGGAAGTTCGCCGGACCGTGCGGGTCGGTGCGGTTCGCTTCGGCGGCCGACTGCGCGTCGAACGCCTGCTTGCTGGTCGCGCTCGCCTTGGAGCCACGCAGCTCGATGCCGCCCGACTGCGAGATCGCCGCGGCCGTGGACGGCCTCGTTCTTGCCGGGGATGACCGCGGCGTTCGGCGACTGCGAGATCGCCGCGGCCGTGGACGCCTCGTTCTTGCCGGGGATGACGGCGGCGTTCGGCGCTCGGCTTCTCCACGACGATCACCTTGGCTGCCTGCGTGGCGGTGTCGCCGTTGTCGATGAGAGCGTAGGCGCCGGTCGCCGCGCCAGCTCCAACGAGCAGGGCAACGATCGGGGCCACCATCGTCCGGCGTGACGGGGTCTTGGGTAGACGGGCTGCGTATTCCATCTTCCTACCTCCTGATCGAGTGCGAGAGTTCTAAACGGATGCGGACCGGGCGAAGGCGACCCTGGTCACACTCGGAGCCACGTCACAGATACGGTCCAGGCGGAATGCGGGTTGCGGTCGTCGACATCGGGACCAACTCGACCCGCCTCCTCGTCGCGGACGTCGAAAACGGCCGGCTACGCGAGCTGGAGCGGCGAACCACCGTCACGCGGCTGGGCGAAGGGCTCGAGGCGAGCGGACGGCTGTCCGATGCGGCCATCGCCCGGGTCTCCGAGGCGATCGCCTCCTACCGCGAGGCGATCGACCGCCACGGTGCCGAGCGGACCGTCGCGGTGGCCACCAGCGCCATGCGCGACGCGGAGAACGGCCCCGAGTTCCGCGACGAGATCCAGCGGCGCTTCGACCTGGACGCCCGCACGATCTCAGGCGACGAGGAGGCTCGGCTGACGTTCCTCGGCGCGACCGCCGGGCGCGACGCCGGCGCGGAGACGCTCGTGATCGACATCGGCGGGGGCAGCACCGAGTACGTCGTCGGCGCACCCTGGGCAGGATCCGGGCTTCCACGTGTCCACCCGCATGGGCTCGGTGCGCCACACGGAGCGCCACCTGCACGGCGACCCGCCGACCGCGCCCGAGCTGGCCGCGCTGGCGGAGGACGCGCGCGCGATCGTGGAGGCCGAGGTGCCGGCCGAGATCCGTGAGCGCGTGGACGCGGGGATAGCGGTCGCCGGCACCGCCACCTCGCTCGCGGCGATCGACCAGGAGCTGGACCCCTACGACCCCGAGCGCGTACAGGGGTACCTACTGAGTCGGGCGAGCTGCGAGCGTCTGGTAACGCGGCTGGCGGAGTTGACGGTGGCCGAACGCCGCGAGCTGGCGGGCCTGCACCCCGACCGCGCGCCGACGATCGTCGCCGGCGCCGGGATCCTGCTCGAGTCGATGCGCGGCTTCGGCCTGGACCAGGTCGAGGTCAGCGAGAACGACATCCTGCACGGGGCCGCGCTGGTCGCTTCAAAATGAAGGCGCCGGCATCATGCCGGCGCCTTCAAATAACGGCCCCATCAGGACGGGCAGGGGTACGTGCCATGAAAGGGCCTTGCGGTCCGGACGGCGGGAGGCGCCGATACGATGCGGCTTCGCCCGAACCTATGTACCGGGTGAAGGCCGACGGGTTCGCCGCACGGCAAGCAACACCCAGCTGCGCGAACTATAACCCCTTTGGTAACGGTTGAAAAGGGTGCACCGGTGACCTGCGTATACAGACGAGCTAGGCCAAGTTGGCCTTGCGCGGGTAGACCACCTCGGGGTCGGTGAGCACGTTCACCAGCGCCGGCTTTCCGGACGCGAACGCGCGCTCCAGCGCGGGCCTCAGGTCCTCCGGCCGCTCCACCAACTCGCCGTGCCCGCCCAGCGCGGCCACCACCTGGTCGTAGCGGCAGCCCGGCTGCAGCTCGGCCGCCACCGAGTAGCCGTACAGGAACTCCATCGGGTGCTTCTCCAGCGCCCAGATGCCGTTGTTGCCCATCACGCCGACGATCGGCAGCCCGTGGCGAACGAAGCTGTCGAACTCCATGCCGGCGAAGCCGAAGGCGCCGTCGCCCAGCAGCAGGCAGACCTGGCGGTCCGGGTGAGCGACCTTCGCGGCCAGCGCGTAGCCGGGGCCCGATCCGAGGCAGCCGTAGGGGCCCGGGTCCATCCAGCAGCCGGGCTCGTAGGTCTCGATCACGCGCCCGGCGAACGACACGAAGTCGCCGCCGTCGCCGATCACGATCGCGTCGCGGTCGAGCACCTGGCTGCAGCTCGTGGTACACGCGCAGCGGGTGCAGCGGGGCGCGGTCGTCGTTGAGATCGGCCTGCTCGCCGGCCCGCCGCTCGTTCTCGACCTCGCGCAGCTCGGTCACCCAGCCGCTGCGCTCGGGGCCGCCGGCGCCGCCCTCGCGCAGCGCGTCCAGGGTGGTGGCCACGCCGCCGTAGAGCTCGGCCGCGACCTCGCGGGGGTGCGGGCGCTCCGACGGCGCCGAGCCGAGCACCACCAGCTGCGTGTCGTCCCCGAAGGAGCCGCCGAAGCCGAGCCTGAAGTCCATCGGCACGCCGACGACCAGTGCCAGGTCGGCGCCCTTGAGCCCGGCGCCGCGCGCGCGAGAGAAGAACATCGGATGGTCGGCGGGCACGCACCCGCGGGCCAGGCCATTGAGGAAGACCGGCACCGACAGCTCCTCGCAGAGCCGGACGAGCGCCTGCTCGCCGCGAGCCCAATAGAGCCCGGTGCCCGCCATGATCACCGGCTTCTTCGCCGCGCGCAGCAACTCGGCCGCGCGGTCCAGAGCATCGCCGTCAGCGGCCGGCGCCGTCAGCGGGTCGGGCAGCGACGCCGGGGCGTCCGCGTCCACGTCCGACTCCATGAAGACCTGGTCGAGCGGGAAGTCCACGAAGGCCGGCCCGGTCGGCGCCGTCGTCGCGGCGTGCAGCGCCTCGTCGATCAGCCCTGGGATCTCCGCGGTCGCCCCCGCCGTTCGCGCCAGCTTGGTGACGGGAGCGACGAACGGGATGTGGTCGATCTCCTGGAGCGAGCCCTGGCCCCACCGCAGGGCGGGCGCGCGGCCGCCGAGGACGACCATCGGCGAGCCGTTCTGGAGCGCCGAGGCCATGCCGCTCATCCCGTTGGTCACTCCGGGGCCGGCGGTGAGCGCCGCCACTCCCGGCTCGCGCGTGGCCTTGGCCCAGCCCTCGGCCGCGAAGGCGGCCGACTGCTCGTGCCGGACGTCGACGATGTCGACGCCCTCGTCGCGGCAGCCGTCGTAGATCGAGAAGAGGTGCCCGCCGGAAAGCGTGAACAGCTTCGAGACCCCGTGCGCCTTGAGGCGCTTGGCGACGAGCCGTCCGCCGTGGAGCTGAGTGCCCTGCTCGGTCTCTGTGCTCATAAGGGGCGCGAGCCTACTTGATCGGGTATACACCGAGTCTCGATGGCGACCTCGCTCGACGGCGATTTCGGAGGGACATTTCCGTTCGAGCCGCGCTTCGTCGACGCGGCCGACATCCGCCTGCACTACGTAGACGAGGGGCCGGCCGACGCGCCGCCGCTGCTGTTCGTGCACGGCAACCCGACCTGGAGCTACCTGTGGCGACGGCCGATCGCCGAGCTCAGCTCGAGGGGCCGCCGCTGCGTCGCGTTCGACCACATGGGCTTCGGGCGCTCGGACAAGCCGCCCCAGCTGTCCGCCTACTCGCTCCAGCGCCACGTGGACAACGCCCTGGCCGTGATCGACGCGCTCGACCTGACCGACGTCACGCTGGTCGCCCACGACTGGGGCGGCCCGATCGGCCTGGGCGCCATGCTCCAGCGGACCGATCGCCTGAGCAAGGTGGTCCTGATGAACACGTGGGCCTGGGAGCTGCCCAGCTTCCTGCCGCCGTTCCTGCGCGAGTTCCGCACGGAGGGCCTGGGCGAGATCCTCGCGCTGGGCGGGAACCTGTTCGTGGAGTCGATCCCGGGGGGCATGCACCGACGCGACGCCGACCCGCTGATGATGGAGGCCTACCGCGCGCCGTTCCCGGACTACTGGTCGCGCGCCGGGACGCTCGCCTTCCAGCGCGAGATCCCGCTGACCGAGCGCGACCGCAGCGCGCCCTTGATGGCCTCGATCCACGAGCGGCTAACGAGCATCTCCGCCCCCGTGCGGCTGGTGTGGGGGATGCGCGACCCGGTCTTCCAGCCCGTCTTCCTGGATCAGTGGCGCGAGCTGTTCCCGAACGCGGAGACGGTCGAGCTGCCGGACGCGTCTCACTACGTCGTCGAGGACAGCCCCGACGCGGTGACCGGCGCTATTGAGGATTTCCTGCGCTGACGCGCCGCGAGGCGGCTTCGATGCTCTCGACGTTGCGCGGCAGCACCTCGACGCGCAGACGGTTGCCGAACACCACGTGCAGCACCACGCCGCCGAAACGCTCGGCCAGCAGGCGGGCGTCGCGCTCGGCGTCGTCCACCTCCTGCTCGGAGAGCCCGCAGGCCTCCAGGAAGCGGCGGGCGATCGGCCCCTCCAGCTCGCGCGTGGAGAGCTCGAGCTGCTCGGTGCGGAACAGGCCGGTGGTCACTCCGGCCGTCGGCGACACGACCACCGCGGCCATGTCGTCGGAGAGCACGTTCGCCTCGGCGGCGACGCGCTCGATCAACCGGCGCGCAGTGGCGCCCTCGCCGATCTCCGCGAGCAGCTCGGTCAGGCGCTCGCGACCGAGCACGCCCTCGGGCGTGCGGGCCTCGATCAGGCCGTCGGTGAACAGGCATGCGACCGCACCCGGCACCAGCGGCACGGTCGTCTGACGCAGGCCGGTGCGCACGCCGACGCCGATCGGCGGTGAGGAGGCCGCGGTGATCGGGTCGTGCTGCTGCGGGCCGACCACGATCGGCGACGGGTGCCCGGCGCTCGCGTAGGTGAGCGAG
Organism: uncultured Thermoleophilaceae bacterium; assembly: GCA_963722245.1. Classification (GTDB taxonomy): domain Bacteria; phylum Actinomycetota; class Thermoleophilia; order Solirubrobacterales; family Thermoleophilaceae; genus JACVRW01. Next base: position 193,609 of record CAVRKM010000013.1, read on the forward strand.
CCGGTGTCGGGGTCGTGCACGGCGAGCAGGACGGTGGCGAAGTCGCCGCCCAGGTTGTCGTCGATCACGCGGCCCGCGACCTGCAGGGCCACGCGCGGCTCGAGCCCGGCCTCGAGGTAGGCGCGCAGCGTGTAGCGCATGAAGGCCGTGCGGGCCAGCGCGCCCCGGCCGTGGCCGGACACGTCGCCGAGGATGAAGCCGACGCGTCCGCCGGTGAGCGGCAGCACGTCGTAGAAGTCGCCGCCGGCGCCGGGCCCGTCGGCCGGCCGGTAGGCCACCGAGGTGAGCAGCGCGCCGACCTTGTCGGGCACGGGCGGGAGCAGAGCGGTCTGGAGCAGCCCGACCTCCTGCAGCAGCTCGCGACGCTGGCGCGCCAGGCGCCGCGCGCGCAGGGCGGCAAGCAGGTAGCCGATGCCGAGCATCACCGACAGCGCGGCCAGCGCGGCCAGCGCGGCCTTGAGCTCGTCGGGCACCACGTCCACGACGCGCTCGACGGTCTTGGTGACCACGTTCGAGCCATCGTCGCCGCCGCCGCCGCCCGAGCCGCCGTTGTCGCCGTTGCCGTTCGATCCGTTGGCGCCGCCGCCCGGCTGATCCTCACCGGACTGGACCGCGGCCAGCTGCGTGCCGGCGGGCAGCGCACCGGCGCCACCACCGCCGCCGCCGTTCGCCGTCGTGCCGCCGTCGTTGCCGGCCGCCGCGCCGAGCTCCAAGGTCTTGTCGCCACCCTCGGTGCCACCCAGGTTCTGGCCGTCCTTGACGTTGCCGTCGCCGGTACCGGTCTCGATCACCGGACTACCCGGCTCCGTCCCGCCGGGAAGTCCCGGGCCGGGCTCGACGCCGGTGTCGTCGGGCAGCATCACCTGCGGCCTCGAGTTCGGGTCAGGAGCCGGCTCCTCGTCCCCGGTCCCCGGCTCCACAGGGTCGTCGCCCTTGCTGCCTCCGCTGGGCGGAGTCAGGTCCTCGTTCTGGCTGTCGTCCGGCGGCGGGTTGTCCGGGCCAGACGTGCCCAAGTCTCCCTTGTCGCCGCCGCTGCTCGAGTCGTCGCCGACGGGCGGCTCGTCGCCGGGGGCCTCCGCGCCGGGGGCCTGCGCGCCCGGGTCCTCCGCGCCGGGAGCCCCGGCGCCCGGATCCTGACCCGGGTCCGTGGGCGGAACGTCGGACCCCTCGCCCGACTGGTCCGCGGGCGGCTGCGGCGGAAGGTCGGACCCGTCGCCCGACTCGTCCGCCGGCGGGGCCTCGGGCGATCCCAAGTCGCCCGGCTGAGTCTCGTCGCCCCCTCCGAGGACAGGTTCCTCGGCGGGCGGCACGACCTGCGCATCGGGTTGGCCGGGGTTGCTCGCCTCGGCGTTGGTCAACGGCCCGTTCGACCCACCCGCCAGCAGCACGACCGCGATCGCGATGAAGAGAGCTAGCGCCGTTCCGGCGCGAGCTGCGAAGACCCGCGCCTGACGACGCAGGATGTGGGAGGGGGCCACGCTAGTTATGTCGGCTGATCACGCGTCCGTGATTAGGGTTGTGAGGGGGCGGATAGGACGATCGTCCACGCGCGTACACGCGGGCATGCGGGCACGCGGGCGCACGTGTCCCACCTCACTCTGCCTCACCTTCAGCTTCCGTGCCACCGGTGCACGCTATTCGTCCTTCGGGTGCTCCTCGCCCGGCCAGCTGCCGGTGGTGCGCGCGAAGGCGCGCCGGGTGTAGTGATCCGACGCCTCCTTGACCGCGCGGAAGATCGCACCCTGCACAGCCGCCGCGAGCAGCAGCTTGCGCCAGTCGATATCGCGGTGCTTTGAGTCCGGTGGCTCTTCGTCGTCCACCAGGCCCCAGAGCCCGTCGAAAATCTTCTTCGAGAGGAAGCCCGCGAGGAGCCCGCCGGCGACGCTCACGGGGATGAACAGGAGCTTGGCCATTGCGCTTGTATACATGATGCCCGGGTAGGCGAACTGGCACAGCCGGCGCCCTTAAAAGGCGCTGCCCTTCGGGGCATTGTGGGTTCGAGTCCCACCCCGGGCATTCGGCCGCCGCCCTCGCGTGCGCAACTTTTCGCTTGCTACCGTGTCCGCAAGGGCGGGTACCCAACTTTGGAAGCATCGGCTCTTCAACACACTGCGCGGCTTCCCGCGCTGGCAGGACGTTCTCCGCTGCTCCGCCTCCAGGGCGACGAGCGGCTCGTCGCGCTGATCCGGCGCGGCCACCATGGCGCGTTCGAGGCTCTCGTCCAGCGCTACCAGCCGCGGCTGCTCGCCTTCTGTCGTCACATGCTCGCCTCCACCGAGGACGCCGAGGACGTGCTGCAGGAGGTCTTCGCCGCCGCCTTCAACGCGATCTGCGCCGACGACCGCCCGATCAACGCGCGCCCGTGGCTCTACCGGATCGCGCGCAACCGCTGCCTCAATCACCTGCGCCGCCCGCACGCCTCGGGTCAGGACTCGATGGACGTGTTCGAGCGCGACGGCGGCGCCAGCACCGCTGACACGGTGCACAAGCGCGAGGAGTTCCGCCACATCGTCGCCGACGTCGGCGAGCTGCCGGAGACGCAGCGCACGGCGCTGCTGCTGCGCGAGATCGACGCGCTCTCATACGAGCAGATCGCCGAGGCGATGGAGACGACCGTGCCGAGCGTCAAGTCGCTGCTCGTGCGCGCGCGGGTGGCGCTGGCCGAGGCCGCGGAGTCGCGCCTGCTCACGTGCGAGGAAGTGCGGCTCGAGCTGGGGCGCGTGGCGGAGGGGATCGCGCGCACCTCGCCGCCGATCCGCCGTCACCTGAAGGCCTGCGACCGCTGTCGTACGTTCCGGGTCGAGCTGCGCAAGACCAACAAGGCGCTGGCCGCCGTCTACCCGGTCGGCCCGCTGCTGCTGTTCAAGAAGCTCTGGATCGCGAAGCTCGGGTTCGGCGCCAGCGCGAGCGCCGGCGCCGGGGCCGCCGCCAGCAGCACCGGAGGCGCGGCCGCCGGTGCGGGCGTGGCCGGTGCGACCGCGGCGGCGGCAGGAGGAATCACCGCCGGCGGCGTCACCGCCGGCGGGGCCTTCACCGCCGGCGTCTCCGCGGTGGCCTCGAAGGCGGCCGCCGGGATGGCAGCCGCCGTGATCGTCACGGCGGGCGCCGTCGAGGTGAAGCACGTCGCCCAGCCGAGGGTCGTGCCCGCGTCCCAGGCGGCGGTGGTCGCGCCGGTCCAACCGGTGGCTCCCGCCCCACCCGCCGCGCTGAAGCCGAAGAAGCATCCCGCCAAGCCGGCCAAGGCCGTGGTCAAGCCGAAGCCCGCACCGGAGCCGGCTGTCCCCGCGCCCGCCGGTGGCCCCGCCGGCCGAGGTGGTCGCCGCCCCGGCACCGCCGCCGCAGCCGGCCGCCCCGCCCGTCCAGGAGGACGGCTCGACCGTCGTGCTGCCTCCGCGCGCGGACCAGGATCCGGCCGTGACCCCGCCGGTCGAGGAGCCCACCGATCCGGCGACGCCGCCGGTCGACGGCAGCCTCACGCCCGTCCCGCCGGCCGCGCCCGCGCCGCCCGCGGGCGAGCCCGGCTCCGGCCAGCCGCCGGTGCCCCCGCCGCTGCCGTAGTGGCCAGGCGCCCGGCCCGGGGCGCGCGGTAGCGTGCCGCCCGTGATCGACTTCGACGACTTCCTGAAGGTCGACATCCGCGTCGGGCGGATCGTGCGCGTGGAGGAGTTCCCGGAGGCTCGCAAGCCGGCCTGGAAGCTGCACCTCGACTTCGGCCCCGAGCTGGGCGAGCGCAAGTCCTCCGCGCAGGTCACCAACTACACGCGCGAGGAGCTCGAGGGCAGCCTGGTCGTGGCGGTCGTGAACTTCCCGGCGCGCCAGATCGGCCCGGTCAGGTCGGAGGTGCTGGTGCTGGGCGTGCCCGACGAGGAGGGCAGGGTGATCCTGCTCAGGCCCTCCTCCGACGTGCCGCTCGGCGGCCGGATGTTCTAGCTAGGCAACGGGCGCGAGCCCGATGACCTTCAGCCGGCGCTCGAGAGCCTTCATCGCGAAGGCGCGCGTCTCTTCCATCGTCGCTCCCAGGACCTCGGTCTCGCCCTCCACGTACCACTTGGGCTGCAGCACGCCGTCGGCGATCGGCGCCACCTCGGTGAGCGTGCGCGTGATCGCGTCCCCGTACTTGGGGTCCTCCTGGGCCATCTCGCGCAGGAAGCGCGCGCCGAAGGCCACGTGGCGGTGCTCGTCGCGGGCGATCTTGTTGAAGCCCTCGACGAAGCCGGGCAGCGTGCCGACCTGCTCGTTGTACTCGAGGATGAAGTGCTGGCCGGTGAGGGCCAGCATGCCCTCGATGACCATGTGGTAGAGCGTCACGGCCTCGACCAGCGTGACCAGGTCCTCGGGGTGGCGGGCGAGCTGGTCGACGCGGCTCTTGAGCATGTCGTCGAAGAGCTGGTCGAACTCCGGGTTCACGTGCGCGCTCGTCTCCGCCAGGCGGTCCTGGAGGTTGGTGGCCTCGAGCACGCCGACCTCGTCGTAGAAGCGGTTGAAGAAGCGCACGTGGCGCGCCTCGTCGGCGATCTGCGTGCAGAGGAAGATGCGCATCTCCTCGGTGGGGGCGGCGCGCATCATCGGGCCGAGCTCCTCGGCGACCTTCTGCTCCCCGATGAAGAACGAGGACAGCCCGTACATGCGCTGGAAGCGCTCCTCCTCCGGGATGCGCTCGTGCCAGTCGATGCGGTCCTGCGTGAAGTCGATGTCCTGGGTCGCCCACTGCTGGCGCTCCCAGAGGTTGTAGAGCTCCTCGTAGGAGAGCAGGTGCACCTCGCCGCGGTCCGCGGATTCGAGCAGACCCGGGTCGCTGGTTGCCTGGAAGTCCGCTCGCTCGGTGCGCTGCTCGGCTGTCTCGCTCATGACGCGCAGCGTATCGGACGTTTGGCTGGCCAGCCAGTCAGAAAGGCCGGCCTTTATGGGCCGGGCTCGGCGGTCGCCTCGACGACGACCTTGCCGCTCGCACCGGTCGGCTTTCCGACCAGCTTCGCGCCGGGCCGCAGGCCGTCGAACTTGGTCGACACGGAGGTCAGCGGGTCCTGAACCTTGATCGTCTTGTCGCCGAAGGTCAGCGCGTAGTCGGCGCCGTCGCCCGAGCGGAGCTCCACGCGGATCGAGATGAACGCCGGCACGCGCACCTTGCGCGGCGTGATGGCGCCGTTCCTGCCGGTGAACAGCGCGAGCGTCTGGGCCGCCTCCTCGTCGCCGGCCCCGCCGGCGCCGCTCTCGCCCGTGCCCGTCCCGTTGCCGTCGTTGGGCAGCGTCTCGGTCGCCGGCCCGGGCTCGGCGGTCTCGGTCTGAGTAGTCGGACGGGGCGGTGGTCTCCTCGGAGACGGTCCCCGGCTGGGTGGCGGGCGGAGTCGGCTCGTCGTCGCCGCCGCAACCGCCGAGCACGAGCAGGAGGACAGCGAGAACGCCCAATTTGCGCAAAGAACGAATCGACACAATCATGGAAATGGATGACCGGGAGGCCATGGACACACGGTAATCGCGTGATCGGCGTAGACGCCGCGAGGCGTCGTCTGTGGATCTGCGGCCAGCGTGTGCACCACGGCCCCACCGGCATCTTCCTCGCGGCGCTCGGCGCCGCCCTGGTCGCGCACGACTGGAAGGACCGCCCGGTCTGGTTCCAGCGCGGCTGGCAGAACCAGCCGTAGCGTCAGCCCGTCGTCCGGGCCCGAAAGCGCTGCAGCGTGAGGGGCAACGCGACCGCCGTGATCAGCGCGCACCAGGCCAGCGCGCACGGCACCGGATGGGCCAGCGGCCAGGCGGCGTCGGCCGGCAGCGCGGTCGGGTTGCCGAACAGCGTGCGCACGGCAGCGACCATGACGCTGACCGGGTTCCACTCCGCAAGCTGGCGCAGGCCGTCCGGCAGCCCGTCCGCCGGGACGAAGGCGTTGCTCAGGAACGTGAGCGGGAAGACGGTCAGGAACAGGGCTCCGGTCACGGCGTCGGTCGAGCGCGCGGCCACCCCGAGCAGCGTGCCCACCCACAGCATCGCGAAGGCGAACAGGAGCAGAAGGGCGAAGCCCGCGACGGCTGAGCCGAAGCACCACGTTCGAGATCATCGGCCTCATCGACGAGTACGTGTTCGGCTACGCCATGCGCCGCCGCGTCGCCGGCCCCGAGGACCCGCACGCCAGGGACCGATGGCTGCGGCACATGAGCGCCTACATCGACGCGGAGATCGCAACCGGCGATTACCCGCACCTCGAGGGGATGATCCCCGACGGTGGGATCGCCGCCGTCTGGGAGCGGGTTCAGAAGGCCGAAGCCGCGGACGACCGCTTCGAGCGCGGGCTGACGCGCCTCCTCGACGGCATCGAGCTGGACCTCAAGCGCCGCTAGGCCGAGAAGGTCTCCCCCGGCGCCAGGATCTCGACCTTCGACGAGGTCCCCGACTCGACCTCCGCCTTGAACGCCTGGGAGTCGGTCTCGATCGGCGGGAAGGTGTCGTAGTGGCACGGGATCACCGTGGCCGCGCCGACGAGCTCTGCCGCCTTGACGCCGTCGTGGCGGTCCATCGTGTAGTGGCCGCCGATGCACATCAGGGCCACGTCGACCGGATCGCGCTCGCCCACGAGCCGCAGGTCTGAGAAGAGGGCGGTGTCGCCGAGGTGGTAGACGACCTTGCCGCCGAGGCCGATCACCATCCCGGCGGGCACGTTCGCCGTGCCCTTCGGCGTGGTCGAGGTGTGCCAGGCGGGCACCAGGCGGACCCAGACATCGTCGAACTCGACCGTGCCGCCCATGTTCGGGTCCGAGACGTTCTCCACCCCGGCCTCGCCCAGCTCGTTGGCGATCTCGACGATGGTGACGACCTGCGCCCCGGTGCGCTTGGCGATTTCCTCGATGTCGCCGTAGTGGTCGCCGTGGCCGTGCGTGAGGAAGATGTGTGTCGGCTCCAGCTCGGAGGCCTCCGCGGCCGCCTTCGGGTTACCGGTCAGGAAGGGGTCGATCAGCACGCGGGTGTCGCCTTCGGTGAGCTCGAAGCAGGCGTGACCCAGGAATCGGATATCCACGTTTCAGTCTCCTTGAGGTTTGTCTTGCACGTCGAGTTCCCGGGCGAGCTGCCAGCCAACCGCCACGCCGACGAGCATCCCCATGCGGGTCTCCTCGGCCAGCAGCGTCTCGATCCGCTCGGCCCGCGCCACCTCGTCGGCCTCCGCGAGGGCGGAGCGCACCTGCGAGCGGTGGGCGTCGCCGAACCAGCCCCCCTCCTCCAGGGCGTGCGCCAGCACGCGCTGAAGCTGCGGGGCGAGCACGGACAGGGCGCGCTCGGCGCCCGCAAAGCGCTCGGGATCGGACAGCGCGCGGACGGCCGCCTCCACCTGCTCGTCCGTGAACACGAGGGAGATACTAGGGCGGCGCTTCCGGAGCAGGCCAAGTTCCGCTGGGGGTCGCCCGCAACAAGCCAATCTCCGCGGGGGTCCGGGGGCGCGAGCCCCCGGCTGCCATCTAGTACGCGCTCTTGCGCGTGAACAGCGGCAGCGTCAGCCCGAGCAGCGCGCCCGTCAGCGCCCCGCCCACGGCCGCTCCGATGTTGGCCGCCTCCTCGGCGAGCGAGAGCAGCACCAGCACGATGGCGATCACGTACACGCCCAGCAGGTCGTTCTCGCGCTCATCCCCGCGGCGTGCCGCCATGCGGTCGTCGACGAGCCAGGCGCACAGCAGCCCGAGCGCGGCGCCGTTGGCTCCGTAGACCGGGAACGCCTCGGTCTCGGTGAACAGCGGCGGCGTCTCGATCACCGAGACCAGCGCCATGCCGGCGGCGCCGGACAGCAGGAACACGGCCACGACCGTCAGCGCGCCGAAGCGGCGCTCCAGCAGCGTCCCGAAGATGCCGACGGCCACGAGCGCCACGAACGCGTAGCCGACCTGATCGGCGAACAGGAACGGGGCGGTCACGAAACGCCACGGGTCCTCGAAGTCCGGCACGCCGAGGTAGCCGAGGTCGACGGTGTCGTCCGCGCGGAACAGCAGGACCGACAGCACCCCCAGGAGGATCAGCCCGAAGGTCGCGTAGGGCCGGGTGTCGGGCGCGATCCCGGCGATCTCCTCCGCCCGCAGCCGCGGCAACGTCGGGCGGCGCCGGCGCCGCTTCTTGGGCTGGGGCTCGCCGCCCGAGCGATCGAGCTTCGGGGCCCGCTTGCGGACGCGCTGGCCGCAGTACGGGCACTCGGTTACGTACGGGCTGACCTCCGACCCGCAGTTGCGGCAAACGACGAAGAGATCCGGCTGTGACACGTGCCTCTCAGAGTACCCGCCCGGATGGGTCAGTCGCCAAGGGTCTCGGCCGCCTCGGGCACGCTGGCCTCGACGATTTCGCGCACCACTTCGCGCAGATCGTGGTTGGCCTCGTACACGAGCGCCTGCCGCGCCGCCCCGGTGCCGTTGTCCAGGATGTCCTCCAGGCAGTCGAAGTCGTCGGCGGAGCCGAGCTCCTCGGCGTGCGGGCGCAGCCGGTCCATCAGGCGCCGGACCAGCTCCACGGCCGCCACGCGATCGGTCGCCGGCAGATCCACGAGCTCGCCCTCGAGCCCGTGGCGCGCCGCCAGCCACTTGTTCTCGTCGAGCATCTCGTAGGGGTAGCGGGACAGCGACTTGCCGGCGTCGTAGTGCTCCGCCAGCTCCTTGACCATCGCCTGGATCAAGGCTGCGATCGCCAGCGTGTGCTCCACCCGCGTCTGCGAGTCCATCACCCGGATCTCGACCGTGCCGAAGTTCGGGTGCGGGCGCACGTCGTACCAGAGGTAGGTGTAGTCGGGCACGACCTTGCTCGTCCTCATGAAGTCGATGCGCCGGCTCCAGTCCTCGAAGTCGTCGTAGCGCGGCGGGATCCCGACGCGCGGGAAGGCCCGAAAGATGGGCGTGCGCGTGGACTGGAGCCCGGTCTGCTGACCGCGCCAGAACGGCGAGTTCACCGATAGCGCCAGCAGGATCGGCACGTGCACCCGCATGCCGTTGGTCACGTGGATCGCCTTGTCCGGGTCGTCGAGGCCCACGTGCACGTGGATGCCGAAGATGATCTCCTGGCGGGCGACGAACTGGAGCCCGGCGATCAGCTCGCGGTAGCGCGGGCGCGACACGATCCGCTGGTCCTCCCAGAGCGCGAACGGATGCGTCCCGGCCGAGCCGATCGCCAGCCCGCGCTGATTCGCGACCTGGTTCACGCGCCGGCGCAGGGCGCGCAGCTGATCGCCGGCCTCTCCCGTGTTGCGGCAGGGCTCGGTGGCGATCTCGCAGACCGACTCCATCAGCTCGGGCTTGACCTCGCCGTCCTTCTCCACGCTGTCGAGGACCTCGAGCAGCCCCTCGATCGAGCTGGCGAGATCGAGCGTGTCCCGATCGACGATCATGAGCTCCTCTTCGATCCCGATCGTGAACGGCGGGCCCGTGAACCGGTGCTCCACGCGGGCATCGTAGCCGGATGACTTGCGGCCAAACGAGGTATAAGAGGGAGGCCTAACCACTAGGACAAACCCTGCGCGGCCGGCCGAGCCGGCCGCTCCGGGCATTAGGAGGCCCCATGACTCTCGGCTACGACGGCAAGCTGTACATCCTCGCGTTCGACCACCGCGGGTCGTTTCAGAAGAAGATGTTCGGCATCGAGGGCGACCCCAGCCCGGAGCAGACCGAGACGATCTCGGACGCGAAGCACCTCATCTTCGAGGGCATGCTGAAGGCCGTGGACGCGGGCGTGGACCCCGGCGCAACGGGCGTGCTGGTGGACGAGCAGTTCGGCGCGCCCAAGAACATCCCCGGTGGCGCCAAGGAGCGCGGGCTGCTGCTGGCGATGCCGGTCGAGAAGTCCGGCCAGAACGAGTTCGACTTCGAGTACGGCGACGACTTCGGCGCCCACATCGAGCAGTTCGACCCCGACTTCTCCAAGGTGCTCGTGCGCTACAACCCGGACGGGGACCCCGACCTGAACCAGCGTCAGGTGGAGCGCCTCAAGCGCCTCGCCGATTGGCTCCACGCCAACGACCGCAAGTTCCTGTTCGAGCTGCTCGTCCCGGCCGAGGACCACCAGCTGGAGCAGGTGGGCGGCGACGCCGAGCGCTACGACGCCGAGCTTCGCCCCGAGCTGATGCGGCGCACGATCGTCGAGTTCCAGGATGCCGGGGTCGAGGCGGACATCTGGAAGATCGAGGGGATCGACACTCAGGAGGACTGCGACCTGATCGCGCAGACGGCTCGTCGCGACGGGCGCGACGGGGTGGTCTGCGTGGTGCTCGGCCGCGGCGCCAACGACGCCAAGGTCGACCACTGGCTGCGCCAGGGCGCCCCCGTGGAGGGCTACGCGGGGTTCGCGATCGGGCGCACGATCTGGTGGGACGCGCTCAAGGGCTTCCTCGACGGGAGCATCGAGCGCGAGGACGCAGCCCAGCAGGTGGCCGACAACTACCTGCGCTTCGTGCAGGTCTACGAAGAGGCGGCGAAGCAGGCGGCTGCCGCGTGAGCACGCAGCCGGGAGCGACGTTCAGGCGCCCTCCGAAGCGTGACCGTGGCGTTGGTAGCCTTCCCGGCGCCATGCGAATGAGGCAATCGCTAGCCCAGTTCGAGGAGGCCTTCCGCGAGGAGGCGGCCGAGTCGGTCGTCCGTCGGGAGCGGTTGCGCACGCACGCCGTTCAGCGTTCGCGCGTGCGCCGGGTCGAGCGCCGGCGTCAGGCGGGCAAGCTGCGCTTCACGCTGCTCGCGTTGTCGATCGTGGTCACCGCCGTGGTGGTCACGATCGTGATGTTCGAGACGCTCGCGATGCTCGCGGGCTAGGGCCCGCTTCGCGCTAGGCCTTCAGCCGGTCGAGCTCGTCGTCGACTTCCCCGTCCTCGCCGCCCTCGGCTGCGTCGCGATCTCGATGGATCTCGAGGTAGACCTCTTTGCGGAACACCGGAACGTTTCGTGGCGCATCGATCCCGATGCGCACCTTCTCGCCCATGATCGCGAGCACCGTGACCTCGATGTCGTCACCGATCATGATGCTCTGATTCCCCTTGCGCGTTAAGACAAGCATGCCCCGCGCTACCCCCTGCTCGGACGGCGATGTGTCAGGCACTTAACCATTCGAGAGGGACGCATGCAACGGGGATCGGTAGTCTCCTGCGCCGTTTGGCAAGGAGATCGCTAAAGCCTCAGCTCAATCAGATCCGCACCTGGGTTCGCCAGGGGCGCACGGATGCCTGGATCGCCCACCAGCTGGAAGTGTCGGTCGGTGACATCCGCAGCTTCAAGCGCGAGCACGAGCTGGTGCCAGGCGAAGGGCCCACGGAAGGCGACGACGGCGCGGCCGTCTCGGAGGAGCTGGACCTGCGCGCTGAGGACGACGCGCTGGTGGCGGCCGCCCTCGAGGCCGAGCAGGAGGCAGGCGAGGAAGTGGCCGACGAGGACGCGGCCGACGAGGAAGCTTCCGGCGAGGACGACAGCGAGGACGAGGACGACGACGACAAGCCCAAGCGTCGCCGCCGCGGCAGGCGGGGCGGGCGTGGGCGCACCCGGCGCAAGCAGCAGGCGCTGGAGGGCACCTTCGACCACGGCGACGAGGGCTACGGCCTCTGGCTCGACCCCGCGATCCAGGACGATCCCGTCTACGCCGAGCACTGGGCCGGCCACCGTCCGGTGACCGTGACGGTCGAGGCGGAGCGCATCGTCATCAGCCGGGCCGGCGAAGAGCCCGAAGACGAAGAAGAGAACTAGGGCCGCTACATTCGTAGGCCTGCCCATGGCCTACGCCATCGAGAACGCTCTCTACCAGTGGCACGACGGCGACCGTCGCCTCGCCGCGACCGCTGAGCCCGCCCGCGCCGACCTCGACCGAGCGGCCGACGTCGTCGTCGAGGAGCTGCGCAAGCGGCTCGGCTCGAGGTTCCTGCTCGAGGAGCTGGCCGACCTCTACCACCAGGGCACCGACTGGGCAACGGACCTGGCCGGCCGCCACGCCGCAGGCACCGACTCCGCCGCGGTGGTGGACGCCGCGTTCGCCCGCTACGCCCGCGAGAGCTCCAACTTCGCGGGCGGCCGGCCCCGCGAGAGCCACGACCGACCGTAACGCGCTGCGTTAGCGGGGCAGGCCCTCGATCACGTACGCGCGCTCGCCCTGGCGCACCATGCCCATCCGGCGAGCCTCCTGCTCGAGCGCCCCGGGGTCCTTCAGCGCGTGCACGCGGTTCTTCAGCTGCTGGTTCTCCTGGGTGAGGTCCCGCAGCTCCTGACGCTGCTCCGAGGCCGTGCTCGACTGCTGCAGCCAATGCTTTGCCGGCGAGATGTACAGCATGAGGATCACGATCAGCGTCCCGAGCAGCGCCAGCCGGCCCAGACGGTCCCAGCGGATGCTCGTGCGGCGTGCGGCCATCTCCCCGCACCTTCGCGGGCCACGCGGCCTCTCCTTCCGCTATGCGCGAAAGGCGCCGCGGCCCGGATAGGACGCGTCCGCCCCGAGCTGCTCCTCGATGCGCAGCAGCTGGTTGTACTTCGCCACCCGATCCGAGCGCGACGGCGCGCCGGTCTTGATCTGGCCGCAGCCGGTCGCTACCGCCAGATCGGCGATCGTCGTGTCCTCGGTCTCCCCCGACCGATGCGACATGACCACCGTGTAGCCGGCCTCCTGGGCCGTCTTGACGGCGTCGAGCGTCTCGGTGAGCGTCCCGATCTGGTTGACCTTGACCAGGATCGAGTTGGCCACGCCGGCGTCGATCCCGCGCCGCAGCCGTTCCGTGTTGGTCACGAACAGGTCGTCGCCGACCAGCTGCACCCGCTCGCCGATCGCCTCGGTCAGCGCCTTCCAGCCGTCCCAGTCCTCCTCGTCCATGCCGTCCTCGATCGAGAGCACCGGGTAGCGGGACGAGATGTCGCCCCAGTAGGCGGCCATCTCCTCGCCCGTGAGCACGCGCCCCTCGTGCTCGAGCACGTACGAGCCGCCGTCGAAGATCTCGCTGGTCGCGGGATCGAGCGCGATCGCCACGTCGGCGCCGGGGGCGTAGCCGGCGGCCTCGATCCCGGAGACCAGCACCTCCAGGGCGGCCTCGTTGGAGGCGAGGTCGGGTGCGAACCCGCCCTCGTCGCCGACGGCCGTGGCCAGCCCGGCATCGTGGAGAGTGCGCTTCAGCGCATGGAAGACCTCCGCGCCGATCCGCAGCCCCTCGGAGAAGCTGGGCGCCCCGACCGGGACGATCATGAACTCCTGGAAGTCCACCTTGTTGTCGGCGTGCACGCCGCCGTTGAGCACGTTCATCATCGGCACGGGCAGCACGCGCGCGGCCTCCCCGCCCAGGTAGCGCCAGAGCGGCAGCCCTGCCTCGGCGGCGGCCGCCTTCGCCGCGGCCAGCGACACGCCCAGGATCGCGTTCGCTCCCAGCCGCCCCTTGTTGGGCGTGCCGTCCAGCTCGATCATCGCCTGGTCGACCGCCGGCTGGTCGGCGGCGTCGAGCCCCCGTACCGCCTCGGCCAGCTCGCCGTTGGCGTTCGCGATCGCCCGCGACACGCCCTTGCCACCCCAGGCGTCACCGCCGTCGCGTAGCTCGACCGCCTCGAACTCCCCGGTCGAGGCGCCCGACGGAACCGCGGCACGTCCGGCCGCGCCCGACTTCAGGACCACGTCCACCTCGACGGTCGGGTTGCCGCGGCTGTCGACGATCTGCCGCGCGTGCACCTTCTCGATCTCGCTCAAGCTCCGTCCACCTCGTCTTTGAATCGATCTGCCGCCTGCCGGAGGGCCAGCTCGGGGTCCACGCCGGCGTCCAGCGCCGCCCGAACGGCCGCCAGCAGCCGCTCTCCAGGGTCGGCCGGCTCTGAATCCAATCGAAACCCGGCGCTCTCCGCTCGCTTGAGCACCTTCTTCGCGTACAGGGTCGAGGGCAGGTTCTCGGGTATCTCGCCGAAGATTGCGCCACCGCGCTCGTCGTCGCGCTTGATCTCGTTCCACGTGCGCACCACGTCCTTGGCCGTGTCGGCCTCGACGTCCCCGAACACGTGCGGGTGGCGGCGGATCAGCTTCTCGCGAACGTGGTCGGCCACCTCGGCCAGGCTGCCCTGGCCGCGCTCCTCGAGCAAGAGCGACAGGAAGTAGACCTGGAAGAGCACGTCGCCCAGCTCGTCGACCAGCTTGGCGTCGTCACCGGAGTGCGCGGCGTCCGCCAGCTCGTAGGCCTCCTCCACGGTGTGCGGGACGATCGAGCGCTCGTCCTGCTCGCGGTCCCACGGGCAGTCGCGGCGCAGCCGACGCGTGATCTCGTCGAGCCGCGTCAGCGCGGCTGCGAGATCCGGCTCACCCACTAGTTCTGGGGCGTGGGAGCCGTGGACGACGGCTCGGAGGGCTGCTGCTGGTTCGGCTGGTTCGACTGGCTGGCGCCCGTGTTGGTCTCGTCCTTGGGGGCGTTCTTGCACTCGGCGACGCGGTAGTCGTCGGAGCAGTCCGTCTTGTCCTTGTACTCCTCGCGGAAGTCCTTGATGAACGCGTCCAGCGCCTTCTGCTGGCGCTGTGAGCGCAGCAGGTTCTTGATCGTGTCGCGCGCCTGGTCGAGCGACTGCTGCGACGCCGGCGTGATCTTCACGACCTGGAACACGTACCAGCCGAACTGGGTCTTGACCGGCCCCTGAACTTCGCCCTTGCTGGCGGCGAAGACGGCGTCCTCGAGCGCCTTGTCCTGCTGTCCCTTGGCGACCGCGGCGAGCTTGCCGCCCTGGGCCTTCGAGGCCTGGTCGATCGAGTACTGCTTGACGACCGTCTTCCAGGGCTGCCCGCTGTCGAGCGCCTCGCGGGCCTTCTGGGCCTGGGCCTCGGTCTTGGTCAGCACCACCAGCAGGTCGCGGCGCTCCGGCTGCGCGAAGCGCTTCTGGTTCTTGTCGTAGTACTCGGAGACGTCGGCCGTGGAGACATTCTTGGCGTCCTCGGTGACCTTCTGCGTGAGCTTCTCCTGGAGCTGCGAGAGCTTGACCCGGAAGAGGATGTCGGCCTCGGTCATGCCGGAGGTCTTGAGGAAGCTCTGGTAGGCCTTGTCGGTCGGGAAGGCCTGCTTCTTCTGGTCATCGAACGACTTTTGGACGTCCTTGTCGCTGACCGTGATGTTCCGCTTGTCGGCCTCCTGGGTGACCCATTCGGACTGGATCAGGAACTGCATGACCTCGCGCTTGAGCGTTTCGTACTCCGTCTTGCACTGCTTCTTGAGCGAGGCATCGGTCTGCTTGCCCTGGCCCGACGGGGTGGGGGCCTTCTTCTTGGCGGCCACGCACTTCGTGTAGTCGGGCGGGTCCGGCACGACCGCCGAGCCACCCTGGGCCTGGCTCTTGACGGCGGTCTCGACCCACTTGTTGAACTCGTCCTGGGTGATCGTCTCGTCGCCGACCTTCGCCACAGCGCCGGGCGGGACGTCGTTTCCGCAGGCCGAGATGGCGGCCGTGGAAAAGCCTGCCACGACAAGCGCGAGCATCGTTTTGGTGATGATCCGAGCCAAAGCGGTGGCGAAGGGTAGCGAACGCTAATCGGGCTCTGGAATGGTCGCCATTTCCAGGATCGCCTCGGCCGCGGTGACCACCGCACGGAAGCGCTCGGCCGGCTCCTCGGGCAGCCGCACGCGCACCGTGCTGCGGCCGGATTCGAAGATCGCCTCCGGCACGCGCTCGCGCAGCGCCTTGGCCCCGCGCGAGTCGAGCTCGATCGGCGCGACCGACATGACACCGCCGCGGAAGTCCACCGAGCGCGCCCCCGCGCGGCCGAGCTTGATGCGCGCGTCCTGGAGGCGGATCAGGTTGTCGAGCGGCTCCGGCACCGGGCCGAAGCGATCCTCCAGCTCCTCGCGCAGCACGATCAGCTGGGCCACCTCGCGCGCCCCGGCCACGCGCCTGTGGATCTCGATCTTGGCGGCCTCGTAGGGCACGTAGTCGCCCGGAACGTAGGCGTCCACCGGCAGGTCCATCCGCACGGGCTCGATCGCCTCGTCGCCGGCCTCGCCGGCCAGCAGCCGCACCGCCTCGTCGAGCATGCCGACGTAGAGCTCGAAGCCGACCGCCGCCACGTGCCCCGACTGCTCCTCGCCGAGCAGGTTCCCGGCGCCGCGGATCTCGAGGTCGCGCATGGCGATCTTGAAGCCGGAGCCCAGCTCGGTGTAGTCCGAGAGCGTCGCCAGGCGCTTGCTGGCCTCCTCGCTCAGCGCCGCGTGGCTGGGGTAGAGCAGGTAGGCGTAGGCGCGCTCGCGCGAGCGGCCCTACGCGGCCCCGGATCTGGTAGAGCTGGGCGAGGCCGAACAGGTCGGCGCGCTCGACGATCAGCGTGTTGGCGGTGGGGATGTCGAGCCCGGACTCGACGATCGAAGTGCATACGAGCACGTCCGCGTCCCCGCGCAGGAACTCGAGCATGTGATCCTCGAGCTGGCCTTCGGCCATCTGGCCGTGCGCCACCGACACGCGCGCCTCGGGCACCATCGCGCGGATGCGCTCGGCGGTCTCGTCGATGGTGTCCACCCGGTTGTGGAGGAAGAAGGCCTGGCCTGTGCGCGCCAGCTCGCGCTTGATCGCCGAGGCCACCAGCTCCTCGTCGTACTCGCCGACGTATGTCTTCACCGGCCGGCGGCCCTCGGGCGGGGTCTCGATCACCGAGATGTCGCGCAGGCCGGCGAGCGACATCTGCAGTGTGCGCGGGATCGGCGTGGCCGAGAGGGAGAGCACGTCGACCCTCAGCTTCAGCTGGCGCAGCAGCTCCTTCTGCTTGACGCCGAAGCGCTGCTCCTCGTCCACGATCAGCAGGCCCAGGTCCTTCGGCCGCACGTCGCGAGACAGCAGCCGGTGCGTGCCGATCAGGATGTCGACCTCGCCTCGCTCGAACGCCGCGGCGGTCTCGCGCGACTCCTTCGGCGTGCGAAAGCGCGACACCATGTCGATCGTGAACGGGTAGTCGCGCAGGCGCTCGTTGAAGGTGCCGAAGTGCTGCTGGGCGAGCACGGTCGTGGGCACCAGGAACATCACCTGCTTGCCGTCCTCGGCCGCCTTGAACGCGGCCCGCAGGGCGACCTCGGTCTTGCCGTAGCCCACGTCGCCGCAGATCAGGCGGTCCATCGGGCGCGCCTCCTCCATGTCGGCGCGGACGGCCTCGATCGCCTCGAGCTGGTCGGGGGTCTCGCGGTAGGCGAACGCGCCCTCGAACTCCATCTGCCACTCCGAGTCGTGCGGGAACGGGTGCCCGGCGCGGCGCTTGCGCTCGGCGTAGAGCGTGATCAGCTCGCCGGCGAGCGCCTCGGCCGCGCGCCTGGCACGCAGCTTCTGCTGCTCCCACTGCTTGCCGCCCAGCTTCGACAGCTGCGGGTCGCCGGCGTCGGCGCCCACGTAGCGGCTGATCTTGTGCAGCTGGTCGCTCGGCACGAACACGCGATCGCCGTCGCGAAACTCGAGCTCCAGGTAGTCGCGGGTGGTGCCGCCGACCGTCTTGGTCTCGAAGCCCGTGAAGAGCGCCACGCCGTGGTCCTCGTGCACCACGGGCGCGCCGGCACGCAGGTCGGTGAACGAGGCGAGGGCGCCAGTGCGCGGGCCCTCGGGCTGGGCGCCGCGGCGGCGGCGCAGCAGGCGGTGCTCGGGCACGACCGCCAGCTTCAGCGTCGGCGCCAGAAAGCCCTCTCGCAGCCCGGCGTGGGCGAACAGGACCGTGGGCTCGGAGGGGGCGGGCTTGCCGTCGAGGAAGGCGGCCTGCACGCGGGCCAGGTTCAGCTGGGCGCGCTCCGCCTCGCCGCGGCGGGCCCAGGTGACGATCGTGCGATAGCCGGAGCGGACCAGCTTCTCCAGCTCCGGCTCGGCCTCGCGCAGCGAGCGCGCGGCGGTGTCGGCGCTCTGAGCGCGGAACTCGTGTGGCTGGTCGCCGGAGATGCTCGACAGCCGCAGCGCCGCGCGCCGGTCGAGCGTCTCGGCCAGGCGGTCCGGATGGACGTAGAGGTGGTGGGCATCCTGGTCGTGGAAGCTGGCCGTCACGTCCTCCCAGAGGTCGCGCAGCGCGGGCGGCAGCTCCTCCTCGGCCGCGATGGTCACGAGCGCGTCCTCCGGCACGAGGTCGAGCAGCTCGAGAAAACGGTCGACCGGCAGCACGTCGGCGATGTCGGGGCGCTCGTTGGCCTCCGTGGCGGCGGCGATCTCGGCAAGCTCGCGGTGCTCGGGCCCCAGCTCCGCCGCGGGGGCGATCTCGACCCGCTCGGCTTCCTCGAGGGAGCGCTGGGTGAAGGTGGAGAACCAGGTCAGGCGCTCGACCTCCACGTCGAACAGCTCGCAGCGAACGGCCCGCTCCTCGGTCGCGGGGTAGACGTCGAGGATGTCGCCGCGCACGGCGAACTGGCCGCGCTCCTCGACCTGGTCCACGCGCTCGTAGCCGCACGCCACCAGCGCCGACGAGACCTCGTCGAGGTCCAGCAGGCCGCCCTTCTCGATCGCGAAGCCGTGTGGGCGCAGGGCCGGGTCGGGCACCTTCTCGGCCAGCGCCGCGGCGGCGGCGACCACGACCGCGGGCTGATCGCCGTCCACCAGGGCGTCCAGCGCGGCGATGCGCAGCCCGACCAGGTGGGGTGGCGGGTCCAGGTGGGACTCGTAGCGCATGCCGCGGGCGGGGTAGAAGCGCACCGGGCGCGGGGCGAGGTAGGCCTTGAGGTCCGCCGCGAGGTCGCGCGCCGCGCGATCGTCTCCGGCCACCACGAGCGCCGGGCGGTCGGACTCGGCGTCGAGCAGCGCGGCGAGCAGGTACGGGCGCAGGCTGGCCGAGACGAAGGCCCGCTGCGGCGCGGAGCGCGCGGAGTCGGCGAGGGCCGTGACCTTCGCGTCCTCCTGGGCGTACTTGAGCAGTGGTCTGAGCATGCACAGCAGCCGCCCGGGGCTGCCGCGCGGCCTATCGGCTGAGCTTACTCACGCCGTTCTGGGCTCGGAGCCGAGGCGACCAGGCGGTCCAGCTCGTCCGCGGCGCGCTCCACCAGCTCGCGCACGTCCTCCTGGGACTCGCTGAAGCGGCCCAGCACGTGCGCCGAGACGATCTCCGGGTCCGTGCTGTCGGGGCGCCCCACGCCCGCACGGATGCGCCAGAAATCCGGGCTGCCCAGGCCGGCCTTGACGGCCTTGAGGCCGTTGTGGCCGGCCAGGCCGCCGCCGAGGCGGGCCTCCACGCGGCCGAAGGGCAGGTCGATCTCGTCGTGGACCACCACCACGTGGTCCAGGTCCACGCCCAGCTCGCCCCGCGCGGGGCTGACCGACTTGCCGGAGTCGTTCATGTAGGTCTGAGGCAGCAGCACGCCCACGCGCGGGCCACCCGGGCCGGTGCGGCCGTCGGTGTAGAGGCCCGCCCAGCGCTTCTTCGCACGCGGCAGCCCCCAGCGCTCGGCGGCCAGCGCGGCCACCTCGAAGCCGAGGTTGTGGCGCGTGCGGGCGTAGCGGTCGCCCGGGTTCCCGAGCCCTACCACCAGCCAGTCCACCTTGCCGCTTCCGCCTCCGCCTCCGCGACGGAAGAGGCTCAGGACTCCTCGCCTTCGGCTTCCTCTGCCGGGGCCTCGGATGCTTCCTCGCCCTCCTCGGCGGGCGCCTCGATCGGCTCGCCGTCCTCGCCGACCAGCTCGGTCTCCTCCTCGATCTCCTCGGGCTCTTCGACCTCGGTCGGGACGACCACCGTGGCGATGATCGTCTCCTCCAGGTCGTCGAGGAACTCGACGCCCTCGGGCGCCGTGATCTCGGAGAGGTGCATCGTGGCGGCGATCTCCATCGCGCTCACGTCGACGACGATGGCATCGGGGATCGCAGTCGGCAGCGCCTCGATGTTGAGCTGGTGGCTCACCTGCTCGAGCACGCCGCCCTCCTTGACGCCGGGCGCCTCCTCGACCCCCTCGATGTGCACCGCGACCTGGGTCTGGATCTTCTCGTCCAGCCGCACCTCGAGCAGGTCGATGTGGATGATCTCGTCACGGACGGGGTCCAGCTGCCTGTCCTTGACGATCACCGGGAGCGTCTTGCCGTCGACCTTGAGGTCGATCAGCGCCGAGCCGTCGACCAGCACGTGGCGCAGGACGCGGGCGTTCACCTTGAACGAGACGGCGTCCTCCTGTCCCGTGCCGCCGTAGACGACGCCAGGGACCACGCCTTCCCGACGCATGCGCCTGGTGGCGCGGGTGCCGCGCTCGGGGCGCGCGTCGACTTCGAGTGTGGGGCGGCTGCCGTCGGCCATCGGCGGGCGAGTTTAGCGACCGTCCTATATTCGAAGAGGCGTGGCACGCGACGACGACACCTCGATCCCGACCGGCCGGATTCGCCGCACGGCGCAGGTGGGCTCGGTGGTCGGGACGCAGGGCGCGCGCTACGCGGGCACTCGCGCCGCCAACCTGGCGCGCTCGCGCGAGGAGGCGGCCGACGCGCTGGAGCGCCGCCACCTCGAGGCCGCCGAGCGGATGGTGGCGACGCTCGGGCGCATGAAGGGCGCGGCCATGAAGATCGGCCAGCTCGCCTCGTTCATCGACACCGAGTTCCTCCCGCCCGAGTACCGAGAGCTCTACCAGGAGCACCTGGCCCAGCTGCGCACGCAGGCGCCGACGATGCCTTGGAAGGACGTGCGCAAGGTGCTCGACCAGGAATGGGAGGAGCCCTGCGAGGAGCTGTTCGAGCACCTCGATCACGACGCCGCCGCGGGGGCGTCGATCGGCCAGGTGCACCGCGCCGTGCTGCCCGACGGGCGGCGCGTGGCGGTCAAGATCCAGTACCCGGGCGTGGCCGAGGCGATCGCCGCCGACATGCAGAACGCCGGCCTCATCCTGCGCATGGCCAAGGCGCTGGCGCCGGGACTCGACGCGAAGGCGGCCGCCGAGGAGCTCAAGGAACGCGTGATGGAGGAGCTGGACTACGAGCTCGAGGCGCAGAGCCAGCGCTCGTTCGCGCGCGGCTACCGCGGCCACCCGTTCATCCATGTGCCCGACGTGGTCACGCGGCTGTCCACGCAGCGCGTGCTCGTGAGCGAGTGGGTGGACGGCGCCGGCTTCGAGGAGGTCAAGCAGCTGCCGCAGGCCGAGCGCGACCGCTTCGGCGAGATCGTCTTCCGCTTCTGCTTCGGCTCGATCTTCCACCTGCAGCACTTCAACGCGGACGCCCACCCCGGCAACTACCTGCTGATGGACGACGGCAAGGTGGCCTTCCTCGACTACGGGATGACCAAGCACCTCGACAAGGACCAGATCGAGCTCGAGATCACCGCGCTCGACGCGATCTTCGACAACGACCCCGAGCGGCTGCGCGTGGCGCTCCACGACCTCGGCTTCCTCAACAACCCGAAGAAGGTGGACGCCGAGCAGCTGATGGAGCACGTGAAGGTCGTCGGCGGCTGGTACATGGAGGATCGCGAGGTCAGGGTCGACTCCCGCCGGGTGATGGACGCGATCGCCGCGGTGTCCGACCCGCGCTCCGAGTTCTACCGGCTGATGCGCCGCGAGAACCTGCCCGCGAACGAGCTGATGGGCCGGCGCATGGAGTCGGGGGTGCTGGCCGTGCTGGGCCAGCTCGAGGCGAACCGCAACTGGTACCGGATCGGCCGCGAGTGGTGGTTCGCCGACCCGCCCGCCACACCGCTGGGCGAGCAGGAGTGGGCCTACTTCGAGTCGCGCGGGGAGAAGCGGGTGCGAAAGTTCGCGGCGCGCGCCACCTAGGAGGCGCGCGCCGCTTTTCTCATCGGGTTGCCCGGCGCGTCACCTGAGTCGTGAGACTCACCGGTGTGCCAGGCGCCGAGAGCTTGGAAGCCTTGACGCTGAAGAGAAGCTTGCCGGCCACCAGGCCGGTCACGCGCACCGTCGTGAAGGTGGATCCGCGGCGACGGCTGGCCTTGAGCTTGCGCACCTTGGCGCTGTGCGCCACGACCTTGCCGTGCCGGACGATCCGGAAGCGCCCGATCGTGAACGCGTCCGCGCTGTTGCTCCAGGTGAGCGCGAACTGGGCCGTGTTGATCCGGCTCGGGACCGTCACCTTGTGCGCCTCGGCCTTGCCGACCTTGGTGAACGTGTCGCTGAACCGCTTGGGCGGCGTCTGGCAGGCGATCGCGCTGTTGAGGTCGAACATCGCGGCCTGCATCGCGCCGGCGTCGTCGGCGCGGCGGAACAGCCCGCCGGTGTCGCCGGCGATCTGCTTGAGCAGCGTGTCGCTGGGCCCGCCCGGGGCGCCGGCCCCGAGGCCGATCACGTAGGTGGGCGGCCCGCCCTGGTGGCCGTTGGCGTACGGCTCGAGAGCGGTGTGCTCGCCGTCGGTCAGGAAGATGCGCGCCGTGGCAGCGGGGTTGTGGGACCCGGCCGCGGCGAACGCGGCGTTGTAGTCGGTCCCCCCACCGTCCTCGATCAGGGCGGCGTTCAGCGCGGCCTTGTAGGCGGCCGCGTTCTGACCGATCAGGCCCGGGCCGAACAGCGGCGTGGCGTCGGTGCCGAACTCGACGGCTCCGAGCGTGCGCTTCTCGTTGCCCTGCGTGTCGATCAGCAGCTCCATGGCGCGCACGCGCAGGTCGTTCGGATCGTTGTAGGACATCGACCCGGAGTCGTCGACGATCGCCTCGAGGTTGGACTTGGGCGTGCAGGCGGCGTTCGCGGCGGCCGGGAGGACGGCGCAGGCGACGAGCGCGGCCGATGCGGCCTTGACGGCGATCTTCATGCGGGAGTCGTCGGCGCCGGCGAGGGCCCGGCTCAATCCCGGCGAGCCGAACTCGGACGGATGTACGTCCTAGAAGAGCTGGTTCTAGGGCCGCCGTCACGCCGTACGCGGATCGCGCCTCGTTGCGAAGGCTGTCGACCTTCACTCGCTCGGCTTGCAGAGCGCGATCAGCGAGACGCCAGACGGGAGATCGATTCGATCGATCAGCGGTGCTCGCGGCGAGCATGCGCGCCAGGGCGTGTTGACCGAGCGCGGCCGGTCGAAAGTCGCTTCGCA
This sequence comes from uncultured Thermoleophilaceae bacterium, assembly GCA_963722245.1. Taxonomy (GTDB): domain Bacteria; phylum Actinomycetota; class Thermoleophilia; order Solirubrobacterales; family Thermoleophilaceae; genus JACVRW01. The sequence goes on from CAVRKM010000013.1 coordinate 216,487, forward strand.
GATCAGGGGATTCGGAAGGGCTCTGCGGCGATCCGCGATCGCGGCGATAGCGGGGAAGAGGAGGGTGTTGAAGTACGACAACCGGAGCACTCGAAATCCTGTCGTCCTGCAGGCGGCGTCTCAGTCTGACCGGACGTAGCGGCGGTAGTGGTGCGAGATCTCGTCCTGCGGCCCCAGAGGAACGGGACGCTGGCACCGTGCACAGCAGTGTTCCGTCCAGCCGCAGAACGCGCCGCAGCTCCGTCAGCGTGATCGAGTCGTCTTCGATGTGCTCGAAGACGTCCAACGCCGTCACGACGTCGAAGCGCTGCCATCGAACGGCAACGTGGTGTCCGAAGGTCGTCACCGAGCGCCGCGTTGCGACGAAGGCACGGCCTCGTGGTCGGCGTCGATGGCCTCCACGGTCCAAATCTCGCAAGATGTTGCGCCATGGTGCCGGTGCCGCAGCCGAAATCCAAAAGCTGCAGCGCGCGATCGCGCGCAAGACCGCTCGAGGACCGAGAGCAGAATCACTCGTCGCCCAACGAACCACCAGTGCCGGTCCTCGAGCTCAAAGTACTCGGTGTAGTAGGTGCGCTCAAGCGCTACGGCGCGCTCGTCGGCGCCGCCGGCGCGTACCCTCTCCAGCGGCGCGTCGCCCGGCCGGTCCAGATCGGCTCGCGGCTCGGGCGTGAGGGGGCGGCGCAGGCCATCGCGCCGCCGGGGATTCCCGACGACGGGCGGTCGTTCGGCAGGACGGCCCTGACGCGATCTCAGGGGGCGCTCCTCCTGGGCGTGGTGGCGCTCGGCTGCTTCATCCACTTCTTCAGGATCGGAGCGTCGAGCTGGCACCTGGATGAGCTCGTCTACGCCTCCGTGGGATACCGCTTCCTCCACGGTGACTTCACCGCCGTACCCGGACCTCACCCATATCTCGGTGCCTACTTGCTCGGTCTCGTGCCGTCAGTCACGGGCTCTATGGCACCGACGGCGGTTCGGATCGCGCCGGCCGCCGCCGGGGTGGCGACGGGCGTGGTTCTGTTTGCCCTTCGCCCATCGCGTCGCCGGGTACCGGGCTGCTCTGATCGCGGCGGGAGCGTGGCTCGTGCTGCCTCACGCAACGGTGTTGGGCGGCGCGGCGGTGACGGCCATCAGGGTAGAGCGCTTCGGGTTGTTCGAAGTGTTCATGGAGCTGTTCATCGTCCTTGCGTTGTATGCGGGATGGCGCTGGAGCGAGGAGGGGGCCTGGGGGTGGGCCCTGGCCACCGGGTTGTGTGCCGGGCTCTGCGGTCTCGTCGAAGCTCGTCGGCGCTCTCGTGCTGCTGCCCTTGGCAAGCCTCGTCATCCTCAATCCCCGGAGAGACCGGCGGCGCATGGTTCAGCTCAGCGCCATCGCCGTCCTAGCGGTGTCGACATTCTGGCTGTCGTTTGCGCCTGTCCTCCCCACGGCGCCACACCGGTTCCAGGACATGCTCGAGCTCGGAGGCCTACACGAAGCCGCCGGGCACCCCACCATCATCGCCGGGCAGTGTGTATGTGCGCGCACCGTGGTGGGGCGATGCCTGGTTCATGTTCGCCGGGATGGGCTTCGCGACCGCCTTGGCGCTCTGCGCCGCCGCTGTCGCCGCGTTCGCAGTCGTCGAGCGCCGAGTCTTCCTCTACCTCGCCATCGCCGTCCTGGTGCCCGGCGGTTGCGCTCGCGGGGCTCTATCCGATCGCGTTGCCGCACTACTACATCCTGTGGCTGGCGCCGCTCACCCTGCTCGCAGCACTCGCCCTCGACGGACTGCCGAGGTTAGGCGCCCGTGGGGTGGTGGTCACCCTCGCTCTCGCCCTGCCACTGGCCGTCGCCGCCGTGACAACCGTCATCGACGTCTCGTCGCTCAAGCCCGGCGACTACCGCGCCGCGGCCGGCGTGCTCGAGCGGCGACATCTCGACCGCGCGTCCGTTGCGGTCCTCGGCTACGGCCCCGTGTTGTGCGCCTACTTGCCCGCTGCGCAGGTGACGCCGCAGGCGACCAGGCACTCGGACGCCATCGTCATCGACCCGATCATGGAACGACGCTTGGACCCCTACCGCGTCCGCGACTTCCTGACACGACATCGCGGGGACTACGTCGGCGTCGCGAGTCGACCGGCTCCGCCTCTTCATCCGACGTGACCCGGCCCGCGCGAACGCGGCGACCGGGCCGCGACGAGACGGGCCGGGCTGTTACCGGCAGTGACGGACCGTGTGGGGAAGGCCCGTTGACTCGGCACAAGCCCGGGTGTAGTCCCGACGCGGTGAATTGGACTCGAAACGAGGGGCGGTTCCATGCAACGACCGAGGCTGTTCCTTGCGGCGGCAGTTGGGGCAATCGCGCTGCCGTTGTGGTGCATTGGCTCCTCCCCGGCGGGGGTTCACGGCGCAAAAAGCGCCGATGCCAAGGCCAAGGTCGCGCGCCAGCTTCGAGGGCAGCTGGCAACTTCTGTCGTTCGCGCTTCGGAGCACGGATGGGGCGCTCACCTACCCCTACGGGAAGCGTGCGGTCGGGAAGTTGACGTACGACCCGCGACGGCAACCAATGGGCGACGGTCGGCCGACGTGGTGCATCGAAGAACTTGCCGGATGCTCTCTGGTACACGGGTACCTTCGACATCAACCTGAAGCGACAGACAATCGTTCACCACGTCCAGTACTCGAACATCTCGGTGTGGGAGGGCACTGACCTGGTGCGGGGATTCAAGCTCAGGGATGGCCGGCTGACGCTCACCGTCGCGCCCACCACGCCCGCCGGCGACAACCGGCATCCTCAAGTGGAAGAGACTCGCCCGTCGCCCGCGAAGCGAAGGTGGCGAGCGATGTCGGAGCGCGCGTGAGCGTCTCGTGAGCAAGGCGGCCGCGAACCGCTCGCAGAGCGGTCAGGCCCTAGAAGAGCTGGTTCTCGCCGGCGAAGATCTCGGAGACCGAGTCGTCGGTGAAGATGCGCCGGATCGAGTCCTCGAGCACGTCGGCGCAGGTGAGCTGGGTGATCAGGTCCGGGACGCCGTCGTTGAGCGGGATCGTGTCCGTCACGACGATGCCGGACAGCGGCCCGTCCTGGAGGACCGCGAACGCGTCGCCGGAGAAGAGCCCGTGGGTGGCGACTGCGAAGACCTCCGTGGCGCCCTCGTCCAGCACGGTCTGCGCGGCGGCGTTGAGCGTGCCGCCGGTGGCGATGATGTCGTCGACGATCACGGCGGTCTTGCCCTTGACGTCGCCGATCACGTAGCCGATCTCGGCCACCTGCTGAGCCGGGCGCTCCTTCTCCATCAGCGCGTAGGGAGCGCCGACCTTCTGGGCGAACTTGCGCACCAGCTTCACGCGGCCGGCGTCCGGCGCGATGATCACGAGGTCGCGGTTGGCCAGCCGGTCCTGAACGAACTGGGTGAGGATCGGCATCGCCGTCATGTGGTCGACCGGCTTGGAGAAGAAGCCCTGCAGCTGGCCGGCGTGCAGGTCCATGGCCACGAGGCGGTCGATGCCGGCCGTCTCGAGCACCTCGGCGACGAGGCGAGCGGAGATCGGCTCGCGCGGAGCCGACTTCTTGTCCTGGCGCGAGTACCCGTACCAGGGGGTGACCGCCACGATCCGGTGCGCCGAGGCGTGCTTGGCGGCGTGGATCATCAGGAGCAGCTCCCAGAGAGCGTCGTTGACCGTGAGGCCCTCGCGCTCGGAGCCGCAGATCGACTGGACGACGAACAGGTCGGCGCCGCGGATCGACTCCTCGTAGCGGCAGTAGACCTCGCCGTCGGCGAACGTCTTCAGGCCGGCGTCGGTCAGCTCGACGCCGAGCCGCTCGGCGATCCTGCCGCCGAGCTCACGGCTGGCCCGCCCGGCCGTGACCATCAAGCGCTTTTCGTACCCCGCCGTGATGCTGGTCGCCGGCGCCACCCCTGCCTCCGTCTCGAGAGCCGTGCTCACTGCGAGTCCTCCTCAACGCGGTCCGAGTAACCCTCGATGTTCTTCTGCTTCGACCGTGCAACCCCGAGCGCACCCTCGGGCACGTCATCGGTGATCGTCGAGCCGGCACCAGTGTACGCCCGATCTCCGACGTCCACCGGTGCGACCAGCGACGTGTGAATGCCGGTCTTCACGCTCTTTCCGAGCTTGGTGCGGTGCTTGCGCCGGCCGTCGTAGTTGGCGGTGATGGTGCTGGCGCCGAGGTTGCTGCCCTCGCCGACGTCCGCGTCGCCGATGTAGGAGAGGTGGGGGACCTTGGCGCCCTCGCCGACGTCCGAGTTCTTGACCTCGACGAAGGTGCCGACCTTGGCGTCGTGGCGCACCACCGTCCCGGGCCGCAGGTAGGCGAACGGGCCGATCTTGGCTCGGTCCTGGACCTCGACCTCCACGAGGAAGGAGTGAACGACGCTGGCCTCGTCGCCGATGCGCGAGTCGCGCGCCGTGGTGTGGGGGCCGATCGTGGCGCCCCTGCCGACGGCGGTGTCGCCGAGCAGGCTCACCCCGGGCCCGATGACGGTGTCGATGCCGATGGTCACGCCGGCCTCCACGCGGGTGGTGCCCGGGTGGAGGAAGGTGACCCCGGCGCGGGCGTGCTCCTCGAGCAGGCGCCGCTGGGCCAGCTCCTCGGCCTCCATCAGGCCGGCGCGGTCGTTCACGCCGTGGGCGATGTCGAAGTCCTCGGTCTTGCACGTGACGATCTGGGCGCCGTCTGCCTTGAGCACCGGGAAGGCGCCCGTGAGGAAGCGCTCGCCCTTCTGGTTGGTCACGCGCTCGAGGCCCTCGAACAGCGCCGGAGCCTCGAATACGTACGTGCCGAGGTTGATCTCGCGGATGGCGAGCTCGTCTGGGGGCACGGACCGGGTGTCCTTGGTCTCGACGATGCGCTCGAACTCGCCCTGGTCGTCGCGCACGATGCGGCCGTAGCCGGCGGGGTCCTGGAGCTCCGTGGTCAGCAGGGTGGCGCCGGCGTGCGCCTCGCGGTGCTCGGCCAGCAGCGCGGTGATCTGGGCGGCCGTGACCAGCGGGTGGTCGCCCGACAGCACCATGAACGGACCGGGGTCGACCGAGTCGCGCGCGGCCAGCACGGCGGCGCCGGTGCCCTCGCCGTCGTGCTGCTCGGCGATCTCGACACCCTCCGGCAGCCCCTCGGCGACCCCGTCGCCGGGCCTGACCACGCACACGATCCGGCTCGCGCCGGCATCCCGGGCGGCGTCGATGACCCACTCGACCATGGGCTTGCCGCAGATCCGGTGGAGCACCTTGGGAACGTCCGACCGCATCCGCGTGCCCTGGCCGGCGGCCATGATGAGGACCGTGAAAGGGTCGGTCATGGGAGATCGAGAGTACCGTCGGAACCGTCAGGACCTATTCTCAGGCCCCGATTGGGGGGTCGTCCAATCAGCAGGATTCCGGGTTTTGGTCCCGGCGATGCGGGTGCGAGTCCCGCCCCCCCAGCTACCGGTCCTTGCGCTCCCGAGGCACGCGGCCGGCCTCGGCCCCCCGCTCGTGGGCCGGGCCGCCCGGCGGCACGATGCCGAGCACGCGCATCGCCTTCAGCCCCAGCGAGAGTCGCTCGCGGCCGTCGGTCGATCCCACGTCCAGGGACGTCAGCTCCTTCACCCGCTCGAGGCGGTAGCGGATCGTGTGGCGGTGCGTGAACAGGCGCTCCGCCGTTCCGGCCACGTTGCCGTCCGCGTCGAGGAAGGTCTCGAGCGTTCGCACCAGCTCGGTCTCGTACTGCTCGTCGTAGGCCACCAGCGGCGCCACCGTCTCGTCGAAGAAGCCCTCCAGCTCGGTCGGGTCCTCGCTCATCGCCGGCAGCAGCAGCCGGTAGGCGCCGGTCTCCTCGAACGACACCTCGGTCTGCCCGCGTGCCTCCGCGACGTTCGCGGCCAGCAGCGCCTCGGCGCCGGCGCGGTGGAGGTCGGCCGGATCGCTGGCATGGCGGCTGCGCGCGACCGTGACGGCGAAGCCGGGCAGCCCCGCCTCGAGCTCGCGCAGCACCGCAGCGGCCGTCCGCTTGGCGGCAGCGGCGTCGGCGGCAGGCGTGAGGATCACCAGCTCGCGCTCGTGTCGCGCCCCGGCGTCCTCGTTCGGCCCCTGCCCGTGGCGCGACCAGCCGGCCCGGGCGAGCGCCGCCAGCGACGCCCGCTCGACCCCGCGCGCTCCGCGCTCGGCCACGGTCAGGGCGCGCGCCCGCCAGTCGCCCTCCTCGGGGCCCTGCGGACGCGCCCGCACGACGATCACGCTGGCGCCGGCCGCGACGTCGCAGCCCAGCTCGCCGGCGCGGGCGACGATGTTCTCGCGATCGGTCAGGCGCCGCGCGAGCAGGTCCTGGAGGAAGTCGCCGACGGCGGCCTCGGTGGCGCGCTCGGGGGCCTTGGCACGGTCGACCTCGAGGCCGATCAGGTTCGCAACCAGCCGCAGCAGGGCGCCTGGTGGCGGCTCGCCACGCGGCCGGTAGCGCAGCTGGCCGACGGGCAGCTCGGCCACCCGTAGGTCGACGGTCTCGGCGTCGCCCTCCCCGGCCATCACCGCGCGCTCGTCCTCGGTCGAGGCGCACGCCACCGCGAGCACGCTGCTGGCCGCGTCGAGCACGATCACGCTGGCGTCGAGGGCGCGGCCGGCGGCCCGGGCGACCTCGGGCAGCCCGGCGCCCGACTCGACGGCCTCGGAGACCTCGTCAAGCGAGTCCAGGAAGGAGCGGGGCTCGGCGGGCGCCGAGCGGGTCTGTCGGGCTGGTGCAGGCATCACGCGTACTGATCGTAGGACCAGACGACGGCCAGGCCGATTCCGGTTCCGATCCCGAGCAGGGTGCCCAGGATGAACAGGGTCAGGAAGCCGGCCGCGACCTTCTCCCACACGCGCCCATAGCACCGCCACGCCGGGGCGGCGATCAGGATGATCCAGCATGACACCACGACGCCGGCAGCCAGCGCGATGGCGATCTGGGTCGAGGAGAAGTCGAAATTCATCGCTCCGCGCGCGCTGTGGGGGTCTGCGCGTGCTCGCCGACATTGTGGCGCATGTGGTCGACGATCATCGCGATCACCGCCAGCAGCCCGAAGACCCCCACCCCGAGCCCCCAGCCTCCCGCGACGTCCGACCACAGGTGGGCGCGCAGGTAGATCCGCGACAGGCCGATCGCGGCGGCCAGCACCACCGCCCCGGTGACCAGCGCCGCCCCGACCAGGTGCAGCCGGCGCCTGTAAATCAGGACGGCGGCCACCCAGACGGTCGAGTAGGCGGCGTGCCCGCTCGGGAACGAGGAGCCGGTGGTGTCGATGAACGGGGCGGTGGGCCGCGGCCGGTCGATGACGCCCTTGGTCACGTGCACGATCGCGTAGATCAGGGCGAACCCTCCCGCCAGGACGACCACCTCGGCGATCCGCCCGCGCGCGACGAGCACGATGCTCGTCACCACCACTACGGCGATGCATGTCGGCAGCGCGCCCAGGTCGCTGAGCCCCTTGGCGATGTCGGTGAGCGTCGGCGAGCGCACGTCCGCGCTCAGATCGAGGAACTGCTGGTCGAACGGCGTCAGGCCGGGATCGCCCGACAGGATGACCACGTAGAGGGCGAAGACGTAGAGACCGACCCCGCCGATGGCGAGCGTGGTCGTCAGCTCGAGGCCCAGCTCGCCCGGCGTGATCCGATTCCAGATGAACCGCGCCTCGGGTGCCACGACTCGAACCAGCGGTCGGACGATGTGCCGTTGCACGGGCCGGGCCACCGCGAACAGGGGCCTGATCAGCGGGTGCCGCTCGCGGGCAAGCAGCCAGGCGTGGATGTCGCCGCGGCGCCGGTAGGCGACCACGACGCCGACGATCACCGCGACCGTGATCCCAAAGCCGAAGATGGCCTGGCCGGCCACGTGCGCGACCTTGTCGAAGGAGCGCCAGAAGATGTAGCCGAGCACGCAGAAGACCGTCGACCACAGCCCGGTGCCGACGACGCTGTAGGGGAGGAAGCGCCGGTACGCCAGGCCCGAGGCGCCGGCGATGAACGGCGCGAGCGCACGGACCAGCCCGATGAAGCGCCCGATCAGGATCGTCTTGCCGCCGTGGCGATCGAAGTAGCCCTCGACCTGCTCGAGCCGCTCGTGGCTGATCTTCACCTTGGGACCGTGGACCTCCAGGAAGTTCCGGCCGAGCCGATGGCCGATGTAGAAGCTGGTCGTGTCGCCCAGCACGGCGCAGACCCAGACCAGCCCGATCAACGGGATCAGCTCGATCTCGCCCTGGCCCGCGATCACGCCGCCGGCGATCACGACGGTCTCCCCGGGCGCGACGAGTCCCACGAAGGCGCCGGTCTCGAGGAACGCCATCACGCCGACCAGGGCGTAGGTCCAGGCGCCGAGCGTCTCCGCGATGTCCCCGATCAGCTTCTTCGGGTCGGGCAGCGCCGACAGGACGCCGCTCGAATAGATCACCAGCACGAGCACCGCGGCCACCGCGAGCAGCTTGCGCTCGCCGCTGAGCGTGCGGCGACGCCAGACCGCCCACGCGGCGATCAGGACGGCGATGGCGGCGGCGGCTATCTGGCCGGCGGACACGCGACGACTCTAGGGGTCGGCGCGCAGGCCGGCGGCGACCGCGCCGTCCACCCTGGCCGCCACCGCCTCGGCCGCCGCGCGGTCCTCGAACAGGCCGAAGCAGGTCGGACCGGAGCCGCTGACGAGCGCGCCCAGCGCTCCGTGCCCGCGCAGGGAGGCGAGCACGGCCGCGAGCTCCGGGCGCAGCGCGAGGGCGGCCGGCTGCAGGTCGTTGCCGAGCACGGGCAGCAGCGCCATCTCGCGGCCGAGCGCGCGCAGGGCCTCGAGATCGACTTCGCGCCGGCCGCCCCCGAGTCGATCGAACTCCGCGTAGACCTGGGCGGTCGCCAGCCCCGGGTTGTGAGGCACCAGGACCGCGCCGAACGCCGGCAGCTCGATCGGGTCGACCACCTCGCCGACACCGCTCACGAGCGCGTGGCGAGGGTCGATCTGACTCGGCACGTCGGAGCCCAGCTCGGCGCCGAGGTCGCGCAGCGCGCCGCGGTTCAAGGGCTCGCCGGCGATGCGGTTGGCCGCTCGCAGGACCGCCGCGGCGTCGGCGCTGCCGCCGCCGAGCCCGGCCGCGACTGGGATGCGCTTCTCGATCCGCACCCGCAGCGCGCGGCAGCTCGGGCACACGCCTGCGGAAGGCGCCGAGCGCTTCCTCGGCGAGGTTCGGGCCGTCGAGCCCGGCGCACTCCACGCTGTCCCCCGTGCCGTTGCCGGACTCCACGTGGATGTCGTCGAACAGGTCGATCGAGGCGAAGATCGACCCGAGCGGGTGCATGCCGTCCGCGCGCGGGCGGGCCACGTGGAGGATCAGGTTGAGCTTCGCGTAGGCGCGCTCGTCGACGGTGTCGGCGCTCATCTCGGTCGCAGCCCCGCGATGTGCTCGCGGCCGATCGCGTCGGCCAGACCAGGCCAGTCGCCGGCGGGGATCCGCTCCGCCCGTGCGTCCTCGGGGTGGCCGAGCGCGGCCAGAGCGGAGCGAGTCATCTCGCGCAGGCCCTCCGGGGCGCCGGGAGCGAGGGCGAGCGACCCGGCCAGGGCCTTGCGGCGGTGGGCGAAGGCGGCGTGGACGAGGGCCGTGAGCTCCGGTGGCGGCGCCGGGCCCCGGCGGCGCATGAGCACCAGCGCCGACTCGACGTTCGGCTCGGGATGGAAGACGGTGCGCGGGATGCGGCGCAGAACGCGCACCTCGCAGGCAAGCTGGGCCAGCACCGAGGTGGCTCCGTATGCCTTGGAGCCCGGCCCCGCGGCGAGCCGCTCCCCCACCTCGCGCTGGACCATCGCCACCCAGAGGCGAGCGCCGGGTAGCTCCGCGATCGACTTCAGCAGCAGGGTCGCCGCAACGCCGTAGGGGAGGTTCGCCACGACCTTGTCCGGCGCCGGCTCCAGCGCCGCCAGGTCGAGCGCGACCGCGTCCGCGAGGTGCAGGGTGACGTTGCCAAACGGCGCCAGCGCCTCGGCCAGGGGCGGCTCGAGCGAGCGGTCCACCTCGACCACGTGCAGGTGCGCCACCCGTGGCGCGAGGTGCTCGCTGAGCACGCCGAGGCCGCCCCCGACCTCGAGCACGACATCGCCCTCGTCCAGCTCGGCGGCGCGCTCGATCACGCCGAGGATGTTGTCGTCGATCAGGAAGTTCTGGCCGAGCTCGCGGTTGGGGCGGATGCCGAAGCGGCGCAGGCGACGCAGGCTCGCCTGGCGCGGCTCGTCGGTCACCATCGGAACACGCGGGCGGCGTTCTGCTCCACGGTGCGATCCAGGTCGGGGTAGGCGACCCCGCGCAGCTCGGCCAGCCTGTGGGCCGTGTGCACGACGTTGCTCGGCTCGTTCGGCTTCCCGCGCACCGGCTGTGGCGCGAGCCACGGGGCGTCTGTCTCGGCGAGCAGCAGCTCGGCCGGAACCTCCGCGGCGGCGCGCTGAAGGTCGGTGGCGCTCGGGTAGGTCACGTTCCCGGCGAACGAGCACAGGTATCCCCGCTCGACGCACTCCTCGAGCCGGTCGGGAGCCGAGAAGCAGTGCAGGATCACCGCCGGCAGGCGATCGGCGTGCTCGCGCAGGATCGCGAAGGTGTCGTCCTCGGCCGCACGGGTGTGGATGGCGACCGGCAGCCCCAGCCGCTCCGCCAATTCCAGCTGCGCCTCGAACCCGCGGCGCTGGTCCGCGCGGGGCGCGTGATCGCGGTAGTAGTCGAGGCCGGTCTCCCCGATCGCTCGGACGTTCGGGTCGCCGGCGGCGCGCTCGATCTGCTCCAGGATGCTGTCGTCGAAGCCGGTCGTCTCGTGGGGGTGGCACCCGACGATCGCGAACACGTCGTCGTGCTCCGCTGCCGCCTGCAACGCCCGCTCGATCGAGGCGCCGTTGATGCCGACCGTCGCGAGCCGGCTCAGGCCGGCCGCCCGGGCGCGTTCGAGCAGTTCGCCGTCGGGCGGGTCGCAGTGGTCCAGGTGGCAGTGTGTGTCGACCACGGGGCCGGTCAGGCGGCCGAGCGCTCCGTGGGCTCCACGCGGGGGAACAGCTGCCCGAGCTCGGCGATCGAGGCGCCCCCGCCGACCGCGCCCAGGCGCGCCTCGTCCAGCGAGAGGTCCTCGCGACCCAGCGCGGCGAGCAGCCGCTCGGCGGAGCCCGGCATGAACGGATGCAGCAGCACCGACACCACCCGCAGGCCCTCTGCGAGCGAGTAGAGGACCTGGTCGAGCCGGTCCGCGGCGGACTCGTCCTTCGAGAGCTGCCAGGGCTCCTCGTCCTGGACGTAGCGGTTCAGGCGCTTGATCCGCTGCCAGACCTCGTCGAGGGCAGCGGTGAGCTCGATGGCGTCGAGCCGACCGGCGACCGCCTCCCTGAGGCCCTCGAACTCGTCGAGCAGCACCGGGGCCGGCTCGGCGTTCGGGACGACTCCGTCGCGGTAGCGAGCGATCATCGCCAGCGTGCGGCTGGCGAGGTTGCCGTACTCGTTGGCGAGCTCGCTGTTGTAGCGGTTCTCGAAACCCTCGGGCGAGACCTCGCCGTCTGAGCCGAAGCTGACCTCCCGCAGCACGTAGAAGCGCAGCGCATCCGGGCCGTACGTCTCGGCCACCTGGAACGGCTCGATCACGTTGCCGAGCGACTTGGACATCTTGTGCTCGCCGAGCAGGAGGAAGCCGTGGATGCCGACACTCCGGGGGACCTCGATGTCGGCGGCCATCAGCATCGCCGGCCAGATCACCGCGTGGAACTTGAGGATGTCCTTGCCGATCAGGTGGACGTCCGCCGGCCAGAAGCGCTCCGTGAGGTCCTCGCCCTCGCGTGCGTAGGACAAAGCGGTGTAGTAGTTGAGCAGCGCGTCGATCCAGACGTAGATCACCTGGGACTCGTCCCACGGGACCGGCACGCCCCACTTGAGCCGGGCGCGGCTGAGCGACACGTCGCGCAGGCCGCTCTTGATGAACGCGAGCGCCTCGTTGTAGCGGTTGCGCGGCGTGACGAACTCGGGGTGCTCGGCGTAGAGGCGCTCGAGCGGCTCCTGGAAGGACGACAACCGGAAGAACCAGTTGTCCTCCTTCTCGACCTCGAGCACGATCTTGTGGATCGGGCAGCGGTTGCCGTCCTCGAGCTCGGAGTCGGTCTTGAAGTCCGCGCAGCGCGGGCAGTACCAGCCCTCGTAGGTACCGGCGTAGACGTGGTCGTTGTCGTGGATGCGCTGGACGACCTCCGCGACCTTGGCCATGTGCTCCGGATCCGTGGTGCGAATGAAGAAGTCGTTGGTCGCGTTGACCGTGGCGGCGAGCTCCTTGAAGCGGACCGCGTTGCGGTCCCCGAGCTCCCTCGGCGTGATCCCGAGCTTCTCGGCCGCCTGGGTGACGGGCTCGCCGTGCTCGTCGGTCCCCGTGAGGAAGAAGACGTCCTCTCCGCGCTGGCGCATGTGCCGCGCCAGCACGTCGGCCGCGATCGTCGTGTAGGCGTGCCCCAGGTGCGGCTCGCCATTGACGTAGTAGATCGGCGTGGTGACGTAGTACGACATCGATTCCGATGCTACTCAGCGGAGGGGCATCGCCTCTGGCCCGTTTCACCGTTCAGCGCCTCCCCAGAAGCGGTCGCAGGAACCCGGCGACGCGTTCGCGACTCCGGCTCGTGGCATCGCGGCCGTCCCCGGACAGGCCCAGGATGGCCGCCGCGGCCAGCAGGCCCAGGCAGGCCAGGGCCCAGCCGAGATCGGGTCCTTGGTGGCGCGGGCCGGCGAGCGGCTCGTGCGGGTGACCCGCAAGCGCGCCCTGGGCCGGGACCGGGCTGGGGTGCCGAGGGCTTGCGGGCGTCGCCCGCCGCGGCGCGGGTTGCATCCTCGGGGCGCGGGGCGCCGTGGGCACCGGGCGGAGCGCGGGAGCCCCGCGGCCGGCGGGCACGTGTAGCGGCAGGGGCAGGCGGTGTGGGAGCGGTACCGGCGCGGGTCGACGGCCGGGCCGCGGGGGCGTGCTCTGGCTCGGGCGTCAGCGGCTCCGGCACAGGGCTCGGCGCGGGCGTTGGGCGCGGCCGCTGCGGCGCCAGCGCGGGCGGCGGGAGGAAGGTGAGCGGATCGTGGTAGGCGTGGCGAGTGCCGGCGTCGCGCAGGCCGAAGTGGAGATGAGGGCGCGCCGCCGAGCGCACGCCGGTGGTGCCGACCGCCCCTACCGCCTCGCCCGTCGCGACCCGCTGGCCCTTGCGGACCGCCGTCGAGGACAGGTGGAGGTAGGAGGTGTCGAAGAGGCCGTCGGCGGTCCTGATGCTCACGGTGATGCCCGACGAGCCGGCGGTGCCCGCGAAGCGGACCTCCCCGCCCGCCGCGGCGACCACGGTCGTTCCGATGGCAGCCGCGATGTCGATGCCGCGGTGCTGCCCGGCGGCATAGGGGTCGTCTCCGTTGCGGTAGGGCGTGATCACCTCCCCCTCGACGGGCCAGACCCAGTCCGCGCGGGCGGGCGCGGCGGCCAGGAGGACGAGCAGGAGGGCGGCGGCGAAGATGAGAGCGCGACGGGTCATGCGAGCGACCGTAAGCGGCGATGGCCGGGGGGCGGTCGTGGGCGTGGAGAGATGTGACGAGCCGTTGCGGAGTTGTTGCAGACGGTGAGGAGCCGGTTACCCGGCGGGGCGACCTAGCCGTCCGTCGTCAGCGCCCGGTACAGCGCGTTCGCGCTGCCGCCGGTCAGCTCCGCCACGACGCCGGCGGCCTTGCGGGGGTGGGCGCCGGCGTCCACGAGGCGCCGCAGCGCGTCCAGGCCGGCCGGCTCGGAAGCACCGGCGGTGCCGGCAGAGGCCGCCGGCCCCAGCACCAGCACCACCTCCCCGCGCGGCGGTGCCGCCGCATATCGCTCCGCCAGCTCGGCGGCACTCCCTCGCACCACCTCCTCGTGCACCTTGGTGAGCTCGCGGCAGACCGCGACCTCGCGCGCGGGGTCCAGCGAGGCCAGCAGCGCAAGCGTGCCCGGCACCCGGCGCGGCGACTCGAATGCCACCACGGTTCCGGCAAACGAGGAGAACAGCCGTGACAGCTCGCCCTTCTTGCGCGGCAGAAAGCCCGCGAAGTGCCACGCCGAAGCCGGCAACCCCGATGCCACCAACGCGGTGATGGCCGCGGACGGCCCCGGCAGCACCTCCACCGGCAGGCCCGCCACCACGCACGCGTGCACCAGCACGTACCCGGGATCCGAGACCAACGGCATCCCGGCGTCCGACACCAACGCCACGACCGCTCCGTCGCGCATCCGACCCACCAGCTCCGCCGACCGCGCGCGCTCGTTGTGCTCGTGATAGGACACCAGCCGCCCGGACACGCCGTAGCGGTCCAGCAGCACCCGCGTGCGCCGCGTGTCCTCGCAGGCCACCACGTCGGCCTCGCGCAGGGCGGACAGCACGCGCAGCGTCACGTCCTCCAGGTTCCCGATCGGCGTCGGGCAGACGATCAGCCGCCCGCTCACAGCGAGTCCAGCGCCAGCAGGGCGGCGCCCAGCATCCCCGACTCGTCGCCGAACGCCGTCGGCACGATCGAGACCATCTCGCGCATCGGCGGCAGCGCACGCTCGGCCACCACCTCGCGCGCCGGCGCGAGCAGCATCTCCCCCGCGGCGATCGCCCCGCCGCCGATCACGATCAGCTCTGGGTTGAACACGTTCACGACGCCGACCAGCCCGTAGCCGAGCCGGCGCCCGATCTGGGCGAGGACCGACGCCGCCGCGGCGTCGCCGGCATGGGCCAGCTCGGTCACGATGCCGCCGGTGATCTCCTGCTCGGCCGCCACCCGACGGCCCAGCGCCGACTCGGGATGGGCGGCGGCGGCCGCCCGACCCTCGCGCCCGATCGTCGAACCCGAGGCCATCACCTCGAGGCACCCGCGCCCGGGGCACTCGCCCTGGCAATCCGGGCCGTGCAGGTCGACCACCATGTGCCCGATCTCCGCGCCCAGCCCGCGCGCTCCCCGGTAGATCCGTCCGTCGAGCAGCAGCCCGCTGCCGATCCCGGTGCCGAGTGCCACCAGGACCGCATGCGACACGTCCCGCGCCGCCCCGAAGCGCGCCTCGGCGAGCAGGGCCGCGTTCGCGTCGTTGTCGACCACCACCGGCAGCCCGAGTCGCTCGCTCATCACGTCGCGGAAGCGCACGTCGGCGATCGGCAGATGCGTCGACCAGCGCGATACGCCGGTCTCCACACTCGACCAGGGCCGGGATGCCGAAGCCGACCGCCGCCACGTCCGGGGCGGCCGTGCGCACCTCCTCGACCGACTCGACGAAGATGTCGAGCGTCTCCGCACGATCCGCTCCACGCCAGGTCCGGCGGACCCTGTGGTGGACCACGAGACCCTCGTCGACGACGCCGCCAAGGAGCTTCGTGCCCCCCGCGTCGATCCCGATTACTCGCCGAGGCGGCATGGCCGGACGATATACAGAGGTCTGTGACCGACCAGAATCCGGGGCCTCCCGAGTACAAGGTCTACCGGGCGCGCAAGCGCCCACTCTCGCGCGGCTCGGACCTGGACGCCCTGAAGCGCAGGCTCAGCCGCGTGACCGGCAGGAAGCCCGACGGGCCGCGCGAGCGCAGGCCGATCACCCCCGGGCGCGTGCTCAAGTGGGTCGCGCTCGCCGTGGTCGGCTGGCTCCTGCTCTCGCTGGTCCTGTTCCTGGTCAGCGCCCAACTCCAAGACGGCGTGTCCGACGACGCCGAGGCCGCGCTCACCAAGGGGGGCAGCATGCTCGGCGGCACCAACATCCTGGTGCTGGGCTCCGACGCCCGCACCGGCGACTCGATCGACGAGAGCGCCAGCGGCCCCTCTCGCGCCGACACGATCATGATCATTCACGCGGAACTGGGCGGCGTGCGCAAGCTCTCGATCCCGCGGGACACCGAGGCAGACATCCCCGGCCACGGGAGCCGCAAGATCAACGCCGCCTACGCCCTGGGCGGGCCCGCGCTGACCATCCAGACCGTCGAGGGCTTCCTCGGCAACGGGCTGAAGATCAACCACCTCGTCGAGGTCGACTTCAAGGACTTCCCCGCGTTCATCGACGCACTCGGCGGCATCACCGTCAACAACAAGACCCGGATCTGCTCGCCGCCCTTCGACAACTTCTGGAAGGGCCTCCATTTCCGCAAGGGCGAGCTCGACCTGAACGGGACTCGCGCGCTCGGCTACGCCCGCGTGAGAAAGAACCCGTGCGCGCCTGCGGAGGACGATCGCGCCCGCGCCGCGCGCCAGCAGGAGGTGCTGCGCGCGATCGGCGCCCAGGCCAAGTCGCCCAGCACGTTCTTCCGGCTGCCCTGGGTCAGCTGGCAGGCGCCCAAGGCGCTCAACACCGACATGAGGGGCCCCTCGCTGATGGGCCTGTTCCTGGACGTGGCCACCGGCAACTCGGACGAGACGGAGGTGCTCGACGGCACCTGCTGCGACCTCGAAGGCGACATCCAGGTGTCGCCCGGCACCCGCGCGGAGGCGGTGGACAAGCTCCTCAACGGGGACTAGTCGGAGGAGGACGAGCTGCTGCTGCCGCCGCTGCTGGAGGACTTCGAGTCCGAGGGGGACTTCGAATCCGAGCTCGCGGCCGGCTTCCCGTCCGACTTCGAGCCGGAGTCCGCCGAGGACGCGCCGGCCTTCTTCTTGCCGTAGTCGGTGTTGTAGAAGCCGGAGCCCTTGAAGTGCACCGCCACCGGGTGAAACACCCGCTGGACCGGCGCCGAGCAGATCGTGCACTCGGTCAGCGGGTCGTCCGTCATGCGCTGCGTCGTCTCGAACGTGTGCCCGTTCTCGCAGCGGTACTCGTAGATCGGCATGGCACTCCCAGTATAGGAGTGCCGAACGGACATGCCCCGGATGCCGAGGGCGTGAGAACCGCATTGCAAAGCGGAATCCGGTTGGAGTGAGTGACGCCCGTAGACGGCCCATTGCCCTAGACGCCACCTTCTGAACAAACGCGACTTCCGATGCGTAGGCCGGTGCGGAGCACGATCCCCGACCAGGAGGAAGGTGAGAATGCGCAAGCTTCTAACCGGCCTAGTCCTTGTCCTCGTGCTCGCCACGCTCGGCGCCATCGGCGCCCAGGCCAACGGCGGGCATAGCTCCCACGACAAAGGGCGGGTGCATCAGGTGACCGTCCCGGAGGCAGATCGCTTCACTCCGTTCGCCCTGCAGGTCCGCGCGGGCGATTCGGTCAAGTGGGTCAACAACGACGAAGACGACCACACGGTGGTGAGCGACGACGCCTTCAACACCGCGGGCAACAGGGGGACGAACGACCTGCTGCCGGTCGACGGCAGCGTGGTGCTGCGGTTCCGGCACCCCGGCACGTTCGTCTACTACTGCCGGTTCCACGCGCAGTTGGATGCGTTCAACCAGCCGGTCGCACCAGGGCCCGACGGCGGTATCGAGGACGCCAACGGCAACTTCGGAACCCCGATGTCCGGCGTGATCACCGTGTTGCCCCGGCACGACTAGCTGCTCAGGCACAATCCGCTACGGGCGGCCGCAAGCAGGATTCCGCGCGGTCGCCCGGACTGTCCCCCGACCCCGTTTTCGAAACCTCGGGCCTGCTGCTCCGAGGGCGGCGCCGGGCGTTTCTTCCACGGCCCTCGGCGGCGCCCGCGCGGCGACGGAGCGCGGCCACGCGGGTTCGCAGCGGGGGCCGGAGGCGAGCTGAAAAGTACCGACTAGCAGGCGCTTTTCGGGCGGCGTGGCACTCCCTATAAGAGTGCCAAGCGGCGTCACCCAGGGGGCTGCGGGCGCTCCAAGTCGTCGAGCAGGGACACGCGCATGGCGTGCCACACGATCCAGGCGGCGATGTGGCCGATCGGGCGGAAGGCTGTAGCCATTCGCGGCCACGCTACCCCAGGTAGCCGACGCTCAAGGCCGATTGCGTCACACAGCCCGGAACGAGCGCATTTTTTCTCGGCGGCAGCCGCGACCGACTAGCCTGCACCGCCGTGACCCAGGCCGTCGTCACCATGGACAAGATCGTCGCGCTCTGCAAGCGCCGCGGGCTGATCTTCCCGGCGTCGGAGATCTACGGCGGCATCGCGAACACGTACGACTACGGCCACTACGGGGTGCTGCTCAAGAACAACGTGGCCAACGCCTGGTGGAAGGCGATGATCCAGGAGCGCGACGACATCGTGGCGCTCGACTCGGCGATCATCCAGCACCCGCGCACCTGGGAGGCATCGGGCCACCTGGCCGGGTTCAGCGACCCGCTCGTCCAGTGCCTCGGCAAGTGCAAGCGGCGCTGGCGCGAGGATCACCTGCGCGAGGAGGCCGAGGCGCGCGGCGAGGACCCGGACAAGCTGGTCTGCCCGGAATGCGGGGGCGAACTCACGGAGCCACGCCCTTTCAACCTCATGTTCGAGACCACGATCGGCCCGGTGAGAGAGGAGGGCTCCACCGTCTACCTGCGCCCGGAGACGGCCCAGGGCATCTTCCTCGACTTCAAGACCACGCTTCAGTTCGCCCGCAAGAAGCCGCCGTTCGGCATCGCCCAGATCGGCAAGTCGTTCCGCAACGAGATCACGCCCGGCAACTTCATCTTCCGCACGCTCGAGTTCGAGCAGATGGAGATGGAGTTCTTCGTGCCGCCCGCCGAGGCGGACAAGTGGCACGAGCACTGGATGGAGCAGCGCATGGAGTGGTACGTGTCACTCGGCGTGGACCGCGACAACCTCCGCCTGCGCGCGCACGGCCCCGAGGAGCTGTCGCACTACAGCTCCGCCACCAGCGACATCGAGTACCTCTACCCGATCGGCTGGTCCGAGCTCGAGGGAATCGCAAACCGCGGCGACTTCGATTTGAAGCAGCACGCCGAGTACTCCGGGCAGAAGATCGAGTACGTGGACAGCGCCAGCGGCGATCGCTACGTGCCCTACGTGATCGAGCCGGCCGCCGGGCTGGGCCGCACGGTGCTGACGCTGCTCTGCGACGCCTATGACGAGGACGAGATCGGCGGCGAGCAGCGCACCGTGCTGCGGCTGCTGCCGCGGATGGCCCCGATCAAGGCCGCGGTGCTGCCGCTGGTCAACAAGGACGGCCAGCCCGAGAAGGCGCGGGCGATCTACGAGGAGCTGCGCTCGCTGATGAGCGCCGAGTACGACGCCGGGGGCTCGATCGGCAAGCGCTACCGGCGCCAGGACGAGATCGGCACCCCGTGGGGGATCACCGTCGACCACCAGACGATGGAGGACGACACCGTGACCCTGCGCGACCGCGACACGCTCGAGCAGGTGCGCGTGCCGGTCGCCGGGCTCGCGGACGAGCTGAGCGGCCGGCTCGCGTAGCCGGCCCCCTACAGGCCCTCGAGCTCGGCCCAGATCTTCGGCTCGGATTCGGCGAGCTGCTCGTCGGTCCAGCGCCACCTCGCGCCGTCGACCATCTCGGTGCGTCCGTCCGCGAGGTGGTCCTGAAAGCGCTCAACGCGCAGCTCGACGGCGACCACGGTGTCGGCCACCTCGAGCTCTTCGGCCACGACCGCGGCCCAGCCGTACGCGCTGAACGCAAGGCCCTTGCCCATCACGAGCAGCGCGGCGCGCCCATCCTCGCGCAGGCGGTGCAGCATTTCGCGCTCGCGCCCGAGCGCGAAGCGGATCGTGTCGTCCGCCACTCGAATCGCGGTCGAGATCGGGATCACATGTGGCCCGCCGGCACACAGCACCGCCGGCGTCCCGCGCTCCCATTGCGGCAGGCGCTCCATGGCGCGACGGCTAGCTGTCGGCGCCGAGCAGGCGGCGTGCGATCCGCACGCCCAAATCGAAGGCGGCGGTCCGATCCCACTCGGGGTCGGACAGCACCTGGATGCCGAAGCCGTCGCCGAGGGCGAACAGCATCGACGCCACGGAGTCGGGATCCGCGTCGAGCCGCACGACTCCCTCGCGTTCCTTGGTGCGCAGCGAGTCGGCCAGGTCCGCGCGCCAGCGGCGGTAGAGCTCGGCCAGCTCCGCGCGGATGTCCTCCGAGTGGCGCGAAGCGGACAGCAGCTCGTAGATGACCGCCGGGCTGCCCGGCTCGCCCTCGATGAACTCCTCGAGCCCGAGCACCAGCGCCGCGATGATCTCGTCGGCGGTGGTCGCCGCCGCGATCCGCGCGCCCATGCTCGCGATGCGCTCCTCGCAGTCGTGGCGGACCACCTCGACGAGGAGTTGCTCCTTGGAGCCGAAGTAGTAGTGCAGCAGGCCGCGCGACACGCCCGCCTCGCGGGCCACGTGGTCGAACGTCGACCCGGCCGCCCCGCGGGTGCCGACGCTGGTCCGCATGGCCTCGATGATGCGCTGGGCCTTCTCCCCCTCGAGCCGCTTGGGACCGGCGACAGAAGCAGCCATGGCCCGCGATCTTAGCTGTACGACCAGCCAGACGGCGCCAGGCGCGAGTGCGAAGAGGCTACAACGAAAAAGGGCGCCCTCGCGGGGCGCCCTCTCTCAGAAGCGATTCGCGTTCGCGATTTAGCTTGCGCCCACCGGCGAGCTCTCGCTCGTCGTCGAGCTGGAGTTCGTATCCGGCGTGGTGCTCGCCGTGTACTCGAACTCCTCCTCGGCGCCGAACAGCGCGTCGAGGACCTTCTTGCGCAGACCCTCGCTCAATGCGAGGGCGAGCCCGGCGCCCACGAGCGCGACGAAGAGCAGGCGGCCCTTGCGCCGCTTGCGCTTCTTCTGCCCGCGCAGCGAGTCAGCCGCCTCCTTGAGGGAGGAGGCTGCATCCTTCAGCTCGCGCTGCACCTTCTTGTCGTCGAGGGCCTTCGCAGGCCCCTTGCCGTTGACCCGCCCATACGCCTTCCTCGCCGAGACGAACGCGTTGCGCAGGTTTTCGCGCAGCTCCTGGTCCTCGACCAGGCGCTGGACGTACTCGTTGGAGCGGACCGCCTTGCCGGCGGCAAACGCTCCGGCGCCGGCCTTTGCGGCCTTTTTCTTTGCTGCCATTGCTCTCCTCGGGTCCGCTTGCCCAGTCGGCGCCTGGAGGGCGCCAATGGCATTCCGATCCACGGGCGGGATGCCCGCAGGGGGTTAACTGTACCCGGCCGCGCCAGGAGCGAACAACAAAGGGCCCGCTCAGCGCGAAATTCTTCGCGGGCGTTTCTCCAGCGCGGCGTCCAGCACCTCGTCCTCGGAGTCCACGAGCACGAACTTCATGCGCTTGCGCAGGTGCTCCGGGATGTCGTCGATGTCCGCCTCGTTGCGCCGCGGGATGATCAGCCGGTTGATCCCGGCTCGCTGGGCGGCCAGTGCCTTCTCCTTGAGCCCGCCGATCGGGAGCACCTGCCCGGTGAGGGTGATCTCGCCGGTCATCGCGGTGTCCGCTCGCACCGGGCGTCCGGTCGCGCGCGATGCCAGCGCGGTCGCCATCGTGATGCCTGCACTCGGGCCGTCCTTCGGGATCGCGCCGGCCGGGACGTGGATGTGCACGTCGTTCTCGCGGAAGTAGTTCTCGGGCACGCCGCCGTCGAGCGTCCTCACGTATGACAGCGCCGCGGCGGCGGACTCCTTCATCACGTCGCCCAGCTGGCCGGTGATCTGGAGCTTCCCGTCTCCCGGGTAGGACGTGGCCTCGACGAACAGCACGTCGCCGCCGAACGGCGTCCAGGCGAGGCCGGTGGCAACCCCGGGCCCGTTCACCCGGCTCTGCGCGTCGGGCTGGAAGCGACGCTTGCCGAGCAGCTCGCGCACCGTCGAGGCGCGGATCGTGCGCTTCGACCTGCGCGTGCGCTCGGCGAACTCGCGCGCGACCTTGCGGCAGATCGAGCCGATCTCGCGCTCCAGCCCGCGCACGCCGGCCTCGCGCGTGTAGCCGTCGATGATCTCGTCGAGCGCCTCGTCGATGAACTCGATCTTGGAGCGCCCCAGGCCGTTGCGCTCCATCTGGCGCGGCACGAGGTAGCGCTTGGCGATCTCGCGCTTCTCCTCGTGGGTGTAGCCGGACAGCTCGATCACCTCCATGCGATCGCGCAGCGCCGGCGGCACCGTGTCGAGCTGGTTGGCCGTGCAGATGAAGAAGACCCGCGACAGGTCGAAGGGGAGGTCGAGGTAGTGGTCGCGGAAGCTCGAGTTCTGCTCGGGGTCGAGCACCTCGAGCATCGCGCTGGCCGGGTCGCCGCGGTAGTCGGAGCCCATCTTGTCGATCTCGTCGATCATCAGCACCGGGTTGTTCGCGCCGGCGTCGCGCAGGGCCCGCACGATCGTGCCCGGCAGGGCGCCGATGTAGGTGCGCCGGTGCCCGCGGATCTCGGACTCGTCGCGCACGCCGCCGACCGAGATGCGCTCGAAGGCGCGGCCCATCGCCTCGGCGACGGAGCGGCCGAGCGAGGTCTTGCCCACCCCGGGCGGCCCGACGAAGCAGAGGATCGACGAGCGGGCGTCCGGCTTGAGGCTGCGCACCGCGAGGAACTCGAGGATGCGGTCCTTCACGCTCTCGATGTCGTAGTGGTCGCGGTCGAGGACCTGGCGCGCGTGCTCGAGGTCGAGGCTGTCGTCCGTCGACTTCGACCAGGGCAGGTCGGCGAGCCATTCCAGGTAGGTGCGGATCACGCCGTGCTCGGCCGCCTGCGGCGGCAGCCGCTCGAAGCGCTGCAGCTCTCGCTCGGCCTGCTTCCAGGCGTAGTCGGGCAGCCCGGCCTGCTCGAGGCGCTCGCGCAGCTCGGTCGCCTCGGCCTGGGTCTCGTCGACCTCGCCCAGCTCCTCCTGGATCGCCTTGAGCTGCTGGCGCAGGAAGTACTCGCGCTGACCCTTGTCCATCTCCGATTGGACCTGCGACTGGATCTTGGTGCCGATCTCGACCAGCTCCAGCTCGCGGGCGAGCAGCTCGGACAGCCTCCGCAGCCGCTTCGCCACGTCGCGCTCCTCCAGCAGCGCCTGCTTGTCCTCGGTCTTGATCCGCAGCGCGCCGGCGATCATGTGCGCGAGCTCCGCGGGGTCGTCGAGGTTGGCCACCGCCATCTGCAGCTCCGCCGGCAGGTACGGGGCCTCCTCGATGATGCGCGAGAAGGTCGTCTGAACGTTGCGGTGCAGCCCCTCGAGCTCCGGCGACGGCACGACGACGTCGGGCGCCTCGGAGATGCGCGCGACCAGGTAGGGCTCGGTGGCCACGAAGTCGCCCAGCTCGACGCGCTGCGCGGCGTGGACGAGGATCCGCAGCGTGCCGTCCGGCACCTTCAGCATGCGCGCGACCACGCCCGCCACGCCGACTCCGTAGAGCTCGTCGGGACCGGGCACCTCGCCGGCCTCCGGGCGAGCGGCCACCATCACGAGCATCCGGTTGCCCGCGAGCACGTCGTTGACGAGCCTGACCGAGCGCTCCTGCTCGACCGCCAGCGGCATCAGCGTCTCGGGGAAGGCGACGGTGTCGCGCAGCGGCATGACCGGAAGAGCGTCGGGCAGGCTGCTGCGCGCCTCGACCTCGATCGTCACGGCTCTTCGATCCGAACCCGGCGCACGGTGTCGTCGGGCTGGGCCAGCGGGATCTCGACCTCGAGGATGCCGTCCTCGTAGGAGGCGCGGGCCTGATCCGCGACCACCTCCACCCCGAGCTCGACGAGCCGCCGAAACGGCCCGTGCTCGATCTCGATCTGCTGGTAGAGCCGTCCGGCCGCCTGTGCGGGGCGGCGCTCCCCGGCGATCAGCAGCTGGCGGCCGCGGATCTCCAGGGCGACGTCCCCGATGTCGATTCCGGCCAGGTCCGCCTTGACCACCGCGCGCGGCGGGTCGTCCACGTAGAAGACGTCGACCGGGGGTGAGAAGCCGCGACCGCGCAGGCCGGTCTGGCGCTCGAAGACGTCCCCGAACAACTCGTCGATCTCGCGGCGCATGCGCTCGAAGTTTGCGAACAGGTCGTGGGACGAGCTCACGGCGTCCGAGAATAGCTCCGGCGCAGCGCCGCCCGCGCGGCCCAGTAGCCGCACATGCCGTGCACGCCGCCGCCCGGCGGCGTCGAGGACGGAGCACAGGTAGACGCCGGGCAGCGGCGTCGAGTACGGGACCGGGCGCGCGACCGGGCGCGTGAAGAGCTGGCGGAGGCTCCTGCAGGCCGCCGTTGATGTCGCCGCCCACGTAGTTGGGGTTGCGCCGCTCGACCTCCGCGCTGTCCATCGCCGAGCGGGCCGCGATCAGGTCGCGGAAGCCGGGCGCGAAGCGCTCGACCTGATCCTCGATCGCCGCGGTCATGTCGCGCGTCGGAGCCGTTCGGCACGTGGCAGTAGGCCCAGGCGGTGTGCCGACCCGTCGGCGCCCCGGTGGAGTCGAACAGGCTGGGCTGCACGAGCAGCACGAACGGCCGCTCCGGGTGCTCGCCGTCCGTGACGGTCTGCTCGGCCGCGGCGATCTCGCTCGAGCGTGCCGCCGAGGTGGACCGTCCCCGCCCGCGCGGCCTCGGGCGCCGTCCACGGGATCGGCCCGTCGAGCGCCCAGTCGAGCTTGAAGACGCCCGGCCCGTAGCGGTAGCGCTCGAGCGCGCCGGCGGTAGCGGTCGGGCAGGCGCGCCCCGGCGAGCCCGAGCAGCTGCCGGGGAGTCACGTCGAGCAGCACCGGGGCCGCGGCCGGTCGGCAGCTCGTCGAGCGAACCGACGGTCGCGCCGGGTCTCGACCGTGCCGCCGAGCGAGCGCAAGTGGGCAGCGAGCGCCTCCGCCAGCCGCTGCGAGCCGCCGCGCGCGACCGGCCAACCGACGGCATGCGCGCTCATCACCAGCACGATGCCGAAGGCGGCGCTACCGGGCGCGTCGCAGCGACAGCATCGAGTGGGCGCAGCACCCGGCCAGCAGCGCGCGGGCGCGCTCGCCCTCGAAGCGCGAGCGGGCAAAGGCCTCCGCCGGAGCGGACCGCGCTGAGGCCGAAGCGGGCCAGCAGCAGCGGATGGCGCGGCGGGCGCAGGGGCGCGAGCAACTCGCCGAAGAGCGGCTCCGCCTGGCGCACGAGCGGCTCGAACAGCCGGCGGTAGGCATCCCCGTCGGGCCCGAGCCCGGCCGCGGTCGCCGGCACCGACCGCTCCAGCATGACGGCCGTGCCGTCGTCGAGCGGGTGCGCGAGCGGCGCCCCCGGGTGGACAGGCTCGAAGCCGTGCTCGGCCAGCGGCAGCCGGCTCAGGAACGGCGAGGCGAGCGCCAGCGAGTGGACGGTCGAGCAGGTGTCGTGGACGAAGCCCGGCAGCGTCAGCTCGGCGGAGCGGCAGCCGCCGCCGATCGTCGCCTGCCCCTCGAGCACGCGTGACCCGGCGACCTGCGCCGGCGAGCGCGATCGCGGCCGCCAGGCCGTTAGGTCCGGAGCCGACGACGACCGCGTCAGCCAACCGGGCGGTCGCGCCGGAACAGGCCCTTCAGCAGGCGTCCGGGCGCGCCGAGTGTGTACAGCGTCGAGCGGATAGCCGCACTGTGCCAGACGTTGCGCCACTTGGACCATTGGCGCTTGCGGTCGACGCAAACGACCTGCGTGTCCACCTCCGCCGCTTGGTCGAAGTGGGCGGCCAGCGACGTCAGCGTGTGCTGCCAGAAGCGGTCCTCCTGGCGGTGACCGCCGAGCGTCAGCCCCACCTCGTAGATCGGGTCGCTGGCGCGCATCAGCACCTGCGCCTGGGCCACCGTCTCGCCGTCGAGCTCGAGCGCGCTGAACGTGATCCAGCCGGCGAACATGTGGCCCTGAGGTGTCATCAGCGTGAACGACTCCTCGTCGGCGAAGAGCACCATCACACCGGTCGAGAGCTTCATGCGGCCCGGTAGCGTCATGTTGAGCAGAGCCACCTCCCCAGGTTCGATCCCCGTGAGCGGCGAGTAGAAGCTGTTGCCGTCCGGCCAGAACTCCGGGAAGCGCTCCTTCCAGGTGGCGATCAGCTCCGGCCGCGGACACGCGTTCCGCCGGCAGCCGCACCTGGTAGGTCTTCTGCCACATCTTCCCGAAGCCCTGGATCGGGGACGTGAGGCGCCGGCCGTCCACGTTGAGGTTGACCGCCCCCTCGGGCACGTCCGCGACGTTCAGATGCGAGACCGTCTTGGCCCAGCTGGCGTCCTCGCGGCGTCATCGCGCCGCCGCCAGCGCGTCAGCTTCGCTGTCGTGGATGCCGACGGCCTCGTCCAGGCGGGTCAGCTCGAAGATCTGCCGGTAGTGATCGGAGAGGCCGTAGGCGAGCACCTGCTGCCCCTGACGCTGTGCGCGCACCAGCAGCGTGACGAGCAGGCCGATGCCACCACTGTTCATGTAGTCGAGCCCGGCGAAGCTGAGCACGATCGCGCGCACGCCCGGTTCGCTCGCGCGGCCGTAGGCATCCATCAGCACGTCCTCGCTGCCCGCGGTGATGTCGCCCTTGATGTCGATCACGCGGGCGCCCTCGGACGCCTCGCGCACCTCGAATGTGGTTGCCGCCTCAGGCATGGTTGCTCCCTTCCGCGCCGGAGACGGCGCCGTCCTCGTTGTCAGCGATCGTCATGAAGTCCGCCAGCCGGGTGATCTCGAAGATCTCGCGGTAGTGGTCGGACAGCCCGCACGCGGTGATCTCGACGTCGCGCGCCCGTGCCTGTGCCAGCAGCCCCACGATCAGGGCGATGCCGGTGCTGTTGATGTAGTCGGCTCCGGCGAAGTTCAGGACGACCGGTCCGCCAGCGCGCGGCCGCCTCGTCGTAGCCGCGCTGGAGCGCGGCCTCGGCCCGCGAGTCGACGTCGCCGGTGAGGTCGAGGATCGCGACCCCCTGACGCTGCCGGACGGTTGTCTCGAGCTCACGTGTCGCCATCGTCGCCTCCTTGCAGCCGCAGCGACGAGCTCGAGCGTGCGCTTGCCGCCCTCGCCCGTCACGCGTGCCTCGTCGACCATCTTTTCGATCAGGAACAGCCCCCAGCCGCGGGGCTTCTGCTCACCGGCCAGCTTCGCCTCCAGGTTGGGAGCCTCCGCCGGAGGCAGCTCCGTGCCGCCGCCTCGATCCGTCACCTGGACCAGCACGCTGTCCTCGGCCTGAAGCACCTTGATGGAGACGGGCCGGTCGTCCCGGTATTCGCTGCCGTGCTCCATCGCGTTCATCGTGGCCTCGCCCACAGCGGTCTTGAGGCGCTGGACGCGCGCATCCGCGATGCCCAGCCCCGCCAGCGCCTCCTCGACACGCGCGATGGCCTCGCGCTCGTTGCCGGGCTGGCTTTGCAGCTCGAATTCGGCGAGCACCCTTCCGTTCGGTGCTCGCTGGACCATCGTCCCGCCGGCCGAGCGCTCGAGCGTGACCATCGTGATGTCGTCCTCCTGCTCGGCGCTGGGGCCCGTGAAGGCGTCGAGGTCCGCGAGCACGCGGTCGATCAGCGCCTGGCCGCCCGGCGCGTCGGCCACGGTCTCCTTCAGCCGGGGGAAGCCGAACATGTCGCGCTCGGGATCGTGCGCCTCGACCACGCCGTCGGAATGGAGCAGGACGCTCTCGCCCGGCTGCAGCACCGCCTCCTTCTCCTCGTAGGCCATGCCCGGCATCAACCCCAGCGGCATGCCACGGGCGCGCAGCTCCACGACGCCGTCGGCGGTCTTCACGTAAGGGAGGTCGTGCCCGGCGTTCGCGAAGCGCAGCAGGCCGGTCGCCGGATCGAGCACGCCGTACAGGCAGGTGACGAACATCTTCGCGGGCATGTCCGGGCAGAGGTGCTCGTTCACGCGCTCGAGCACGATGCCCGGCTCGATCAGGCGCTGCGCGGAGGCGCGCAGGACGCTGCGGGTGGCCGACATCACGAGCGCTGCGGGCACGCCCTTGTCCGTCACGTCGCCGACGACGAACGCCACACGGCCATCGGAGAGCGGGATCACGTCGTAGAAGTCGCCGCCGACCTCGCGGGCCGGGCGGTAGTAGGCGGCGATCTGCCAGCCCGGCAGGTCGGGGAGCTCCTTCGGGAGGAAGTTCTGCTGGATCAGGCGGGCGACCTCGAGCTCCTGCTCGAAGCGCTGCCGGGTGACCGCCTCGGCCTCCTGCTCGCGGACCAGCTGGCCGACACGCAGCGCCGGCGCCGCCTGGGCGGCGAGGTTGTCGAGCAGCTTGCGGTCGTCGGAGGAGTAGTCCTGCTCGGACAGGCGCGGCCCGAGGTTGAGCACGCCGATCAGTTCGCCCTGGCTGACGAGCGGCACCGCGAGCTTCACGCCCGCCGCCTTGAGCTCGCGCAACGCCGGCGAGTCGAGCTCGAGCGTGTCGATGTCGACGGCCTCGCTGGCGGACTGGAAGTAGGCGAGCAGCGGGTCGTTGGGGGCGATCTCGACGGGCGTCTGCTCGGGCACGGCCCCGAGCTCCGGCGCTCGCTCGGGCGCGCCGACCTGCTGGGCGGCGGCGCGGCGCTTCAGAAGCCTGCGCCGGAAAGGGCGTGTCAGTGCTGCCATCTGAGGTCCTTTCTACGGCTCAGGCGTCCGGGAAGCGTTACGGAGACCGGCGCGCAGCCGTAGACGGCGATCGGCTCCGGCTTTCCCCTCAGGGAGATGGTCCCGCGCGGCTCCAGGTTTCGGCCGTCCTCGAGCAGGACGCGCGTGGCCTTGGTCACGAGCAGGCGCTCCCCCAGATCGCGGGTCGCGTCCTGGACGCGGGCGGCCACGTTCACGGGATCGCCGACCACTCCGAGCTCGACGACGTCGCCCGCGCCGATCGTCCCCACAAGCACCAGCCCCGAGTTCACACCGATGCCCACGCGGCAGCGCTCGCCAAGCTCGCTGTCCACCGCGCTCAGCAGGTCGCCGGCTGCGGCGAGGGCGCGGTCCGCGTGGTCGGGCACGGACTCGGGGGCGCCGAAGACGGCCAGCAGGCCGTCGCCGAGCAGCTTGTTGACGTGTCCGCCGTGGGAGGAGACGACCGGCACGGCGACCGCGAAGAACTCGTTGAGGTAGTCCACCGCCTCGCGCGCCGTCGACCGGTCCGCGAACGCCGTGAACCCCCGGATGTCGACGAAGCAGACCGTGACCATGGCCCACTCGGGCTCGACGCGGCTCATCGGGGACGCACCCAGAGCGACACGTGCGCGGGCTGCATGGTGTCGGCCACCACCGCGCTCAGCTCGCCCGCGAGCGAGTCGAGATCGATCTCGTCGCGCAACCTGCCGCCGAAGCGCTCGAGCGTGCGGGCGGCGTTGTAGCGGCGCCGGTAGAAGCGTCGGTCGACAAGCGCTTGGATGCGATGCCGCAGCGGGCGGAACAGGGCGGCCACCGCCAGCGTCGACCCGGCTATCGCCAGATCCGACGACGGGCTGAGCACGAGCTGAAGCAGCAGCACGCTGCCCAGATAGGCGCCAGCCAGGGTCGCCGTCAGCCCCAGGTAGACGAGCGTGCGATTGATGACGACATCGATTTCGTAGAGCCCGTGCCGCAAGATCGCGATGCCGATCGCGACCGGGATCGCGGCCAGCGTCACGCTGACGATCGAGTTCGTCAGGTCGTCGCTCGGATTGCCGACCGCGTTGAGAACCGGGATCGACAGCACGCCCAGGCCGACGATCCCGCCCGCGTAAATGAGCCACTTGAGCTGCTGACGTTCGCGGGTGCGGGCGTGCCGCCAGCGCACGAACAACGAGGCGATCGACGCTATGACCGCCGCGAACAGCAACAGCATGCCGAAGCCGCCGACCGCGCTCGCGCCTGGGATACCCAGAGGGTTCTCGACGTCGTAGCCCTCGAGCTTCCCGGCACTGAAGGCGAGCCCCGGCATCGCTGCGGCGAGGCCTACCGCGGCAACCCAAGCCACCGGCCGCCAGCGCGCTGAAGGGAGGCGCCCGTTGGGGAAGAGCAGCAACAGGAACGTCGCGGCCGGCGCCACGGCCGCGATCCAGCCCCAATTCTGGGCCCACAGGGCGACCACGCTTCCGGGCAGGCCGTCCGCCGGATCGTCGATGTAAGGCTGGGCGTACCGGTCGGCGAACGACATCAGCGCATATGCAAGACCGGCCAGGCACATGATCCAGCCGAGCGGGTTGTCGGGTTGCTTGGAAGCGACAAGGGCGCCGACTCCCGCGAAGGCGAAGGTGAAGACTCCGATCGCAAGGACGATGCCCGTCCCGCTGGAGACGCCGATCCCGGACAAGGCAACGGCGAGCGCGCCCGCGAAGCTCACCACGGTCAAGCCGAACAGCGACCACGCGAGGTGGCTGGCGCTGCGGGCTGTCACCGGGGGACCCCGCGCAGCCAGAGCGACACGTGCGCGGGCTGCATCGTCTCCGCCACCACACCTCGCAGCTCGGCGCCCAGCGAGTCGAGGTCGACTTCGTCGCGCAGGGCGCCACCGAAGCGCTCGAGCGTGCGCGCCGCGTCGTAGCGGCGCCGGTAGAACCGGCGGTCGACGGTGGCCTGGATGCGCCGCCGCGCGGGCTGGAACAACGCCGCCACCGCCAGCGTCGACCCAGCAATCGCCAGATCGGAGGACGGGCTGAGCACCAACTGCAGGAGCAGCACGCTCGCGAGATAGGCGCCCGCCAGAGTCGCCGTGAGCACGGCGTACACCAGCGTGCGGTTGATCACCACGTCGATGTCGTAGAGGCGGTAGCGCAAGATCGCGATACCGGTCGCCACGGCCAGCCCGAGGACGCTCAGCAGGATCGCCGCGTTCGAGATCGCCTCGCCCCAGACGTCGTAGCCCGGCGGTGCCGATCACGAATACGACGACTGCAACGGCTCCGGCCCATACGAGCCATTTGATCTGCTCGCGCTGCTGCCCGCTCGCCCGCCGCAGCCGCAGGTAGAGCGAGAGCGGGGCGCCGACGAGCCCAATCAGCAGCAGCAGGAACGACAGGCCCTGTAAGGCGTCCCGAAGCACGCTGTGGATTCCGAACGGGTTCTGAATCTGGGGGAAGTCCTCGAGCGGTCC
Organism: uncultured Thermoleophilaceae bacterium; assembly: GCA_963722245.1. GTDB lineage: Bacteria > Actinomycetota > Thermoleophilia > Solirubrobacterales > Thermoleophilaceae > JACVRW01. The sequence continues at coordinate 247,227 of CAVRKM010000013.1, forward strand.
CGGATTCAGGCCCGTGGTGACGAAGGCCCCGGCGATCCCCAATGCGGCGCACCAGGCCACCGGCCGCCAGCGCGGCGTGAGCAGCCGGCCGTCGGGGAACAGCAGCAGGAGGAACGTGATCGGCACGAGCACTTCCGGCATCCAGCCGAGGCTCGCGTACGCCGCGCCGGCCTTCGCGAGCCCCTCCGAGGCGGGGTGGCCGTCGAGCCAGTACGAGGCGTAGGCGTTTGCGAGGTTCCCGAGCGCGGGGCCGAACAGCGCCGCGCCGCAGAAGATCCAACCGATTGCGTTGCCGGGTTGGCGCGAGGCCACGAGCGCGCCCACACCGGAGAAGCCGAGGATGATCAGTAGCGACAGCACCTGGCCCGAATCTGCGCCCACGCCAGCCGCGTAGAACGCCATGCTCGCGGCGAACAGCAGTACCGACGTCGCTGCAAGGCTCCAGGCCAGACGCCCGGCGTTGCGCGTGCTCACCGGTCACCCGCCCGTAGCCAGAGCGTCACGTGCGCCGGCGACATCGTTTCGGCGACGACTGCTCTCAGCTCGCCCGCGAGCGCGTCGAGATCGACTTCGTCGCGCAGCCGAGTGCCGAAGCGCTCGAGCGTGCGCGCCGCGTCGTAGCGGCTGCGGAAGAAGCGGCGGTCGACCAGCCCCTGGATGCGCCGCCGCGCCGGCTGGAAGAGAGCGGCCACCGCGAGGGTGGACCCCGCGATCGCCAGGTCCGAAGACGGACTCAGCACGAGCTGCAGCAAGAGGACGCTGCCCAGGTAGGCCGCGCCGAGCGTCGCGGTGAGCGCGCCGTACACCAGCGTGCGGTTGATGACGACGTCGATGTCGTACAGGCGGTAGCGCAGGATCGCCGCGCCCGCGGCCAGCGGGAGAGCCGCGAAGCCCAAGCCGAGCACCACGATCCGCAGCTGATTGACCCCCTGGGCATCGAAGAAGAAGCTCGCGACGTCGGCCACCACCGCGACGCCGGTGAAACCCGCCGCAAACGCGATCCACTTGAGCTGCTGCCGCTCGAAGCCGCGCGCGCGGCGCAAGCGAATCGTCATTGCGACGGCCGCGACCGCCACGGATGCGCCCAACAACATCCAGCCCAACCCGGCAAGGCCGTCCATCAGGTCGAACGCACCGGAAATGCCGAGCGGGTTCACAACGCTGTCAAAGGGATCGTCGAGCGGTCCCGGTCGCAGGGCGTAGCCGATCACGATCAAGGCCATCCCGAGGGAGGCCAGCCACAGCCCCACCCGCCAGCGGCGCGATGGCAGGTGTCCGTCGGGGAAGAGCAGGAGTGCGATCCCGAGCAGGCCGAGGGCCGGCGGGAGGGTCACGTTCTGCAGCCACGCGGCAGCGTCGGCGCCGGGCCAGGAGCCACTCGACGCGTACAGCACCTGATCGGCGTACTGATAGGCGAGGTCGCCGAGGATCATCGCGACCGCGGTGATCAGGAAGACCGAGCCGATCGGGTTGCCCCGGACCCGCGTCGCGATCAACGCGCCCACCGTGCCGAAGGCCAGCGAGGCGACCACGAACGACAGGCCGCCGAGACCGCCGAGGCCGAAGTCGTCTCCCGGCGTCGAGTCCGAGGCCCCCAGCGCGAGCAGGACGAGCGTGGGCAGCGCGAGGACGAGGCAGAGCGCCCAGGTGAGCATGGCGGCACGGCGGGCGGTCATCGCGCGGGCTTCCCGGATCTCAGCCAGAGCGTGGCGTGGGCCGGCTGCATGGTGTCCCGGGCCAGCGAGATGAGCTCGCCGCTGAGCCGATCGAGCTCGACCTCGTTGCGCAGCCGAGCGCCGAAGCTCTCCAGCGTCTGCGTCGCGTCGTACTTGTGGCGGAAGAACCGCCGGTCGACCAGTCCCTGGATTCGCTGGCGCAGCGGGCGAAACAGCGCCGCCACCGCCAGCGTCGAGCCGGCGACCGCCAGATCCGACGACGGGCTCAGCACGACCTGCAGCAACAGCACGGTCCCGAGATACCCGCTCGCGAGCGTCGCTGTCAGCGCGCCGTAGACGAGCGCCCGGTTGATCACCACGTCGATGTCGTAGAGGCGGTAGCGCAGGATCGCCACCCCAGCGGCCACTGGAAACGCGGTGAAGCCGACCCCGAGCGCGACCGAGACCCCGACGTCGAAGGCGAGGTAGATGATCAAGTCGGCCACCACCGCGAGACCCGTGGTTGCAGCGGCGAGGGCAAGCCACTTGAGCTGCTCATGCTCGACTCCACGGGAACGCCGCAGCCGCGCCCGAATGCCCAGACCGGCCAGGGCGACAGACGCCAACATGAACATAAAGCCGAGTCCGGAAGCGGCGTCCGTCAGGCCGCTCGAACCCGGAATGCCGACGGGATTCGAGACGTCGGTGAACGGCTCCACGAGGGACCCTGGATGTAGCCCGTTGCCGACGGCGCTGAGCCCGATTCCGGCGAGCGCAAGCCAGCGAACCGGACGCCATCTGCGGGAGGGGAGCCGACCGTCGGGGAACAGCAGCAGAGCAAGGCCGAGTAGCCCAAAGCACGGCGCCAGGCCGAGGTTCTGAAGCCAGGCTGCGGTCGTACCGCCGGGCAGCGGGTGGGACGAGATGAACAGCATCTGGTTCGCGTACTGGGACGCGAAGTCGCTCGCGCCCAGGGCGACACCGGCCAGGCAGAAGATCCACCCGATGGAGTTCTCGGGCGCGCGCGCCGCGACCATCGCGCCGACCGTCGCGAACGCCAGCGAGGCGGCCACGAAGGACAGGGCGCTCCAGCCGGCGAAGTCGGACCCGTCCACCGCCGTGTGGTGGCCGGCCCCGAGCGCGAGCAGGACCAGCGTGCCGGCGGCGAGCGCCACGCAGGCACCCCAGATGAGACCGGCCAGTCCGCGGGTTGTCATGAGCCCGCGGCCATTCTCTCCCGTCAGCGGCGCTTGGGGCAACAGTTCAGGCCCCATCCTCGAGCAGCGCCTTTGAGGCGCTCGAGTTGGTCCGCAGCACCTCTTCCGGCGACCGCCCGATCTCGATCGTATGGGCGAAGGTCGCCATCGCCCGCCGAGCATGGAGTAGCACCGTCCAGGAAGCGTTACGGTGCGGCCGTGGCCATCGCCGGGCTGGAGATCTCGCTGCTCGGCCCGCCCCGCGTGCAGCGAGCCGGCGCGCTGGTGTCGTTCGACACCCGCAAGGCGACCGCGCTGCTCGCCCACCTGGCGCTCGCCGAGCGCCCGCGCTCCCGCGACTCCCTCTGCGAGCTGCTCTGGCCCGGGCGGGACCCCGAGCACGCCCGCGGTGCCCTCAGGCGCACACTGTCGGCGCTGCGCAAGGCAATCGGGGAGGAGTGGGTCGACGCCGCCGCGGACAGCGTCGCGCTGCGCGACGGCCCGGGACTGGAGCTGGACGTCCGGCGTTTTCGCTCGCTGACCTCCGCAGGCCGCCTCCCCGACCGACCTCGCCGCGGCCGTGGAGCTGTTCCGGGGCGAGCTGCTCGAGGGCTTCGGCCTGCGCGACAGCCCGGAGTTCGACGCCTGGCAGGTGTACGAGGCGGAGACCCTGCGGCGCGAGCTGAGCGCCGCGTTGGCGCGCCTGGTCGCGGCGTTCGCCGAGGGCGGCGATCACACGCGCGCGATCCCCTACGCGCGCCGCTGGCTCGAGCTCGACCCGCTGCACGAACCCGCGCACCGTGCGCTGATCCGGCTCTACGCCCTGGCTGGGGACCGCGCCGCCGCGCTCGCTCAGTACCGCGCCTGCGTTCGGACCCTCAGCCAGGAGCTGGGAGTGCCTCCGGTGGAGGAGACAGCGGCGTTGTTCGAGCGAGTGAGCGAGGGGACGCTCGCGCCGTTCCCTGAGCCGCCTCCGGTCAGGCGGCCTACGGCCGCGCCTTCGGAGCTGCCGCTCGTGGGGCGAGATGCCGAGCTCGAGTCGCTGCTCGCGGCTCACCGCGCGGCCGCGCCCGACGGGCGCCTGGTGGTGATCGAAGGCGAGGCGGGGATCGGCAAGAGCCGCCTCGCGCGTGAGCTGATTGGGAGTGTCCGCGACGGGGGCGGCACCGTGCTGGCCACGCGCTGCCACGAGGACGAAGCGGGCCTGCCATACGGGCCAATCGTCGAGCTGCTCGCGGAGGCGCTGCGCTCGGCGACCGCCGCGCTGAGTGACGGGGGTCCCGCCCAGCGCCTGGCCGACGCCTCGTTGCTGCTGCCCGAGCTCGGATCGCTGCGCGCGGAGCTGCCGCCACCGGTGTCGCTCAGCGCGCCCGGAGCGCGAGCGCGGCTGCTCGAGGGCATCGCGGCGGTTCTCGGGGCGGCCTGCCACGGCGCCGAGCCCGGTCTCGTGTTCGTGGACGACGTGCACGCCGCCGACGAGGCCACGCTGGACGTGCTCGGCTACCTGGGCCGGCGCCTCCACGGGCGGCCGCTGATGCTGGCTGTCAGCTGGCGCAGCGAGGGCGTGCCGCCCGGGCACCGGCTGAGGCGATTGGCCACAGAGCTCTCGCGCGGCGGCGCGGCGACCGTGGTGACGTTGGGTCGCCTCGATGAGGACGAGGTGGCGACGCTGGTGCGCGAGGCCCGGCCGGACGCGCGTCCGGAGCTCGAGCGCCGGGTGTTCATCGAGAGCGAGGGCCTGCCGCTGTACGTGGCCGAGTACCTCGCCGCGCTGGGCGCCGGCGACGACGCGGCCCCGGACTCGATCCCCGCCGAGATGCGCACCCTGCTGGGCGCCCGCCTCGGCAACCTGCCAGCTATGGCGCGCCAGATGCTGGAGACAGCCGCCGTGATCGGGCGCTCGTTCGAGCTCGACACGGTGAGAGCGGCGAGCGGGCGCAGCGACGAGGAGGCGGCAGAGGGACTGGACGAGCTGGTCGGCGGCGGCCTCGTGCGCGAACTATCGGATCCCGAGCCGTCCTACGACTTCACCCACGACAAGCTGCGCGAGCTGGTCTACGACGAGATCACGCTCGCTCGCCGGGGGCTGCTGCACCGGCGCGTGGCCGAGGCCATATCGCGCGACCGCCCCGCTCTCGTCGCTCAGCATCTCCGACTGGCCGGCGATCACGCCGGCGCCGCCGAGCAGTACCGGCTCGCCGGCGAACACGCCGCCTCGTTGCTCGCGCACGCCGACGCCCTCGAGCACTTCGAGGCGGCACTCGCGCTTGGCTACCCCGACACCGCGGCGCTGCACGAGCGCATCGGCGACCTCCGCACGCTCCTCGGGGACTACGCCGGGGCGCTGGCCAGCTACGAGAGCGCGGCCGCTCACGGCGAGCCCACCGCCCTCGCCGGCGTCGAGCACAAGCTCGGCGGGGTGCTGCAGCGGCGCGGCGAGTGGGAACGCGCCGAAGCCCGCTACGCGGTCGCATTGGAAGCGGCGAGCGCGGACGACGCCGGTCTGCGGGCGCGCATCCTGGCCGACCTCAGCCTTACGGTCCATCAGGGTGGGCAGTCCGCCCGGGCGGCCGAGCTGGCAGAGCAGGCGCGTGACCTGGCCGAGGCCGCCGCCGATGGCCGCGCTCAGGCGCAGGCCCACAACCTGCTCGGCGTGCTCGCCCTCGCGGATCGACGCTTCGAGCCGGCGCGCGACGAGCTCGAGCGCAGCCTGGCCCTGGCGCAGCAGCTCGGCGACCAGGCGGCTCGCACCGCCGCGCTCAACAACCTGGCGCTGGTCGCCCGCGAGGCAGGGGAGCTGGATCGCTCGCTCCAGCTGACCGAGGAGGCGCTGGCCGTCTGCGGGGCCCAGGGCGACCGCCACCGCGAGGCCGCTCTCGAGAACAACCTCGCCGACCTCCACCATGCGGCCGGGCGCCCCGAGGAGTCGATGGATCACCTCAAACGCGCGGTCGCGATCTTCTCGGAGGTTGGCGCCGACGAGGCCACTCGGTTGCCGGAGATCTGGAAGCTCGTCAGCTGGTAGCTACCCGAGCTTCGCGGCCAGGGCGCGGGCGTTCATGTGCGCCAGCGCCTCGATCGTGACCATCGGGTTCACACCTGAGGCGGTCGGGAACGCCGACCCGTCGAACACGTAGAGGCCGGGCGTGCCCCAGACCTGACCGTTGGGGTCGCACACCGAGTCGGCCGGCGAGCGGCCCATGCGGGCGCTCCCCATGATGTGGAAGGAGACCGTCTGCGCCTGACCGGCGCCCCAGCCGCAGGCGTCGGCGTCATCGATGAAGCTGTCCAGGTCGCCCTTTACCCCCGGCTCGTAGGCGACCCATTTCGAGTGCGACGAGTAGACGCGGCGCGCGCCCATCGCCTCGATCACCCGGGCGGCGCCGCGCACGCCCCGGCGCATGTGGTCGACGTCGTCCGACGTCAGCTTGTAGCGGACGATCGGCTCGCCGTCGCGCCCGGTGCGCACCTCCCCCACGCCGTGGTCGCGCAGCAGCACGCCCAACCCGGCGGTGTAGGGCAGGGCCTGCATCAGCTCGGCGTGCTGGCGTCCGCCACGCCACGGCGAGAACGAGAGCAGGATGCTCGGCGGGATGGCCACGTGCTCGTACTTCACGCCGTAGCCGCGCCCGTCCATGTCCTGATCCTGATCCGAGTAGGTCGACGCGAGCATCCCCTCCCAGGGCCGGACCTCCTCGTCGAACTGGCCCCAGATGACCAGCACCGGGTGGAGCCGCAGGTGCTTGCCGAGCGTGTTCGAGGTGATCCCCGAACGCGACAGCAGCACCGGTGTGTGCAGCGCGCCGCACGCGCTCACGACCGCACGTGCCCGCACGCTCACCCGATGCCCGTCGGCGGTGCGCGCCTCCACGCCGGCCGCCTTGCCGCCCTCGATCAGCACCCGTTCGGCGCGCGTCTCGACGAGCACGCGCGTGCCGGCCTCGTAGGCGTCCTTCACCCAGGTCTTGAGGGTCGACTGCTTCGCGCCCAGCTGGCAGCCGTAGTGGCAGAGGCGGCAGACCTCCTCGGTGCATCCGGCCACGTTGCGCTGCATCACCTGCCACTGCCAGCCCAGCTTGTCGAAGCCCTCGCGGATCGTCTCGTCGCGGCGGCTCGGCACGCTGTGCTCGGCGTTGACCCCGATGCGCTCCCAGACGGCGTCGAGGCTGCGATCGAAGTCCTCGCCGGCGACGCCCTCCACGCCGTGCTCCTCGGCCCACTCGCGCCGGAGGGTGTCCGGCGTCCGGAAGGAGAAGGTGTAGTTGACGAGCGTCGTGCCGCCCAGCCCCGCGGCCGCGAGCAGCCCAACCCCTCCATCGGCGCTCGCCATGCCACCGCCGTTGAGGTAGAGGCGGTCGAAGCCGGACAGCTCCGCCCCGTCGAAGTCGCGCTCGCTGAAATAACGCCCGGCCTCCACGATCACCACGTCCAGCCCAGCCTTTGCGAGCACGGCCGCGGCGGTGCCGCCGCCGGCGCCGGAGCCGACCACCACGACGTCGCACTCGAGGTCGGTGTCCTCGGTGACCGTCAGCGGCTCGATCGCGCGCGGCGGCGGATCGTCAGGCGGGCCGAGCGGGCCGGGATAGCCGATGGCATCCCAGGCAGGGTTGCGGGCGCCGTTGCCGCCTGAGCCGTAGTAGGCGAGCAGGGCGCCCTTGCGCAGAGCCTGGAACGCCGCGCGTCGCTGGACCACGCGGCTGTCCGCCCAGGAGAGCAGCACCCGCTCGCGTCGCTCTTGCGAGAGCGAGCTGAACCGGTGCGCCCCGCCACCGGCGATCGCGGACAGCAGTCGGGTGTCCCAGAGGCCGAGCAGCTGGGACACCTGCTTGCGCTCGGCGGCGCGCGGGTTGCGCGCCACCAGCCCGAGCAGCGCCTCGGGCACGCCCTGCTCGGTGGCGGACGGCAGCCCGTCCCCACCCGGCACGAAGGTGTCGCAGATGGCGCCGAGGGCGGTGCGGGCCTTCGCCGAGAGGGCGGGCGCGCTCATACCTCGAACGTCGCGCCCTCGCTCGCGACCTCGACCGGGCCGCCGAATGCCTCCTTCGCCTCCTCGCGCGCCCACTCGGCGTCGAGCTCGTCCGAGATGTGTACCAGCACCAGCCGCTTCGCCCCCGCCGCCCGCGCGTGCTCACCGGCCTCGGCCGGTGTCAGGTGGCCGCGCATGCCGGTGCGCTCCGGGCGGGGCAGGGTCGCCTCCACCAGCAGCAGGTCCGCGCCGGCGGCGAACTTGGTGAGCGCCTCGGTGGGACGCGAGTCGGCCCCGTAGACGATCTCGCCCGACCCGTTGTCCGAGCTGAGTCGCATCGCGAACGTCTCGGTGAAGTGCGGCACCTCCTGGAACGTCACCCGCACGGGCCCGATCGACAGCTCGCTCGACTCGGTGTACTCGGTCAGGTCGAACGCGTTCTCGATCAGGTCGTTGTTGCCCCAGCAACCGACCACCTTCCGGAACGTCTCACGCGCCCCGGGCGGGCCGTGCAGCTCCGGCCGGGCGGGGTTGTCGGTGCCCGGCCAGCGGTCGACCGGCACGGGCTGCTGGCGCGGCGCGTACGTGAGCGCGTACGAGTACGGCACGAGGTCGAGGAAGTGGTCCGCATGCAGGTGCGAGATGACGACGGCATCGACATCGACGTAGTCGATGCGCTGGCGCAGCTTGCCGAACACGCCGTTGCCGCAGTCGAGCAGCACGGCCGTCCCGTGCTCCTCCAGCAGATACCCCGAACACGCCCCTCCGGCGTCCTGCCAAGAGGGGGACTTGCCCAGGACCGTCAGTCGCATGTTGCGACTTTAACCGGCTCCGCATCCCGCGCCAGCGGATGGCGCGATCAGGCGTTCGGCTGCGGGAAGGCGTAGGCGGCCGTGGTGCGCTCGGCGCGGAAGACGAAGGCGAGCTGTCGCTCGGGGGCCAAGCCGCGCTCGGCGGGGCGGAACGTCGTGCAAGGCTTGTCCAGGTTGAGCGCGCACAGCATGTTCTGGTGGAAGTAGCAGTCCTCGCAGCGGGCAAGCTTCGGCTTCGGCACGCCCGCCATCCAACACGACTCGCCCCCCGCCCGCCAGGCCGGAATCCGCAAAGCGGAGGTTTTTCCTTTTGTCCCAATTTCCAGGGTCGAAGCCTGGGGTCCCGCTCCGAGCGGGTTTTCGACAGGATGCATGACGCGATGGAACTCGTCACCGGAGCCACGGGGTACGTGGGCGCGCGACTGATGCGTCGCCTGGCCGACGACGGCCGGGCCGTGCGCGCGCTCGCGCGGCGACCCGAGCGAGTCGAGCCGATCCCCGGCGTCGAGACCGTCGCCGGCGACCTCGTCACCGGCGCCGGGCTCACCCGCGCGCTCGAGGGGGCCTCCACCGCCTACTACCTCGTCCACTCGATGGAGGCGGCGGCGGGCAACGGCACGGCGTTCGGCGACCGTGACCGAACCGCGGCCGAGCGCTTCGCGCGCGCGGCGGCGGACGCACGGGTCGAGCGGATCGTCTACCTCGGCGGCATCGAGCCGCCGGCGTCGCAGTCCGCTCACCTGCGCTCGCGGCTCGAGGTGGAGCGCATCCTGCTGGAGGCCGTGCCGGGCTCCACGGCGCTGCGGGCCTCGATCGTCGTCGGCGCCGGCTCGTCGTCGTTTCGGATCCTCGTGCGCCTGGTCGAGCGGCTACGGGTGCTGCCACTGCCGGCCTGGCGCACCAACCGCACCCAGCCGGTCGCCGAGCGCGACGTGATCGAGTACCTCGCCCGCACGCCCGCGGTTCCCGCCGCCGCGGGGCGCTCCCTGGACATCGTGGGCCCCGACGTGTTGACCTACGCGCAGATGATCGAGCGAATCGCAGACGCGATGGGGGTCGGGCGCCTGCCGCTCGGGCTCGGAGCCTCGCTCACGCCGCCGGCCGCCGCCGTGGTCGCCGCGGTGACGGGACAGCCGCTCGAGCTGGTGCGCCCGCTGATGGAGAGCCTCGAGTCCGATCTGCTGCCGCGCGAACCGGGCGAGGCAGAGCGCCTCTACGACCTGAGACCGCTGCGGTTCGACCGCGCGGTCGAGCGGGCCCTGCGCGAGTGGGAGTCCGCCGAGCCACTGGGGGCCAGATGAGGGTCGAGCGCACCACTCACATCGCGGCCCCGCCGAAGGCGGTCTACGACATCGTGATGGACCCCGGCCGCCTGGAGGACTGGGTCACGATCCACGAGCAGATCGTCGGCGAGGCGCAGTCGCCGCTCGAGAAGGGGTCGAAGCTCACCCAGTGCCTGAAGCTGGCAGGCAAGAAGTTCAACGTCAACTGGCGGGTGGTGGAGAACAAGCCGTGCGAGCACGTGGTGTGGGAGGGGCGCGGGCCGGTCGCGTCCAAGGCTCGCGTGGAATATCGCTTCAACTCAAATGGCGACGGCACCGAGTTTTCCTACATCAACGAGTACGACCTGCCAGGGGGGCCGCTGGGCCGCGTCGCGGGCCGCGCCGTCTCGCGTGTTACCCAAAAGGAAGTGGACGGTTCCTTGCAACGGCTAAAACGGTTAGTAGAGTGAACCGTTAATGGCCGACTTTCTTGAAGAGAAGCGCAAGGAAATAGACGCACGGTTGCGTGAACTTCGTCCACTGGTGGATGAATTCACTCAATTGGAGAAGGCGGCCGCCGCGCTCGCCGGCGTGGGCGGCGCGAAGGCTCCCACACGCAGGCGGCGCACCAGCGGCAGCGGCGGCACGCGCCGCCGGCGCGGGCGGCCGCGCGGGAGCGGCAACCGCGCCAAGCAGGCGCTGGAGCTGGTGCGCGCCCGGCCCGGGATCACCATCACGGAGTTGGCGGACGCCATGGGCATCAAGGCCAACTACCTCTATCGCGTGATGCCGACCCTCCAGAAAGAGGGCAAGGTGAAGAAGCGCGACAAGGGGTGGCACCCCGCCTAATCGCCGAGGACCGCGGCGATCTCGTCGAGCGCAGCCTGCTCGCTCTCGCTTACCTCCTTGCCTCCGATGCCAAGGACACCGCCCTCTTTGTGAGCGCGCGCCACGGTGTCGGCGAGCGTCATCGCGAAGCGCTTGTACTCCGCGGCCTCACCCGGGTCGGCCTTGCTCTCCACGAGAGCTACCGCATCGCGCAGGCGCTGCAGGGCGTTGTCGTGCAGCTCGTCGCGGGAACCGAAGCTGCGCGGGTCGAGCTGCGGCGGTGAGGCGACCAGATCGTCGAGCAGCTCCTGGCCACTGGACTGCTCCCGGGCGTGCGTGTAAGCGCGGGCGAGCGAGAGACTCTCGCGAATCGTGCCGCCGCGATCGGCGACCGTGACCAGGAGCGCGGCGCTGAGCGGGCCCTCGACCACGTGTTGCCATTCCTCTGCGTTGAATTCGGCTTTGCGGGTCATGAGTTGGCCGTACCCGCCCGACCGTCACCGCATGCAACCATCAGTCGATGATCGGCGTCACCCACTTCACCGACCCCGGGTGCCCGTGGGCTTACTCCGCCTGGCCGGCCCACGCGACACTGAAGTGGCGTTACGGCGAGCAGCTGCGCTGGACGCTCGTGATGATCGGGCTCACCGAGGACGCGGGACAGTACGCAGCCCGCGGCTACACGCCCACGCGGTCGGCCATCGGCTACGAGCGCTTCCGGCGCTTCGGAATGCCGTTTCAAATCACGCCGAAGGCGCGGCTCAGCGCAACGTCTCCGGCGTGTCGCGCGGTCGTGGCGACCCGACTGGCGGCGCCGCGGCTCGAGGAAGCCGCGCTGCGAGCCCTGCAGTTCGCGCAGTTCACCACGACCGGGACCCTGGAAGATCCGGACACGTTGCGCGCGGCCCTCGCCGGAATCGAGGGCCTGGACGCCGACGCGGTCGTGGGAGCCATCGACGACAGCGAGGTCGTGGCGGCATACGAGGCCGACCGCGCTCGCGCGCGAGCGGCGGCTGGATCCCCCACGGAATTCCAGGGGCGGGCGGCGAACACGGACGGCGCGGTGCGTTACACGGCGCCGTCGCTGCTCTTCGATGGCGCTGACGGGCAGGGTCTGGAAGCCGGCGGCTTCCAGCCGATCGAGGCCTACGACGTGGTCATCGCAAACCTGGACTCGACGCTCGAGCGCCGTCCGCCGGCCGACGACCCAGTCGACGTTCTGAACGCCTTCCCGTTCCCCCTGACGACCGTCGAGGTGGGCGCCGTGATGACCGAGCACCTCGGTGTTCCCGACCTGCCCGCGGTCGAGGCCTCGCTCATCGCGGCCACCGGCGAGGGACGCGTCGCCCGCCGACCGGCGGCCGACGGCTCGCTCTGGGCGCCGGCCCGTTAGACCAGGCCGAGCTCCCTCACCGCGTCGCGCTCCTCCTTCAGCTCGGCCACCGTGGCGTCGATCTTCGCTTGGGCGAAGTCACCCACCTCCAGGCCCTCCTCGATCTCATGCGAGTCGCCTGTCAGGCGGACGGGGAAGCTCGACACGATTCCCTCCTCCACGCCATAGGCGCCGGATGAGTAGAGCGCCATCGAGCGCAGTCCGTCCGCGCCCAGCACCCAGTCGTGCACGTGATCGATGGCCGCGTTGGCGGCGCTGGCCGCGGATGACGCCCCGCGCACGTCGATGATCTCGGCGCCGCGCTTGCCCACGCGTGGGATGAACTCGTTCTCGTACCAGTCCATGTCGACCTGGTCCACGGCGCGCTCTCCGTTCACCTTCGCGTTGAACAGGTCGGGGAACATCGTGGGCGAGTGGTTGCCCCAGACGACGAGGTCCTGCACGTCCTCCACCCCCACGCCGAGCTTGTCGGCGAGCTGGGCGACCGCGCGGTTCTGGTCGAGCCTGGTCATGGCCGTGAAGCGCTCCGACGGGACGTCCGGCGCGTTGCTGAGCGCGATCAGTGCGTTGGTGTTGGCGGGGTTGCCGACCACCAGCACGCGCACGTCGTCCGCGGCGCCGGCGTTGAGGGCCTCGCCCTGCGGCTTGAAGATCTGCCCGTTGGCCTCGAGCAGGTCCGCCCGCTCCATCCCCTTCGTGCGCGGGCGCGCGCCCACCAGCAGCGCCACGTTCACGCCGTCGAACGCCTTGACCGGATCGTCGTAGATCTCGGTCGAGGCGAGCAGCGGAAAGGCGCAGTCCTGCAGCTCCAGCGCGGTCCCCTCCGCCGCCCTCACGGCGTCCGGGATCTCGAGCAGGCGCAGGTTCACCTGCTCGTCCGGCCCGAGCAGCTGGCCGCTGGCGATTCGGAACAGCAGCGCGTAGCCGATCTGGCCGGCGGCGCCGGTTACGGTGACTGTCGTAGGCATCAGGCGTTCATCTCCTCGATCACTGCGTCGGCGAATTCGCTCGTACCCACGGCGGAGGGATCGTCACGCGTGGGCTTGAGGTCGTAGGTGACCTTGTCGCCCTTGCGGATCACCTCGGCGATCCCGTGCTCCATGCGCTCGGACGCCTCGGTCTCGCCGAGGTGGCGGAGCAGCAGGACGCCGGACAGCAGCAGGGCGGTCGGGTTCACCCGGTTCTGGCCCTTGTACTTGGGCGCCGAGCCGTGGGTGGCCTCGAAGATCGCCCCGGTCGAGCCGATGTTGGCGCCCGGCGCGAGCCCGAGCCCGCCGATCATCCCCGCGGCGAGGTCCGACACGATGTCGCCGTACAGGTTCGGCAGCACGATCACGTCGTACTCCTCCGGCCGCGACACCAGCTGGTTGCAGAGGTTGTCGATGATGCGGTCCTCGAACTCGATCTCCGGGTGGCGCTCGGCCACCTGGCGCGCGACCTCGAGGAAGAGCCCGTCGGAGAACTTCATGATGTTGGCCTTGTGGGCCGCGGTCACCTTGGACCGCCCGTTCTCCTTGGCGTAGGCGAAGGCGGACTCGACGATGCGCTCCGAGCCGAACACCGAGATCGGCTTGATCGAGATGCCGGACCCCTCGCGCGTGGGCGAGTCGAGCTCGTCGGCGAGGAACGTGCGCAGCTTCTCGACCTCGGGCGAGCCCTTCTCGAACTCGATCCCGGCGTAGAGGTCCTCGGTGTTCTCGCGGACGATGACGATGTCCGTTTCCGGGAAGCGCGTGCGCACGCCCTCGTAGGCCTTGCACGGCCGGATGCAGCTGTAGAGGTCGAACTCCTTGCGCAGCGCCACGTTGATGGAGCGGTGGCCGGAGCCGACCGGGGTGGTCGTGGGGCCCTTGATCGCGATGCCCCGCTCGCGGATCGAGTCGAGCGTGCGGTCGGGCAACGGGTTGCCCTCCTGCTCGTAGACGTCGATGCCCGCGTCCTGGAAATCCCACTCGAACTCGACGCCCGTGGCCTCGAGCACGCGCCGGGTCGCCTCCGCGAGCTCCGGCCCTGTGCCGTCGCCCGGGATGAAGGTGACTCGATGTGTCATTGGGTCCTTTCTCCGTGTCTCTGAGGGCAGAGAGACTAGGCAGCGGCCATCTGGCGCGCCACGAAGTCGCGCGAGCGCACCAGGGCGAAGGCCAGCACGCCGCCGATGAAGGCGACCACGGCGGCCACGATCAGGATCTCGTTGAGGCCGTCGATGAACGCGCTCTGCGCGGCCGCGGCCACGGCCTGGTGCGCGCCCGGCGGGGCGGCCTGGATCGCGGACTGGGTGCCCCCCGAGACCACCGCCTCGCCCAGCCTGTCCGTTGCCCCGGGCGGCAGATGCGCGTTCGCCAGCGAGCTGGTCAGCTCGTCCGTCACCCGCGCCTGGAACAGCGCGCCCAGTGCCGCGATGCCGGTCGCGATGCCGACCTGCCTGAAGGTGGCGTTGATCCCCGAGGCCGCGCCGCTGCGACGCGGCTCGACCACGCCGATCGCGGCCGTGGCCAGTGGTGGGTTCACGCAGCCGATGCCGATCCCGGACACGATGAAGCCCGGCAGCAGGGTCGTCCAGTCGTCCCCGGGATCGATGCCGCTCATCAGCAGCAGGCCGCTGCCCACCAGCACCAGCCCGCCTCCGAGGAACGCGCGCACCGGCAGCCGCTCCACGAGCTTGCCTGCCACCGGCGCGACCACGAACGAGAGCACCGAGATCGGCAGGAAGCGAACCCCCGCCTCGAGCGGCGAGTAGCCGAGGATGCTCTGTAGGTAGATCACGAGGTAGAGGAACATCGCGAACATCGTCCCGTGCAGCACGAAGGCCGTGATCTGCGCGCCCGTGAAGGCCGGGATCCGAAACAGCTTCAGGTCGAGCATCGGCGCCTCGATCCGCAGCTCGTTCACTATGAACGCCGCCATCAGCAGCGCACTCGCCGCCAGCAGGCCCACGATCAGGGCGCTGCCCCAGCCCTCGTCGTTGCCGCGGATCAGCGCCAGCACCAGGCAGAACAGCGCGCCGGCGAAGGTCACGAGGCCGCCCCAGTCGATCCGCGCCGACGTGTCGCGCTCGCCCTCGGGCACCCGCATGAGCGTCATCGTCATCGTCGCCAGGCCGACCGGCACGTTCACGAAGAAGATCCACTCCCAGCCCAGGTGCTCGGTGATCACGCCACCCACCACGGGGCCGACGGCCACGGCGAACCCGGTGGTCGCTCCCCACAGCCCGATCGCGGTGCCGCGCTCGTTCGGGGCGAACTCCTGCGCGATCAGCGCCAGCGCGGTGGCGAACATCATCGCCGCGCCGAGGCCCTGGACCCCGCGCGCGATGTTGAGCACCGTCGGCGAGCCCGCCAGGCCGCACGCGAACGAGGCCATGACGAAGATCACGATGCCGGTCACGAAGACCAGCCGCCGCCCGAGCAGGTCCGCGAGCGAGCCGGACGGCAGCAGCAGGGTGGCCAGGCCGAGCGCGTAGGCGTCCACCACCCACTGCATGTCGGTGAAGGTGCCGCCCAGCTCCTGCCGGATATCCGGCAGCGCCACGTTCACGACCGTCACGTCCAGCAGGAGCATGAAGGTCGCCAGGCAGGCGGCCAGCAGAGTCCACCACTTACGGGCCATTGGGCCCAAGGTTTCCGAATTGGACCAGACCTACGCCTACCATCCACTGTCAGTGTTCGGCGGCAACTCCATCCAGTTGGGCCGCGTCTTCGGAATCCGAATTGGCGTGGACATCAGCTGGTTCTTCGTCCTCTTCCTGATCATCTGGTCGCTGTCGGGCTACTTCCAGGACCTCTTCCCCGGCGACGACACCAAGGCGTTCACGCTCGCGGTCGTCTCCGCGCTGCTGTTCTTCCTGTCGATCCTGCTGCACGAGCTGGGCCACGCCGTGGTGGCGATCCGCAACGGCATCCCGATCCTCGGGATCGACCTGTGGATGTTCGGCGGCGTGGCCAAGCTGGGCCGCGACACCGACTCGGCCGGGGTGGAGTTCAGGGTGGCCGTGGCCGGGCCGATCGTGACTTTCGTCATCGGCGCGGTCTGCTTCGGCGCCGCCACGCTGCTGTCGAGCTCGGACACGGTCCTCGACGGCAGCCGCTTCGAGGTGACCCAGCTGAGCGGCACCGTGGCGGTGCTCGCCTACCTCGCCACCGTCAACGCGTTCGTGCTCGCCTTCAACCTGATCCCGGGCTTCCCGCTCGACGGCGGCCGGATCGCGCGCGCCATCGTCTGGAAGCTCACCGGTGACCGCAACCGCGCCACCCGCTTCGCCGCCCGGCTCGGTCGCCTGGCGGGCTGGGGCATGGTCGCCTTCGGCGGGCTGATCCTGGTTGGCATGATCGGCTGGGACTCGTTCAGCGGGATCTGGCTGATCTTCATCGGCTTCTTCCTCGCCTCCGCCGCCCGTTCGGCCGAGGCCGAGGCGGAGTTCTCGGACCGCATCGACCACCTGCGAGTGTCGGACGTGATGGACGCCGAGCCGGTCGCCATCCCCGAGCAGCTGCCGCTCGAACGGGCCGAGGGCGAGTTCTTCCTGCGCTACGGCTGGCCTTGGTTCCCGGTCGTCGACGAGAGCGGTCACCTGGTTGGGGTGGTGTCGCGCGAGGCCGTCAACAGCGTGCCGGAGGCGGCCCGCGGGGGCCGCCCGATCGCGTCGGTGATGGCCCGCGACGACGGCGGGGAAGGTCTGCGCGCCGGGCTGGAGGACCCGCTCGAGGCGCTGCTGTCGCACGAGAGCCTGGGTCGCCTCGGCGCCGTGATGGCCGTGGACGGCGACGGCGTGCTGCGCGGAATCGTCACCGTGGACGCGGTCCGGCGGGCGCTGCGCGGTGCCGTGCCGGCGTGAATAGAATCGCCACGGCCTCATGCCGAACCACGACGTCCTCGTAATCGGAGCCGGCCTCGCCGGCCAGCGAGCGGCCCTCGCCGCCGCGGAGCACGGGGCGTCGGTCGGGATCATCTCCAAGGTTCACCCGGTCCGCTCCCACAGCAACGCGGCCCAGGGCGGGATCAACGCGGCGCTGCGCGCGGAGGACTCGTGGGAGTCGCACGCCTTCGACACGATCAAGGGCTCCGACTACCTCGGCGACCAGGACGCGATCGAGATCATGTGCCGCGAGGCGCCCGGCGAGCTGCTCGACCTCGAGCACCTGGGCGTGACCTTCCACCGCGACGAGGGGGGTCGGCTCGGCACGCGCGCCTTCGGCGGGGCGTCGGCGGCGCGCACCTACTACGTGGCGGACATCACCGGCCAGGCGATCCTGCACGTGCTCTACGAGCAGCTGATGAAGCACCCGGAGGTGCACCGCTACGAGGAGTGGTTCACCACGGCGCTCGTCCAGGACGAGGACGGCCGCATCGCCGGCGCGATCACGCGCAACATCCGCGACGGCGCGATCGAGATCTTCTCCGCCAAGGCCGTGATCCTGGCCACCGGCGGCAACGGCCAGCTCTACGACCCGACCACGAATGCGCTGATCTGCACCGGGGACGGGATCGCCATGGCCTACCGCATCGGCGCCCCGCTGATGGACATGGAGATGATCCAGTACCACCCGACTACGCTGGCGGGGCTGGGGCTGCTGATCACCGAGGGCGCGCGTGGCGAGGGCGCCCACCTCTACAACGCCCAGGGCGAGCGCTTCATGGAGAAGTACGCCCCCAACAAGATGGAGCTGGCCTCGCGCGACGTGGTCTCGCGCGCCGAGCAGACCGAGATCAACGAGGGGCGTGGCTTCCCCGACGGCACGGTGGCGCTCGACATCACGGTCGTGCCGCGCAAGCGCATCCACGAGGCGCTGCGCGAGATCGTGAACGTGGGCCGCGACTTCGCCGGCGTGGACATCACGCGCGAGCCCATCCACATCAAGCCCGGAAACCACTACACGATGGGCGGCATCCGGACCGACGTGGACGGCCTCACCTCGATCGTGGGGCTGTACGCCGCCGGCGAGTGCGCCTGCGTCTCGGTTCACGGCGGCAACCGGCTCGGCGCCAACTCGCTGCTGGACACGCTCGTATTCGGCCGGCGGGCCGGCGCCCACGCCGCCCAGGCGGTGCACGGCCTGCCGATCCGCGACCCCGACTACGCGCAGCTCAAGGACGAGGAGCGGCGCATCGGCGAGATCGTCAACCGCGACGGCAGCGGCCGGCGCGTCAGCCAGATCAAGGCCGAGCTGGGCCAGACGATGGACAAGTACGTGGCCGTCTTCCGCGACGCGGATGGCCTGCGCGTGGCGCTCGAGGCGGTACGGCGCCTGAAGGAGGAGGCCACCGACGTCGCGATCGACGACAAGGGCAGCGTCTTCAACCAGGACGTGCTGGGCGCACTCGAGCTGCAATTCATGCTCGACAACGCCGAGGCGATCGTGCTGTCCGCGATCGAGCGCAAGGAGAGTCGCGGGGCGCAGTTCCGCACCGACTTCCCGGAGCGCAACGACGACGAATGGCTCAAGCACATCAACGTCTCGGCGAACGGCAGCGGGCCCGAGATCTCCTACTCCGAGGTCACCATGACCCAGTGGGAGCCGCAGGAGAGGACGTATTGACCGACTTCGCCCTGAAGATCCGCCGCTTCGACCCCGAGTCGGGCGAGCCCGCCTACTGGGCCGACTTCGACGTCGACCTCCCGCCCGAGCGCTCGGTGCTCGACGGCATCCTGCAGGTGAAGGACCGCGAGGACGCCTCGATCGCGATTCGCTGCTCCTGCCGCGCCGCCATCTGCGGCTCGTGCGGCGTGAAGATCAACGGCCAGTCGGCGCTCGCCTGCAACACCCGCATCGGCGAGGCGGCGGAGCGCGCCCGCGATGGGGCGATCACCGTGGAGCCGATGGGCAACATGCCGGTGCTCAAGGACCTGGTGACCGACATGGAGGCCGTGCACTGGAAGAAGATCCGGCGCGTGGTCCCCTGGCTGCTGCCGGCGGAGGACCCGCCCGAGGGGCAGGAGTACATCGTGCCGCCCGAGTCGATGCTCGACGTGACCCAGTCGATGGCCTGCATCCAATGCGGCGTGTGCGTGTCGGCCTGCCTGTCGTTGGAGGTCGACCCGGAGTTCATCGGCCCCGCCGCGCTCGCCAAGGCCTACCGCTTCGTCGGCGACCCGCGCGACGGCGAGCAGGAGTCCCGACTGAGGGACCTGGCCGAGGACGAGCACGGCATCTACGACTGCACCCACTGCTTCGCCTGCGTGGAGGTCTGCCCCAAGGACGTGGCGCCGATGAACCAGATCATGCGGCTGCGCCGGCGCGCCACCAACGACTTCGGGATCAAGGACTCCAACAACGGCTACGGCCACGAGAAGGCGTTCGTGAACATCATCGAGAAGTGGGGCACGCTCTTCGAGGCGCAGCTGCTGCCGCGCTCCTTCGGCGACGGCTCGCTGATCAAGGGTCAGCTGCGGCCCCAGGGCGCGAAGCAGCTGACCGAGAGCCTCCCCACGGCGCTGCGCGGGGTGCGCTCGGGCAAGGTCAGCCCGATCAAGGCGCTCGTGCACCCGAAGTTGCCTGACCAGAAGCAGGTC
Source organism: uncultured Thermoleophilaceae bacterium (assembly GCA_963722245.1). GTDB lineage: Bacteria > Actinomycetota > Thermoleophilia > Solirubrobacterales > Thermoleophilaceae > JACVRW01. Next base: position 266,846 of record CAVRKM010000013.1, read on the forward strand.
CGGCGCATCATCCACGAGGTCGAGTCGAAGGGCGAGCGCCTCGAGCTCAACCTCTACATCGTCGGCGAGATGGCCGAGGAGGGCGAATGAGGCTGGCCTATTGGCCCGGGTGCGTGTCCCGGGGCTTCACCCCGGAGCTGCACGGATCGGTGGCGAAGGTCGCGCCGCTGCTCGACCTCGAGCTGGTCGAGCTGGACCGCGCCAACTGCTGCGGCGCCGGCGTGATCGCCGAGCACAACCAGGAGCTGGTCGACACCCTGAACGCCCGCACGTTCGCGCTGGCCCAGGGAGTGGAGGGCGCGGCCGGCATGATGAACATCTGCTCGACCTGCCAGGGCGCGCAGTCGGAGTGCCAGGAGCGGCTCGACGCGTCGTCCGCCTATCGGACGGAGGTCAACTCGCACCTCCAGCCCGACGGGCTGTCCTACGAGGCCGCCGACGACTGGTGGAACAAGAACTTCCTCTGGATCCTGGTCGAGGAGATCGGCCTCGACAGGCTGCGCGAGCAGGTCAAGCGGCCGCTCTCGGGACTGCGCATCGCGCCGTTCTACGGCTGCTACATCGTGCGCCCCACGAAGCGGCTCGGCTTCGACGTGTACCCGGAGCGCGACAACTACCTGAACCAGGTGATCGAGGTGCTCGGCGCCGAGGCGGTCGAGTACGCGGGCGCACGCAAGTGCTGCGGCTTCCCGGTGATCACCATGAACCGCACCACATCCCTGCGCCAGGCCGGCCGGCACGTGGCGGACGCGATCGACGCCGGCGCCGACTGCCTCGTCACGCCGTGCCCGCTCTGCCACCTCAACCTGGACCTGCAGCAGCCCGCGGCCGCCAGCTACGTCGAGCGCGACCTCGACCTGCCCGTCCTGCACCTGCCGCAGATGGTCGGCCTCGCGCTTGGCCTGGAGCCGAAGGAGCTCGGGATGGGCAAGCACGTGGTCTCGACCGGCGACGTGCAGCGCAAGATCGCGCAGCTCGCGGCGGCCTGAAAAGCGAGAAGCCGACCAAATCGGTCGGCTCTCGCATGGACGTACCCCAGTCCGTCCCGGGAAGTTCTGCAAACTGCTCACTAGGTAGGGTTCCCGCGTTGGCGGGATAATTCGCCACCCCGAAGGTGTGATCTTCGGGGGACACCTGTGGGGGAGAGCGGCGTAACCCAGGGGGGATGAACTTCTCACCCCTGTCCCCCTTGTGGGCATACACTCGTCCCATGCCCACCGTTGTCTCTACCGCGTTCGAGGACCTCGTCGCGATCGGGTTGAGGGTCCTGATCACCGACGATCCCAACCTCGAGCTGGTCGAGGGCGCCGTGCCGATGGACAGCCTGGAGCCCGCGATCGAGCGTCACCGGCCTGACGTGGTGCTGCTCAACTTCGGCACGCTGGGCAGCCCCGGGCAGGTCCTCCAGCTGCACCGGGCCTACCCGGAGACCCGCATCGTCGTGCTCGCGAACCGCCCCACCGCGGCCGAGTGCAACCAGATGCTCTCGTTCGGCGCCACCGCCTGCCTGTCCAAGGAGACGGAGGCGCGCGACATCCAGAACGCGATCCACCTCGCGTCGCGCGGGATGCACCTGCTGCCGCGCTCGGCCGCGGGCGGGGGGCTGCTTGGGTCCGGGGTCCAGGGCGCCGAGCTGCTGACGCCACGCGAGGCAGAGGTGCTCGAGCTGCTCCAGGACGGCGCCGCGAACGCGGAGATCGCGCACGAGCTCTCGATCGGCATCGAGACCGTGCGAACCCACGCGCGCCACATCTACCGCAAGCTGGGCATCGGGTCGAGGCGGGAGCTGACCCGGCTGGCGCGGCAGGATCCGATCGTGGTCGACGAGGAGCGCCAACCGCTCAGCACCTGACCGCCCGCCTCGTCCTCCCAGCGGTGCTCCACCTAGGCGCGCGTCGCGCGCAGGAGGCCGCGCACCTGCAGCAGCTCGGCCAGCTGGACGGCGTTGGTCGCCGCTCCCTTGCGCAGGTTGTTGCCCACGATCCAGAGGTTCAGGCAACGCTCGTGCGAGGGGTCGCGCCGGATGCGGCCGACCAGCACGTCGTCGCGCCCGGCGGCATCGAGGGCGGTCGGGTAGAGGCCGTTGCCGGGGTCGTCGATGACCGTTACCCCGGACGCGCGGCTGAGCAGCTCCCGGCACTCGTCGGGCGACAGAGGGTCGCGCGTCTGCACGTTGGCCGAGACCGAGTGTCCGGTGAAGACCGGCACTCGGGCGCAGGTCGCCGACACGCCGAGATCGTCACGGCCGAGGATCTTGGTCGTCTCACGCATCACCTTGCGTTCCTCGGTCGTGTAGTCGTCGCCGTCCTTGAAGGTCTCGACCTGGGGCAGCACGTTGAACGCGATCTGGTGGGGGTAGACGGCGGGCGTCGGCAGCTCCTTGGCTTCGATCACGGCCTCCGCCTGCGTCGTGCAGCTCCTCGACCGCCCGCTGGCCGGTGCCCGACACCGCCTGGTAGCTCGACATCACGACCCGCTCGATGCCCACGGCCGCCAGGATCGGGCCGAGCGCCATGACCATCTGCATGGTCGTGCAGTTGGGGTTGGCGACGATGCCGCGGTGCGACTCGAGCGCGTCCGGGTTGACCTCTGAGACCACCAGCGGCACGTCGTCGTGCATGCGCCACTGCGACGAGTTGTCGACGACGACGGCCCCCGCGTCCGCGAACTTCGGCGCCCAGTCGGCGCTGATCGCCGAGCCGGCGGAGAACAGCGCGAGGTCGAAGCCCTGGATCGCCTCGTCGGAGAGCGCCTGCACCGTGAGGTCCTGGTCGCCGTAGTCGATCGAGCGCCCGGCCGAGCGCTCCGAAGCGAACGGCACGACCTCGTCGGCTGGGAAGGAGCGCTCGCGCATGACGCCGAGGACCGTGGAGCCCACGGCCCCGGTCGCGCCGACCACCGCGACCCTCACGAGCTGACCTTGGGGCGGTGGTCGCCGGCCACGTCCTCGGGCAGGACCGAGTCCGCGCCGAGCTCGAAGGCCGTGTGCAGCTCGCGCACCGCCGTCTGCACGTGCTCCTCGCGCACGACGCACGAGATCTTGATCGGGGAGGTGGAGATCATCTCGATGTTCACGCCCGCGTCCCCGAGCGCCTGGAAGGTCTTCCAGGCGACGCCCGGGTGACTCTTCATTCCCGCCCCGACCACGGACACCTTGCCCATCTGCTCGTCGGTCTGGATCGCCGCGAAGCCGAGGTCGTCCTTGAGCGGCTCGAGCGCTTCGCGCGCGATCACGAGGTCGTCGCGCGGCACCGTGAACGACATGTCCGCCAGGTGCCCCTCGCTGGCGGGCTCGTTCTGGATGATCATGTCGACGTTCACGTTGGCCTCCGCCAGCGCGCCCAGCACCGCGGCGGCGATGCCCGGCTTGTCGGGCAGGCCCAGCAGCGTCACGCGCGCCTCCGCGGTGGAGTGCGTAACGGCCGTCACCAGTGGTCGCTCCATCGTCATTTCTTCGTCCTGGATCACGGTACCGGTTCCCTCGTCGAAGCTCGATCGGCAGTGGATCCGGACGCCGTGGTTGCGCGCGTACTCGACGCTGCGCAGCTGCAGCACGCCCGCCCCCGATGCCGCCATCTCGAGCATCTCCTCGAACGTGAGCACGGGCAGCTTGCGAGCCTCGGGCACGATCCGGGGGTCGGCGCTGAAGACGCCGGCCACGTCGGTGAAGATCTCGCAGACCTCGGCGCCGAGCGCCGCGGCCAGCGCCACCGCCGTGGTGTCCGAGCCGCCGCGACCGAGCGTGGTCACGTCGAGCGAGCCCTGCGACACGCCCTGGAAGCCGGCGACCAGCACGACCTTGCCGGTGTCGAGCGCCTGCCGGATCCGGTCGGCCTTGCACCTCGATGATCTTGGCCTTGGTGTGACCGCTGTCGGTGACGATGCCCGCCTGTGAGCCGGTCAGGGAGATCGCCTCGAAGCCGAGGTCGTTGATGACCATCGCGGCCAGCGCACAGGTCACGCGCTCCCCGGTCGAGAGCAGCATGTCCATCTCGCGCGGATGCGGCCGCTGCGAGACCTCGTGGGCGAGGGCGACCAGCTCGTCGGTGTGCTTGCCGCGCGCGGACAGCACGGCCACCACGTGATTGCCCTCCTTGGCGCGCTCCACGATGCGCTGCGCGGCGCGGGTGATGCGCTCGGCGTCGGCGACCGAGGTGCCGCCGAACTTCATGACGACCGTTTCCGGCATGACGACGAAAGATAGAGCGCCGCTGGGCGGCGCTTCGCCCGACTTCCGCGGGCTACAGCGCCTGGCGACCGCGCAGCGCGCGGCCCAGCGTGATCTCGTCGGCGTACTCGAGGTCCGAGCCCACCGGGAGTCCGCTGGCCAGCCGCGTGACCGCCAGCGCGGGGGCCCGCTCGCGCAGGGCGTCGGCCAGGTAGAGCGCGGTCGCCTCGCCGGTGGTGGTGGCGTTGGTGGCGATCACGACCTCGCTCACGCCGGCCCCGTTGGACACGCGGCCGAGCAGCTCGCCGATGTGCAGGTCCTCGGGGTCGACGCCGTCGATCGGCGACAGCGCTCCGCCCAGCACGTGGTAGCGCCCGTGGAACTCGCCGGAGCGCTCGATCGGGATCACGTCGCTGGGCGACTCGACCACGCAGATGGTGGCCGCCTCGCGGCGCTCGTCCTGGCAGATCCGGCAGGTCGCCTCCGTCGCGAGGTTGAAGCAGATCTCGCACTGGCCGACGGTCTCCTTGACCTCGCGGATCGAGTCGGCCAGGGCGAGCGCCTCCTCGTCGGAGACGCTCAGGATGTGGAACGCGAGCCGCTGCGCCGTGCGCTGCCCGATGCCGGGCAGGCGCGCGAGCTCGGTGATCAGGCGGTTGACCGGCGCTGCGAACAGAGCGATAAGACTAGAAGCCGGGTAGGCCGAGTCCGCCGAGGCCGCCCGGTCCGCCCAGGCCCCCCGTGGCCGCGTTCAGCTTGGAGGCGGCCAGCTCCTGGGCGGCTCGCAGCGCCTCGTTCACGGCCGCGAGCACCATGTCCTGGAGCAGCTCGACGTCGTCGGGGTCGACGGCCTCCGGATCGATGCGCACCTCCCGGACCTCGAGGTCGCCGCTGACCTTCACGGTGACCATGCCGCCGCCGGAGCTGGCCTCGACGATCTCGTTCTTGAGCTCCTCCTGGGCCTTGGCCATGTCGGCCTGCATCTTCTGGACCTGCTTGAGCATCGCGTTCATGTTGGGCTGGCCCATCGCCTAGCGCTCCTCTTCCTCGAAGACTTCCTCGGCGGCGAACTCCGCCCGCAGCCGCTCGATCAGCTCCTCCTCGCCGAGCAGCGCGGGGCCGGCGGGCAGGGCGTCCTCGCGCAGCTCGTACACCACTCCCAGCGTGTGCCCGGTGAGGCCGCGCAGCGCTCGGGCGACCAGGTCCCTGTTCGCCTCCGCCTTCTTCTTGACGAAGGCGGCGTCGGGCGGGAACGCCACGGTCACGCGATCGCCTTCGATCGACCATCGGGCGCGCCGCTCCCAGGGCCGCGCCGAGCATCCCGTTCTCCTCGGTCACCGCCTCGGCCACCGCGGGCCAGATCGCCTGCAGCTGCTCCAGGTCCACGGCGCCGACCGGCACCGGGTCCGCCTCCGCCTTGGGATCCGTCGCGACGGCGGCGACCGGCCCGCCGCCGGCCGAGCGCGCCGGGGCCGGAGTGGGCGGCGCGCGCCTCGGCGCTCTCGCGCGCCGGCACGGCCGGCTCCGCCGCGCCGCCGAGCCGCGCCTCGAGCTGCTCGATGCGGAACATCAGCGCCTGCAGCGACAGGTCGGCCTGCGGCTGGGTGGCCTTCAGCAGCGCCATCTCGAGCTGGATGCGCGGCTCCGAGCCGTCCTTGACCGCCGCGATCGCGCGCCGCCAGGAAGTCGATCGCCCGCAGGATCTCGCCCTGGGAGAAGCGCTCGGCCTGCGTGGCGAGGCGGTCGGTGTGCTCGGCGGTGACCGAGAACGAGTCCGGCACCTCGCCCAGCGTCTGCACCACGAACAGGTGGCGCAGGTGCGCCGACAGGTCGCGCATGAACTGGGTGAAGTCGCGCCCGGAGTCGGACAGCCGCTGCACCGCCAGCAAAGCGGCGCGTGGGTCGCGATCGGCCAGGGCGTCGGAGGTGTCGAGCACGAGCTCGGCGTCCGCCACGCCGAGGATGTCGCGCACGTCGTCGAGCTTGACCTCCTTGCCGCCGTAGGTGACGAGCTGCTCGAGCGTGCCGAGCGCGTCGCGGAAGCTGCCGGTGGCGGAGCGGGCCAGCATGCCGACCGCGGGGTCGGGCAGCTGGATCTCCTCCTCGGCGGCCACGCGGCGCAGCACACCGGCGATCTGCTCGAGCGAGGGGCGCTGGAAGTCGAAGCGGTGGCAGCGATCCACGATCGTGGCGGGCACCTTGTGGGCCTCGGTGGTCGCCAGCACGAACACGACGTGCGGGGGCGGCTCCTCCAGCGTCTTCAGGAACGCGTTCCACGCCGACGCCGAGAGCATGTGGGCCTCGTCGAGGATGTACACGCGCCGCCCGCCCTGCATGGGCGCCAGCGCCACGTTCTCGCGCAGCTCGCGGATGTCGTCGACCGAGTTGTTGGACGCGGCGTCCATCTCGACCACGTCGAGCGAGGTGCCGGCGAGGATCGCCTTGGCGGTGGGGTCCTCGGGGTCGAACTCCACCCGCGGCCCGCCGGTCGCGTTGAGCGCGCAGGCCAGCAGCTTGGCCATCGAGGTCTTGCCCGTGCCCCGCGAGCCCACGAACAGGTAGGCGTGGTGCACCTTGTCCAGCTCGATCGCGTTGCGAAGCGTGCGGACGATGGGCTCCTGGCCGACCACCTCGTCGAAGGTCTTGGGGCGGTGGCGGCGGTAGAGGGAGAGCATGCGGCGACCCATGCTAGCCGCACCGGGGGCCGTCGATTATCTAGCCGACGGGCTCGGCGCGGCCGGTCTGGCCGGAACGCAGCGCGGCGGCGAAGATGCGGTGGCTGTCGAGCGCCTCCTCGGGTGTCGCGCACCCGAAACGCCCGTCGAGCGCACCCTCCCGCTCGGCCAGAAAGGCCGCCCACATCTGCAGCACCGCGTCCGCGAAGCCGAACTCGAAGATGGCCCCCGTGATGGTCGGGAACACCGACTGGCTGCCGACCTCCAGGCGCTCCCAGACCTGGCGACCGTCACGGACCTCGAAGCGGTGGACGGTCTTGGGCTCGGCCGTGGAGAAGGCGACGCCGCCGTCCATGCCGAGCGCCGTGATCCGCCACGTGTTCAGGTGCCCGGGCGCGATCCGGTGAGTGCGCAGCGTGAGCGGAAAGCCGGCGTCGCAGTGCAGGGTCGCGTTGTCGATCGTGTCGCAGGGCACCGGGCTGCCATCCGGACCGGGACGCTCGGTGACTATGTCCTGGAGCTGGGCGAACACCGTCCCGGGGCGCAGGCCGAGGCGCAGCGGGACGTGGGCGACGTGCATCCCGAGGTCGCCCATCACGCCGATCTCTCCGCAATAACGGGCCTGGCGCTTCCAGTTGATCGGCTTGCTGCGGTCCAGGTCGCTCGAGTGAAGGAAGTCGCTGTCCAGGCTGATCACCTCCCCCGGAGCCCCGGAGCCGATGGTCTCGACGGCGAGCTGGGCGCCGGGATAGAACGGCATCTCGCTCGAGCAGCGCACGAACACGTCGGGCTTGGCATGGAGAGCCTCGACGATCCGGGTTGCCGCCGCCAGGTCGATCCCGAACGGCTTCTCCGCGAGGAAGTCCTTGCCGGCCTCGATCGCGTCCAGGTAGACGGCTTCGTGGAGATGGTGGGGCAGCGCGATGTAGAGGACGTCGAGCTCGTCGTCGGCGAGCAGGTCGGCGTAGTCGCTCGAGCGCAGCCGGACGCTGTCCACCCGATCGAACCACGACAGCGCGGCCGGGTTGGTGTCGCATACCGCGACCAGCTCGGGCCGCACCGGGTGGTCCTCCAGCGCCGCCCAGCGACCGATGGCCGCGGCCAGCTCGCGACCCATGAGCCCGCCCCCGACGATGCCGACGCGCACCCGCGCTGCGGTCAAGCGGGCTCCCCGTGCACCACGGCCCGCAGCGCGCGCACCATGCCGGTCGGGTCCGGGTGCTGGATGACGTTGCGGCCGTAGACGATGCCGGCGGCGCCCTGCTCCAGCACGGCGCGCGTGCGGTCGAGCAGTTCGTCATCCGGAACGCGGCCGCCGCCCCGCACCAGCACCGGCACCCGCGCCGCGACGACCACGCGGCGGTATTCGGACAGGTCGTCGGTGGGGTCCGCCTTGACGAGGTCGGCCCCGAGCTCGGTCGCCTGCCGCACCAGCGCGACGATGCGATCGGCGTCCCCGTCGACCTCGTATCCCCCGCCGCCGGGCTTCATCACGAGCGGCTCCACCATCAGGGGCATGCCGGCGCGGTCGCAGGCGGTCCGCAACGAGCTGACGTTCTCCAGGCACTGCCGCCGCAGGTCGTCCATGCCCGGTATGTCGAAGACGTTCACGCAGACGCACGCCGCGTCCAGGCGCACGGCGTGGCCGATCGCGTCGTCGACGACGAGGCTGAACGGCGTGGAGGGCGGCTCGGGGCCGTAGACGTTGGCCACGTCGGCGCGAAGCACGAGGGCGGGCTTGTCCCGGCCCGGCAGCGACTGCAGCAGCGGCGCCTGGGCGGCCGTGAGCTGGATCGCGTCCGGACCCGCCTCGACGAGCGTCTCGACCACCGCCGGCATGTCCTCGATGCCGGCCAGGAACCGCGGCTCGCCGAAGAACCCGTGATCCACCGCGACGTCGATGCAGCGCTTGGAGCGCGGGTGAAAGAGGCGGTTGAGGCGATACGCGGCTGACACGATGACCTCCGGCGGCCGACTTGACAACGTTGTCAGATCATATGGAACATAGGCGCCCCGTGCTGATCGCCGGCCCCAACCTCACGATCGACCGAACGCTCACGATCGAGGAGCTGCGCCCCGGCGAGGTGCTGCGCTTCGACGGCGTGGCCGTGACTCCGGGCGGCAAGGGCGTGAACGTCGCACGGGTGGCGCGAGCGCTGGGCGCACCCGCCCTGCTCGTGGGCTTCACACCCGGTCGCACGGGCGCCGCCGCGGCCGAGCTGCTCGCGGACGAGGGCCTGCGGATCGAGCCGGTGCCGACCGCCGGGGAGCTGCGGTCCACGGCGGTGATCCTGGAGCACGGCGGACGGGTCACGGTGATGAACGAGCCGGGGCCGGCGATCGGTCCCGAGGACTGGGAGCGCTACGAGGCGGCGGTCGCCTCGCGACTCGAGGGCAGCGGCGTGCTGGTCTGCAGCGGAAGCGTGCCCCCCGGAACGCCGCCGGACGCCTACGGACGACTCGTCGAACTGGCCGCAGCTGCCGGCGCGGCCGCGATCGTGGACACGTCCGGTCCCTTGCTGGGCGCCGCGCTTCGGAGCCGTCCCGCCGTCGCCTGCCCGAACCTCGCCGAGGCCGAGGGGCTGCTGCACGGTCGGGCCGACGAGACGGTCGAGCCCGGGGATCCCGGCGAGGCGCGGGCGCGGGCGGCGGACGCGGCCGTCGAGCTGGTCCATCGCGGCGCGCGCGCCGCGGTGGTGAGCGCGGGCGCCGCGGGCGCGGCCGTGGCCGACGGCTCGACGGTCATCTGGCACCCGGCGCATGCGCTCACCGTCCGCAATCCGATCGGCGCCGGCGACGCGCTCGTCGGCGGGCTGGCCGCGGCCCTCGAGCGGGGAGAGCCGCTCGAGCGAGCGGTCAGGGCGGGCCTGGCAACCGCCGCGGCGAGCGTGGAGACGGCCACGGCCGGTGAGGTCGACCCGGCGCGCGCCGCCGAGCTGGAGGCGGCCGCCGCGGCGCCGCAGCGCGTGGCCCGATGACCATTTGACAACGTTGTCCAAGGCCCACTAGGGTGCCGCTCAGCCGCTCCGACATCGTTGTCAAAGCGGGCGAGGCGAGAGCAGACGTGGCCAGGCCAACCATGCGAGACGTCGCTGGCACCGCGGGTGTGAGCGTGAAGACGGTGTCGCGGGTCGTGAATGGAGAGAGCGGCGTGCGCGCCGCCACGGCGGCGCGAGTGGACGCGGCGATCGGGCGCCTCGGCTTCACGCGCAACGACCTCGCCAGCAGCCTGCGGAGGGGCCGCGCCGGAGCGCTCGGGCTCGTCATCGAGGACGTGGCGAACCCCTTCTACTCCGCGATCGCGCGCGCCGTCGAGGACGCCGCCCACGCGCGCGGCCACTTCCTGATCACCGGGTCCTGCGAGGAGGACCCGGCGCGCGAGCGCCAGCTCGCCCTGCGCCTGCTCCGGCGCCTGGTCGACGCCCTTCTGATCGTGCCCGCCGGCGCCGAGCACCGCTACCTGTTGCCCGAGCTGGCCGCCGACGTGCCGATCGTGTTCCTCGACCGTCCCCCCGGGGACGTGGAGGCGGACACCGTGCTGCTGGACAACCTCGGCGGCACGCGCACAGGAGTCGAGCACCTCCTCCGCCAGGGGCACGAGCGCATCGCGTTCGTCGGCGACTCGCCCGACCTCTATACCGCGGCGGAGCGCCTGGCCGGCTATCGCGCCGCGCTCGTCGACGCCGGGATCGGATGTGGACGACGAGCTCGTCCGGACGGGCTCGCACGACGCCGCGCGTGCAGAGCGAGCCGTCCGCGCGCTGCTCGAGCTGCCCCCGGGCGGCGCCCCACCGCGCTGTTCACGTCGAACAACCGCAACACCGTCGGGGCGCTGAGGGCGCTGCGCGACGCGCCGCGCCCGGTCGCGATCGTCGGCTTCGACGACTTCGAGCTGGCCGACATGCTCCCCACCCCCGTCACCGTCGTCCGCCATGCACCCGAGGAGATGGGAAGGATCGCCGCCGAGCTCGCGTACGCCAGGCTCGACGACGGCGCGCGCCCGCCTCAGCGCAGGACGATCGACCTCGAGCTGGTGATCCGAGGCTCTGGCGAGGTGGCGCCTTGAGACCCTTGGTCCTGCCCCCGAACCCCGTGCCGCGCTTCTACCGCGGCGGAGCGGCGATCGCGGCGCTGCGCGGGACCGCGGACGCCGGTGAGCGCACGCCCGAGGAGTGGGTCGGCTCGACGACCACGGTCTTCGGCGAGCGGGAGCTCGGCTTGAGCCCGCTGGCCGACGGGCGGCTGCTGCGGGACGCCGTGGCCGCCGACCCGGCGGGCTTCCTCGGCCCCGACCATGCCGCCAGCGGGGCGCCGACCCACAGCTGCTCGTCAAGCTGCTCGACGCCGGCGAGCGGCTGCCCGTGCACGTGCATCCGGACGCCGCCTTCGCGCGCGAGACGCTCGACTCCCCCTACGGCAAGACCGAGGCCTGGATCGTCATCGACACGGCGGGTCCCACCGCCACGATGCACGTCGGCTTCCGCGACGACGTGAGCGGCCCAGACGCTCGAGCACTGGGTCCGCGACCAGGACACCGCGGCGTTGCTCGACGCGCTCAACGTCGTCGACGTGAGCAAGGGCGACGTTCTGTTCGTACCGGCCGGCACCCCGCACGCGATCGGGGAGGGCGTGCTGCTCGTCGAGCTCCAGGAGCCGAGCGACCTCTCCATCCTGCTCGAGTGGCGAGGCTTCGCGAGCGGCGAGGACGACGCGAGCCTCGGCCTGGGGTGGGACGTCGCGCTCGAGTGCGTCGACCGCGCCGCCACCGACGCCGACCGGCTGCTCGCCGATCGGCTCCCCGCCGAGGCCGACCCGTTCTTCCGAGCCGAGCGGATCGACGGGTCCCAGCCGGCCGAGCTCGACCGCGGCTTCGCGATCCTCGTCCTCACCGAGGGCGCCGGCGAGCTGCGCGTCGAGGACGGTGAGCCGCTGCCCGTAGGTCGCGGCGACACTCTCCTGGTGCCCTGGGACGCGGGCGCCTGGCGGCTCGAGGGCGATGTCGTCGGCGTGGCGTGCCGGCCGCCGGCGGTCGACGCGGGAGGCCCGGCGTGACCGACCTCCTGCTGGGCATCGACGTGGGCACGTCGGCATGCAAGGCGGCTCTTGTCGATCGAGAGGGCGTCGAGCGCGCCCACGGCCAATCCGACACGCCCTGGCGGCGCACGCCCGACCGGAGCGGAGATCGAGTGCGAGGCGCTGTTCGAGGCGGCCGTCGGCGCGGCGCACGCCGCGCTGGCCGGCGCGCCCGACGGGAGGGTGCGCGCCATCGGCGTGACGAGCATGGCCGAGACGGGCGCGTTGCTGGACGGCGGAGGCCGGCCACTCGCGCCCGCCATCGCCTGGCACGACGCGAGGGGCGACGACGAGGCGCGACGCCTGGCCGAGGAGCTCGGCGCCGAGAGCTTCGCCGAGTCGACCGGCCTGCCCGCAACCCCGCTCTGCTCCCTGGCCAAGCTGCGCTGGCTGGCCGAGCACCGCCCGGCCACGCGCGCGGCGGCGCGCTGGCTGAACGTGGCCGAGTGGGTCGTGCGGCGACTGGGCGGCGAGGACGTGGCCGAGCTCTCGCTCGCCTCGCGAACCGGCTTGCTCGACCTGTCCGCCCGCGCCCCGTTCACCGATGCGCTCGCCTGGGCCGGGCTGCCCGGGGACCTCCTGCCCGAGCTGGTGACCGCCGGCACGCCCGCGGGCACCGCCAGCGCCCCGGAGCTGCCGGAGTGCCACGGCGCGGTGCTCACGGTCGCCGGCCACGACCACCTGGCCGCCGGGATCGGCGTGGGCGTGGTGGCACCGGGTGACGTGCTCGATTCCTGTGGCACCGCCGAGGCGCTGGTGCGGGTCGTCGCCCCGCCGCTGAACGGAGAGCAGGTGCGCCAGAGCGTGGCCGGCGGCGTCACCGTCGGCTGGCACCTGGCCGCGGGTCGGCAGGCTCTCCTCGGCAGCCTCTGGTCGGGCCTCGCGCTTCAGGAGGTCCTGGCCGAGCTCGGGATCGCCGAGGCCGACCGCGCGAAGCTGTCGTCGCAGGCGCGCGCGGCGGACCCGAGCCCGCTCGAGCTCGAGCTGCACTCGCTGGACCGCCGCGCGCCGCAGCTGCCGACCGGTGTGAGCCCGGAACGGATCTGGCGCGGAGCGATCGACGCCGTGGGGGCGGAGGTCGAGGCCGTGCTCGCGCACATCGAGACCGTCGCCGGGCCGCGCCGAAAGGTCGTCGTCGTGGGCGGCTGGGCTCGCGACGAAGCCGTGCTGGCGTCGAAGCTGTCCCTCGGCACCGTCGAGGCTCCGCCGGTCGCGGAGGCCGGCGCCCGCGGGGCCGCATTGCTCGGCGGCGTGGCCGCGGGCCTCTTCGAAAGCGTCGACACCCTCCCACCCATCCCGATCCCGGTCACGGCCGGAAGGAGCTGACCCCGATGGCTGAGCCGATACTCGAGGCGCGCGGCATCGTGAAGGACTTCGGTCGAGTGCGGGCGCTGCGCGGCGCCGACTTCACGGTCTACCCCGGCGAGGTCGTTGCGCTCGTGGGCGACAACGGAGCCGGCAAGAGCACGCTGGTCAAGTGCCTGGCCGGGGTCGAGCACCCGGACGCCGGCGAGATCGTCTTCGAGGGCAACCCGGTCGTGCTCAACACGCCGACGCAGGCGCGCGAGCTCGGCATCGAGACCGTCTACCAGGATCTCGCCCTGGCGGCCGACCTCGACCCGGCGGCAAACCTGTTCCTGGGCCGCGAGGCGACCCGGGGCGGCCTGCTGGGCAAGCTCGGCTTCCTGGACAAGGCGGAGATGCACCGCCTCGCCGACGAGGCGTTCGAGAGCCTCGGGGTCGGGCTCCAGGACTCGAACGCGCCGGTGGCCAACATGTCGGGCGGCCAGCGCCAGGGAGTGGCGGTGAGCCGCGCGGTGACGTGGGCGAGCAAGGTCGTCTTCATGGACGAGCCCACCGCCGCGCTCGGCGTGGTGCAGACCCGGCACGTGCTCGATCTGATCCGGCGGGTTCGCGAGCGCGGCCTCTCGGTCGTGCTGATCAGCCACAACCTGCCCGAGGTCTTCGAGGTTGCCGATCGCATCGAGGTGCTGCGGCTCGGCGAGCGGGTCGCGCAGTACAAGCGCGCCGACGTCGGGATGGAGGACATCGTCGGCGCCATGACCGGGGCGATCGCGAGCGGGGAGGCCGCATGAGCGACGGCACCGCAGCGCCGCCCGCTCAGGAGAGCTTCGCGGACGAGGAGAAGACGCAGCGAGCGCCATGGTGGCAGCGCTTCGTCACCGGCTCGAGCACGTGGATCGGCCTGATCCTGGCCGGGCTGATCATCGTCTTCGCGACGCTCGAGTACGACAGCTTCGTCTCCGCGTCGAACGCCCGCAACATCTTCACCGACGCTGCGGTGCTGCTCGTCCTCGCGGTCGGGATGACGTACGTGATCATCACCGCCGGGATCGACCTGTCCGTCGGCGCCGTGCTCGTCTTCAGCGGCGTCGTCTCCGCCAAGTTCATGAGCTGCGGTCGGCGGCGACAACTGGGGCACGATCCTGCTCGGGCTCGCCGCCGCGCTCGCCTCGGGGACGGCCTGGGGCGTGGTCAACGGGTTCCTGATCGCCAAGGCGAAGATCCCACCGCTGATCGTCACGCTCGGCACCCTCGGGATGGCGCTGGGGTTCGCGCTGCTGATCACGGGCGGCGTCGACGAGCGAGAGGTCCCGATCAAGCTGATCGACACGTCGGCACCGGACGGCTGTTCGACCAGATCCCCTATCTGGTGATCATCTCCCTGGCCGTAGCGGTCGTGTTCGGCATCGTCCTCGCCGCCACGCGCTTCGGCCGCTACACCTACGCGATCGGGTCGAACCAGGAGGCCGCGCGGCGAGCGGGCGTCGCGGTGGACCGCCACCTGATCAAGGTCTACGGGTTGGCCGGGACTGCTCGCCGGCCTGGCCGGCTTCATGAACCTGGCCCGCTTCTCGACGACGACGATCGGCGGCCACGACACCGACAACCTGTCGGCGATCGCCGCCGTCGTGATCGGCGGCACCAGCCTCTTCGGGGGCATCGGGACCGTGCTGGGATCGGTCTTCGGCGTGTTCATTCCCGCAGTACTCCAGAACGGCTTCGTGATCGTCGGCGTTCAGCCGTTCTGGCAGCAGGTTGCCATCGGCGCCGTCCTGATCGGCGCCGTCTACCTCGACCAGTTGCGCCGCCGGTCGCAACGCCACAGCTGAACCGGCACAACCAAAGGAGGAGGTCCGTCATGCCATTCACAACAAGACCAAGCCGGTGGCGCTGGCTGCTGGTGCTGACCCTGACGTTGGGCGCCGCGTTGCTCGCCGCCTGCGGCGGCGACGACGACAGCGGCGGTGGAGGAGGAGGCGGCGGCGGCAAGGAGCTGACGCTCATCGCCGGAGTGAAGGGCGACGAGTTCTACATCACGATGAACTGCGGGGCTCAGGCGGAAGCCAAGAAGCTCGGCGCGTCGCTGAACTTCCAAGGACCGAACGAGTTCTCGGCAGACCTGCAGACGCCGATCGTCAACGCGGTCGCGGCCAAGAAGCCCGACGCCGTCCTGATCGCGCCCACCGACACGAAGGCGATGTACGCCCCGATCAAACAGCTCGCCGACGGCGGGTCGAAGGTCGTGCTCGTCGACACCACGCTCGAGCAGGCGGACCTTGCGGTCTCGCAGATCGCCTCCGACAACGAAGGCGGCGGACGTGAGGCGGCCACGACCCTGGCCAAGCTGATCGGTGGCTCGGGCAAGGTGTTCGTCGTCAACGTCAAGCCCGGGATCTCGACCACGGACCTGCGCGCCAAGGGGTTCGAGGCGGGCGCCAAGGAGGCCGGCCTCGACTACATCGGCCAGCAGTACAGCCAGGACGATCCCGCCAAGGCGGCGTCGATCGTCAAGGCGATCCTGGCCAGCAACCCGGACCTCAAGGGCATCTTCGCCACGAACCTGTTCTCCGCCGAGGGAGCCGCGAGCGGCCTCAAGGAGGCAGGCAAGCTGGGTGACGTGAAGATCGTCGGGTTCGACGCGGGGCCGAAGCAGGTCCAGGACCTGAAGGACGGGCTCGTCCAGGCGCTGATCGCACAGCGGCCCGCCCAGATCGGGTCGCTCGGCGTCCAGCAAGCGGTCGCCGCTCTCGACGACAAGCCCACCAAGAAGAAGATCGCGACGGGCTTCGTCTCGATCACCAAGGACAACCTCGCCCAGAACCAGGACGCGCTCTACAAGGCGAGCTGCTGAACAGCCGGCGGACTGCCCGGCGAGGCCGAGCGCGGCCTCGCCGGGCGCCGCTGCTAGCCGATCAGGTCGAGCGCGGCCCCGACGATCGTCTCCGCGTCGATCTCGTGGTGCTCGTAGACCTCCGCCAGGTCGCCGGACTGGCCGAAGCGGGTCACTCCGAGCGGGGTCAGCGGGCTCGCGTTGACCGCTCCCAGGAACGCGAGGGCGTGCGGATCGCCGTCCAGGACGGTGACCAGCGGAGCCGCGCGCGTCGACCGGGAACAGCTCGTCGAGGATGCCGGCGGATCCCTCGCCGAGGCCCGCGCGGGCCCGCAGCGCGCGGAACAGCAGGTCGGCGCTGGTCACGCAGATCACGTCCACGTCGCCGAGCGCGTCCGCCGCCGTCAGCACCTCCGGCAGCACGGCGCCCATGCCGACCAGCGTCGCGCGCGGACGCCCGCCGGCCCGGCGCAGCGCGTAGCCGCCGCCCAGCACCAGCTCGCGCGCCGGGTCACCAGCCAGAGCCTGGTCGATCGGCCGGGTCGAGAGGCGGAAGTAGGCGCTCTCGCCGTCAGGCCGGCCGAGGCGCCCGAGCGCGTGCAGCAGCGTCCACTCGAGGTCCCGCCCGAACGCCGGCTCCCAGGCGGTGCAGCCCGGCTGGCCGATCCCGATCGAGGGCGTGACGATCGACTGATGGGCGCCGCCCTCGGGCGCCAGCGACACGCCGCTGGGCGTGCCGACGAGGATCGACTGCCCGCCCGCGTACATGCCGAAGGACCACGGCTCGAGCGCGCGGCCGACGAACGGGTCGTAGATCGTCCCGATCGGCAGCAGCGGCTGGCCGTAGCGGCTCCAGGTGGCGCCGAGCTCGCCGAGCAGACCGACCAGGTTGGTCTCGGCGATGCCCAGCTCGAAGTGCCTGCCGCCCGTCGACTCGTGCCAGTGCACGAGCGTCTGCGGGTCGTCGGCGAACCAGTCGCGCCGGTCGCCCACCGACCACACGCCCACCTTGCCGAGCCAGCCGCCCAGGTTGGTGGAGCTGGCCACGTCGGGGCTGACCGTCACCACCCGCTCGGCCACCTCGGGCGCCTCCCGGACGAGGTCGGAGAAGAAGCGGCCGAAGGCCTGCTGGGTGGACTCCTGGCCCCTGTGCGAGCGCCCCAGCTCCGCCGGCACGGCCGGGGGAGCGACGCGGCGGCGGCTCGTCGCGCGCGAGCGCGGCCGCCGCCGCGGCGCACAGCTCGCCCTCCGGGCTGCTCGGGTCGAACGCCGCCCAGGGATCGTCGGCGTCCGCGCCCAGCGCGCCGGCCAGCTCCACCATCTGGTCGCGCGTCAGCAGCGCCGAGTGGTTCTCGGGGTGGCCCTCGATCGGGAGCGACCAGCCCTTGATCGTGTACGCGAACACGACCGTGGGGCGGTCGTGGTCGATCTGCCGGTAGGCCTCGATCAGCTTGGCCGGGTCGTGGCCGCCGAGGTCGCGCACCGCGGCGCGCAGCTCGCCGTCGTCCAGCTCGCCGACGAGCTTGGCGAGCTTGCGGCCTCGCCCCGGCAGCCGCTCGCGCAGCTCCTCCGGCTCCGATCGCAACAGGCGCTGATACTCCTCGTTCGGCATCGAGTCGATGCGCTTGCGCAGCTCGGCGCCGCCCGGGCGCTGGAACAGCTCGTCCAGGCGGGTGCCGTACTTCACGTTGATCGTCTGCCAGCCGGCCGCCTCGAACATCTGCGCCCAGCGGCCGAAGGCGATGTCCGGCACCACGCGATCGAGCGACTGGCGGTTGAGGTCCACGACCCAGACCACCTCGCCGAGCTTGGCCACGCTGGGGTCGGCGATCGCCTCCCAGATTGCGCCCTCGTCCAGCTCGGCGTCCCCCACCAGCGCCAGCTGGCGGCCCATCGGCGGTGCCTCGAAGCGATGCGTGTCCAGGTAGCGGCGCGCGAACGCGCTCCAGATCGGGGCCGTCGCGCCGATGCCGACGGACCCCGTGGAGTAGTCCACCGGGTCCGGGTCCTTGGTGCGGCTCGGGTAGCTCTGCAGCCCGCCGAACGCGCGCAGGGTCTCCAGCGCAGGGCGTTCGAGGCGGCCGAGCAGGTAGTTGATCGCGTGCAGCACCGGCGACGCGTGCGGCTTCACCGACACTCGGTCCTCGGCTCGCAGCTCGGAGAACCAGAGCGCGGTCATCAGGCTCACCATCGACGCGCTCGACGCCTGGTGGCCGCCGACCTTCACGCCGGAGCGGTTCTCGCGCACGCGGTTGGCGTGGTGAACGATCGCCGTGGCGAGCCAGAGCACCCGCCGCTCCACTGCCCTCAGCGTGGCGAGGTCAGGAATCGCGGGCTGCGGCGATGGCGGTGTCGTGGTCGGCGAACCACTCAAGGACAGCGATCTTCCCATCCCTGAACGTGAACACGATGAAGATCGGCATCTCGCCGTCGATGCCGCTGGCGGCGCCGCGCATCCGCCAGGCGCCCGTCGCGAGGAGCTTGTCGCCGAATTCCTCCAGCTGGTCGACCTCGATCTGGAGCGTCTCCCACATCGACGCCCACTCCGCGCTGGTCTCGCGAATGGCCTCGCGCCCGCGGTAGGTCGCCTGCTCCGGCCAGTGCGGGCCGGTGCGGATCTCGGCGTCCTCCGTGTAGAGGTCGGACACGCTGTCGACGTCGCCGGAGTTCCACATCCCGGTCAGCTGGCGGATGAGGTCGGCGTTGCTCATGTGCGAAAGCAAATGGACCGTGCACCCGGCCTCGAAGCTGGTTCTCGGGCGTGCCCGCCGATCTTCGGCTCCGGCCAGGCTGGTCCGCGGCGCACGAGCGGTGACGCTTAAGGCTGCTTCCTCCCGGATCTGACCTGATTCGCGAGCGCTCGCCGCGCGGGACCCGGCCATCGACGCCTCTGTCCGGCGTACTGGCCCCGAGAGCCGAAGCCCCTCGTTCCGGGAATTCAGCCCCGCTAGAGCGGATTGCGGGTGACAGGGCACCGCTACCTCCCCGCCTAGCACGGTCCGTCGCTCAGTCTAGAGCCTGCGGCGAGATCAGCATCGTCCGGCCGGGCGCCCCCGGCTCGGTGCCGAACCCCGCCCTGGCTGTAGACCTCGATCGCCCGCTCGTTGTCCTCGGCCACGTCGAGCTGGATGCGCCGGCATCCGCGTGCCCGCGCCCGTTCGAAGTGCCTCGGCGATCAGCGCCCGGCCGAGGCCCGTGCCGCGCGCCTCGTCGGTCACGTAGATGTCCTCCAGCCAGCAGTCGTCGGCGGCCGTCCAGACCGACAGCCGGTAGCGCAGCTGGCAGACGCCTGCGGCGGCGTCGCGCCCGTCGGGCGCGGCCAGCAGGAACTCGGTGTCCGCCTCGCGCAGCAGCGCGTCGACCGTCGCGCGAATCTCGTCGTCGCGTGGGCTGGTCGCGCCCGATGTGGTCGCGAAAGGCGGCCATCAGCGTGCTCACCCGTTCGGCGTCCTGCTCCCCGGCGACCCAGACCCGCATCTCAGCCACTCACGGCGTGCAGGTCCCAGGTGTCCGGGACGCCCTTCAGCTCGTGGACGCCGCGATCGGCGAACTCGATCCCCGATCCCGCCACCAGGTCCTTCACGGTCCTGCGACACGAGCACCTCGCTCGGCTCGGCGAGCGCGCTCACCCGCGCGGCGATGTGAACGGCGATGCCGCCGAGGTCGTCCCCCATCACCTCGCACTCGCCGGTGTGCAGGCCGGCCCGCACCTGGATCCCCAGCTCGCCCGAGGAGTCGACGATCGCCCGCGCGCAGCGGATGCCGCGCGCCGGCCCGTCGAAGCTCACGCAGGAACCCGTCCCCGAGTCGACTTGACCTCGCGGCCGCCGAAGCGCTCCAGCGCGTCGCGCACGCCGCGCCGGTGGCCCTCGAGCACCTCGCGCCAGCGCTGATCGCCGAGCTCGGCCGCGGTGCCGCGTGGAGTCGACGATGTCCGTGAACAGCACGGTCGCGAGGATGCGATCGGGCTCGGGCGCGTAGCGGGTGCCGGTCAGGAACTCCTGCACCTCGTCGATCAGCTCCTCGGCGCCCTCGCCCCACGGCAGGTGGTCGCCGCCGGGCAGCTCGACCAGCTCGCGCGTTCGGCAGGTGCTCGGCGAGCCAGCGGCCGTGGCGCACGTTCACGAGCCGGTCGAGGCGGCGGTGCAGGACGAGCGTGGGCACCTGGACGGTCGGCACCACGTCGCGGACGTCGATCTCGATGAACATCCGGGCCAGCTGCCGCGAGCATCCCGGGGCTGGCGCTCGCGCGCTCCATGCGGCCGGCGAAGGCGCGGGCCTCCGGGTCGTCGGCCTGGCTCGGCGCGGACACCTCGATCACCGCGCCCTGCGCCCCAGTAGGGCAGGATCAGCTCGAAGCCCGACTCGACCAGAGCCTCGACCGGCGTGCGCGAACGGGTAGTCGTCGGCCTCGGTCGAGCGGGCCATCCCGCCGTAGCAGACGAGCGCCTGCACGCGCTCGGGATAGGTGGCGGCGAACAGGATGCTCATCGGGACGCCCTCGGAGATCCCCATCAGCACCGCCCGCTCCGAGCCGGCGGCGTCCATCACGGCGCGCACGTCGTCCATGCGCTCCTCGAGCGTCGGCGCGTCGGCCACCGGGTCCGACAGCCCGGAGCCGCGGCGGTCGAAGTTGATCACGCGAGCGAACGACCCCAGCGCCTCGAGGAAGCGAGCCGACGGCTCGGACTCCCAGATCAGCTCGACGTGGGTCACGAACCCGGGGACCAGCACGAGGTCGAGGTCGCCCTCGCCGAACACCTGGTAGGCGATGTGCACGTCGCCGCTGCGGGCGTACTTGGTCTCCGGAGGTGCCAGCGGGCAAGTTTAGGCTCCGTAGTCTGCCGGCCATGCCCGACCGCACTCAGATCCAGACCGACGCCGCCCCGGCCGCCATCGGCCCCTACAGCCAGGCGATCCGCACCGGCGACCTGCTCTTCTGCTCCGGCCAGATCCCGCTCGAGCCGAGCACGGGCGAGCTCGTCAAGGACGACATCGAGGGTCAGACTCGGCGCTGCCTGCTGAACCTGGCCGCGGTCGCCGAGGCGGCCGGCGCGATCGCTCGCGAACGCGGTGCGCTGCACCGTCTACCTCACCGACATGAACGACTTCGCGCGCGTGAACGAGGTCTACGGCGAGTTCTTCGGCGGCGACGACCCGCCCGCGCGCGTGGCGGTCGCGGTCGCCGCTCTGCCCAAGGGCGCCGACGTGGAGATCGACGCGATCGTCGCGCTCTAGGCCTTCTCCACCAGCTTCCCGCAGCGCGCGGATCTGGAAGGCGCGGAAGATGTCGTTCACGCCGTGGAACAGCGCCCAGATTCCCGGCGAACACGAGCAGCACGTAGACCCTGTGGATGAAGAACTGCCCGCCGGTCCAGAAGGCGAGCACGATCATCGCGACGCCGGAGATCAGGCCGAACCACCAGAACTGGTTGCACGTCGCGCTCGCCGAACGCCTGAATGATCCAGAACAGTGCCGACGATCAGGAACAGGAAGCCGAGGATGTCGGCGATCGCCGCGAAGGTGTTCTCCGGGCTGATGAAGGTGATCACGCCGGCGACCAGCAACAGCAGGCCGAAGAGGAACATCACGAACCGGCAGCCATCCGCCCAAGAGCGCTCCGTACGCCAGCTGCTGGAAGCCGGACAGCACGAACATGATCCCGATCAGCACGCCGACGGTCGTGACCGAGGCCTGATCGAACTGCAGGATCACGAGGGCGATCACGATCCAGGCGACGCCGGCGACCAACCAGAGCCACCACAGTCGGCTGAGCGCGATTCCGGCCTCGTCGAGCGCCGGTACGGGCTCGGGCTGGGCGGACGAAGCTTCCATGCGACCTCCTAAGTAGCGATCGTCACGAAAAGAATCGCAGGTCAGGCTGCGGCCCGCGTGCGCGTCGAGAGGTGGCCGGCCAGGGCCGCCGCGAGCACGAGCAGGGCGCACACGCAGGCGAGCGCCCCGGCCAGGCCCAGCGCCTCCGCGAGCAGCCCGATCACGGGCGGCCCGCTGAGCAGCCCGGCGTAGCCGACGCTCGAGACGGCGGCCACAGCGGGGCCGGAGATCGAGGGGTCGTAGCCGGCCGCACGCAGCGCCAGCGGGAAGACCGCCGCCAGCCCGATGCCCATCACCGCGAAGCCCACGATGGCGCCCGCGGCGGAACCGAGGATCAGCGCCGTCCCCAGGCCCGCCGCCGCGAGCAGGGCGCCGGCCCTGCCGAGCGTCGACGAGCCGACGCGCGCCGACACGCCGTCGGCCGACAGGCGCCCGAAGCCCATCGCGAGGTTGAACGCCGCCAGCCCCACCGGCGCGAGACCCGCCGCCGGCGCCGGTCTCCGCTACGCATGTAGATCCCGCTCCAGTCGAATACCGCGCCCTCGGCGAGCAGGGCGCAGAAGGCGATCGCGCCCAGGGCGGCGAGGCGGCGCGACGGGCGGGCGAAGCGAGGGCCCTCGGCGGGCGGCTCCCCCGCGGCGGGCGGCAGCCCGCGCGAGGCGAACGTCGCCGCCACGGCGCGCGACCGCCACGACGATCGCGATGTTGGGCAGCGGGTCGAGCCCGGCTGCCGCGGCGAGGCCGGCGATGGCCGCGCCCGTGAGCGCGCCGAACGAGAAGGCCGCGTGCAGCGAGTTGAAGATCCGCTTGCCGGCGAGGCGCTCGACCGCGAGGCCCTCGACGTTCATCGACACGTCGAGCGCACCGTTGGCCGCACCCACGACCACCGTGGCGAGGGCGAGCGTGGGGGCGCTCGACGGCCAGGGCGGGCGCCAGCGCGGCCAGCAACAGCACGGGGGCGACGGCCACGATCCGGCGCGACCCGATCGTGGCCGCGAGCGCACCGGTCAGCGGCTGGGCGACCAGCATGCCGGCCGGCGCGCCCAGCAGTGCAAGCCCGAGCGTGCCGGGCCCGATGTCGAGCTTCTCCTGGATCGCGGGCAGGCGCGCGTACCAGGACACGAAGACCATCCCATTGAGGAAGAAGATCGCGGTTACCGCGGCGCGGGCGCGTGAGGCGGTGTGCGCCACGCCCCTTTGGTACTACAAGGCGGCGCCATCTGCGCCCCCGGTGCCCAACCCTTGCGATGCTGCCCGGCCACGATGACGGCGACTTGTTACTCGCTCGCGCGGTCCAGCTCGGCGGCCAGCTCGGACACCTTGCGCCCGATCAGGTCGCGGGTCGCGCGGACCTCGTCCAGCGGCCGTCCCTTCGGGTCGGCGAGGTCCCAGTCGACGTAGCGCTTGCCGGGGATGTACGGGCAGTCGTCGCCGCAGCCCATCGTCACCACGACGTCGGCACGCTCCGCCATCTCGCGGGTGAGCTTCTTCGGGACCTGCTCGCTCACATCGAGGCCGAGCTCGCTCATGACCTCCACGACCTCCGGGTGGACGCGCTCCAGCGGGCGTCGTGCCTGCGGACTCGGCCTCGTGCCGGCCCTCGGCGGCGCGCTCGAACAGCGCGCGGCTCATCTGCGAGCGGCCGGCGTTGTGGAGGCAGACGAAGAGGACGCGGGCCACTAGAGCTCGACGCCGATGATCTTCAGACGGCGAGTCAGGCCGCCGAGCGCGAACTCGCGGATCTCGTCGGCGCTCGCGCCGAGCGCGTCCCAGTCCGTCCCGTCGCGATCGGGCGGGGTCAGGGCATCGGCGACCGCGGGCAGGAGCGTCCGCAACGTGGAGCGCGCCTCGTCCGCCAGCTCCGGTTCGTCGCCGACCGCCTCGCGCAGGAACCAGACTCCGTAACCGATGTGCCGCTGTTCGTCGTGGTGGATTCGCGTGTAGCCCTCGACGAAGCCTGGGAGCTGCCCGGTGTTCTCGAGGTAGCGGGTGATGAAGTTGAACGCGGTCAGGCCGAGCGTGCCCTCGATGACCAGGTGGTAGGTCGTTACGAACCCGACCTTCGCCTGGCGGTTCGACGGCTCCGCCGTGAGCCGCTCGTGGGCCTGGACGAGCTGCTCGTCGAAGATCGTGGCGAAGGCCGGGGAGAGCTGCTCGCGGGCGCGCGCGACGTGCTCGGCCACCGTGCCGGGGTCGGCTACGACCTCGTCCTGGTAGCGCGCGTAGAACTGCATGTGGCGCGCCTCGTCCACCTGCTGTGTCGCGAGGAAGGTGGCCTCCTCCTCCGTCCCGTACGCGCCGACGAGGCCGGAGAACTTCGTCGTGATCCGCTCCTCGGCCACCATCAGCGACGCGAGCGCCCAGTAGACCAGCGAGCGGTCCTCTCCGCCCATCCCCCGCCACTGCTCTGCGTCCCGCTCGAGGTCGATCTGGAACGGGCTCCACTGCTCGTCCTCCCAGTGGCGGTAGAGCGTCTGAGGGTCGTGGAGGTGGATCTCGGTCACGTTCGGACCCTATGCACTCTGCTCACCACGGACGACCTGGTAGGCGAACGCGCCGACCACGGCGCCGAGGGCCGGACCTACGAGGTAGACCCACACGTCGGTCCATTCGCCTGCCGCCACGGCGGGGCCGAGCGAGCGGGCCGGGTTCATGCTCGCGCCGGTCACCGGCCCACCGAAGAGCGCGTCGAGCCCCACCGTCCCACCGATGGCGATCGCAGCCGCAGCCCCGACCGCCCGGGTGTCGGTGGCGACGGCCATGATCACGAACATCAGGAACGCGGTCAGCAGCACCTCGTACACGAGCGCCGATCCGACTCCCACGGTCGGCACCGTCGCGCCGAGGCTGGCAGGCTTGTCGGTCCACACGGCCAGCAGCGCGAGCGCGGCGGCGGTAGCGCCGACGATCTGGGCGACGACGTAGGCGAGCGCGTCGCGGCTTGGGAAGTGACGGGTGAGCGTGAACGCGATCGTCACCGCCGGGTTGATGTGCGCGCCGGACAGGTGGCCTGTCGCGTAGACCATGACCATGATGATCAGCCCGAACGTGAGGGCGATGCCGACGGTGCCGAGCGCGCCGTCGTACTTGTCGTTGGACACGATCGCTCCGCACCCGGCGAAGACGAGCGCGAACGCGGCGAGCCCCTCGGCGCCCGCGCGGCGCAACAGGTTGGGGCGCCCGGGCACGACCGCTGCCATCAGCTCGCCTGGTAGTTGCAGACGAACAGGACGTACCTCATCGCGCTCTCCTCCGTCGCCGGGGGCACCGTGCGCAGCGATGCTATCGATTGACAATCATCACTTCAATCGATATATGTAAATAGATGAGTATCGATCTGGAACTCGCCCCGAAGCAGAAGCGCCCGGCGGGGGAGCCCTGTTGCGAGCCCGTCGTCTACCCCGACGTGGAGCGTCAGCAGGCCGAGCGCATTGCAGCAATCGCAAAGGCGCTCGGCGACCCGATCCGGCTCCAGCTAGTCGACGTGCTGCGGAAGCACGCCGGGAAGGTCTGCGTGTGCGAGCTCGTGCCGTTGTTCGACCTCTCGCAGCCCACCGTCTCGCACCACCTCAAGGTGCTGCGTGAGGCGGGCATCGTTGCCTCGGAGCGCCAGGGCCTCTGGGCCTACTACTACGTCACCCCCGACTCGCTGAAGGAGCTATCTACATGGCTGAGCTGACCGACACGGACATCCGCGAGCACGTGCGCGAGCGCTATGCGGCCGCGGCGACAGCTGTGGCCACGAACACCGGATCGGGCTGTTGCGGCGCCCGCGACGCCATCGCGGGCTGCGGACCCGACATTGCGTCGACCGACAAGCAGGGCAACGAAGTGTTCGGTGCGATCCTCTACGAGGAGGAAGGTGACGCCGCACCAAGAGCGGCCGTCGAAGCCTCGCTCGGGTGCGGGGTCCCCACCGCGGTTGCCGACCTACACGAGGGCGAGACGGTCCTCGACCTGGGTTCGGGTGCCGGTGCCGACGTGCTCATCTCCGCCAGGCGCGTCGGCGCGACTGGCAAGGCCATCGGACTGGACATGACCGACGAGATGCTTGACCTGGCGCGCGCGAACGCCGCGGAGGAGGGCGTCGCGAACGTCGACTTCGTCAAGGGCTACATCGAGGACATCCCGCTGCCCGACGACGCCGTGGACGTGGTCATCTCGAACTGCGTGATCAACCTCTCCGCCGACAAGGGCAAGGTGCTGCGCGAGGTCGCTCGCGTCCTCCGTCCCGGTGGGCGGTTCGCGGTCTCCGACGTCATCGCCGACGACAACATGGACGCCGCCACTCGCGCCGACATGGAGCAATGGACCGGATGCATCGCAGGCGCGCTGACGCGCGGCCAGTTCGAGGCGGCGCTCGCCGATGCGGGCCTCGTAGACCTGGAGATCCGCGAGACTCACCGCGTGCACGAGCACGCGAGCTCGGCGATCGTGCGGGCGCGCAAGCCGAGCTGACGCTTGTCGCGCGCCGCGTACCCGCTGCTGCTGACGCTCGGGGCGCTCGACGCGACCGGGTACAGCGTGATCGTGCCGGTAGCCCCCGCCATCTCGGACGCGACCGGCGCTGGTCCCGCGACGATCGGGCTCCTGGTGGCCTCGTTCCCCGCGGGCATGGTCGCCGGGTTCGCGCTCGCAGGCGCGGCGGTCCGGCCCCTTGGCCCCAGGGCATTGCTCGCCGGCTCCCTCGCGCTCGTGGCGCTTGGCGCGCTCGGCTTCGCCCTCGGC
Organism: uncultured Thermoleophilaceae bacterium; assembly: GCA_963722245.1. Classification (GTDB taxonomy): domain Bacteria; phylum Actinomycetota; class Thermoleophilia; order Solirubrobacterales; family Thermoleophilaceae; genus JACVRW01. Next base: position 293,461 of record CAVRKM010000013.1, read on the forward strand.
GATTCGATGGCGGTCTACTTCCTCGCGCGCACGCTCATGGGCGTGGGGTCCGGCGGCATCTGGATCGGGGTGACCTTCGACACGTTCGAGCGCTGGCCCGGCCAGGAGTACCTCTGCATGAGCCGGATCTTCGCCGCGTATTCGGTGGGCGGCCTGATCGGACCGGCGCTTGGCGTCTTTGGAGGGATCCAGGGCCCGTTTCTCGCCTACCTGATGCTGGTGCTAGCGGCAATACCGCTCGTATTCCTCGTCGAAGCCCCGGCGACCGGCCGGGTGTTCAGCGCCGACCGGCGCGTGCTGCGCACGCGTGCGTTCTGGGTGGCGGCGGCCGCGATTCTCTTCGCGGTCCTCGCCCTCGGCGTCTTGGAGGGCGTGCTTCCCTTGCACTTCGCCGAGCGCCTCAGCCAGGCACAGATCGGCGCGCTCTACGTCGGCGCGGCTCTGACGGTGGCGTTTAGCGCGGCGGCGGCCGGCAGCGCGCGACCTCGGCCGCTCGTCTTCGCCTCCGTGTTCCTGGCGGTCATGGGAATCTCGCTCGCCGGGATCGCCACACACATTCCCGTTTGGCTCCTCGCGGTTGCGCTCACGGCCGGCGGGATCGGCCTCGCAAACACCGGGGCGCTCGGCCTGCTGGTGGAGGCCGTGCCGGTGGACCGCATCGTCAGCGCGATGGTCGTGTGGTCCCAGGTCGGCATCATCGGCTACCTGCTCGGCCCCCTGGCCGGCGGCCTCATCGCCGATGGCCTTGGCTACGGGTTCGTCGGGATCGTGCCGGCCGTGGCGGGCGCCTTCGTGCTGGTGCTGCTTCGCACGCAGCCGTCCGCCGTGAGCGGTTGAAGGCCTAGCGCGAGCAGCACGCGTTTCGTACGCTGCGCTCGTGGCGGAAGACCCGTCCGCGGCGGACCGCGAACTCGCTCGCCTTCGTGCCAAGGCAAGCGAGCAGGAGCACGAGATCGCCCGACTTCGCGACGAGGCGGAACACGCGAGCGGCGAGCTTGCACAGCTCGGAGCCGAGGCTGGAGAGCTTCAACGCCGCGACGCTGAACCTGATCGCCCTCATCGGTCGGCTGCGAAGCGAAGCGCGGGTTCACGAGGACGTGATCGCGCGCCTGCTCGAGCGGCTCCAGGCGGACGAGCTCGAGCTCAATGACCTGCGCGCGGTCCGTAACGCCCTTACGCCGCCCGAGCTGTCCAGCCAGCCGGGCGTCGATCTCGCCGCGTCTTTCCTTCCGGCAACCGAGGGAGTCAGCGGCGACTTCTACCTCGTCGGACAAGGGCCAAACGACGCGACCGCACTGATCGTGGGAGACGTGGTCGGCAAGGGTCTGCCAGCGGCACGGCGAGCCGCCTTCATCCGCACGGTGTTCGCCACCACGGCACCCTTCTCAGACGATCCGGGGCAGTTGCTCAGCTGGGCGAACACCGCCCTCATCGAGCGCGCCGAGGACGACCACGCATTCGTCACCGCCGGTTGCGTCACATTCTCGCCTCGGGACCGAATTCTCCGCTGGGGATACGCCGGGCACCCTCCGGTGCTCTGGCTGGACACCGGCGAGGAGCTGAGCGGCGGCCGCGCGCCCCCGCTGGGCCTGTCCCAAGACCTGGTGTGCACGACAGCAGAGCACCACCTCACACCCGGCACCGGCGTCCTGCTGTATACGGACGGGGTAACGGAGGCGCGCCGCGCCGGAGAGCAGTTCGGCCCCCGGCGGCTCGTCGAAGTCGTCCAGTCGCTTCGGGGGCAGTCCTCCTCCGAGGTCGTCGCTGCCGTGACGGAAGAGGTCCGGCAGTTTTCGGTCACCAGCCTGGCGGACGACCTGTGCGTCGTCGCGGCGCGCATCGGCGAAGGCTGAGCAACTCTGAGCGGTGCTCAGTCCGAGCGGTGGGACACGACGTTGACGACCGTGCCGCTCGGCTCGCGGAGCATGAAGCGCCGGACTCCCCACTCCTCGTCGCGGAGGGGGTAGACGATCTCGAAGCCCTGCTCTGCGGCCTTGGCGTGCACGGCATCGACGTCATCCACCCCTATCGAGATGCCCGGGGCGGACATGTCGTCGTTGCCGATGATGGTCACCTGGACAGAGGGGTTGGTCGATGACGCGAGGGTCACGACCCAACCCAAGTCCATCGCCACCTCCAGACCGAGCAGGTCCACGAAGAAGTCGCGGGTCTCGGTAGGCCGATCGGACTTGATGTTCGGTACCGCCCTGCCGATCGTCACGCTCGGGTTCTATCGCAGGACGCCGCCGCCTGCTTCATCGAGCCCGTGTGGCGCGTTCGAGAACCCGGCCGGCGAACGGCATGTCCGGAGTGCGCCATACGTGTCGCTGCTCGAAGGGCCAGGCGTAGATCGGGTTGCCGTCGCGGACGAACTCGAGCAGGCGTGGTTCGGCGAGCTCTTCGGCTGACCACTCGTACAGACATTGCAGGCGCGGCACGATCACCGCGTAGTCGAGCATCCGGCCAAGGCGCTGCTCGTCGGCGATATAGCGCTCCACGTCGAACGCGAGCGGATACCTGTTTGGCAGGACGCGGCGTAGTGAGAGGAAGGCGCCGGCCATCCCGAGCCGGGGGTCGCCGAGCACGCGGCCAAGCGGAGCGAACCGTCCCAGCGCCAGGCGCGGCGCCGCGGCCAGTGCGTGCGCGTACAGCACCCGCAGCAGCGCGACGTTCATGAAGAACCGCTCGGGTGCGCCCTCCGCTTCGGCGAGGTTCCGGTGCTCCAGGTATCCCGCCGCGATGCTCGCGTTGTGGGCTCGGTACCAATTGCGCCCCGTCGGGCTCGCGCCGAACTCCAGCCAGAGCCGCACGGCCTGCGATGACGGCTCGCCGGCCAATCCACCGAGGAGCGCGACCGTTTCGCATCCGTCCCGCAGCAGTCGCTCGTTGACGGCCCGCCACCAGACGCTGCCGGGCGGCGACGCGTCGAGCCGATTGAGGACACCGCGGCGCGCCTGCCAGCGCATGAAGGACAATGCCGCCCGTCGGAACGGCAGGTGTCGCGGTGCGCGGCCGGTCGGCCCGCGGAACACCCGCGCCATCAGTGCAAGACGCGCCGTCGGATCGTCGCGCACGGCCGCGACCT
>CAVRKM010000014.1:0-18982 GCA_963722245.1 uncultured Thermoleophilaceae bacterium
ACCCGACCTCGATGCCGGTCTTTCCCCGCACGTGCTTGACGGTGAGTGCCTCCAGCGCCTCGCCGGCCCGCTCGAGCTCGTAGCTCTCCTGGAGCGGCACGCGCAGGTCGCCGGCCGCCAGCAGGGAGGCCAGGCGCCCGGCCTTGCCGGGGTCCGCCACGCCCATCACGTTGAAGCGCCCCGGCTTGTCGCCGGCGGCTCCCACCGGCGTAGCCGCACGGCCGCCGTCCTTGAGGACGCTCGCGTGAGCGGCGAACTGATCCGGCGCATAGGTCACCAGGTCGATCAGCCCGTCGATGCCCTCGGGGTGGCGCTCGCGCACCGCCGCGACCACGTCCGCTTCGCGCTCGATCCGCTCGCTCACGCCCAGCCCGCGCAGGTACTCCTCGTCCTCTGGGAACGCGGGAGCGATCACGTGCGCGCCCGCGCCGGCCGCCAGCTGGACCGCGAAGCTGCCGACCCCGCCGGTGGCGCCGATCACCAGCACGGTGTGACCCTCGGCGACCTCGATTGCGTCCACAGCCACCAGCGCGGTGATGCCCGCCAGCGGCGCGGCGCCGGCCTCGCCGAAGCCGATGCCGGCTGGCTTGGCCGCGATGAACTGGCCGGCCGCGGTCAGCTCGGCCCAGGTGCCGGCATGGACGGCCGGGTCGGCGTGCGGGAGGAAGCCCATCACCTCGTCGCCAGTGGCGAAGCCGCCACCCGACCGCTCGACGACGCCGGCGAAGTCGCGCCCGATCACCACCGGGAACTCGTGCTCGAAGCGGTCCCGCAGCATCCCGGCCGCGATCGCCGCGTCGACGGGATTCGCCGAGGAAGCGAGCACCCGCACGAGCACCTGGCCGTCGGTGGGCTCGGGCTCCGGCAGGTCGTCCCGCACGGCGGGCGGCGAGTCGAAGGCGCCGAGCGCGAAGCCCCTCATCCCCCGAGCGGGGACGGCGGGATGCGCGTGCTGCCCTGCACCTCGCGGATCACCATGGCGACCTCGTCCACGAAGCACCAGGACCAGTCCTCGCCCGGCTCGAGCGAGCGCATGATCGGGTGCTCAATGGCGCGCGCGTGGGAGCTGGCGTGGCGGCCAGGGGAAGAGTCACAGCAACCGACGTGCCCGCATTCGAGGCAGATGCGCAGGTGAAGCCACTTCCCGCCGGCCGCGAGGCACTCCTCGCAGCCGTCCACGGACTCGGGCAGCTCGGTGATCTTGATGTGGTCCAGGTGGGTGCAGGTGGCCATTGTGTTCCTCCCGTTCAGGATTGAATGAGCGGCAGCCAGACGTGGAAGGTGGTCCCGTCCGGCCCCGAGTCGAGTGAGAGCGTGCCGTCGTGGCGGTCGACGACGATGCGATGCGCAGTGGCGAGCCCGAGGCCGGTGCCGAGCCCGACCTCCTTCGTGGTGAAGAAGGAGTCGAACACCCGCTCGCGGATCTCCGCCGGGATCCCCGGGCCGTCGTCGCCGATGTCCACGCGCACGCCGTTGGTGTCGCAGGTGGTGGTGATCGTGATCGTCCCCCGATCGCCCAGCGCATCGATCGCGTTCTCGAGCAGGTTGGTCCACACCTGGTTGAGCTCCGAGCCGCGCACGGTCACCTTGGGCAGCTGCTTGTCGTAGACGCGGACCACCTCGATGTTCGTGTGCTTGAGCCGGTGCCCGAGCACCGCCAGCGTGGTCTCGAGGCCCTCGTGGAGATCGAGCTCGAGCAGCTCGCCACGATCCATGTAGGCGTAGGTCTTCACGGCGCCGACCAGTGCGGACATGCGCTGCGTGGACTCCTGCAGCTCCCCGGCCAGACCGCGAGCGGTCAGCGTGGCGGCGACCCAGGCGATCGCGGCGTCGGTCGCGGGCCCGGCGGCGGTGGCCACCCGGTCGAGCCAGGCCACGTCCACCCCGGCGGCGACCAGTGGCTCGGCCAGGCTCCACGGCTCGGCCACCTCGAGCTCCTCGAGGCGGGCGGTCAGCTCCTCCTCGGCGTCAGCCGCGTCCAGCGCGTCGAGCGCCGTTCGGCGTTCCGCGCCGCAGATCGCCTCCTCCTGCAGCTCGACCAGCTGCTCGGCCTGAGAGCGCTCGATGCCAGCCCCGACGAAGCGGCCGATGGTGGAGGCGATCACCTCCAGCGCCTCCTCCATCTGCGCGGCGGCGCGCCGCGCCGCGGCGGCCGGGTTGTTCAGCTCGTGCGCGAGGCCGGCCGCCATCGTGCCCAGCGACGCGAGCCGCTCGCGGTTCTGCTCCATGCCCGTGATGCGGGTCATCACCGGCGCGACCTGGCTCATCACCCGTTGGTGCACTGACGGCTGCGCGAAGGCCAGGCGCCGGAACTCCTCCGACTCGACCAGCGCGACCCGGCAGGACGTGGAGGCCTCCATGCGGACCCCGAGCGTTCCGCCCGTGAGCACCGCGATCGCGCCCATCCAGGTCGGGGCGACCTGGCGCCCGACGGGCTCTTTGCGCTCACCGTCCACGAGCAGCGTCTGTGCCTCGCCCCCGAGCAACAGCTTCAAGCCGGGCGGTTCGAGGCCCTGCTCGAAGATCAGCTCGCCCGGCTCGAGCGACTCGACCGTCGCGACCGCGAGCCACTCGGCCAGCTGCTCTTCGTCGAGGTCGTCGAAGAGGTCGACGGCGCGCAGCTCGGCGAGCGTGACCTCGCTCATGCGTTCGCCAGATACTGGTGGATGAGTGAGACGGCCATCGAGCCCTCGCCGACGGCGCTCGCCACGCGCTTGATCGAGCGCGCGCGGACGTCGCCGGCGACGAACACGCCGGGCACGCTGGTCTCGAGCGGGGCCGGCTCGCGCTTGAGCGGCCAGCCGTCGGAGCGCACGTCTGTCCCGGCGAGGATGAAGCCGCGCTCGTCGCGCGCGACAACGCCCTCGAGCCAGTCGGTCCGCGGTGATGCCCCGATGAAGACGAAGCAGGCGTCCACGTCGAGGGCCTCCTCCCCACCTGGGCCGCGCACCCGCAGCCGGCGTAGCCGCCCGCCCTCCCCCTCGGCGGCCACCGCCGTGGTGTCGGTCCGGATCGTCACGTTGGGCAGGGCGGCGAGCTGCTCGATCAGGTAGTGCGACATGGAGCGCTCGAGGCTCGGCCCGCGCACGAGCACCGTGACGCGCTCGGCGTAGCCGCTGAAGTAGACGGCCGCCTGCCCGGCGGAGTTGGCGCCGCCGATGATCGCCACGTGCTGGTCGGAGCAGGAGCGCGCCTCGGCCAGGGCCGCGCCGTAGTAGATGCCCGTGCCGGTGAGCTCGGCGAAGCCGGGCGCGTCGTGCTGCCGGTAGGAGACGCCGGAGGCGACCAGCACGCAGTTGGCGCTCAGCTCGCCGCCGCCGCTCAGCTCCACGATGCGGCCGGCGCCCTCCGCGCGCAGCCCCACGGCGTCCTGGATCGTGAGCAGCTCGGCTCCCAGGCGACGCGCCTGATCGGTGGCGCGCCGGGCGAGGTCGGACCCGCTCAGCCCCATCGGAAAGCCCAGGTAGTTCTCGATCCGGCTCGACTGCCCGGCCTGGCCGCCGGGCGCCTCGCGCTCGACCATGACCGTGCGCAGGCCCTCCGACGCCCCATAGACCGCCGCCGCCAGGCCGGCCGGGCCGCCGCCGACGATCACCAGGTCGTAGTGGTCCTGCGCCGGCTGGCCGGCGACCCCCAGCCGCTCGGCCAGCTCGAGCACCGTCGGGCGCTCCAGCACCGAGCCGTCCTCGAGCAGCGCGACCGGCAGGCGATCCTCGGTCACGTTGACCATCTGCAACAGCTCGCGCGCCTCGCTGTCGCGCTCCACGTCGAGCCAGGTCATCGGGACTCGGTTGCGGGCGAGGAAGTCGCGCACGTCGTGGGAGTCGCGCGAGAAGCGATGGCCGATGATCCGCACTCCGCCCGCCTCGAGCGAAGCGCCCGCCTCCCAGGTGGTGAGCAGGTCCTCGACCACCGGGTAGCAGCTGCTCCTCGGGCGGGTCCCAGGGCTTGAGCAGGTAGTAGTCGAGCGATACGTCGTTGATCGCCGCGATCGCGGCCTCGGTGTCCGCGTAGGCGGTGAGCAGGACGCGCTTGGCGTCGGGCACGAGCGTGCGCGCCTGGACCAGGTAGTCGGTGCCCGACATGCCGGGCATGCGCTGGTCGGCGATCAGCATGGCCGCCTGATCGCCTCGCGTGCGCAGCTCGGTCAGCAGCTCCAGAGCCTCCGGGCCCGAGCCGGCGCGGAGGATGCGGTAGCGCTCGCCGAAGTGACGGCGCAGGTCGCGCGCGACCGCGCCCAGCACAGCGGGCTCGTCATCGACGGCAACGATCGCCGGGCGTCGCTCGGAAGGCACGGCTCAAAGATTGTCAAAGGGCCGACGTGGCCCAAGACCCGGACCCGGCACCCGGACGCGCTGAGCTGGCATAGCATGGCCCGATGCGAGCCGTCTCACTGGCCCTGGCCGCACTCGCGTGCCTCTGCGCCGCGGTCTCCCCGGCCTCCGCCGCCGCGCCGCAGGTGAGGGTCAAGGGCAACCACCTGGTCGACGCCCGAAGCGACCAGGTGTTCGTCCCCCGAGGCGTGAACTGGCCGAGCTTCGAATACGCCTGCTACTACGGCTACGCCTACTCGGACGAGGGCGACCCGCGCACGACCCACCCGACCGCTGCCGCCGCCGCTCAGATCGCGCGGTGGCACATCAACACCGTGCGCGTCCCGCTCAACGAAGCCTGCTGGCTCGGAGTCGACGGCCAGCCGGCGTTCGGCGACGTGGCCGGGTACCGCGCGGCGGTGCAGCAGTGGGTGAGCCTCCTGCACCGCGCCGGCCTGGTCGTGATCCTCGACCTCCATTGGTCGGCACCGGAGGGCGTTGGAGCCGAGGGCCAGCGCGCGATGCCCGACGACCGGTCGGATGACTTCTGGGGTTCGGTGGCGACCACGTTCAAGAACGACCGGTCGATCATGTTCGACCTCTTCAACGAGCCGTACTCGCGCTACGACGGCGACACTCTCGTGTTCGACCTGAGCTGGGACTGCTGGCGCAACGGCGGCTGCGAGCCGCCGCGCGTAAACGACGGGGAACCGCTGGACGGGACCACCTACACGGCCGTCGGGATGCAGGCGCTGCTCGACGCCGTCCGGGGCGCCGGCGCGCGGCAGCCGGTCATGCTCGGGGGGCTCGACTACGCCAACGATCTGAGCAGCTGGCTGCCGAGCCGGCCCGCCGACGGGAATTCTCCGCAGCTGGTCGCCAGCTTCCACAACTACGAGACGCAGGCGTGTCACACCGCGGCGTGCTGGAACAGCACGATCGCGCCGGTCGCGAGGCGAGTGCCGGTCGTGACCGGCGAGTTCGGGGAGACCGACTGCGCCGACTCGCACGTGAAGAGCTACATGAACTGGGCCGACCGCCGCGGGGTGGGCTACCTCGCGTGGGCCTGGTGGGTGTTGGAGGACAAGAGCTGCTCGACGCTGTCGGTTCTGAGCGACCTGAAGGCGACGCCCAAGGCGCCCAACGGGACCGCGCTCAAGGCCCACCTCGCGACGCTCGTGCCGCCGCGCCTTTCGCTCGGCGGTCCGGTCGCGCAGCGGCTGGACGGGGCGGTCGAGGTTCAGGTGCGCTGCAGCAAGACCTGCCACCTTCGCGGGTCCGGCAAGCTCGCGATCGCCAGCGACCCCCGGCAGGTCTTCGAGCTGAAGACGGCCGTGAGAACGCTGCCGGCACGCCGCACCGCCACCCTCTCCTTGAGGCTGTCGCGAGGCGCGACCCGAGCGGCCGCCCAGGCCTTACGCGCAGGCCGCAAGGTGACCGCAACGCTCACGGTCACGGCGAGCGGCCGGCCCGGCAGCGCCCAGATCAAGCAGCGCCGCGTGCGGCTCGGCTGATCAGATCGCGATCTGGGCGGGATAGCCGGCGCGCAACGCGGCCACCGTCGAAGGCGGCGTGATGACGCTGGCACTTCCCCGAGTGGGCCGGGATCGGCGATCGCCGTAGCCCTCGTGTGTCCACCTGGTCAGGCGCCCGCCGGCGACGACGAATGGCGATCCATCGAGCAGGACGAAGGCCCCGTCCGGCAGGGAGGCCCAACTGAGCTCGTGGAGGCGCCTGCGATGCGTGCCGCGCACGATCCGCTCGCCGTGCAGCTGCCGATTGATCTGCCTCGCCGACGGCATCTCGACGGCGAGCCCCTCGGCCCAGGCGGCGCGATAGGCGTCGTAGCTCTCGCGCCGGCACTCGGCGCAAGGGCGATGCCCGGCGGCGAGGGAGACCGCCTCGTCGTGGAAGAAGAGGAAGGTGTAGTGGTGCGGCTGCCACTGCTCGTGCCAGCGGCCGCGGAACTCGAGCGCGCAGGTGATCCACAGGTCGCTCGCGTGGAAGCGGACGATCTCAGCGCCGGAATGGAGGATGCCGCGGTTGCCGGTCCAGGCGCCCCGAAGCGGGATCGCAAGGATGTCGCCCATGGGAGTGACGCGGTTGCGTTGCGGCGTCATCGTCCCCGATCTGCCGAGCGAGCCGCCCGCCTGGCAAGGACGCAGGCCTGAAGTCGTACTGAGTAGAGCGAAGGCCGAGGACGCAGCCAGGCGATGCGGCGCAGCCGGCAGATGGCGAGGGCCGGAATCGAACCGGCCGGCAGCGAGGCGTAGAGCGGATTTCGGCAGTTTAGGACCGCCTCCTTTGCGGTCGTTTCCGGGTGTCGTCTTGCCCAGGCGTTGCCCAGAACGGGGACCGCTCGCGCTTTGCATGGAAAGCAGCGGTCCGGGGAGATGCTGCACGGCTATCTCGGAGGAGAACCGGGAGGGAGGAGGGCCGAGTTTCTGCGCCGCGCTCCTCCCTCGATCGCCCACTCATGGACTTCCCCTCAAGTGGCGGAGCCCTTGGAGTCCCGCTTGCGCAGGTGGTAGCGGCGCCGCGTGACGTAGTCGCGGTTCTGGAGCGTCAACGTGAGCACCCCCGCGACGATGATCCCGGCCAGGTTGATGACCAGCTGCTCCGCGGCGCCGACGGCGGTGTCCCACTCGCCGTAGGCGGCGGCCACCCCCACGTTGGATGCCGCCGGGATCGTGGTGACCGAGACGAGCACGCCGATCAGCGCGCCGGACTTGGCGGTCGTCAGCGACAGGATCCCGGCCACACCCGCGACCACCGCGACGAAGAAGCTCAGGAAGTCCGGATTGGAGATGAAGTCGGTGAACTCGTGCGTCCCGTAGTTGTCCGGGAAGGCGCCAACCGCAATCAGGATGGCGGAGCTGAACATAGCGGCGACGGTGCCGACCGGGAAGCCGACCGCGAGTGCGATCAGCGAGCGCCGCGCCAGGTCCGGCTGGCGCCGGACGATGGCGACGCAAAGCGCCGCGAGCGGCCCGAACTCCGGACCGACCACCATGGCCCCAACGATCAGGATCGGCTGGTCGAGCACGATCCCGACCGCTCCGATCTGCATCGCGATGATCATGAACATCGTGAAGCTGACCGAGAGCTCGGTCTGCTCGGAGGTCCGCGCCTCGACCTCCTCCCAGACGACGGCGTCCGACGGGAGCCCCGACGCCGCGTGCTCGGCTTCGCGCGCCGCGTCCGAGATCGAGCTGTCGATCAACTCCATCGCGATCGAGCCCACGCGGGGCACCTGGAGGTCCTTGAGGTCGGCTATGACCAGGCTGGCGTTTTCACGGGCGACGTCGCACTGGATCAGGTCGCCCTCGGGGTTCTGGGCGGCATCGCGGAAGCGGACCACGTTGATGACCGCGGGTGTGTCGCAGAGCAGCTCGAGCACCTTGTCGGCCAGGTCCGGCGGGACGACGATCCGGAGGTGGACCACCGCGGGCAGCCTACGGGAGCGAGGGCGGGGCATCGAGTTGGACGACAAGCAGTAGCTCCGACGCAGGCCCGGCGCTCACTCTCGCTGCGCATGGAAAGGAGCAGCCAGGGCTGGCGCGGAACGAGTGGCCGGGTTTCGGCTTTCGCGCGGAGGAGCAGTGGATCGGGAGGCCCTCAGGCCACCGCTGGCCGTCCGCGCGCAGAGTCGTCCGTCGGTCCGGTCAGATAGAGGTCGAACGTCGGGCCGAGCCAGTCCGCGATCTCGTCGCCGCTCATCGAGGCCAGCGGCTCGACGGCGACAACGTAGCGGGCGAAGACGACGCCGAGGAACTGCGTCGCGAGCAGGCTCGCGCGCACGTCGGGCCGGTCGCCGTCCATCTCCCGCGCGAACTCGATCAGCTGACCGCCGATCATCCGGCGCACGATGTCGGCGGCCGCCGGCTCACTCGACGCGGATCGAATCCGGGCGAGTAGGGCTTGGCGAGCGCCGTCGTCCCCCAGCCAAAGCATCAGCAGGCGGGCCAGCCGCAGGCCCGGGCTCGCGGACGAGCTCGCGGTCGGAGTCGCCGACAGCTCGGCGAGTGTCACCGGCGGGACGGTAGCGGCGGCGAACAGGTCCTGCTTCGAGCCGAAGAACTGGACCACGAGCGCGGGGTCGACGCCGGCGTCTGCGGCGATCCTGCGAAATGTGGCGCGGTCGTAGCCGTCGTCGGCGAACCGTCTCCGGGCGGCCCGCAGGATCTCATCGCGAGTCGAGCTCGGCCCCGGCCGCCTTCCGGTTCGTTGCTTGCTGCTCATACGGCATAAGTCTACAGATGTTGACATTGGTTCCACGACGCGCTACGTTGGCCTCGGGAGATATCAACGTACGTTGAGAAACGTGAGAACGGGAGAGACAACGATGACGGCACACGCAGCAACCTCAACGACAGGCGACCGCAAGGTCGCGAAGCTGTTCGGGCTTGAGGGGGAGAGCTGGATGAAGCACGCCAACGCCGCCAGCGTCTGGACCAGGTTCAGCGTCGTGTCCCTGCTCGCGCTCGCGATCTGGAGCCGCGAGTGGATCGGAATCTGGTGCCTGATCCCGATCGGCCTTTCGATCGCCTGGATGTTCGTCAACCCGTTGCTGTTCGACGTGCCGGAGTCGACTCGCAACTGGGCCTCGCGCAGCGTCCTCGGCGAGCGGATCTGGGTCGACCGCGACAAGGTCGAGCTCCCCGAGCAGTTCCGCTCGCAGGCCGCGTCGCTGGTCGCCAATGCCTACTCGACGATCGGCATGGGGCTCCTCGCCTTCGGCCTGATCGACCTCAACCTGCTCGCGGTCCTCACCGGGATCCTGATCACCCACGGCGGCAAGGCCTGGTATCTCGACCGCATCCAACTGCTGTTCGCGCAGATGAAGGACCGCAAGCCCGAGTACGCGTCCTGGGACTACTGATGAACAGAGCCGGCGACGAGACGCGACTGCTGCTCTGGACGAGAAGCAGAAGCCGGGGCCCCAACCGCCTGGCGGCTAGGCCGACGGTAGGGGCCCGCCGGCGGGTTCTTCCCCCCGACGGGGATACTGGGCGGGCCATGTCGCAGGAGAACGTCGAATTGATTCGCAGGGTCTACGACGCCTTCAACAAAGGCGACCTCGACGCGCTGATCGATTCCTTCTCGGTAGATGCCGAACAGATCGTCTCGGTGCTTGGACAGACACATCGCGGCCGCGTGGAAATCAGGAGGTCCTTCGAGGAGTACTTCGAGGTCGTCGACGCTCACAACACCGAGCCGATCGAGTTCATCGAGGAGGGTGACCGAGTCGTCGTTCCAGTCCGGTTGCATGGTCGCCTCCGGCACACAGGGATCACCGACGAGATGATCCCGACGGAGATGGTGCACGCCTTCGCAGTACGAGATGGGCAGATCGTCTGGAACTACATCTGCGTGGACAAGGACGAAGCGATCCAAGCGGCCAGATCGCGCGAATAAGTCGCCCAGAGGACGGCACGCGACGATCATCGAAGTGCTGCCCTCTTGACTCGACGCAGCAGAAGGCAAGATCAGGGCGACTCCGTGAGCTTCGTCGCCACCGGGGGCAAGACGCCACCGGCCGGCTAAAGCCTCCCAGCCGCCGCCCGCAGGCGGGATACTGGGCGGGCGATGTCGCAGGAGAAACGTGACCTGCTCGACTGGCTGGTGTTGCGAGCGCCCGCGATCGGAACGGCGATCTCGGCGGGCACCGTCCGGCTCAAGCTCGGCTCGCCGCTGAGGAGACGGGCGATGCAGGCGGCGATCACGCGGGGCTTTAGCGCAGTGGCGCGCAGCGACGTGGACTTGAACGTGCTCGTCTACGAGCCGGACACCGAGGTCTGGATGCATGGGATGGACGGCGTGGGCGTCGGCGGCTGCTTTCGCGGACGCGAGGGGGTCCGCGCGCTCTATGGCGAGATCGACTCGGCGTTCGAGCGTTGGTCGTGGACGCTCGACCGGCTGGTCGATGCCGACGGCCGCGTCGCGGTCAAAGGCGACTTCGTCGGCTACGGCCGCGGCAGCGGCGTGAAGACCGAGGTGACGTCTGGCGGAACAGTGATGGAGCTTTCCTCGCGAGGCAAGATCGCGCGCCAGGAGTGGTTCGTCGAGCAGAACGGCTGGGAGCGGGTCCTCGAAGCCGCCGGGCTGTCGGAGTAGGCGGCCCACCACAGCTCGGCCCCATCACGCTCGGCCGCTTCCAACGTCGCGTTGCCCAATGCCTTGCCACCGGAACCCCGCCTTCAAAGCTAGGTTCAGGGAGATGGCGAGGGCCGGAATCGAACCGGCGACACCACGATTTTCAGTCGTGTGCTCTACCAACTGAGCTACCTCGCCGCGCAGGGCTGAGAGCCTATCCGTCCGGCGCGCGGGCGACGCTGGCGAAATGCAGCCCAAGAACAGGGAGTGGCTCGCACCGCTCACCGGCGTCGGGTTCATCGTGCTCGGGATCGTGAGCTTCATCGTGGGGGGCGAGCCGAAGAGCGCCGACCACCCGGTCAAGGAGGTCGTCGCCTTCTACGTCGACAACAAGGATTCGGTGGAGGTCGGGGCGTTCATCGGCGTGGCCGCGATGGTGCTGCTGGTCTTCTTCGGCGGCTATCTGCGCAGAGTCCTGCGCACGGCGGCGGGCGAGGGGGAGATGCTGTCGCTGATCTCGTTCATCGGCATCTCGATCGTGGCGGTCGGGTTGGCCGTGGACACGACCATCCTGATCGCGCTCAGCGAGGCTGCGAACGACATCGATCCGGTGGCCGTTCAGGCCTTGCAGGCGCTCTGGGACAACGACTTCATCCCTCTCGTGGTGGGTGTGCTGCTGTTCCTCTGGGGCACCGGGCTGTCGGTCATCCGCACCGGCGTGCTGCCGAAGTGGCTCGGCTGGGTGATGATCGGGCTGGGAGTCATCGGCTTTACGCCGATCGGCTTCGTCTCGGCCATCGGCGCAGCGATCCTGGTGCTGGTGCTCAGCGTTCTCTTGACGCTCCGTGCGCGCTCGCCCGTGGCTGACGCGCCGGGTACGTAGCTACGTCAGGCCCTCGCGCTGGTACTCGCGCAGGAAGCCCTCGAAGAGGCGCCGGTGGCCCTCCTCGTCGCGCAGGATCGCGATCACCATGTCCTGCGTGACCGGGTCCTTGCCCTCGCAGAACTCGATGATCTGGTTGTAGTACTCGATCGCGCCGGTCTCGGCCTCGATCACGCCCTGGATGACGTGGACGATGTCGACCTGGTCGTCCGGCGGCTGGAGGTACGCTCTGCTCGGCCTGGAAGTCGAGCGAGCCGGGCACGACGCCGTAGAGCTCCTTGATGCGCTCGCCGAACTGGCGGGCGTGACCGAGCTCCTCCTGGATGTCGTTCTCGAGCGACTCGATGATCTCCTGGGCGCGCACGCCCTCGGGGTTGATCGAGTTGGCGATGTAGCTCATCACCGTCTCGACCTCCATCCAGTAGGCCTTGGTGAGCATCTCGATGAGCTGGTCGCGCTCGTCGCTGAGCTCGTCGCTCAGGATCCCGTGGCGCAGTGAAGTGTTCGTGTCGGTGGCCATAGCGAGCAAGTACCGCGCGCGGTCGGCCCGCCAAACTAGGCTGCGCCTATGAGAACCGGCGTGATCGTGATCACCGTCCTGCTGGCTCTCGCGGTGCCCGCCCTCGCGGCGACCAGCCCCACCGGCAAGAGCGCCGCCGAGATTCGCGCTAGTACAGGCTCCGGCGACTGGAACCGGGCCGTCAAGAAGCAGGCCGACAAGGCCAAGGCGTACATCGCCAAGCGCACGAAGGGCGAGGCACGCGCCGAAGAAGCCGGCGCTGGTGCTCGACATCGACGAGACGAGCCTCAACAACTACCCGTGCCTGAACGACAAGGACGGCCTTCCCTACGAGGCCGGCAGCTACGCCAGCTGCGTGATGGAGTTCAAGGCCCCCGCGATCAAGCCGGTGCTGTCCGTGCTTCAAGCGCGCGAAGGCCGCGCACGTGGAGGTCGTCTTCATCACCGGCTCGCCCCGAGCCGATCCGCGACGGCACGCTCGACAACCTGAAGGCCGCCGGCTTCAAGGGCAAGTACGACCTCGTGCTCCAGCCGCCGAGCCGCGCCGGCGACGCCTCGATGGTGCCCTACAAGAGCGGGGCCAGGCAGCAGGTCGAGAAGCGCGGGTACAAGATCCTCGCCAACCTCGGCGACCAGCGCAGCGATCTCAAGGGCGGCTACTCGGAGCGCACATACAAACTGCCGAACGTCATCTACCGGACTCCATAGAGGTAGTCGCCGCGCCCGCTCTGGGACCGCCTGCTGGCGGAGCCCGAGCGGGCGCCAGAGCTGATCGCGCTGGCGGCGTCCGAGCGCTTCGGCCCCCAGGCCGAGGAGTGGGTGCGCGTCGCCGGCGTGGGCCACTCGCCCGAGAAGCTCGCGCGCATCGCGTACCGCAAGCACGTGCGGCTCGCCCGGCTCGAGGGCGCGGCGCTGGGCTGGGCGGCATCTTCACCGCCGCCCCCGACGTGGTCGCGCTGATCTGGATCCAGAGCCGCATGGTCTTCTACGTCGCGGCCGCCTACGGCTACGACCCGCGCGACCCGATGCGGCCCGCCGAGCTGCTCACCCTCCAGGGGCTCTACGACACCCCCGAGGAGGCCCGCCGCGCGCTCGACGGCGTGGGCAAGCTGATGGCCCAGGCGCTCGCCGAGAAGGCGCTCGCGTCGCGCGCCACGGCGACCGCCTCCACCGCCGCCTGGTCAAGTACATCGCCAAGCGCATGGCGCGCCGCTACGCCGGGCGCTACATCCCGCTGATCGGTGCGCCGATGGGCGCCTGGCAGAACGCCGCCGCGACCAAGCAGATCGGCAAGGCGGCGCTGCGCTACTACGCGCGCCCGTAGACGGGCACGGCGGCGCCCGAGAGTGGGCGCCGACTCGTCCGAGACGAGGAAGCGCACCACCTTGGCGATCGCCTCCGGCTTGACCCACTTGGAGTAGTCGGCGTTCGGCTGCGCCTCGCGGTTGGCCGGCGTGTCGATCACGCTCGGCAGGATCGCGTTGCAGCGGATGCCGTCGTGCTTGTACTCGGCGTCGAGCGCCTGGATCAGCGCGAGCACCGCGGCCTTGGAGGAGATGTAGCGCGGCGGCGCCCGGGAAGGGGCGCAGGGCGGGCCGCGCCGAGACCCCGACGAACGCCCCTGAGCCGCGCTCGATCAGCCGCGGCATCGCGGCGCGCGCGAGCAGGAAGCACGGCTTGACGTTGAGGCGCATCAGCTTGTCGAACTCCTCGGGGTCCGTCTCGTGCACGCTGCGGGCCCTCGGCGTAGCCGCCGACGAGGTTGACGACCGCCTCGAGCTCGGCCGAGGCCGCCGACCGCCGCGTCGACCGCGGCCGGGTCGAACAGGTCGGCCTGGACGAGCTCGACGGGCTGGTCGGCAAGCCGCTCGCGCTCGCGCTCCACCACCCACGTGGCGGTGACCGAGTAGCCGGCGTCGACCAGCTCGCGAACCACCGCGGTGCCGAGGAAGCCGGTGCCACCGGCGACGAGGACGCTCATGGGGCAGGCTAGCCGGAAGCGCGCGGCTCGGCCGCGCGCGCCGGGGTGACTTGGCGTCCGAGATCCGTTTTACCTTGGCAAGGCAGATGGAACAGCCGTCTCTCATGCCCACCAAGTGCTTCGTGCGCGACCTGGTCGACGGCCAGGAGGTGGACGCGATCTTCGTGGTCAGGTCGCGCAACCGGCGCCAGAAGCGCAACGGGGAGCACTTCCTGAAGCTCCAGCTGGGCGACGCGACGGGGTCCGTCGAGGGGGTCGTCTGGGATGAGCGTCGACGACGTCGACCCGATCTGCCAGGGCGGCGCGATCGTGCGCGTGCTCGGCCGCTACTGCGTCGACGAGCGCTACGGCGGCGGCATCACGGTCCGGCGCATGCGCGCCGCGGTCAAGGGCGAGTACGACCTCGCCGACCTCGCCGAGGCCCCGCCGATCCCGTACCGCCAGATGGCCGACGACCTCAGCTCCCTGGTCGACACGATCCAGCGGCCGCACCTGCGCGAGCTGCTCGACCGCCTGATCGACCACGCCTACCACGAGGCCCCGGCGGCCAAGTACTACCACCAGGCCTACCGCCACGGCCTGCTCGAGCACTGCCTGTCGGTGGCGCAGGGCGTGAGCGCGCTCGCGGCCCCGTTCCCGAAGATCGACCGCGACCTGGCGGTCACCGGCGCGCTGCTGCACGACATCGGCAAGGTCGAGACCTACAGCTGGTCGACCGGCGCGATCGAGCTGACCGACGCCGGCAAGCTGCTCGGCGAGATCCCGCTCGGCTATTACCGCGTCAGGCGCGAGATCGAGCGCATCGACGGCTTCCCCGCGACGAGGCCGAGGCGCTGCTGCACATCATCCTCAGCCACCACGGCAAGCTCGAGCACGGCAGCCCGGTGGTCCCCTGCACCCGCGAGGCGACGCTCGTGCACTTCATCGACAACCTGGGCGGCAACCTGGGCAGCTTCGACCGGATCGAGAAGGCCCTCGCCGAGGGGACGCGCTGGTCGGACTTCGACCGCGGCCTGGCCACGGCCGCCTACTTCGCGGCGCGCGAGCAGGCGGCATAGGCTGCGACCGCCGCCCCGCCGGCCGCATGCGGCCGGCTGGGCCTTCCGCGCCCGTGCTCGGAGGCGCGCTGGCTCACGCGCCCTTCCTGCGCTTCGATCTCGCGCGGCCGCTCAAGCGCCCGCTGAGCGAGCGGCTCTTCGGTGCGAACAAGACCTGGCGCGGCGCTCTGGCGATGTCGGGCGGCACGCTCGCCGCGACGCTGGCGCTGCATCGCGTCCCCGCCTACCGGGAGCGCCTGCCGGCGGAGCTGCGCGCCGCCGGGCCGCTGCGTCACGGCGCTCTGCTCGGGGCGGCGGTCGTGCTCGGCGAGCTGCCCAACAGCGCCTTCAAGCGGCGCCTGGGCATCGCCCCGGGCGAGCGCGCCGCCTCGCCGCTCGGGACTTCGTCCTCGCGATCCACGACCAGGCCGACTTCGTGCTCGGCGCGTGGCCGCTGCTCGCCCCGGTCTGGCGCATGTCGGCGCGCGAGCTGGCCGAGGCATTCGCCCTCGTCGCCGGCGTGCACCTGGTGGTGAACCTGGTCGGCTACGCCGTCGGGGCCCGCACCGCAGCGCTCTGAGGCCGCAAATAGCGGGGCCGCGGGAGCGAGGGGGAGGATCACTGGGGGTTTCCTGCTTATCTTCGTGACGTGGCGAAGGACACGGAGAAGCTCATCCGGCAGCTGTCGCTGATCTCGTTCCTGATGGCGGAGCGGCGACCCGTGTCCGCGCTCGAGATCAAGCAGGACGTCGAGGGCTACTCGCAGATGAACGACGAGGCCTTCGCGCGCCGCTTCTACGCCGACCGCGCGGAGCTCGACTCGCTCGGCATCCACCTCAAGGTCGACAAGCCGGCCGAGGGCTACTACGAGGCCGAGAACTACTCGCTGCCGCCCGAGAACTTCTACCTGCCGGCGATCGAGTTCACCGACGAGGAGCTGGGCGCGCTGCGCATGTCGCTGTCGCTGCTCGACGGCGAGTTCGCCTACGCCGAGCCGCTGCGCCTGGCGCTTCAGCAGCTGTCCTGGGGCAAGCCGTCGCCGCTCGACGCGCCCGAGGAGCTGTCCGTGGCGCTGGCGGTCACCGCCGGCGCCGGCGGCCGCGACCTCTCGCAGCGCCTGTCGAAGGTCGAGACGGCGATCTTCCGCCGCAAGACGATCGTCTTCGACTACTACACGATCGGGCGCGACACGACCGAGTCGCGCAAGGTCGACCCGTACCACCTGCTCTACCGGGGCGGGCAGTTCTACCTGATCGGCTACTCCCACGAGCGCGACGACGCGCGCGTGTTCCGCGTCTCGCGCATCCGCGGCAAGGTCGGCTACTCGTCGAAGGCCGAGCACGACTTCAACCGGCCCGAGGAGTTCGACTCGCGCGACTACGCGATCCGTACCGACTGGCAGCTCGGCGAGCCGATCGGGCGCGCGCAGATCTGGCTGTCGGACCGGATCGACTGGCTGGCGCTGCGCCACTTCGGCCACGCCGGCGAGGTCACGGAGGTCGACGACGGCGTGATCTTCGAGACCGACTACGCGAACGCCCGCCAGATGGTCTCCTGGGTGCTGGGACTGGCGGAGCACGCCCGGATCGACGGGCCGCCCGAGCTGATCGAGGAGTGGCGCAAGCGCCTCGAGCTGATCATCGAGCGCCATACCGAGCCGCCCGAGCTCGCCAAGGAGGCCCCGCCGACGGTGGAGGAGAGCTCGAGGAGGAGGAGGACCGCGAGAGCTCGCCGATCCGCCCCGAGCGCTTCGCGCGGCTGGTCACGCTCGCCGGCATCCTGATCGAGACCGCGCGCGAGGGCCGCAAGCTCGACGTCGCCGACCTGTGCGAGCGCCTCCAGGTGACCGAGCAGGAGCTGCGCCAGGACGTGGACGTGCTCAACGTCGTCAACTTCGGCGGCGGCTCGTACGTCCTGTACGCCGAGGTCCAGGGCGACCAGATCGAGGTCGACCCCGAGCCCTACGGCGACAACTTCGCCCGCCCGGCCCGCCTGCTGCCGCTGGAGGCCAAGGCGCTGGTGGCGGCGATCGACCTGATCGGCGAGCACCTGCCCGGAGGGCTCGCTGGCCAGCGCCCGCCAGAAGATCGTGGACGCGCTCGGCCAGGACCCGGCCCAGGAGGGGCTGCAGATCACCACCGCCAAGGGCGACGACTCCGAGATCGCCCGCGTCGTGAGCGGCGCGATCGCCGAGCACCGGCTGCTCGTGATCGAGCACTACAAGGAGGAGCAGGACGAGTTCACCGAGCGGCGGATCGAGCCCTACAAGCTGATGAACGGCCAGGAGGGCTGGTACGTGCACGCGTGGGATCCCGACAAGGAGGACACGCGCTCGTTCCGGCTCGACCGGATCCGCTCGGCCACCGTGCTCGACGAGAGCTTCGAGCCGCGTCCGGGCATCGAGCCCGACATCCACGGCTGGCCGCGCACGGGCGAGGTGGCCGACTCGCGCCTCGCGCGCGTCTGGATGGCGCCCGACCGGGCGCGCTGGGCGCGCGAGGACAAGCGCGTCGTGTCAGAGCTGGCCGACGGCGCGGTGATCGTCGAGCTGCCCTACGCCGGCCACCGCTACCTGGCGCGCGAGATGCTCAAGGAGGCCGGCGACGCCGTGGTGCTGGAGCCCGAGGACGCCCGCCAGGCGTCCTCGAGGCCGCCGAGGTCCTGGCGGGCGCCGTCAAGCGGTAGCGGCTCCTGGGCGCCGGCGTCAACGGCAGCGGTATGGGGTGAGCTCGCGCCTGGAAACTCAGCCCACCGCCTCAGTCGAGGGTGTGCGCGCTTCGTCCCGTCGGGGCAACTCGGCACACCCTTGCGGGCTCGGGTGGCCGCGATGCCCGCATCGTGCCAAGCGGCCCACCCCGGCCAGGCGGGCCGGAGGTGGGCCCCGTTGTTGCTGTCGTTGGCCGGGTTAGCCGGCGGGCCTTCGCGGCCCGCAGCGAGCCGCTGCTGCACACGCCGCCGACGTTGACCCGATCGCCGCGCTCGACGACCACGTTGCGACTGGCGCGCACCTTGCCCTTCTTGTCCTCGCAGGTGAGCTGCCAGGCCTCGGTCGCGTCCACGTGCCTCGGCGTCGGGCTCAGGAACGTGACCTTGCCGTTGCTCCAGTCGTCCGGCGCCGGGGTCACCTGGTCGAAGTTGACCACGTGGGCGATGTAGTTGCCCGGCGGCGGATCGACCAGCACCGCGTCCTCGGTCGTGTCCCCGAACGAGGCCGACTGAGTGACGACCTCACCCGTGTCCGCGTTGACCACGTAGAGGTCCCAGTCGGTCTCCGGGTTGCCCCACTCGATGTGGACGGTCATGCGACCGTTGTCCACGTCGGGCGGTCCCTGAACCGTGAACGGGATCGCCTCGAACGCGCCGTCGGCGTAGTTGCCCTCCGTGTTCTCCGCCGGGAATCCGGCCGGGTTGCGCCAGCGGGATGTCCGCCTGCTTCGGCCCGACCGGGTCGCGGCCGTCACGGCCGGCCACCACGGGCCGGGTCGACGGGTTCACGTTCCAGTCGAAGTGGCCGCCCTTCGAGGCGTACTCGTAGGACAGCGCGTCCGGGAACAGGATCGGATCGCCGATCTCCGTGCCGAAGTCGTTCTGCCACACCGGCGAGGTGGTGGTCATGAAGCTCTTGTGGATCTTCAGCGTTCCACCCCTTCGGCGCGTTGCCCGAGATCACGGAGTGATCGCGTGCCTTGGCAGTCGACGCCAGCATCTCGTAGTACGCCTCGCGGTTCCCGCCCTTGCCGGAACCCGCGGCCTCCCCGAGACCCAGGTACTCGTTCACGACCCCCACCTCGTACGGCGGGTGGAAGTCGACGTCACCGATCTCGAACGTGTAGCCCAGGCTGCCGGCCGCCCAGAACGTCCAGTCCTCGGTCGATCCGGTCGTGTCGTAGAGGCCGTAGCCAGGGATGTTCGAGTAGCCGTTGTGGGCCGCCATGCGGGCACCCAGGTCCCGCAGCAGCGGCTCGTCGAGCGGCGCCCCGACGTCCACCACTCCGGGCGGGCGCAGGACGAGGTTCGAGAACGTGTGGTTGGTGATCAGGTTGGTGATCGCGCGAGTGGACTGCAGCTCGCGGATGTTCTGCGACTCCGGCTCCGAGAACGGACCGGTGCCGCGGTAGGTGTCGTCCAGCGGGTCGACGCTGGCGCCCGAAC
>CAVRKM010000015.1:0-98792 GCA_963722245.1 uncultured Thermoleophilaceae bacterium
CGCACCACGACCTCCAGGCCGGCGCGGGCGGCGTACAGCGCGGTGGCCAGGCCGACCGGACCGCCACCCGCGATGACGAGGTCGGGCATCCGCTCAGGCATGCGCGGACTCCCTCGGGAGGGTGGCCAGGGCGGCGTTCTCGACCCGGATCCGCACGGTGAGCAGGACGGCGTTGAGCACCGTGAAGACGACGGCGGTGATCCAGGCGGCGTGCACCAGCGGCAGCGCGATGCCCTCGACGACCACGGCGACGTAGTTGGGGTGGGACATGAAGCGGTAGGGGCCCGACGTCACCGGCGGCGAGCCCCGGCACGATGATCACCCGGGTGTTCCAGCGCCGACCGAGGGTGGCGATGCACCACCAGCGCAGCGCCTGGGTGAGCACGACGACGACCAGCATCGACCACGCCAGCGCCGCGGGCACGGCCGGATCGCGCACGTAGGCCTCGACCAGCGCCCCCACGAGCAGGCCGGTGTGCAGCACCACCATGAACGGGTAGTGGGAGAAGCCGGACTCGACGCCGCCGCGCTCCTTGCTCCACGCGGCGTTCCGCTTGGAGACGACGAGCTCGGCCAGCCGCTCGAGGCCGACCAGGACGACGAGGACCGTGAAGGCGGTCAGCGAGGTCACGGTGCCGCCCTCAGGAGGACCAGCTCGGAGCAGAACCCCGGCCCCATCGCCATCAGCAGGCCATGGCTGCCGGGCTCGGGCGGCCGCTCGCGCAGGGTGTCCTCGAGGACGTGCAGCACCGACGCCGACGACAGGTTGCCGATGTTCGCGAGCGAGGCGCGGGTCAAGCGCGACCGCTTCCGACGGACAGTCCCAGCGTCTCCTGGAGGGCATCGATCACCTTGGGTCCGCCGGGATGGCAGACCCACCAGCCGATGTCGTCGCGGGTGAGCCCGTGGTCGGCGAGGAAGTTGTCGACGTCCTCGCCGACGTAGCGCCCGATCACGGCGGGCACCTGGGAGTCGAGCACGATCCGCAGGCCGGTGCTGCCGACGTCGAAGCCCATCACCCGCTCGGAGTCCGGGTAGAGCCGGCTCCGGCTGACGCCAGGACGTGCGACGGGCGCCGGGCTCGCGACCCGTGCCGGGCGGCGCCGGCCGCGACCACACAGGAGGCACCGTCACCGAACAGGCCGCTGGCCACCAGGTTGGGCACCGAGACGTCGTCGCGCTGGACGGTGAGCGAGCACAGCTCGACCGCGACGAGGACGGCGACCTCCTCGGGGTGGCCGGCCAGGTAGTCGGCCAGCCGCGCGACGCCCGCGGCGCCGGCCACGCAGCCGAGGCCGACCAGCGGCACCCGCTTCACGTCCGGGCGCAGGCCGACCAGCGACGCGATCCGCGCGTCCAGCGACGGTACGGCGACGCCGGTGACCGTCGCGGAGATGATCAGGTCGACGTCGGTCGGGGTCAGGTCGGCGGCCTTGAGCGCGTCCTGCAGCGCCCGGGCGCCCAGCTCGACGGCGTGCTCGATGAACAGGTCGTTCGACGCCGTGAAGTCCTCGAGCTCGCCGTACTCGAGGATCGGCAGGACCGTGTGCCGGAACTCGACGCCGGCGTTGGCGTGGAAGCGGCGCAGCAGCCGCTCGTCGAGCCCGCCCGCCGTCGCGATCACCCCGGCGAAGGCGTCGGTGATCTCGGCCTGGGAGTGCCGGTGCGCCGGCAGCGCTCCCCGCACCGTGAGGATCTGCATCAGTGGTTCCCTCTCAGTCCCGAGGCTGCCTTGCGGCCCAGGCCGGCCACCAGGCCGCGCACCAGCCGTCCCGAGATCCGGCCGTCGCCCAGCCCGAGCTCGACGAGCTCGTCGAAGACTCTTCGGTCCCGACGGGCCACCCGGATGCCGCCGTCCACGATCAACGGGTGCTCGGCGAGACGGGAGGCGACCCAGGTGTGCTTGAGGTGGCGGCCGAGCTGGGTGCGGACTGCATGGCGGTGCAGTGCCCCGGCATCGCCTCCTTCACGCAGCGCGCGGACCGCCGACTGCCCGGCCGCGATGCCGGTCGCGATGGCGTAGTAGATGCCCTCGCCGGTCATCGGGTTGATGAGCCCGGCCGCATCGCCGGTCAGCAGGACCCGTCCGTCCGGCTGGTCCCACCGCCAGCCGGACAGCGGCAGGTGGTGGCCGCGCCAGTGCATGCCGTCGACGACCGAGCCGGGCAGGAGCTGCTCGAGCTGGTCGAGCAGCAGCGCGCGCGAGGGCGGGTCGCCGTCGCCGTCGTCGGGGAGCAGCTCGCCGTACCCGACGTTGGACAGGCCGTCGCCTCGGTCGAAGGCCCAGGCGTACGCCGGCTGGCGGCGGTCGCCGTAGCGGATCACCTGGGTGCCACGCCGGTCCGGCGGGGTGGGCGCGTAGCCGCGGATCGCCAGCGCGCGCCGGCCTTGGGACAGCCCGAGGTGCGCGCGGAGCACCGAGTGGGCGCCGTCCGCACCGACCACCACGCCGGCGTCGGGGAGCTCGTCGACGGAACCGATCCGCTGCCCGGCGGAACGTCGCGCCGCGGTCCACGGCCCGCTCGACCAGCCGGGCGTCGAAGACCTCACGCGGGATGACGTAGACCGGCCGCGCCATCGTCCGCGCGACGGACTGGTCGCCGCGGGCCAGCTCGAGCTTCGTGAGCGGGGTCCAGCCGGCCTCGACGCCGGTGACGCCGATCGAGGCGAGCGACGAGAAGCAGTGCGGCGCGATGCCGTCGCCGCAGGACTTGTCGCGCGGGAAGTCCGACCTGTCGAGGAGCAGCACCCGCAGGGTCGGGTCGGCGTCCAAGGCGCTCAGCGCGGCGGTGGACCCGGCCGGGCCGGCGCCGACGATGACCAGGTCCCAGGATCGCTCATCGTGCCCACACCAGCATCGCGACGTTCGATCAGCGCCATCGCGATCGCGGCCCGGAACGGCGTCCGTCCGTGCGCGAGCAGCACCACGGCCGCCAGCGCCGCGGTCCCGAGCAGGGCACCGACCGCGACCACGCGCGAGTCGACCGGCGCCCCGACCACGATGACCACGGCAGCGGCCACCAGCACGACCGCGGCGACGGCCTGGCTGCCGCGGGCGCCGAGCCGGTGCGGCAGCCCCCGGACCCCCGTGGCCGCATCGTCGGCGAGGTCGGGCAGCACGTTGACGAAGTGGGCGCCGACCCCCAGCAGCGCGCCGGCCAGCACCAGCCAGAGCGGGGGTAGCGAGTCGGGGTCCGCCGCCAGCGACACGAACGCCGGCAGCGCACCGAACGCGACGGCGTACGGGAGCCAGGACCACGGCGTCGACTTCAGCCCGAGGTTGTAGGCCCAGCCGGCCGCGACGGTCACGAGGTGGGTCGCGCCGGCCAGCCAGCCGCAGGCCAGGGACAGCGGGACCGTGGCGAGCACGGCGACCAGGCACGCGATGCGGACGGCGTGCTCGGAGACCCGGCCGTCGACCAGTGGCTTGTCCGCGCGACCCACCGCCCGGTCGCGGGCCACGTCGACGAGGTCGTTGGACCAGCCGATGGAGAGCTGGCCGGTCAGGACGGCGAGCACCACCAGCGCGATGCCGCCCGGACCCAGGCCGACCGCGCCGGCGAGGAGCCCGGCGAGGAGGGTGACGGCGAACGCCGGGCCCGGGTGCGCCGCGCCGAGCAGCGCCGCGGCCCGACGTAGGACCGCGGTCACCTCAGACCGCCCGGATCTCGTCGACCACGTGGTGCATGACCGGATTCTCGCGCAAGGCCGCGCAGGTGAGCCTCTGCAGGTCGCTGCCGCGGCTGGTCGTCGACGCGCACGACGTACCGGCGACCGGCGACGTCGAAGACAGCGTCGGTGCGATCGCCGTCGACCTGGCGGGAGACGAACCGGACGGCGTCGAGCCGGCGCTCGTCGACATGCCTGCGCAGTGCCGCCTCCGCCGCCTGCAGCGGCATGGCCAGCCCGGACCGGCCGCGCAGGTGGTCGAGGTCGAGCTCGCCGGCCGCGAGCAGCCTGGCCACACCGCGGCGCCGAGGCCGGGTCGAGGCGCCCGAAGTAGAGGCCGTGCGGGAGGACCAGCAGGTTGGCGGCGAAGCGGTCGCCGCCGATGTGGCTCGCCTCCCAGGTCTCCTCGCGGAACGCCTCGGCCAGCCCGGCCGCGACCGGGCGGCCGCGCTCGGCACAGCACTTGTCGTGTCGGCCATGGGTGCAGACGGCGAGCACGGGTGCGGAGTGCGGGGTCAGGCCGGGCGACCGGCCGGCGCCGAGCGCCTCGAGGTCGAGGTCGTGGACGCCGTGCAGGTCGTCGAGGACGGTGGTCTCGAGCCAGGGCTCGGCGTGGTGGGCGTACGCCGCGAAGACCCTGACTCCCGCGTGGGTGCGTTCGGCCTTCTTGGGCCGCCGGATCAGCAGCACCTTCGTGCGCGGTGGCCGCCGCGCGCTCGCGCAGCTCGGGGCCGATGCCCTTCGGCATCCGCGCGTCGCGGAGCGCCTCTTCACCCCACGGCCCGGAGTGCTCGACGAGCAGGAAGGAGCGCACGGTCGACGCGGTCCCGGCCATCGACTCGGCCCGGGCTTCGCTCGCGACGGCGCAGCGGAAGCTCACCGCCACCCATCATTCAGGGACGACCCTGAGCAGCCCTTCCCGGACCAGTCGTCGGGACAGCACGAGGCGGCTCTGCTCGTCGAGTGGGAGGTCGCGGGGACGCAGCTCGGTGCGCCGCCGGACCTCGTCGAGGGCCGGTCGGAGCCGGGCGGGTACGTCGAGGGTCCGGTCGCCGAGCAGCACCTCGAGCCGCTCCCCTCGCTCGATCAGCACGCAGGGGTGGCCCGGCCGGCGCCGGAGCAGGGTGTCGTCGTCGATCGCGTCGAGGGTCAGCCCGTCGACCAGGGCCCCCTCGAGCCGCGGCGGCCGTGAGCTCAGGAACCGGCGCACCTCGTCCTCCATCACCCCTGCGGGATCGACGGAGCGGAGCCGGTCGGCGATGTCGGAGAGGTGCCGGCCCAGCTGGTGGGCGAGCGCCTGGGGGTCTTCGAGATAGCCGGCCGGCAGGTGGTCGGCGGGCACCTCCGCGGCCAGGGAGCTCAGCGAGCGCTCGACCAGACCGCGCCAGGTCAGCTGGTTGATGCCGATGGTGATGTGCAGCGAGACGGTGTCCTGCGCGCGGGCCGCGTGGGGGGTGCCGGTGGGCAGGTACATCACGTGGCCCGGGCTTCAGGAGCGGCGCCTCATCCCCTTCGGGTGGATGCAGCTCCCACTGCTTGCGTCCCCGCGGTCTGCAGCACGAAGACGTCGTGGGTGTCGGAGTGCACCGCGAAGCCCTGGGACCCGGGCGGGGTCAGGTAGGCGTTGGCCTGGCAGGGGTGGCCGAGCTCCAGCTCGAGCTCGGCGATCAGGTCGACCAGGGGCGGGTGCGAGCGGTGCAGCCCCTGGAAGACCACCGTGGCGCCGGTGCGGAACGCCTCCACCGCGGTGCGCCCGTCGACCAGCCCGGTGAGCTGCCGGCCGGCCAGCGTGGCGCCGCGGGTGTAGTCCTGCTCCGGCAGCACCGAGCCGTCGCGGACGAGCCGCACGCTCGGCGTACGGATCGCGGTCGCGGTGAGGAGCCGGTCGGCGTCCTCGAGGGAGAGGTACGCCGCCAGCTCGTCCGGGTCGACCTGGTGGTGGTGGACCTGCGACGCCCAGATCTTCTCGCGGAAGGTCTGGGCGTCACCGGTCAGTCGGTCGAGAGTCGCTCAGGAGGCGTCGCCGTCGGTCGTGTCGGTGGAGTCGCCGTCGGTGCCGTCGGCGTCCCCGCCGTCGGTGCCGTCCGAGTCGCCGCCGTCGGTCCCGTCCGAGTCGCCTCCGTCGGTCCCGTCGGCGTCACAGCAAGACCAACCGAGCCAGACACGTAACAAAAAAAACATTGCCAATTGTTATGATTGGAGCTTAGATGTTGGTAAAAATGGCTTGGCGGGCTTACGTTTTCGCCGTGACTGGTCTGCAGACCAGTCACGGCAACACAACGCGGAACAAAATAAGAAACCAAACCTATGAACATCATCAGCCTGATTATTGAAGCAATTAGCGGTGCAGTCGGGGGCAACGTGGCTGGTGCAGCCATGAAAGAAAAATAGTCTGGGAACCGTGGGAAATTCCATCGCCGGAATTGTCGGTGGCGGTTTGGGAGGAACGATCCTCCAAAGCATAATGGGAAATGCGGCGACTGGCGGTGGTTCGCTGGATATGACCACCATTCTTAGCAATGTCGCCG
This sequence comes from uncultured Thermoleophilaceae bacterium, assembly GCA_963722245.1. Classification (GTDB taxonomy): domain Bacteria; phylum Actinomycetota; class Thermoleophilia; order Solirubrobacterales; family Thermoleophilaceae; genus JACVRW01. Next base: position 6,198 of record CAVRKM010000015.1, read on the forward strand.
GCGGCGGGGTGGGCGGCGCCATTCTGATGGCCATCGTGGGGATTATTAAGAATAAGATGGCAAAAAACTAACGAGTGGTGTTATCAACATCAACAAGCGCCATTTCCGGCTCACAACAACCAACCAACCCAAACAAAACATGAAAATCGAAAAACCTAATGCAAACGTCATTCTCATCTTTGCCGCAGCTGTTACCGCGCTCTTTGTGGCTGGCTGCGCCGGGGTGGGATCAGGAAACACAACATCCCTGCTTACTGCGGCGGGATTCCGCGCGCACACCCCGCAGACGCCGAAGCAACAGCAAATCTATGCCGCCCTGCCACCTTACCACGTCGAGCGGGCCACGGTGAACGGACACGTTTTTTACGTGTATAAAGACGAGAAAGCAGGAGTTGCCTACGTCGGTCGAGAACAGGAATACCAGCGTTACCACGAGTTGGCGGTTCAGCAGCAGATTGCCCAAAACTATTACATGGCAGCGGAAATGGACCGTGCAGCCGCATATGGTTGGTACGGAGCATGGGGTCCGCGGGCGTTCTGGTGGTGAACGGGCCGCGCCCTTTTAGGGAATTCGAGCAGTAGCGACCAAAATCGTGAGCATGTAGTAGCTAAGCCAGTAAAATCGTTTGCGGATGCTCGCCCGTTGACGGTTGGAGCCAGCTATGAAACCAAAAATCATCAGCTTCGCGCTGGTGATTGCGTTGTGCTTTGTATCAGTCGTTCGTAAGCAGGATGCATTACTTCGTGGAACGACACCTAACTCCTATGAAAACAAAACTAACTTTAATTCCGCTAGTTCTCTTACTCCTGGTGGCGATTGTTGTGCCGAGGGCCGCATTCGCGCAGGCTAAGAAACCAAACATCCTCGTCATCTGGGGCGACGACATCGGCCTCGCTGACGTCAGCGCTTATAGCGATGGGTTCATGGGATTCGAAACGCCTAACATCGACCGCATCGGCAAAGAAGGAATTCGTTTCCTTCAATACTATGGGGAACAGTCGTGCACCGCCGGCCGCTCGGCCTTCTTAACCGGCCAGCACATCATCCGCAGCGGATTGAGCAAGGTTGGTTTTCCGGGCGCGCCGATGGGTATGAGTCAGCTCGACCCTTCAATCGGCGGTCTGCTCAAGAGCCTTGGATACGCCACCGGACAATTCGGGAAGAACCACGTCGGCGACCGGAATGAATCTCTGCCGACCGTCAACGGCTTCGACGAATTCTTCGGCAACCTTTATCACCTCAACGCCGAGGAAGAACCGGAGTTGCCGGACTATCCGAAGGATCCAGAGTATTTGAAGAAGTTCGGCCCGCGCGGCGTGCTCAAATGCAAAGCCACCGACAGAGATGATCCGACGGTCGATCCACGCTTCGGCAAGATCGGTAAACAAACGATCGAAGACACCGGTGCTCTGACCAAGAAGCGCATGGAGACGATCGACGACGAGACTTCAGCCGCCGCGATCGACTTTATGAAGCGCGAGCACGATGCGGGCAAGCCGTTCTTTTGCTGGTGGAATGGCACGCGCATGCACCTGCGCACCCACGTCAGGCCTGAGCATCGCGGCCGCTACAAACACGGCGATAGCGAATACATCGACGGCATGATCGAGCACGATGAAACCGTCGGCTCATTGCTGAAGGCTCTCGATGACATGGGGATCGCCAACGACACGATCGTTGTCTACAGCACTGACAACGGCCCGCATATGAATACCTGGCCGGACGGCGCGATGACTCCGTTCCGCTCGGAGAAGAACACAAACTGGGAAGGCGCCTTTCGCGTGCCGATGCTCGTTCGCTGGCCCGGGCACATCAAGCCAGGCACGGTGACTAACGAGTTGATGAGTCACAACGATTGGATTCCCACATTGTGCGCGATTGCCGGCGAGCCCGATATCGTCGGCAAGCTTCTCAAGGGTTACACGGCTAACGGCAAGACATACAAGGTCCATCTCGACGGCTACGACCAGAGTAAGTTTCTCACTTCTGTCAGAAGGAACCGCCGGCAACAACAACGGCGTCAAGAGCGCCCGCGATAAGTTCTTCTACTCCGACGACGACGGCTTGCTCGTCGCCATGCGCGAGGGCGACTACAAATACGTCTTCTCGGAGCAACGCAAGGAAGGGACGATGGGTGTCTGGGCCGAGCCGTTCACGACGCTGCGCCTGCAGAAGATCTTCAACCTTATGCAGGACCCGTACGAACGTGCCGACATTACGTCCAATACTTTCTGGGATTGGCAGATCAACCACGTGGGAAGCATGTACCGGCGTGATGGACGACGTCTTCAAGTTCGCCGCGACGTTCAAGGACTACCCACCGCGCTCCAGCCCGCCGAGCTTTAACCCGGCGAATGTCATGGGAGATACGCTCCGCGTCATCAAAGCCAAGAAGAAGCTGGAGGAAGCGTTCCCAATGCTCCGCGGGGAAGAAGGCAAGCCAAAGGAGTAACTCATGAGACACGCTCTCAGGGTCAATTACTCGCGACCAAGCGGAAAAGGTGGAGTAGAGCGTCCATGTTTCGTCTTACGGCCACGGGATTTGTGGTTCGACAGGAGCTGGAAGCCGGGAGATTTTGAACTGGTGAAATAGCTTGAAACTTCCCGCTCACGTTCTGTTCCGTAAAGATCTGTCTCTTATTCTCTGGAGACCGCGCGGCATACTGGATGAATCAGCGGTTAACGAAATGGTCGAGTTCACTGAGACTGTCGAAAAACGAAACAGCCAGCCGCTCAACCGATTCGTTGACTTGTCAACCCTCGATGCGGTTGATCTTGAATTTTGAGTTTGTCTTTCACGTTGCGCTCGGTCGGCGTCTCTCGGCCGCGCCCAAGCCTGCAGTGAAATCCGCCTTCTACGTCACCAGCCCCGACACCACGCATTATGCCAAGCTGCACGCCATGCTAACGGACTCATTCCCCGCTCCATGTCGCCTTGTTCACGGATCGCGCCGCTGCAGCGAAGTGGCTCGGCGTTCCGCTCGAGGCCTTGTCCGCATGAGCAGTGGCTTCCTAACGAGAAACAAGTTCATACGGAGTGCCTAAGTAGAGCGGTGAAAGAGAGTCACCATGAAAACCAAACTCATGCATCTAGCACTGGCCTCTGCGCTGAGCGCGATTCTAACCGTCTCCGCGGTCGCGCAGGAGAAAACTCAGAGCCCTTCTCAGCCGGCGAATTGACCGAGCGCACGCTGCATCGCCGCGCGGTCGAGGCCGTCATCTGGGGCATGCCGGCGGTCAATGCCGAGCTGATGTTTCAGGCGATGCAGACGCCAAAGCCGACTTCAACCAAGTTGTCTATTGGTCGCGTCCCGTTAATTGGAAGGACCAGACGCTCACGCCGAACCCTGACACGATCTACCTCATCCTTTTTACAACACTAAGGAGGCCGGACCGATGGTGGTGGAGATTCCGCCCGCTGGTGAGGGAGGATCGATCACCGGAAGCATCGACGAGGCTTGGCAGACGGCGCTGGAGGATGTCGGACCGGCCGGTGTCGATAAGGGCAAAGGCGGTAAATATCTCATCCTGCCGCCCGGCTATAAGGACAAGGCTCCCGACGGTTACATCGCTTTGACGTCAGCGACCTACACCGGCTATGCGCTTCCTGCGCTCCAATCTCGACGAGCGGCAGCGACGCCGATATCGCCAAGGCGGTCGCCTACGGCAAGCGCATTAAGTTCTATCCGCTGTCGCAAGCAGCCAATCCTCCACCGACAAAGTTCGTCGATGCGATCGACGTCGTCTTCGACAGCACGATTCCGTACGATTTGCGCTTCTTTCAGACGCTCGACCGCTTCGTGCAAAGGGAGCCTTGGCTGGAACGCGACAGGGTCATGATCGATCAGCTCAAGACGATCGGCATCGAGAAGGGGAAGACCATTCGATCCCGACGCAAGCACACAGAAGATTCTGAGCGACGCCGCGCGCGAAGCGCATGCCTGGCTGGATCTAAGTATCAAGACGTCTTCTCGACGTCCTTTAACGAAGGCAGCCACTGGGCGTTGCCCGCGGACGCGGATGTGCTCGAAGGCTTGCAGACGAATTTCGCCAAGGCCGAATCTACCCGGTCGATGGCCGCGGCGTCGCCTATTCCATGGCGTATTTCAGCGCGAAACATCTTGGCACGGGCCAGTACTACTTGATGACGATCAGTGGACAAGGATGGCCAGCGTTCGACGGCGCGAATACCTATCGCCTGAACGTGCCGGCAAACGCACCGGTCAAGCTCTATTGGTCTGCGACGTTTACGACCGCGCGACGCATGCGCTCATTCGCAACCAGCCCATGGTCGAGCCGCGCGTCTACAGACGCCGGGCCTCAGAAAAACGCCGATGGTTCGGTGGATGTCTACTTTCGGACCGAAAGCGCCGGACAGGAAAGGAAGCCGAACTGGGTGCCGACAAGCGCCGAGGAAATTTCGAAGTTCTTGTTTCGTCTCTACGGTCCCGGAGAAGCCGTTCTTCGAAAGACGTGGAAGCTACCGGATATCGAGAAGGTCGAAGTGAACGAGTAATTGCATGAAGGATTCAAACATGAAATACTAAGCTTACTATATACTCGTTAGGTATCGCGTTGTTGCAATCGGCGGAGTTAAAGCGCAGTCACCTTTGCCCTCAGCGCAGCGGGCGACTCCATTCCCGTCACAGCCGACAACTTCATCCGCGCCGAGACGGACAGTACCTTTGCCAGCAACGAGAGACAGGGCGCCTTCGGCAAGTTCGTGCACTTCCGTGAGCTCGCCTCGATCACCGATACGTGTAGCGTCCTAACCGTGAGTACGCTTTATTCGGTTGGCGTCTTCGATCTCGATGCCGGGCCGGTGACGATCCCTTCCCGATGCGGGCAAGCGCTTCATGACGATGATCGTCATCGACGAGGATCATTACGTTTTCACGGTTGTCTATCGGCCGGGCAGCTAGCTTTTCGACCAAAGGAAAGGTCGGCACTCGCTACGCGCTCGCGGCCATCCGCATCCTGGTCGATCCGAACGATCCAAAGGACGTTCTGCAGGCCCACGCGCTGCAGGATGCGATCAAGGTCGAGCAGCCGGGCGGTCCGGGAGATTTGAAGTGCCCAATTGGGATCAGGCGAGCCGAAAAAGGTTGCCGATGCGCTGACAGTGCTAGGCGCGACCCTCCCTGACTGGCGACGCGCTGCCGGCCGCAGAGATGAGGTCGATCCGGTCAGACACTTGATCGTGACCGCGACGGGCTGGGGACTCAATCCCGATAAGGATGCGATTTATCTCAACGTCACGCCGAGCAAGAACGACGGCACGACGATCTACAAGCTCAACGTGAAGGATGTGCCCGTCGATGGCTTCTGGTCGATCAGTCTCTACAACGCCGAGGGTTATTTCGGTGAGAACGACCCGAACGCCTATTCGCTGAACAACATCACCGCGAAGAAGAGTCGCAGATGGCTCGGTCACCGTTGAGTTCGGCGGCTGCGGCGGCAAAGTGTTCAATTGTCTGCCGACCATGTCCGGCTGGAACTACACGGTGCGTCTCTATCGTCCACGGAAAGAGATTCTCGACGGAAACTTGGAAGTTTCCAAGTGCAGCCGCACTGATACATTCCGAACAAATAGAATTCATAAGAATCTATGAGAGCGATGATATTCGCCCGACATTGAGTTCCACGAGACATCATCTCCGTCTGCTCATCTATCGGCCGAGGGTTTGATCAATGAGGCGGAGATTAACAGAGTCATTTGTGTAGCAATACGCAACTGAAACCAGAAACACCGGGCGATCTCAAAAAACGAACAACAACAACAACACGGCAACCTACCCCCCCCTACCTACATCGCCGCTAATTGCTGGTGAGAATCGCGGTGCCGGCATAGACGAATGGCACCACTTCGCGCTCGCCGCGCCGGGCCAGCCGTCCGTCGGGCCCCATCGAAAAATCGCCGCGGCCGCTATAGCCGATGCTCGATGCGGTCGGTGCCAGCAGGAGTAGAGCATCCATGCGGGCGGGATCGAGGCCGCGGCCAGGCGGCCGAGGTTGGGTTTTACCCCGTCGATCCAGATCGTGTCGGAATTGACATGGAAGAACGGACCGTCGCCCAGCAGCGGCAGCGCCTTGAGCACGCCGCCTCCGGTCCCGAGCAAGCTCGTCCCGCTCGTCGGAGATCACGATGTCGGGCCGCTCGCGTTGCGCGAGGTGGCGCTCGATCTGGTCGGCGAGGTGATGGACGTTGACGACGGCGCGCTCGACGTCCTGCTCGGCGAGGCGATCGAGGACGTAGTCGATCAGCGCTTTGCCGCCGACCGAGACCAGCGGCTTAGGGAGGCGGCCATCGAAGGGCCGCATGCGTGTACCCAGTCCGGCCGCGAGCACCATGGCCCGCTTCGGTGGGGTCGTGACTGGTGGAACAGGGGCGATTGAATTGGTTTTGCCTCTGGGCGCTTAAATTGTGTTTAACGACGGGACGTGGGCAATATACCAGGCATTGAGCGACTTCAGGGCAGGATGGCCGAGCGAGCGCTGCAAGTAGCCCCATACCCGCGGCAGGTGACGCAAATATTGCGGCTTGCCATCCCTTATGTCGAGCCGCGCAAAGATGCCGAGGATCTTGCTGGCGCGTTGGGCCGCGAGGGTCACGTAGAGCCTGATGAATTGCGCCGCATCGAAGCTCGGGTCGGTGCGGCTGCGTCCGCGCACGTAACGGCCGAGCAGCGCGATCTCGGTCTGTTCGGACACGTCCACGCGTGCGTCCTGCAGCAGCGAGGCGAGATCGTAGGCGGCCGGCCCCATCACGGCGTCCTGGAAGTCGGAAGAATGCCGAGGCGCGCGTTCTCGCTGCGCTGCGGTAGCCAGAGCAGATTGGGGAATGGAAATCGCGCAGGACCCAGGTCGGCGGCGCCTCGATGGCGGGATGCAACAGCTCGCGCCAGAGCGCCCGGAACGATCCGCGTTCGGTATCCGGGATCGCCGCGTCGAGCCGCGGCAGGAACCAGTCCACCAGGAGTTCGGCTTCGATCAGGAACGCGTTCATGTCGTAGGACGGAATGCGGTATTCGACATGGGGCGCAACGGGCAGGATGTCGGGCAATTGCTGTTCGTGCAACGCAAGCAGCACGTCAACCGCGGTCTCGTAGCGCTCCTGGATCGGCGCGGGCGGGTCGCCGCTCACCACGCGCTCGTCGCCGAGGTCTTCGAGAATCAGCAGGCCGTGATCGAGATCGGCGTGATGGATGATGGGCGCCGAGAAGCCGTATTGCCGCAGACCGTTCGCCATCGCCACGAAGGGCACGACACTGTCTGCCAGATGCGCGACCGCGCTATAGGGCTTGCCGCTACGTATCGGCGGACCGTCGGGCCGGCGCGGCATGTTCATCAAGATCACGTGCTTGTCGCCGAGGGCAAGCCGTTCGTACGACCGCGTGGAGGCGTCGCCCTGCATCCGCACGCGCAACGCTTCGCTATAGCCGCTCTCGGCAATGAATTGACGCGCCGACGCCATGCGGTCGACCCGAGGTCCGAACGAGCCGTAGCCGGTGACGCGCGCGTGACGGAATTCGAGCTTGAGCTTCGGCGCCAGCGTGAGCGCGACGTCGAGCCGGTCGGGCGGCAAGATGCCCGCGGCGCGGATCGGGCCATTCGATCAGCACCACCGCGCCTTCGGGCAGATCGTCGAGACCGAGTTCCGCGAGATCTCCCCGATCCGGAGAGCCGGTAGAGGTCGACATGCACCAATGTAAACTGCGGCAGGTCGTAGCTCTGCATCAGCGTGAACGTCGGGCTTGGCACTTCCACCAGCGCATCGCCCGCCAGATAACGGATGAGCGCACGTGCGAAGGTGGTCTTGCCAGCTCCGAGATCGCCCGAGAGCGTAACGATATCGCCACGCTGCAGCGAATTGGCGATGTCGATCGCAAGCCTGCTGCGTCGCATGCTCGCCGGGCAGCGCCACCGAGAAGGTCGATATGCTGGGCGCGGTCAGGGGCAGCGCCATGACATGGCCCTTGATTGCAGGTTGCTCGGCGTCATGTGGCGGTCAGGCGTTGGCATGCGGACGAGTGCGGCAGGGAGGCGCGCGATGGAAACCGCACCCCCCGGCGGAGTTTGCCGCATCATAGGCGAGGATCAAGCGGCACTTCGCTTGCGTTTTGATCGAGCGGGAAGACGCAGGTGACCGTGGTTCCGCGTCCCACCGCCGATTCCAGCGTCACGGAGCCACCGTGCATAATCCCACGAAGGAGCGGACCAAGGGAAGGGCCAGGCCGGTCCGCGGTGACGTGAACCAAGCGAATGGTCTCGAACGATCGAACACCTTGGTCCTGCACGTCGTCCTGTATATGTCTAGCCGAAACATAGACAGAGCAAAAGAAAAAAAAAAAGACGGCGCGGCTCCCTCCCACATCGCGGATTGCTTGTTGTGCCATGGGTCGAAATGCTCAAGTGTCCCCGCGACGAATACTCGATCTGCGTGCTTGTCAAGGGGGGGACGAACGGGCCGCTCACGGATGCGCTGCCCGACGGATCCTCGCCGGAGGGCCCGCTGCTGACATCGAAGTTGTACGCGACACCAACCTGGGTGCCATCGCCGACGACAACGTCTCGGGCAACAGCTGGCACTGCTCTGGGTATGGCCTGCGCCGGCGCTACTGCACACGCGAGGAGGATCGCCGGGAGCCCCCAGACGACCGAAAGCTTGCTCATCGGGCACTCCTTTCAGCCGAGTCCAGTGCCCTATGTGATGCGTGGCCTACACCCGTAGGGAGGCCGAGTCAAGGACGCCGACAGCGGACTGGAGGATCTGTGGGTTTGACCAGGCGGACTGGTGTCCGCAGGCCACTCCGAGTCATCGATCTGTCGGGTCGTCCGACAGCGCGGACGCCTCCTCGGGCTCAAGCGACCCACCGCAGTGGGGACAAGCTTCAACCGCAGGCGCGCCGTCGGCTACCTCACCGTCGGCTACTTGTATCCGGTTGCCGCACATCGCGCACGTGAGCCAACCGAGGAACTTACGTGGTGGCTGCTTGTCAGGGCCCAGGGGTGATCACATCCAGCTCTTGACTGCAAAGGTGGCGAGCAAGACCAGGCCAAGGACGAAGCCGATCAGGCCCACGACCGCGGCTGCCGTCGTCGAGTTCGACGTTCCCTCGCTCACCCCACCGACAGTGCGGATGCTGCCCAATAGGCCGAGCGCGGTCGCACTGAACCCCAGAGTCGACACGACCAGGGATACGAACGTCAGCGGAACTAGGAGGACCACTCGGGCTGCTTGAAAACGTCCTTCAGGAACGTCGCGAGCAGAACGATCGTGCCCGTGCTGAGGGTGGTCATGTGCTTGACAAACTCGAATACGAGCTTCTGCTCCTCTAGGTACCGGGCCTCATCCTTCTGCTCCTTCAGGTACCGGGCCTCATCTGAAGAGCTCAAAACGGTGGACATGTATGGCGTGGCCTACACCCGCAGGCCGGGCGAGCTCAAGACGCCGTAGCCACTCCGGTAGCCCCCCTGGTTCGACAAGACCTTGGCGCGCTCGCACAGTACGCGCCAAGCTGGGGCCGCGCGCCTCCCTACGGCGTCGCGATGGGTTCTATCCAGGCGAGCCGCGCTACTGCTGCTTCTCGTCCAAAGCAGCAGCTGGACCGTCGTCGGGCTCGGTGTTGCTGTCACGCGAAGGCGGGAGCGGGGCACTCGGCCATCAGTGGCGAAGCGGACCAAGCTCGCTCTGGCGGTGCTTTCCAGGTGTGTGTGATGACGCGCTGGGCTAATGAGGGTCCAGGTCGAATTCGCACCACACGCGGGTGCTGTGGGTGAAGTCGACGCCCCAACGGTCGGTTAGTTGGTCAACCATCCAGAAACCCCGGCCTGAGTTCTGGTCGGGGCCGGGCAGCGTTACAACGAGGTCAAAGCCCGCGCTGCCTTCGTCCGTGATTTCGATTCGCAGACACTCGGGCGACACCTGGATGTTCAAGTCAATCGGCTGCGCTGCCGTCAAGCCGGCGTGCATGACGCTGTTGGTCACGACCTCCGTGACGACAAGGCGCTGCGCTCGATGACATCTTCTTCGAGCTGTCCGCGAAACCCATCAATCGCCCGCCGTGCAGCGGCGGGCGCGTGCAGGTCCGGTGCGAATGACCGACGGACCGACTCAATTGCCATTGATCAACCTGCCGACGCGCAGGACGAATCCGGAGGCGAGCCGTGGGATCGAAAAGCCTGTCCGCTCGGACTCCGACGGAGGAACACGGCCATGCCCGGCGCTTGCCCCGCGCCTGATGTCGCGCTGACCGAGCTTGTAACGCTCCGCTCGGGCACGCTCCACAGACGCGCTTGAGGGACCGTCGCGTTGCTGGGTCACCGGACCTCCAGGCCCGTTTCCTCAGTTGCGGGTTGACCACGAGAAGGGGAGGAAACGAAGGAAGCCCCACCAGCAGGTACTTCGAGCGTACCCGTTCCTGGGGCCACCGACACCAGAAAGGTGGCGGTCAGCCGCAAAGCGCGTGGCGCCCAGGTCCTTAGCCCCGCGAAATCCCGAGGGGGGTCTCCTTCCATTGGGTCAGCATCAAGCCCCCTAGCGGCCAGGCGTTATGGCAGCAGCTATGCAGGCTCTCTGAGGCGTAGTACTGTCGTTCGCGCATCGCTGGCGCCTGCGTCTGGCCGCGTAGCCCGGCTGCCCCGAAGAAGTACGAAGGGAAGCGCATGGACTCGCATCCGTCGGCGCACAACCTCGCGGCCCGTATGGCGCGCTGGAGCAGCAAGCACCGGAAGGCGGCCTTCTGGGGCTGGCTTGCGTTCGTGATCCTCGCCTTCGGCATCGGCAACGCGGTGGGGCCGAACAACATCTCGGATGTGGACAACTTCAACGGCGAGTCTCACCGGGCCGAGCAGACCCTCGATCGTGCAGGGCTGCGACCTCAGTCGGAGGTCGTGTTCATCCAGAGCGACAAGCTCACGATCGAGGACCCGCAGTTCAGGGCCGCCGTCCAGGACGTGACGACGCACCTTCGAAAGGTTCCCTACGTCCAGAACGTGCAGTCGCCCCTGGCCGGCGAGAGCGCGGTGTCCGAGAACGGGCACGCGGCCCTCGTGGACTTCGACGTGGCGGGTGACTCGACCGAGGCGAAGGACCGGATCGACGCCGTGCTCGCCGCGACCGCGGCGGCGCAGAAGCGCCATCCGGCCCTGGCAGTCGAGGGATTCGGCGACGCGAGCGCCAACAAGGCCATCAACGAGGTCATCGGCGACGACCTGAAGAAGGCCGGCGAGCTGTCGCTGCCGGTCACGCTGATCCTGCTGCTGATCACCTTCGGGACGCTCGTGGCGGCGGGAGTGCCGCTCTGGATCGGGCTGAGCGCCGTCATCGCGACCCTCGGCCTGGTGAACATCCCCAGCCAGATCCTGCCGATCGACAACAATCTGCCGGCGGTCATCCTGCTGATCGGGCTCGCGGTCGGCGTGGACTACTCGCTGTTCTACCTCAAGCGGGAGCGGGAGGAGCGTGCCGCTGGCCGGAGCCCGGAGGGGGCGCTCGAGGCGGCCGCGGCAACGTCGGGTCGCGCCGTGCTGATCTCCGGCGCGACCGTGATGGTCGCGATGGCCGGCATGTTCATCAGCGGCGACAAGACGTTCATCTCGTTCGCGATGGGGACGATCCTCGTCGTCGCCGTGGCGGTGTTCGCCTCGCTCACCGTTCTTCCGGCGATGCTCAGCTGGCTCGGGGACCGCGTCGAGAAGGGCCGCGTCCCGATACTCGGCCGCAAGCGCGGTGGGAATCGCGAGTCCCGCTTCTGGACCTCAGTGACCGGCGCCGTCATGCGACGCCCGGGCATCTCGCTGTCTGCTGGCGGGCGGGCTGCTCGTGGCGCTCGCGATTCCGGCGCTCGGGACTGAAGAGCGTGACCAGTGACGTCGACCAGATGCCCGGGGACATCCCGGTGATCCAGACCTACAACAAGGTGAAGAAGGTCTTCCCGGTCAAGGGCGTGACCGCCACGGTGGTCATGGAAGTCGCCAACGTCCAGGCCGGCGCGCCGACCACCGCCATCGCCGACCTGACCAACCGGGTGGAGAAGTTCCCGCAGCTCTTCAGGCCGGGCACGGAGCTGATCGAGAGCAAGGACAAGACCGTCGCCCAGATCAACATCCCCACGATCGGCAGCGGCAACGACCAGGCGTCGCTCGACGCGCTCAACAAGCTGCGTGACGACATCGTGCCGGCGACCGTGGGCGCGGTCGCGGGGCGCCAGCGTCAACGTGACCGGAGACGCCGCAAGCTCGGAGGACTTCAGGACCAACCTGAACAGCCGGCTGCCGCTGATCTTCGCGTTCGTGTTCGGGCTGGCGTTCCTGCTCATGCTCGTCACGTTCCGCTCGATCGTGATCCCGATCAAGGCGATCCTGCTGAACCTGCTCTCGGTCGGGAGCGGCCTACGGCGTGATCGTGCTGGTGTTCCAGGATGGCCACGGCGAGAGCCTGCTCGGCTTCACGTCGAACGGCGGGGTCACGAACTGGCTGCCGCTGTTCCTGTTCGTCGTCCTGTTCGGGCTGTCGATGGACTACCACGTGTTCATCCTGTCCCGCGTCAGGGAGCTCTATGACCGAGGAATGAGCACGGACGAGGCGGTGCAGCGAGGCATCTCGACGACCGCCGGGACCGTCACGAGCGCCGCAGCGGTAATGGTGGGCGTGTTCCTCGTCTTCGTCACGCTCACCTTCGTCGACTTCAAGGAGATGGGCCTGGGCCTCGCGGCCGCCGTGCTGATCGACGCCACGATCATCCGCGGCATCATGCTCCCGGCGTCGATGAAGCTGCTGGGCGACTGGAACTGGTACCTGCCGAGCTGGCTCGAGTGGCTTCCACACATCGGTGGCGAGGTCGAACCCCCGACCCCGCCGAGGGAGCCCCCCGGACCCGCGATCCCGAAGGAACCGGAGCCCAGACCGGTCTAGAAAAGTTCTCGACCGCCGTGAGCAGACCCCGCACGCTTCTGCCTTCCATGCAAAGCAGCACCATGTGCTTGCCCAACGGACGGTGTGATCGCGGATTGCCTCGTGGCCGTAGGAGACCCGGCCCTCCGGGAGGTTCGTTCCGTCCCACTCAACATCGGGGGCGAAGGCGGACAGGGCGTCCTCGAAGTCCTGGCGCAGGAACGCCTCCCACATCCTCCGAACCACCGCAACCTTCTCCTGCGACATCGCCTACTCCGACAGCCCCACGGCTTCGAGGGCTTCGGCGCGGTCGAAGTACTCCGTGACGCGCACGACCCGTCCCTCTTCATAGGTCGTCACGGTCGTCAACAGCCAGTCCATCGGCACGCCGTTGGCGGAGTGGCCGCTGAAGCGGTTGGTGGTGAAGACGCGGTCGCTCCCGACCGGGAAGCACTCGGTGGCCTCAATGTGGAGGTCGGGAAAGGAATCGATGTAGCCCTCGATGTAACGCCGTACCGCCTCCTGGCCCCGGTGGGTGGTTGCGTCGGGGTCTTCGACGCTTGTCTGCCACTCGATAGCCGGGTGGTTGAGCCGCGCGAGGGCGTCGCCGTCGCGACGATTGAAAGCCTCGATCCAAGCTTTCAACAACTCCAGATTGTCCTGCGACATCGCCCGCCCAGTATCCCGCAGCTGAAGGGCTGCCGAGCTCGAGCGGATCGCCGAGCGTGGCCGTGAGGCTCGCAAGCGGATCGGCCAGCCGGGTGAGCACAAGGCCGCGCGGTCGGCGGACTACGGCGGCGACAAGCAGGCCGCGGCCATCGCCGGCGCCGTGGAGGCGGCGTGATCTGTCTACTCCGACAGCCCCACGGCTTCGAGGAACTAGAGGTACTCCGGGAAGACGGCGAAGAGAAACGCTTCCCGATCTCGGACGAGCCGTCGAAGGGAGGGCGTGTAGTAGTGCTCCCACGCCGGCGACTGTCGCCGGGGACCACCCTGCGGATAGACCCGGCCCATGTCGAGAATGAAGCTCACGGACTGCGCGCTGTGCCCGACCGACTGCAGAAAGTCGGACAGCTCCCTGTTGAGGGACTCTTGGCGAAGGAGACGAAGCTCGACGGGCGTGCCAATCGAGTGTGTTCCAAGGAAGAAGTGGTGCGGATCGTCGAGCACGCCCTCCGGCCGCTCCGACAGGAAACGCACGTATTCCCAACTGAGCGGACCGACCCCGGCCGCGGTCAGCCGATCCGCGAGCGCGTCCGGCATGGACGTCGGGTCGAGCAGGTCGGGCTCGTAGCACGCGCCGAGGTATTCGTCGAACGAGATCTCTGGATAGTGGGGATACCGCTCGCGGATTCGCAGTTCGTTGAAGGTGTCACCGGGGTTCGTCCTCCACCAGCCGACTCGTAGTAGGAGACCCAGTGGTCGAACGGGTTGCGCACCGTCAACGCCACCGGGCGATCTCGATATTCGGCCGGAAGCTCGCGCAGGGTCTGGTGCCGGTCGCGTCCGCCAATCTTCCGGCGATCGCGCTTCCGCGAGGTGTCGATGTAGACGGCCCGATGTCGAGCCATTCCGAGACGACCGCGCAGTCCTCGCGGAGGCGAGTAGAGCCGGTCCAGGGCAGCCTCGACGAACGTCCCGCCGGTCTTCGGGATGTGGAGGTATACGAAGTCGTCGGTGATGACCATTCACGCGCTCGAGGAGCGGGTGGGCTACGAGAAGGTGCGGGGTGGCCCGTCGACCGCCCCGCTGTAAAGCCCGTCATTTCAGAAACGCGCCAGGCGGGCGAAGGTTGGAAAGTTTCCGGCGCCAGGCCAAGGCTTGACGCGCCCATTTCGGTCAACACCCGATGCGCGTCGAGTGCGGTGGAGTCCAGCACTTCGAAGTCGTCGGTTAGGTCGAAGGGCAACTCCCCGCCTCCAAGGATGCCCACCACCGCCGCACGATCGTTCTCCTGCGAGATCGCTACTCGGACAGCCCCACGGCCTCGAGGGCTTCGACGCGGTCGGGGTAGCCGACGAGCGAGACGATCTTGCCGTTGCGAATCGTCCAGAGATCGGCCGAGCGGATCACCACCGGCACCCCGCTGCCCTTGCCGCGCCCCTCGATGGTCATCAGGACGAGCACTCGGTCGCCGTCCTCGATGAACCGCTCGGGTGTCATCCGTATCTCGTCCCAGGTCCCGAACCAGCGGTCAAAGAAGCGGCCGCACGCCTCGCGGCCCGTGTAGACGCCGCCATCCGGGATGCGGGTCTGATCAAACCGGACGTCGGGGTGCAGCAACGTGCTGACCTCATGCCAATCGGGCGCGGCCGCGATGATTGCCCGGACGAGCTCCACGTTCTCCTGCGACACGTCTACTCCTCGAGGCCGAGGTCGGCGAGCGCACGCTCGCGGTCCCAGTAGAGGACGAGCCTCGTGACCCTGCCGTCGCGGATGTGCAGCAGGTTAGCCCCGGCCCTCCTCGTCCCTGTCTGACCAACGTCCAGTCCGCTTGTCTTGCCCCGCCCGCAATGGAGCATGAGTACGAGGATTCGCTCATCGTCCAGCTCGCGGTACTCGTCCACTTCGACGCGGTACTCCTCCCAGGCGCTCAGCCAGTCGTGCCACGACGCTGCCATTTCGGCGAGCCCCGTCACGCTGCCGGCAGCGAAGCTGTCGGCGACCACGAGCTCAATCTCGGGGTGCGCCCACTCGGCCGAGGTGAAGTCGCCCCGCTCCCAGGCGGCGTAGATGGGGCGAACGATCTCCACGTTCTCCTGCGACATCGCCCGCCGAGTATCCCGCAGCTGAAGGGCTCCCGGCTGGAGCCGAATCAACCGTACTCCGACAGCCCCATGGCTTCGAGGGCGGTGGCCTTGTCGGGGTAGGCGAGCGTCGCGCGAACGATCTTTCCGTCCCGGAGTTCGTACACGTCGACCTGAGACACGTCGACCGTGACGCCACTTGCGCTGCCTTTGCCGACCCACCGAGTAGCGCAGATGACGTGGGTGCCACAGTCGACGGTTTCTCCGATCTCGGCGCGAAACTCGTCGAAGGTCTCACGCCACTGCGACCACAACGCCAGCACGGCATCCCTCCCGCTGACCGTCTGTGTCGTGTCCACGGCGTGCGCCAGGTCTCGCAGCTCGGCATCCGGATGCCAGGCCTCGGCCGCTCCCGCGTCGTCGCCGCTGTTCGCGGCGGCGTTTGCGCGCAGGACCACCTCAACGTTCTCCTGCGACATCGCCTACTCCGACAGCCCCACGGCTTCGAGAGCCCGGGCGCGGTCGAGGAAGAACTCGATCCTCGTGATCGCCTGATCTCGGATCGTCCAGACCATCGCCATCGAGATTTCGCCCTGCGCACCGCTCGTCTTCCCTCGGCCAACCCAACGCACGAGCGCGACGACCTTGTCGTCCACCGAGATCAGGTCCTCGGTCTGCTGGTCGAAGTCCAAGGTGTCCATACGGTCCAAGATCACCTGTCTCACGTGCTCGACACCTCGGTAGGTAGTGGAGCCAGGCCAGGCCGGATCTTCTCGCCAT
This sequence comes from uncultured Thermoleophilaceae bacterium, assembly GCA_963722245.1. Taxonomy (GTDB): domain Bacteria; phylum Actinomycetota; class Thermoleophilia; order Solirubrobacterales; family Thermoleophilaceae; genus JACVRW01. The sequence continues at coordinate 22,621 of CAVRKM010000015.1, forward strand.
TCCACATCCGGGTGGGCAGCGTCGAGAAACACCGGAAGCGCGGGCTCAAAGCCCTCGGCGTCCATCACGTCGATAACTCGTCGCACGATCTCGACGTTCTCCTCCGACATCGCGCCCAGTATTCCGCGAGAGGCGCTAGCCGTGGTCCTCCAGCGGCTCAGCGGTACCCACCTCGCCCGTCTCACCGACCGCCTGCCTCACCTCCCGCACCGCCGCCTCTGGGCCGGCGGCGTCGAGGACAGCCGTCATGCAGCGCGTCAACGTGCCGCTCTCGGGACTCCCGACGAACTCTTCGTAGGCAGGACCGAGCGTCGGCACGCCCGCACGATCGAGTTCCTCCCATGCCTTCATCGGCTCCTCGCTCGTCACAGTGACCTTGAAACGGGACATGTGCCGAGTCTGGCAGGTGCTGCCACGGGAGCAACGGAGCGGCTGGTGTTGACGCGTTCCAACAGCGATACTCGCTCCGGAATGACTGGCGCCGCGCTATAGCCGACCAACCGCAGGAGGCGGGTAACACGCGGCTGTCGCTCCTGCTGGCGGCGGCGATGTTCGTGCTCGTCGTCGACACCTCGCTGATGAACGTTTCGATCTCGGCGGTAGTCCGGGATCTCGACACGACCGTCAGCTCTGTCCAGAGCGCGATCGCGCTCGAGGCCCTGGTGTCCGCTGCGTTCATCCTGATCAGCAGCAAGGTCGGCGACCTGTTCGGACGCAAGAGGGCGTACGTGGTGGGTCTCCTGGCGTATGCGACGGGGGCGCTGGCGATGACTCTCGCCCAGAACTTGGCGGCGATCATTGTCTTCTGGGCGATCATCGGTGGCCTCGGCGCGTCGCTCCTGCTGCCGGCCATGCAGTCGCTCATCCATGGCAACTTCGCGGGAGCGGCACAGGTGAAGACGTATGCGCTGGTCGGAGCGGCGGCTGCGATCGCCGCCGCGGTCGGTCCGCTGCTCGGCGGCTTTGTCACCACCTACTTGTCCTGGCGCGTCGGCTTCTTGCTGGAGGCCCTGATCATCGCGGTCGTGCTGTCGCAGATCGGGCTCGTGAAGGACGTCCCGTACACGGGTGCGCGCCAGGTCGACGGCGTTGGCGCAGTCCTGTCCGTGGTCGGGATGGGGGGCGTCGTGCTGGGCATCCTGGTGTGGCAGGAGGGCGGCGACTACGTCGTGCTGCTGATCGCGATCGGCGCGCTCGCGCTCTGGGCGCTGGCCCGCTGGCTGGTGCGGCGCCATCGCGAGGGAAAGGTGACGCTGCTCGATCCGGATCTGTTCCGGCTCCCGCATTTCAGGGTCGGGATCACCGGTCAGATGCTGCAGAACATCACGCTCGGCGGGGCGATGATCGCTCTGCCGATCTTCCTGCAGATCAGGCTGGAGTACGACGCTCTCGAGACTGGCCTGTCGATAGCCCCGCTCTCGCTCACGATGTTCGCCGTCGCGATCCTCGCCGGACGGAAGTCCGGTGGGCGGCGCCCTTCCAAGATCATCCGGACCGGGTTCGCACTCAGCACGCTGGGCCTTGCGCTGATCGTCCCGATAGTGCCCGAGGCGGACACCGGCTGGTACCTCCTCGTCCCGCTTGTGATCACCGGAGCGGGGCTCGGCCTGCTGGTCTCGCAGCTCAACAACTACACGCTCGCCCCGATCGACGAGGAGCGGATCAGCGAGGCGGCCGGGGTGAACTCGGCGTCGGGGTCGTTCGGGCTGTCGTTTGGCCTGGCGATGGCCGGCGGCATCCTGCTCGCGACCCTCTCCCTGGCATTCACCAACCTGTCGAACGCCAGCCCCGTGATTCCGTCCACACAGCAGCAGCAGATTGCGCAGACGCTGGAGGACGACGCGCAAGTCGTGAGCAACACGGAGCTCGACAAACTGCTCGCCGAGGAGCCGCCGGCCGTCCGGGAAGAGATCCTCAGCATCAACACCGACGCGACGAACCTCGCCCTTCAAGTGGCGCTGCTCGTGCCGATCCTTGCGGGCCTCCTCGGGTTCTTCAACTCGTTACGCATGGTGCGTCTCCCGGACATCGAACCGTCGGCCTCCGCCGAAGCAGCGGCCTTGGGCTGACCACCGAGCTAGTCCGAAATGCCCACGGCTTCGAGGGCCTCGGCCTGGGTGGTGTAGGCCCGCCATCCCACGCACTTCCCTTCCCGGAACTCGCTCACTTGCCAGAGCGTGGCGTCGACGGGTGTGTCGCTCTCCACACCGCGGCCGCGCATGCGCAGGGTCGCGATGGTCAGGTCGCCGACGTCGCGCAGCTCGAGAATCTCCGTGTGGAAGTCGGGGAACGTGCTGAGCAGGCTCGCCCACCAGCGGCGGATTCCCTCGTGGCCGCGATAGCCGCCTTCCATCGCGGCCAGGATCGGGAAGGCCTCCACGTCGTCATCGAGCATTGCGAGCAGGGCGTCCAGGTCGCGGTCGTTGAACGCCTGAAATGCCGCACGGGTCAGCTGCACGTTGTCCTGCGACATCGCCGCCCAGTATCCCGCAGCCCCAGGCATAGCCCAAAAAGGTTAGGCGTACCCGGACCGGGTACACTCGGTTCAGGCACGCATTCCTGGTACCACCGCGTGCCTCAATCACCCGCCCCCTTCATCGGGTGGGCCGCTGATCATCTTCCAACAAGGGAATTTCGCCTTTCATGAACAAGCAGCAGAAGCAGAAGCTCGTGCAGTACCTAAACGAGGCGCACGGCTCGGAGCTGGCGTTGGTGCGCCAGTTGCAGGCTCAGATCGCGATGACCCCCAAGGGCCAGTACCGCGACGGGCTGGAGACCCATCTTCAGGAGACGCGGCGGCACGCCGAGCGCGTCGACGCCCGCGCGGTCGAGCTGGGGGAGGGCAACAATCCCCTGCAGGTCGGATTGGGCGCCCTCGAAAGCCTTATCGGACAGGCTCTGGCGCTGACCAAGACTCCGCTCGATCTGGTTCGCGGAACCGGTGGCGAGGAGAAGGTCCTCAAGAACGCCAAGGACAGCTGCGCGGCGGAGGCGCTGGAGATCGCGACCTACACCGCGCTGGCCCGACTCGCGCAGACGGCGGGCGACGCCAAGACCGAGAAGCTCGCGAACTCGGTGCTCGCTGACGAGCAGCGGATGCTTGACCGACTGCTCAGGGAGATCCCCAGGCTGACCGACGCTGTCGCGCGGGCGGAGTTCGATGGCAACGGCTCCTACGACGTGACCGAGACCGGGGCCGCTGACGCGGTCCGTGAGGTGAGTCGGACGACCAAGCGCACCGCCCGCCAGGGCGCGGGACAGGCCAAGCGCACCGCCCGCCAGGCCCGCAAGGTGCCCGGCGTCGCGCGTGTCGAGGGCACGGTCAAGGGCGCAGTTGCCTCTGAGTCGGATCTGGCCATCGCGAGCTACGACTCGCTCAGCGCCGACGAGGTTCAGGACAAGCTCTCCGAGCTCTCCCAGATCGACCTCGCCAAGGTCAACGCCTACGAGCGCAAGAACCAGAACCGCTCCACGGTCACCGGCCGCATCGATTCGCTGCAGGCGGACGAGCCTTGGCCCGGCTACGACGAGCTAGGGGTGGACGAGGTCCGCGCCGTGCTGTCCGAGGCCGACGAGACACGAGTGAAGGCTGTCCGGAGCTACGAGCGCAAGCACAAGAACCGCGCCGGCGTGCTCCAGGCCACCGAGCGCGAGCTCAGCAACGCCTAACCCGAAAAGCCACACGCAGACGGACAGAGGGGGCCCGACAAGGGCCCCCTCTTCTGTTGCTAGGTCGGCAGTCCCACGGCTGCGAGGGCTTGCTCCTTGGTTCGGTACTCCTCCACGCGCACGATTCGCGCGTTGTGCACCCGGACCGCGTAGGTCTCGCTGATCTCGATCGAGATGCCGCTTCCCCTTCCGCGTACTTGCGCGCTCCACGGGACCACCACCCAGTCGCCCCCGTCGATGAACCCCTCGAACGTCACGGTGTCCCCGAACCTGTCGACCCAGGGCTCGGCCAGCGACTCGACCAAGGCTTCCAATTCGGCAATGCCCCGATGGGTTCGCTGATCCGGCTCGTCGGCGGCCGTGCACCACTCAATGCTCGGGTCATAGCTCGAGAAGGCGCTACCGAAGTCGCCGCAGGCCAACGCCTCAAAGCTGCCGCGCACAAGCTCGACGTTCTGCTGCGACATCAGGGGTCGAGGTCGACTCTCACGGCGAGCAGGTCGGTCTGCATCACCCGCACCGTGGTGGTGTGAATCCGCGACGACGGTCGGGCGTGGGCAATCGCTCTGAGCCGCGCCCGCGGATCTTCGCCAGGAACCACAGCGGCTGTCCCGGAGCGCCAGCGCCCCCGTCCGACCTTCACGCGCACGCGCGGGTTCGCCTCGATGTTCCGCACGTAGCTGGACTGCCGCCCATGCTCGCTGACGATCCAGAAGGTGTCGCCGGCAAGGCCGTTGGTCACCGGCGTGCGCCGCGCCTGCCCCGACTTGCGGCCGCGTGTCTCGAGTATCGCCGTCCCGGGCGCGGGCACCCCCAAGCGAAACAGCCCGCGGACGAGCGGATTGACCACGTACTTCGCCACGCTCGTCGTCAGTCGCCGCTTGTCCATCGGAGCGGCCTACTCTGCCAGCCCCACGGCTGCGAGGGCGGCCTCGGGATCGCTATGGCTGGTGATGTGCCTGATCCGGCCTTGGTGCAGCTCGAAGACGAATCCTGCGCCCGAGTCGATCTCAACACCACTTCGACCGAGAGCACCTACGTGCCCAATCACCACAACCCGCTCTCCGTGCTCGTGGAACTCGAGCGGATCGATTCGAAACGCCTCCCAGTCCTCGTCCATATCTCTCACGAACTGCCGGACACCTTCGTGTCCTCGATAGACGATGCCCTCGAGCTGCGCTCGCAACGGCCGCCACTCACAGTCCTCGGCGGACAGGCTGACCAGTCCATCGACGTCACGCGCGTTGAACGCTACGAAGGCCCGCCGCACGATCTCCACGTTCTCCTGCGACATGCCTACTCGGATAGTCCCACGGCTGCGAGGGCCTCCTCCCGGCTGAAGTACTCGCGTATCTCGATGACCTTTCCTTGCTGCAACGTGACGACCTGAGCCAGCGACTGTTCGAGGGTGACGCCGCTACCCGTACCCCGTCCGCGGACGATGAAGACGACGACGATCCGGTCTCCGAGGTCGCGGACTTCGAGGATCTCGCTGTCGAGGTCTTCATACAGATCGTGCAACTCGCCAAACCACCGGCGGATGCCTTCGTACCCCCGGAAGACGCCTCCCTCGCCCTCGATTGCCTGCTGGGTCGCGGGCCGGTACTCGCCTTGCGGATGCACCCCCGCGAGAAGACCTTCCAGGTCCCCCTGAATGACCGCCGTGTGGACCTTCATGACGAGCTCCACGTTCGCTTGCGACATCGCCCGCTCAGTATCCCGCGCAGTCGCACGCTCGCGGGTGAGACGGCGCACCTGGCTCACCTGTCCGGAACGGCGCCTGTCGCGACGGTCGCGTTCGGCTCTGCTCCCAGGTCGCTTACGCGACATCAGCGGCTAGTAGTCCCGGTCGACCCAAGCGAGCCAGGCCTCTCGGGCGGCGAACTGGTCGATGGCTGCCTGCAGCTCGGTGAACGCGCGCAGCTCCCCGGGCGACTCGCGCGCCGCGTCGTATTGGTCGGAGGATCGGTCCCGGCGCTCTCGCGCCGTCTGGAGTCGCTCCACGGCGTGGTCGCGGCTCCTGCTGTCGTCTGACATAGCTGCCCTCGTCCCCTCGGTGTCGGGCCGCGCGTAAGGGGAGGGGATGACCTAGCGAACGACTGCCTCGCCCTCGAAGGTAGCGATGTTCAGGAGGTGGCGGCTAACGGTCCGACAGCCCGACGGCTTCCAGGGCCTCCGCCTGTGTCGCGAAGGCGTCGATCTGGACGACTTTTCCGGCATCGAGCGTGAAGACCACGCCGGGGTGCTCCTCCAACTGGAGACCGCTCTCCCTGCCGACCGCGTGCAGGTGGAACAGGCCCGCCACACGGGCCCCGACATCGACCAGCCGTTCGAGGTTCATCTCGTAGCGCGACCAGACCTCGTCGAGCTCGGCGAAGTATCGGCTGATGTCGTCGCGACCCCGGTAGACGCGGTGGTCCATCACGCTGAACCGCGACCGAAACGTCACCGTCTCGGCGACGGTGTCGAGATACGCGCCCAGATCCCGCCTGTTGTAGGCGTCGTTGTTGCGCCGCACGATCTCCAGGTTCTCCTGCGACATCTCAGCCCAGTATCCCGGCCCGTAGGGGTGCGGGCGGTCTACCCGGGTAGCGGGTCCGAGGAATTGTGAGGCCGACGCGAGAGGGAGGTAAAGCCATGGCTGATGAGGACAAGCAGGGCCGTGCAGATGAGGAGACCCTGCCCGACACCCCGCTTCACGCCTACAAAGAAGGCCGCAAGGACGACGTGGAAGGCGACGTCGAGAAGCTCAAGTCCGGCGACCCGAACGTTTCCCAGCGCGAGGAGATCGAGGACGAGGGAGACGACTCGGGCGAGCACATCGAGGCGCCGCCCAAGTCCTGAGCGACCCCTAGTCCGACAGCCCCACGGCTTGGAGGGCCTCGTCCTCGCTGCGGAAGTTGGCCCACCAACAGGCCTTCCCGTCTCGCAACTCGACTGCCTGCCACATCCTCTGCTCGACGGAGACGCCGCTCATCGTCCCGGCGATGCGAACACATGCCACGCCCCGGCTCCCAGATCCCTGGACGTCGAGCAACTCCCAGCGCACCCCCTCGAAGGCGCCGCGGACCGTCTCCCACCAGGCGCGCACGCCGTCATGACCGCGGAAGGTCGCTCCCTCGGCCTCCGCGACCAGCGACGTGAACTCGACATCTTCCGTGGCGATCGCGAGGAAGGCATCCAGATCCTCCGTGTTGATCGCCCCGTACGCGGCTTCAGCCACCGCTCGCAGCTCGGCGCTTGCCTGCGACATCGGCCGCCCAGTATCGCGCGTGCCGCCCCCCGAGCGTCTACCCGGCGTGGCAGCGCTTGCGGTGGGTGCTGCGGCCCTCATGCCAACGCCCGGTGTACGGGCCGTGGCCCGAGCCGTCTGCGACGCTCGACGTCCCGACCCAGTGGGCGTGCCCGCTTGACCCCGTCAGCGCACCGCAGCTGTGGGTGATGTGGCCGGTGATGTCGATGTTCCCTTCGGCGTCCAGCTCGAGGTGCTCGACGAAGGTCAGGCGGCCCTTCCGCCCGTCCGCCGCCCGGCCTGTGAAGACCTCCGCGATGCGCCCTGACACCGTGCCCGAACCCGGGTCCTGGTTCCCGGTCAAACGCCAGGCGGTGGATCCCTTCCAGGTTCCGGTCCAGTCGCTCGTGCCGGTGCAGACGAGATCGCCGGTGGCCGGATCGAAGCTGATGATGTGCTGAACGCAAGACCCGACTGGGTTGACCCAGGTCCCCTTGACCTTCTTGGACCCGTGGTGGTGGTCAGCCAGCGCGGCCGTCGTGGCGATCGCGAGCGCCGCGGCAGCCGCAACGATCAGAATCGCACCCACTCGCCTTCGCCTCGAACTGCCGCGCATATGCGTGGCCTACCACCCCGCCAACAGCCGAGTCAAGCGCGGGCCGGGGCCCGCAGCCACACCGACCAAGGCTCGATGGTCTTGATCGCGATCACCGTTTCCGGCCACGGGTCCTCGGCGAGCTTCGCGCGGACGGCTGCCTCGCTGTCCATCGCGAAGACGAGCAGCACGTCCTCGCCTTCGGCCTCGCCGACCGGCCCGCCGAGCACGATTGCTCCCTCCTCGACCAGTACGTCCATGAACTTCGCGTGCTCGTCCCAGCCCGCCTGCTCGCGCCGCCCCCGCGAGTGGTCCCAGGCCGGGCCCTTCTGTCGCGTGACCAGGTAGTAGTCGGCCACCTCAACCAATCCCCACGGCGTCGAGCGCCTCCCGGCGGTCGGTGTAGTTGTCGACCCGGACGCACAGCCCGTGCTTCACCGTCGCCACCTGTGTCCACAGGACCGACTCGAGCGCCACGCCGCTGCCCGTGCCCGTCATTCGGTCGTCGGCCATCACCACGCAGCGGTTGCCGCCCAGGTCGCGCACGCCCTCCAGCTCGAACCAGAAGTCCCACGTCGCGAACCAGTCGTTGGCCATCTCGCTCAGGCCCGAATGCCCGCGGTAGCTCTGCTTCTCCGGCCATCCGGCGACGTGCGACATGTCGTAGACGATCTCGGGGTGGAAGACACCGAGGAACACCGGGAGGTCGCGGCGATTGAAGGCCCCGTAGGTGCGCACGCATAGTCGCGCGAGCAGCGCCCGCCGCACGCGTGAGGTCGGCGACATGCGCCTGACCACCAGCCAGCTGGCACCCACGAGCAGCCGGTAGAGGCGCGGGGCGCTCACAACGAGCCGGTCGTCAATCGTCCGCCGCCGGGCGGTGACGCGCCTCAGCCGTGAGCTACCCATCGCGCGCACGACGTCGACGTTCTCGCGCGACATTTGGCGCCACAGCCTATCCGCGGACGGCTTCGAGTTGGGGGTTTCGGGGCATACACGCAGGTGCCATAAGTCGGACCGCAACAAGGGAGTAGCGCCATGCCCCGTACCCGGAGAGCCGTTCTCGCTCTCGCCGTGGCTTTGCTCACCGCCTGCGTCGTATCGGTGCCGGCCGCGTCGGCCGCCGACGTCGTCCTGCCGTTCACCAACTACAAGGTGGGCGGGTCGCTCACCGTGAAGAAGCTGAACCAGTCGATCACGCTGCCGGCCGGATCGACCTTCAACGGCAGCGCGAACCTGACGACCGCAGCAGCTGTCCGGCCACGTCTTCATCCCGGAGTTCACGTCGACGATCAGGGTGCTCGGCGTCCCGACGCAGGTCACGACGAAGCTCGACGAGGCCCAGCCGGTGCAGGGGACGATCACGCTCGACTCGACTCGGCGTCCACATCCGCTCGACGACCTCGGCGATCCTGAGGATCAAGAAGCTGCGGCTCGGCCTGCTCGGCGTGCCGACCACGTGCCGCACGGCCGAGCCGATCCAGCTCACGCTCAACTACGACGGGCCGCTGGCCTTCCCGCTGGCCTTCGACGGGACGACCACCATCCCGCCGCTGACCGGCTGCGGGCTGCTCGGCCCGACGCTCGGCACCCTGCTGTCGGGGCCCGGCAACGCCGTACCACGTGACGCTCGCGCCGCCCTCCTGAGGCCGGGCGGCTGAGCGGCGCCGGCGACCGGCGGCTACAGTCGGGCCATGACCGTGCCGCCGGTCACCGGCGCCATTCCGGAGAACCTGGCCGATCTCGTCGGCAACACGCCGATGGTGCGTCTCACGCGCCTCGCGCCCGACTGCGACGCCGAGCTGCTCGGCAAGCTGGAGGCCTACAACCCGGCCGGCAGCGTCAAGGACCGCATCGGCGTGTCGATGATCGACGTCGCCGAGGCCGAGGGGCGCATCGAGCCGGGCCGCAACACGATCGTCGAGTCCACCTCCGGCAACACCGGCATCGCGCTCGCGTTCGTCTGCGCCGCCAAGGGCTACGACCTGATCCTGACCATGCCGCAGGGCATGAGCCGGGAGCGCGAGAACCTGCTGCGCCTGTACGGGGCCGAGGTCGTGCTGGTGGAGTCGATGGGCGGCATGGACGAGGCGGTCGCAGGAGGCGCGCCGCATCTGCCGCGAGCGCGGCGACTGCTGGGTGCCGAACCAGTTCTCCAACCCCGCCAACCCGGAGATCCACCGGCGCACGACCGCCGAGGAGATCTGGCGCGACACCGACGGTCAGGTCGACGTGCTGGTGGCGCGGCGTCGGCACGGGCGGCACGATCACCGGCTGCGGCGAGCGGCTCAAGGAGCGCAACCCCGACCTGCGCGTGGTGGCCGTCGAGCCGAAGGCCTCGCCGGTGCTGTCCGGCGGACTCGCCGGGTCCGCACAAGATCCAGGGCATCGGCGCCGGCTTCGTGCCGGAGGTGTTCAACCGCGACGTGGTCGACGAGATCCTGCCCGTCGACGACGAGGACGCGATCGAGACCGCGCGCCGGAGCGCCGCCCGCGAGGGCGTGCTGGCGGGCATCTCGGGCGGCGCGGCGCTGTACGCGGCGATCGAGGTCGGCTCGCGCCCGGAGATGAGCGGCAAGCGGATCGTGGCGATCGTCCCCGACTCGGGCGAGCGCTACGTGAGCACGCCATTCTTCGCACCGTGATGGGGCTTGCGACATTCGCGCGCGTGGCGCAGGAGGTGCGCGAGGACCTCACGCGCGGCGCAGCAGCGCGACCCCGCCGCGCGCACGGTCAGCCGGCTCGAGATCCTGCTCACCTACGGCGGCGTCCAGGCGCTGCTCGCCCACCGCGTCTCGCACGCCCTGCACGAGGCGGGCGTGCCGCTGATCCCGGGCATGCTCGCCAACCTGGTCAAGGTGGTGACCGGCGTGGAGATCCACCCGGCCGCGCGCATCGGCCGCGGGCTGTTCATCGACCACGGCGCCGGCGTCGTGATCGGCGAGACGGCCGAGGTCGGCGACGACGTGACGATGTACCAGGGCGTGACGCTCGGCGGCACCGGCTTCGCGCGCGGCAAGCGCCACCCGACCGTCGGCGACCAGGTGATGATCGGCTCGGGCGCCAAGCTGCTCGGCCCGATCGTGGTCGGGCGCGCGCTCGAAGATCGGCGCCAACTCGGTCGTGATCCACGACGTGCCCGCGGACGCCACCGTGGTCGGCAACCCCGGCCACCCGGTGCGCGTGGACGGCCGCCGGCCCGACGGCCCGGACGCCGACTGGGCGCACCTGCCCGACCCGGTCGCGGACGCGATCAGCGGGCTGGCCAACCGGCTGACCGAGCTGGAGGAGCTGGTGGCCGAGCAGACCGGCCGCAAGCCCGGAGGGCGCCGAGGTCAGGCGCCTGGAGCGCCGGCGCGGCCCGGACTCGGCCGGTGGCTGAGCGGCGCCGTTGGGACACTGACGAGCGCGGCCACGGCGTGGCCGACGGGCGCCGCCTGGAGCCGGGCGTCGCCGAGCTGGCGGCCGCCCTGCGCGAGCCCGATTGGGTCGCCGAGGAGCCCGAGGCCCACCTGCTCCCGAACTTGCGTCGAGCCTGCGAGCGCGGCACCGTCGGACTGCGGCTGGACGGCACGCGGACCGAGCCCGACGGGACCTTCGTCGTAGAGCTCCATTGGCCCGGGCCGCAGGGCGACGTGCGCGCTCTGCAGGGGGCCGTGTACGCCCTGATCGGAGAGGTGGCCGAGAGCGCCACCTACGTCCGCCAGCGCGGCGATCCGGACGCGACGGTCTACGAGGTCGGCACCGGGATGCTGGCGCCGGACACGAGCTTCGCCCCGCACGGCCATGTGCTGGTCCTGCGAGTGACTCAGTAGTAGACGCAGCGCGTGCGGTGCCGCGGGATCGCCTTGTACTCGGGCGCCTGCCCGCGATTCCAGAGCCGCACGTCGAGCACGCCGCGGCGGCACGCCGGTCCGCTCCGCGAGCTGCTCGCAGGCGTGCACCGCGCACGCGCGGATCTCACGCTCCGCGCTGGCCCTGGGGCAGCAGCTCGCCCGCGTCGATGTGGGCGGCCAGCCCGGGGTCGTAGCGCAGCACGCCGTCCACGCGCAGCACGTGCGGCACGAGGTTGTCGGCGAAGATCGTGAGCCGATCGAGGTCGTCGAACTCCGCCAGCCCGGCGAGCGCCAGGTCGCTCGGGACGATCTGCGCGCGCTTGTAGAAGCCGCGGTCGTCGAAGAAGCGCATGCCGCGGGCGAGCAGCGTCGCCAGCCGCTCCGCCGAGCCGCCCGCCTGCTCGACCAGGTCGAGCGCCGAGCGGTCGCCGAGGAAGCGGCCCAGGTCGCGCAGCGCCTCGGCGTAGAGGCGCATCAGCGGGTGGCCGGGCTCCTGGCCGAGCGCCGCGGCGACCGCGCGCGGCGTCGAGCGCGCCGCAGCTCGGCGTTGGTCCACGGTCCGTGCTCGCCGAACGCGGCGGCGATCGTGCGGTAGCCGGACAGCCCGGGTCGCTTGCGCAGGGTCGGGAACCAGCCGGAGCCGAAGTTGATCGCGTCGAGCTGGAGCAGGTGGTCGGGTCCGCCCGACGCCGGCGCGCCGCAGATCGACCGGCGGGCGGCTCGCGGCCAGGCGTCGAGGTCGATCGAGACGAAGCGCGCGCCCTCGCGCGATCGCGCGGCAGTTCGAGCGCACCTCGTCGAGCAGCTGCATGCCCCCTTCCTACACTGCGGCGCGTGTCCGCCGCCTTCGACTGCCGCGAGCTGTCCAAGCGCTACGGCGGCACGGTGGCGCTGGCGGGGCGTCGACCTCGAGGTCCAGCCGGGCGAGCTGGTCGGGCTGCTCGGCCCGAACGGCGCCGGCAAGTCCACGCTCGTGAAGATCGCCTGCGGTCTCGTGCGCCCGTCGGGCGGCGAGGCGGAGGTGGCCGGCGAGCCGGCGGGCTCGCCGGCGGCGCGCGCGACGATCGGCTACCTGGCCGAGCTGTTCCGCTTCCCCGAGTGGCTGCGCGCCGACGAGCTGCTCACCCTGCACCAGCGGCTGTCCGGGTCGGACGGCGGCGCGGACGAGCGGCGCGAGCTGCTCGAGCTGGTCGGGCTGGCCGACGCGGCGGGCACGCGGGTGGGCGCGATGTCGAAGGGGATGCAGCAGCGGCTCGGGATCGCCCAGGCGCTGGTCGGCACGCCGCGCCTGCTGATGCTCGACGAGCCGACCAGCGCGCTCGACCCGGTCGGGCCGCCGGATCGTGCGCGACCTGCTGCTCGAGCTCAAGCGCCGCGGCGTGGCGGTGCTGCTCAACTCGCACCTGCTCAGCGAGGTCGAGCGCGTCTGCGACCGGGTGGCGATCCTCGTCGGCGGCGAAGATCGTGGCGCGCGGCAGCCCGGCCGAGCTGGCGCAGCGCGCGCGGCGTGGAGGTGGAGCTCGAGGCGGGCGTGCGCCCCTTCCCGGAGGCGACGCGCGAGCAGGTGCCGGAGATCGTCGCCGAGCTGGTCGCGGCCGGCGAGCGCGTGTACGGGGTGCGCGTGCTGTCCTCGACGCTCGAGGACACCTACCTCGAGACGGTGGAGGCGGCCTCGTGAGCGGCGCGCTCACGATCGCCGCGCTACGCGCTGCGCGAGTCCACGCGCAGGCGCGTGTTCGTGGTCGTGCTGATCCTCACCGTGGCGTTCCTCGTGCTGTACGGCGGTGGGCACCGAGGCGGCCTTCGACTCGATCGACGCCGAGGCGGCCGGCGCCGCGCTCGACGTGGACGACGAGGTGCTGACCGGCTCGACGCTGCTCGGGCTGGCGATGTTCACCACGCTCTTCCTCGGCTGCGTCCTGGCGGTCTTCCTGACCCTCGGCGCGGTTCGCGGCGACGCCGAGCGGGGCCTGCTGCAGCCGCTGGTGGTGCGGCCGCTCGGGCGCACCGCGCTGCTGGGCGGGCGCTTCGCCGCCGCGGCGGGGTGTGCGGCGCTCTACGTCGGCGCGGTCTACGCCGCGGCGATGGTGATCACCGGCGTCGCCGGCGGCTGGTGGCCGGACGACCCGGTCGGGCCCGGGCGTCGCCCTGATCGCCGGCGTGATCCTGATCGCCGCGCTGTCCCTGCTCGGCTCGATCTTCCTGTCGGCGACCGCCAACGGGATCGCGGTGTTCATGGCGTTCGGCGCCGGCCTGGCCGCCGGCCTGCTGGGACAGATCGGCGACGCGCTCGAACGTCGAACACGCTCGAGAACGTGGCCCAGGTCGCCTCGTGGGCGCTGCCCTTCGAGGCGCTCTACCAGGGCGGGCTCGACTCGCTCACCGTCGGACGTCGGCGGAACGACCGGCGGTGATCGTCCAGCTCGGCCCGTTCGGCGGCGCGCAGGAGGCCGGGCCGCTGCTGTGGCCGTGGAGCGCCGCCTACCTGGTCGCTGCTCGCCGCGGCCGCGCGGATGGCGTTTGCCCGGCGCGACCTCTAGAGCGCTTGACCGACGCCTGCGGCGGCGTAGCGTCGGCATATCGGTGCGCTTCATCGCCGTCGTCGCGTTGGCGCTAGTCGATCGCCTGTCGCGGGCTGCGCGACGGGCACTCACCGGCTCGCCTGACCGACGGTCTCCACGACGGCGGCGACCATCGCCGGCAAGGTCGCCAGCACCACCGGCGGTCAGGTCGAGTACTGGGTCCAGTTCGGGCCCGACGACGGCCTACGGGTCGCGAGAGCGCGCACCAGACCGTCACGGCGCCAGCAGAACCAGGCGCTCACCGCGTGTCGGCGCTAGATCGCCGGCCTCGCCGCCGGGACCTCCTACCACTACCGCCTCTGCGCCAGCGACTCCCAGCAGCAGGGCGGCCCGGGCTGCGGCGAGGACCGCCGCGTTCACGACCCAGAGCGTCGAGTGCGGCGACGTCGTCACGACCGACCTGACGCTCACCGGCGACCTGAGCTGCCCGCAGCAACCCGGGCTTGATCGTCGGAGCCGACGGGGTGGAGATCAACCTCGCGCGGACACGTCGATAGACGGCGCGGATCTGCGGTGGGCGGGGCCGGGCCGCGCGGGGATCGACAACTCCGGCGGCTTCGACGACCTGACGGTGCGCAACGGCAGCATCGTGACTGCTTCGGCGACGCGATCGAGCTCGCCAACGGCGAGCCGCAACCGCGCTGCGTGGACGTGACCGCGGGCGGGGCGAACACGGCGCATCCGTGATCCAGGGCGGGCAGCGACGACGAGATCCGCAGCAGCGACGTCTTCGGCCGCGGCGAGGCGATCGCGGTGCGTCGGCTCCGACGAGCTGCGTGGTCGGCGAACAGCGAGCGTCGAGCGCCGCCTTCAGCGTCGGCCATCACCGTCCGGGGCGACTTCGCCCGCATCGACAGCAACAGAGCGGTTCACCCACCCGGCTCGCTGATCGGCTCCCCGGCGATCGCGCTGGTCGGGTCGAACGGGCGCGGATCGCCGACAACCACGTGGAGGGGAGCTGGATCAGGCGGCATCATCGGTCGTCGGGCGCGACAACGTGATCGCTCGACAACGACGTGTCGAGCGACGCGCAGCTCCCGGCGTGTCGCCGAACCCAGCCGCGTCCTCGGCGACGGCATCTTCGTGAGCGCCTTCTCGGCGCGCACTCGGCTGGTGCGCCAACTCGCGTCGCACGACAACGCCGACGACGGCATCAGACGTCAGGACTCGCACCGGCGAGCCTGGGCGAGCAACGTCGCCAACGACAACGGCGACTTCGGCATCGACGCGGCGGCGGGCGTGACGGACCTGGGCGGCAACACCGCGAGCGGGAACGGCAACCCGCTGCAGTGCCGCAACGTGTTCTGCTCGTAGGCCCTCCGCCGACGCCCCTATCCTCGCCAGGGTGAGTGCACCCGCCGCCACCGAGGCCCTGCTGGAGGGCCTCAACGAGCCTCAGCGCCAGGCCGTCCTGCACGGCGAGGGCCCGCTGCTGATCCTCGCCGGCGCCGGCTCGGGCAAGACGCGCGTGCTCACCCACCGGATCGCTCACCTGGTCGGCACCGGGCAGGCCGGCCCGGGCGAGATCCTCGCGATCACGTTCACCAACAAGGCCGCGCAGGAGATGCGCGAGCGGGTCGAGACTGCTGGTCGGCCGGCGCGCGCGCGCGATGTGGGTGATGACGTTCCACTCGGCCTGCGCGCGCATGCTGCGGGCCGACGCCGAGCGGCTCGGCTACACGCGCGGCTTCACGATCTACGACGAGCAGGACTCGCTGCGGCTGGTCAAGAACTGCATCGAGGAGCTCGACATCGACCCCAAGCGCTTCGCCGCCGCGCGGGATCCGCCGCCAGATCTCGGACGCCAAGAACGTGCTGCTCGACGCCGAGGGCTACCGGCTCAAGGTCGAGCAGCTTCTTCGAGCAGACCGCGGCCGACGTCTACGACCTCTACGAGCCGCGCCTGCACTCGGCCAACGCGATGGACTTCGACGACCTGCTGTTCCGCTGCGTGAACCTGTTCGAGCTGTTCGACGAGGTGCGCGACCGCTACCGGCGCTCCTTCCGGCACGTGCTGGTCGACGAGTACCAGGACACCAACCGCGCCCAGTACCGCTGGCTCCAGCTGCTCTGCGAGGAGCACCGCAACCTCGTGCGTGGTCGGCGACGACGACCAGTCGATCTACCGCTTCCGCGGCGCCGACATCCGCAACATCCTCGACTTCGAGGACCACTTCCCGGACGCGACGGTGGTCAAGCTCGAGCAGAACTACCGCTCGACGCAGACGATCCTGAACGCCTCCAACGCGGTGATCTCCAACAACCGCTCGCGCAAGGACAAGTCGCTCTGGTCCGAGCTCGGCGAGGGCGATCCGGTGCACGTGCGCGAGCTCGAGGACGAGCACGCCGAGGCGCGCTTCGTCGTGTCGGAGATCGAGCGGCTGGTGGACGAGGGCGGCTCGCGCGACGACATCGCGGTCTTCTACCGGGCCAACGCCCAGAGCCGCGTGCTCGAGGACATGCTGGTGCGCTACGGCGTCGCCTACCAGGTGATCGGCGGCACCCGCTTCTACGAGCGCGCCGAGATCAAGGACGCGCTGGCCTACCTGACGCTGCTCGTCAACCCGTCCGACACCGTCGCCTTCGGGCGCGTCGTCAACTCGCCGCGGCGCGGGATCGGCCAGACCTCGCAGGCGCGGCTGGTCGGGCACGCCAACACGATCGGCGCACCGGTCTGGGAGGTCGCCGCGGCGCCCGAGAGCGTGCCGGGGCTGGGCACGGCGGCGGTCAAGGCGGTCGGCCGCTTCATGTCGGTGATGGAGCGGCTGCGCGAGCGCGTCGACGGCGGGGCGGGCGTGGGCGACCTGCTGGCCGAGACGCTCGAGGAGACCGGCTACACCGAGGCGCTGCAGGCCGAGCGCACGGTCGAGTCGCAGGTGCGGCTGGAGAACCTCGAGGAGCTGGTCGGCGTGGCGCGCGAGTACGACGCGACCGCCGAGGAGCCGTCGGTCGAGGAGTTCCTCCAGCAGATCGCGCTCTTCTCCGAGCAGGACAACCTGCGCGACGAGCAGGGCCTGGTCACGCTGATGACGCTGCACAACGCCAAGGGCCTCGAGTTCGGCACCGTGTTCATCATCGGCATGGAGGACGGCGTGTTCCCGCACTCGCGCGCGATCGAGGCGGGCGACCTCGAGGAGGAGCGCCGGCTCGCCTACGTCGGCATCACGCGCGCCAAGCGCGAGCTCTACCTGACCTACGCGCGCACGCGCGCGCTGTTCGGCAACCGCGACTGGAACCTGCGCAGCCGCTTCATCGACGAGATCCCGATCGAGCTCACCGACCGCGAGGAACAGGGCCCGGCGGGCCGCGAGGCCGCCTCGACGTGGAGCGGCGGCGCCACCGCCGCGCGCCGCCTCGGAGCCGACCGGCGCCGGGCGCGATCTTCGCGCCTCGGCGACGACGTGATGCACGCGAACTTCGGCGAGGGCGTGGTCGTGGGCGTCGAGCCTGGCGGGCTGGTGGTGGTGCGCTTCGCCTCGGACGGCGTCGGAGCGCAAGCTGATGGCGGACTACGCGCCGCTCAAGAAGCGCGCCTGAGTAGGCTGCCCGGCCGTGAGCGCCGAGATCATCGACGGCAAGGCGGTGGCGGCCCGGGTCAGGGCCGAGGTGGCGCGCCGAGGTGGCTTCGCTGGCGGTCACGCCGGGGCTCGCGACGGTGCTCGTCGGCGACGACCCGGCGTCCGCCATCTACGTGCGCATGAAGCGCGAGGACTCGGCCGAGGTCGGCATCGAGTCCTTTCACCACCCGCTGGGCGCCGACACCGCGCCGGACGAGCTCGCCGGCCTGCTGCGCGAGCTGAACGCCGACGCGCGCGTGCACGGCATCCTGCTGCAGCTGCCGCTGCCCGGCCACCTCGACCAGGACGAGTTCATCGCGCTGATCGACCCGGTCAAGGACGTCGACGGCCTGACCGCCGGTCAACGCGGGCCTGCTGATGCAGGATCGCGAGGAGGCGATGGTGCCCTGCACGCCCGCCGGCGTGATGGAGCTGCTGCGCGAGGCCGGCGCCGAGCTCGAGGGCGCGCGGGCGGTCGTGATCGGGCGCTCGATCCTGGTCGGCAAGCCGCTCGCGCAGCTGCTGCTGGCCGCCAACGCGACCGTCACGCACTGCCACTCGCGCACGCGCGACCTGCCCGCGGTCTGCCGCGAGGCGGACGTGCTGATCGCCGCGGTCGGCTCGCCGGGCTCGTGACCGGCGGACATGGTGCGCGAGGGCGCGGTGGTGATCGACGTGGGCACCAACCGCACCGACGACGGCCTCGTCGGCGACGTCGACTTCGATGCCGCACGCGAGCGCGCCGCGGGCGATCACCCCGGTGCCGGGCGGGGTGGGGCCGATGACGCGCGCGATGCTGCTCGTGAACACGCTGCGCGCCGCCCGCCTGCAGGCCTGAGGGGTACGGGTAACCGTACCTCCGGATGCGGGGAGGCCCCACTGGTCGGGCATCCGCGCTGGTGGCAATCTGCTTGGCGCTCGGACGTAGCGTCCCAGCGGGTCGCCGGCAAACCCCGTCCGAGCCTCCAGGCGGGGCCACGGCTTCCCCCGCGACGGCCCCGCCCTTCCGGCCCCCGCTCCCGGCGTCTCCCTCAAGCCGGGGGCGGCGGCGCCGGACCCGCGTCGGCGGTAGATTGCGGCGCGCATGGACCTGCGAAGGCTGCGCGCCGGCGAGTGGGTGGCGGCGGCGTCCGGCGTGGCGCTGCTGGTGTCGCTGTTCCTGCCGTGGTACTGCCCCGGCGCTGAGCGGCCTGGGAGTCGCTCGCCGCGATCGACGTCCTGCTCGCCCTCGTGGCGGCGACGGGCGTCCTGCTCGCGATCGTGACCGCGACGCAGCGCGTGCCCGCCGTGCCGATCGCTCTCTCGGCGCTCGTTGTCGGTGTGGCGCTCGTCGGGCATCCTGCTCGTGCTCGTACCGCGCGGTGGACATCCCGAACGCAGCGAGCGGGCGCGAGTGGGCGCTCTGGCTGGGGCTGGCCGGCGCGGTCGGGATCGCCGTCGGCGCGTGGATGGCGATGCGCGACGAGCGCGTGATCGGCTCGACGCCGGTCGAGGTCGAGTCGATGCCGGCGCCGTGAGCATCGAGCCGGGCATCGAGCGCACCGACGAGTTCACGGCGGAGGGCCGGCTGCTGACGGACGTCGGCGGGACGCTCCCGGTGAAGGTGCTCTCGACCCCCGGGATGATCTCGAGGATGGAGCGCTGCGCGTCGCTCCTCGCCTACGAGCACCTGGCCGACGGCAAGGCGACCGTGGGCTTCGAGGTGTGCATCAAGCACGTGGCGGCGGCGGGGGAGGGGAGCTGTCTGCACCGTCCACGCCCGTCTGGACGAGGTGCTCGACGGTCGCAAGCTGCGCTTCGCCGTCGAGGTCCGCGAGGGCGAGCGGACGATCGGGGTGGGCACGCACGAGCGTCGGGTCGTGGACCAGGCCGGCTTCGGCGGCTGACTCCTAGAATCGCGGGCCATGATCGACCGCGACCAGGTGCTCCACGTGGCCCGCCTCTCCCGGCTGCGGCTGACCGACGAGGAGCTCGAGCGGATGCCCGCGCGAGCTGTCCAAGATCCTCGAGCACGTCGAGAAGATGGACGAGCTCGACCTGGACGGCGTCGAGCCGACCTCGCACGTGGTCGACCTCAAGAACGTGCTGCGCGAGGACGAGCCGCGACCGTGCCTGCCCCGCGAGCGCGCGCTCGCCGGCGCACCCGACGCGGTCGACGGCGGCTTCCGGGTTCCCAGCCCCGGCGGCTCGTGACCGATCTGCTCGGTCTCACCGCTGCGGCGCAGGCGGAGCTGATCGCGCTCCGGCGAGGTCTCCGGGCGCCGAGGTGTTCGAGTTCTGGCGCGAGCGGGCGGCCGGCGACGACCTCGGCGCGTACCTGTGGGTGGCCGACGAGCCGCCCACGGAGCCCGGCGCCCTGCCGCCGGTCGCCGTCAAGGACCTGTTCTGCGTCGAGGGCGTGCCCAGCTCCGCCGGCTCGCGCATCCTGGAGGGCTACCTCCCGGTCTACACGGCCACGAGCGTGCGCAACCTCCAGGAGGCCGGCGCCGCCGTGCTCGGCAAGACCAACCAGGACGAGTTCGCGATGGGCTCGTCGAACGAGAACTCGGGCTACGGCCCGGTGCAGAACCCCTGGGACCGCACCCGCGTGCCGGGCGGCTCCAGCGGCGGCAGCGCCGCGGCGGTGGCGGCGGGCCTGGCGCCGTGGGCGATCGGCACCGACACCGGCGGCTCGATCCGCCAGCCGGCCTCGCTGTGCGGGGTCGTCGGGCTCAAGCCCACCTACGGCACGGTCAGCCGCTACGGGATGATCGCCTTCGCCTCCTCGCTGGACCAGTGCGGCCCGCTCACGCGCGACGTGACCGACGCCGCGCTGATGCTGCGCGCGCTCGAGGGCCGCGACCCCTGCGACTCCACCTCGCTCGGCCTCCCCGAGGAGGTCACGCTGCCGAGCGCCGAGCGCCTCGACGGCCTGCGCTTCGGCGCCTGGGGGCTCGCCGAGGAGGGCCTCGACCCCGGCGTGGCGGCGGTCGTGCGCACCACGCTCGACCGGATCGAGGAGCTCGGCGGCAGCGTCACGGAGATCGACCTGCCCAGCGCCGGGCACGGCATCTCCGCCTACTACGTGATCGCCCCGGCCGAGGCGAGCGCCAACCTGGCCCGCTACGACGGCGTGCGCTACGGGCACCGCACCGAGCACTTCGACGACCTGCTCAGCATGTACGAGGACACCCGCGCCGAGGGCTTCGGCGAGGAGGTCAAGCGCCGCATCATGATCGGCACCTACGCGCTCTCGTCGGGCTACTACGAGGCCTACTACGGCACGGCGCAGAAGGTGCGCACGAAGATCGCGCAGGACTTCGCGGCGGCCTTCGAGCAGGTCGACTTCGTGGTCACGCCGACCTCGCCGACGGTCGCCTTCGAGCTCGGCGAGCGCACCGCCGACCCGCTCGCGATGTACCTGTCCGACTACTTCACGGTGCCGATGCCGCTGGCCGGGCATCCCCGCGGTTTCGATCCCGTGCGGACTGTCCGAGGGCCTGCCGGTCGGCTTCCAGATCGCCGGGCCGGCGTTCTCCGAGAGCCGCATCCTCGACGCCGCCTACGCGCTCGAGCGGGCGATCGGCTTCGAAGGGGTGCCGGTGCCGTGACCGCCTATGAGCCGGTGATCGGCATCGAGATCCACGTCCAGCTGGCCACGAGGACGAAGATGTTCTGCAGCTGCGAGCTGTCGTTCGGCGAGGAGCCGAACACGCACACCTGCCCGGTCTGCCTCGCCCACCCCGGCGTGCTCCCGGTGACCAACGCCGAGGCGGTGCACTACGGGCTGATGATCGGCCTGGCGCTCGGGCTGCGAGATCGCCCCGCGCTCGATCTTCCACCGCAAGAACTACTTCTATCCGGACAGCCCGAAGGCGTACCAGATCAGCCAGTACGACATCCCGCTCTGCACCGGCGGGCGGCTCGGCGACGTGCGCATCCACCGCGTGCACCTGGAGGAGGACGCCGCCAAGCTCGTGCACGCGGGCAGCTCGGGGCGGATCCACGGCTCCGAGTCGAGCGTCGTCGACTTCAACCGCTGCGGCACGCCGCTCGTGGAGATCGTCACCGAGCCGGACCTGCGCGTCGGCCGCCGAGGCGGCGGAGTTCGGCCGCCTGCTGCAGGCCACGCTGCGGCGCATGGGCGTGTCCGACGTGAACATGGAGGAGGGGTCGCTGCGGGTGGACGCGAACGTGTCGATCCGGCCGGCCGGCGAGACCACCTTCGGCACCAAGACCGAGCTGAAGAACATGAACTCGTTCCGCTTCCTCGAGCGCGGGATCGACGCCGAGATCGCCCGCCAGGAGCGCGTCCTGGCCGACGGCGAGACGATCGAGCAGGAGACGCTCCACTTCGATCCCGAGAGCGGCTCGCTGACCTCGCTGCGCTCGAAGGAGGAGGCGCACGACTACCGCTACTTCCCCGAGCCGGACCTCGTGCCGATGGCGCCGACCGAGGCGATGCTCGAGCGCGCGCGGGCGGCGCTGCCGGAGCTGCCGGCGGCGCGCGCGGAGCGGCTCGAGAGAGCTCGGTCTGACCGCGGAGACGGCGCAAGCTGCTGGCCTTCCGCGGCGAGCTGGGCGACTTCTACGAGGCGGCGCTGGCGGCCGACGGGGAGCACCCGCGCCGGCTGGCCAACTGGACGATCAACGAGCTGACGGCGGCCATCGGCGACGGCGACCCGGCGGACACCAAGCTCGAGCCGCCGGCGCTCGCCCGGCTGGTGGCGATGGTCGCGGACAAGCGAGGTCGTCGGCGTCCGCCGCGCACGAGGTGCTCGCCGTGCTGATCGCCGAGGGTGGCGACCCCGCCGAGGTCGATCGAGTCGCGCGGCCTGGGGCGCGCCGGGGAGGACGAGCTGGGCGACGTCGTCGACCGCGCGATCGCCGACAACCCGGACGCCGTGGAGAAGATCCGGGCCGGCAAGGACCAGGCGATCGGAGCGCTGGTGGGGGCCGTGATGCGCGAGACGAAGGGCCGCGCGGACGGCGGCGAGGTGCAGCGCCTGATCCGTGAGCGTCTGGACGGCTAGCCGGCGCAGGGCGCGGCGTATCCTCAAGCCCATGGCGCGACTGATCCGCATGGACGGCACTGGACACACGACGCTGGCGGAGTGGACCGCCGCCGACGATCGGGCCTTCGCCGAGGCCGTCGACGAGTTTCGCTCGCAGCTCGAGTTGGGCTACATCGGCACCGTGCCGGAGGGCCCGGGCAAGGCCACGCATGTGCGCCAGCTCCCGCGCGAGGCGGACCTGGTGATCATGCGGCGGCCGATCGCGGGCGGCTAGCCGCCTCGTGAGCACCGCCGGCCAGGCCCTCCCCGAGCTCGCCTCGGTTCCCTGGCGAGCGCCCACCGACGCCGCCTGGCTGCGGCGCTGGGAGCGGATCTGGCAGGCCTGGACCCTGCTCTACACGGTGCCCGTTCGCCGCCGCCGCGGTGGGCATGCTCTGGCTCGACCCGATCACCGCGCCGGTGGCGTTCGTGGTCGGCGCCCACGCCTGGATCATCCCCGAGCTGTACGCGGCCCGCGGCGCCACCGTCGCCCGGCCCGAGGGGGCCGCGCCACGAGCGCGCCGAGTCCGTGGCGCAGGGGCTGCTCGGCGACCTGCTCGGCCCCCACGAGCGCGAGCTCCAGCGTGCGACGGGCCTCGCGCTCGAGCGCGGGGACCTAGGTGTTTGGCTGGTCGGCGAGGCCGGCGCACTGCTGGTCACGCCCGGCGGGCGCCGCGTGCACGGGTTCTGCGTGGCCGTCCCCGAGGCCGAGCTGCCTCCCTCGGATCGCATCGCTCACCTGCTGCTGGCGCTGCGCGTGGACGAGGAGGGCTTCGCCACGGT
The DNA here is from genome assembly GCA_963722245.1 of uncultured Thermoleophilaceae bacterium. Lineage (GTDB taxonomy): Bacteria > Actinomycetota > Thermoleophilia > Solirubrobacterales > Thermoleophilaceae > JACVRW01. Next base: position 45,908 of record CAVRKM010000015.1, read on the forward strand.
TGCCAACCACACCTTCGCCGGCGCGCCCTGGCGGGTACGCCGCCGTCTGCCCGCCCCGCTGCGCCCCGCGCTCGACGAGGGCCAGCGTGCCGCGCGATCCCTTCTGTCGCCGTCGCGCTAGATTCGACGGCTGTGCCATACGACGTCGTGATCGCCGGCGGGGGCTTCGGCGGGTTGTACGCGGCGAGGCGGCTGGAGCGCCGCCTGCCCCGTCACAGCGCCCGCATCCTGCTCGTCAGCGACGTGAACTTCCTGCTCTACACGCCGCTGCTGCCGGGCGCCGCGGCGGGATCGCTCGAGCCGCGTCACGTGGTCGTGCCGCTGCGCGAGGAGCTGGAATGGGCGGACATCCAGCTCGGCCGAGTGACCGGCGCGGACCCGTCTCGCAGCGAGGTCCGCGTGACGACCGTCGACGGCCGCGACGAGACGCTCCACTACGACCAGCTGATCGTCACCGTCGGGTCGGTCTCCCGCGTGCTGCCCGTGCCCGGCCTCGCCGAGCACGGCCTCGGCTTCAAGACGCTCGCCGACGCCATCGCGATGCGCAACCGGGCGCTGCTCAACCTGGAGATCGCCGAGTCGCTGCCGGATGACGAGTCGCGCAGCGAGTACCTCACCTTCGTGTTCGTCGGCGCCGGCTACGCCGGCCTCGAGGGCATCGCCGAGCTGCAGGACTACGTGGCGGACGTGATCGACCGCTACCCGCGCTGCCGCATGATCGGCACGCGCTTCGTCCTGGTGGAGGCACGCGATCGCGTGATGCCCGAGATCCCGGCGAGCCTGGCCGAGTTCGCCACCCGCGAGCTGCGTGCACGCGGAATGGAGATTCGCACGGGCACGATGCTGAACGCCGCCGACGCCGGCTCGGTCACGCTGTCCACCGGCGAGCGCATCCCGGCCCGGCTGCTGTGCTGGACCGCCGGGGTCACGCCCGCGCCCGTGGTGCGCAGGCTGGGCCTGCCGCTCGACCAGGGTGGCCGCATCGAGGTCGACGCCACGATGCGGGTGGCGGGCACCACGAACGTCTGGGCGATCGGCGACGCGGCCGCCGTGCCGGACCCCGCCAAGCACCGGCGCGCTCCCAGCCCGCCCACATGCCAGCACGCGATCCGCCAGGGGCGCCGGGTGGCCGAGAACGTGGCCGCCACGATCGCCGGCAAGCCGCCGAAGCCGTTCCGCTACCGCACGCTAGGCGTGTTCGTCGACATGGGCCAGCACAAGGCCGTGGCGACGCTCCTCGGCCTGCGCCTGCGGGGCTTCCCGGCGTGGTTCGCGGCTCGCAGCTATCACCTGGCGATGATGCCCGGCCTGGCCCGCCAGGTGCGGCTGGCCGCGGACTGGACCGTGGGGCTGCTGTTCGGTCGCGCCTCGGCCGAGCTCGGGCAGCTGGGTCATCCGGAGGCGCTCGAGGAGCCGCGGCCGTGAGCGTCCTCTCCTTCCGCGAGGGCCGCGCGAGCGACCTTCGTGCCACGTTCGAGCTGGGCGAGGCCGCGCTCGACGCGTCGCGCAAGGATCGCGGGCTGCTGCCTCCCGAGCACCAGCGTGCGCGCGAGGACCTCGACGCCCGCTGGAACCAGGAGCGCGCCCTGCTCGAGTTCATCGTGGCGCAGGCCGACGGCGCGTTCGTGATCTGCGAGGAGGACGACCAGATGGTCGGCTACACGCGGATCGCCCGCTTCGGCGAGATGGACGAGCTGACCGAGCTGTGGGTGGCGCCGTCGCACTCCGGGTTGGGGGTGGGTCGGGCGCTGCTCGAACGCTGCTGGCCCGAGCCGCCGACGCCCGATCTCGGCCGCGTGGTGCTCGGCATCGGCAGGCCCGCGGACCTGACGCTCTACACGCAGTTCGGCGTGATGCCGGTCAGCGGTCACTGGCACATGCGCCACCGCACCGAGGAGTACATCGAGCGCCGCTCCCAGGAGATCGACGCCCCTCCGCCCACCGTGCACGCGCTGACCCCGGACCGCGCGGTGAGCGAGTGGAAGCGCCTGGAGCCCCCCGCCATCGGCCACAAGCGCCCGCTGCTACACGAGTTCTTCGGCCGCACGCGCACCTGCCTGGCCACGATGGACGGCCGGGGCGGCGAGGCCACCGCGCTCTGCTGGGTCAGCTCGGACGGCGACATCGGCCCGGCGGTGGGGGAGGAGGCCCAGGACCTGGTGCCGGTCGTGCTGGCCGCGCTCGACCGCGTGGCCACCATGCAGGAGCCGGAGAGCGTCGGCGTCTTCTGCACCACCGATTCCTGGTGGCTGCTCGACCGCCTGCGCCGGCTCGGCTTCCGCGTGCACTGGCCCGGCTGGGTGATGAGCTCGGTGCCGCTCCCGGGGCTGGATCGCTACCTGGCGACGCGTCCGGCACGCCTTTTGTAGCCCCTAGACTTCGTCTCATGGGTCAACTAGTCGCGGATGCGGGTCGCAAGCTCCTCGCCATCGGGGTGCTGGTTATTGCGGCGTACGTCCTCTTCAAGATCGTCCTGGGCTTCGTCGCGGCGGTCGCGTGGATCGTGATCGCGGTGGTTGCCGTCGTGGCGGTCGTATGGGCGCTCGGCGTCCTTCGCTAGCGCGTGGAGTTCATAGTCCTCGCGTTCTTCTGCGGCCTCTCGGCCGCGGTGATCGGCAAGCTCAAGGGCAGCTCGTTCTTCATCTGGTTCCTGATCGGCGCGGTACTGCCCCTGCTGGGCACGCTGGCGGCGATCTTCTATCGCTCCGAGTACCGCGAGCCGCGCCGCCGCTGCCCCGAGTGCGGCAAGTTGCTGGCGGTCCACGTGCAGGTCTGCACCCGCTGTGGGCGCGATCTTGAGTGGCCGGATGAGGTAATTCCGGCCAGGTAGACTGCTTCGTCCCGATTTCGGAAGGAGCTGGAGCCGTCATGCGAGCAGTCGACGCCATCATGGAATGCCTCAAGGCCGAGGGCGTCGAGCACGTATTCGGGATCCCGGGCGGCGCCAACCTTCCCACCTACGACGCGCTCTACGACGGCGGCATCCGGCACGTCCAGTGCCGCCACGAGCAGGGCGCCGGCCACGCGGCCGAGGGCTACGCGAAGGCAAGCGGGCGCGTGGGCGTGGCGCTCGCCACGAGCGGGCCCGGCGCGACCAACCTGGTCACCCCGATCGCCGACGCGATGATGGACAGCGTGCCGACCGTGTTCCTCACGGGCCAGGTTCGCACCGACCTGATCGGCACCGACGGCTTCCAGGAGGCCGACATCTCCGGCATCACGATGCCGATCGTCAAGCACTCGATCCTGATCCAGGACCCGCGCGACATCCCGAAGGCGATCCACGAGGCCTTCCACATCGCGTCGAGCGGTCGGCCGGGGCCGGTGCTGGTGGACCTGCCGCAGGACCTGTCGCGCGCCGACATCCCCTACGAGCCGGTCACCAAGGTGCACCTGCCCGGCTATCAGCCCACCACCGACGGCAACGCCAAGCAGATCCGGCTGGCGGCCAAGGCGATGGCGAACTCGCGTCGCCCGGTCATCTACGGCGGCGGCGGTGTGATCAACGCCGGCGCGGCGCCGGAGTTCCGCGACCTCTGCCTGTCGGACAACCTGCCCGTCACCTGCACGTTGATGGGCCTGGGCGCCTTCCCGGCCGACCACGAGCAGTGGCTCGGGATGCTCGGGATGCACGGCACCCGCACGGCCAACTACGCGATGGACGAGGCGGACCTGATCGTGGCGATCGGCGCCCGCTTCGACGACCGCATCACGGGCAAGCTGTCCGAGTTCGCGCCGCGCGCCAAGTTCATCCACATCGACGTCGACCCGGCCGAGATCTCGAAGAACGTGCCGGCGCACATCCCGATCGTCGGCGACGCGAAGAGCATCCTGCCGAAGCTGACCGCCGAGTACCGCGCGCTCGAGACCGACCCCACCCGCCTGGAGGGCTGGTGGCAGCGCCTGCACGGGTGGCAGGAGAAGTACCCGCTGCGCTACGACGACTCGGAGGACTCCGAGATCAAGCCGCAGTTCATGGTCGAGGCGATGTTCGAGGTCACCGGCGGCCAGGCGATCGTCACCTCGGACGTGGGCCAGCACCAGATGTGGGCCGCGCAGTACTACGGGTTCACGCGGCCGCGCCAGTGGATCAACTCCGGCGGCCTCGGCACGATGGGCTTCGGCCTGCCGTCGGCGATGGGCGCCAAGGTCGCCTGTCCGGACCAGGACGTGGTCTGCCTTGCCGGCGACGGCTCGCTGATCATGACCGTCCAGGAGCTCGCGACCTGCGTGGACGAGCAGATTCCCGTGAAGATCTTCCTGATGAACAACGGCTACCTGGGCATGGTCCGCCAGTGGCAGGAGCTGTTCTGGGACAAGCGCTACTCGTCCGTGAAGATGGGCGGCAGCCCCGACTGGGTCAAGCTGGCCGAGGCCTTCGGGGCCAAGGGCATGCTCGTGTCCGACAAGGCCGAGCTGAAGGACACCTTCAAGGCCGCGCTGGCCGAGGAGGGCCCGGTGCTCGTGGACGTGCGAGTGACCAAGGAGGAGAACTGCTACCCGATGATCCCGGCGGGACAGGCCGCCCGGGACATGGTCGGATGATCATGCAGGCTGCAAACCTTCGGCCTGCCTGACCATCCGACCGAGGTCGGCTGACCGATGGGCGAGCCCGGAACCAAGGAAGTGCTCGTCCTCGAGGACCTCGAGGTCAGCGGGCGCGGCCGGACCGGCCGCAAGCACGTGCTGTCGATCCTCGCGGAGAACAAGCCCGGGGTCCTGGCCCGGATCGCGGGCCTGTTCGCCCGGCGCGGGTTCAACATCGACTCCCTGGCGGTCGGACCGACCGACGACGTGTCGATCTCCCGCTTCACCCTCACCGTCGACGGCGCCGCGCACCCGATCGACCAGGTCACCAAGCAGCTGCACAAGCTCGTCCACGTGATCAAGATCCGCGACCTCGAGCCCGCCGAGACGGTGGCCCGCGAGCTGGCCTTGTTCAAGATCTCCTGCCAGGACGGCGACACGCGCGCCCAGGTCACCCAGTACGCGGACATCTTCCGCGGCAAGACCGTGGACGTGTCGAAGCGCTCGGTGACGGTCGAGGTGACCGGCAGCAACGCCAAGATCGCCGCCTTCGAGGAGCTGGTGCGCCCGTTCGGCCTGATCGAGATGGTCCGGACGGGCGAGGTCGCGGTTTCGCGCGGCCGGGGCGCGACGTAGCCGGGCGGAGTGTGGGCCCCGCGGGGCGTCATATCCGCGCGCTCGGGGCCCACACCCGCTGCCGGGCGGGCCTGACCGTCATCCTTTGAGAGCTATGTCGTTCACGGCAACGCGCGCGCCCAGCCCGTTCGAGCTGAGCGACGCGGCGGTCGAAACGCTGGCGGAGCGCGTCGAGCGCGCCCTCGATCGCTCCCGGCGCGACCGCGCCCCGGCCCTCGCCGCGGTGACGGTGGCGGTGCCGGCCGAGCTCGACCTCTCGGCCGCCGTGCTGCATGCGCGCCGCCCCGACGACCGCTTCTTCTGCTTCGAGCAGCCCGACCGGGACGGCTTCGTCCTCGCCGGGCTCGGCTGCGCGATCGCGTTGGAGTCTCGTGGCCCGGGCCGCTTCCGCGAGGTGGCCGTGCGGGCGCGCGACCTCGGCCGGCGGGTCGTGGCGGACGACGCCGCGCTCGACCCCGACCGCCCCGCCGCCGCGGGCCCCGTCTTCGTCGGCGGCTTCGCCTTCGCGGAGAACGGCGGCGCCACGCCCGAGTGGTCCTCGCTCGCGCCCGCGTCGCTGGTGCTGCCCGAGATCTCGTTCGCCCGCCACCGCGGCCAGGCGCGCATGACGGTGTCGGTGGTCGTGCATCCCGATCGGGCGCACGTCCTCCACCGCACGCTCGCGCGGGTGGCCGAGCTGGAGCCGGCGTTGATGCCGCTGATCGATCCCGATCCGGCGCAGCGAACCCGGGTCGCCAGCGCGGCCCCGCCGGCTCACTACGAGCAGGCGGTCGAGCGCGCCGTGGAGCGCATTCGCGTCGGGCGAGCTCCAGAAGGTGGTCCTGGCGCGGGAGGTGCGCGCGCACGCCGCCTCGCCGCACGACCCCGGCGCCGTCGTCGGCGCGCTGCGGGACGCCTTCCCGGCCTGCTTCTGCTGGTGCGTCGGCACCCCCGAGCTGGCCTTCGTGGGCGCCAGCCCCGAGCTGCTCGTGCGCCGCGACGGCGCGCGCGCCCAGACCGTCGCGCTCGCCGGCACCAAGCGCCGCAGCGCGGACCCGGCCGTGGACGACCACCTGGGCGAGCAGCTGCTGCACAGCGTCAAGGACCGGGAGGAGCAGGCGATCGTTGTGCGCCGGATCCAGCGCACGCTCGAGCCGGTCAGCGTGTGGGTGACCGCCGGCGACGAGCCCGTCCTGGTGAAGGTCCAGAACGTCCAACATCTGGCTACCCCGATCCGGGCACAGCTGGCAGATCCGCTGCCGGCGGTCGAGCTGGCGGGCATGCTGCTGCCCACGCCGGCGGTGGGCGGAGAGCCGCGCGCGACCGCTCTGCCGCTGATCCCGGCGCTCGAGGGGCTCGATCGCGGCTGGTACGCCGGGGCCGTCGGCTGGACTGATCTGGCCGAGGACGGCGAGTTCTGCGTCGCCCTCCGCTGTGCACTGCTGCGCGGCCGGATCGCGCATCTCTATGCGGGTTGTGGGATCGTTCGAGACTCTGTTCCCGCTGAGGAGCTCGCGGAAAGCGAGGTCAAGCTCGAGGCGCTCTTGCCTCTGCTGTCGTAGACACGGCCGTCACACGGAGGGATGAAAAGGGGTAGATGAGCGTCGAAGCGGACGCACGGCGCGACTCGGACGAGACTTCGCTTGTCGCGCGCGCCGTGGGCGTCGGCCTGGTGGTCGTGGCCGCGGTCCTCGTCGCTTTCGTCCTGTTCGGGCGCGGCGGCGGCTACCACGTCACCGCTGAGTTCGACAACGCCGGGCAGCTCGTCAAGGGCAGCGAGGTGCGCGTGGCCGGCGTCGCGGTCGGCACCGTGACGGACATCAAGGTGACCGACGCAGGGACTGCGGACGTCACCTTCTCCGTGGACGACGCCTACGCTCCGCTGCGCGTCGGCACCGAGGCGACGGTCAAGCCGACCTCGCTGTCGGGGATCGCCAACCGCTTCATCGACCTCCAACTCGGCCCCGACAACGGCAGCGAGATCGCCGATGGCGGGCGCATCGACGCCGACCACACGAACACCGCCGTCGAGCTGGACGAGGTCTTCTCCCTGTTCGACCCGAGTACGCGCAGCTCGCTGAGGAAGGTGATCAGGGGCCAGGCCGTGCAGCTGCGCGGCGAGGGCGTGCAGCTCCGCCGCGGCATCCACTACCTCAACCCGGCGCTGTCGACCGGCAGTCGCCTGTTCGAGCAGCTGACGCGCGACGAGCCCCTGCTGAGGCGTTTCCTGGTCGACTCCTCCACGCTCGTGCACGCCTTGGCCGAGCGCCGCGGCGACCTCACCGGCGTGGTGTCGAACCTCAACGCCACCTTCGGCGCCCTCGGCAGCCAGCAGGCATCCCTGGCGGACTCCGTCGAGCGGCTTCCCCCGTTCCTGCGCCGCGCGAACACCACGTTCGTGAACCTGCGCGCCACGCTCGACGACGTGGACCCGCTGGTGAACGCCGCCAAGCCGGTGGCGACGCGGCTCGGGCCGTTCCTGAACGAGGCGCGCGTGTTCGCGCGCTACGGCGAGCCGACCATCCGCGACCTGTCCGAGACGATCCGCAGCCCCGGCGGGAACAACGACCTGATCGACCTGATCAACAGCTTCCCGCCGCTGACGCGGGTCGCGCTGGACACCCAGCAGGTCAACGGGGCCCAGCGCCTGGGCGCGTTCCCGCAGACGACCGCAAGCGCTCGACGCCGCCAAGCCCACGATCGCCTTCGCACGGCCCTATACGCCCGATTTCGTCGGGTGGCTCGACGACTTCTCGAACACCGGCGGCTACGACGCCCTCGGCGGCTTCTCGCGCGCCTGGATCAACCTGTCCGAGCTGCTCTACGGGCCGGGCCCGAAGACGGGGCAGTTCCGGCGCTGCCCGGGTGCCGACGAGCTGCCGGCCGACGACGGGAGCAACGTGTTCTCCGCGTCGCAGGCGGCCGCGCTCGACTGCGATCCGAGCCAGAGGTCGGTGAGCCCGTGAGGCGAAGGTGGGCCGCGATCGCCGTGCTGGCGGCCTGTCTCGCGGGCGCGCTGGCGCTCGGCGCGAGAGATGGCGGCGACTCGGGCGCCAAGCACTACGAGATCGTGCTCGACAACGCGTTCGGACTGGCCCAGGGCGGCGACTTCAAGATCGCGGGGGTCCGCGCCGGCAAGACGGGCGACATGAACATCGAGGGCCAGGCGCACCCGTTGGCTGTGGTTGACGTGGACGTCACCGAGCCGGGCCTGGCCGACCTGCGCCGCGACGCCCGCTGCGAGGTGCGGCCGCAGTCCTTCATCGGCGAGTACTTCATCGACTGCCAGCCGGGCACCTCGCCGGACCGCCTGCCGGACGGAGGGCGCGTGCCGGTCGAGCACACCAGCTCGACGATCGGGCTCGATCTGGTCAACAACATCCTGCGGCGGCCGTACCGCGACCGCCTGCGCCTGATCGTGGGTGAGCTGGGCACCGGGCTCGCCGGACGGGGAGCGGACCTCAACGCCGTGATCCGGCGCGCCCACCCCGGGCTGCGCGAGACCAGCCAGACGCTGCGCATCCTCGGTCGCCAGACGAGGCAGATCGACTCGCTGATCGTGAACGCCGACCGGGTGATCGGCGCGCTCGAGGAGCACAAGACCGAGGTGAGCCGGTTCGTGCGCGATGCGGCGCACACCGCCGAGACGGCCTCGACGCGGCGCGAAGCGCTGGCCGAGGGCTTCCGCCGGCTGCCCGCCTTCCTCGAGCAGCTCCAGCCCTACATGGGGCAGCTCGGCGACCTGGCGCAGGCGCAGCAGCCCGTGCTGCGCAACCTCGGCGCCGCCTCAGGGGACCTCGACACTTTCCTGAAGCGGCTACGCCCCTTTGCGCAGGCCGGCACGCCGGCCTTCCAGGCGCTCGGCAGTGCCTCGGTGGTCGGCCGGAAGGCGGTCGAGGAGAGCACGCCGGAGCTGAACGAGCTGCGCCTGCTCGCGCAGGACGCGCCGGGGCTCGCCAAGCCGCTCCGCCAGTTCCTCCAGACACTTGACGACCGCAAGCGCGCGGTCGAGCCCGATCCGCGAGCGGCCGCGACCGATCCGCCCGCCCCCGACAAGACGCACATCACCGGGAGCGGCGGCTTCACCGGGATGGAAGCGCTCTGGAACTACTTCTACTGGCAGGCGCTCTCCACCAACGGGCTGGACGACATCGGGCACGTGTTGCGGCTCAACATCGTGATCGCCCTCGCGTGCACCAACTACGCGACCAACCCCGGCAACAAGATCGGCGACATCCCCTGCAACCAGTTCCTCGGGCCCACCCAGCCGGGGGTGCTGACGCCGGATCCGACGCGACCGAAGGGCTCGTCCCCGCCGTCACCCGCGGCGGCTGTGGCCGCCGCGCCCGCCACGCCCGTGGCGACGCGGCAGGCGAAGATCCCCGACGACGCGGGGCTCCTCGACTACTTGCTCGCGCCATGAGGGAGGCACGTCGACAGCTCGCCGCGAGCCCCGTCCTGATCGGAGCGGTCACGGTGCTGGTCGCGATCGTCGCGGTGTTCGTCACCTACAACGCGAACCAGGGCCTGCCGTTCGTGCCCACGTACAAGCTGAACGCGGAGCTGCCGAACGCCGCGAAACTGGTGGTCGGCAACGAGGTGCGGGCGGGCGGGTTCCGCGTCGGCGTCGTCGACGGCATCACGAGCGTACGCCGAGAGATCGCTGGCAAGGAGCGTTCGATCGCCCTGCTGGAGCTCAAGCTCGACAAGCAGATCGAGCCGCTGTCGGTGGATACGAGGGTCGGTGTACGGCCGCGGTCGGCGCTCGGCCTCAAGTACGTCGAGCTGCTGCCGGGTACGTCGAAGCGGACGTTCGAGAGCGGCGCCACGGTGCCGCTGCGCAACGCGACCTCGACCGCGCCCGAGCTCGAGGACGTGCTGTCGAGCTTCCCGCCTCGCACGCGCGCCGGCGCGCGGCAGGCGCTGCTGGGCTTCGGCGACGCGCTCGCCGGCCGCGGCGGGCAGATCAACGAGACGATCGCCGAGCTGCGACCGTTCTTCGTCTACCTGACTCCGGTGATGCGCAACCTCTCGAGCCGGCGCAGCGAGTTGCGCAACCTGGTCCCGGCGCTGGCCGCCGCCGCCTCGGAGGTGGCGCCGGTGGCCGAGGTCCAGGCGCGCCTGTTCGGCGAGCTCGCTGACACGTTGGCGGCGATCGACCGCGACCCGCGCGCGCTGCAGGACACGATCGCGGAGACGCCGCCGACGCTGGCCGTCGCGACCGCGTCGTTCCGGGTGCAGACGCCATTCCTGGCGGATGCCGCCGACGTCTCGCGCCGGCTCATCCCCGGCACGGCCGAGCTGAGCCGCGCGCTGCCGGCGATCAACGGCGCGCTCAGCGCAGGTGTGCCCGCCTTCCAACAGACACCCCAGCTCAGCGACGACCTGGAGCAGCTGCTGCAGGCGGTCGGCACGCTGTCGGAGAACCCGAACACGCTGATGGCGCTGAAGGACCTCCGCCGGGCTCTGCAGGTCACGAAGCCGGCGGTCCAGGAGGTCGCGCCCTACCAGACCGTCTGCAACTTCGCCGTCTACTTCTTCAACCCGCTCGGCACGCACATCTCCGAGGTCGTGCCGGGCGGAACGGCCGAGCGCATCCTCCCCAAGCTCGCGAGCCTCGAGCAGCCGAACTCGTTGGCCGCGACCGAGTCGTCGCGGCCCGTGGACGTGCCGGCCAACGAGGATCCGCAGGCGGGCTCGATGCAGGCACTGCACTCGCAGTTCCCGCAGCCCGCGATCGACTCGAAGGGGCGCGCGGACTGCCAGGCGGGCCAGAACGGCTACCCGTTCCGGCTGATCACCGGCGGGCGCTACCCGCCGAGCAACGCCGGCCCAAACTTCCGCGGCGGCGGCAGCCACGTGGTGGTCGACGGCAACACGCCGGGCCTGGCCGGCGGGACCTTCAAGTCGCGTCAACTCGGCATCGACAACCTGAAGGACGTCCCGTGAACGCGTTCAGGGCAGGCGTGCTCGCGCTGGTGGTGCTGGTGGTCGCCGGCTACTTCGGCTTCACCAAGGCGAACCCGTTCTCGAACCTCTACGAGCTGCACGCGGTCGTGCGCGACGCCCAGAACCTGAAGCCGAACGCGCCGGTGCGGATCGCCGGCGTGGAGGTCGGCAAGGTCACCGGCATCGAGCGCGAGAGCGACGGCCCGCCCGCCGCCCGCGTGACGATGCAGCTGAGGGACGACGCACTGCCGCTGCACAAGGACGCGCGCATGCAGATCCGGCCGCGCATCCTGCTCGAGGGCAACTTCTTCGTCGACCTCCAGCCGGGCTCGCCGGGCACCGGCGATCTGCCTGACGGCGGCACCATCCCGATCTCCCAGACCGCGACCTCGGTGACGCTGCCCCAGGTCCTGTCGGTGCTCGACCGCGACGTCAGGCTCGACCTGCAGACGTTCCTGCGCGAGTACGGCTACGCGCTGAGTGGGGGAGGGGCGCGGGCGATCAACCGGACGATCCCGCAGCTCGAGCCCGCCTACCGGCTGAGCGCGATCACCAATCAGGCGCTGCTCGGCGAGCAGCCCACGAAGGACCTGCAGCGCGTGCTGCGCGGACAGCGCCGCCTCGCGGCTGCGCTCGCCGACAACCCGGAGGCCCTGAAGAGCCTGGTCACGGACCTCAACACCACGGCCGGGGCGCTCGCGAGTCAGGACCAGGCACTGGCGGCATCCGTGCCACTGCTGAACGAAGTGCTCCGCGAGGGCTACCCCGCCCTCGGCGAGCTCGACGCCGCGCTGCCGACGGTGCGGGCGTTCTCGCGCGAGGCGCTGCCCGGGGTGGAGTCGAGCGTGCCGACCCTGGATGCCGGCGATCCCATGGATCACCCAGGCCAGCGCGCTCGTCCAGCCCAGCGAGCTGCAGGGCCTTGCGGCCGACCTGCGCCAGGCCGTCCCGAGCCTCGTGAAGCTCAACACCAGACTGGTGCCGAACCTGCGCCAGCTGCGCGCGCTGTCGTCGTGCACCAGCAGCGTCCTGGTGCCGTTCATCGAGTCCGACATCCCCAGCATCGAGTCCGCCAACTCGGGTCAAGCCGTGCGCGCGCAGATCATGCGCAGCTTCGTGGGCCTCGCGGGAGAGAGCCGCGTCTTCGACGCGAACACTCCCGTCTTCCACATCCAGGGCGTGGACCCCGGCAACCTGACCGCCGGCCGCATCGAGCCTGCGGCGCCCCCGAACCCGAACATGCCGCCGGTGCATCGCCCGGACGTCCCGTGCGAGACCCAGCAGCCGCCCAACCTGCAGGCGCCCGGCGGCTCGGCGCTCGACCCGGCACTGACCTCGGTGACACCGTGAAGCTCGCGATCCGCAACCACTGGCGCGACTTCCTGGCCGTTGCGGGGCTGATGCTGCTGGCCGGGGTGGTCGCGGTCTACATCCTGCACCAGCAGGGCCTGCGCTTCCCGCTCGTCGAGCAGTCCCCGAAGCACATCTCGATCCAGCTCGAGAACGCGCAGGCGGTGGAGCCGGGCCAGGGCCAGAGCGTGCGCGTGGCGGGCGTCGAGGTCGGCCGCATCTCGGACGTGACGCTCGAAAACGGGATCGCGGTCGTCGACGTGGAGCTCAAGTCCAGCTACGACAACCTGATCCGCGAGGACGCGACCGCGCTTCTGAGGCCGAAGACGGTGCTCAAGGACATGTTCATCGAGGTCTCCCCGGGCACCGGCGCGGTCCTGCCGGAAGGCGGCGAGATCACGGTGGCCAACACCCTCCCCGACATCGACCCCGACGAGATCTACGCCGCGCTGGACTCGGATACGCGGCCCTACCTCAAGCTGCTGATCCAGGGGGCGGGCGAGGGCCTGCGCGGCCGTGGCGCCGACCTGCGCGACGTGTTCCGGCGCCTCGAGCCGGTCCACCGCGACGTGGCGCGCGTGGCGCGTGCGACCGCCCGCCGCCGGGTCGCGTTGAAGCGACTGGTCCACCGCTACGGGGTGCTGACCGCGTACGTCAGCAGGCACCCTGCTGACCTGCGCCGGCTGGTCAGCTCCTCGAACGCGGTCTTCGGCTCGCTAGCCGGCGTGCAGGACAGCATCTCGGCGTCGGTGGCGCGGCTGCCCGGCTCGCTGCGCGCCACCGAGCGCGCGCTGACGGAGGTGCGTGGCTTCGCGCCCCTGTTGCGCACCACGCTGGAGTCGCTACGAGCGCCGGTGCGTCAGCTGCCGGCCACCAACGCGGCGCTTACGCCCTTCTTCAAGCAGACCACGCCGGTGCTGCGCAACGAGATCCGGCCGTTCGTGCGCGCCGCGAGACCCTTCACCAACGACCTGCGCCTGGCCTCGAAGGACCTCGCCCAGGCCACGCCGGACCTGACCAAGGCGTTTGGGGAGACCAACCGCTTCTTCAACATGGGGGCCTACAACCCCGGCGGCGCCGAGAGCCTCGGTGGGCTGACGACCGCGCAGCAGCGGGCCCGCAACGAGGGCTTCCTCTACTGGCTGGCCTGGACATCCCAGAACGGCGTCTCGCTGTTCTCGACGGCGGACTCCCAGGGGCCCTGGCGCCGGGTGACGATCTGCGGCGTGCCGCCGCCGATCCTCCAGTCGATCATCGGCGGCGTCCTGACCTACGTGAACAAGAGCGACCCCGGTCTGGTGGGGAGCCTGATCGGCGGCGTGGGCACCACCATCCAACCGACCAGCCCGATCGGCCAGCTGCTCGCGACCGGGTTCGGCTCCTGCAACTTCGGGACGCCGACGCCATGAACAAGAACCCGCCGACAGTCGGGCAGATCGCCGCAATGGTCCTGTTCACGTTGTCGGTGTTCGGCCTGTTGCTGTTCCTGTGGGTGTCGTTCGGCGGCACGCTGCCGCTGCGGCCTGAGGGGTACCGCGTCAAGGCGAACTTCCCCGAGGCCGCACTGCTGGCCAAGGAGGCCGACGTCCGGATCGCGGGGGTCAACGTGGGCAAGGTCAAGTCGACCGAGCTCGGCCCGGGGGGGCGCACGACGCAGGCAGAGATGGAGATCGACGACCAGTTCGCGCCGGTCAAGGTCGACACGCGCGCGATTCTGCGCCAGAAGAGCCTGCTCGGGGAGACCTACGTGGAGCTGACGCCGGGCCAGCCGGACAGCCAGAAGGTGCCGGACGGCGGCACGCTGAGCGACGCGAACGTCGACGAGACCGTCCAGCTCGACGAGGTGTTCAGAGTCTTCGACCCACGTACGCGCATCTACCTCCAGCAGTGGCTGGAGGAGGCGGGCGTGGCGGCACGTGGCCAGTTCGGCCCCGACCTGAACGCCGCGCTCGGGAACGCGGAGCCGTTCTTCGCGGGCGGCGTCGATCTGCTGCGGCCGCTGGCCGAGCAGGAAGTCGCCGTGCGCCGCCTGGTGCGCGACAGCGGCAGGGTGTTCCACGCCATCTCGCGCGAGAACGGTCAGCTGCGCGGTGTGGTCGTGAACGGCGACGCCACCTTCGGCGCGCTGGCGTCGCGCGACGCGGCGCTGGCGGACACCTTTGCCATCCTGCCCACGTTCCTGCGCGAGACGCGCACGACGGCCGTCCGCCTCGCGAGCTTCGCTCGCAACACGGACCCGCTGGTCCAGGACCTGCGTGGTCCCGCCGACGACCTGGCGCCCACGCTACGCGACCTAGGCGACCTGTCCCCCTACCTCGAGCAGCTGTTCCACGACGTGCCGCCGCTCGTCAACGCCTCCGCGACGGGCGTCCCCGCCGCCACAGCGGCTGCTCGCGCGGCGTCGAGCCGCTGCTGGCGTCCACGCACGGCTTCCTGGCCGAGCTGAACCCGATCCTGTCCTATCTGTCCTACTCCCGCAACCAGGTGTCGCAGTTCCTGTCCACCGGGGCCGGCGCGCTCGCTGGCACCATGCTGCCGGACGGTACGCCGACGGGCGGCTATAAGGGCAACGGCGCCGGCGAGCACTACCTGCCGCAGATGGCGATGATCGACAGCCGCTCGCTGCAGCAGCGCGCCACGGCGCCGCCATGGGCGCGCGGCAACGCCTACCTCGCGCCGAACGGCTACCAGCGCGCGATCCCGCTCGGCGCGATCGAGAGCTTCGACTGCACTCCGGGCGGCGTGCAGCCCGACCCGTCGGGCGCCGCCGGCACCGCGGCGCCTCCCTGCTTCGTGGCGCCGAAGCAGCTGTTCCAGGATCAGCACTACCCGCGGCTGCGAAGCGGCCACGCCCCGGTGGTCCCACCGCCGAAGGGCACCCAGGGGACCGCGCCGGCGACGCCCTAGAGCTCGCCGGCCACGCGCTCCGCGAGCTCGCGGTGGAGCGTGACGTTCCTGGCCCGGTCGGTCCGCACGACGGTCACCTCCGGGGTCAGCGCCGCGAGGTCGACGTCCATCGGTGTGGCGATGTACTCCTCGTAAAGCGCCGGGTTGGCGTGCTCGGCCACCGGCAGGAAGTCGAAGATCGCCCCGCCGCCGTTGTTGAGGCAGATCACCTGCAGGTCGGCGCCGGCCCGGCGCGCGGCGAGCAGCCCGCCGACGTCGTGCAGCAGCGCCAGCTCGCCGGTCAGCAGCCAGGCGGGCGCGCCAGCGGCCAGCGCGGCGCCGGCAGCGGACGAGACCACGCCGTCGATCCCGTTGGCGCCGCGGTTGGCCATGAAGCGCAGCCGCTTGGGCGATGCGGGAAGTAGGCCTCCACGTCGCGGACGGGCATCGAGGAGCTGAGCCACACGATCGCGCCGTCGGGCAGCTCTGGCTCGAGCGCCGCGAGCACCTTGGGCTCGAAGAGGTCGGGTGCCGCGGCGAGGGCGGCGGGACCAGCGCGTCGGCCGCGCGCCACGCGGCCAGCCAGTCGGAGTCCGCGTCGCGGAGCCCGCAGCTCGACGGCGGCGGCCAGGGCATCGAGGGCCGGAGCCGCCGCGCTGCGAAGCAGCAGCTCGGCTCTGCGGGTGGGCTCGTGCCAGGCGGCGTGGGGGTCGAGGACGACCTGCGGCGCCTCTGCCGCCCAGGCCCTCAGCGGCTTGGATGTGGGCATGTCGCCCACGCGCAGCAGCAGGCCGGGCGCGTGCTCGTCGGCGAAGCGCTCGACGCGCAGCAGCACGTCGTAGTGGGCCACCACGTGGGAGCGGTCGTGCGGGCCGCAGCGCACGCCGGAGGTCGGCTCGGCGAGCAACGGCCAGCCGCAGGCCGCCGCCAGGCGCGCGGCCGGCTCGGCGATCGGCTCGGAGATCGGGCCGCACACGATCGCCCCGCGCGGCTCGGCGGCGATCCGCGCGGCCAGCTCCTGGACGTCGTCGGCGTGGGGGGCGGCGGCGTGCTCGCGCAGCTCGGTCCAGGGGCGGCCGTCGGCCCGCCCCTGCCCAATCCGCGGCGTCGAGCGGCTCGGGCTCGGGCGCCAGCGGCTCTCGCAGGGGGAAGTTGAGGTGCACGGGGCCCGGGCGGTCGCCGGCGGCGGTCCAGTAGGCGCGGCAGGCCAGCGCGCGGTGGTGGATGGCAGTCTCTCGATGGGGCTCGTGCGTGCCCACCTCCACGAACCACTTGACCGCGCTGCCGTACAGCTCGACCTGGTCGATCGACTGGCCGGCGCCGACCTCGCGCAGCTCCGGGGGCCGGTCGGCGGTCAGCACGATCAGCGGCACGCGTGCGTGCCAGGCTTCGATCACCGCCGGGTGGAGGTTGGCCGCGGCGGTGCCCGAGGTGCAGGTGACGACCACCGGGCGCCCGCTCGCCTTCGCCATGCCAAGGGCGAAGAAGCCGGCGCAGCGCTCGTCCAGGACGGACACCGCCCGGAGCTCGGGCCGGCCGGCGAGCGTGAGGGTCAACGGCGCGTTGCGCGACCCCGGAGACGTGACCGCGTGGCGCAGCCCGCAACGCACCAGCTCGTCGACGAACGCCTGCACCGGCGCGTAGGTCCGGTTGATGGGCTCCACGGCGCGGGACGCTACCCCGCCGTAGACAATCCAGGCAATGACCCCGCCGATCCTCTTCATCCCCGGCTTCATGCAGCCCGCCGACGCCTGGGCCGCCGTGGCAGAGCGGCTCGACCCGCCGAAGGCGCTGCTCGACCACCGCGAGCACTCCTTCGAGGGCCGGCTCGGCGAGATCGCCGCCGCCGGGGCCGGGGCGCTGCTGGTCGGCTACTCGCTCGGCGGCCGCCTCGCCCTGCGTGCCGCCCTGCGCGACCCGGGGCGCTACGCGGGGCTGGTCACGGTGGGGGTGACCGCCGGCATCGAGGAGCCGGCTGAGCGGGCGGCACGCGCCGAGGCCGACGAGCGGCTCGCCTCCTGGATCGAGGCTGCCCCGATCGAGGACGTGGTGGCGATCTGGGAGCGCCAGCCGCTGTTCGCGGATCAGGCCGAGGCCCTCGTCGAAGCAGCAGCGCGCCGGCCGCCTTGCGCAGGACCCGCTGGCGCTGGCGCTGCTGCTGCGCACGGCGGGCCAGGGCGTGCTCGAGCCCGTCTGGCACGAGCTGCTCACGTTCCAGCTCCCGATGCTGGCGGTGGCCGGCGGCCGCGACGAGGGCTACGTCAGCGCGGCCGAGAAGATGGCCGACACGGCCCCCAACGCCAAGGCTCAGATCGTCGAGAACGCGGGCCACGCCGCCCACCTGCAGCGGCCCGACGAGCTAGCTTCGATCATCTCCGTTTTTCGTGAGGGCCTCGACTAGGAGAGCCTCGTCGAGCTCGACCCCCAGGCCGGGCCCGCTCGGCACCTTCAGCGTCCCGTTCACCGGCGCCGGCAGCAGCCGCGCGAGCGGCGAGTCGAACAGCTCCAAGGTCGCCAGCCCGCAGGCCAGCTGCAGATCCTCGGCGGCGGCCAGCTGCAGCGCGGCGGCGATTCCCCAGGGGCCGTCGAGCGTGCTCGAGAGAAACGCCCCCAGCCCCTTGGCGCGCGCCAGCCGCAGCGCCTCGCGAGCGGGCTTGAAGCCGCCCGCGCTGGCCAGCTTCACGTTGACGACGTCGCAGGCCTCGGCCTCCACGGCGCGGCGCACCGCTCGCGCGGAGGCGACCGACTCGTCGGCGGCGATCGGGGTGGACACTCGACCGCGGACCTGGCGCAGCTCGTCGAGGCTGCGGCAGGGCTGCTCGACGAACTCGAGGTCGTACTGCTCCAGCTCCCGGATGTGGGCCACGGCCTCGTCCACCGTCCACGCGCGGTTGGCGTCCACCCGCAGCGCCGGCCAGGGGCCGACGGCCTCGCGCACCGCCGCCACGCGCTCGGAGTCCTCGGGCAGGCCGACCTTCACCTTGAAGCACGCGTAGCCGGCGCGCAGGCCCTCGCGGGCGCGCTCGGCCACCTCGGCTGGGCGGGCCGGCGGGCAGGGTCAGGTTCACCGGCAGCGCGTCACGCACCGGCTCGGCCAGCGGGCGCTCCTCCTGGCGCGCCTCGAGATCGAGGCGCGCGATCTCCTCGGCCGCGCGCGCTTGCGGCGGGCGCCGCCCGCCGCCGCCGCTCAGCGCGGCGATCGCGCGCTCGAGCGGCACGCCGTCGTACGGCTCGAACGGGGCGGCCTCGCCCCACCCGACGGTGCCGTCGCTCGCCTCCAGCCTCAGCACAACAAGCTCGCGCGCGCTGACCACTCCGGCCGCCGTCACGAACGGCTCGCGGAAGGGGATCGCGAGCCGCAGCAGGGTGCGCTTCACGAGAGCAGCACGCCGGCGGACAGGAGCAGCGAGAACACCGCCAGCAGCCGGCCGGTCCCCGCCAGCGCACCGTTCAGCGCCGGCCCGTCGGTGCGCGAGGAGACCGTCTCGATCAGCGGCGGGGCCAGCGGCAGCGCCGCGAGCGTGAGCAGCAGCCAGGCGCTCAGCCCGCCGAAGGCCCAGGTGGCGGCCGGCGCGGCGAAGGCGACCATCACCATCGCCGCGTAGAGCAGGCGCGCGCGATCGCGACCCAGCTTGACCGCGAGCGTTCGCTTCCCGGCGCGGCGGTCGGTGTCGATGTCGCGCACGTTGTTCACGACCAGGATCGCCGAGGCGAGCAGGCCGACCGGCACCGCGAGCGCGTACGCCTCCCAGCGCAGCTCCTCGGCCTGCACGTAGTAGGACCCCACCACGGCGACCAGCCCGAAGAAGACGAACACGAACAGCTCACCGAGCCCCTCGTACCCGTACGGACGCGGGCCACCCGTGTAGAGCACGCCGGCGAGGATGGACGCCACGCCCACCACGAGCAGCTCCCAGCCGGCGACCGACGCCAGGTAGAGCCCAGCCGCCACGGCGATCCCGAACGCCACGTAGGTGCCGACCAGCACGCGCTTGGGCGGCATCAGCCCTCCCGCGGTCACCCGGACCGGGCCGAGGCGCTCCTCGGTATCCGCCCCGCGCCGCGCGTCCGAGTAGTCGTTCGAGAGGTTCGTGCCGATCTGGATGAACACGCTGCCCACCAGCGCGGCGACGAAGGGCAGCGCCCTGAAGTCGTCCTGGGTCGCGGCCAGCGACGTGCCGACCAGCACCGGCGCCACCGCGGCGGGCAGCGTGCGCGGCCGCGCCGCGAGCAGCCACAGCCTGAGTGTGCCGCGCGGAGCCGCCGCTCGGCCGACCGTGCCGCTCACGGCCGCTTCGGGAACTTCCCGAAGTCCGGCGGTCGCTTCTCCCGGTACGCGTCGCGCCCCTCGCGCGCCTCGTCGCTCGCGTAGAAGAGCAGGTTGGCGTCGTGCGCCAGCTGCTGGATGCCCGCCAGGCCGTCCTCGGACGCGTGGAAGCTGGCCTTCAGCAGCCGCAGCGCGAACGGCGACAGCTCGAGCATCTCGCGGCACCAGCGCACGGTCTCCTGCTCGAGCTGCTCGAGCGGCACGACGGTGTTCACGAGCCCCATCGCCAGCGCCTCGTCGGCCGTGTACTGACGGCACAGGAACCAGATCTCCTTGGCCTTCTTGGGGCCGACCTGGGCCGCCAGCAGGCTGGCGCCGAAGCCGCCGTCGAAGCTGCCCACGCGCGGGCCGGTCTGGCCGAAGCGGGCGTTGTCCGCCGCGATCGTGAGGTCGCAGACCACGTGCAGCACGTGCCCGCCGCCGATCGCGTAGCCGGCCACCATCGCCACGATCGGCTTGGGCGTGCGGCGCATCTGCACCTGGAGGTCCGTCACGTGGAAGCGCCCGACGGTCGCGCCGCCGGCCACGTAGCCGGAGTCGCCGCGCACGTGCTGGTCCCCGCCCGAGCAGAAGGCGAGCGGGCCCTCGCCCGTCAGCACGATCACGCCCACCTCGGTGTCCTCGCGGGCGCGCTCGAGTGCCTCGGACAGCTCGATCAGCGTCTCGGGGCGGAAGGCGTTGCGCAGCTCGGGCCGGTCGATCGTGATCTTCGCGATCCCGTCGGCGAGCTCGTACCTGACGTCCTGGTAGTCGCCACCACCGGGGCGCCAATCAGCCGCGGGCTCGATGTGACGCTGGGCCTGCTGCTCGGTCCAGGAGGTGGCCATTTCGCCGACAAACCATAGTTCGCGGTTACGCTGGGAGGCCCGTGCGCACGTGCAGTCATCCTCGGCGCGCTGGCCGTGCTCCTGCAGGGGGCGGCCGGCGCGAGCGCCGCCCGACCTCAGCGGGAGCCGCTGCACGAGCGCACAGGCAAGTTCCTGACGGGACCGAGCGAGCGCCGCCCGGCGACCGTCGCGCTCGGCTACGTGAGCGCCCACACCGCGACCTTCGGCCTCGACCAGGGCGACCTCGACGGGCTGCGGCTCACGCGCGCCTACCGCTGGGGCACCGGCGCCGTGCACCTCCAGTGGGAGCAGGTCTACCGCGGGATTCCGGTCTTCGGCCCCGGCCTGCGCGCGAACGTGGACGCGCAGGGTCGCCTGATCAACGTCGGCGCCGGGGCGCAGCCCGACCCGCATGTCTCGTTCGATCGTGCCGCGCCTCCCGGCGCCGAAGGGCGAGCGCGCCGACGCTGACGATCTTCGGCGATCGCCTCGCCTGGCGCGTACTGGTGCGCGCCGACCCGACGCACGTCTACGACACCGTGGTCGACGCGACGACCGGGGAGACGCTCTACCGGGTCAACCTCGTGCGCGAGGCGACCGCGCGCGCCTTCGACAACTATCCGGGAGCGCCCATCGGCGGCGCCCAGGTCGACAAGGTCTTCTCGGAGACCGGCGCCGATCCGTGGTTGACGGCCGCCGACCGCCTTGCCGGCGACAACGCCCACGTGTACGCGGACCCCAACGACGCCATCGACGGGTTCCCGCCGGCCGACCCGAGCCCGCAGCCCGCGGACGAGATCCCGCCCTCCGCACCGGGCGCCTGGAACTACGCCCAGGACGCCCGAGCCGCCACCTCGGGCCAGCTCTGCCCATCGGCCGGCTGCACCTGGAACCGCTTTGGCGCGGGATTCAGCTGGACCGTCAACCAGGCCCAGGCGGCAACCCAGCTCTTCTACTTCGTGAACACGTACCACGACCACTTGCGCGACGCGCCCGGGATCGGCTTCGACGACAGCTCGAACAACTTCGAGGGCGCCGACCGCGTCGAGGCCCAGGTCGACGACGGCGCGGCCACGGCGCTGGGCCAGCCCGCCTGCGACCACGCCAACAACGCCTTCGTGATCCCCGTGCCCGACGGCACGGCACTGGTCATGCAGCTCTACCTGTGGTCCAGCTACTGCTTCCCCGGACCGCCGCTGACCGACGTCAATCCTGCCGACGACGCGCTGATCGTCTACCACGAGTACACCCACGGCATGACCAACCGGCTCGTCACGGACGCCTCCGGGTTCCCGGCGCTGAACGGGCAGCAGCCGGAGGCGATGGACGAGGGCTTCGCCGACTGGTACGCGGTCGACATGCTGAACGCGCAGGGTCTCGAGCCGGACTCGGCCGCACCCGGCGAGCTCGTCGCGGGCAGGTACGAGCACGACGCGCTGCGCACGCAGGCGTTCGACTGCCCCGTCGGCGCGTCGGCGCCCGCCTGCCCCGGCACGCCCACGGCCGGGCCCGGGGGTTACACGTACGGCGACTTCGGCCACGTCGTGGGCTCGGCCGAGCCCCACGCCGACGGGGAGATCTGGGTGGAGACGCTGTGGGACCTGCGCGCGGGGCTGATCGCCGACCACGGAGCGGGGGAGGGCGTGAACCGGGCGCGCGCGCTGATCACCGACGGCCTGCGGCTGGCGCCGGCCAACCCGAGCTTCCTGGACATGCGCAACGCCATCCTGCAGGCGGACTTGAACCGCGGCTTCGGTGACAGCGGCCGCATCTGGGCGGTCTTCGCCGAGCGCGGGATGGGGTTCCTGGCAACCACGACCGGCAACCGCGACACCACCCCGGCCCAGGACTTCTCCGTCCCTCCGGCGTCGCAGCCGCAACGGCTGGCGCCCGACAGGACGCGCCCGGCGATCCGGCGCCTGGGGATGTCGCGGCGCCGGCTCAAGGTCGGGCAGGGGACGATCTTCACCTTCCGGCTCTCGGAGGCCGCTTCGATCGCGATCGTGATCGACCGGTCTGAGAAGGGCCGGCGCGTGGGTCGCAGGTGCCGTGCGCCCAAGCGGTCGCTGCGCCACCGGCCGCGCTGCACGCGCCACGTCAAGGTGGGCAGCCTGGCCCGGTCCCACCTCAGCCCCGGCCCCCAGCGCGTGACCTTCCGCGGGCGAGCTGAGGTCGCACCGCCTGCGTGCCGGGCGCTACCGGGCGTCGATCGTGGCCACCGACGTCGCGGGCAACCGCTCCCGCACGCTGCGCCTGACGCTTCCGCGTCGTCGGCCGCTGAGGCTCGCCGTGGAGGACTGGCTCACCGCCGCGGCCCGGGCCCACCCCGATCGCGTGGCGATCGCGACCGGCGCGGGCTCGCTCACCTACGCCCAGCTGCACGAGCGGGCCGAGCGGCGGGCGCTCGCCCTCGCCGGAGCCGGGGTGCGCGCGGGCGACCGCGTGCCGGTCACCCATCCGCCCGGGCTGGCCTTCGCCGAGCTGCTGCACGCGCTGCCGCGCCTGGGCGCCGTGCTCGCGCCCGGGCCCGCCCGCCGAGCCGCCGCTGCCCGCGGCGGGCGAGCCCTCCGCGGCGCGCCTGCGGACGAGCATCGAGCCCGAGGCCGTCCACACCGTGATCCACACCTCGGGCACGACCGGCGCGCCGAAGGCGGTCGAGCTGACCTACGCCAACCACCTCGCCAGTGCGGGGGCGTCGGCCGAGGCGCTGGGCGTGGAGCCGGACGACCGCTGGCTCTGCCCGCTGCCGCTGCACCACGTCGGCGGGCTCAACGTGCTGATTCGCAGCGCCATCAACCGCACCGCCGTCGTGCTGCACGAGGGCTTCGACGCCGATCGCGTGAGGGCGACGCTCGAGGCCGGCGAGGTCACGCTTGCCTCGCTGGTGCCGACGATGCTCACCCGCCTGCGCGCCGCCGGCCTGCGCCGGGCGCCGGGGCTGCGGGCGATCGCCCTCGGCGGCGGCCCGATCCCCGCCGGGCTGCTCGACTGGGCGCGCGACACGGGCATCCCCGTGGTGCCCGTCTACGGGATGACGGAGACGTGCTCGCAGGTCGTGGCCGGCAGCCCGGGCCGCGCCCTGCCTGGCGTGGACCTGGAGATCGCTGCCGACGGCGAGATCCTGGTGCGCGGGCCGATGGTCGCCCGCGGGGCCGTCGCGACCGACGGCTGGCTGCACACGGGCGACCTCGGCAGGCTCGACGACGACGGCCGGCTGCACGTGCTGGGCCGCCTCAAGGAGCTGATCGTCACGGGCGGCGAGAACGTCGCGCCGCTGGAGGTCGAACAGGCGCTGCTCGCGCACCCGGCGGTCGCGGACGCCGGCGTGGCCGGGCTGCCCGATCCCGACTGGGGAGAGGCGGTCACGGCGTTCGTGGTGCTGCGCGAGCCGGTCGCGCGCGGACGAGCTGCGCGACTGGTGCCGCCGAGCGCCTGGAGCCGTTCAAGGTCCCCAAGGCGATCCACGAGGTCGAGCGGCTGCCCCGCAACGCGGGCGGCAAGCTCCTGCGCGACCGGCTAGCCGAAGCGACCGCGTAGCCGGCGGTGGCGGTGCCGGAAGGTCGCGCTCACGATGCGCTCGAGCAGCCCACCCATGCCGGGCACGCGCGGCTCGAACGAGAGCCGATCGCGCACCCGGCAGCCGCCCTCGCCGTAAGGCTCCAGCGTGCGCTCGTGCTCCCAGACGGGCATCGAGAGCATGCGCGAGCGCTCGTGGAAGCCGCGGCCGGGCTCGAGCGCGATCAGGGTGAGGTCGTCGTAGTCGATCGGGATCACGCCGAACAGCAGCACCCAGGAGCGGAAGATCCGCTCGCCGAGCACGACCTCGGCGGGATCGAGCCCGCGCACCCTCGCCGGGCGCCGTCATCCGCAGGATCGGCCCCAGCTCGTCGTTGACTCCCTCGAACGTCGAGACGCGCGCCCAGACCGCCTCCGGGGCGGCGGCCAGAATCGACTCTTGTTCGACCACGCGCATCGGTGAGTATCTTCCTCGGCTCATGATCTACGACAAGGACGCCGACCTCACCAAGCTCGACGGGAAGACCGTGGCCATCCTCGGCTACGGCTCCCAGGGGCATGCCCACGCGCTCAACCTGAAGGACTCGGGCGTGGATGTGGTCGTAGGCCTGCGCGATGGCTCCGCCTCCGCCGACAAGGCCCGTGGCGACGGCCTGCGCGTGGCTTCGGTGGCAGACGCCGCCAGCGAGGGCGACCTGGTCATGGTGCTGCTGCCCGACGAGAAGCAGGCGGAGGTCTGGGAGGCCGAGATCCAGGACGGGATCGCGCCCGGCAACCTGCTGCTGTTCGCCCACGGGTTCTCGATCCACTTCGACCAGATCGACCCCGGGCCCGAGGTCGACGTGGGGATGATCGCGCCCAAGGGGCCCGGGCCACCTGGTGCGGCGCCAGTTCGTCGAGGGCAATGGCGTCCCGGGCCTGATCGCCGTGCACCGCGACGCCAGCGGCACGGCGCGCGACCTGGTGCTGGCCTACGCCAGGGGCATCGGCTGCACTCGCGCCGGCGT
Source organism: uncultured Thermoleophilaceae bacterium (assembly GCA_963722245.1). Lineage (GTDB taxonomy): Bacteria > Actinomycetota > Thermoleophilia > Solirubrobacterales > Thermoleophilaceae > JACVRW01. Next base: position 70,912 of record CAVRKM010000015.1, read on the forward strand.
CATCGAGACCACCTTCAAGGACGAGACCGAGACCGACCTGTTCGGCGAGCAGGCCGTGCTGTGCGGCGGCGTGTCGGAGCTGGTCCGGGCTGGCTACGAAACGCTCGTGGAGGCCGGTTACGACCCCCGGCTCGCGTACTTTGAGTGCCTGCACGAGCTGAAGCTGATCGTCGACCTGATGTACGAGAAGGGCATCACCGGAATGCGCTATTCGATCTCCAACACGGCCGAGTACGGCGACCTCACGCGCGGCAAACGCGTGATCGGGGAGCCGACCCGCGAGGCGATGAAGAAGATCCTGGGCGAGATCCAGTCGGGCGAGTTCGCCCGGGAGTGGATCGCCGAGAACCGGGCCGGCCAGGAGAACTTCCAGCGCATGCGCAAGGAGCAGCAGGATCACCAGATCGAGCGCGAGGGCAAGGAGCTGCGGTCGATGATGGACTGGATCGACCAGGACTTCTGATGGCAGATCCCTATCTCAAGCAGTACCTGATGACGGCGGGCCCCACCCCGCTTCCGCCGGCGGTATCGCAGGTGATGGCCGAGCCGATGCTCTATCACCGGTCGCCCGCGTTCGTGGAGGTCTACGCCCGCGTCCTGGAGCGGCTCAAGCTGGTCTTCGGCACCGCCAACGAGGTGCAGCTGTTCGCCGCGTCGGGCACCGGTGCGATGGAGTCGGCAGTCGCCAACCTCACGCGTCCCGGGGAGCCCGTGCTGGTCGCCAGCTGCGGCAACTTCGGCGAGCGCTGGGCCAAGCTGTGTGACGCCTACGGCGCCGAGACCGTCCACTGGGCGACCGAGTGGGGCCGCAAGGTCGACCCCGCCGAGCTGGACCGCCGGCTCGCCGAGCACGAGGACGTGGCGGTCGTGTTCACGACGCTCTCGGAGACCTCGACCGGCGTGGTGAACGACCTCAAGGAGCTGACGGAGGTCGCCCACCGCCACGACGCGCTGATTGCCGTGGATGCGGTGTCGGCGATCGGCGCCGTGCCGCTGCCGCAGGACGAGTGGGGGGTCGACGTTGTCGTGTCGGGCTCGCAGAAGGCGCTGATGTCCCCGCCCGGCCTGGCCTTCGCGAGCGCCAACGATGCCGCGCTCGCGCACGCCGCCGCCGCGCCCGGCCGCCGCTTCTACTTCGACTGGGAGCGCACGGTGAGCGGTCAGCGCAAGGACCCGCCCGACAGCGCGTTCACGCCGGCCGTGGGCCTGATCCGCGCGCTCGACGTGGCGCTCGGGATGATCGACGCGGAGGGGCTCGAGGCCGTCTACGACCGGCATCGCCTGCTCGGCCGCGCCACGCGCGAGGCCACCCGCGCGCTCGAGCTCGAAACCCTCGGCGACTCCGACGAGAACGCCAACGTGGTGACCGCGATCGTGCTGCCCGACTCGATCGACGGCGCCAAGGTCCCGAAGCTGATGCGCGACCGCTTCGGCATCACGATCGCCGGCGGCCAGGGCCACCTGAAGGGCAAGATCGCGCGCATCGCCCACTGCGGCTACTTCGGCGCATTCGACATCCTGGTCACGATGGCCGGACTGGAGATGACGCTGCGCGAGCTCGGCTACGAGCTCGAGCTGGGTGCCGGCGTCGCCGCCGCCCAGCGCGTTTTCCTCGAGGCGGGCGTGCCGGTTTCGTCGCCGGCCTGACGTGAAGGTCCTCGTCAAGGAGAAGATCGGCGAGTCCGGCGTGCAGCTGCTGCGCGACGCGGGCCTCGATGTCGAGCTGGGCGTCGACTGGGACGATGGCGAGCTGGACCGCCGCATCGGCGAGTTCGACGGGATCCTGATCCGGTCCGCCACGCAGCTGACCGGCGACCTGATCGAGCGCGCGGACCGGCTCAAGGTCGTGGGCAGGGCCGGCGTGGGGGTGGACAACGTCGACGTCGACGCCGCCACCAAGCGCGGCGTGGTGGTCGCGAACGCTCCGCAGTCGAACGTGATCACCGCGGCCGAGCACACGCTCGCGATGCTGCTGGCGCTGGTGCGCAAGGTGCCGCAGGCGCACGGCTCGCTCACCGGCGGGTCGTGGGATCGCTCCCAGTTCAGCGGGGTGGAGCTGTACGAGAAGACGCTCGGCGTGCTCGGCTTCGGCCGCATCGGCCAGCTGGTCGCCCAGCGCGCGCTCGGCTTCGGCATGCGCGTGATGGCCTTCGACGCCTACGTGGCGGAGGAGCGCTTCCGCGAGCTGGGCGTGGAGCGCGCGAGCAGCTCCGACCAGCTCTACGCGCAGGCGGACTTCATCACGATCCACCTGCCGGTCACTCCGGAGACCGAGAACTGGCTCGACGCCGAGACCTTCGCGAAGATGAAGGACGGCGTGCGCATCGTGAACGTCGCGCGCGGCAAGCTGCTGGTGGAGGACGCGCTGCGCGAGGCGATCGACTCGGGCAAGGTCGCCGGCGCGGCGCTCGACGTGTTCCGGGAGGAGCCGGTCACCGAGAACCCGTTGTTCGCATACCCCAACGTCGTCGTCACCCCGCATCTGGGCGCCTCGACCGCGGAGGCCACCGACCGGGCCGGCTACCAGGCCGCCGAGCAGGTCGTGGCGGCGCTCACGGGCGGCGTGGTCACGAGCGCCGTGAACGTACCCGGCGATCGCCCCCGAGGACCTCGAGGCGCTCGGCCCGTTCCTGCCGCTGGCCGCGAACCTGGGCCGGATCGCCGTGGCGCTGGCGGAGGGGACCTCGGTCGACGCGCTCGAGACGGAGTACCTCGGCCGCATCGCGGAGCGCGACACGCGCCTGCTGACCGTGCAGACGCTCAAGGGCGCGCTCGCGGGTCACACCGAGGAGGACGTCAACGACGTCAACGCGCCGTCGATCGCCGAGCAGCGCGGCATCGCGGTCTCGCAGACGAACAGCTCCGTCGCGCGCGACTTCACCGACCTGGTCCGGGTGACCGTGCGCAGCTCCGGCACCGCCACGCGCGTCGTCGGCACCCTGCTGGGCAGCCAGCACCATGCTCATCTGCTCGAGGCGTGGGGATCGCGGTTCAACGTCCAGCTCGAGCAGCACCTCGCGATCTTCCGCTACCAGGACCGCCCCGGCATGCTGGGGCGGGTGGGCACGATGCTCGGCGAGGCGGGCATCAACATCGTCTCGGCGGCGGTCGGCCGTCGGCCCGACGCTGAGGAGGACGGCGGCGCGGTGATGCTCGTGACCGCCGATTCGCCGGTGCCGCAGGAGATCGTCGATCGGATCGTCTCCGGCGACGGCTTCGAGGCCGGGCGGACCGTCAGCCTCTAGGGCAGGCCGACCGGCGGCAGCGGCGCCGGCAGGTTCACCTGTGGCGGGCTCAGGTTGTCGGTCACCGGCGTGAGCAGCGTCTGAACGTCGGGCAGGGTCGGCAGGGAGGGGGTCGTCGAGGGCACCGTCGGGAGCGTCACGCCGCCGCCGCTGCTGCTGTTGCCGCCGCCTCCGCCGCCAGAGGGGGGCTGACTGTCGCTCGGGGCGTCGGTGACGGGAGTTTTCAGCGACCGCGGCGCCGTGCCCTGAACCGGGGGAGCCGACGAGCTCTGGTCACGCCCGTCGGGCGTCGCCACCTTGCCCTGCCCAGGCGAGCCCCCGCCGTCGCTCCGGCTCTCGCCGGTGGGTCGGGCGTAGTCGCCGCTGCGGCTCGACTGCGCGGCGAACTGGCGATGGGCGCCCTTGTGCGCCACGGAGGTGGTGGAGGCCTGCAGCGCCGGCCCGCCGAGGCAGGCGCCGATCAGCGCGACGCCGCCGACGCCGCACGCCGTCTGCGCCAACGGCGCGACACCGGCCGCTACTCCGGACTGAGCCCCGCCGAGCCCCGTCAGCAGGCGCTGCGGCGCTGCGGCGAGCATGCTCGCGAGCCCGACCGAGCGGCGCGCGGCGTAGTAGCTCACGAACGCGGCCACCGCGGTGGCGTCGAGCTGGATGCCCGCCTCCTGCTGCAATATCTGGAGCGCCTGGCTGTGCGTGCGCGGCTTGCGGTAGGCGCGCGTGGAGGTGATCGCGTCGAAGGTGTCAGCCACGGCGATCACGCGGGCGCCGATCGGGATGTCACCGCCGGCGAGGCCGTCGGGGTAGCCGGTCCCGTCCATGCGCTCGTGGTGATGGCGCACGATCGCGGTCAGCCCGGGATCGTCCAGCGCGGACACCAGGACCGCACCGTCGGCGGCGTGGCGCTTGACCAGCGAGTACTCGTCGTCGGTCAGCTGGTCCGGCTTGTTCAGGATCGAGCGCGGCACGTTGACCTTGCCGATGTCGTGAACGAGCGCCGCGGCGCGGATCTTCTCGACCTGCTCGACCGGGAGCCCGATCTCGCGGGCGATGCGCTCGGCGTGGCGCGCCACGCGCCGGCTGTGCCCGTGCGTGTACGGATCGCGTGCCTCGAGCAGGGAGTTCATCCGCCGCAGGAGCGCCACGCGGCTCTCGTCGCCGGCGGCTGGCGCCTCGATCTCGCGAGTGGCGGCTTCGAGCCGGCGCTCGGCGAGCGCCCGCCGCGTCCAGCCCCAGATCAGCAGGTCGCCGAAGACAAGGTCGCTCGATTGCCGGTGGCGCTTCCAAAGCGCCGCGAGCAGGCGCGCCAGCAGCACCGACAGGGCCGCGGCCGCGATCACGTGCAGGGCGAGCGCAGGCACGCTGCGGGCCGGGCCGAGTTGTGAGACGGCGAGCAGGGGGAGCGCCGTGACCGCCGCCGTCACCCCAAGCGCGAGCGGCAGAAAGCGCCCCAGCGGCACGCCGTCCGGCTCCACGCCCACGGCTCGTGGCGACATGCACATGTAGTCGACTTGTTCCCTACCGCGGCTGAAGACACTCGGCGCGCACGCCGTACATTCGGCCATACAGACTTGTTCAGCGAAGCGCTCGGCGCAGGTCCTCGACCAGGTCCTCGGCGGCCTCGATGCCGCACGAGAGCCTGATCAGATCCGCCGGAACGGCCGCGTCCGAGTCCTCGACGGACTGGTGCGTCATCGCCTGCGGGACCTCGATCAGCGACTCCACCCCGCCCAGCGACTCGGCCAGGGCGAAGATCTCCGTGGCCGCCGCGACGGCGGCGGCGCGCGGGTGGCGGAGCGAGACCATGCCGCCGAAGCCTGGCCAGCGCACGTCCTCCACCTCGTCCACGCCGCGCAGGAAGTCGCTGACCGCCCGCCCGTTCTCCGTATGCGCGGCCACGCGCAGGTGCAGCGTGCGCAGGCCGCGGTGAACGAGGAAGCAGTCGAGCGGGCCGGGCACGGCGCCGATCGCGTTCTGGACGAAGCGCACCTGCTCGTGCAGCGCCGCGTCGCGCACGATCACGGCGCCGCCGACGACGTCCGAGTGGCCGCCGAGGTACTTGGTCGCGGAATGGACGACGGCGTCGGCGCCCAGCTCGAGCGGGCGCTGGACCACCGGGGTGGCGAAGGTGTTGTCCACGGCGACGAGCGCGCCGCCGGCGCGCTCGACCACGCCCTCGATGTCCACCACGTTCAGCATCGGGTTGGTCGGCGTCTCGACCCAGATCAGCTTGGTCTCGGCGCGCACGGCACGCTCCAGGGCTCCGAGGTCGGTCTGGTCGACCATGTCGTAGACGACGCCGAAGCGAGCCAGCACCTTGTCGAGCAGCCGGTAGGTGCCGCCGTAGAGGTCGCGCGGGAGGATCACGTGATCGCCGCCGTCGCAGTGAGCGGTGAGCAGGGCGTGGGTGGCCGCCATGCCGCTCGCGAAGCAAGATGCGAGCCCGCCCTCCAGCTCCCCGAGCGCGCGCTCGAGCGCCGCCCGGGTGGGGTTGGCGGAACGCGCGTAGTCGTAGTCCTCCACGTACTCGCCGGGCGCCGGCTGCACGTAGGTCGAGGTCTGGTGGATCGGCGGGATGATCGAGCCGTAGGCGGGATCCGGGTCGAGCCCGGCGTGCACCGCGCGGGTGGCGAAGCGGGCCTTGCGCGAGGGCGCGGGCTGGCCCTCGCCGGAGCGATCCTCTCCAGTCACCGTGCCAGGGATTCGAGCAGATCCGCGCGCGTGAGGATGCCCGCGGCGCGCCCGTCCATGTTCACCAGCAGCGCCTCGCGCTTGTCGGCGAGCAGCTCCACGGCCTCGCGGACGCCGTCCTCGGCCGCCACCGCCGGGAAGGGCGGCTCCATCACGTCGACGATCTCCGCGCCGAGCAGGGCCGCGTCGTCGATCGCGTGACGAAGCAGCCCCCGCTCGCTGACCGAGCCCACCACGGTCTGCGGGTCCTGGCTCGATACCACCGCGAGCTGGGACACCCGGTGCTCGTGCAGCAGCGCGACCGCGTCGCGCACCTTCGCGTGGGTCTCGACCGTCAGCAGCTCCGGGATCTGGTCCTCGTCGTGCTTGCGCCGCAACACGTCCCCGACGGTCAACAGCTCGTCGCGCTCGAGGAAGCCGTACTGGCGCATCCAGGCGTCGTTGTAGACCTTCGACAGGTACGAGCGGCCGCCGTCGGGCAGGATCACGACCACCATCGCCTCGGCATCGTCGATCTCGGAGGCGACCTGGTAGGCGGCGTAGAGCGCGAGCCCGCCGGAGCCGCCGGCGAGGATGCCCTCGGTCTCCGCCAGCCGGCGAGTCCACAGGAACGAGTCCTTGTCGGAGACCGTGATGTAGCGGTCGACGATCGAGGGGTCGTAGGTGTCCGGCCAGAAGTCCTCGCCCACACCCTCGACGAGGTACGGCTTCACCGCGTCCTCGCCGCCGGAGAAGATCGAGCCGACCGGATCGGCGCCGATGATCGCGATGTCCGGGTTCTGCTCGCGCAGGTAGCGACCGACCCCGGTGATCGTTCCCCCGGTCCCCACGCCGGCGACCAAATGGGTGATCCGGCCACCGGACTGCTGCCACAGCTCGGGGCCGGTGGTGAGGTAGTGCGCCTCCGGGTTGGCGGGGTTGGCGTACTGGTTGGGCTGGAACGCGCCGGGGATCTCGGCGGTCAGGCGGTCCGCTACCCGGTAGTACGACTCGGGCGAGTCGGGCGGCACCTCCGTCGGGGCGACGACCACCTCGGCGCCGTACGCGCGCAGCAGATCGATCTTCTCCTTGGACATCTTGTCGGGCATCACCGCGATTACGCGGTAACCCTTGAGCGATGCCGCCATCGCCAGCCCGGTGCCCGTGTTGCCGCTGGTCGGCTCGATGATCGTCGCGCCGGGCTTGAGGCGGCCGTCGCGCTCCGCCGCCTCGATCAGGGCGAGCGCTACGCGGTCCTTGATCGACCCGCCCGGGTTGAGCGCCTCGAGCTTGGCGACGAGGGCCGGCGTGAGGTCGGCGCCGAGGCGCGAGAGCCGCACCAGCGGCGTGTCTCCGACAGCCCCGAGGATGGACTCCTTGATGGGGGAGGCGGGGTCCATGCCCACGCACCATACGCAGCCGCGGGCGTCCGTACGTTGCGACTTCCCGGGTTTCGTGGGGGGATTCCCCGCCACGTGCGGAAAGAGAAGTCATGCGTACGCAACGCGCTCACGGTCTGCTGCGGACGCGTGGGTGGATTGCCGGGGCAGCGCTCGCCCCGGCGGTCCTGCACGTGTCGGCGGCGGCCGCCTGCGCACACGCCACCGGAGCGTCCGTCGCCGCGGGCGATGGGCCGTCGCCCGGGGTGTTGCTGGCCGGCGCGGCGCTCCTCCTGCTGATCGCCGCGGTGGTCGGATACGGCGTGCCCCACCGCCGCCGCGCGCGGCTGTCCGCGCCGGCCGGGCCGCGTGCGATTCAGCGACTCGTCACGCCTCGTCGCGGGCCCTCCGAGGATGCAACGGGCGGCGTTTCGCGCCAGAATCCGCTCACGCCAACGGAACCCTCATCTTCCGGAACGGGGTACCCGTCGGAAGCCGCCTCGCCCGATACCACCCAAAACGGGCGAGAGCGTGCTCTGGGGTACACGACGTTCCCCGAGCGCAAGCGCGCGGTCAGCCCCGAGGGCAGGTATCAAGCCCGCCGGATCAGCGCCGCCTGCGAGGCCCGCGGGATGGTGCTCCACCAACTGGTGGGTGACGTGCAGTCCTACTCGGGACCCGACCTCGAGCGCCCCGGGCTCAACCACGCGTTGGAGCTGCTGGCGGCCGGCGAGGCCAGCTGCCTGGTCGTGGCGGGGCTCGATCGCCTCAGTCGCTCCGCCGGCAATCTGGGGACCGTGATCGAGTGGCTGGACGAGATCGGCGCCCGCCTGGTCGTGATCGACATCGACCTCGACACCCACACCGAGCAGGGTCTCGTGGCCGCGCGGGCTCTGACCCGCGTGGGGGCGCTCGAGCGCAGGAGCGGGGCGGGAGTCGCCCTGCGCGACCGCTCGCACGGCGGCGAGCATCGCCGCGGTCGGCCGGCCGTAGCGGACCTGCCGCTGCTGCAGCGCCGGATCGCGACGATGCGCGCCAGCGGCCTGACGCTTCAGGCGATCGCGGACACGCTCAACAAGGAGGGCGTGCCGACGCTGCGGGGAGGCGCCAAGTGGCGCCCCTCGAGCGTGCAGGCGGCCACGGGCTACAAGCGCCCGAGCCGCCATCCCGAGGAACCGCCGGCCTGAGGCGTGTACGCTTCCATCTCCATGTCGTGCCTGGCCGACCTGCGTCTTCTCCTTCTTCTCCCCCTTCGGGGGGAATAACGCGTGGCGGCCGCCAGCCGCAAGCTCAAGGAGACCGGGTAGGGCCAACGAACAGGAGCAGGACGTGGACCGCAGCGAGAAGGACCGAGTAAGGATCTTCGACACGACCCTTCGCGACGGGGAGCAGTCGCCTGGCATCTCGCTCAACCGCCAGGAGAAGCTGGAGATCGCGCACCAGCTCTCGCGCCTTGGCGTGGACATCATCGAGGCGGGCTTCCCGATCGCCTCCCCGGGCGACTTCGACGCCGTCGAGGCGATCGCACGCGAGGTCCACGGCCCGGTCATCTGCGGCCTGGCCCGGACCGGCTTCCAGGACATCGACGCCGCCTGGAACGCGGTGAAGGACTCGGAGCGACCGCGCATCCACACGTTCATCTCGACCAGCGACATTCACATCACCCACCAGCTGCAGACCACGCGCGAGGACGTGAAGGGCCAGGCGCGCGCGGCCGTCGCCCACGCCCGGCAGTACTGCGATGACGTCGAGTTCTCGCCGATGGACGCCACGCGCGCGGATCTGGAGTTCACGGCCGAGGTGCTGCAGATCGCCCTCGACGAGGGCGCGACGACGATCAACGTGCCGGACACCGTCGGCTACTCGATGCCCGACGAGTACGCGGCGATGTGGCGCGAGCTGTACCGGCTGGTGCCGGACCTGGCCAAGGTCGTCACATCGGTCCACTGCCACAACGACCTGGGCCTGGCAGTGGCGAACTCGTTCGCGGGCGTGACCGCCGGCGCCCGGCAGGTCGAGTGCGCGGTCAACGGCATCGGCGAGCGCGCCGGCAACGCCTCGCTCGAGGAGATCGTGATGCTGATGCACACGCGCGAGTCGACCGTGGGCGTTTGGACCGGCGCGAACACGCGCGAGATCGCCCGCACGTCTCGCCTGGTCTCGCGGCTGACCGGCTACCCGGTCCAGCCCAACAAGGCGATCGTGGGGCGCAACGCCTTCGCGCACGAGTCGGGGATCCACCAGGACGGCGTGCTCAAGGAGCGCACGACCTACGAGATCATGGACGCGACGACGATCGGGCTCGAGACCAACTCGATCGTGCTGGGCAAGCACTCCGGACGGCACGCGCTGCGCAATGCGTTGGAGGAGCTCGGCTTCTCGGTCGACGGCGCGGCGCTGAACAGCGCATTCAAGCGCTTCAAGGAGCTGGCGGACAAGAAGAAGAAGGTCACCGCGCTCGATCTCGAGGCGATCGTCTCGGACGAGATGAAGCAGGCGCCGGCCGCGTTCGAGATCGAGTCCTTCGAGGTCGAGGCCTCGAACGTGCGCGCCCCGCTGGCGAAGGTGACAGTGCGCATGCCGGACGGCGGACTGGGCTCCGGCTCGTTCACCGGCGACGGGCCGGTGGACGCCTTCTTCAGCGCCATCAACGCGGCGATCGGTCACGACGCGCGCTTGAAGGAGTTCCACGTCTCGGCCGTGACCGGGGGCCGCGACGCGCTCGGCGAGGTGACCGTGCTGCTCGAGCTCGACGGCCAGGTGTCGTCCGGGGTGGGCGTGTCTACGGACATCCTCGAGGCGTCCGGCAAGGCGTACCTGCGGGCGATCTCGAACGTGCTGTCCAACGACGCCGTCTCGGAGGCCGAGCGGCTGCTGCCGGCCACCTGAGCGTGTTCACGTGGCGCGACGGTGAGCGACTGATCAAGTTCGGGCCGCTCGGTCCGATCGACGAGCCGTATGTGCTGCTGACGACGCCGCGCGCCGCCATCGAGGCGTTCACGGAAGCGGCCACGGACGTGATGTTCGTGCCGCCCGGCAGGGTCGACGAGATCTCGGCCGAGCTGCTCGCGGCGCATTCGTTTGGGTCCGAGGTCCTCCTGGTCGGCCTCGGGGGCGGTCGCGTCGTGGACACGACCAAGGCGATCGCCGGAGCGGTCGGCGCCCGCTGCGGCGCCATCCCGACGACGCTGTCGGGCGCCGAGATGACGCCGTTCCACCGCACGCCGGCCGGGGTGGAGGGCGCGCGGCTGGTGCGGCCCGCCCTGGTGCTCGCCGATCCGGACCTGATGGCGAGCGCCCCCGCCTCCACGCTCGCGGCCACCGCGATGAACGCGCTGGCGCACGCGATGGAGGCGCTCTACACGCCGCTCGCCAACCCGGTGACGACCATGGCCGCGCTGCGGGCCTCGACGCTGCTCACAGGTGACGACCGCGAGGGGCTCGCGCTCGGGGCCGTGCTCGCCGGCTACGCGTCGGGCTCCACCGGCATCGCGGTGCACCACGCGATCTGCCAGACGATCGTCCGCACCGCCGGGACGCCTCACGCCGAGACGAACGCCGTGATGCTGCCGCACTCGGCGCGGCTGATGGAGCCGCGCGCGCCCGAGGCGATGCGTGCGTTCACCGAGGCGGTCGGCACGGACGTGGGTGCGCTGGCCGCACGCTGCGGACACACGCGCCTGAGCAGCCTCGGCGTGGAGGCGCAGCAGCTGCCGGCGGATGGCCGAGGCCGTCGCGTCGCATCCGCTGCTGGGCAACACGCCGGACCCGCCCGGCGCCGAAGAGTTGCTCGCCTTGCTCCGCGCGGCGCTTTGACCGGCTAGGACGAATCTCGCGATTGCGGGTGTAGGATCGCGGGCCCATGGCGGACCAGCCTCTGGCAGGCCGCGTGGCCGCGGTCACCGGCGCTTCGTCGGGCATCGGCGCCGCTACCGCGATGGCGCTCTCGCGCGCGGGCGCGACGGTCGCTCTCGCCGCGCGCCGGCGCGATCGCCTCGAGGAGCTCGCAGCGAAGCTCGAGGGAGAGTCCTCGATCCACGAGGTCGACGTGTCCGACGAGCAGCAGGCCCGCTCGTTCATCGAGTCCGCCAACGCCGAGCACGGCGGCCTGCACGTGCTGGTCAACAACGCCGGCGTGATGCTGCTCGGGCCCGTCCACGGCGCCGACATCTCCGACTGGCGGCGCATGCTGGACGTGAACCTCTGGGGGCTCCTGGTCTGCACGCACACCGCGCTGCCGCTGATCGCGGCGAGCGGGGGAGGGGACATCGTCAACGTCTCCTCCGTGGCCGGGCGTCGCGCCGACGCCGGCGCGGCCGTCTACAACATGACCAAGTTCGGTGTGCACGCCTTCTCCGAGGCCCTTCGCCAGGAGGCGCTCCACGCGGGCGTGCGCGTGACGATCGTGGCCCCGGGCTTCGTGGAGACGGAGCTACAGGGCCACAACACCGATCCCGTCGTCGTCCAGGCGATGACACGCTCGCGCGAGCAGATCGGCCAGGTGCTGAAGCCCGAGGACATCGCCGGCGAGATCGTCCACGCGGTGGCGCTACCCCGCCACGCGTGCGTCAACGAGATCGTCGTGCGGCCTACCGCCCAGGCTCGCTGAGACGGCGGAACGCCAACCGCGCGACCCGCACCGCGACGGGCCTGCTGCGGGCCCGAACGCGCAGGATGCGCGCGCCGGCGTACGCCACGAGCTGCGACTTGGTGCGCGTCCACCACGCTCCCGCCCCGCCGTAGGCCTCGTCGTCGCCCACGTGCTTGAGCTGATAGGGCCGGCGCTGCGGGTCCTGGTTGTGGAACTCCAGCTGCTCGGCGAGCTGGTTGTAGTAGCGCAGCTGCGCGCGCGGCGCCGAGTCCACCACCAGCTTCACTCGCTCGCCACCGCCGTGCCAGACGCAGATCGAGAGGTCGGTCGAGTCGTTGGCGGAGGCGCTCAAGCGCAGCCCTGGCCGCCCCAGCAGCCGCGCGACCTCCCGCGGGCGCATCAGCTGGCAGGCGTGCGCCGTCGAGGTGCCCGACTCGGCGGGGCGAGTGAGCTCGCTGCGCTGCAAGGGCTCGGTGCGATCGGATGGGCCGTCATCGTTGCTGCCGCAGCCGACAACCGCCAGCGCGAGCGCGCAGGCAGAACATACAAGCGTCCGTGATAACGTACAGCGCCTCATGTCTGTGAACGGCCAGGTCTTCGGTACCCGGATTCGCCACCTGCGTGATGCCATGGACCTCTCGCTGCGCGACCTGGCCGAGCGCAGCGGGGTGTCCGCGCCGATGCTCTCGCAGGTCGAGCGCGGCGAGACCAGCCCCACGCTCTCGATCGCCGAGCGGATCGCCGCCGGCCTCGAGCTGAGCCTGTCGCAGCTGCTGCGCCTCGACGAGACCGACGGCGTGAGCGTCGTCCGCGTGGACGACCGCCGGCGGGGCGGCGGTCCACGGCACCGCTACGAGGTGCTCACCCCGCCGCTGCCGGGGCTGCGCGCCGAGGTCTCGCTGCACAGCCTGGCGCCCGGCGCCTCCACCGCGGAGCCCGACGACCCGCCTCTGCACGAGGCCGGCAGCCGCGAGACGGCCGTGGTCGTCGACGGCCGCGTGCGCTTCGTCTGCGGCGGCCGCGTCGACGAGCTCGAGAGCGGCGACACCGTCACCTTCGACTCCGACCTGCCCCATCACTTCGAGAACCCCGGTTCGGGCGACGCGAGCTTCTACGCCGTCGTCGCGGCCGGCCTACGCAGGAGCTGACCATGCCCAAAAGCCTGTTCGACAAGATCTGGGACGCCCACGAGGTCGCCGACGCGCTGCTCTACATCGACCTGCACCTCGTGCACGAGGTCACCTCTCCGCAGGCGTTCGAGTCGCTGCGACTGGCGGGCCGCCCGGTGCGCCGGCCCGACCGCACGCTCGCCACGGCCGACCACAACGTGCCCACCGACGGGTCGACGACCGCGGCGCAGATCCGCGACCGGCTGTCGCGCGTGCAGGTCGAGACGCTCGAGCGCAACTGCGCGGAGTTCGGCGTGCCGCTCTACTCGATCGGCTCGGCTCGGCAGGGCATCGTCCACGTGATCGGGCCGGAGGTGGGGGTGACCCAGCCCGGCATGACGATCGTCTGCGGCGACTCGCACACGTCCACCCACGGCGCGTTCGGCGCGCTGGCGTTCGGCATCGGCACCAGCGAGGTCGAGCACGTGCTCGCCACCCAGACCCTCCAGCAGCGCAAGCCCAAGTCGATGCGCATCGCCTACGAGGGCGAGCTGGGCTACGGCGTGACCGCGAAGGACCTGATCCTCGGCACGATCGGGCGGATCGGCGTGTCGGGCGGCGCCGGCCACGTGGTCGAGTACGCGGGGCGTGCCGTCGAGGCGCTCTCGATGGAGGGCCGGATGACCGTCTGCAACATGACGATCGAGGGCGGCGGCCGCGCCGGCATGATCGCCCCCGACGACACCACGTTCGAGTGGGTGGCCGGGCGTGAGGCCGCACCCGACCCGCTGCCGCTCGACGAGTGGCGCACGCTGCGGACCGACGACGGCGCCGCGTTCGACACCGAGGTGGTCATCGACGCCGGGGCGCTGTCGCCGCAGGTCACCTGGGGCACCACGCCCGGGATGGTCACCGACGTGACCGCTGCCGTCCCCGAGCCGCGCAGCGAGGGCGAGGAGCGCGCGCTCGAGTACATGGCGCTGGCCGCCGGCACCCCGATCCGGGAGATCAGCCTGGATCGCGTGTTCATCGGCTCGTGCACGAACTCGCGCATCGGCGATCTGCGCGAGGCCGCCGAGGTCGTGCGCGGCCGCCGCGTCGCCTCGTCGGTGGACGCGATGGTGGTGCCCGGCTCCCAGCAGGTGAAGGCGCAGGCCGAGGCCGAGGGGCTGGACGAGGTGTTCCGCGCCGCCGGCTTCGACTGGCGCTCGGCGGGCTGCTCCATGTGCCTGGGGATGAACCCGGACATCGCGGCGCCGGGGGAGCGGGTGGCATCGACCTCCAACCGCAACTTCGAGGGGCGCCAGGGGCGTGGCGCGCGCTCGCATCTGGTCAGCCCGAAGATGGCGGCGGCCGCGGCCATCGAGGGCCACTTCGTGGACATCAGGGGGTGGGAGTGATGGAGCCCGTTCGCATCGTCGAGGGCGCGGTCTCGGTGCTCGACCGCAACGACGTCGACACCGACCAGATCATCCCCAAGCAGTTCCTCAAGCGGGTGGAGCGGACCGGCTTCGGCGAGTTCCTGTTCTACGACTGGGCGAAGCAACCCGGGTGGGACCTGCCCGCGAACCCGATCCTGGCGACCGGGCGCAACTTCGGGTCCGGGTCCTCCCGCGAGCACGCGCCCTGGGCGCTCGAGGACTACGGCTTCAAGGCGATCGTCGCGCCCAGCTTCGCGGACATCTTCTTCTCGAACTGCACCAAGATCGGCCTGCTGCCGGTGGTGCTCGCAGAGCCCGACGTGAAGGAGCTGATGGCCGCCGGGCACGCCCGCGTCGACCTCGAGGAGCAGGAGGTGTCCTTCGCGGGGCGCCAGGTGCCGTTCGAGATCGACGCCGAGATCGCACGCCGCCTGCTCGAGGGCCTCGACGACATCGGCGTGACGCTGAAGCAGTCGGAGGCGATCAAGCGCTACGAGGCCGAGCGCGAGCGCGGCGGGCCGGTCACGACGACACTGGCATGAGCAGGGACTGGGACGCCGCCAGCTACGACCGCGTCTCGAACCCGCAGGTGGAGATGGCCGAGGCCGTGCTCGAGCGGCTGCCGCTGCGCGGAGACGAGACGGTGCTCGACGCCGGCTGCGGCACCGGCCGCGTGACCGAGCTGCTGATCGACCGCCTGCCCGATGGGCACGTCGTGGCGGTCGACTCGGCGCCCTCCATGGTCGAGCACGCCCGCGAGGCCCTCGGCGAGCGCGCAACCGTCCTCTGCGCCAGCCTCACCGAGCTCACGCTCGACGAGCCCGTCGACGCCGTCTTCTCGAACGCGGTCTTCCACTGGATCGCCGACCACGAGCGACTGTTCGAGCGTCTGTTCGCCGCTCTCGCGCCGGGCGGCCGGCTGGTCGCCCAGTGCGGCGGCAAGGGCAACATCGACGCCTTCCGGCGGCTGGCCGACGAGGTGGCCGCCGAGCCGCCCTACGCCGAGCACATGACGCACTTCGCGGGCCCCTGGAACTACGCCTCTCCCGAGGACACGGAGGCGCGCCTGCTGGCCGCCGGCTTCGACGAGGTGCGCTGCTGGCTGCAGCCCTGGCCGGTGAGCCCGGGCGACCCGGTCGAGTACGCGCGGACGGTCTGCCTCGGCAACCACCTCGAGGCGCTGCCGGAGGACCTGCGCGAGCGCTACGCCGAGGAGGTGGTCCGGCGATCGGGCGATCCGCTGGTGCTCGAATACGTGCGGCTCAACATCGACGCACGACGTAGCTTCGTTTCCGCGCAAATGGGGTAAAGCGCCAGCGTGTTCAGAAACGCGCGGGTACTCATAGCTGTCCTGTCCACTCTCGCCGCCGCCGCCGCACTTCCCAGCACCGCCGGTGCCTGGGCCCCGGCCGCCACGGCGACCGTCCATCCTGGGGTGCAGACCGTCACGGCCGGCGGGCAATGCACGGCCAACTTCATCTACACGGCCGGCGGCAACACCTACATCGGACAGGCTGCCCACTGCTCCAGCACGGGTGCGGCGACCGACACCGACGGCTGCCTGGCCGCTTCGCTGCCGCTGGGTACCCCCGTCGAGGTGACCGGCGCGTCGCGGCCGGGGACGCTCGCCTACAACTCGTGGCTGACGATGCAGGCCAACGGCGAGTCCAACGCGGACACCTGCGCCTACAACGACCTCGCGCTGGTCAAGCTCGACCCGGCCGACGTCGGCAAGGTCAACCCGTCGGTGCCCGGCTTCGGCGGGCCCACCGGCGTGGGCGGGACCTCGGCGACCGGCGCCGACGTCTACTCCTACGGGAACTCGTCGCTGCGCTTCGGCATCACGCAGCTGAGCCCGAAGAAGGGCATCGTGGTGAGCACCGACGGCAACGGCTGGAGCCGCACGGTCTACACGGTCACGCCCGGGATCCCCGGCGACTCCGGAAGCGGCTTCCTGAACGCCTCGGGCCAGGCGATCGGCGTGCTGTCGACGGTGGCGCTCGCGCCGCTGGCGGGCTCGAACGGGGTGGGAGACCTGAGCCGGGAGCTCGCGTACGCGCGCGCTCACGGGCTGGCCGACCTGCAGGTCGCGAACGGCACGGAGCCCTTCACGACGGACGTCGTCGGCGCGATCCTCGGCGCCGGATAGCGGGTCACGACACAAAACCAGCGCAATACCCGCGCACCCGCCCACGGCGCGCGCGCGAGGGGTGAGCATGTCGGCAGTTGCGGCCGCGGGAGACGGCTTGACCCGGCCGCCTCGGGCTCTCGAGCTCGGGGCGGCCGGTGTCATTCACCCGCCCGCTAGCCTGCCGGCCCCATGTCGAAGCGAATCGTCATGCTCGCCGGGGACGGGATCGGCCCGGAGATCATGGGCGCCGCCGCGTCCGTGCTGCCGCTGCTCGGCGACTTCGCGCTCGAGGATCGCCTGGTCGGCGGGGCCTCGATCGATGCCTACGGCACTCCGCTTGCCGACGAGGTGCTCGACGCCTGCCGCGGTGCCGACGCGGTGCTGCTGGCCGCCGTCGGCGGCCCGAAGTGGGACACGACCGACCCCGGCAAGCCGCGTCCCGAGCAGGGCCTGCTGGGCCTGCGCAAGGGGCTCGGCCTGTTCGCCAACCTGCGCCCGGTGCGGCCCAGCCCGGCGCTGCTCGACGCCAGCCCGCTCAAGCGCGAGCTGATCGAGGACACCGACCTGCTCGTGGTGCGCGAGCTGACCGGCGGGATCTACTTCGGCGACCGCGGGCTCGACGGCGACACGGCGCACGACACCTGCGTCTACTCGGAGGGAGAGATCGAGCGCATCGCCCGTGTGGGATTCGATCTCGCTCGCCGGAAGGTGACCAGCGTGGACAAGGCGAACATCCTCGAGACGTCACGGCTGTGGCGCAAGGTGGTCAGCCGCATGGGCGAATCCGAGGACATCCCGCTGGAGCACATGCTCGTGGACAACGCCGCGATGCAGCTCGTGGCGCGACCGGCGGAGTTCGACGTGATCCTGACCGAGAACATGTTCGGCGACATCCTCAGCGACGAGGCGGCGATGCTGACCGGGTCGTTGGGAATGCTGCCGAGCGCGTCGCTCGGCGACGGCTCGGGGCCCGGTCTGTTCGAGCCCGTTCACGGCTCGGCGCCCGACATCGCCGGCACCGGCACCGCCAACCCGCTCGCCATGTTCGGCTCGGTGGCGCTCATGCTGCGCCACGGACTGGCTATGGAGAAGGAGGCCGCTGCCCTAGAATCCGCCGTCGATCGCGCGCTCGGGGATGGCCTCCGGACCCCGGACCTGGGCGGCGACGCCACCACAGAGACCGCCACCCGGGCGGTCGTCGCAAACCTCTAGGAGCGCAGTACGTGAATACCGCCGACCTCATCTGGCTGAACGGGGAGTTCGTCGCCTGGGAGGACGCGAAGGTACACGTACTCACGCACGCGCTGCACTACGGAACGGGCGTCTTCGAGGGCATCCGCGCCTACGAGACCGACCGCGGCACGGGGATCTTCCGCAACCGGGACCACCTTCACCGGCTCGAGGCCTCGGCCAAGCTCTACTACATGGACCTGCCCTTCACGAAGGAGCAGCTCCGCGAGGTCACCCACGAGCTGATCGTCCGCAACGGCTTCAAGAGCTGTTACATCCGGCCGCTCGTCTGGCGCGGCTATGGGCCGATGGGCCTCAACCCGCTCGACAACCCGGTCGAGGCGATGATCGCCGTGTGGGAGTGGGCTCCCTACCTCGGCGAGGAGGGCAAGCGCAACGGCGTCCGCGCGCGCGTGTCCTCGTACCGCCGGATCTCGTCGGACTCGCTGATCCCGCACTCCAAGGCGTCCGGGCAGTACCTCAACTCGGTGCTGGCCAAGATCGAGTCGATCAAGGCCGGCTACCAGGAGGCGATCCTGCTCGACGACAAGGGCAACGTGTGCGAGGGCAGCGGCGAGAACGTGTTCGTGATCAAGGACGGCGTGGTCTACACCCCGCCGCAGACCGCGGGCATCCTCGACGGCATCAACCGCAAGTCGTGCATCCAGATCGCCCGCGACCTCGGGTACGAGCTGGTCGAGCGCGACCTGGCACGCGCCGAGCTGGCCCTGGCCGACGAGGTCTTCCTCACCGGCACCGCGGCCGAGCTCACGCCGCTGTGCGAGATCGACGACATAGCAATCGGCGAGGGCGTGCCGGGACCGATCACGCGCCAGGTCCAGGAGCTCTTCGACGACGCGCTGCACGGTCGAGCCCCGCAGTACGCGGAGTGGCTGGATCTGGTGCCTGTGCCCTCGCAGACGTAAAACGGCCGAAAGTGCCAACCCAAGCCAATTTCCACGGGGGTCTGGGGGCGCGAGCCCCCAGATGAAAACCCCCCAGATGGTCTCCATCTATGACACGACCCTGCGCGACGGCATGCAGGGCGAGGGGATGTCGCTCTCGGTCGACGAGAAGGTACGCGTGGCGCACTCGCTCGACTCGCTCGGGGTGCACCTGATCGAGGCCGGCTTCCCCGCGTCCAACCCGAAGGAGGAGGCGCTCTTCGAGCTGCTGGCGGGCGAGAGCTTCGAGACGGCCGAGGTGGTCGCCTTCGGCATGACCCGCCGCCGCGACTCCACGGCGGAGGAGGACCCGGCGCTGCGGCTGCTCGCCGACTGCTTCGCGCCGGTCTGCACGCTGGTCGGCAAGACCTGGTCGCTGCACCTGGAGAAGGTCACCCAGGTGGACCCCGAGGAGAACCTGCGCATGATCGCGGAGTCGGTCGGCTTCCTCGTTGGCCAGGGCAAGCGCACGATCTACGACGCCGAGCACTTCTTCGACGGCTTCCGCGCCGATCCGGACTACGCCCTGCGCTGCCTGAGGGCGGCCGCCGAGGCGGGAGCGGAGAACGTGACGCTGTGCGACACCAACGGCTCGTCGGTCCCCGCTCAGGTGACCGAGGCGACGGCGCGAGTGGTCGCGGAGCTGGGCGACACGGTCCAGGTCGGCATCCACACCCACGACGACGCGGGCTGTGGCGTGGCCAACACGCTCGTCGCGGTGGAGGCGGGCGCGCGGCTGGTGCAGGGCACGATGAACGGCTACGGGGAGCGCTGCGGCAACGCGAACCTCGTCACGATCGTCCCGACGCTCGAGCTGAAGATGGGCTACGAGTGCATCGGGGCGGACCGGCTGCGGCGGCTGACCGAGGTCGCGCACCTGGTCGACGAGCTCTGCAACGTCACGCCGAACCCGAACCAGCCCTACGTCGGCGCGAACGCGTTCGCGCACAAGGGCGGCATGCACGTGGCCGGTGTGAACCGCGACGCCCGCACGTTCGAGCACGTGGACCCGGCGGACGTGGGGGCCGATCGGCGCGTGCTGGTGTCGGAGCTGTCGGGCAAGGGCACGGTCTCGGCGCGCGCCGACGTGGACGACGCGACCGCTTCGCGCGTGATCGAGCGCGTCAAGGACCTCGAGCACCAGGGCTACCAGTTCGAGGCGGCCGACGGCTCGTTCGACCTGCTGATCCGCAAGGAGACGGGCGACTACGAGCCGCTCTTCCGCCTGGAGTCGTGGCGCGCCATCGTCGAGAAGCGCGCCGACGGCCGCGTGGAGACGGAGGCCACGATCAAGATCTGGGTGGACGGCGAGCGCTACGTGCGCACGGCCGAGGGGAACGGGCCGGTGCACGCGCTCGACAAGGCCCTGCGCGAGGCGATCGGCGAGCGCTACCCGCACCTGCGGGACATCCAGCTCGTGAACTTCAAGGTGCGGATCCTGGACGAGCGCAAGGGCACCGCGGCCGTCACCCGCGTGCTGCTGGACGCCAGCGACGGCACCGACAACTGGGGCTCGATCGGCGTGTCGGAGAACATCATCGAGGCGAGCTGGGAGGCGCTGGTCGACTCGCTCGAGGCGGGCATGCTGCCGGCGCGAATCGGGCGCGCCGCGACTCCCTCCTCGTGATCCCGCTCGCGAAGCCGCTCGTCGGCCCGCGCGAGGAAGAGCTGGTGCTCGAGACCCTGCGCTCGGGGCGCCTGGCGCTCGGGCCGCGGCTGGGGGAGTTCGAGCAGCGGCTGTCGAGCATCTTCGAGCGCCCCGTCTGCGCCGTGTCGAGCGGCACCGCCGGCCTGCACCTCGCTATCCGCGCGGCGGGGGTGGAGGCGGGCGACGAGGTCGTGACCACGCCGTTCTCGTTCGTCGCCTCCGCCAACTGCCTGCTCTACGAGCACGCGAAGCCGGTGTTCTGCGACATCGACCCGCGCACGCTCAACATCGACCCGGACGCGGCGGCCGCGGCGGTCGGCGAGCGCACCACGGGGGTGCTGCCGGTGCACATCTTCGGCTATCCGGTCGACATGCCGAAGCTGGAGCTCCTGGCCGCCGAGCGCGGCCTGTGGCTGGTCGAGGACGCCTGCGAGGCGCTCGGCGCGACCCACGCGGATGGGACGCGCGTCGGCGCGCGCGGCAACCTGAGTGTCTTCGGCTTCTACCCGAACAAGCAGATCACGACGGGGGAGGGGGGCGCCGTGGTGTGCCCCGACGACGGCGTCAAGGAACGCATCGACTCCGAGCGCAACCAGGGTCGCGCTCCCGACATGGGCTGGCTCGACCACGACCGGCTCGGCTTCAACTACCGGCTCGACGACCTGTCCTGCGCGCTCGGGGTGGCGCAGCTGGAGCGCCTCGACGAGCTGCTGGAAGGGCGCGACCGGGTGGCCGGGCTGTACTCGGAGGCCCTGGCCGACATCGAGGAGCTGGTCCTGCCCTGCCCTGACGCCGGCGGCGACCGGCGCTCGTGGTTCGTCTATGCGATCCAGCTGCCGCCCGGCGTGGACCGCGATGCCGCGGTCACAGCGATGCGCGAGCGAGGCGTGGAGACCAAGCCCTACCTGCCGGCCATCCACCTGATGAGCTTCTACCGCGAGCGCTTCGGCCACCGCGAGGGCGAGTTCCCGGTCTGCGAGGAGGTGGCCAGGCGCTCACTCGCACTGCCCTTCTTCGGCGAGCTGACCGAGGGCGAGGTGGAGCAGGTCGTAGACGCGCTGCGCGAGGTGATCGAAGCTCAACCCAGCGGTTTGACGAGCGCGACGAACCCCGGCAGCCCGCGGGCCGGCGGGCGGTAGGCAACCTCCTCGAAGCCCTCGCGCGCGTACAGGGCGCGCGCCTCCTCGTTGCCGACGGTGGTGTCGAGCGCCACCGCCGGCAGCCCGCGCACGCGGGCCTGGCGCTCGGCCTCGGCGAGGAGCGCGCTCGCGGCCCCGCGCCGACGAAACGCGGGGTCGGTCGCCAGCGCATCGACGTAGAAGCCCGGGGCCGGCGGGCTGGGCGCGGCCCGGCTGCCCAGCCAGTAGAGCAGCAGGGCCTCCGGCCAGCGCCACGGTGGGGCGTGGCGCAGCGCGAGCCGCAGGAACGAGGACGAGCGCTTCACGGCCTCGTCGACCGGGAAGGCGGCCATCGCCGCGGCGACGCGACCGTCCAGCTCGGCCACCCAGACCACGTCCGCGCTCGAGGCGTTGCCGGGCTCCGCCAGCGAGCGCTCCAGCAGGCGCAGGGCGCGCCCGCGGCCGCCGGCGAAGCGGTCGTACATGTCGGCGGCGCTGTGATGGAGCAGCCGGGCGGCGGATTGGAAGTCCGCCGGCCCGGCGCGGCGGACCTCAGCCAAACGCCGCCACCACCGCCGTCAGGCCCTCCTCGAGTGGCGTTGGCACCCAGCCCAGCTCCCGCTGCGCCTTCGCCGACTGCGGGCGAGGGTCCCAGAGGAAGAAGTGCAGCTGACCCTTGGGGAGCAGCGGCGGCTTGCGCACCAGGCGGGAAATCGCCTCCCCGCCGGCCGAGATCGCCCTGGCCAGCGGCACCGGCATGACCGCCGGGACCCGACCGCGCCCCGCCAGCCGAACCGCGGTCTCGGCCAGCTCGCGGAAGCTCATGTGGCCGTCGCAGAGGATGTAGCGCTCGCCCGGCACGCCGCGGGCGGCGGCCAGCAGCTGTCCGGCGGCGAGCCCGGTCGAGTACACCATCGGCATGCCGCCCGGCGGCAGCAGCGGCACCGCGCTGCGCCTGCCCTCGACGACGGGCCGCAGCAGGCCGGCCTCGATCGAGGTCGGGCCGCTGCCGGGCCCGGGGCCGTAGACCGCGGCCGGGTTCACGATCACCAGCTCGATGCCGGTCTCGGACGCGGCGGCGAGCGCCAGCTGCTCAGCCCGCTGCTTGGAGCGCTCGTAGGTCGTGCCCTTGGGGTAGTCCGCCACCTCCGTCTCGTCGAAGGCCGTGCCGGGCGCCGCGTGGAAGACGTCGATCGTGGACGTGTGGACCACGCGTCGCGCACCCGCGGCGGCGGCCGCCCGCACCACCGCCTCGGTGCCGCGCGCGTTGACGCGGTCGAAGATGTCAGGGTCCGCGAACCACTGCTCGGGCAGCCCCATCGCGTTGAAGACGACCTCGCACCCCGCGGCGGCGCTCTCCACCGTGGCAGGCTCGGTCACGTCGCCCTTGATGGCCCGGACGCCTGGAGGAAGCTGGCTGGAGGCGCGCTCCGGGTCGCGCACGAGCACGCTGACGTCGTCGCCGCGCTCGAGCAGGCCGCGGGCGACGGCGTGACCCACCTTGCCCGTGGCTCCGGTGACCAGTGCTCGCATGGCCGGCCATCCTACGTCTGAGACACTGGCGGACCGCATGAGCCGCTTCCGCGACCCCCAGGACCCGCTCTTCCAGGCGCTCAACTCGTCGATCGCGTTCGACTACCGCCTGGCGCCCTACGACCTCGAGCAATCGCTTGCCCACGCCCGCATGCTGGCCCGCAGCGGCATCATCACGGAGACGGACCTGGGCGAGATCGAGCGCGGGCTGGCAGCGGTGCGCGAGGAGATCGAGACGGACAGCTTCGTCGTCGATCCCGGCGACGAGGACATCCACATGGCGATCGAGCGGCGGCTCACCGAGCTGATCGGCCCGGTGGGGGGCAAGCTGCACACGGCGCGCTCGCGCAACGACCAGGTCGCGACCGACGTGGCGATGCTCGTCCGGGCCCACGCCCTCGACGCCCAGACGCTGGTGCGCGAGCTGATGGCCACGCTGGTGGAGCTGGCCGAGCGGCACCTCGACTGGCCGCTGCCCGGCTACACGCACCTCCAGCGCGCGCAGCCGGTCTACCTGTCGCACCACCTGCTCGCCTACTTCTGGAAGTTCCGGCGCGACCTGCAGCGCTTCCGCTTCTGTCTCACCGCGACCGACGACCTGCCGCTCGGCGCCGGCGCCCTGGCCGGAGTGAACTTCGAGACCGGCCGCATGTTCGTCGCCCAGGAGCTGGGCTTCGGCGGCATCGCGGAGAACTCGATCGACGCCGTCTCGAACCGCGACTTCGTGCTCGACTACCTGAGCGCCGCGGCGACCTGCGCGGGCCACCTCTCTCAGCTCGGCGCCGAGATCGTGCTTTGGTCGACGGCCGAGTTCGGCTTCTGCCGGGTGTCCGACTCGTTCGCCTCCGGGTCGAGCCTGATGCCGCAGAAGAAGAACCCCGACGCCGCGGAGCTGCTGCGCGCGAAGGCACCGCGCGTGGTCGGGCGGCTGACCGGGGTGCACGGCGTGCTGCACGGGCTCCCGCTCACCTACAACAAGGACCTCCAGGAGGACAAGGAGCCGCTCTTCGACGCGATCGACACGGTCGAGCTGTCCCTGCGCGTGGCGCGCGGCATGCTCGCCGAGATCGAGTTCGACCGCGAGCGCATGGCGGCCGCCGCCTCGGACGAGCTGATCGCGGCGACCGACATCGCCGACCAGCTGGTGCGCCAGGGCGTGCCGTTCCGCGAGGCGCACGGGATCGTCGGCGGCGTGGTGCGCGCCAGCGCGGAGCGCGGCAAGCGGCTGTCCGAGCTGAGCGACGAGGAGCTGGCCGAGCTGGCCCCGCAGCTGCGCCCGGCGGACTTCCGCGCCCTGCTGGAGCAGGCGTCCTGGCTCGAATCGAAGGTGTCCGAGGGCGGAACGGCGCTGCCGCGAGTGCGCGAGCAGCTCGCACAGGCGCGCCACGTGCTCGAGGAGGCCCCGCCGGCGTGAGGCTTGGTCGCGACTTCTATGCCCGCTCGGTGCACGAGGTGGCGCGGGACCTGATCGGCTGCGTGGTGCGCCACGGCGAGACGGCAGGTCGCATCGTCGAGACCGAGAGCTACCACATGGACGAGCCCGCCTGCCATGCCTACGCCGGCCTGACGGAGCGCACGCGGCCGCTGTTCGGGCCACCCGGGCGCGCCTACGTGTACTTCTCCTACGGCATCCACTCGCTGTTGAACGCCGTCTGCGAGGAGGAGGGCATCGGCGCGGCCGTGCTGATCCGCGCGCTCGAGCCGGTCGACGGCATCGAGGAGATGCGCGGGCGCCGCGGCCTGCAGCTCGCCACCGACCTCTGCTCGGGCCCGGCCAAGCTGACCCAGGCGCTCGGGATCGGGCTCTCGCTCAACGACAGCTCGCTCCTGGACGGCCCGATCGCCGTCCTCGATCGCGAGCCGGGTGCGGGTCAGCCGCGCGTGGTCGTCGGGGAGCGCATCGGAATCACGAAGGCCGCGGACCTGCCGTGGCGCTTCTGCGACGCGGACAGCCAGCACGTGTCGCGCCCGTGGCCGCCGCAGATGCGCGCGGCTGCCTAGGGGGTCGTCCCGTTGGGCGTGACGCCGCCGCCGGTGCCCCCGCCGCCGGTCGGCGGCTGCGTGGGCGTCGGCGCCGGCGGCGCGGGAGCGGGCGTCTCCGGGGGCGGCGTCTGGGGCGGCGTCTCGGGCGCGGGCGCCGCGTTGGGCTGGTCGCGCCCGTTGCCCTGATCGCCCTTGTCCGAGGGGGCCGTGTCGGTCGGCTGCTCCGCGTCCGGGACCGCGTTCGGGTCGATCGTCTGGGTGGGGGACACGGGCGTCTCGGTCCGGTCCTCGCCTTGATGACGAGCGGCTCGGCGCGTGTCGCGCATCTGCAGCCAGGCCGTCATGAAGTCGTGGAAGATCTCGGCCGGGAAGGTGCCGCCGGCGACCGGACTGCCGGCGTGCTCGGTCTCCATGGACTGCACCTTGTCCGCGTACCCGACCCAGACCGCGATGGTCATGTCGTCGTTTCCGCCGACGAACCAGGCGTCGCCGTAGTTCTCGGTCGTGCCGGTCTTGCCCCAGAGGTACTCGTCGCCGACCTGGGCGGCCTTGCCGGTGCCGCTCGTCACAACGAGGTGGAGCATCTCCTTCTCGAGGTCGGCCACCTGCGCCGGGAGCACCTGCCGGCCTTCGGGCTTGTTGCTCTCGTCGAAGCCGCGGCCCTTCACCTCGTCGAATCCGATCGGCCCGCTCACGTCCGGCAGGAATGAGCTCTGTATGCGCTTGCCGTGGTTCGCGATCGTCGAGTAGGCGTAGGCCATCTCGAGCGGGGTCACGCCCTCCTTCAGCCCGCCGAGTGTCATGGACGGGTTGGTCGACATCTTGGTGCGGATGCCCATCCGGCGGGCGAGGCGGGCGATGCGCTTGGTGCCCTCCTTCAGGCCGAGCTCGGCGAAGACCGAGTTGTCCGAGGTGGCGGTGGCGGACCACAGCGACGCCGAGCCGAGGTACGAGTCGTCGTAGTTGCTGACCGGGAACTTCTCCTTGCCGCCGGACCCCGGCACCGGGAACACCTTCGGCTGAGAGGCCCAGGTGCTGTTGGGATCCACCCCGTCCGCGAGCGCGCGCGCGAGGATGAACGGCTTGATGGCCGAGCCGGGCTGGCGGTGGCCGTTGGTGGCGAGGTTGAACGGGCGCGCGTTGAAGTCCGGGCCGCCGACCATGGCCTTGACCTCACCCGTGTCGTTGTCGATCGCCACCAGCGAGGCACTCGGCCCGATACCTGCCAGCCGCCCCGCGATCGCCTGCTCAGCCGCCGCCTGCAGCTCGGGATCGATCGTCGTCCTGATGTTGAGCCCGCCGCTGAACACCTGGGCGGCCGTGTAGCGGTCGAGCAGCTGCCCGGTCACCCAGCTGGTGAAGTAGGGCTGCTCGGATTCCACGTTGGGCGGGTCGACCTGGTCCTCGTCGGGCACGGCCTGGCGGACGGCGTCCTCGTACTCCGGCTCGGTGATCATCTTCTGGTCGCGCATGCGCGACAGCACCAGGTCACGGCGCTGCCTTGCCGCCACCGGGTGCTGCAGCGGGTCGTACATCGAGGGCGACGAGATCATGCCGGCCAGCAGCGCCGCCTCCGCCGGGGACAGGACCCGCGACTCACGCGCGTCCGGGTCGGTCTGCTCCTCCGTGGTGGTGGTGGGCGGCGGCTGGAGCGTCACGCCGGCGTCGTTGGTGCTGGTGGAGCGCTCGTCGGGCTCGTCGCCGTCGCCGAAGTAGGTGCGGGCCGCCGCCTCCACGCCGTAGGCGCCGTTGCCGAAGTACACGGTGTTCAGGTACTGGGTGAGGATCTTCTCCTTCGACCACTTGCGTTCGAGGTGGTAGGCAAGCGCGGCCTCGCGCAGCTTCTGGAAGACCGAGCGGTCGCCCTGAGCCGACAACGCGTTCTTGACGAACTGCTGGGTGATCGTCGAGCCACCCTGAGCGGCCTTGCGGCGCAGAACGTCCTGCGTGAGCGCGCGCGCGATGCCCGTGTAGTCCACACCGTGGTGCTGGTAGAAGCGGCGGTCCTCGATCGCGATCACCGCGTTCTTGAGGTTGGGCGAGATCTCGCCCTCCTTGACCAGGATGCGGTTGAGGTTGCCGGTCAGCTTCGCGATCCGGGGGCAGTGGTCCGGATCCAGCTGCCGGCAGTCCGGGCCGCTCGGGTAGAGCACCGAGTTCTGGGCCGCGCGGTACTGGGCTTCGCTGTCGAGCGACGGCAGGTCGCTGGCCACCGCCATCAGCATTCCGAAGACCGTGGAGATCACCGCCAGGATGCCCAGGCCCAGCGCCACCAGGGCAACCCGCAGCTTCTTCAGCTTGGGCTTGGGCGGATCGGGAGGATCCGGCGGCGCACCGTTCTCCGCACGCACGAAACGAGGCCCGTGCGTGGGCGAGGGCTGGATGATGGACGTCGGCGGCTCCTGCATGCTTGTTGGACGCCCCGTTGGAGGGGATCCCGCTTGCGTACGGGTAGGGAGACTAGGCGTAGAGAGGCGCGCCCGCCCGTACAAGCTCACCGGGCGCCCAGGGAGCGGGGCAGTCTAGCATTGGCTCCATGACGGATTCGGCGGGCGAGGCCGCCCGGTTCCTCACCCGCAACGCCGTCGATGCCCTCCCGGAGGGCGAGCTCGCGCGCCAGCTCGCCAAGGGCCGGCCGCTGAGGGTGAAGCTCGGCGTCGACCCCACCACACCCGACATCCATCTGGGCCACACCGTGGTGCTGCGCAAGCTGCGCGAGTTCCAGGAGCTGGGCCACCAGGTGGTCCTGATCGTCGGGGACTACACCGCGCGCGTGGGCGATCCGAGTGGGCGGTCCTCGATCCGGCCCCAGGCGGACCCGGCCGAGATCGACGCAAACGCGCGCACGTATGAGGACCAGGCCTTCAAGGTGCTCGACCGGG
>CAVRKM010000016.1:0-183365 GCA_963722245.1 uncultured Thermoleophilaceae bacterium
ACGCTGCTCGTGATTCGAGATGTGCTCGATCTCGTAGGCGATCGTGCCCGCGTAGACGTCGCGCAGGGCCGGCAGGGCGTCGGCGAACGTCTCGCCCGGGACCGCCACGCGCAGCACGGAGGCGGGGATGCGCCGCATCAGGGCGTCGGTGAGGTGCACCGTGGCCGGGTCGAGCGCGGGGTCGCCGACCGGGTCGGAGCCGAGCGGGTCGAGCTGCGCCGCCAGGTGGCCGTGCATGCGGTGCGCCTTGACGAGGCTCGTCGCGGCCTGGACGGCCTGCAGCAGGGCCTCGTCGGCCACCGGGGCGGCGGCCGGGGTGGCCGCGGCGGGTACCGGCTCGTCGGCGGTGACGGGGGTGGGGCCGTCCGCGCCCTTGACCACGCCCTCCAGGCCGAGCCCCTCGAGCACGCCCTCGTAGAAGCGGTCCTCGCCCTGGAGCAGCTGGTCGATCCGGCGCAGGAAGGCGCCCGACTCCGCACCCTGGATCACGCGGTGGTCGTAGGTCGAGGTCATCGTCATGACCTTCTGGACGCCCAGCTCCTTGAGGGCTGCGGGCGTGACGGCGGTGAGGCCGGGCGGGTAGCCGATCGCCCCGGTGGCGACGATCGTGCCCTGTCCGGGCATCAGGCGCGGAACGCTGGCCACGGTGCCGATCCCGCCCGGGTTGGTGAGGCTGATGTTCGCGCCGGCGTAGGCGTCCGGGGCGAGCGTGTTGTCGCGCGCGCCCGCGACGAGCTCGTCGTAGCGGGCGACGAAGTCCGCGAAGCCCAGCTCGCTGGCGTCCCTCAGAACCGGCACCACCAACGAGCGCGTGCCGTCCTTGCGCTCCACGTCGACGGCCAGGCCGAGGCTGATCGCGGCGGGCACGACGCGCTGCGGCTTGCCGTCCTGCTCGGCGAACGAGTGGCCCATCACCGGCATGTCGCGCGCGGCCTGGACGATCGCCCATGCGATCAGGTGGGTGAAGCTGAGCTTGCGGCCCGCCTCCTTGAGCTCGCGGCGGCGCGCATCGAGCACGTCCACCTGCAGCGTGCGGAAGCTGGTCGCCGTGGGAATGGAGCGGCTCTCGTCCATGAACCGCGCGAGCGTGGCGGCGGGGCCGCGGATCGGCTGTAGCTCGGGGCCGGCGGCGGGTGCGCCCTCCACGGCGGCCAGGACGTCCTCCTTGGTGACCCGCCCGCGCGGGCCACTCCCGGCGATCGAGTCGACGTCGAGGCCGTGAGCGCTCGCGACCCGCACCGCCACCGGGGTCGCATTGGCCGCGCCGTTGCCGGCGGGAGCAGGGGCCGGGGCCGGCGTGTCGGGCTCCGGGGCCTTCGCGGGAGCGCCTGCGCCGGCCGCGATTCGGCAGAGCACGGTGCCGACGGCGACCGTCGAGTCTGGCTCGACGAGGATCTCGGCGACGGTTCCGGCGACCGGGGAGGGCAGATCGGCGTCGACCTTGTCGGTCGAGATCTCCACGAGCGGGTCGTCGACCGCGACCGCGTCACCGACCGCCACGCGCCATTCGAGGATCGTGCCCTCGGCCACGGAGTCACCCATCTCGGGGAACTGGATGTCGACGAGCTTGGACTCCTCGGCCTCGGACTCCTCCGGCTCGGGCGCCTCGGCGGCGGGGGGTGCCGCGCCGTTGCCGTCCACCTCGATCTCGCCGAGGACCTCGCCGACCTGCACGGTCGCGTCGGGCTCGGCCAGGATCTTGATCAGCGTCCCCGCCGCGGGGGCCGGCACCTCGGCGTCGACCTTGTCGGTGGACACCTCCACCAGCGGCTCGTCGGCCTCCACCCGGTCGCCGACCTGCTTCAGCCAGCCGAGCACGGTGCCTTCCGTGACCGATTCGCCCATCTGGGGCATGCTGATTTGCACGGTCGTCGCGCGAGTGGCCATCCGAAGGTCAAGGGTAACGCCGACGTGCGAGGGTTCGCAGAATGTTCGAGCGGCGGCGCAAGCTCTGGGGCTGGGGCTACGAGGATCAGCAGGTCTCGCGCGACGACTTCGACGGGATCGGCCGCGGCGCTCGCGAGCATCTGGGCTTCGAGCCGGTGGACGTCGAGCACCCCCCGCGGCTGGAGGACTTGGAGCTCCCGCCGCCCCGGATCGAGCCACCGCCGGCGCTGGCGTCGATCTGCAGCACAGAGCCCTATGCGCGCGCCACCCACGCCTACGGCAAGGCCTACCGCGACCTGGTGCGGGCTCTGCGCGGCCGCTTCGACAACCCGCCCGACGTGGTCGCCTACCCGGCCGACGAGGCCGACCTCGAGCGCGTGCTCGAATGGTGCGTCGCGGTCGACGCGGCCGCGATCCCCTACGGCGGCGGCACCAGCGTCGTCGGCGGAGTGGAGCCGCGCGTGGAGCAGCCGGCGGCGGTCACGATCGACCTCGGCCGACTGGATCGGGTGCTCGACGTCGATCCGGTCTCCCGCGCCGCGCGCATCCAGGCGGGGGCCACGGGCCCCGCGCTGGAGGAGCAGCTGAAGGCGCACGGGCTGACGCTGCGTCACTACCCGCAGTCCTTCGAGTACTCGACGCTCGGCGGCTGGATCGCCACCCGCGCCGGCGGCCACTACGCCACGCTCCACACGCACATCGACGACTTCGTCGAGTCGGTGCGGGCGCTCACGCCCACGGGAGCCTGGGAGAGCCGGCGCCTGCCGGGCTCCGGGGCGGGTCCGAGCCCGGACCGGATGCTGATCGGCTCCGAGGGCATCCTCGGCGTGATCACCGAGGCCTGGGTGCGTGTGCAGGAGGCGCCCCGCTTCAAGGAGTCGGCCGCGCTGCTGTTCGACGGCTTCGAGCAGGGGGCGGAGGCGGTGCGGGCGCTGGCCCAGTCGCGCCTCTACCCCTCCAACTGCCGCCTGCTCGACCCCGGCGAAGCCGCCCTCACCAGCGCCGCGCCGGACGGGAAGGCCCTGCTGGTGCTCGGCTTCGAGGCGGCGAGCGACCCGGTCGAGGCCTGGATGGCGCGCGCCCTCGAGCTGTGCGCCGACCACGGCGGCGTGCCGCGCGAGAAGCGCGGCGAGTCCGAGGGTGCCTGGCGCGACGCCTTCCTGCGCGCCCCCTACCTGCGCGACAACCTGATCGCGGCGGGCATCCTCGCCGAGACCTTCGAGACCGCCATCACGTGGGACCGCTTCGACGCGTTCACGGCCGAGGTGCGCGAGCGCGCCTCCGGCCGCGCTCGGCCCGCAGGGCCACCTGACCTGCCGAATCACCCACGCCTATCCGGACGGCGCGGCGCCGTACTTCACGGTTCTCGCGCCCGCCCGGCGCGGATCCGAGCTGGAGCAATGGGACGAGGTAAAGGCCGCCGCCTCCGAGGCGATCGAGTCGGCCGGCGGCACGATCACCCATCACCACGCCGTCGGCCGAGACCACCGGCCCTGGTACGACCGCCAGCGCCCGGAGCGCTTCGCCGCGGCGCTGCGCGCGGCCAAGGCAGCGGTCGACCCTCAGGGCATCCTCAACCCGGGCGTGCTGATCGACCCGTGACCGCCCGCAAGCGCGAGCTGTCGCGCGCCGATCGAATCCTGCCTGGGCTGTGGCGGCTGCGCCTGCCGCTGCCGTGGCCGGGCGTGCCCCACGTGAACGCGTTCGCGATCGCGGCGTTCGGCGGCGTCGTGCTGGTCGACACCGGCCTGCACGAGCCAGGCGCGCATGCGCCAGCTCGAGCGCGCGCTCGACCAGGCCGGCATGGGGATCGAGCACGTGCGGCTGCTGGTGTGCACCCACGCGCACTCCGACCACTACGGGCTGGCCGCCCCGATCATGGAGCGCTCCGGCTGCGAGCTGTGGATGCACCCGAACCACGCCCACATGACGAGGGCGGCGCAGGACCCCGAGCGCGCCTTCGAGCGGCGCTTCGAGGTTGCGCGCCAGAGCGGGGTGCCGGCGCAGCTGGTGGACGAGGCGAGGGAGGCCCGCCGCGGAATGGGCTTTGGCATCGCCGAGATCGTGATGCCCGACCGCGAGCTGATGCCAGGCGTGGAGGTCGATACCGACCTGGGCGTGTGGCAGGTCTACGAGACGCCCGGGCATGCGCCATCGCACGTGGTGCTGCACCAGCCCGAGCGCGGCCTGCTGCTGTCCGGCGACCACCTGCTCGGCCGCGTGTCGCTCTACTACGACTACGGGTACTCGCCCGACCCGGCGGGCGAGTTCCTGTCGAGCCTCGACGTGGTCGACGACCTCGACGTGCAGTTGGTGCTTGCCGGCCACGGGCGCCCGGTGCGCGAGGCGCGGGCGCTGATCGAGGCGAACCGGCGCGCCGTGCACGAGCGTGTCGACCGCGTGCGCCAGGCGATCGCCGGCGGCCCGCGGACGCCCTACGAGGTCGTGCCCGACATGCTCGACTCCGAGATGCCGACCGGCATGATGCTCAACTGGGGACTGACCGAGACGCTCTGCTACCTGCGTCATCTGGAGCGGAGCGGAGCGGCCGAGAAGATCGACGGGGAGGCCCCGGAGCGCTGGGCGCTGGCGGCCTGATCGCTCTCAGGCGGACGAGCCTGCGGCGAGCTTGACCGAGACCGGGAGCTCCAGCGCGTCCCCTTCCCGGTAGTCCTCGACCAGTCCATCGAAGGCCTCGCGGATGCGCTGCTGGGTCTCGACCGGCTGGCCGAGGATCAAGGCGGACATTCGTACCGTGCCCCCGAGCAGGCCGTCCCAGAGCTCGTCTGCGGAGGAGACCGGGTGCGTGAACGCGATCGTCTGCACGTCGATCGCGTCCAGGCCCGCGTCGCGGAGCAGCGCCGCGAACTCCTCGTCGCGCGAGAAGCGGAAGAAGTCCGGCCCCTGCGGGATCTCCGCAGGAGGGCTCGCGCCGACGGCCGCCACCGCGTCCAGGAAGACCCCGAGGAAGCGCGCCTCGCTCGGCAGGTCCCAGGCCGTGAGGGCAAGCCTGCCGCCGGGCGCGAGCACCCGCGCGAACTCGGCGACGGCGAGTCTCCGGCCGGCCGAGGTGCAGCACGAGGAAGTTCGCCACCACGGCATCGAACGACCCATCGTCGAAGGGCAGCGCGTGGGCGTCCGCCTGGCGGAACTCGACCCCGGGATTCCGCTCACGTCGCAAGGTCGACCATCGCCTGCGCCACGTCGGCGCCGATCACGGCAGCGCCGCGCTGCAGCAGCTCGACCGGCCACATAACCAGGGCCCGTGGCCACGTCCAGCACGCGCCGCCCCGGGCCGACGGCGGCCGCGTCGAGCAGCGGATCGATCACCCGGCTGGTGATCTGCCCGAAGAAACTGTCGTAGCCCGCCGCCTTTCGCTCCCACCCCGCCGCCTCGAAGGCGTTGAACGAGTCGGGATCGATTGTCACTACACGGTCGCGCCCGCGCGTGTCCAGGGGTGCGCGGCGCGCAGCGCGGCCAGGATCGACCGTGTTGCGGGTGAGCGGTTGAGGGTGTAGAAGTGGACCCCGGGCGCGCCCCGCGCCAGGAGATCGGAGCACTGGAGGGTCGCGTAGGCGACTCCGAGCTCCGCGACCGCTTCCGGGTCGTCGGCGCGCCCGTTCAACTCGCGCTCGAGCGCATCGGGTATCGAGGCGCCGCACATCTCCGTGAAGCGCTTGATCTGCCCGTAGTTGGTGATCGGCATGATCCCGGGCACGATCGGGACGCTGATGCCGGCCGCGCGCGCCTGCTCGACGAAGTCGAAGTAGAGCTCGTTGTCGAAGAAGAGCTGGGTCACGAGGAACCCGGCGCCGGCCTCCTGCTTCTCGCGCGCGTAGCGCAGGTCGCTGTCGCGGTCGGGCGCGTCAGGGTGGATCTCCGGGAAGCACGCGGCGCCGACGCAGAAGTCGAAGCGCTCGGCGATCAGCCGGATCAGCTCGACGGAGTAGCTGAGCCCGCCGGGGTGCGGGGTCCACTCGGTCTCGCCGCGCGGCGGGTCGCCGCGCAGGGCGAGCACGTTCTCCACGCCGGCCGCCTGGATCTGCTCGAGGATCTCCACGAGGCGCTCGGTCGGCTCCCCGACGCACGACAGGTGCGCCATCGCCTCGATGCCGAGGTCCTGCTTGATCCACCTGGTCAGCTCGACCGTGGCGTTGCGGGTCGTGCCCCCGGCTCCATAGGTCATCGACACGAAGTCGGGGCGGTCGTCCTGCAGCTGGCCCAGGGACAGCCCGAGCGTGCGTTGTCCCTCTTCGGACTTGGGCGGGAAGAACTCGAACGAGAAGACCGGCCGCCGCTGCTCGAGGATCTCGTCGATGCGCATGCGACCAAAGGCTAGAACCTTGACACGATCATGTCAAGGTTGGTCCGGAGGGATGATCTCCAGGCCGGTCGCCGACACGTCGCGCCCGGAGAGGCGGTACTGCACGTCCACCGAGTCGTTCTTGCCGTAGGAGCCGAACAGCCCGAGGAACATCGCGGTCCAGCGCCCCACGCCCAGCCGCTCCTTCTCGAGCGGCTTGGCGAAATGCAGCTCGTGGCCCACGATCTCGTAGTCGGTGCCCTCGGACTGGGGCACGCCGTTGAGGAACACGCGGTAGGGGGGCTCGGCGCCGCGCGGCAGCGGCACGCGCCAGCGCTGCCCGCTCACGCGAGCACCCGCCGCAGAGCGTCGAACGGGGATTCGGAGCCGCGCTGCTCCACGAGCGTCCGGCGCAGCCGCCCGGTGAACGCCTCGCTCGACCCGTCGCCGCGGACGTCGACCCCGGCGCGCAGGCCGCCCGGCCCGGCCAACTCGATCCGGCCGACCACCTGCTCAACCGGCGCGAGGCGGCGGATCAGGAACCCGCCGGCCGGCCGGGCGTCCGCGTCCTCGGCCAGCTCGCCGGCGATTCGCTCGACAGCCGCGAGCGCCTGATCGAGCTCTTCGTGGCGCCGCTTGCGCACCTTCGGCCCGGCGCGCACCGTAACGACGAAAGGCGCACGCCCCAAGCGCTAGCCACCGATCGCGGACATGGTCCGCGGCGGCTGCCGGAACCCTTGCTCCCCAACTCGATGCTTCAGCTCCTTGCGCCAGACCGCCTCGCGGATGATCGACTCCACCTCGGCGTCGGAGGCGCCGGCCCGCAGCGGCTCGCGCAGGTCGGTCTCGTGCAGGGAGAACAGGCAGGTGCGCAGCTTGCCGTCGGCAGTCAGCCTGATGCGGTTGCAGTCGGCGCAGAAGGGCTCGGAGATGGGGTTGATGAAGCCGATCTCGCCCTGGCCGTCGGCGAAGCGGAATACGCGCGCGGTGGCGTGCGGCTCGCGCGGCGTCTCCTCGAGCGGGTGGACCCGATGGATGATCTCGCGCAGCTCCTCGCCGGTGAGCACCTGGTCCTTGCTCCAGGCGTGGTCGCCGTCGAGCGGCATGAACTCGATGAAGCGCACCTGGAAGCTGGTCGACCGGGCGAACTCGGCGAACGGGATCGCCTCCTCCTCGGTGAAGTCGCGCAGCGCCACGGCGTTCACCTTGATCGGCCAAATGCGCTCGTGCCGTGCGATCGCGTCGAGGCCGCGCAGCACCTGCGGGAGCGAGTCGCGCCGGGTGATCTGGAAGAAGCGGTCCTTCTGCAGGGAGTCGATCGAGACGTTCACGCGCGTGATGCCGGCATCGACCAGCGCGTCGGCGTCGCGCTCGAGCAGGTAGCCGTTGGTGGTGAGCGACAGGTCCTCGACTCCCGGCACGCGCGCGAGCATCGCGACGAGCCGGGGGAACTCGCGCCGCACCAGCGGCTCGCCGCCCGTCAGCCGCAGGTCGGTGACGCCCATCGGCGCCAGGATCGAGACCAGCCGCTCGATCTCCTCGAAGCTGAGCACGTCGGCGCGCTCGAGCCAGGGCAAGCCCTCCGCGGGCATGCAGTACTGGCAGCGGAAGTTGCAGCGGTCGGTGACCGAGACCCTGAGGTCGGAGATGCGGCGGCCGTGGCCGTCGAAGAGCGGATCCGTGCTCATCAGACGTAGGGTACCCGGGGTGGAGATCCCCGAGGTCGAGATCCGCGCGCCCACGCGCGGCAACCGGCGCCTGGAGGCGCTGCTCGAGGCAGCCAACGGCGATCGTCGCCTGCACGCCTGGTGGTACATGCAGCAGGTCAACGCCGACCGGCGCGACATGTCGGATCACTCCTGGGTCCACATCCAGATCGTCACGAACATCGCGCTGCGCCTGTTCCGGCTGCTCAACCGGGCGGACGTGGAGCCGGCCATGGTCTCGACCCACGGCATGAAGGCCCGCGACGCCGAGGTCGTGATCGCGGCCGCCTGCCTGTTCCACGACACCGGCATGTCGATCCATCGCACCGACCACGAGCAGTACTCGCTGTTCCTCGCGGCCGACCGGCTGCCGGGGCTGCTGGAGGGCGTCTACGAGGAACCCGAGCTGACCGTCGTGATCTCCGAGGCGCTGCACGCCGTGATCGGACACCGGCGCCGCGGCGACCCGATCACGATGGAGTCGGGCATCGTCCGGGTGGCCGACGCCCTCGACATGGCCAGCGGGCGTTCGCGCATCCCGTTCGAGACGCGCCGGCCCAACATCCACTCGCTGTCGGCGGCCGCGATCGACGACGTCAAGATCGAGCCCGGCGAAGAGCGCGCGGTGCGAATCGAGATCGAGATGAACAACTCCGCGGGGCTGTTCCAGGTCGACGAGCTGCTCGCGACCAAGCTACGCGGGTCGGGGATCGAGGAGCAGATCGAGGTCGTGGCGCAGATCGATGCGGAACACGAGAAGCGACTCGTCCCCGTGTTCCGCATCTGAGCCCAGCTACGGCGTGATCTTCACCAGCGTCCCGCCGGCCCCCTTGAAGGGGCTCTTCTTCGGCGTCTTGGCCGGAAGCACGCTGTAGTTCGAGACGTAGACCGCTCCGGTCGAGTCGACCGCGGCGCCGGTGGGGGCGAGGAGCTTGTTGCCGCCCAGCTTCGTGCGGCTGCCGTCGGGCGCCACCCGTATGACCGACCCCTTCAGGTTGTTCTTGGCGAAGTTGGTCGCGAACTGGGTCACGAACAGGCTGCCGTCCGGTCCGAACGCCACGCCGGTGATGGCCGTGAAGCCCGTGGCGTACACCTCCGGCGTGCCGCCCCCGGGCGGAATCCGCCACACGCGCGCCTTGCCCTTGCCGGCGCCCTCGGCCAGCTCGCCGACGTAGAGGTACCCGTCGGGGCCCTGAGCGACCGACGTCGGGACCGACTGGCCGCGGCCGTTCTTGGGGAGCACTGCCAGCAAGCTGACCTTGCTGCCGACGACCTGGAGCACCGCGTTGGCGCCGGCGTCGGTCACGATCTGGCGGTCGGCCAGCGCGAGCACACCGTACGGGTTCGAGTTGCGGTCGCCCTTGACCTTGTCGAGGTTGCGGTTCCACTCGATCAGCGAGATGTTGGCCACGGGCGTCCGCCCGCGGGTCAGGTCGAACAGGCGGCCGGCCTGCTTGCGTGCCCACGCCGGTGCGCCGCGGATGTCCTTCGGCGTCCCCGAGGTCTCGACGCCGAACACCTTCCCGTCCGGCGCCACGGAGACGCCGTGCACGCCCGTGGCGAAGACGCCGCCGGCGCCCGACGTCGAGAGCAAGCCCTTGATGAAGGTGGTCTTCTTGCCGTTGGCGACCTTGACGATGCTGCTGGTCATGCCAATGCAGAACCTGTTCTCGCCCTTGCCCTGGCAGAGCTTGCCGCCCTTGCCAGCGTTCGCCACGTAGACGGCGCCATCGGGGCCGATCGCCACGCCGCGCGGGTTGTTGAGGCCGGTGGCGACGGTCTCCACCGTGGCCGCTTGCGCGACCGGGACGAGGGCTAGCGCGGCCGCGGTGGCCGCGCCGAGAACCTTGATCTTCACGTGGCGCTCCTGAGGCTGGAAGGGTGAGTTCCGAGCACTATATGGGGCTAGTAGCCCGCGCGATAGTGCAAATACACGACGCCGTCGGCGAAGCGGCGCTCGTCGACCAGCTCGAGCCTCACGCGGACGTCGTCGGGGAGAGCCGGCGTGCCGCCGCCCACCAGGATGGGCGTGAGGAACAGCTGGATCTCGTCGACCAGCCCGGCGCGGATCGCCTGGCCGGCCAGCTCGGAACCGCCCACGCCGATGTCACGTGCCGCCGCCGACTTCAGCTGCCGGATGGCCTCGGGGTCGAAGTCGCGTTCCAGGCGAGTCCTGGCGCTGGAGACCGCCTCGAGGGTCCTCG
The DNA here is from genome assembly GCA_963722245.1 of uncultured Thermoleophilaceae bacterium. Taxonomy (GTDB): domain Bacteria; phylum Actinomycetota; class Thermoleophilia; order Solirubrobacterales; family Thermoleophilaceae; genus JACVRW01. Next base: position 10,102 of record CAVRKM010000016.1, read on the forward strand.
AGTACACGACCTTGTCGGCCGCCCGCCAGATCTGTGCGAAGTCCCGCATCGCCGGCGCGTCGTCGGCGAGCGTTTCCCAAACGGCCATCACCTCGTACATCCGGCGCCCATAGAGGTATGTGCCGACGGGCCGCTCGAGGTCGTTGATGAAGGAGTGCACCTCCTCGCCCGGCGCAGCCCAGTCGAACTTGCCGTCCTCGTCCGCCACGTAGCCGTCGAGCGACGCGATCGCCGAGTAGATCAGCTTGGCCACGCGAGCCTGGCGCGAGCTAGCCGGCGGCCGGGTTGATCAGGTTCGTCTGGGCGCGCGGCTTCTCGGTCAGCTTCTCGCGCCGATCGATCGGCACGTAGTCCTTCTCGCGCGAGCCCGTGTAGATCTGCCGCGGCCGGGCGATCTTCGTCTCCTCGTCCTGCTGCATCTCGCGCCACTGCGCGATCCAGCCGGAGGTACGCGGGATCGCGAACATCACCGTGAACATGTCGGGCGGCAGGTTGAGTGCCTCGTAGATCAGCCCCGAGTAGAAGTCGACGTTTGGGTAGAGCTTGCGCTCGACGAAGTAGTCGTCGTCGAGGGCGTGCTTCTCCAGCTCGATCGCGATGTCGAGCTTCGGGTTGCGGCCGGTCACCTCGAAGACCGCGTCCACGTGCTCCTTGATCACTCGCGCACGCGGGTCGTAGTTCTTGTAGACGCGGTGCCCGAACCCCATCAGCTTCTCCTCGCGCTTCTTCACGCCCTCGAGGAAGTCGGGGATGTTCTCCGTGGTGCCGATCCGGTCGAGCATGCGCAGCACGGCCTCGTTCGCGCCGCCATGCAGCGGGCCGTAGAGCGCGGCAACGCCAGCCGCCACCGCGGAGTAGGGGTCGACCTGCGAGGAGCCGACGCTGCGCACCGCGCTGGTCGAGCAGTTCTGCTCATGGTCGGCGTGCAGGATCCAGAGCACGTCGAGCGCCTTCTCCAGGCGCGGGTCCGGCTCGTACTTGACCTCCGTCATCTTGAACATCATCGAGAGGAAGTTGCCGGGGTAGGACAGGTCGTTGTCCGGATAGACGTAGGGCAGCCCGAGGTTGTGGCGATAGGCGAAGGCGGCCAGCGTCGGCATCTTCGCGATCAGGCGAACGGCCGCCATGTGGCGCTCGCCCTCCTCGTCGATGTGCTTGGCGTCCGGGTAGAAGGTCGAGAGCGCGCCGGTGGTGGCGAGCAGCATGCCCATCGGGTGGGCGTCGTAGCGGAAGCCCTCGACGAACTTCTTGATGTTCTCGTGGACGAACGTGTGGTGGGTGATCTCGAAGATCCACTCGTCGAGCTGCTCCCGCGTGGGCAGCTCGCCGTAGACGAGCAGGTAGGCGACCTCGAGGTAGGTGGAGTGCTCGCAGAGCTGCTCGATCGGGTACCCGCGGTGCTCGAGCACGCCGGCCTCGCCGTCGATGTAGGTGATCGAGCTGCGACAGGACGCCGTGTTCGTGAACGCCGGGTCGTAGGTCATCAGGCCGAAGTCGTCCTCGGAGACCTTGATCTGGCGGAAGTCCATCGCCTTGACGGTGCCGTCCGCGATCTCGATCTCGTAGGCCTCGCCCGTGCGGTTGTCGGTCACGCTGAGCGTGTCGCGCGCCGTGGCTACGCCACCGTCGTCATCTTGCTGCGTCTGCTCGTCAGCCATTGATTCCTCCTTTCCCCGGATTGTGCCTGAACGTGACCTCGCGCTCGAGATCGGCGCTAGCGCCGGGGGCGGCCGAACAGGCGCTTCAACCCGCCGCCGCCTGGCTTCGGCGCTGATGGCTCGGGCGGCGGCAGCTGCCCGGCCTCGGCGGCGGTGATGGTCAGGGTGACCCCGCGCTCCGCGGTGCGAGCGACCTCGGGCGCGTCGACGAAGCGGCGCACGCCGTCGGGCGTCTCGAACACCACGCCGTCCATGATGCTCTCGCGGGCGTTGTCGAGCACCTCCACGACCTTTCCGACCAGCTGCTCGTCCGATCCGTAGACCGGGGTGCCGCGCTCGACGGCGAGGTAGTGGAGCGCGAGGCCGTCGTCGATCGGCGTCACCGCGCTCAGATCCTCTGGATCAGCGCCTGGTCGTGCCCGCCGCCCTCGTCGTCGTCCTCCGTGGCGCCGGTGTAGATCGCGGAGCCGATCGTGGCCGCGGCGAGCAGCACGGACACGGCGGCGACCGCCCGCTGGGACCCACGGCGGGCCGGGAAAGTCCTCGTGGGTGATGCCGAATACGGACACCAGCACCGCCCAGGCTGCGAGCAGGACGCCGAACACGTGGTACGCGTTCACGGCGGCCACCCTAGCGAATGCGTCCGTCCGCTTCACCGACTGATCACAGTGCGACCCTCCGGCGCCGACAACCTCGGTTGAGGTGACCCCGCTGCTCGAGAACATCCGCACCGCCATGTCCTCTCCCCGGGGAGGGCGCCCGGTGTGTTTGGTGTGCGGCCGGGGCGTTGCCCCGGCGGAGCAATCGATGAAGCTGCGCGGCGGAGCGGTCGTGCACCGCGACTGCGCGACGTACGACACGCGTCGCCACCGTCCGCAACAGCGGCTGGACTAGCGGTCGGGCACTCGCGGGCCGCGGGGCGCGACGCGCACGCGATCGGGCGGCTGCGGCGCCGGGTCCCCGTGCGGGCCACGGCGCGGCGGGTGCGGCGGGCGGCTGCGCGGATGCGGGTCTCGCCGCGATCCACCTCCGCCCTCCTCCTCGGCCTCGGGCACCGGCGTCGCACGGATCGCCCACCAGACGATCGTCAACAGCGCGACGATCGGGATCTTCAGTATCACGGCAAGCCAGAAGACCGCCCAGAAGCCATGCATGCTGCCGGGATGGTACCCCGGAATCAGCCGGCTGGCACGCCCTCGACCGCGGTCATCGCCCGGAACGCCTCGTAGCGCTCCTCGATGTCCTCGCGCGTGAGCCGCTCGGCGCGCTCGCAGCCGAACTCCTCGACCCAAAACGACGCGACGGCGGAGCCGTAGGTCATCGCGCGGCGCAGCGTGGCGTCGTCGGTGACGCCGCCCTGGGAGTCGAGGTAGCCGAAGAAACCGCCGGCGAAGGAGTCGCCAGCGCCGGTGGGGTCGACGACCTTCTCGAGCGGGTAGGAGGGCAGGGAGAAGAAGCCGTCCTCGGTGAACAGCGAGGCGCCGTACTCCCCCTGCTTGACCACCACCACCCGCGGGCCGAGCTCCATGATCTTGCGAGCGGCCAGCAGCAGCGTGGGCTCCTCGGTCAGCTGCCGGACCTCGTCGTCGTTCATCAGGATCAGGTCGACCGTCCCGATGGTGCGGATCAGCGAGTCGCGGGTCGTCTCGATCCAGTAGTTCATCGAGTCCAGCCCGGCGAGCTTCGCGCCGGTGCACTGCTCGCGCACGTCGCGCTGGAGATCGGGCTGGATGTTGGCCAGGAAGAGGACCTCGGCCTGCGTGGCGGCTTCGGACAGCTTGGGCTGGAAATCGCCGAACACGTTCAGCTGCGTGTCGAGCGTGTGGCGCACGTTGACGTTCCACTCGTACTCGCCCGCCCAGAAGAAGGTCTTGCCGCCCTCGACGTGCTCGATGTCGTCGGTGTTGACGCCGTGCGAGCGGAGCACCTCGTACTCGGCCTCGCCGAAGTCGTCGCCCACCGGCCCGACCACGCGCACGTCGCTGAAGAACGACGCCGCGAGCGAGAAATGCACCGCGGAGCCCCCCAGCATGCGGTCGCGCTCCCCGAAGGGAGTCTTCACCGCGTCAAAGGCGATTGATCCGACCACGACGACGCTCATGCGGTCGCGGAGGCTAGCCGATAAGCGCTCTATGACCGCCGTCTACATCGTGCTCGGAGTGCTGGCGCTGCTCGGGCTGTGGAGCGTGCTGGCCTACAACGCGCTCGTCAAGGCGCGCAACAAGGTCGACGAAGCGTGGAGCGGCGTCGACGTGCAGCTCAAGCGCCGTCACGACCTCGTGCCCAACCTCGTGGAGACGGTGAAGGGCTACGCGTCGCACGAGCGCGAGACGCTGCAGAAGGTGACCGTGGCGCGCCTCGCCGCGGTCGAGGCCGGGGAGCCGGCCGCCGTGGAGCGCGCCGAGTCCCGGCTGACGAGCGCGCTCGGCGGCATCCACGCGCTGGCCGAGGCCTACCCGCAGCTGCAGGCGGCCGACAACTTCCAGCGCCTCCAGGCCGAGCTCGGCGGGATCGAGGACGAGATCCAGGCCGCGCGCCGCATCTACAACTCGAACGTGCAGTACTACAACACGCGCACGCAGCAGTTCCCGACGATGCTGATCGCGGGCACGATGTCCTTCGCGCCGCGCGAGTTCTTCGAGATCGAGGCGCCGGCAGAGCGCGCCGTGCCGCAGGTCGCCTTCTAGGCCGGCCTCGTGAACGCCGACAGCGGCCAGGGGCAGCTGTTCCGCTCGTACCTGGGCGGCCGCCTGGCCGTCTACACGATGGCCCTCGGGTCGCTCGCGGCGTTCACGATCGGCGCCTGGCAGTCAGAGCCGGCGATCATGCTCGGCGGCCCGGCGGCGATCGTGGCGGTCGTGACCGGGCTGGCCTGGTACTACGCGAATCGGGCCGCGGCGAACAACTTCTACTTCGGGTTCGCGAGCTCCGTCGGGCTGACCTACGCGAATCGCACGGAGCTGATCACGATGACTCCGCTGCTCGGTGCCGGCAACCGGCGGCACGTGGAGCAGTGGATGTACGGGCGGCTGCCCGGGCGACCTGAGCGGCGGCGTAGGGCAGCTCGTCTGGGAGCGGATCCAGCGGGACTCCGACGGCACCAACTCGGTCAAGGAGCGCAACCGCTTCACGATCTGCGTGGCGGACCTCGATCCGTCGCTGTCCTACTTCCGCGGGGTCTACCTGCATCCGCGCCGGGGCCTGTTCGCCCCGTATTCCGATTGGCTGGGACGCACTCCCGTGCGGACGGTCGAGGTGGAGAGCTCGCGGTTCGTGGAGCGCTACGAGCTGCGCGCGGCGAGCGACCAGGATGACCTGCTCGTGCGTCGGCTGTTCGCGCCGACGGTCGTGAGCTGGCTCGCCAATCACCCCCTTTCGCCGGGGTTCGAGCTGAAGGCGGGGACGCTGTGCGTGTTCGTGCCGCGGCCGCTGGAGGACGCCGGCAACCTCACCTACCTGGTCGACGCCACTCGCTACCTCGCCGCTCGCGTGGCGAGCGAGGTGGGTGAGGAGATGGCGCGCCCCGCCTGAGGCCCGAAGCAGGCGGCTCGGCCGCCTGCGCAGGGTTTGACTTAGGCTGGCGCCATGCGCGCGTGTCAGATCGAGGAATTCGGCGGTCCTGAGGTGCTCCAGGTCGGGGAGGTGCCCAAGCCGGAGCCGGGCGAGGGCCAGGTGCTGATCGAGGTGTCGCGGGCGGGCATGAACTTCGCCGACACCCATGCGCGCGAGAACTCGTACCTGGCGCGGTACGAGACGCCGCTGATCATCGGCGGCGAGGTGGCCGGGACGACGCCGGACGGGCAGCGCGTCATCGCGCTGATCGGCAGCGGCGGCTACGCCGAGTACGCCGTGGCGCACGAGGCCGCCGTATTTCCGATTCCGGACGGCCTTGACGAGGAGGCTGCGCTGGCGCTCCTCATCCAGGGGCTGACGGCGTGGCATCTGTACAAGACGTCAGCCAAGCTCGCCGCCGGCGAGTCCGTGGTGGTCATCTCGGGGGCCGGTGGCGTGGGATCACTCGCCCTGCAGCTGGCGAAGCCGTTCGGCGCCGGTCGTGTGATCGCAACGGCGAGCACCGAGGAGAAGCGCGACCTGTGTCTGTCCCTGGGCGCCGACGCAGCCGTCGACACGAGTGAGGACGAGCTGACCGCGGCGCTGATCGCCGCCAACGACGGCAGCCAGGTGGACATCGTCCTCGAGATGGCCGGCGGGCACGTGTTCGCGCAGTCGTTCGAGGCGCTTGCGCCGTTCGGGCGGATCGTGACCTACGGGATCGCGGGGCGGGAGCAGAACACGGTCGAGACGGGGCGGCTGATGCGCAAGAGCAGGAGCGTGGTGGGCTTCTGGCTGATGCACTGCCTGGGACGGCGGGACATGATCGAGGAGCCGCTGGCGGAGCTGTTCGACAGGGCGGCCCGGGGCGAGCTGAAGCCGCAGATCGGCGAGACGTACCCGCTCTCCGACGTACGCCGCGCACACGAGGACATGCACGCCCGCCGCACCAGTGGCAAGCTGCTGCTGGACCCGTCGCGCTAGGCCCGCAGCGCCTCCGCAATCCGCTCCGCCACCCAGTCCGGCTCGCGCCCGAGGCGCTCATGGCTGATCCGGAGCACGCGCCAGCCGGCGGCGAGCAGGTCGGCGTCGCGACGGCGGTCACGCTCGAAGGCGGTGCGGGTGCCGTGCGCCGCCCAACCGTCGGTTTCCGCGAGCAGTCGCGCTTCGCGCCAGACGAAGTCGGCCTCGTGGCCCTCGATCGTGGCGTTCACTTCGGGCGTCGGCAAACGGAAGCGATGGCAGAGGCCGAGCATGCGCTCCTCGAGCTGCGAGCGGGTGCGCGTGGTGCCGGGCGCGTGCGCCGCGAGCAGTTCCGCCAGCATGCCGCTGCCCCGCCGGCCCGGGCGTGGCTGGAGACCCGAGACGTCGAGCCTCAGGTAGGCCGCCTCGTCGAGGGCACGCGCGAGCTGGCGCCGCGGCAGCACGTCGGCGAGGTCGATCAGGGTGCGGGCGGGGGTGGTGACGGGGATGCCGTGTTTGGTGGTGACGTCCGCCGCGGGGATTGCGGCCCGATGGATGATCACGGCGCCCCGCCTGCGCCGCTGACCCCCGCGCGGCACGGTCACGTCGATCCTCGCGCCGCGCTCGTCGAGCACGCCGAGGAGAACACCCGCGGCGACGTGACTCAACGCCGCGCCGGGCCCACAGCTCAAAACGGCAGCAATGAAGCGGCCATGGAGCGTGAGCGTGGGTCGGCCTACCGCGTAGATGCCGCGGTGCACTCGCCAGAGCCTTCCGCTCTTCACCCGCGCATCGATCGCGTTGTCGCCCAGCCCGAGCCCACGCAGATCCGCTCGGCTCACTACGCCATGCTGCTGGGCAGCGAGGATGCCGATCCGCCTTTCCACCGGGGGCTGGACGCGTTTCCGTCTCACCGAGGGGATAAATCGTCCAGCCCCCCGGCTTCGCCCCCCGGCTCGGCGCGGCGCACCGAGTACCCTCAGCGACCGCATGCCGACGTTTGAGGAACTGGGGCTCTCGGCCAGCACGCTGGAGGGCCTCTCGCACCTGGGCTACGAGCGCCCGACCCCGATTCAGGAGCAGGCCATTCCGCCGCTGCTGGAGGGCCGGGACGTGATCGGCCAGGCCCAGACGGGCACCGGCAAGACGGCCGCGTTCGGCCTGCCGATGGTCGAGTACGTCGACCCCGAGCACACGGCGGTTCAGGCGCTGGTGCTCACTCCCACGCGCGAGCTCTGCATCCAGGTCACCCAGGCGCTGCGTGCCTATGGCGAGCGCAAGGGGATCGAGGTGGTCGCCGTGTTCGGCGGCGCGCCCATTCGCGACCAGGCGACCCGCCTCAAGGAGGCCCACGTGGCCGTGGGCACCGTCGGGCGCGTGATGGACATGATGAGCCGGCACCACCTGTACCTCGACGACGCCCGCTACATCGTGCTCGACGAGGCCGACGAGATGCTCGACCTCGGGTTCCTCGAGGACGTCGAGGACATCATGCGGCGCGCCCCGATGGGGCGCCAGACGGCCCTCTTCAGCGCCACCGTGCCCCAGCCGATCAGGCGCCTTGCCGAGCAGTTCATGCACGACCCCGTCGAGATCCAGGTGCGCGCGGCCACGCTCACGATCGACACCGTCGACCACTACTTCGTCGAGGTGCCGGACCGGGAGAAGCCCGAGGCCCTCGTCAACCTGCTCAAGGAGGAGCGCCCCGAGCAGGCGATCGTCTTCGCGCGCACCAAGATCGGCGTCGACCGCCTGGCCCGCCGCCTCGGCGACGCCGGCGTGCGCGTGAAGGCACTGCACGGCGACATGTCCCAGGGCCAGCGCGACGGCGTGATGATCGCCTTCAAGGGCGGGCGCGAGCGCCTGCTCGTGGCCACCGACGTCGCCGCCCGCGGGCTCGACATCACGGGCGTCAGCCACGTCGTGAACTACGACATCCCCAACTCGCCCGACGTCTACGTGCACCGCATCGGCCGTACCGGCCGCGCCGGCGAGAGCGGCCGCGCGATCACCCTGATCACGCCCAAGCAGCGGCGCGACCTGGAGGCGATCGAGCGCCACGCCAAGACCGAGATCGAGCAGTGGGCGCCCGAGGAGCGCAAGCCGCGCGAGCGCAAGCCGCGCGAGCGCGAGACTCGCCGCCCGCGCCACACGAAGCCGCACGAGCGCGAGGGCATCCCCTACTCGAAGCTCGTCATCGGCGTGGGGCGCGAGCAGGGCATCGAGCCCGCGGACGTCGTCAGGGCGGTCGTGGACAACACCCACCTGGAGAACGACGACGTGCGCAACGTGCGCGTGCTCGAGCGCTTCAGCTTCGTGGAGGTACCGGCCGAGCGCGCCGGCCAGGTGGTCGAGAGCGTTTCCGGGAAGGAAGTAAGGGGAGTTGAACTGCGATTGGAGGAAGCCAAGAGAAGATGAGCCAGGCCACCATGCACACCAACCACGGCGCGATCCAGCTGGAGCTGTTCGACGAGGACGCGCCCAAGACCGTCGAAAACTTCGTGAAGCTGTCGACCGACGGCTACTACGACGGACTGATCTTCCACCGCGTGATCCCCGACTTCATGATCCAGGGCGGCTGCCCCCAGGGCACCGGCACCGGCGGCCCGGGCTACGAGTTCGAGGACGAGATCAACCAGAACAAGATCGTGCGCGGCGCGCTCGCTATGGCGAACGCCGGGCCCAACACGAACGGCAGCCAGTTCTTCATCGTGACCATCGACGCCGCCCCATGGCTCGACGGCAAGCACACGGTCTTCGGCCGCGTGACCTCCGGGATGGAGGCGGTCGACTCGATCGAGGGGACCGAGACGGGCGCCCAGGACCGCCCGGTGAAGGACGCCGTGATCGAGCGGGTGGAGGTGCATGAAGGTTGAGCTGCTCTGGTGGGAGGGCTGCCCCTCTCACCCTGAGGCGCTCGAGGATCTGGAGCGGGTGCTGAGCGAGGAGGGCGTGGACGCCGAGGTCGACCTGGTCGAGGTCGAGAGCGACGACCAGGCGCACCGAGAGCGCTTTCCCGGCTCGCCGACCATCCGGCTCGACGGCGAGGACGCCATCGCTCCCCCGGAGGGTGAGCCGTTCTCGCTCACCTGCCGGGTCTACCGGCTGCGCGACGGCCGCATTTCCCCGACGCCTGACCCTGAGGACCTGCGCGACGCCGTGAGGAGGACGAGATGAACATCGGCGACCAGGCACCCACTTTCTCGCTGCCGGACACCGACGGGAAGGAGCACGGCCCCGATGGCGTGACGGTCGTCGTGTTCACGTGCAACCACTGCCCGTACGCGCTGGGCTGGCACGACGGCCTGCTTCAGGTCGCGCGTGATTACGACCAGGTCACCTTCCTCGCGGTCAATCCCAACGACGACGAGCGCTATCCGGCGGACTCGTACGAGGCGATGAAGGAGCGCGTCCAGGCGGATGGCGGCTGGCCCCATCCGTACCTGCGCGATCAGAGCCAGGAAGTGGCGCGCGCTTACGACGCGAAGACCACGCCAGACGTGTTTGTCCTAGATGCCGATTTTCGGCTGCGCTACCGAGGCGCGCCGGATTCCGACAGGCGGGGCACGGCGTGGCTGAGGGAGGCCTTGGATGCCGTGCTGGCAGGCCGGGAGCCGGCCCGCCCCGAAACCGAGCCGGTCGGCTGCAGCGTCAAGTGGCGGTGATCGCCGCCACCGCGGCGGCCGTGTCCGTGAAGTCCTCGAGATAGGCCTCGGGGCCGGACGCGCGCAGCAGCTCGGGGTCGGCGAACCCCGTCGCCACCGCCACCGCCCGGGCGCCCGCCTCGTGCGCCGCGCGCACGTCGAGCGGGGTGTCGCCCACCAGCACCGCGCCGGTCGGCTCGCCGTACTTGGCGGCCGCCCGCTCGCGGGCCACAGCGACGAGGTCCGAGCGCTCCTCGTGAGGGTCCGACCCGTAGGCGCCGACCTCGAAGTCGAGCCAGCGGTCGAGCCCGAACGCGCTCACCTTGAGCACGGCGTTCGGCTGGATGTTGCCGGTGAGCAGCGACTGGATCACGTCGTCGCGCCCGTGCAGCGCCTCCAATACCGTCGCAACGCCGGGGTAGGCGTACCCCTCCTCGCGCATCGCCTCCTTGCGCAGCTCGAGCGCGCCGGCCAGCTCCTCCAGCACGCGCGGCAGGTGCTCGCGCTCGCCGGCGAGCATCATCAGGGCGATCTGCTTGTCGGTGCGCCCGGCGTAGTCGACGGGCTCCGGCACGCGCCCGACCACCGTCTCGAAGGCGTCCTCGAACGCGTAGCGGCCGTGCCCGGCGGTGCGCACCAGCGTGCCGTCCACGTCCCACAGCACCAGCAGCACTAGGTCAGCTCCACACCGAGCAGCCGCTCGAGCTCCGGCAGCGTGGTCTCGGCGCCGCGGTGCAGCACCGCCGTCATGCCAACCGCCTCGGCCCCGTCGCAGTTCTCGCGCAGGTCGTCCACGAACACGCACTGCGCTGCCGGGACGCCGGCGCGCTGCGCTCCCAGCAGGAAGATCTCCGGCTGCGGCTTGTGCATCCCCACGTCCCCCGAGATGACCACGCCGTCGAACAGCTCGGGGAAGGTGGCGCGGTCGTAGCGGCCGGCGCCCATCGAGTTGGAGACCAGCCCGGTGCGGATGCCGGCGGCACGGGCGCGCCGGACGGCGCCGACCATGCGCTCGTCCTCGCGCAGCGTCCCGAACATTCGGTTCACGAGATCCGCGCGGTCGTCGATCTCGAGCAGCTCGCCGAAGCGCTCGCCGAACTCGTCCTCGGAGAGATCGCCCGTCTCGAGGCCGCGCACCAGCTCGCGCGCCCGCGGCTGCTCGCGAAACAGCCGCTTCACCGCGTCCGGCTCCAGCCCCTCGGCCACGCAGAAGTCGCGGAACGAGTCGAAGACGTTGGTGGTGAGCACGCCCCCGAAGTCGAGCAGGAGCCCCTTCATCGGGCGAGCGCGACCTCGCGCGCCTTCTCCGCCAGCGCGGGCACGCCCTCGTCGAAGGCCGCCAGGTACTCGTCGTCCGAGTTGCCCATCGTGAAGCGCTTGTAGTTGCCCTCCATGAACACCGCCGCCTTCCACAGCGCCAGCGCCTGGTACCAGTTGAGCGCGGACACGGAGCGGCCGGTGCGCTCCTCGTAGCGGGCGGTCAGCTCCTCGCGCGTGAGGAAGCCGGACCGCCGAGTGGCGGCGGACAGGCTCGAGAACGACATGTCCGCGGGGTCCTCGGCCTGCGCCCACGTGACGGTGAGGTAGCCCACGTCGGCGAGCGGGTCGCCGATCGTGGACAGCTCCCAGTCGAAGATGGCCACCAGGCGCGCGGGCAAGTCGGGGGCGACCATCACGTTGCCGAGCCGGTAGTCGCCGTGCACGATCGTCGACTCGGGCGACTCGGGCAGGTTGCGCGCCAGCCACTCGCCCACCTCCTCGACGACCGGCAGCTCGCGCGTCTTGTTGAACTCCCAGAGGCCGTTGAAGCGGCGCAGCTGGCGCTCGAGGTAGCCGGTCGGCTTGCCGTACCCCTCCAGGCCGCACTCGCGCCAGTCGACCGCGTGGACGTCGGCGAGCGCCTCGACGAGCTCCTCGGACACGCCCCGCCGCCCCTCCTCGGTGTCGAGCGCGTCCGGCATGTCCGCGGTGATCACGCTGCCGTGCATCTCCTCCATCACGTAGAACGGCACTCCGAGCACGGACTCGTCGCTCTCGGCCAGCACGCGTGGCACGCGCACGGGCGTGCCCTCCAGCGCGCGCAGCAGGCGCGCCTCGCGCAGCACGTCGTGAGCGGAGGGCGGCAGCGGGGGTCGCGGCGGCCGGCGCAGAACCACGCGCGCATCGCCTCGCTGAACCAGGAAGGTGAAGTTCGAATGACCCTCGCCGATGCGCTCGGCCTCGAGCCGCCCAGACCCGATCCCGTGCTCGTCGAGGAAGGCCTCGAGCGGCTCGCGCACCACGAGCGGCGCGTGCTCGAGCTGCGCGGCCTCCTGCGCGGTGTCGACGACGTCGGACGAGCCCATGGGCGCCGGATCCTATTGGCGTGGTACCGCACCTATTCGCTTGCGCGTGTGTCTAGGGTTCTTGCAGATGCTGCGCAAAAGACTCATCCTCGCCCCGGTAACCACCTTCGCCGCCCTCGCGCTCGCCAGCCCCTCGCTGGCCGCCGACTTCGGCATCGGGGTGGAGCCGACCTTCGAGTTCGCGCCGAAGGCGCAGACCGTCGGCGTCGGTGACACCGTCAGCTGGACCTTCAACGACGGCGGGCACAGCACCACGTCGCTGTCCGGTCAGCCGGACAAGTGGGACTCCGACATCAAGGACAAGGGCGCCGTCTTCCAGCACACCTTCACGAAGCCGGGCAAGTACCAGTACATCTGCGTGCCGCACCGCGACTTCATGAAGGGGACGATCGTGGTCGGCTCCGACACGGTGAAGAAGACGGTCGGCACGGTCAAGGCGAAGGTCAAGGGCAAGCAGGTGACGGTCAGCTTCAAGCTCAACGAGGGCGCCGTGGGCACGCTCAAGCTGACCGGCGCCGCCAAGCGCACCGTCAAGACCAAGCGCCTCAGCGCCGGCCAGCAGACCGTCGTCGTGAAGAAGCTCAAGGCGGGCAGCTACAAGGCCACGCTCACGCTGTCGGACGACTTCGACAACAAGACGACGCAGAAGAAGTCCTTCAAGGTCGGCTGAAAGCCGGCTGCGCGGACGCGCGAATTAAGGTCAGGGTAGCCTGACCAAGATGCTGCGCGCCCTGCGCCATCGCGACTTCCGGCTGCTCTGGACCGGACAGGCGATCTCGCTGCTGGGCGACGGCATCTACCTGGTCGCGATCGCCTGGATCGTCTACGACATCTCGAACCAGCCGGGCGCGCTCGCCGTCGTCGGGCTCGCGTGGACCTTGCCGCAGGTGGTGGGGCTGCTGCTCGCGGGCGTGCTGAGCGACCGCTTCGAGCGGCGGCGCCTGCTGGTGATCGCGGACCTGATCCGCTTCGCCGCGATCGGCACGATCGCCGCGCTCGCGTACGCCGACGCCGCCGAGCTGTGGCACCTGATCGTGCTGGTGGTGTTCTACGGCCTCGGTCAGGCGCTCTTCCAGCCGGCGTTCACCGCGATCGTGCCGGAGGTCGTCCCGCGCGACGAGCTGCTGCAGGCCAACGCGATGCGGGAGCTGCTGGAGCCGCTCGGGATGCGCTTCTTCGGGCCGGCGCTGGGCGGCGCCCTGATCGCCGTGTTCGGTGTGGGAACCGCGTTCCTGGTCGACGCCCTCACGTTCCTGGTCTCCGCGCTGGCGGTGATGGGCATCCGGCCGCGCCCGGCCCCGCGCTCGGAGCCCGGCTCGATGTGGCGTGACCTGGGCGAGGGATTCGCCTACGTGCGCGCCCATGCCTGGCTGTGGGGGACGCTCGTCGGCGCCGCGCTGTTCCTGCTGTTCACGTTCGGTCCTTTCGAGGTGCTGCTGCCGTACATCATTCGCAACGACCTGGACGGCGGGGCCGCGGCGTTCGGAACCGTTCTCGCGGCTGGCGGCGCCGGCGCGTTCGTCGGGGCGGTGCTGATCGGCCGAACCGGCATGCCGCGCCGCCACGTCACGTTCATGTGGGCCGCTTGGTGCGTGGGCGACGTGCTGTTCGTCGGGTTGGCCGTGGCGGACGCCGTCTGGCAGATGTGCCTGGTCTCGTTCCTCGCGTTCAGCATGGGGACGGCGGCCCTGGTCGTGTGGAACACGCTGATGAACACGCTCGTCCCGCCCGAGCTGCTGGGGCGCGTGTCGAGCTTCGACTGGTTCGTCTCGATCGGCCTGACGCCGCTGTCCTTCGCGGTCACCGGGCCGGTGGCGGAGGTGCTCGGCGCACGCACGACGCTGGCAGTCTCTGGTCTGCTGGGGGCGGCGACGTTCTTCTTCCTCTTCATCCCGGGCGTGCGCGACCCGGAGCGCCAGCCGCTGACGCGCTAGATCTCCTCCAGGTGGCGGATGTTCGCCTGGTCGTCCGCCTCGTCGCTGGGGCCCGCCTCGAACCACCCGTCGAGGATCTCCTCGAGCAGCGCCGGGCTGGTCGTGCGCAGCGACAGGGCGAGCACGTTGGCGTCGTTCCAGCGGCGCGCCCCGCGGGCGGTCTCGGCGTCCGCGCAGAGGGCCGCCCGCACGCCCGCCACCTTGTTGGCGGCGATCGATGCGCCGGTGCCGGTCCAGCAGCAGACCACGGCCTGGTCGGCTCGGCCCTCGGCCACGTCGCGGGCCGCGGCCTCGGAGGCCCAGGCCCAGTCGTCGCGCTCGTCGGCCGCCAGCGCGCCGTGCAGGAGCGGCTCGTGCCCGCGCCGGCGCAGCTCCTCCGCCACGGCGTCCGCGACGCCGGTGCGCTCGTCGGCGGCCACGGAGATCCTCATCGCGAGCAGCCTACTCTTGGCTCGATGCCGGAGCTGCCCGAAGTCGAGATCACCGCGCGCCGCCTCTCGCGCGCCGCCGCAGGCGCGACGATCGAGTCCGCGCTGGCGCCCGGCATGGTCACGATGAAGACCTTCGACCCGCCGCTCGACGCGATCGCCGGCAGGACGATCGAGGGCGTGCGGAGGGTGGGCAAGATGCTGGTCGTCGACACCGGCGAGCTGGTCGTGCTCGTCCACCTGATGTCCGCCGGACGCCTGCAGCTGTGGGACAAGCGCGCGTCGCTGCGCGACCGCGCCTCGCGGCTGCTGATCCGGCTGGACGGACGGCAGGGAGCTGCGACTGCGCGAGTTCGGCACCCAGCAGCGCGCCTGGGCCAAGCTGCTGCCCGCCGAGGCGCTCGCGGCCGACGACGCGGTGGCCACGCTCGGCCCGGACGCCTACCCGGCCCCATCGGAGGAGGAGTTCGCCCTGATCCTCCAGGCGCCGCGCCACCTGCACCCGCTGCTGCGCGACCAGCGCACGATCGCGGGCATCGGGCGCTCCTGGGTGGACGAGCTGCTGTGGACCGCGCGGCTGTCTCCGTTCCAGAAGGCGTCGGAGCTGGACGCCGACGCCCGCGAGCGGCTGCGGACGGCGTGCGACGAGGTGCTCGGAGGCGCGCTCGAGCACTACGAGGAGGTGATCGGGGACACGATCCCCGACAAGCTGCCGATGCCGCTCCAGGTGCACCGTCGCGCCGGCGAGGCCTGCCCGCGCTGCGGCGCGACCATCCAGGCGATCCACTTCAAGGACTACGTGATGTGCTACTGCCCGGAGGAGCAGACGGGCGGGCGCGTGCTGAAGGACCGGCGCCTGTCGAAGCTGCTGAAGTGACCATCCGGGGGCTCACGCCCCCGGACCCCCGGCGATGTCTGGCTGGCTGGCTGGCGGGCTGGCGGGGCCTCAGTCGAGGAACCCCGGCTGCATGTCGATGTCCTTGTTGTCCGTGTTGGGCGCCCCGAAGGCGATCAGCTCGCCGCCGTCGGGCCCACCCGCCATGCCGCGCATGACGCCTGCGGGGATGCGCACCGCGTCCAGTTCGGCCAGCTCGACGTCCTCGTCGTCGAGCTTGAGCCGAGCGGTGCCGCTCACCACGACGTAGATCTCCTCCTGCTCGGAGTGGCTGTGCCCGAACGGCAGCTTGTAGTCCGGGCCGAGCTTGAAGTAGCTCACGCCCGACTTGGCCAGCCCGAGCGGCTTGCGCCCGAAGCGGGCCTCGATGCCGTCCCCCATGCCGAACTTGGGGGCCATGTCCTCGACGTCGTTGCGCAGGTTCAGCAGCGTGTAGTCGGTCATTCGGGCATTGTGCCCGGGCACCTCAGCTGACAGTCAGCGTGCCCTCCATGCCGGCTGCCTTGTGGCCGTCGACCGGGCAGTAGAACTCGTACTTGCCGGCCTTGAGGTTCACGGTCACGCTGGCCTTGCCCTGGGTCAGCGTCTTCGTCCCCTTCTCCTCGATCCCGTTGCCCTCGATGTTGAGCGCATGCGGGGTGCTGGACGGGTTGTCCATCGTGACCGTGACCTTGCCCGCCTTCGCGCTCAGCGACGTCTTGTCGAACTTGAGCGCACCGCTCGGGTCGGCCGTGAGCGTCAGCTTCGAGGCTGCGCCTCCGCCGCCCCCGCCGCTAGTCGGCTCGCTGGTCGAGCCGCCGTTGCCCTGCGCTCCCGAGGAGTCGCTGCTGCTGCTGCTGTTGTCGTGTCGCCACCGCACCCGGCGGCGATCAGGGCCAGGCTGGCGAGAATGGCTGCGAGGATCAGCGTTGGCTTGCGCATGGCGGGGTGTACGCAGCCCGCGCACCGGCCGGTTCGGCTCAGTAGCGCAGCCGGCCGCGCAGCAGGGCCGGGCCGTGATCCCCGCGCGTGTGCCGCGTGACCACCATGACGTGATAGTCGCCCGGCCGCACCGCGGCGGTCAGCACCGCCTCGGCCCGGCCGTCGCCCGCGACGCGGAAGGTCCCGCCGCTCACCCAGCGGCCGTCCCCGCGCACGCACCACAGCTCGTACATGCTCTGCGCCGGCAGTCCCCGGGCACGCAGGCGCACGCGGGTGCCGGCGGGCACGTCCTCGGCCCAGGCGGTCGCGCCCGCGGTCGAGCCGGCCACGAGCGGCGCCAGCTTCGCGCTGGCGTAGGCGTGCGAGCTCTCCTCGTCCTCGCCGAAGACGACCAGCGCGAGCACGACTATCGCCGCGCAGGCGGCGCCCAGCGCGGCCAGGCGTGGCAGCGGTAGGCGCCGCCGGCGGGTGCGGCGCTCGGGTCGGCGCTCGCGGGCGAAGCGGTCGAGCACGGCCTCCTCGACCGTGGGCGGCAGCGCGGGAGGCGGCACGTCGGTGGGCTCGATTTGGTCGAGCAGGCCGGGCAGCGGGGCCAGCGCACGCGCCTGGGGCCCGCAGTGCGGGCAACCGGCGACGTGGAGGCGCATCTCCTCCATCTCGGCCGGCTCGAGCGAGCCCAGCGCGTAGCCGCCGAGCAGCGCGCCGTGGGTCGGGCACTCGCTCATGCGTGCACCTCCATCTCGTCCAGGATCAGGCGCAGCGTGCGCAGCGCGTAGGACGTGCGGCTCTTGACGGTGCCGAGCGGGATGCCCTTGCGCTCCGAGATCTCGCGCAGGCTGAGGCCGCCGTAGTGGGCCAGCCGGATCACCTCGCGGTGCTCCGGCGAGAGGCGGGCCAGCGCTGCCGCAACCTGCCAGCGCAGCACGGCCTGCTCCAGCTGGCGGTCGATCTCCCCGGGGCTCTCGGGCGCGCCCTCCGGGGCGAGTCCGGGGCGCACCGAGGCGCGGCGGCGAGCGTCGACGATCCGGTTGCGGGCGATCGTGTACAGCCACGTGCGAACGCTCGCCCGCTTGGGGTCGTAGTCAGCCGCGGCGCGCCATGCACGGGCGAAGACATCCTGCACCACCTCTTCGGCGACCTCGCGGTCGTTCAGTGCGTTGCAGGCGAAGCCGAACAGCTCGCTCGAATAGCGGCGGTACAGCTCTCGTAGCTCGTCGCCGCTGTCGTCTCCCGGCAGTCGCTCCACGAGCGTTGCGTCGCTCGGGGCCATGTGTTCACGCTATACGCAACCCGCGGGTGGGCGGTTCGGAGACTGGCGTGTGCGTACCTTTCCTGCCGTGGCGCTCGCGACCATCGGCGAGTCGTTCCGATCCTTCTTCGACGCGGTCGACGACTTCATCTCCAACCTGGCCTCCGTCCGGCCGGGTCCGCTGGTGCTGGCGCTGATGCTGTTCACCGCTTACCTGACGCTGCGAGCCCGGGCGAGCTTCAACATCCTGCGCGTCACCTATCCCGACGAGCCGATCCGGTTCCGCGAGATCTGGGGCGCCTACTTCGCCGGCTACGGCTTCAACGCGGTGATTCCGGCGCGCGGCGGCGACGTGGTGCGCCTCTTCCTCACGAAGACCTCCGTGCCGAACTCGAGCTATCCGGCGGTGGCGGCCACCTTCTTCGTCGAGCTCATCTACGACGTCGCGATGGGCTCGGTGATCCTGCTGTTCGCCTTCACCCAGGGCGTGTTCCCCAAGCCGCCCGACTTCGCCAAGCTGAACGCCTTCGACCTCTCCTACCTCGCCCAGCACCCGCGCTTCGCGCTGTTCCTGATCACGGCCCTGGCGATCGGCGTGCTCGCGGCGTTCGCGCTGCTGAGCGTCCGCGTGAGGGCGTTCTGGGACCGGGTCAAGCAGGGGTTCACGATCCTGAAGGACCGCGACCTCTACCTGCGCCAGGTGTTCGCGGTGCAGTTCGCGGGCTGGCTGTTCCGGTTCGCCGCCTTCTGGGCGCTGCTCGAGGCGTTCAACGTGGGCGGGAGCGTCAAGAACGTGCTGCTCGTGCTGGGCGTGAACGCGGTGTCGGCGGCGGTGCCCTTCACGCCGCAGGGCGCGGGCGTGCAGCAGGCGCTGCTGGTGAAGGTGTTCGGCGGCGGGGCGATCGCGGGGTCGACGGTCGCCGCCTACTCGGTGGGGCAGCAGATCGCGATCGGCGCGCTGACCTTCGGGATCGGCTTCACCGCGCTCGTGTTCATCTTCCGCGTGCGCAGCTTCAAGGAGGTGATCGCGCGCGGGCGCGAGGATCGCGAGGCGGACCGGGCGCAGCCGGCTGTCTAGACTCGGGGCATGTCCTCCGAAGATCCCTTTGGCGGCCTGTTCGGCGACCCGGACGAGTTGCGCCGACGGATGGCCGAGTTCGCGGAGCAGATGCAGGGCGCCCAGAAGGTGGCGTGGGCTGACAACGCGATCAAGCTGGCCGTCGACATGACCGTGGCGGGCTTGGCGCGCATGAACCTGCAGGGCAACGCCGACCAGCAAGCTCAGGACCTGCTTCAGGCGATGCGCCTGATCTTCCCCGAGGCCGTGATTCTCGTGCGCGAGGCGCGCGAGGGCTTCGGGACTACCTAGCCCGAAGACGGGCTCGGCGCGTGCGCAGGGTTCGGCTAGTCCAGCTGCCAGCCAGGTCGAGGTGGTTGAGGAAGGCCGCCGGGTCGAACGCGGCGGCCGGGCCCAGCGCTCCCGCGCGGTCGAAGCCGGGGGCGCTCAGCAGCTCCGCGGCGTGGGTGAGCGTCACGGCGGAGAGGCCGTACACGTCCGAGCCGCGGACCACACCCTGGCGCGTGGCGCCGCCGGCGCCTCTGGCGATCGCGACGATCGTGAACTCGGCCGCCCGGCGCGCGTCCTCCTTCGGCCCCTCCGGGAGCAGCCCGACCGCGCTGTTCAGCGCACGGCGCAAAGGCGTGCGCAGCGCCAGCCCTAGGGCCGGGAGCGTGTAGGGCAGCAGCGGGGCGGCCGCGTCGAACGGCGCGGCGGTGCGCGTGGTCAGCAGCGAGGTGACCTTGCGGGTGCGCGTGTGGTGCGGGACGGTGATCACCTCACCGGAGGGGTAGCGGGACATCGCCTGGCGGCCGATCGGCTCGGGGAAGTCGAAGCTCGACTTGAAGACGCCGCCCGGTGCGCGGCGCCAGCGCTCGTCCTCGTAGACCACGTCGCCGCCCTTCATCATCTCCAGGGCCGAGCGAAGCGTCCCGCGGCTCAGGCCGAACCCCTCGACCGCGTAGGCGAGCACGAGCTCGTCGAGGGGCTCGATGCCGCGCGGCGGCGAGTCGGGAGATGCAGTCGCCGGGCGCGTAGTCGAAGCCGAGCGCCGGCAGCAGCGCCACTCCGGCGCGCTCGGCCGCGCCGCCGTGGCGCTCGAACACCATCTGGATGAAGCTCTGCTCGCCCGTGGAGTCGACGTAGTGGGTGCCGGTGGCGATCGCGGCCCGGACGAGCGCGTCCCCGGCGAGGGTGAACGGCCCGGCGCAGTTGATCACTACGGCGGCACCCTCGAGCAGGTCGCGCAGGGCTGCGTCGTCGTCGAGGGAGACGGCTTTGGTGGGAGCGTCGCCGAAGCGCGCGAGCTTCTCCGGATCGCGTCCGCTCAGCACCCGATCGAGGCCGCGCCGAGCCAGTTCGTCCGCCACCAGGCGACCCGTGTAGCCGGTGGCGCCGTACAGGACGATCGTCACCGGTGGCACGATACAGTCGCCCCCGTGCGCATCTCGGAGGTGATGACGGAGGGTGTGGTGACGGCCCAGTCGGCCGACAGCCTGCGGCGCGTGGGCGAGCTGATGCGCGACCGCAACGTCGGCTCCGTGGTGGTCTGCGAGGGCGGCCGGCCGGTCGGCGTGATCACCGATCGCGACCTCGCGCTGGCGGTGGTCGCGGACGAGGTGGACGCCGCCGACGTCGCCGGCTCGCACGCCTCCCGGCCGCTGGTCACGGGCCAGGTGGAGATGGACATCGAGGAGGCGGTGGCGCTGATGGTGCAGCACCGCATCCGCCGCCTGCCGGTGAAGAACGGCGAGGAGCTGGTCGGGATCGTGACGATCGACGACCTGGCGGTTCGGGCCGGCGACCTCCACCAGGCGCAGCAGATCACCGCCGAGGTGGCCAAGGCGGCGCTCCCCGAGTTCTACTTCCACCAGCGGGGCGAGTGAGCATGCCCTCGCTCACGCCCAGCCAGCTGCGCACGCGCCGGCGCGTGGAGTCGGTGATCCGGCTGATGGCGCCCGCACTCGACCTGGTGCTCGCGGTGGGCGACCGGGTGTCGCGGATCGTGGAGCGCGACGATCCCGAGTACTACCCGCCGCGCGTGGCGCGTGGGAACGACGACGCGCCGCTCCCCAAGTGAGCGACCAAGAGCAGCTCGAGTGGGAGGCCCGCTTCGGCCGGCTGGCAGCGGTCGCCGCCTTCGCCGCCGGGTTCCTGCTGCTGGCGGGGACCTTCGTGCTGCAGTCGATCATCGACGATCGCAAGAGGGTCGAGCCGCTGCCCGACTTCCTGCTGTCGATCGACTCGTCGCCGGGCACGATGATTGCCTCTCAGGTGCTGCTGGCGGCCTCGGCGCTGTTCCTGATCCCGGTCTTCGTCTACCTGTTCCGGGCGATCCTGCACCGCCTGCCCACGCTGCCGAGGTGGTTCGTCTACCTGATCCTGATCGGCCCCGTCTTCTATGCGATCTCGCTGGTGTTCGGGGCGATCGACCGCGTGGACGTGGCGCACCAGTTCGCCGACAGGTCCTCGCAGGTCGGCAACCACTGCCCGGCGATCCTGGGCAACGCCGGGGACGACTGCGCCCACGATCTGGTCGCCGATGACGTCAACCCGATCGCGATCGGGCTGAGCCTGGCCGGGTCCGTGGCCACGGCGTTCCTGTTCGTGATGCTGCCGCTGCGCGCGCGCCGCGCCGGGCTGATGAGCCAGTTCATGTCGATCCTCGGGGTGATCGCGGGGGCCTTGATGGTGCTGCGGCTGATGCCGCTGGTGCCGGAGATCACCCAGGCGTTCTGGCTGGGGGCCGTGGGCGCGCTGTTTCTCGGCAACTGGCCCGGAGGTCGCGGGCCCGCGTGGGCGACGGGCCAGCCCGACCCCTGGCCGACCTCGGCGCAGCGGCGCGGCCTGGTGTCGGCGAGAGGAGGAGCGTCCGACAACGGCGGCCCGTCGGAGCCGGCGGCGCCCGCCGAGCCCGAACCGACTCCCCAACGCCCCAGCTCACGAAAGCGACGCCGAAAAAAGGGCTAGCCGTGGCGGTTGTGGCGGCGCTCTCGCTGCCGGCTTCGGCCAGCGCGCTCGAGCTGCACGCCCCGGCGGTGCGGGGCACGGGCGTCCCGATCCCGCTGCGCGGCTCGGGCGCCGCTCCAAACGAGCGGGTCGGCATCGAAACGAGGCTCCACGGCCGCTGGCGGCCGCTCGCCGCCGCCCGTGCCGACGCCGGCGGCCGCTTCCGCCGCGAGGTGCGCCCGCACCGCCTGCGCTCGCGCTACCGGCTGCGCGCCGTCGCCGCGGCCGGGCCGTCGCGGCCGATCACCGTCCGCGCCCGCCCGGTCCTGCTCGCGGCCGTCGGCGACATCAACCTCGGCGACGGTCCGGGCGCGCTGATCGACGTCTTCGGGCCGCGCTACCCGTGGACGGGTACGGCGAGGATGCTGCGCGGCGCCGACGTGGCCTTCGGCAACCTCGAGTGCGCCGTCTCCACACGCGGCTCGCCCGTGCCCAAGGAGTTCAACTTCCGCGGCCGGCCCTCCTCGTTGAAGGCGGTGGCCCGCTACGCCGGCTTCGACGCCCTCAACCTCGCCAACAACCACACCGGCGACTACGGCACGCAGGCGCTGCTCGACACCGTGAACAACGTGCGTCGGCTCGGCATGCAGGCCGTGGGCGCCGGCGGCAGCCTCGCCTCGGCGGCGCGACCGCGGGTGGTCACGCGGCTCGGGCTGAGGATCGCCTTCGTCGGCTTCTCCAACATCCTCCCCGCCGAGTTCTACGCCGGGCCCGACAAGGCGGGTACGCAGCCCGCGACCCCCGAGCTGATCTCGCAGGGCGTGCGCAAGGCCCGCAGGACGGCCGACATCGTCGTCGCGACCTTCCACTGGGGCGTCGAGCGCGCGCCCGTGGAGGAGGGCCGGCAGCGCGCCTTCGCGCAGACCGCCCTCGCTGCCGGCGCCGACGCCGTCATCGGCGCACATCCGCACGTGCTGCAGCCGATCCAAGCCGCCGGCAGGACGCTCGTGGCCTACAGCCTCGGCAACTTCGTCTTCGGCGCCTCCTCGTCGGCCACGACCAGCACCGGGGTCCTCCGCCTAAAGCTCTCGGCCCGGGGCGTGGAAGGTCACCGGCTCGTGCCGGCCGTGATCCGCGCAGCGCAGGCCGACGTTCTAGGCCTACGCGATCGCCGGCGCGTCCGGCAGCCGCTCCAGCGCCGCCTCCATGTCCGCCTCGGAGAACTCCGGGTCCTCCAGCTCGCCGGCGAGGTACGCCTCGTAGGCCGACATGTCGAAATGGCCGTGCCCGCACAGGTTGAGCAGGATCACGCGCTCCTCGCCCGCCTGCTTGGCGGCCTCGGCCTCGTCGATCACCGCTCGGATCGCGTGCGCCGGCTCGGGTGCCGGCAGGATCGCCTCAGTGCGCGCGAAGCGCAGCGCCGCCTCGAACGTCTCGTTCTGGCGGTAGGCGCGCGCCTCGACCATCCCCTGCTTCACGAGCGCGCAGACGATCGGCGAGTCGCCGTGGTAGCGCAGCCCGCCCGCGTGCACCGGGGGCGGCACGAAGTCGTGCCCGAGCGTGTACATCGGCATCAGCGGCGTGAGGCCGACCGTGTCGCCGAAGTCGTAGTGGTAGACGCCGCGCGTCAGCGTCGGGCAGGCCGCCGGCTCGGCCGCCACGAAGCGGGTCTTCGCCTCGCCGCGCAGCACGCGCCGGATGAACGGGAACGTCATCCCCGCGAAGTTCGACCCGCCGCCCACGCAGCCGACCACCACGTCGGGCTCGTCGCCCGCCATCTCCATCTGCGCCAGTGCCTCCTGGCCGATCACCGTCTGGTGCAGGCACACGTGGTTGAGCACCGATCCGAGCGCGTAGTTGGTGGCGGCGTCCCCGGCGGCCACCTCCACCGCCTCGGAGATCGCGATGCCGAGCGAGCCGGTTGGGTGCGCCGCCTGGGCGCGGCCGGACTCGGTCGTGTCGCTGGGCGAGCGGATCACCGTCGCGCCCCAGCTCTCCATCATCGCCCGCCGGTAGGGCTTCTGGTCGTAGCTCGCGCCCACCATGTAGACGACGCATTCGAGCCCGAACAGCGAGCAGGCGAGCGCGAGCGCCGAGCCCCACTGCCCGGCGCCGGTCTCCGTGGCCAGCCGCTCGACGCCGGCCTCCTTGTTCGCGTAGGCCTGCGCGACCGCGCTGTTCGGCTTGTGCGACCCGGCGGGCGAGACGCCCTCGTACTTGTAGTAGATGCGCGCGGGGGTATCGAGCTCGCGCTCGAGCCGGTGCGCGCGGTACAGCGGCGTGGGCCGCCACAGCTTGTAGACCTCGCGCACGGGCTCGGGGATCTCGACCTCCGGCTCGGCCGACACCTCCTGGCCGATCAGCGCCATCGGGAAGATCGGGGTCAGGTCGTCCGGCCCGGCCGGCTGCATCGTGCCCGGGTTGAGCGGCGGCAGCGGCTCGCCGGGCAGGTCCGCCATCAGGTTCACCCAGTGGGTGGGGATTCGGTCCTCGGTCAGCGTGAACTTCGTCGGCTCGGTCACGTGGCGATCCTACGACGCTCCCACCGCGGCGGCGATCTCGCGGTAGGCGGCGGCGGGATCCGCCGCGCCGAAGATCGAGGAGCCTGCCACGAACAGCGTCGCGCCGGCCGCCGCGACGGGACCGGCGGTCTGCGCGTCGATCCCGCCGTCGACCTCGATCGGCGCGTCCGGGCCGAGCAGCTCGCGCAGCCGGGCGACCTTGGCGGTCGACGTGGGGATGTAGGGCTGGCCGCCCCAGCCCGGGTCGACGGTCATGCAGAGCAGGTGGTCGAAGCTCTCGACGAGGCCGGCCACCGCCTCGGGCGGCGTGGCCGGGTTGATCGCAAGCCCGGCGTGCAGGCCGGCCTCCCGCACCGCCTTGAGCGCGTAGTGAACGTGCGGAGTGGCCTCCCAGTGAACGATCAGGTTGTCGGCCCCCGCGGCCGCGAACTCCTCGACCCGGTGCTCGGGGCGCTCCACCATCAGGTGCACGTCGAGCACGCCGCCGCGATCGTGCACCGGGTCGCGCAGGGCCTCGACGATCAGCGGCCCGATCGTGATCGGCGGGACGAAGTGGCCGTCCATCACGTCCACGTGGATCACGCGCGCGCCGGCGTCCATCACCTCCTCGACCTGCTCGCCCAGGCGAGCGAAGTCGGCGGACAGGATCGAAGGCGCCACTCGCGCCTCCTGCATGAGCGGGTGGGTCACGCCGCCGCACGCTAGCGCGCGGCGCCTGGACGAGGTACGTCAGGTCCGCGAAGCCTGCTTGGCGTGCGCCCGGATCTCGGACAGGATCCGCTCCAGGCGCGGCTCCGTGTCGCGGTCCACGAACGTCATCGCCGCGGCGACGGCGGGGTGCACCCGGGCGATCTCGGCGTGCAGCGCGTGGGCGACGGCCCGATAGGCCGGATGCCCCTCGCGCCCCGAGCGCAGCTCGATCATGTGCATCGCCTCGCGCGCGTTCATGTCGAGCACGTAGCGGATCCGGTAGCCGAGGCAGAGCGCGTAGGGCGCGAGCTCGGGGTGGCCCGCCTCGGCGATGCGGGCGTGCTCGGCGCGCGAGCGCTCGAGCCCCTCGCGGTAGAGGTCGGCCACGCCCGCGTCCTCGAGCTCCTCGGGCACGCCGGCGCCCAGGTCGGGCCCGAGCGTCTGCCACTGGACGGTGAGCATGCGGTGGCGCTGCAGGTCGCGGAACGCGCCGTAGTCGGACACCACCTCGAAGCGGTAGCGCAGCGCCTCGAAGCCGCGCCCGGGGCGGTGGCGGCGGTTGCGCCGCTCGCCGACCAGCTCGGCCAGCATCGCCGCGCGCTCGTCGGGCGGAAGCGCCCGCACGGCGCTGCGCGCCTCCTCCTCGGAGGTGCCCGCCGCCTCGAACAGCAGTGCCGCCAGCAGCCCGTCCTCGTCGCCGTCGACCGACAGCAGGCGCACCGCGGGACCGAGCGGCTCGTCGCGGCGGCTGCGGTCGAGCCCCAGCCGGCGCGCCCAGCGGTCGGCGGCGGCGGAGCGGTCGGTCAGGTAGGAGATCCACTCGCCGCCGCGCTCCGGCCGCTCGACGCGCGCCACGAAGCTCGGCATCACCGCCTTGATCTCGGACAGGATCATGTCGGCGTAGTCGCGGGCCTCGGGCAGCGGCGACGCGTACAGGCGCAGCAGCAGCTGCTCGTAGGCCTGGCCGCTGGCGAACATCCCCACGTGCGAGAGCGAGGCCGCGGGCAGCAGCCCGCGCAGCAGGTCGAGCGCCTTCGCCCGCAGGGCACGGCGATGCGCGGCCTCGGGCTCGTCGTCGGGGCGGGGGAAGCGCTCGGCGGCCCAGGCCTCCACCCGCGGCAGCGACTCGGAGTACGAGTCGAAGAGGAAGTCCATCGCCGACTCGTACTCAGGCCCGAGCGACGGATGGCGCCAGTAGCGGTAGCCGAGCCCCTCCGCGATCGGTGAGTCGTAGGGGATGTAGCGCGTGGACTGCTCGAGGTAGGCGGCCAGCCGGCCGCGCTGCAGGAGCTTGGTCATCACGTTCGAGACCCACTCGCAGGCCACGTGGGCGCCGCCCAGCTGGGCTACCGAGTCGTCGCCGTAGCCGAGGAAGATGCGCTCGTACAGCTTGCGGGCGCGCTCGCCCTCCTCGCCGTCGAAGGCCGGATGGTTGGCGTTCTCCCCGGCGAACTCGTCGAGGTAGAGGCGCCGCAACGTGCCCTGGTAGCGCGAGTAGCGGGCGAACATCGCTCCCTTGACCGTCTCGGGCAGCCCGACCAGCGCGAAGACCGGCCGGTCGAGGTTGGTGAAGTGAGGGCGCAGGGCGTCGCGCTCGGACTCGCTGAAGCTCTCGACTGGGTAGTCCATGCGGGGCCGGTCAGGGTATCCCCCCACGAGGCGGAACGGGCGGCCCGTCGGCCGCCCGTTCGCTTTCCCCCAGATGTGCCGAGCGTCAGCCGACGACGGTGACGTTCGACTCGGCGGACCCCAGCGGCGCCCCCGGGTTGACTGCGTGCTCGCCGGCGATCTTGTTGACCAGCCGGGCGGCCTGGCCGCTCAGCTTCAGGTCGGCCTTCAGCACGGCGCTGTTGTAGGTCGCCTCCTTGCTGAGGTTGGTCAACCGCGCCAGGACGATCACGCGACCGCCCTTGCAGTAGTCCCACACGGCCCGCAGCAGGTGGCGAGTGGCCTTCGGGTGCTTGCGCGCGACCTGCCGGATGCGCTTGCCGACCGCCGGGTGCTCCAGCGCGAAGGCGTGCAGCGCCTGGCGCAGGTGGCCGCAGCCGCCCTTCAGCCCCGGGATCTGAGCCAGCAGCACCGCGCCGGCGCCGCGGATGCGCACCGCCACGAAGCGCTGCAGGACCGCGGAGCGATCGCCCTTGGTGAACTGCAGGCCGCCCTTGTGGGCCAGGAGGCCGTTGTAGGTCCTCGGGTTTCCGAACCCGGCTGCGATCGGGAAGGCGAAGCTGCCGCCCTGCGCGGTCGCCTCGCCGGTCGGCGCGACAGTCACGCCGTGGTTCGCAAGGAACTGAGTCGCCTCCGACGACGGCGTGAACGTCGTGGTGCCGGTCAGCTCGACCACCTTCGCCTGCGCGCCGGCAGCGCCGACGAGCAGAAGGGCCACCGAGGCAGCGAGCGCCGCGAGCATGGTGCGTGAATGGAGTCTCATAACGCCCGTCAGAACAAGCGAGGCGGGCGAGAGTTGCGCCCTCAGGCCAGCTTGCGAGCCAGCACCCGTTCCAGGCGGGCGGAGGTCTCGTCCACGGGAACCGCCTTCTCCAGGCGCGCCTCGATCGCGCGCCCGTCGATTGTCAGCGTGGCGAGCTGGTTGTCGAACCACGGACCGTCGCCGACCATTCGCCAGCGAACGTCCGGCTCCGGCACCCCGGCAGCGGCGGCGAGGGCCCGCGTTACGAACGCGAAGCCGCGCGACGCAGCCAGCCGGATGACCTGTCGCTCGCGCTTCTCGAGCGGGTTGCGATAGGGCGAGCAGACGGCCTGGAAGACGTGGGATTGCACCCCGGCGTCGCGCCGGAACGCCACCTCGCACAGGTAGGCGTGGTGCACGTCGCCCGAGAGCACCACCACGGAAGCGGGGGCGCGGCCGCGCTCTCCGGCAGCCACGGCGCGCAACAGCTCCCCGAGGCGCGCGAACGACTCCTGGAAGGCGGCCCAGTGCTCGAGGTCGGCGGCCTGGCGCAGCCGCTCGCCGAGCGGCGCGATCGCCGCGCCCCAGGCACCGCCCGCGATCGCCTCGCTCCACGCCTCGGCGTAGTGCATCCCGGGCGCCAGCAGCCACGGCAGCGAGGTGGCGACCAGGAGGTGGTCGAAGTCGCCGGTGAAGTGCTCCTCGACCCACTTCCACTCGTGGTCGTCGAGCATCGACCGCCGACCCTCCTCCAGCACGCGTCCCGCGCGCGAATCGATCACGACCACGCGGGTGCGGCCGAGGTCGCG
Organism: uncultured Thermoleophilaceae bacterium; assembly: GCA_963722245.1. Taxonomy (GTDB): domain Bacteria; phylum Actinomycetota; class Thermoleophilia; order Solirubrobacterales; family Thermoleophilaceae; genus JACVRW01. The sequence continues at coordinate 38,128 of CAVRKM010000016.1, forward strand.
ACAGTAGCTCCAGCGAGTTCCCGAGGTCGACTCGTCGGCGGCGCGCGCGAAGCGCTCGAGGATCGGCCAGCCGTCGTCGGCCTCCTTGATCTCGCTCAGCAGCTCGTCGTCGGCGTGGCCGTGTGGCTCGAGGTTGCCGATGTGCTGGTAGATCCAGTACGAGGCGAGCGCGGCGACGATGTGCTCCCTCCACCAGTGGTGGGTGCGCATCTCGTCGACCCAGCGCTGCGAGATGTTCCAGTCGTCGTGGACGTCGTGGTCGTCGAAGATCATCGCGGTCGAGAGCGTGGACAGCAGCCACCGGATCGCCGGCTCGCTCCAGCTCTCCCAATAGAGCCGCGTGTACTCCTCGAAGTCGACCACGCACTCGCCCGGCGGCTCGCTCGGGTCGCGACGGCTGTCCAGGAACGCTTGCGTGGCGGGCGGGACCTCGTCGGCGTAGACCTGGTCTCCGATCATCAGCAGCACGTCGGGCCAGCGCTCGCGCGGCTCGTCGCGCATGCGCTCCGCGAGCGTGCGCAGCGAGTCGACCTCTCTGCCGCGCTCGTCCTCGTCCTTGCGCAGGGAGTAGGGCGGCTCGTGCGGGGCCGCCACGCGGCAGGAGCCGAACACGACCTCGAGCGGCCCGTCCTTGGGGTAGGTGTGGAAGGCGCTCGGCGGAAAGCCCTCGGTTGGCCAGACGCGCTCGCCGTCGAGGCGGACCTCGTACTCGTGCCACGTGCCCGGTTGCAGCCCCTCGCAGCGGACCAGCGCGTAGTGATGGTCCAGCACGCGGAAGGTGCGCTCGCGCGTGCCCAGCACCTCCACCTCGCACGGACCGGCCGTCTCCACCCAGATGACCGCCTCGGTCTCTCCCACGTAACGCAAAAGGGGGCCTAGCACCAGGTTGGGCACCGATGGGAGCATATGGTGGTGGAGCAAGAGCTGCAGAGGGTCGGCCGCTCGATCCATGCGGCGTTCCCGACCAGGCCGCGGCACCCGCTGCGGGCGCTCGACGTCAAGGCGATGGAGATGGCGTCCGGGGACCAGGAGCTGCGCGCGGCGCTGTTTCGGTTCGTCGACGTCACGCCGGCGTGCACGAGCCTGGAGGACCTGGCCCGCCACCTGACCGCCTACCTGGACGAGGTGGACGAGCAGCCTCCACCGCTCGCGGCCGCCATGCGGATGTCGCAGAACAAGGCTGGGCGGGCCGCACTCGGCGCCGCCGCGGCGGCCGGCGTGCGGCACATGGCGCACCGGTTCATCGTGGGCGAGACGCCGCACGCGGCGCTGCGCTCGCTGCGCCACCTGTGGGAGCACGGCGCTGCCGTCTCGCTCGACCTGCTCGGGGAGGCAACCGTCACCCAGCCCGAGGCCGACCGCTACGCGGCGCGCTGCCTCGACGCGCTGGAGACGCTCGCCGGCGCGACGCCGGGCTGGCCCGCGCGGCCGGTTCTCGAGCACGACTCGCTGGGGACGGTGCCGCGCGTGAACGTGTCCGTGAAGGTGTCCGCGCTGAGCCCGCTGCTGCGCCCGGAGGCACCCGACGTGGGTCGCGAGGACGCCGCCCGCCGAATGCGCCCGCTGCTGCTGCGGGCCAAGGAGCTGGGCGCGCACCTGCACATCGACATGGAGTCGGTCGACACGCTCGAGGCGACCATGCAGCTGGTCTTCGACCTGCTCGACGAGCCCGAGCTGCGCGACGGGCCCTCGACCGGGATCGTCCTCCAGGCATACCTGCGCGAGTCGCCCGATCAGCTCGAGCAGGTGCTCACGTGGGCGGCGTCCGCCAAGCGCGAGCCGCCGCTGGTGGTGCGCCTCGTGAAGGGCGCCTACTGGGACCACGAGGTGGTCGAGGCCCGCCAGCACGGCTGGACGCCGCCGGTGTTCGAGCACAAGGCGGAGTCCGACCGCAACTTCGAGCAGCTCACGCGCCGCCTGCTGGAGGGCTGGCCGCATGTGCGGCCCGCGATCGCCTCGCACAACCTGCGCTCGGTCGCGCACGCGGTGGCCGCCAACCGCGCCGCCGCGCGTGCCGACGGCGACGTCGAGCTCCAGGTGCTGCGCGGGCTGGGCGACGACCTGGCGGCGGCGCTCGCCGACCAGGGCATGCGGGTGCGCATCTACTGCCCCGTGGGCGACATGGTCGCCGGCATGGCCTACCTCGTCCGGCGGCTGCTCGAGAACACCGCGAACGATTCGTTCCTGAGCGACATGCAGCGAGGGGTTGCCGTCGAGGAGCTGCTGGCGGCGCCATGAGCTTCCGCAACGAGCCGATCCTCGAGCTGCGCCGCGCACCCGTCCGGGACTCGCTGCTGGAGGCGCTGCACGGCCTGGACGCCAAGCTGCCGCTCGCGGTTCCGGTCCTGATCGGCGGCGACCGGGGGCCGGCCGAAGGGCTCGACTCCACCGACCCCGGCGCGCCAGAGCGGCTGGTGGCGCGCGCGGGAAACGGCGGGCCCGGCGGAGGCCGAGGCCGCGGTGGAGGCGGCGCAGCGCGGCTTTCGCGAGTGGGGCGGGTGGCCGGCGTCGCGGCGGGCCGAGGCGCTGCGGGCCGCGGCGGCGCGGCTGCGCGAGCGCCGGCTCGAGCTGGCCGCCCTGCAGGTGCGCGAGTGCGCCAAGCCCTGGCCCGAGGCCGACGCCGACGTGTGCGAGGCGATCGACTTCCTCGAGTACTACGCGCTCGAGGCGATCGAGCTGGAGCGCGGGCGCGAGCTGATCCAGGTGCCGGGCGAGCGCAACCGGATGCGCTACGCCGCGCGCGGGGTGGCCGCCGTGATCTCGCCCTGGAACTTCCCGCTGGCGATCCCCTGCGGGATGACCGCCGCGGCGCTGGCGGTCGGCAACGCGGCCGTCCTGAAGCCGGCCGAGCAGTCGCCCGGGAGCGCCGGCGCGCTCGTCGACGCCCTCCACGAGGGGGGAGTGCCGCGCGACGCGCTCTCCCTGGTGCCCGGCTACGGCGACGCCGGCGCCGCGCTCGTGCGCGACCCCCGCGTGCACGTGATCGCCTTCACGGGCTCGAGCGCCGTCGGGCTCGAGATCCTGCGCGGGGCGGCGGAGACGCCCGAGGAGCAGGGCCACGTGAAGCGTGTCGTGTCGGAGATGGGCGGCAAGAACTGCGTGATCGTGGACGCCGACGCCGACCTCGACGAGGCCGTGCCCGCGATCGTGCACTCCGCCTTCGGCTACGCCGGCCAGAAGTGCTCGGCGGCCGCACGCGTGCTGGTGCACGAGGCGGTGGTGGACACGCTCGTGGAGCGGCTCGCCGGGGCCAGCGAGGTGCTGTGCGTGGGGCAGGCCGACGAGTTCGCCACGGAGGTGCCCCCGGTGATCGAGGCCGAGGCCCAGGAGCGCGTGATGCGCTACGCCGGGATCGCCGAGCGCGACGGCCGGATCGCAGGGCGCCCCGCCGCGGTCCCCGAGACCGGCTGGTTCTGCCCGCCCGCTCTCGCCGTCGGGCTGGCCGAGGACTCGCCCGTCAACCGGGAGGAGATCTTCGGCCCGCTGCTCTCGGTGACCGCCGTCAAGAACATCGAGGAGGCCTGCGACGTGGTCGACGGCCTGCCGTTCGCCCTCACCGGCGGCTTGTTCTCGCGCAACCCCGCGACCGTCGAGCACGTCGCGGCCCGGCTGCCGGTCGGCAACCTGTACGTGAACCGCGGTATCACGGGGGCGATGGTGGGCCGCCAGCCGTTCGGCGGCAACCGCCGCTCGGGAATCGGGGCGAAGGCGGGCGGGCCGGACTACCTGTTGCAGTTCACCGAGCCGCGCGTGGTCACGGAGAATACGATGCGGCAGGGAATACCCGTGGAGTAGATGGGCAGGAGTAGAACATGATCGGAGCAATCATCCTCGGGCTGCTGGCGGGCTATATCGCCAAAGCCCTGATGCCGGGCAAGGACCCCGGCGGCTTCTTCGTCACGATCCTGCTGGGCCTGGCCGGTTCGCTGGTCGGGTTCTTCCTGTTCACGGAAGTGCTCGGCATCGGCGACGACCAGGCGTTCGACCTCGGCGGCCTGATCGGAGCGATCATCGGCACGATGATCCTGCTCGGGGTCTACCGCGCGGTGCTCGGGCGTGGCGACGACCCAAGCCGCCAGATCACGCCCTAGCAAGTTTGTACCCTTGCGCGCGTGAGCGCGCCGGGATTCGACCTGCAGTCGCACTCGCTGCACTCCGACGGCGAGCTGTCCCCCTCCCAGGTGGTGGAGAACGCCGCGGCGGCGGGCGTGAAGCTGCTCGCGCTGTCCGATCACGACACGGTCGACGGCGTCGACGAGGCGCTGGCGTCGGGCGCGCTGCACGGCGTGCGAGTGGTCCCCGCCACCGAGATCTCGGCGGTCGACGGCCCCTACGAGGACCTGCACGTGCTCGGCTACGGGATCGACCACCGCAGCGGCCTGCTGGGCGAGCGGCTGCTCGACGCGCGCGCGGACCGCGAGCGCCGCGCCGACGCGATGGCCGATCTCCTCCGCGAGCTCGGCTTCGAGATCGACCCCGCGCCGATCGAGGCGCGCAAGGCCGCCGGCAAGCCGGTCGGCCGGCCGCACCTGGCCGCCGCGGTGCTGGCGCACCCCGCCAACGCGGAGCGGCTCGCGGCTGAGGGGCACGCCGACGTCTCCTCGTTCATCCCCGCCTACCTGATCCAGGGCACGCCGGCCTACGTGGCCCGCACCCACCCGACCGTCGAGGAGGCGATCGGCTGGATCCACGAGGCGGCAGGGGTGGCGGTGTGGGCGCACCCGTTCTGGGACATCAAGGACGACGGCGAGGTGCTGGAGGCGATCGACCGCTACCGCGAGGCCGGCCTGGACGGCGTCGAGGTCTTCTACACGACCCATACGCCGGAGCAGGTCGAGCTGCTGGCCGACCGCTGCACCGAGCTGGATCTGCTCACCACCGGCTCGTCCGACTACCACGGACCCGACCACCGGCTGTTCAGCTCCTTCCGTGCCTTCGACATGCAGGGTCGCCAGCCCAACCTCGGCCCGATCGCGTTCGGAACGCTCGCCGCGCCCTCGAGGGGGATGGACGGGCTGTGCGTGTGGTTGACCGGGCTGTCGGGCTCGGGCAAGTCGACGATCGGCAGGCTGGCCGCGGGCCAGCTGCGCGACCTCGGGCACCGCGTGGAGGTGCTCGACGGAGACGACGTGCGCCAGAACCTCTGCTCCGATCTCGGGTTCTCGCGCGAGGATCGCGACGAGAACGTGCACCGGCTGGCCTGGGTCTCGGATCTGCTCAGCCGCAACGGGGTGATCACGTTCGTCGCGGCCGTGTCGCCCTTCCGAGACCCGCGGGCCGCCGCCCGAGCGCGCATGGGGAAGCGCTTCCTCGAGATCTACGTCAAGGCCTCGGTGGAGGAATGCGAGCGGCGCGACGTGAAGGGCCTCTACCAGCGCGCGCGCTCCGGCGAGATCCAGGGCGTTCACCGGAGTCTCCGACCCCTACGAGGAGCCGCTCTCTCCGGAGCTGCTGATCGACACCGAGCAGGAGGACGCCGAGGAGTCGGCCGCCAAGCTGGTGGCGCTGGTGGAGGAGCGGCTGGCTCAGGCGGAGCCGGTCGGCGCGACCGCTTAGACCGGATGGGTCACAGCCGACTTGTGGCGAGGCCGACGACCGAGCGAGCCCCGGTACATGCCGGCTTCAGCACCTCGCGCACGGCACCGGGCTAGACAGGTGCGGCCGAGTACCCCTCGAACGCGTATGGGTTGAGGAACTGTCGCCCCCAGAAGAGCGAGCGCTCCACCTCAGTCATCCCTGCGCGCTCGCATACCCCATCCCACTCCCGCTCGATGACCTCCACCTGGTGGTCGATGACCTCGCGCGCCTCGCTGTCCGTGAGCAGGTACGTCGGCGCGCGCTCGACGCAGCCGGTGAGCTGGCTCATGCGGTAGCCGTCGGAGCCGATCATCATCGCCTGACTCGTCTCGCCCCCACCGCGTGGCTGCGGGCAGATGTCGTAGGCGGGCGTCAGCGTGAGCCACTCGCCGTCCCAGAACGCGGCGTGGTTACGCGCATGATCATCGCTGTTGCCCGTAAGGATGTTGAAGGTTATCCGGGCAAACAGCTCACGCAGCGTCCCGCGCGCGTCGGTGAAGCGCTCGCGGACGATCTGCGCCAAGTCGGCGTAGCTCGCGTAGCGAGCCATCAGCTCGTCGAGCTCAAGAATTGTGAGCACGGAGGCGACTGCGCGCCGCTGCTTCGTTCCAGGGACGCGGTCGAAGCGCTCGACGAGGAGCACGTCGCGACCCATCACGCGCATGAGATCGACGACGGCGACGTTCGAGACCGGCGCGGCGTGCGAGCTCCATCGCCGCAAACTCTCCCTTCACGACCGCATACGCGTCGGTGCTCGAGGAGAACTTCGCGATCAGGTGGCGGCCCTCGCCCTTCAGGAGCGCCTTCGGGCGCGCGCCGCCGACCGAGCTGCCGTGTAGGAGCGCAAGGTCGAGTGCCGGCGGCAGCGGTCGGCCCTCGTTCACGGCGTCGGCGGCCTCCATCAGATCAGCGAGAGGCGCGCTGGTCTCGTCGCGGCTGACATATTCCTCGGCGCGCTCCTGGAAGTCGAGGGCGCCGATGCGGTCCGAGCCCGAGCGGAGAAGGTAGGTGAGCTGCCCGAAAACCGCTGGGTCCCCGTCCTTAGCGCCCGTGCGAAGCAGGTGCTGCATTACCACCCGCTGGCCCCACGCGTCGGGCCCCGCGTCCTTGATGCAGCCGGGAATCGTGAGGCCTCTGAGCGGCTCGATGGCACCAGGGCGAAGCGGCAGCTCGGGGAGGTATAGCGGGATCGCCTCTGGGCGGGCGAGATAGCCGCGGCCGTAGTTGAAGCGCACGATCCCGCCGACGAGCTCGATTCGGCCTGCGACGACCGGGTCCTGCGCGCCCGGGAGCCAGGTCCAGACGAACGCTTCGGTGGGCTCAGAAGTCATCTTTCACCTCGTCGTCCGGACGCGCGCGGCTCGGCCGCGCAAGGAGGGCGCTGCGCGCCTCGGTGCGGTCGAGGTCGGCACTGAGCCGGGATCGGTCGGCATGAAAGAGCGGCACCCGAGCAGCGCCGCAGCTTCAAAGGCGGCGCCGAGGCCAACGCTCAGGTCGCCGTGCTCGATCTTGTAGACGGTGCGCGTAGTGATGCCGGTCCGCGCTGCGAGCTCATCCTGCGACCAGCGCCGCTCACGCCGCGCAAGCCGGATCTGGGCGCCCAACAGGCGCGCCGCCTCGACGGCGTAGGGGGAGTAGGTGCGCGGACGCCTTGGACTCATGGATCGGAAGTATAACGCGGTTAAATCCAGTTATCGGCATTATTTTGCCGATATATCATGAAACAGGCCCCTTGGGACAACCCGTCGCGTCCGTAAACGGGCCGCAGCGCTTAGCCGGAGCCGAGGACCAGAGCGGTTAGCAGACACATCCAGGGTGATTCGAGCCGCTTTCGCCGGGTGAAGGATCGCGGCGGCGCGAAGCCCTGGCTCAGGTCGCCGGGCGCTCGACCGGCGAGCCGCGCGGGGCGCCGTCGGCGCCATCTCCTCGTCGCTGCGGCTCGGGGGGCGGCTCCGGCTCCGGCTCGGGCTCCGGCCCGCCGCCCTGCTGCTGCGCCTGCATCTGCGCCATGAACTCCGCGCGCGCCTGAGCCGGCGTGCGCTTCAGCGCGCCCAGCAGCGGCAGCACGGTCAGGATCAGGAAGGCGGCCTGCCGGAACGCCCAGGCGTAGCCCTCGCGGGCCGAGCCGGCGGTCTGGCGGATGATGTCCTCGTCGAAGCCCGGCTTGGGCCTGAAGCGGACCGCGGTCCCGCCGGTGTAGTCGTGCAGGGTCGATTGGATGACCGCGTCCGCCATCGGCGCCGGCATGTCGTAGTCGTCGACGATGTCTTCGATTTCGTCGTTGGCGAACCACGACATGTGCGCGTGCAGCACCCCGCCGAAGGTCGCGATCAGGATCGCCACGCCGATCGCCGCGCCCAGCTGCCGGGCGGTGTTGAGGATCCCCGACGCCAGCCCGACCTCTGGCCCGGCGACGGCCCCCATGGCGCCCACGTTCAGCGCCGGGAAGCCGATCCCCATCCCCACCCCGATCATCAACAGGCCGGGCAGGATGCGGATGTAGGTCCAGGCATCCGCGGCGGTGGAGGGCAGGAACGAGACCCAGATCATCCCGATCGCCATCACGATCAGCGCGGGCCTGGCGATCTCGCCGGGCGGCTTGGTGTCCGCGAAGCGAGCGGCGAACGGCCACGCGAGCAGGCCCATCAACGGCACCGGCACCAGCGCGAACCCAGCCTCGATCGGCTCGTAGCCCCACAGGTTCGTGAACACGAGCGAGAGCAGCAGCAAGCTGCCGATGGCGCCCGCCCCGAAGAACAGCATCCCCAGGTTCGCGTTGCGGAACTGCTTGTTGGCGATCAGCGCGGGCGTGATCATCGGGTTGGGGGCGCGCCGCTCCCACCAGACGAAAGCGGCCCCGAGCAGGATCGCCCCCTGCATCAGGCTGAGCCAGAGCGCCAGGTCGCCGCCGAACGGGTTGGCCTCGACGAGGGCGACGGTCAGGAACAGGACAGCTGCGCCGAGCAGCACCATCCCGCGCACGTCCACCTGGCGGCCGGCGCTCAGGTCCCACGTCTCCGGCCACCAGCGCAGGCAGAGCAATACGCCGAGCACGCCGAAGGGGATGTTGATCAGGAAGATCCAATGCCAGCTCGCGACGTCGACCAGCACTCCGCCGAGCACCGGCCCGAGCGCCGAGGACACCAGCGCGACGACAGCGATCAGCGCGAGGCCGCGGCCGCGCTGCTCGGGCGGGAACACCAGCACCGTGATCGCGAAGCCGAGCGGCGCCAGGATGCCGGCGCCCACGCCCTGGATCGCGCGGAACACGATCAGCCACTCGACCGACCAAGCGGTGGCGCACAAGCGCGGACCCGAGGGTGAAGACGGACAGGCCGATGATGAAGAAGCGCTTGCGTCCGAACTGGTCCGCCAGCCTGCCCATCGAGACGAGCAGGATCGCGAACGTGATGTTGTAGGCGTTGATGACCCACGTGACGTTCGCGACATCGGTCGACATCTCCGTCTCGAGCGTCGGGATCGAGATGTTCACGATCGAGATGTCCAGCAGGGACATCGCCCAGCCGATCATCATCACGCCGAAGATCCGCCACTTGTTCGCGTAGAGGAACTCGGTCGACGGGTTGCGGCGGGTCTCGGTGGCCTCGGTCACGGGAGCGAGCCCTCGCGCGGTCCTGTGCGGTTCTCGGGGTCGCGGCCGTCCCACTGGATCGCCGCGGGCCCGTCGTCGTCGTCGGGGTGCTCGTTGTCGACGGCGTCCCACTCGTTCGGGATGCCGTCGTCGTCGATGTCGTCGTCACCACGCTCGCGCGGCGGCCGCGTGGCGCCCTCAGAGCTGAACTCGGGCAGCGTCCCGCCGGCCACCGTCAGCGCCGCCTGCGACATGTCGGTCAGCTGGCCCGGCGCGTCGTTGGCGACGTCGTCGTAGCGCTTCTTGACGTTGTCGTCGTCGGCTTCCTCGTCGTCGTCGTAGAGGCGCCGCTCCATCTGCTCTCGGTCGGCCACCGCCAGCCAGCGCTTGTCGCGGATCATGATCAGCGAGCCGCTGCAGGTGATCGAGAAGGGCCGGTCGGGCATGTCCTCCTGATCGACGCCGTCGAACAGCTGGGTCAGGTCCTCGCCGCGCATCTTGCCGGGGATCGTGAGGCCCATCGACGACAGCAGCGTGGGCGCGACGTCGTGCGTGGATGCGTACCAGTCGACGTCGTCGCCGGCCTTCTCGCCGCGCGGGTGGCGGATCAGGTAGGGGATCTCGTAGGAGAGCCGGTGCGAGGTGGGCGTGCCGCGGCCCGCGTAGTCGTGCTCGCCGAGGGCGATGCCGGTGTCGCCGAGCACGAACACGAACACGTCGTCGGGCACCACGTCCATCAGCCGGCCGAGCCAGTCGTCCACGAGGTCGACGTGCTTGCGGTAGGCGTCGCGCAGCTGGCCGATGTCGTCGCGGCCGAACTTCAGCTCGACGAGCCGGCCGTTCATCCGGCCGATGCCCTGCTGGTCGACCCTGCCGGGCTTGATGTAGATCGGCGGCGCCTCGGCGGCGTCGACGGGGTCGAACGGGTCGATCGCGAGGAACCAGGGACCGCGCCGACGCTTCAGCTGGCGCAGCTCGCCGATGCCCGCACGGAAGGTGCGCCCGACCGCCGCCGACTGGCGCTGGATGGCGGCGACCTCGGCCTTCAGGCCGCTCGCGGAGGACGTCCCGGGGGGCGTGCCGAGCGGCCGCTGCACCTCGGGGAAGCGCGGTCCGCCGATGATCGGGTTGTCCGTGACGTAGCTCGTGTGGACCCCGCGCAGCCGCATGACCTCGGTCATCACCGGCTGCCAGTCCCAGACCGGGTACCACCCCGGGATGTCCGGCATCCCCTCGGTCCGGCGCCAGGCCCGGAAGGGGTAGGAGCGCATGCCGGTGACGAGCGTGCGCCGCACCGGCAGGGCGGGCATGCACTCGGGGACCACGCGGTCGAAGCGCAGGGACCGGTGCGTCAGGTCGTTCAGGTTGGGCGTATGGGCGCCCGACGGCCCCTTGAACGCCTTCACGTAGTCGGAGCGCACCAGCGGCAGGACCACGAGCAGGGCGTTCGAGCCGAGCTCCCCGCCGAAGCGGTCCGCCCTGGCCGCGGCGGGTCCCGCCAGGCTCGCCACCAGACCGCCGCCGGCTGCCGTGGCGCCTCCGCGGCGCAGCAGCGAGCGGCGCGTCAGGCCACCACTCACCCGCCGATCACCGCCCGCGCGCCGGACGATCCGAACTGGGGCAGCGTGCCGCCGGCCTCGTCTTCCAGGATCCGCCAGAACTTGTCGACGATGTCCGGGTGCTGGGCGGCCACGTCGTGCAGCTCCTTCGGGTCGGCGCGCTTGTCGTACAGACGCTTGCGGCGCCCCTCGCTGTCGGACAGCAGGAACCAGTCGCGGTCGCCGCAGAGCAGGTAGTTGTCGTAGCAGGAAGTGAAGTGCTCGCGCGCGGGCGGGTCCCGGCCCTCGAACAGGACCGAGAGGTCTTCGCCCTCCATCATCCCCGGCGCCCGCACGCCCATGAACGAGAGCAGCGTGCGCGACACGTCGTGGGTCGACGCGAAGTAGTCGCTCGTCTGCCCGGCGAGCTTGCCCTCGGGGTGCCGGATCATCGCGGGCACGTGGTAGATGTGCCACTGCGCGCGGGCGCCGTCCTTGCCCATCACGCCGTTCTCTCCCAGCGTCAGCCCGTGGTCGGACATGTAGTAGATGACCGTCTCGTCGAGCAGGTTCTCGTCGGCGAGCTTGTTCATCAGCCGCCCGATCCACTCGTCCACGTAGCTGATCTCGGCGGCGTACAGCTCGCGCACGCGCTCGATGCTCGCGTCGTCGAGGTCCACGTGGACGACCCAGGAGTAGGGCGTCTCGAAGGGCTGGATCGGGGTGATCCCCTCCGTCGTCTCGATGCCCTTGGGGCTGCCCGACGCCAGCTGGTACACGCGCGGGGCGTCGAACGGCTCGTGCGGGTCGAAGGAGTCCACGCCGAGGTAGAAGGGGCGCTTCTTCTTGAGGTCGTCGATCAGGTTGATGCCGGCCCGCATCACGCGCGCGGCGGGGTACTGCCGGTCGTTGTCGCGGTAGATCGAGTTCCAGCCCACCATCGAGCGCAGCCGGCCGACCTCGACGCTGTCGGACAGCTCGGGCAGCAGGTAGCGCTCGATCTGGCTGCGGGTGGCGAGCCGCTTGAAGGGCTTGTTGAGGAAGCGGTAGGCGCCCTGGGAGAAGCTCGGCTTGACCCAGTCGACGGTGCGCCGGAAGTTGGCGAAGCGCGGCCCGATCAGGAACGGGTTGTCGGTGCAGTAGGCCGTCTGGATGCCGGCCTCGCCGGCGACCTCGGTGACGATCGGATAGGTGTCGGGGATCGGGATCCAGCCGGGGCCGATCGGCAGGCCCTTGGTCGGCACGTAGTTGCGGTAGGGGAACGAGCGCACGCCGGTGAGCAGGGCCCGCCGCGCCGGCCCGGTGGGCATGGCCTCCGGCACCGCCATCGAGAACGAGAGCGAGTCCTTGACGAGCGCGTCGATGTTGGGCGTCTTGGCGAGGCTGTCGGGGTTGTACGCGCGGATGTAGTCGAAGCGCGTGGAGTCCGTGATCAGCATCAGGGTGTTCGGCGCGTCCTTGTTGTGGCGCGTGGCCGGCTCGAAGTAGTCGTCGCCGCACGCGCCGAGCCCGAGCGCGGCCGCTCCGGCCGCGCCGGAGCCAAGTAGTCCTCTGCGAGTCAGGGCCACGGCGGGGGAGCCTAGTAGGCGGGCCGGGTACCTTTCGCCGCGTGTCCGAGGAGCGGCTGACCTTCGGCGACGTCACGATCGTGGTCAAGGCGTCGGGTGACAGCACCGGCGGCTCGATGAGCGTGTTCGAGGAGGTTCCGCCGCTGGTGGACACGCCGCTCCACGTCCACGAGCACGAGGACGAGCTGTTCCTTCCCCTGGAGGGCGAGCACGTCTTCCAAGTCGGAGACGCCGAGCACCGGGCCGGCCCTGGCAGCGCGGTCTTCGCGCCGCGCGGGGTGCCGCACTCGCAGCGCCGCGTGGTGCCTGGCGTCGGTCGGACGTTGATCGTCACCACGCCGGGTGGCTTCGATGGCTTCTTTCGCGAGCTCGCCGCGGCCGAGCGCGCCGGGACGCTCGGGCCGGACGCCTACGCCGCGGCCTCCGAGCGGTACGGCATCACCTGGCTCTGAGTGTCGCTTGTCACGGAACGAACCCGCGCCCGCCACGCAATATTGGCGGGGGCCGATTAGTTCCCGGCACCGCACTTGTCTCACCTACCAAATGAACACACGCACTCGCCCTCACTCCCACGCCGCCGACCGCCGCCGCGGCCACACGCACTCGCGCGGAAACCGCGCGCCGGTGCTCGATGCCGTGATCGTCGGCGGCGGCCCCGCCGGACTCAGCACCGCCCTGGTGCTGGGCCGCGCGCGGCAGCGCGTGCTGGTGCTCGACACGGGGCGGCCCGCCAACGCCGCCTCGAACGGAATCGGGGGCCTGCTGGCGCAGACACGCGTGGCCCCCTCGGACCTGCGGCAGGCCGGCCGCGAGCAGCTGGCCGGCTTCCCCAACGTCGAGGTCCGGGACGCCGAGGTGCTCGACGCCGACTCCGGGTCGGACGGCTTCGCCGTGAGGTTCGACGGCGGCGCGGTGCGCAGCCGCGCGCTGGTGCTCGCGCACGGGCTGCGCTACGACCCGCCGCCGCTGCCGGGCGTGGCCGGGCTCTGGGGCCGGTCGGTCTTCCACTGCCCGTTCTGCGACGGCTGGGAGGTGCGCGACCTGTCGCTGGCCGTGCACGGCTCCGGCCCCGCGGCGGCGCGCTCGGCCCTGGTGGTCGCGGGTTGGAGCCACGACGTCGTGCTTTGCACCGACGGTCCCGCGAACCTGAACGGCGAGCGCGCCGTGCTGGAGAGCGCCGGTGTCCGCGTTCGCGAGGAGCCGATCCGCCAGCTGATCGGCGGCGACGGCTGGCTCCAGCGGATCGAGTTCGAATCCGGCCCCGCCGAGTATCGCGACGCCATGTTCGTGCGCACCCACCGCGGCCAGCCGAACGACATCGCGGACGCCCTCGGCTGCGAGCTGAGCGCCGGCGGCACGGTCGTGACCGACGTGGCCGGTCGGACCGGCGTGCCCGGCGTCTACGCCGCCGGCGACGCCGCCACCGAGAGCCTGCGGTCCGTGGCCAACGCGCTGGGCTCCGGCTCGCGCGCGGCGCAGGCCGTCGCGCTCGACCAGGTCACCCAGCTCGCCTGAGTCAGTCATCCTCCAGGACGTGACGGCAAGCCAGGTCGAGCTGCTGCGTCGCGTCTACGCCGACTGGGCGCGCGGCGACTTCAGCGCCGGCTGGGAGTACCTCGCCGACGACGTGCAGTTCATCCCGTTCGACGAGATCACCGACCCCGAGGGCACCCGCGGCGCGGTCGCGATCCGTGGGTTCCTCGACGACCTGACCGAGAGCTTCTCGGAGCTGACGATCGAGGGGCGCGAGTTCGTGGACGAGGGCGACCGCGTGCTCGTCCGAGCTGTCCAGCGCGTGGTGGGCCGGGGCAGCGGCGCGGGCAGCGAGTTCGAGTGGTGGATGCAGTGGGTCTTCGACGACAGCGGTCAGGTGATCCGCTTCGGCGCGGTGCGCGACGACTAGGACGCCGCGGCCACCTGCTCCGGCACCTCGATCTCACGCTTGAGGATCTTGCCGGTGGGCCCCTTCGGGAGCTCGTCGAGGAACCAGATCTTGCGCGGGTACTTGTACGCGGCGACCTGCTCCTTGACGTAGGCCTTCAGCTCGTCCGCCGTCAGCGACGCGCCCTTGCACAGCACCACCGCGGCGCCGACCTCCTCGCCGAGCGCCTCGTCGGGCACCGCGACCACCGCCGCCTCCTGCACGGCCGGGTGCTCGTACAGCACCTCCTCGACCTCGCGCGGGTAGACGTTGTAGCCGCCGCGGATGATCAGGTCCTTCTTGCGGTCGACGATGAAGAAGTAGCCGTCCTCGTCCACCTTGGCCATGTCGCCGCTGCGGAACCAGCCGTCGCCGTCGATGGCCTCGCTGGTCGCCTCGGGGCGGTCCCAGTAGCCCTTCATCACGTTGTGGCCGCGGATCACGATCTCGCCGACCTCGCCCTGCGCGGCCTCCTTGCCGGTGTCGTCCCACACCTGCATCTCCACGCCCTCGATCGGGGTGCCGATCGAGCCCGCCTTGCGCGGCCTGTCGGGCTGGTTGAAGGAGGCGACGGGGGAGGTCTCGGACAGGCCGTAGCCCTCCAGGATCGCGCAGCCGAACTTGTCCTCGAAGGCGCGGATCAGCTCGACCGGGATCGCCGCGCCGCCCGACATGCAGAGCCGCAGGCACGAGGCGTCGGTCGAGTCTGCCCTGTCGGCGTGCAGCAGCCCGTTGTACATCGTCGGCACGCCCTGGAAGACGGTCACGCGGTCGCGCTCGATGATCTCGAGCGCCTTCTCGGGATCGAAGCGCGGCAGCATGGTCACCGTCGCGCCGCTGGAGACCGCCCCGTTCATCGTGCAGGTCTGGCCGAACGAGTGGAACAGCGGCAGCGCGCCCAGCAGGACCTCGCCCTCGCCGAACTCGGCGAAGCCGGCGACCACGCGGCAGTTGCGCAGGAGGTTCGCGTGTGTCAGCTCGGCGCCCTTGGGCTTGCCGGTGGTGCCGCTCGTGTAGAGGATCACCGCGGTGTCGGCGTCCGAGCGGTCGGCGACCTCGCGGTCCGGCTCGTGGGCGAGCACCAGCTGCTCGAACTCGCCCGGCTTGACGAGGATCAGCTCCGTGCCGGCCTGGGCGGCGCCCTCCTCGGCGGCCTCGGCGAAGTCGTGCCAGGCGAACACGAGCTTGGCGGCCGGGTCCTGGAGGTAGAAGGTCACCTCGCGGCCCTTGAGCAACACGTTCATCGGGACCACCACGGCGCCGGCGCGCAGGATGCCGTAGTAGATCACGGGGAAGTAGGGGACGTTCGGGAGCATCAGGCCCACGCGATCGCCCGGCTCGACCCCCTTCGCCTTCAGCAGCGCGGCCACCCGCGCGCTCGACTCGTCGAGCACGGAGTAGGTCAGCTCGACGTCGTCCAGCTTGAACGCGGTCCGCTCACCATGCTCGGCGGCCGTGTCCGTGAGGATCCGGGCCAGGTTCTCGCTCATCCGTCGCTCCCCCTTCGTCGCTGGGGGCAGCGTAACCGAGTGCTCTAGCTCAGGCCCGAGATCGACGTGCCGACGTCTCGCGCCAGGTCGAACAGCGGGTCGGGCCAAAGTCCGAAGAAGATCGTCGCCGCCGCGAACAAGATCGCGACGAACGCCACCTCGGGCTGGGCGCGCACGTCGGCCTCGGGCGACCAGCCGGAGACCGGCTTGACGCGCCGGGGCGGGATCGTCGGCAGCTCGACCTCGTAGCCGCCCATCCACATCACGGCCACCACGCGCAGGTAGTACGAGAACGAGACGACCGCGCCGATCACGATCACGACGCCGAGCCACGCGTAGTCGCCGGCGACCGCCGCGTCGATCAAATAGAACTTCCCGATGAAGCCGGCCGTGGCCGGCACGCCGGCCAGCGACAGCATCGCGATCGTCATCGGCCACGCCAGCCAGGGCTGGGTCTGGCCGAGGTTCTCGAACGAGGACAGGTCGTCGCCGCGCTCCGACACCCGCTCGCGCGCGACCACGACCGCGAACGCCGCCACGTTCATGAACAGGTAGACGGCGACGTAGAAGACCGTCGCCTGCAGGCCGAGCCTCGAGCCGACCACCAGCCCGGCCAGCAGGTAGCCGGCCTGGCCCACGCTCGACCAGGCGAGCAGCCGTTTGAGCGACCGCTGCGCGATGGCGCCGACGTTGCCGATCACGATCGTCACCGTCGCAAGCGCCGCGAACGCCGGGCCCCAGTCCAGCTGCTCCAGCCCTACCGCCTGGTCGAAGAACCTCAGCATCACGGCGAACGCGGCCGCCTTGGTGGCGACCGCCATGAACGTGGTGATCGGCGTCGGCGCGCCCTCGTACACGTCGGGCGTCCACTGGTGGAACGGAGCGACCGAGGCCTTGAACGCGAACCCGGTGACGACCAGCGCGATGCCGGTTAGGAGCAGCGGGTCGGTCAGGCCGACCGTGTCTCCCGAGATCGTCGAGGCGATCGACCCGAACTGCATGGCCCCGGTGGCGCCGTAGACCATGGCGAGGCCGTAGAGCAGAGTCGCGGAGCCGACCGACCCGATCACGAGGTACTTCAGCCCGGCCTCGAGCGAGGTGCGCCGGTGCAGCTCGGTGGCGCACAGCACGTAGAGCGGGATCGAGAGCAGCTCGAGGCCGACGAACAGGGTGATCAGGTCCGAGGCCTCGGCCAGCAGGACCATGCCCGTGATCGACCCGAGCAGCATCGAGTGGTACTCGCCGTGGCCGGCCTCGCGGGGCGCCCGAGCGCGCCACGACAGCGCCACGCACACCAGCCCCGCCACGATAGACGAGCATCGCGATGCCGAGGGCGAGCGTGTCCACGGTCAGCGAGCCCTCGATGATCGACTTCTGCACGCCGGGGTCCCAGATCCAGATCGTGAGTCCCATCGCCGTGAGCAGCGAGATCGTCGTGAGGGCAGGCACCGCGATGTGCTGCACGAAGCGGCCGCGCAGCAGCCCGACCATCAACACCACGATCGACCCGCCGACCGTGGCCATCAGGGGCGATAGCTCCTTGTAGTCGATGACCGGCGCGTGGACGGCGGCGATGTTCATCTGGCTGCCACCTGCTGCCCGATGCCGCTCGCCTCCGCGATCGCCGCCTTCGTCGCTTTCTCGGTGCGGTGCACGACGAAGTTCGGGTACACGCCGAGCGCGACGATCACCGCCACCAGCGGCGCGATCGCCGCCAGGTTCAGCCCGTCGATCTCACGCGACTCGACGGCCGGGCCGGGCCGGTTGTGCATCGTCCGCTGGTACATGCGGATCATGTACACGGCCGCCAGCACGACCCCGACGCTCGCCACCAACCCGTAGACGAACTTGTTCTCGAAGGTCCCGAACAGCACCAGGATCTCGCCGACGAAGTTGGCCGAGCCCGGCATCGCCAGGGTCGCGAACGAGACGATCAGGAACAGCGTGGCCAGCACGGGCGCTCGGAAGGCCATGCCGCCGAGCTCGGAGAGCGACTCGCTCCCACCCGCGCGCGCCGCGATCACGCCGATGATCAGGAACAGCGGGACGACCACCAGGCCGTGGTTGAGCATCTGCAGCAGCGCGCCCTGGGCGCCCTTGTCCTGCAGGGCGAAGATGCCCAGCACGATGAACCCCATCTGGGCGATCGAGGAGTAGGCGACCACCAGCCGCACGTTGTCCTGGGAGAAGGCGAGGATCGACCCGTACAGGATCGAGAAGACCGCCACGATGATGAACAGCTCCTGCCAGTGCTGGGCTCCCTGGGGCATGATCGGCAGCACGATCCGCAGGAAGCCGTAGACGCCGACCTTCGACAGCACGCCGCCGAGCAGCGCGATCGTGACGATCGGCGAGGAGCGGTAGGTCTCCGGCACCCAGCCGTGCAGCGGGAACAGCGGCGCCTTCACGAAGAACGCCAGCGCGAACAGCAGCACCATCCACTCCTGGGTGCCCTGCGCGACCGAGCGGTGCTGCAGCACGGCCATCGAGAACGAGATCTGGCCGCCCGCGGGGGTGGACAGCACGCCCAGCGCGATCGCCGCCGCCAGCATGAGCAGCGAGCCGGCCAGCGTGTAGATCACGAACTTGGTCGTGGCGCGCACGCGGTCGCCGCTGCCCCAGCCGCCGATCATGAAGTAGAACGGGATCAGCATCAGGTCGAAGAAGACGATGAACAGCGCCAGGTCCTGCGCGAGGAACGCGCCGAGCACGGCGGTCTCGCCGAGGGCGAGCCAGAAGAAGAACTGCTTGGGCCGGTCGTGCTCGCGGAAGGCGGCCACCAGCGTGCACGGCACCCAGGCGATCGCCGTCAGGGCGACCATGAACAGGTTCAGCCCGTCCACGCCGAGCTGGTAGCGCACGCCCAGCTCGGGGATCCACCTGTCGTTGGTCACGTACTGCAGCCCCTGGCCCGACTCGAAGTCGACCAGCAGCGCGATCGCGTACAGCAGCACGGCCACCGTTCCCGCCAGCACCGCCCAGCGCGCCATCTCACGCGGCAGGAACGCCCCGAGCAGGCCGGTGGCCAGCGGCAGGAACAGGATTATCGAGAGGTGGATCGTCACGAGCTGGCCAGCAGGAAGTAGAGGGCGAGCAGGGCCACGCCCAGCATCAGCAGCAGCGCGTAGGCGCGCAGGTAGCCCGTCTGGATCGCCCGGGCGAACGACGTGCCCACGCGCACGACGCCGGTGGCGCCGCCCACGATGAACCCCTGGACGAAGCGCGTCTCGATCACAGCGCGTCCGAAACCGCCGGCGGTGGCCACCGGGCGCACGAAGACGGCCTCGAACAGCTCGTCGAAGTACCACTTGTTCACGAGGAAGTCGTGCACGCGCCCGAAGCGGTCGCGGAGCTCGAGCGTCACGCCGCGCCGGCGCACGTAGGCGAAGTAGGCGGCGCCGATGCCTGCCAGCGAGATCAGGCCGCCCACGAGCAGCCCGGTCCACTGCGGCGCCGTCGCTGGGCGCGGCCTCGTGGAAGTTGGAGTCGGCGAAGCTCGGCTCGAGAAACTTCGTGATCACGTCGTCGACGCCGGGCACCTGGACCAGGCCGGCCAGCAGCGCGAGCACGGCCAGCGGCCCCATCGCGGCGCGCATCGGCCACTCGCGCTCGGCGATGTGGTGCTCCTCGGCGGGGAAGCCGACGTCGGTGTCCTCGGGCTCGCCGGTCGCCGGGTTGGCGGGCGGGTGGTGGGCGAGATGGCCCTGCTCGAGCTCGCGCGCCTCCTCGACCGGGTTGCCCCAGAAGACGCGGAACACCATGCGGAAGGCGTAGAAGGCGGTCAGCAAGGCGCCGGCGTAGGCGGCGATCGCCAGCGCCCAGAACCAGCCGCCGCGCGCGATCGTGAAAGCGATGATCTCGTCCTTCGAGAAGAACCCCGAGGTGAACGGGAAGGCGGCGAGCGCGAGCGCGCCGCACAGGAAGGCGGCGAACGTGAACGGCATCGCCTTGCGGAAGCCGCCCATGCGGTCCATGTCCTGGACGCCGCCCATGGCGCTGATCACCGAGCCTGCGCTCATGAACAGCAGCGCCTTGAAGAAGGCGTGCGTCATCAGGTGGAACAGGCCTGCGCTGTAGGCGAACACCGAGACGCCGAGCACCATGTAGCCGATCTGGCTGATCGTGCTGTAGGCGATCGTCCGTTTGAGGTCGGTGACCGCGAGCGCAACCGTGGCCGCGAACACGAGCGTGGCGGTGCCGATGATCGCGCTCACGTCGGCGGCCGCCGGGGCCTGCTCGAACAGCGGGTGCATGCGGGCGATCAGGTAGACGCCCGCCGTGACCATCGTGGCGGCGTGGATCAGGGCGGATACCGGGGTGGGGCCCTCCATGGCGTCCGGGAGCCAGGTGTGCAGCGGCAGCTGCGCGGACTTGGCGAACGCGCCGACCAGGATCAGCAGGCAGGCGGCCACCAGCGTGCCGTCGTTGTGGGAGAAGACCTTGTCGGCCTGCCCGAAGACGCCGGCGTAGTCGAGCGAGCCGGTCTTGTCGAGCAGCAGGAAGGCGGCGATCACCAGGCCCACGTCGCCGATCACGTTGATCACGAACGCCTTGATGCCGGCGCGGGTGGCGGTCTCGCGGCGGTACCAGTAGGAGATCAGCAGGTACGACGCCGCGCCCACGAACGCCCAGCCGACGATCAGCAGCACGAAGTTGGCCGCCAGCACCAGCAGCAGCATCGAGAAGACGAAGTAGTTCAGGTAGGCGAAGTAGCGCGTGTAGCCGCGGTCGCCGCCCATGTAGGCGATCGAGTAGACGTGGATCAGGAACGACACGCCGCTGACCACGAGGCACATGAAGATCGAGAGCGGGTCGACCAGGATCGCCATGTCGACCTTGAAGTCGCCGGTCGACGCGTAGGTCCAGGCGGAGTCGACCAGCGAGCGGGCGTCCTCGGGTCGGTCCTGGAGCTTGATCAGCGCCCCGATCGACGACAGGAAGGCGCCCAGGATCGCCCCGCTCGCGATCCAGCCCGGGAGGCGCGCCGGCAGCCCGCCGGGCTTGAGCCAGCCGAAGCCGATGATCAGCGTCCCGGCGAGCGGAAAGGCGAGGATCAGCCAGCCGTAGGAGGTGGCGCTCATCCGCGCAGCTCCGACATCTCGTCGATGTCGATCGGGAGCCGGTTGCGGTACATCGCGACGATGATCCCGAGGCCGATCACGACCTCGCAGGCGGCGATCACCATCACGATCAGCGCGAACACCTGACCCGCCTGGCCGCCGTGCATGCGCGAGAAGGCGACCAGGGCGAGGTTGCCCGCGTTGAGCATCAGCTCGAGGCAGAGCAGCACGACAAGCGGGTTGCGGCGCGTCAGCACCCCGGCCGCGCCGATCACGAAGATGAACGCGGACAGGACGAGGAACCAGACGATGTCCATTAGTGCCGCACCTAGACCCTGACCTCGAGGGTGGTCTCCGCGGGCGGCGTCTGACGGTCCGGCGGCGCGCCGACCTCCTCGAGGGCGCCGATGTCCTCCAGCCCGCGCCGGCGCCGGGCCAGCACGACGGCCCCCACGGCCGCGATGAGCAGCAGGTAGGAGGCCGCCTCGAACGGGACCAGGAAGCGGGTCAGCAGCAGCTGGCCGATCGCCTCCGGGGACCCGAAGCCCGCCCCCACGTCCGGCCCGCGCGTGTCGAGCGCGGCCAGCCCGCTGGCGATGAACGCGATCGTCAGCTCGATGCCGATGGCCGCGGCGAACACCGGGCCGAAGGTGTTGAGCACGCCACCCTCGGGCCGCAGTGGCTCATCCGAGCCGCCGATGTAGGCGACCACGAAGATGTAGAGCACCATCACGGCGCCGGCGTACACCACGACCTGCGCCGCGGCGATGAACTCGGCGTTCAGCAGCAGGAACAGCAGGGCCAGCGCCACGAGGTGACAGACCAGCGCGAGGACCGAGTAGAACGGGTTGCGCAGCACGACTACGCCGAGCGCGCCGGCGAGGGCGCCAATCCCGGCCACGAAGAAGAGAACCTGCTCGAACCACATGGCCCGGTGTTCTATTCCCCTTCGCGCCGCAGCGGCGTGTGCTCGGGGGAATCGGCGAGCAGCATCTCCTTCGTGAAGATCAGGTCGGAGCGGTGGTAGTCGGACAGCTCGTAGTCGTTGCCCATCGTGATCGCGTCGAAGGGACAGGCCACCTCGCAGTAGCCGCAGAAGATGCAGCGCGTCATGTTGATCTCGTAGACCGCGGCGTAGCGC
The DNA here is from genome assembly GCA_963722245.1 of uncultured Thermoleophilaceae bacterium. Lineage (GTDB taxonomy): Bacteria > Actinomycetota > Thermoleophilia > Solirubrobacterales > Thermoleophilaceae > JACVRW01. Next base: position 60,015 of record CAVRKM010000016.1, read on the forward strand.
TCGCCGGCCGAAACCTGCAGGTCGGGCGTGTTCTCCGCCGCGACCACCCGAATGCACTTGGCCGGGCAGGCAGCCGCGCAGAGCGAGCAGCCGACGCACTTCTCAAGCCCGGTGTCCTCGAAGCGGTGCAGCTTGTGGCGGCCGCGGAAACGCGGGTAGACCGGCGTCTTCTCCTCGGGATACTGGATCACGTGGTGGCCCTCCGCCACGCGCCCGAGCGTCGTCTTGAGCCCGCGCAGGGTCTCGCCGAAGACGCGGTACACGGCGCCGACCCCGCCGGGCTCAGGCCCGCGCTCGATCGGGGCCGCGGCCTCTTTCCAATCAGTTGGCATCAGGTGGCCACCAATACGATCGCGGTTACCAGGACATTCAAGGTCGCCAGCGGCAGCAGGATCTTCCAGCCGAACGACATCAGCTGGTCGTAGCGCAGCCGCGGCAGGGTGGCGCGCACCCAGATGAACAGGACGGCCCCGACCATGATCTTCAGCAGCATCCACAGGGGCGCCAGCGCCTCCGGGCCGGGACCGTGCCAGCCGCCGAAGAAGCAGGTGGCGGCGATGCCCGAGATGACCAGGACCTCCATGTACTCGGCCATGAAGTACGAGCCGAAGCGCATCCCGCCGTACTCGGTGTTGTAGCCGCCCACGATCTCGGCGTCGCCCTCGGGCAGGTCGAACGGCGCCCGGGCCGTCTCGGCGAAGCCGGCCACCAGGAAGATGCAGAAGCCGACGAACTGCGGCAACGACGAACCAAATGCCGTGCTGGCTCTCGACGATGTCGACGAGCGACAGCGACCCCGCGGTCATCGCCACGCCGAGCAGCGACAGGCCCATCGCGACCTCGTAGGAGATCAGCTGTGCGGCGGCGCGCATCGATCCGAGGAACGAGTACTTCGACCCCGACGACCAGCCGCCCAGCACCGTGCCGTAGAACGCCAGCGAGCCGAAGGCGAGAGAAGTAGAGCAACCCGATCGAGACGTCGATCCCGTAGAGCCCGAAGCCGCCACCCCAGACGTCGTAGGGCCCGAAGGGGATGATCGCCATGGTCGCGACCGCGGTGGTCACGGAGATCACCGGCGCGATCGCCATCATCCACGGGACGGCGGCGGCGGGCGTGAACTGCTCCTTGGAGAGCAACTTGAGCACGTCGGCGATCGGCTGGAAGATGCCGCGCGGTCCGACCCGGTTGGGGCCGATGCGCGACTGCATGCGGCCCATCAGCTTTCGGTCGCCCAGCAGGACGATCGGCACGAGCTGCAGGAAGACCGCGAAGATGATGATCGACTTGGCGATCATGACGAGCGTCCCCTCGAGCATCAGGCCACCACCGCCACGACGATCTCCACGGGGGCGTCGGGCAGCCGCGCTCCCGCGAGGAACAGGCTGCCGGTCGGCACGCCGGTGCGCACGACGACGACGGCTGTCACGGACTCGCCGCCCGCCGTCAGCCGCACCTCGTCACCGCTGTCGATGCCCGCCGCACGGGCGTCCTCGACCGACAGCTCCGCGGTCGCCCCGGTCGCAAGGAACCGCAACGAGGGCGCGTGCTCGGTCTCCGGGCCGGCCCAGAAGCTGACGGCGGGCGTCGCGCGCATGCCCTCCGGCGCGGCCGGCGCGTCGACGAGCGGCTCGGTCGGAGGCTGCGCCTGCGTCGAGCGCCGACGCTGCTTCGCGCTCCTGCCAGCGCACGCCGCGGCCGCCGATCTCCTCGAGCGTGATGCCGGCGTAGAAGGGCACCGCTTCCGCGATCGCCTCGGTCACCATCGGGGAGCTGGCCAGGCCGAGCCCGGCTCCGACCCGCTCGCACAGCTCGGCCAGCACCCACCAAGCGGCGCGCGCGTCGCCGGGATGGCCGAGCGCCTGGCGCACCCGCTGCAGGCGGCCGTCGGGGTGCGTGACCGTGCCCTCCTTCTCGGCGTAGACCGCGGCCGGGAAGACGACGTCGGCGTGCTCGTCGAGGGCCTCGTCGTGGAAGGCGGCGAAGGCGATCACGCTCGTGGCACGGGCCAGCGCGGATTCGGACAGCGTGGACTCGAACAGCAGCAGCGCGGCAGGGTCAGGGGGTCCGCTCGCGGGGGCATCCGCCAGTCCCGGCTCGAGCCTCGGCGTGCACCCGACCTCGCGCAGGCCGCGGCCGTTGGTACCCGAGGGGATCTCGATCAGGCCCGACTCGTCGCTGTCCTCCACGCCGAGGGCCCCGGCCAGCGCCAGCAACGCCTCGACGGCCTCGCCGCGGCGCTCGCCGCCGGCGACGCGCGAGCCCCAGATCACGACCACGTCGCCGGCGTCGCGCAGGACGTCGGCCGTGGCACGCACGGCGTCCGGGCCGGTGGCGCCCGTCGAGCGTGTGCCGGGGCGGAAGCCCTCGGACGCCCGGGCCCGGCCCGCCAGCTCGTCGAGCGATCCCGCGCGCGGGCTGCCCAGCGCCGCCGCCAGGGCACCCACGGCCGCCTCGGCGGCGCCCGGCGCGAAGCGCAGCGCGGCGGCCGCGTTGGGGTCGAGCGTGGAGGGACGCGACGAGGCCACAACCAGCCGGGCGCCATTGCGACGCACCGCCTTGCGAACGCGCAGGTCGAGGATCGGCGCCTCCTCGACCAGCTCGGTGTCGAGCACGAGAATTGCGTCGGCGTGGTCGATGTCGGAGACATTGGCCGAGAGGGCGGGGCGCGCGAGGGCCCGGGCGTGCTCGCCGAACAACCAGCCGGCGGCTTCCGACGCGACGTGCCGTGAGTCGAGCCCCTTGCGCAGGAGGTGCTGGACGAGGAAGCCCTCCTCGTTGGTGGCCGACCCGCCGACCATCGCCGCCGTGCGCTCGCCGGAGCGCCCCAGCGCCGCGGCGGCCTCCGACAGCGCGCGCTCCCATGAGACCTCGCGCAGGAAGCCGCCGTCGCGCACCAGCGGCGTCGTGATGCGCTCCGCCGCGCCGAACGCCTGGTAGCCGAAGCGGCCCTTGTCGCAGAGCCAACCGTCGTCCACGTCCTCGTTGTCGCGCGCGAGCACGCGCACGACCTTGGCGTCGTCGCGCACCGTCAGCTCGACGTTGCACTGCGACGGGCACATCGTGCAGACCGTGCCCGAGCCCTCGATGTCCCACGGGCGCGCGCGGAAGCGGTACGCGGTCGAGGTGAGCGCGCCCACCGGGCACAGCTCGATGATGTTGCCGCTGAACGGGGCCACGTAGGGGCGGCCGTCGTGCGTGCCGACGAAGGTGTGGTCGCCGCGGTCCAGGAACACGAGCTGGTAGTCCTCGGCCACCTCCTGCGAGAAGCGCACGCAGCGGTAGCAGAGGATGCAGCGCTCGCGGTCGATCGCGACCAGCGGGGACAGCTCGAGCGGCTTCTTGAAATGGCGCTTGGGGTCGATGAAGCGCGAGCGGCCCGCGCCCCAGCCATAGGAGATGTCCTGCAGCGGGCACTCGCCGCCCTTGTCGCAGACGGGGCAGTCGAGCGGGTGGTTCACGAGCAGGAACTCGACGATCGCGTTCTGCGCGTGCTTGACGCGGTCGGAGGTCGTGTGCACGACCATGCCGTCGCGCACGGGCGTGGAGCACGACGTCTGCAGCTTGGGGATGCCCTCGATCTCGACGAGACACATGCGGCAGGCCCCGACCGGCTGGCCCAGCTTGGGCTCGTAACAGAAGTACGGGATCTCGACGTCGCCGTGCTTGGCGGCGTCGACGAGCATCGCGCCCTCCGGCGCGCGCACCTGCCTGCCGTCGATCTCGAAGCTGATCCAGTTGGGCTCGGGGCGGGCCACTAGGCCACCGCCTCCTCGAGGTCGCGCCTCGCGCGCGCGTCCTCCATGTGCTGCTCGAACTCGGGGCGGAAGTACTGGAGCATCGAGGCGACCGGCATCGCCATCGAGTCGCCCAGCACGCACAGGCAGTTGCCGATGATGTTGCCCTGGACCTGCCCGAGGATGTCGAGGTCCATCGGCGTGCCCTCGCCCTCGTCGATCCGCTCCAGCATCTTCACGGTCCAGTTGGTGCCCTCACGGCAGGGAACGCACTTGCCGCACGACTCGTGGCGGTAGAACTCGGCCAGGCGCAGGGCGAGCGGCACCAGCGGCTGGGAGTCGTCGACCACGATCACCGAGGCGGTGCCCAGCATCGAGCCGGCCTCGGCCATCGCCTCGTAGGTGAACGGCAGGTCGAGGTGCTCCGGGGTCAGCACCGGAGCGGACGAGCCGCCGGGGAAGAAGCACTTCAGCTCGCGCCCCTCGGGCGGTCCGCCCGCCAGGCCGTAGATGACGTCCCGCACGGTCACGCCCAGCTCCACCTCGAAGTTGCCCGGGCGCTGCACGTTGCCCGACACCGACACGAGCTTGGTGCCGGTCGAGTTGCCCTCGCCGAACTTGCGGTACCAGTCGGCGCCGTGCTCGATGATGATCGGCGCGTTGCAGAGCGTCTCGACGTTGTTGATCAGAGTGGGGCCCTGGTAGAGGCCCTGGTTGGCGGGGAACGGCGGCTTCAGGCGCGGGTTGCCGCGCTTGCCCTCGAGCGCGTCGAGCAGGCCGGTCTCCTCGCCGCAGATGTAGGCGCCCTGGCCGCGGTGCACGACCAGGTCGAACGAGTGCTGCGAATCGAGGATGCCCTCGCCCAGGTAACCCTTCTCGTAGGCCTCGGCGACGGCGGCGTCGAGGATGTCGGCCTGCACCGAGTACTCGCCGCGGATGAAGATGAAGCCCTTGTTCGCGCCCGCCGCGATCGAGCCGATGATGCAGCCCTCGATCAGCAGGTGCGGGTTCTTCTGCATCAGCAGGCGGTCCTTGAACGCGCCCGGCTCGGACTCGTCGGCGTTGCAGCAGAGGTACTTGTCCATCGTCCCCTTGGGGATGAACGACGCCTTCTTGCCCATCGAGAAGCCGGCGCCGCCGCGGCCGCGCAGGCCGGAGTCCTCCAGCTGGCCCAGCACCTCCTCGGGGGTCATCTGGAGCAGCGCCTTGCGCAGCGAGCCGTAGCCGCCCACGCGCTCGTAGACGGCGAGCGTGTTGAGGTTGGGCTCGTCGATGTGGGCGAGCAGCACGCGCGTCTCCTTCACTGCTCGTCCTCCTCCTCTTGCGGCTCGGGGACCACGCTGGTGCCCGGGTCGAGCGGCTGGGGCGGCGTGGGCGGGCCATGGAGCGGCTCGTCCACCTCGGGCACGTCGAGCACCTGGGCGTCCTCCCAGGTCCCGCCGGCCGGGTGCACGTCGGGCTCCTCCGGCGGGCCGGGGCGGTCGGGCGCGGTCCAGGGCAGCTGGAAGCCGGGGTCGGGCAGGCCCCGTCCGGGCAGCGGCTCGCGGCCCTCCTTCAGCGCGCCGACCAGCTCGGGTGCGTCGTCCTCCGACAGCGGCCCGACGTAGCGGCCGTCGATCGACGCCATCGGCGCCATCTCGCAGGCGCCGAGGCACTCGAACTCGCGCAGCTCCACATCCTCGAGGCCCTGAGCGGACGCCTGCTCGGCGATCGCCTCGTAGACCGACTTGGCGTTGCGCAGGTGGCACGCGACGCTCGTGCACACGTACACGTAGCGAGTGCCCACGGGCTGGGTGCGCAGCATGTCGTAGAAGGTGGCCACGCTCGACAGGTAGGCGGGCGTGACCTGCATGACGGCGGCCACCTGGTCCATCGCCTCGGGGGAGCACCAGCCATGGACCTTCTGAGCCGCGGCGAGCGCGGGCAGCGCAGCCGAGTGGCGGTCGGGGTACTTGGCCATGTGGCGCTCGATCTCCGCGCGCAGCGGCCTCGGGCACGTCGACGGACGCCGGATCGGGGATCGTCGCCGCGTCCTCGTCCAGGCGCACCGCCTCGTCCCAGCCTGGCGGGAGTGGGACCGCGTGGACGCGCCCCGGATCGTCCGTCACCGGTCCACCCCTCCGATGATCGGATCGAGCATCGCTATGCAGGCGATGAAGTCGGCGATCAGCGAGTCGCGGGCCATGTCTGGGAGGCTTTGGAGGTTCACGAAGCTCGGGTCGCGCATGTGCACGCGGGCCGGCTTGGCGGAGCCGTCGGCGAGCACGTAGCAGCCCAGCTCACCGCGCGGCGACTCGATGCCCACGTAGGTCTCGCCGGGCGGCACGCGGAAGCCCTCGGTCACGAGCTTGAAGTGGTGGATCAGCGCCTCCATCGACGTGGCCAGCTCGTGGCGTGGCGGCAGCGCCACCTTGCGGTTTGAGGTGATGTACGGGCCCTCGGGCAGGCCGTCGAGGGCCTGCTCGACGATCTTGATCGACTGGCGCATCTCGTCCATGCGCACCTTGAAACGGTCGTAGTTGTCGCCGAAGTGGCCGACCGGCACCTCGAAGTCGAAGTCCTCGTACGAGGAGTAGGGCATCGCCTTGCGCAGGTCCCAGGGGTGGCCGGTGGCTCGCAGGATCGGCCCGGTCACGCCCAGCTCCAGCGCGCGCTCCTGGCTCAGCACGCCAGTGCCCTTGAGGCGCTCGAGCCAGATCTCGTTGCGATCGAGCAGGTCCTCGTACTGGTCGAGGCGCGTGGGCATCATCGCGAGGAACTCGCGCACCTTCTTCTCCCAGCCCGGCGGGATGTCCTCGATCACGCCGCCGACTTGGATGTAGCGCGGGTGCATGCGCTGGCCGGACGACATCTCGAAGAGGTCGAGCACCAGGTCGCGGTCGCGGCAGCCCCACCAGAGCATCGTGACCGCGCCGAGGTCGAGCGCCCCGGTCGCCAGCGCGAACAGATGCGAGGCGATCCGGTTCAGCTCCATGTGCGCCACGCGGAGGTACTCGGCCCGCGCCGGCACCTCCTCCTCGAGCAACTTCTCGACCGACATGCAGTACGCGGTCGCGTTGAAGTAGTAGGCGAGGTAGTCCATCCGCTCGACGAACGTGATGACCTTCCAGTACTGCTGGTCCTCGCAGCTCTTCTCGATGCCGGTGTGGAGGTAGCCGATGATCGGCTTGATGTCGCGCACGACCTCGCCCTCGAGCGTGGTCAGCAGGCGCAGCACCCCGTGGGTGGCGGGGTGGTGCGGGCCCATGTTGAGTGTGAGCAGCTCGTGGTGAAGCTCGTCGTCGGCCCCGAGCGGCTCCAGGGTCACCGAGCGCTCGCGCTCGCGGTAGGGGACGCTGAGCGGATCGTCAGTCATACCAGCGCGGGTACTTGTGCTCGTTGAAGGTGAACAGGACGGGCTCGCCGCCCATCGGGAAGTCGCGCCGCTGCGGATAGCCGGTGTAGTCCTCGGGCAGCAGGATGCGGCGCATGTCCGGGTGGCCGTCGAAGACGACGCCGAACATGTCGTAGACCTCGCGCTCCTGGTAGTCCGCGGTTGGGAAGAGGTCGACCACCGTCGGCAGGTGCGGCTCCTCGCCCGTCAGGCGGGTCCGCACGTTGAGCCGGTCGCAGCGCTCCATGGAGAGCAGCTGGTAGTGCACGCCGAAGCGCGGCTCGGCGGGCAGGTAGTCCACGCCGTGCAGGCTCATCAGGCAGGTCCACGGCTCCTCGTCGGTCCGGCTGAGATAGTCGAGCGCCTCGCGGATGGCCTCGGGCGCGACGTCCACGGTGGCCTGCTGGCGGTAGTAGGAGGTGCCGCTCACTGCCTCGTCGCCGAGCGCGCCGCGGATCCGCTGGGCGATCAGCTCGAGCCCTGTCGCGTCAGGCAACTTCGCCGGTCCCCTCAGCCTGGTAGCGCTCCCGCCAGCCCATGTCGGGCGTGCCCATGATCTTGTCCTGCAGCTTCATGATCCCGTAGATCAAGGCCTCGGGCCGGGGCGGGCAGCCGGGCACGTACACGTCCACCGGCAGGAACTTGTCGGCGCCCTGCACGACGGCGTAGTTGTTGAACATGCCCGCGCTCGAGGAGCAGGCGCCCATCGCGATCACCCACTTCGGCTCGAGCATCTGGTCGTACAGCCGGCGGATGATCGGGGCCATCTTGATCGACACGCGCCCGGACAGGATCAGCAGGTCGGCCTGGCGGGGTGTGAAGCGGATCGCCTCGGCGCCGAAGCGGGCGAGGTCGTTGCGGGGCGAGCCGATCACGGTGATCATCTCGATGGCGCAGCAGGCGAGCCCGAAGCCGAGCGGGAAGATCGCGTTCTTGCGGGCCCAGTTCTGAGCGGTCTCGAACCGCGTGAACACCAGGCGCTCCTGGACGAACTCCTCGAGGTCGGCGCCGGCCAGCTCGCCGCGCAGCATCTGCTGGGCCTTCAGCCCGCGCACCCGCATGCCGTCGACCTGGGTGCGGGTTATTTCCATTCCAGCGCTCCTCTGCGCCAGACGAAGACGAACGCGACCATCAGGAGGACCACGAACACGATCGTCTCGATGAGGGCGAACGTGCCGAGGATGTCGAGCTGGAGGGCGACCGGGTAGAGGAAGACGACCTCGATGTCGAACAGGATGAAGAGCATCGCGATCAGGTAGAAGCTGATCCCGAAGCGGAAGCTCTTCTTGACTTCCGACGGCAGGCCGCTCTCGTAGGGTTCGCTCTTGGTCCTGCCCGGTCGCTTCGGCCCGAGCAGGCTGTTCGCGTGCGTGAAGGCGGTGCCTATCCCGATTCCCAGAAGCAGGAAGACAAGGGCTGGTAGGTAGCTCTTCAGCACTCCAGGCGGGAGGTATAACGCAACTTTGTGCGGAGGGGCTACATAGTGCCGAAGGACACCCGTTGACTGGGTTTCACATGGCGGTCGGAATCGCCGTGTTGGTGAGCAACGCGACGGCCGCGGGGTGGGGCGCCGTCGGGTGGCTGAGACACAACGCGCGGGCCGCGATCACGTTCTGGCCGCTGCTGCGCGTGGCGCAGGCGACGGTGGTCGTGCAGGCGACGGTCGGCCTGCTGCTGCTGGCGCGCGGAGCCTCGGCCCCGGACGGTCTGCACGTGATCTACGGGATCGTGCCGCTGTTCGTGTCGCTGATCAGCGAGGGCATGCGGGCCGGGGTGGCCCAGCGCGAGCTGGAGGGCGTGGAGGACGTGGACGCGCTGGAGCGCTCGGAGCAGGTGACGCTGGCGCGCAAGGTCGCGCTGGGGGAGATGGGCGTGATGACGATCGGGGCGCTGCTGATACTCACGCTCGCGCTGCGGGCGTATCAGACGGGTGGCTAGAAGCCCGCGTACCACAGGCCGAACACGACGCCGAAGGCGCCCATCCCGGGGATCAGCACCGAGCGGTAGAAGGGTTCCACCAGCGGGCGCGTGAGCACCCACGCGAAGGCAGCGGTGAGGGCGGCCATCGACGCGATCGACATCGGCGCGAAGACCGCCAGCGCCAGCCCCGCCTCCAGCCGTGACGGAAGCGCCGCGATCAGCAGCAGGACGATCGCACCGGTGCCGGCCAGGCCGTGCAGCAGCCCGATGCCGACCGCCTGCCCGCGGGTGCGCACCTTGACGTGCCGGTGCGTGTGGCCCTTGCGCAGGTGCCGCCGCGAGGCGTGTCCCTCGTCGTGCGCGTGAGCGGTGGCTCGGTAGTCGCCGCGCGCCCACTTGTAGATCACGCGTGCCGCCAGCACCAGGATGACCACGCCGATCGCCTTCTCGGCGCTCGCCTCGAGCCATCCCGGCAGGCCGGCCTTGAAGGCGATCAGCGGGACCCCGATCACCACCAGGGCGCTCGAATGCCCGACTCCCCACCACGCGCCCAGCCGAGCGGCCTTGCGGGTGTCGCCGTCCTCGGCGGCCACCAGCGACGTCACGGCGACGAGGTGATCCGGGTCCGACGCGTGGCGCAGCCCCAGCAGGAAGGCGATGCCGAGCGCCACCAGCAGCGGGGCGCCGTCGAACAGGCTGGTGATCAGCGAGTCCAGCTCCTCGAACGGCTTGAACAGGAAGTCGAAATTCATCGCGAGTCCTTTCAAACGACGCCCGGGACCGCCTTGGCGGTCAGGACGAATCCGACGCCGACGATCAAGAGCGCCGACGCCGCGGGCAGAACGGCCGCAAGGCGCCCCGCCGCGAGGCGCGGCGGGATCCACCTGCGGGCGGATACGACGACCAGGCCGAGACCCGTCAGGGTCGCCGCGAGGCCGAGGCTGAAGGCCGTGATCAGCAGCAGGCCGAGGGCCACCTCGTGCTGCGAGATCGCGGCGAGCAGGACGACGAGGGCAGAGGGGCAGGGGATCAGGCCGGCGGCCGTTCCCATGCCGAGCAACCCCTTCCAGCTGAGCTCGTGCTCGTGGTCGTGGTCGTGGTCGTGTGAGTGCCCGTGGGCGTGAGAGTGCGAGTGCGCCTTCCGGGCCCGCGAGCGCAGCACGGCCAGCCCGACGCTCACCACGAGCACGCCGGACAGGAGAGTCAGCCAGGGATAGAGATCCTCAGGCAGCACGTACTGCGACAGGGCGAGCGTCACGACGCCCAGGGCGAAGACGCCGATCGTGTGAGTGACCGTGACCGTCGCTCCAAGCGCCACCGCGTGGCGCGCCCTGCCGCGGGTGCCGACCAGGTAGGCGGCGACCATCGCCTTGCCGTGACCGGGCGACAGCGCGTGCAGCGCGCCCCAGCCGAAGGCGGCCAGCAGCAGGAGCAGCAGCACGCCCTTGCCCGAAGCGGCGTCCGCGAACAGCCCGGCGAAGCCGTCGGACTCGGCGCGGCTCTCGGCCACGCCGCCGGTCTGGCCCTTCGGCGCGACCAGGGTGCCGTCGCCGGGCTCGACCCGGAAGGTGGCGTCGCGTTGATCGAGCGGGCTGGTGAGGAGGTCCTTGGGGTACCGGCGCAGGCCGTCCGTGGGGTCCCCGGTCGGGGCCTGCGTGCGCACCGCCGTGCCCCGGCCCGGGGCGGAGACCACGGCCTTCCAGCCGATCCGGCCGGGGAAGGTGCCGTCATGCAGCTCGACGCGGCGCGGGTCGTCGACGGTCGCGCGCAGGGACAGCTCGACCCGGGTCGTCTTCAGGCCGCCGGCGCCCGGGGGGAAGCTCAGCTTCGGGGCGCCGCCGGGCTGGAGCGCGATGCGCCGCCCGTCCACCGTCAGCACGAGCCGCCGGGCGACCTCGTCCTGCTTGCGCCGCAGGACCTCGGTGCGGCTGAGGTTGTCCTCCTGGACGGTGGGGATCTCCGCCTGGTCGAGGACGTAGCGGACGCTGACGTGGTCGTCCGAGACGCTCAGCGTGCTCAGGTGGTTGACGCTGAAGTTGCCGAGCGGGTGGGCCTGGGCCCCGGGCGCGGCCGTCAGCGCGAGCGCGACGGCGGCGACGAGGGCGGCGAGGGCCAAGCGCGCCGTTCTCCGTGGCCGGGCGCTCATCGCACCGCCTCCCGCAGCAGCGCCCGGGCGTCGGGCGACAGCGCCGCCCGGGCCGCCGCGGCGATCCCGAGCTGCCGCGCGGCCGGGCCGGCAAGCCCCGCCCGCTTGGCCGCTAGGCCGGCGTGCAGCCGGAACGCCGCGTCGCGGGAGCCGAGCCCCAGGGCGCGCCGGGCAAAGGCGTAGCCCGCCAGCGGCCGCCCCGAGCGCGTCAGCGCCCACCCGAGCGCGTCCGCCGAGCGCACGCTCGGAGCGGCTCGCCAGACGCGGCGCCCCAGCGCCACGGCCGCCGCGGGCGAGCCGTGGTCGGCCTCGAACAGCACCGCCTCGGCGTCCGGCGCGGTCTTCGCCGCCCGGTAGAGCCCCTGCTGGGCCCGCGCGGTGTCCAGTGCGGCCGCCGCGGCTGCCGGGTGACCCAGGGCTCGCTCGGCCTGCGACAGCAGGTTGAGCGTCGAGGTCAGCGGCAGCCGCTCGGCGGCCCGACGCAGGCGGACGGCGGCTCTCCCCAGATCGCCGTCCGCCGCGTCAGCTCGTGCGAGTCCAACCATGCCGGCCGGGAAGCCCGGCAGCGATCGCAGCGCGGAGGTGTAGGCCAGCCGCGCGGGCTCCACGCGGCCGCGCTGCAGCTCGAGGTCGCCCAGCAGGACCTGGACGTACGCGACGTTCTCGGGCGCGCCGCCGGCGGAGACCGCCAGCCGCATCGCCTCGATCGCCCCCGGCAGGTCGCCGGACAGCTCGCGGTAGTAAGACGCGCGCGAGTACGCCGCGAGCCCCGGCTTGGTGTCGACCAGCCTCTGGATCAGGCGCTCCGCGTCGCCGTAGCGGCCGAGCTCGATCGAGGCGTCGGCGATCACGGTCAGCGGCCGTGCCAGCTCGGGCGCGACCGCCGCGGCGCGCCGGCCTAGGCGCAGCTCACCGAGGAAGTCATGGCGCAGCCCGGCCAGCGTTCCCGAGCCGATCAAGGCGCCGAGGTCGGCCGGCTTGCGCCGCAGCGCCGCGTCGAACGAGCGCTCAGCGCGCGAGTAGTAGCCGGGGTCGCCGGTCTGACGCGCGCGGGCGAGATATGCATCGCCCAGCCCCGCGTAGGCGTCGGCGTTGTCCGGGGCCGCGCGGACCGCGCGCTGGTAGTCCGCGACCGCGTCGCCGGTGGGGGCGCCTGGGTCCGCGGAGACCGGCAGAGCCGGCGCTCCGCCGCCGTTCACCGCCATCAGCACGGCGAGCAGGGCCGCGAAGACGACGAGCGGGGCGAGCAAACGAATGAAGTTGGGTGGGGAGAGAGTCATCGAAACAAGTCCTCCGAAGAACTGAGACCGCGGGGAGCGCCGGACCTGAGCGCTCCCCGCATGTCTCGCTTTACGGGCTAGCCGCCCGCGGGCACCGGCGCATGGCCGGGCTCGATCCGCGTCGAGGGCGCGGAGGTGAACCCGTCATGCGGCGACGCCAGGTACGGGAACGAGGACAGGTACGGAACGTCGTTCCGGTCCACGCCGTCTCCGAGCGGCACCTTGTTGCCCTTGAGGAAGCCGGCCACGACCTGGAGCTCGATGTCCACGACGTCGTCGCCGAGGCGGCGGCCGTTCGGGAAGCCGGCGGTGTCTCCGCCGATCACGCCGAAGCGGTTCTCCGTGTTCGACGGAGGCGTGCCGAGGTTGAGCTTGATCGTGTCAACTGCCGGCGGCCCGTCGATCCCCTTGTGCTGGTTCAGCATGGGGATCCCCTGGAGCAGCGCCTGCACGATGTCCGTGCGGTTGTTCTCCGGGGCGTTGACCATGAACAGCGCGTTCATGATCGCCGCGAGCTCGGGCTTCACGACGTACTTGCCGTAGAGCGCCGCGTCACGGTCGGGCGTGGTGCGGTTGAACTGATCCTTCTTGCCGAGGGGAATGACCACCTCGTTGACCAGCGGGTTGCCGAGGCGCGACACCTGGACCCAGCCGTCGTGGTACGACCGCTTGGCCTTCCGGTGGTGCCCCCGGTGCTTCTTGCCGGCGGCGGACGCGCCGTTCACCTGGAGCCGCTTGCGCTCCGTGGTGGACCACACGCCGACGACGGCGTTGCTGGCATCCGGGCCCGACACGGCCTTGTGGTCCTTGGTGACCAGCCGCTCGGGGATCTGCATGACGATCGCGTGGGTGTTCATCCCACTCAGGTCGTCCTTGCCGCTCCCCTTGTTGCCCGTCAGGTCGCGGATGTTGATGCCGTCGAAGGTCGCGCCCAGGTCGACGAAGAACGGATCGTCGCGCTGGCCGGCGAACACCTTCGTGCCGTCACCGATCGTCTTGACGGCCCCGTTCTCGAACACCGAGTAGTTCGGCATCGTCTTGGGACCGATGTTCGGCGGAGCCGACGGCAGGCCGCGCGCGATGGTCTTCGCGTGCACTGTGGACTGCTTGCCGTGGTAGCTCCACGTCTCGCGGACGATCGAGTACCGCTGGACGACGTTCAGCTTCGGATCGTCGTACCCGCTGGCGCCCGGCAGGGCGTAGAGGAACGAGTTCTTGTTCTTGACCGTGGTCTTGAACTGGTACCGATAGCTGACGTCGGGGCGACCGTCGCCCGTGTTGTCGATGTGGATGTAGTACCGGGCCTTGTCGTCCCACCCGAAGAAGTTCGGGCCGTTGGCCGGTACCTCTCCCGGGATCCAGTCGGCCGCGACCGTCAGGGCGCCAGGAGCGTCCTTCGCCGTCCACGCGTACGTGTCGGTGTTGTCGGCCGTCGGATCTTGGGTGATCCCGGGTGCCTCACGGTGGCTCGAGCCGAAGCCGAGCGTGGCCGTGAAGGCTGCGGCTGTGAGCGCCGCAAGGGCGATCAGCAGCTTGCGCATGCGAGTCCTCCTTTGAAAGGTGACGAGGCGGAGCCGGTGAGTCCCGCCTCCCGCTGCCCATCCCTTTCGCAGGGTCGGCGCAACCGGATCACTCAGATGCCGTAAAACTCTCCGAGTGACTTCGTCGAACCGCTCAGCGATCGCCTCCGGGCGCCGCGAGCATTCGATCAACGCCGATCTCGCTCGCCTCAAGGAGGCGCGTGACTTCGCCGAGCGGGCCGCGGTGGAGTTCGGGCTTCCCTCGGACGTCTGCTACCAGATCAAGCTGGCGCTGAGCGAGGCGGTGACCAACGCGATCCAGCACGGGTCGAGCTCGCCCCGCGACCCGGTGCGCATCGTCGTGATCGAGGAGCCCGGCGCGCTCGCCTTCGAGGTGATGGACACGGGCCGCTTCGTCCCGCGAGTCACGCGCCGGGGCGACATGCCCGAGAGCGGGCGCGGGCTCGAGTTCATGCGGCTGATGATGGACGAGGTCGAGCTCTACCCCGGAGCGGCCGGAACAAGGCTGCGACTGGTGAAACGCTTGCAATAAAGGAGCGCCCGGGGCGGCGGCGAAATCCACTCTGCCCCGGCGTCGTCCGGTGACGACCCCAAACCGCGAAGGATTCGCCCGGAGTCGTCTGCATCGGCGGCGAACCGGTCGCCGTCGGGGCATTACTTCACCTCCAGCTCGCCCTGCATCCCCAGCTCCGCGTGGTCGCCCACCGTGCAGAGCAGCTCGTACTTGCCGGGCTTGAGGCGCAGTGCTCGCGGCCTCGGTGCGCCCGGGCGGGAAGCTCGGGCGTGCCGCCGATCTCGTCGCCGCCCCGCCGCACGCGGATGTTGTGAGCGAGGTCCCCGTCGTTGCGGAGCTTGATCGTGAGCGGCCCTGGGCCGCTGACGACCACGCGATCGGGGTCGAAGGCGTACTCGTGGGCCTTGACGGTGACGGTCCCGCCGGCGTCGACCGTGACCGTGCGGCCGCTCGATTCGCGGTCGTCCCCACCGCACCCCGCCGCCAGCAGCAGCAGGGCGAAGGGGGCAGCGAGGCGACGCATTGGGAGCGGATACTATGCGCCGCCGTGGGCCGCCCGACCGCCATTCTCTGCGCCGCCGGGGCGTTGTTGGTCGCCGCCGGCTGCGGGGGCGAGATCGAGGTCCCGAAGCAGGAGGCGACCGCTCACAAGGGCGCCGTGCTCTTCAACGAGCGCTGCTCCGGATGCCACTCGCTCGACGCCGCCAACGCCTACGGCTCGAAGCCGAAGAAGCAGAAGCAGGGCGGCGAGCGCACCAACGGGCCGAACTTCAACGTGCGCAAGGAGAGCCGCGACGACGTGCTGTTCGCGATTCGCAACGGCGGCTTCTCCGGCGGCATCATGCCCGCCAACGTGGTGGTGGGCGACGACGCCGAAGCGGTGGCCGACTTCCTGTCGAAGTACTCCGGCAAGGGCAACTAGCCGAGGTTCGTCGAGGTCGCCTTGCTCGACCTCAGGGAGATCCGCGAGGACCCGGACGCGGCCCGTGAGGCCCTGCGCAAGCGGGGGTTCGACGTGGCTCTGCTCGACGAGGCGCTGGAGCTCGACGAGCGCCGGCGCGCGCTGTTGCCCGAGCTGGAGGAGCTGAGGCGGGTGAAGAACGAGGCCTCGAAGCGGATCGGCGAGCTGCAGCGCTCCGGCGCGGACGCGGCCGAGGCGATCGCCGAGGTCAAGGGGGCGTCCGCGAGCGAGAAGGAGCTGGATGAGGAACTGCGGCGGGTGGAGGAGCGCCGCGCCGCCCTGCTGGCGGCTCTCCCGAATCTGGCCGACCCCACCGCTCCGCCGCAGGACGAGGTGCTGCGCGAGGAGGGCGAGGCGGGGCGGACCGGCCGCAACCACGTCGAGCTGCTGGGCGAGCACCTGGGCCTGGAGGAGGGCGCGCGCGTGGCCGGCTCGAGGTTCGTCTACCTGAAGGGCCCGCTGGTGAGGCTGGAGCTGGCCCTCGTGCAGTGGGTGCTCGATCTCCTTGAGGGGAAGGGCTTCACCCCCGTCGTGCCGCCGGTGCTGGTGCGCGAGCAGGCGCTGTTCGGCACCGGGATGCTGCCGGACACCGAACAGCAGATCTACGCGTGCCCGAGGACGAGCTGTACCTCGCGGGCACCTCCGAGGTACCGCTCGCGTCGCTGCATGCCGGCGAGATCCTCGGCCCGGGCGAGCTGCCCCGCCGCTACGCCGGCTTCTCGACCTGCTTTCGGCGCGAGGCGGGCGCCGCCGGCAAGGACACCCAGGGCATCTTCCGGGTGCACCAGTTCGACAAGGTCGAGATGTTCAGCTTCGTCGAGCCGGAGCAGTCGGGCGACGAGCACGAGCGGCTGCTGGCGATCGAGGAGGAGATCCTGCAGGCGCTCGAGATCCCCTACCGGGTGGTCAACATCGCCGCCGACGACCTGGGCGCCTCGGCCGCCAAGAAGTACGACCTCGAGGCGTGGCTGCCGGGACAGGGCCGCTACCGCGAGCTCACCTCGTGCTCCAACACGACCGCGTTCCAGGCGCGGCGCCTGGAGATCCGCTACCGGCCCGAGGAGGGCGCGTCGCCGCGGCCCGTGCACACGCTCAACGGCACGGCGGTCGCGGTGGGCCGGACGATCATCGCGATCGCGGAGAACCACCAGGGCGAGGACGGGACGGTCGAGGTGCCGTCGGTGCTCCACGAGTTCGGCGCGCCGGCGACGATTTGACCTTGGAGGGCCCCCGCGTCCGGCTCGTTCCGGTCGGGCCCGAGCACCGCGAGCGCCTCGACGAGCTGCGCCGCCTCCCCGAAGTGGTGCGCTGGTGGAAGGAGCCCTGGGGCGATTGGCTCGCGGAGGAGGCCGACACCGTCAGGTATGCGGTCTTGCTCGAAGGGGAGATCGTCGGCTACGCGCAGTGGTGGGAGGACGGGCAGCCGCTGTACCGCCACGCGGGCGTGGACCTCTTCCTCGACCCCGCCGTGCACGGTCGGGGGCTTGGCACCGAGACGCTGCGCCTGCTCTGCGCGCACCTGATCGACGAGCACGGCTTCCACCGACTGGTGATCGACCCAGAGGTCGAGAACGAGGTCGCCATCGCGTCATTCCGCAAGGTCGGGTTCCGACCGGTGGGCGTCATGCGGCGCTACATCCGCGACAGCCCCGACGACTGGAAGGACGGCCTGCTGATGGACCTGCTCGCGGAGGAGTTCGTGCGCGGCTGAGGGCGCTGGCCAACGGCAGCGATAAGGGGGTGGGCCGGGAGGCGGCGACGACAAAGCGACCCACGCCTCTCGTGGCGACGGGTGTGACGAGTTGTCCACGTCATCCACTGGGTAGGGCGCCCACCTGCGGTGTCCGAGCCGGCGTGGGCCGACTTCCGACCGGGTAGCCGGCCCAACCCGACACCCACCGCCGAATCGCCGGCGTGGGCCGAGTTGACCCTGGCGCGCCGCAGATCCAACCCCCCATTACTGCTGCCGTTGGCCGGCGCCCGCACACCCGCTGAGGGACGCCGCTAGCTGTCGAACCCCATCCCAAGCCGGTCCAGCACCCGCAGCCACGGGCCGCGGCGGCCGGCGCGGCGGTCGGCGCGCGCCAGCGCTCGCCGGGTGAGCGTGATGCCGGCCCAGCGCAGCGGCTCGGGCGGGAACGGGACCGGGCGGCTGCGGACCATGTCCAGGCGCGTGAGCTCGGTGTCGCGTCCCTCGACCAGGTCGAGGGCGACCCTGGCGCCGAAGCGGCTCGCCGCCACCCCGAGGCCGGTGTAGCCGACGGCGAACACGGCCCGGTCGCCGAGCGCCCTGCCGAACATCACCGAGAAGCGCGAGCAGGTGTCGATCGCCCCGCCCCAGCGGTGGGTGAACCGCAGGCCGGCGAGCTGGGGGAAGGTCGCGAAGAAGTGGGAGGCGAGCAGCTCGAACGAGGCCGGACGCTCGTCCAGGTGCGGGCCCATGCCGTTGCGGAAGTTGTAGACCGCGTCGTAGCCGCCGAACAGGATGCGGTCGTCGCTCGTAAGGCGGTAGTAGTGAAACTGGTTGCCGAGGTCGGTCAGGCCCTGGCGCCGCGCCCAGCCGAGCGAGTCGCGCTGCTCGCGGCTGAGCGGCTCGGTGACGAGCACGTAGTCGTACACGGGCACCACGTAGCGACGGATCGCGCGCACGAGCGGCGGGAAGGCGCTGGTGGCCAGCACCGCGCGGCGGGCGCGCACGACTCGGCCGTTCGCCGTGGTCGCGCGCAGGCCGGCGCCGTCGGCCTGGAGCCGCGCGACTGGCGAGCGCTCGTAGATGCGCGCGCCCGCGCTTCGAGCCGCGGCGGCCAGGCCCCAGGCCAGCCGGGCCGGATCCACCAGGCCGCGCCCCTCGGGCAGGTACGCGGCGCCGTGGTAGGTGGGCGAGCGCACCTCCGCCCGGGCCTGCTCGGCGCTCAGCGCCTCGGCCGGCCAGCCGTGGGCGCGCGCCGTCTCGACGATCTCGGGGATGTATTCGGCCTGGTAGGGGGCCGTGGCGAAGGAGAGCTCGCCCGTCTCCTCGAATCCGGCATGGATGCCCTGGCGCTCGATCGTCTCCCTGATGGCCGCGAAGTTCTCGCGGCCGAGCCGCTCCAGCTCGGGCATCTCGTCCGGCCAGCGCGACACGCCGTTCTCGATCCCATGCGTGAGCGAGGCGTCCATGAAGCCGCCGTTGCGCCCGCTCGCGCCGAAGGCGATGCGCTCGCCCTCGAGCAGCACCACGTCCCGGTCGCTCGCGAGCAGCGCGGCCCACAGGCCGGTGAGGCCGCCCCCGATCACCAGCAGGTCGGCCTGCTCGTCCGCCTCGAGCGGCGGACCCGGGTCGGGCGCGTCAGGCTGGGTCAGCCAGAAGGGCCTCGGCTCGGCGTCGGCCAGCGCGTCGATCATCGAGCGGAGGGGGAGGGATTTGAACCCCCGGGCCCCTTGCGGGACCGGCTGCTTTCAAGGCAGCTGCAATCGACCGGACTCTGCCACCCCTCCATTGCGGCCCCCATGGAAGCGGAATTTCGGGCGCGGCGTCAATCGTCCCGCTCCGGCCAGGTTCGCCAGTACGCTTGAGAGCCGCCCGTGATCCGCCCCGAACAGCTGGCCGAAGCGCTCGATCGCATCCCTCCGCGCGACCGCGAGCTGCTGTCGCTATCGCTGCGCAGGCGCGTGCCCGACGAGGCTCTCGGGCGGCTCTACGAGTGCTCGCCGTCCGACGTGGCGAAGCGCCGGGCGCGCGCGATCGAGCACTTGGCCGACGAGATGGACCTGCAGCGCGGCGAGGACCTCGGCGCCGTGCTCAAGGCGTTGCTCGAGCCCGACACCTGGAGCCAGGCGGCCAGCACGGTCGGCGAGGAGTTCGCCGCCGGCGGGAGCCGCTCGCGCCTGGCGGCGGTTCCGATCCCCGAGGAGGAGCCCGAGGTCGAGCCGCCGCCGCCATCGCTGGCGCCCGTGCCGCCGCCCCCGGACCTCGAGCCGGAGGAGGAAGCCGAGCCGGCCCCGGTCGCGGAGGCGCCGGTCGAGGAAGCCCCCGCCGCGCCGGCCGAGCCCGACGCCGTGCTGGAGATGTTCGCCGAGCGCGAGCGCGAGGCGCCCGACCCGCCGCGGCGTGCCGTGCCGATGGCCCTGATCGGGCTCGGGATCGCGGCGCTGGTCGGCGCCGCGGGTGTGATCGGCGCGACCCAGTTCGGCGACAACGAGCGCGTCGTCCCCCGCGGCACCGGCGGCGGTGGCGAAGGCACGCGCCACTTCGTCCCCGAGAAGGGCG
This sequence comes from uncultured Thermoleophilaceae bacterium, assembly GCA_963722245.1. Lineage (GTDB taxonomy): Bacteria > Actinomycetota > Thermoleophilia > Solirubrobacterales > Thermoleophilaceae > JACVRW01. The sequence goes on from CAVRKM010000016.1 coordinate 79,734, forward strand.
GCCCGCTGGCGGCGCCGTTCCCGACCGAGCCCGGCGACTCCGCCTGCTACTCCACCGCGACGATCCACGGCTCGGCCCTGCTCTACCGCGAGCCGGGAGGGGCCAAGCGCCTGCGCATCACCCCGCGCACCGAGTGGGGGTCGACGCGCGTGCTGGGCGTGGTCAGCCAGCGCGGCGAGTGGTTGGGCGTGCAGGCGGCCGAGCTCAAGAACGGCGAGATCGCCTGGATCCCGCGGGCCAAGACGAGGCTCGACTGCGTGAGCTGGTCGCTGCACGCAGACCTGTCCAAGCGGACGCTGCAGATCCGCCACGGGTCGCAGATCGTCCGCAAGGTGCGGGTGGCGATCGGCCGCAAGGAAAACCCCACCCCGAAGGGTCGCTTCACCGTGACCGACCGCCTGCAGGTCACCTCGCCCGGGTCGCCGTACGGGTGCTGCGTCCTCGCGCTGACCGGCCACCAGACCAACCTGCCGCCGTACTGGCCGGGCGGGGACCGGCTCGCCGTGCACGCGACCAACGACGAGTCGAGCATCGGCCAGCCGGTCAGCCTCGGCTGCATGCGGGCGGACTCGGCCCAGGCGCGCTGGCTGATCAACCACATCCCGCTCGGCTCGCCGGTCTTCATCCACGCCTAGGTACCGATCTCACGGGGGCGGGCCTGCCACCGTTCTACTGACGTGAAGCTGCCGCCCTTCCAGGCCCTGCTCGACGAGCACAGCACCGACCTGTATCGCTTCTGCGTTGCGACCGCGGGCTGGGGCGAGGCGGACGACTGCTTCCAGGAGACCTGGATCGCCGCCCTGCGGGCCTATCCGAAGCTGCGTCGCGCCGACAACCTGCGCGCGTGGCTGTTCCGGATCGCCCAGAACAAGGCGATCGACCTGCACCGATCGCGCGCACGGCGGCCGATGCCGGTCGAGGCGGTCCCGGAGATGGCCGCCGCCGAGCCCGTTACCCCGGCGCTCGACGGCCAGCCGGAGCTGTGGGTCGCCCTGCGCGACCTGCCGCCGAAGCAGCGCACAGCCGTGTTCTGCCGCGCCGTGCTCGGGATGCCGTACGACGAGCTCGCGGCGCTGTTGGAGTCGTCCGAGGACGCGGCGAGGCACAACGTGTTCGAGGGCCTGAAGAAGCTCAGAGAGGAATGGACCGCATGAACAAGGACATCGAAACGGCATTGAAGGAGGCCGCCGAGACGCTGCCGAGCCCGGCGGCGCTGGATCTCGGGCGGGTCGCCGCCGAGGGGCTGCTGGACGTGGCCTACGCGACCGTCGACTCCCCGCTCGGCCCGCTGGTGGTCGCCTCCACTCCGCGCGGCCTCGTGCGCCTGGCCTACACCGGCTCGCGCGGCGAGGACGAGGTGGTCGAGGACCTGGCCGGCAAGCTGTCGCCCCGCGTCCTCGAGGCACCCGAGCGCCTGGACGAGGTGCGGCGGGAGCTCGAGGAGTACTTCGAGGGCCGCCGATCCGGCTTCGACCTGCCGATCGACTGGTCGCTCAGCCACGGGTTCACCGGCAAGGTGCTGCGCCAGACGGCCCGCATCGGGTTCGGCAAGACGAGCACCTACGCCGAGGTGGCCAGCCGGGCGGGCAGCCCGCGCGCGGTGCGGGCCGCCGGCAACGCGCTGGGGGCCAACCCGATCCCCGTGGTCGTGCCGTGCCACCGCGTGCTGCGCACCGGCGGGGCGCTGGGCGGCTATACGGGCGGCCTGGAGCGCAAGGAGTTCCTGCTGCGGCTGGAGGGCGTGCTCGCCTGAGCGGGCGGGCTACCATCGACCCTCCCGGAGAGGTGGCCGAGTGGCTGAAGGCACTCGCCTGCTAAGCGAGTATGGGGGGAAACCTCCATCGAGGGTTCGAATCCCTCCCTCTCCGTTGTTGGACGTTCGGGCATGAATTAGCTCTAGCCGGTCATAGACAGTCCCAGGACGGGTTCGGATACTGGATGCATGATCAATCCAGGCCAGACCCTCGAGAACCCCGTCACCGGCGAGCGCTTCACCTTCACCCACACCGCCGCCACCACGGACGGCGAGCTGCTCGCCTTCGATTTCGGCCTGCGCCCCGGCGGGGCGGTGCCGATCCCCCACGTGCACCCGATCCAGACCGAGCGCTTCGAGGTCGTGGAAGGCCGGATGCGGTTCCGCGTCGGCCTGCGCACCGTGCTCGCCGGCCCGGGCGACGTGGTCGAGGTCGAGCCGGGCGTGGCGCACTCCTTCGCCAACGCCGGCGACGAGGAGGCGCGCCTGCGCGTGGAGGTCCGCCCCGCGCTCCGGATGGAGGAGATGTTCGCCGACGTGATCTGCATGGCGCAGGCCGGGCGCATGAACCGCCGCGGCATGCCGCGCAGCCCGCTCGACCTGGCGCTGCTCGCGCGCACCTACGACCAGGAGGCCCACGCCCCGCTCATGGGCGTGCGCCTGCAGCGCTTCCTGCTCGCGCCGCTGGTCTGGCTCGCCCGTCGCCGTGGCACGCGCCGCGCCGCCGCTTCCGTCGCGCACTGATGCGAACATCTGTTCGTGTCGGACGAGCCCACGATCTTGCACGCGGACCTGGACTCGTTCTACGCATCGGTCGAGCAGCGCGACGATCCCCGCCTGCGCGGCGTTCCCGTGATCGTCGGGCCGGGCGTGGTGCTCGCGGCGAGCTACGAGGCCAAGGCACACGGAGTGAGGACCGCGATGGGCGCGGGGCAGGCGCGCCGGCTCTGCCCGCAGGCCGTCGTCGTGCGGGCGCGCATGGACGCCTACTCGGAGGCGAGCAAGGCCGTCTTCGAGGTCTTCGAGGACACCACGCCACTGGTCGAGGGGCTGTCGATCGACGAGGCGTTCCTCGACGTCCGCGGGCTCGAGCGGATCTCGGGAACGCCCACGGAGATCGCCGCGCGGTTGCGCCGCCGCGTGCTGAAGGAGGTCGGGCTGCCGATCACCGTCGGGGTCGCTCGGACCAAGTTCCTCGCCAAGGTCGCCAGCGGCGTGGCCAAGCCGGACGGTCTGCTGGTGGTGCCGCCTGACGGCGAGCTGGAGTTCCTCCACCCGCTTCCGGTCGAGCGGCTCTGGGGGGTCGGCCGGGTCACCGCCGCCAAGCTCCACGACCGCGGCATCACCACCGTCCGGCAGGTGGCCGAGCTGGGTGAGGTCGCGCTCGTGTCGATGCTCGGGCGGGGGTCGGGCCGGCACCTCCACGCGCTCGCGCACAACCGCGACCCGCGGCGTGTGCGAACCGGTCAGCGGCGGCGCTCGATGGGCTCGCAGCGAGCGCTCGGCCGCCGCACGCCCAAGGCGCCGGCGGACCTCGACGCGACGCTCGTGGCGATCGTCGACCGGCTCGCCCGCCGGCTGCGCGGCGCCCGGCGCGTGTGTCGGACGGTGATGCTGCGCCTGCGCTTCGCCGACTTCACGCGGGCGACCCGCTCGCACACGCTCAACGAGGCGACCGCCCACACGCAGACGATCCTGGTCACGGCCAGGGAGCTGCTGGTGGCGGCGTTGCCGATGATCGAGCAGCAGGGGGTGACGCTGGTGGGCATCTCGCTCGGCAACCTGGAGAACGACGACGCCATCCAGCTGGCGCTGCCGCTCGACCGCCAGCGGACACTCGACGCGACGCTCGACGACGTGCGCGACCGGTTCGGCGCGACGGCCATCACGCGCGCGGTGTTGGTCGGCCGCGACCCGGGGATCGACGTGCCGCTATTGCCGGACTGACCCGGAGCGGGTTGAATGCTCACGTGGAGCTCGGCTCGATCTCGCCTGAGCGGCTCGCGGAGCTCCGCGAGCGCGAGCTGCGTCGCTTCGCCGAGCTGCGGCCTCGCGGCGAGGCGCTGCTGGCGCAGGCGCGCAAGAGCATGCCCAACGGCGTGCCGATGACATGGATGGCGGCGCTCTACGAGCATCCGCCGATCATGGTCGAGCGAGGCAGCGGGGGGACCTTCACGGACGTCGACGGGAACGAGTACGTCGACTTCAACCTCGCCGACACGAGCATGTTCACCGGCTACGGGATCGAGGCCTTCGCGCGGACCGTCGGCGAGCGCGCCGCGGCGGGCCCGCAGTTCCTGCTGCCCGGCGAGGATGCGGCGACTGTTGCGGAGGAGCTGGCCCGGCGCTTCGGGCTGCCGCTCTGGCAGTTCACGCTCTCGGCGACCCTGGCGAACACCGAGGCGATTCGCCTGGCCCGTGCGTTGACCGGGCGCACGACCGTGTTGATGTTCGACGGTAAGTACCACGGCCACGCGGACGAGCTGCTGGGTCAGATGACCGACGGCCGCGTCGAGCCCGAGGGCCTCGGCCTGCCGCCCGACACGACTCGCAACGTACGCGTTGTCCCGTACAACGACCTCGAGGCGGTCGAGCGCGAGCTTGCCAGCGGCGAGGTGGCCTGCGTGATCGCCGAGGCGGCGATCACGAACCTCGGCGTGATCCAGCCGGCGGACGGTTTCCACCAGGGCCTGCGCCGGCTCGCCTCCGACGCGCGGGCGGTGCTCGTGCTCGACGAGACCCACACCCTGGTCGCGGGCCCGGGCGGGCTGACCGCCCGCTGGGGCCTCGAGCCGGACATCCTGGTCATGGGCAAGTCGATCTCCGGCGGCGTCCCACTCGGCGCCTACGGCATGACCGCGCCGATCGCCCAGGTGCTCGAGGGCGCGACATCCGCCTGGGGCGAGGGTGTCGCGACCGGAGGCACGCTGTTCGCCAACGCCCTCTCGCTGGCGGCGGCCCGCGTGACGCTCACCGAGGTCCTCACCGAGCCCGCGTATGAGCACGCGGCGGCGCTGGGTGCCCGGCTCGCCGACGGCATCGAGAGCGTGGCGGAGGCCAACGAGCTGCCCTGGCGCGCGCACAGGCTGTTCAACCGGTCGGGTTACACGCACGCTCCGCAGCTGCCGAGCAACGCTGTCGAGGCGCGAGCCAGCTTCGACCTCGAGCTGTACAACCTGCAGCGCCTCTACATGGCCAATCGGGGCGTTTGGGAGGCAATCGACTCCGCCGGCCCGGCGTGCGGGATCCAGACGACCGAGTCACAGGTCGATCGTTACCTCGAGGTCTTGGCCGACTTCCTCGGCGAGGCTCAGAGCAGCGCCGCGGCGAGCACCCGGTAGTCGTCCAGCGGCTCGTGGCCGTGGCCGACGGGCTGCAGGCAGACGTGGTCGGCGCCGGCATCGAGGTGGGCTTGCACGGCCTCGGCGATTGCGTCGGGCGAACCGTGCGGGATCACGGCGTCGATCAACCGGTCGCTGCCGCCGTCGGCCAGGTCCTGCTCGGAGTAGCCGAAGCGCCGCAGGTTGCCGGCGTAGTTGGTCAGCCGTAGGTAGCCCGCCGCGTAGGCGCGTGCCTTCTCGCGCGCGCTGCCCGGCTCGGGATCGACGACCACGGCGACCTCGGTCGCGATCAGCGCGTCAGGTCCGATCCGCTCGCGCGCGAAGCGGGTGTGCTCGGTGGTCGTGAAGTAGGGATGCGCCCCCAAGGACCGCTCGGCCGCGAGATCGAGCATCTTCGGACCGAGCGCGGCGACCAGGCGCTGGTCGCGCGGTACCGGCGGGTCGGCTTGGTCCAAGCCGTCGAGGAACTCGCGCATCTTGGTGAGCGGCTTCTTGTACTCGCTGGTGGCCTCGGGATGGCCGATGCCCACCCCGAGCAGGAAGCGCTCGCCGAACGTGCCGCGCAGGTCCGCGTGCCCGGCCGCGACGTCGGCCGGCTCGTGGCGCCAGACGTTCAGGATCCCGGTCGCGACGGTCAGCGTGCTGGTGGCGTCGAGGCACGTGCGCGCCTCCGCGAGCGAGGGACTGCCGCCCAGCCACAGCGTCCCGAATCCGAGCCGCTCGATCTCGGGCACGGGACCCAGGCCCTCCTGGTAGCGGCGCCAGATTCCGAACTGTCCGAGCGGCACGGACGAGAGATTGGCACGTCGCGACCGCTGCCCGGGGTCGTGAGTCAGATAGCCTGCCGCAGCCTTGGCCCTCCGCGCTCGCCTCACCCTGGTCCTGGTCGCTGCGCTGGTCGCGGCGACGCCCACCGCGGCGCAGGCCGCGTTCAAGGCGCACGGCAGCATCAACCAGGCGTACGTGCTGGGCGCCAAGAAGGGTCAGCGCCTGCAGCTGCTGAACGCCGGCGGGCACGTAGTGGGTGCGGGGCGGGCCGACCGCTTCGGCAGCAAGATCTTCCGCGAGCTGAGCCCGGGGGGTGGCTACCGGGTGCGACACGGCCGCAAGCTCAGCCGTCCCTTCCGCGTGCTGCGCGCGGGCTCCAACCCGCCGAGGTCCTTCTACAAACGCCAGAAGCTGAAGCAGGGCCTCAACTACGTGAGGGTGCGCGACGGGGTCGAGTTGGCGATGACCGTTCGCCTCCCTGCGGGCAAGAAGCTCAGCGACGGCCCGTTCCCGACCCTGATCGAGTACTCGGGCTACCAGGTCGCCGCGCCGCACGACCTGCTCCAGTCGATCGGCAAGAACGATCCGCTGGCGCCGGCGACCTCTACGGCGGTCGGCTCGCTGATCGCCCCGCTGCTGAACTTCGCCGTCGTGAGCGTGCAGATGCGCGGCTCGGGTTGCTCTGGCGGCGCCTTCGACCTGTTCGACCTGCCGACGACCTACGACGGCTACGACGCCGTCGAGGAGGTCGCCGCGCAGAATTGGGTCAAGGGCGGCAAGGTCGGGATGGCCGGCATCTCCTTCTCCGGGATCACGCAGCTGTTCACGTCCGGCACGCAGCCGCCGCACCTGGCGGCGATCGCGCCGCTGTCGGTGACCGACGACACCTACCAGGGCACCGGCTACCCGGGAGGCATCTTCAACTCGGGCTTCGCGAAGTCGTGGGTGGTGGAGCGGATGGACGACGCCAAGCCGGCGCCGGCGGGCGGCCAGCCCTGGGCGCAGGAGCTGGTCAAGGAGGGCGACAAGCACTGCATCGCCAACCAGAAGCTGCGCCTGCAGACCCAGAACGCGCTCAAGATCCAACGTCTCAACCCGTTCCGCACGCCGTCGATCTTCGCCCAGCGTGCGCCCGGGGCGTGGCTCAAGCACGATCGCGTGCCCACGTTCCTGGTCGGGCAGTTCCAGGACGAGCAGACCGGCGGTCACTTCGCCGAGAGCCTCAAGTACCTGAACGGGCGCCCGGACGTCTTCATCAACCTCCAGAACGGCGTGCACGTGGACTCGCTCAGCCCGTCGGTCATCACGCACTGGGCAGAGTTCCTGAAGCTGTACGTGGCAAACGAGGTACCGGTCGTGCCGGACTCCGTGCTGTCGCTCAGCGGGGCGCTCTATGCGGCGCTCGCCGACGCCCCGGCCGCACCCGTCCTCCAGTCGCGCTTCGCGGGGATGACGAACGTCGCGGCCGCCAAGGCGATCTTCAAACGCGACCCGCACGTGCGCGTCCTGATGGACAACGGCGCCGGGCCGCAGGGCCTCGGCTCGATCGGAGCCACGTGGGAGCTGGGGTTCAGCGCCTGGCCGCCGAAGGAGGCCAAGCCGTCCGGCTACTTCCTCGGCCCCAACGGGGTGCTCGGGGCCCATCCGGCGAAGACGTCGACCGCCGCTTACACGCCCGACCCGAAGGCCCGCCCCCGTCAGACGCTGCCGGGCAACGGCGACGCCGACGCGTGGAAGGCCCAGCCGCCGTACGACTGGGCGCCGGTCGCCGCCGGCAAGGGCCTCGGCTTCACCACCGCGGTGCTGGGCAAGGACGTCGTGATCGTCGGCCCCTCGAGCCTGGACCTCTACCTGAAGTCGTCGCGGCCGGACACCGACATCCAGGTGACGCTCAGCGAGGTGCGCCCCGACGGCAACGAGACCTACGTCCAGAACGGCTGGCTGCGGGCGTCGCACCGCAAGCTCAATCCGGCGCTCTCGAGCGCGTTCGATCCGTTCCCGACCCACCTGAAGTCGGACGCCGCTCCGTTGCCGAAGGGCAAGTTCTCGCTCGTGCGGGTGCCGATCTTCCCCGTCGCGCACGCCTTCCGGGCCGGGTCGCGGATCCGCGTGACGATCACGGCCACGGGCGGCGACCGACCGCGCTGGGCCTTCTCGACCGTGGACAAGGGCAACGCGCGCAACACGATCTCGCTCGGCGGGGCGCACGCGTCGAGCCTGGTGCTGCCGATCGTCGCCGGCGCCACCGCCAAGGGCACGCCGCTGCCGGGCGCGACCGCCCTGCGCGGGGAGCCCAACCGCGTCTACGCGCCGGCCTCGAACGGCGGCTGAGCGTCAGGCAGCGCGGGTGCGGGCGCGCGGCTTCGCGACGAGCACGTCGAGCAGCCCCGGGTAGAGCCGGTCGAGGTCGTCGCGACGAAGTGAGATGTGGCGCTCCGTGCCCGCGACGCGGGTGCGGGTGAGGCCCGCCTCGCGCAGCAGGCGCAGGTGGTAGGACAGGGTCGACGCGGGTAGCTCCAGGACGTCGCCCACCGCGGTGCATCTGCGCTCGCTGTCGTCGGAGAGCAGTCGCACGATCGCGAGGCGGACGGGGTCGCCGGCCGTGTGCAGGATCGTCGCCAGGTCGAGCTCGGAGGCGTTGGGATGTCGGATCTCACGTACGGGCATCGGGGTTCGTTGAGCTTATATGTGAAGGAGGCTTCCTTCCATAGTTCGATACTATTGGAAATAACGAATCCCGTCCAGGAGCAAGCCGTGCCCGCCATCGCTCTCGCCCCCACCCGCCGACTCGCACCGCCGCTCGACTTTGCCCTTGTCGCCGGCATCATCGCCCTGGCCCTGTTCGCATCCGCCACGCCGTCGCCGCTGTACGCCGACTACGCGGCCAGCTGGCACTTCTCGACCCCGGTCCTGACCGCCGTCTACGCCGTCTACGCCCTTGGCGTGCTCACCACGCTGCTGCTGATCGGCCGGCTGTCCGACGAGATCGGCCGCCGCCCCGTCCTGCTCGGCGCCCTGATCGCGCTCTTGTTCGCGACGGTGCTGTTCATGCTCGCGCAGTCGGTCGTCTGGCTGTTTGCGGCGCGCGGGCTGCAGGGGCTCGCCACCGGCGCGGCGCTCGGCGCGGCCGGCGCCGCGATGCTCGACCTCCATCCGCGCGGCGACGCCGTGCAGGCGGGGCTGGTGAACGGCGTGGGCTCCGCGCTCGGGATCGGCCTGGGCGCCGCCGTCTCATCGGTGCTCGTCCAGGAGGCCCCGGATCCGCGCGTGACGCCCTTCGTGCTGCTGTTCGTCCTGTTCGCCATCGCCCTGGCCGGGACGTTCGGGCTGCGCGAGCCCGTCATGCGGACCGAGCGCCCGCGGTTGCGCCCGCAGCGCCCGCAGGTGCCGCGGTCGGTCCGGCCCGAGTTCCTGCTGGCCAGCCTCGGCGTGATCGCGTCGTGGTCGATCGCCGGCCTCTACCTGTCGCTCGCGCCGTCGCTCGCGGCCCAGCTGTTCGGCACCCACAGCCACCTCGCCGGCGGCGCCGCGGTGCTCGCGATCGCCGGCCCCGGTGGGCTCGCCCAGCTGGCCTTCCGTCGGCTCTCGTCGCGAGTCGCCATGGGCGGCGGCTCGCTCGTGCTCGCGCTCGGCATGGCCGCCACGGTGGCGTCCCTGTCGACCGACTCGGTGCCGCTCTTCTTCGGCGCGTCGATGGTGACCGGAGCCGGGTTCGGCGTGGCCTTCATGGGCGCGATCCGCTCGATCTCGGCGGCCGCGCCGGTGGAGCAGCGGGCGGGCGTGATGTCGGCCTTCTACGTGGTCGCCTACCTGTCGCTGTCGGTGCCCACGCTGATCGCGGGGCTGGTGGTGCCGGAGCTCGGCATCGAGCCCACCTTCCGCATCTTCGGGTCGCTGGTGGTGGCGCTCGCGGTCGCGACGGCGGTCGGCAGCCGGCGCCGCGCGCGTGGCGCTCGCAGCCGCCTGACGCTCTTCGTCCATGCCGACGCGGTAGCTAGCCTGCCCCCTGAATGTTCCTGCTGGCAAACGTGCTGCAGCCCCTGATCGGGGTCGAGCAGTGGACGCTCAAGGCGCTGCACTCGATCGGGCTCGGCTGGGGTCTTGCCATCGTCGGGCTGACCGTGCTGGTGCGGGTCTGCACGCTGCCGCTGGTCGTGCGCCAGTTCCGCTCCCAGCGCGAGCTGCGCACGCACATGCCGCAGATGAAGGCGCTGCAGAAGCGCCACAAGGGCGACAAGGAGCGGCTGCAGCGCGAGATGCAGGCGTACTACCGCGAGCACGGGATCAACCCGCTCGCCGCGTTTGCGCCGCTGCTGATTCAGATCCCGGTCTTCATCTCGCTCTACTACCTGATGCGCCACGACGTGAAGAACGGCCTGTTCGGAGACGCCGGCCTGTGGTTCATCCCGCACCTGACCCAGAAGCCGCACGGGGCCGTGCTGGTGGCGCTGATCACGGCGTACCTCGTCTCCCAGCTCACGGGCAGCCTGATCGCGACGCGGACGATGCAGGGCGGCCAGCGCGGTCTGATGCTGGCGCTGCCGCTGTTGTTCGTCGGGATCGTGGCGCGCTTCCCGGCCGGGCTGGCCGTCTACTGGATCACCACGAGCCTGTGGACGCTCGGCCAGCAGGTGTGCTTCTGGCGCCTCGGCGCCGGCGGGCTGCCGGAGCTGGGTGGGTCACCGGCGCTCGCGACCGCGGGGGCGCCGGAGGTGCCGGAGCAACCACCGCGCCAGCCCGCGGCGCCGCGCAAGCGCCAGTCGCGCAAGCGCAAGCACGGCCGGCGACGCTAAGCCTGCCGCTACCCTCTCCGTCCGAGCGCCCGTAGCTCAGCTGGATAGAGCGTCGGTCTACGGAACCGAAGGTCACAGGTTCGAATCCTGTCGGGCGCGCTCGGTGCCCATGGGGAAGCGATGGGGAAGTGCAAGATCCGCTGGATGCCGCTCGACGCCGCTGACGACTTCCCCATAACTTTCCCCAAGCCGGGGCCAGGCCAGCTGCGACATGATCCCCGGGCCAAGTTCCTGCCCCCTCGGCTCGCCTGGTCGCATTGAAAGCCCTTAGAGATCCAGGCCCTGTGCTGCCGCGTAGGACTCAACTGCTTTCGTCGAGTGCCGGTCGAATTCGGGCTCGCCCATCGTGTTGCGGTCCCTCTGGAAGGGCGTTAAGGGCGGAGGCGATAGCGCGCGCGCTCGGCTCGCTCTCGCTTCGCGTCCTCGCTGTCGCTCGCGGCCTTCACCCACGTCTGCAACACGCTCTCCCAGTCCCTTGCCACGCTGCCGCGTCTAGGTCCGGCCACGTGCGCCTCTAGCCGCGATCATGCGGCGGCCTCAAATTCGCCGCGGAGCGCTCCAAGCAAGCGTCAAGCAGGCCGGCTGCCTCGGCCTCGTTTCCCGGCATCAGGTGCCCGTACCGATCGAGCGTGATCTTGATGCTGGTATGCCCCATGTAGGTTGAGAGTGCCTTTCGCGTTGACGCCCGCCGCGATCATCAGACTCGCGTAGGTATGACGGCACTCGTGGGGGTTGATGGACACGAGTCCGGCCTTCCTCCACCACCTGCGCGCGTCTCGACGCACGTTCGACGGCTGGAACGGGTTGCCGTGCCGAGTACGGAACACGAGTCCGTTGGCGCCAGCCTCCAGCTTCCGGGATGCGAGATACGCGCGCAGAACGCGAGGGATGGGAACCGTACGCCTGCCCGCCTCCGACTTGGCCGCAATGAATCCGGCCTCACGATCCCAAGACCGCTCAACATGGACCACGTTGGCCTCAAGATCGACGTGCTTCCAGTCGAGCGCCTGCAACTCGCCGATGCGCAAACCGGTGAAGAAGGCCGTGGCCCACAAGGCACGCTGACTGCGCTCGCTCGGCCGGCGTCAGCCAGTCCTCCAGGAAGGCCGGGCTGCGCGCTCGTGGCGGGTGCCGACGCCGCCCGCCGCGACCTCCTGGCCAACCTGCTCTGGACCGCCAAGGAAGCCGCCGCCAAGGCGCGCCGAGAGGGGCTGCGCCTCGACGTCCGGAATGCCGTGGCCGGCTTCGACGGGCTGGACCGCGCGACGCCCGGCTGGCAGCGGCTCTTGGTGACCTGGGCGGGTGACGGCGAGCGAGCCGACGGCTGGTGGCGGGTGGAGCCGGGTTGGGTGATGGCGGTCGCCGGAGAACCCGCGCCCGGCGAGCCGCAAGCGCTCTAGCGGCGGCTCGCCACCCGCGCCGGGGCGGCCGCGTCCTCTAGCAGGCGCTCGAACTCGTCGCCGTCGAACTCGGCCGCGGCTTCCGCGTAGAGCCCCAGGCCCCAGGCCAAGAGCCCGGGGTCGGGCGCGACGTTGTGGCGCAACACCGCCCACAGCGTCCAGCCGTATTTCGACATCAGCGCCCAGAGCCGCGCGCGGGCCACGAGCGCCGGATCGGGCTCGCCGAAGTAGTGGCCCACCAGCTGCTCGAGCTGCTCGACGGACAGGTGCGACTCCGACCAGGCGTCGCCGAGGTCCGAGCAGGGGTCGTTGTTCCCGGAGTACTCGTAGTCGATCAGCCGCAGGCCCGCGGGGGTGTCGATCAGGTTCTCGGCCACCACGTCGTTGTGGCAGGCCGCCGGGGTCACGGGATGGGCGGCGAAGGCCCGTTCGATCCGGTGGACGTGGCGCCCATAGCGGAGGTAACCGTCGGGCAGCGCGAATCCGCGAGCAAGTACGGCGGCCTGGTAGTCGCGCTGGCGGCGGAACATGTCGAAGTTCCCGCGGAAGCGGCAGCCGCCGTGCAACCGGCGCAGCAGCGCGGCGACCTCAGCCAGCCGGTCGCCGCGGCGCAGGTCCTCGGGCGTCAGGGTCCGCCCCGCCAGGAAGCGCGTGATCAGCACCCCCTGCCCCGGCAGCCAGACGACGAAGGGCGCCCCCACCCCGGCGGCCGACGCCGCCCGGCAGTTGGCCAGCTCGCTCACTCGGTCGATGTCGAGGACGTCGCAGTCGGGCGCGTCAATGCGCACCACGAACGTCCCCGCCGGGGACTCGACCTTGAAGTTGGCGTTCGTGAGCCCGCCCAGCCGCTCGACGCTGCGGGCGCCGCGCAGCTCCGGCACCGCCTCGATCGCCGCGGCCACGCGATCCTCGGCGGTCATGACCCCGGACCCAGCAGAGTGTCCGCCAACTCGACCGTGAGGCGGTCCACGACGAGCTCGGCCACGCCGCTGTCCTCGTCGTACGCGCGGCCGCGGATGGCGACGCAGCGCATCCCGGCGGCCCGGGCGGCCCGGGCGCCGTCGGTCGCGTCCTCGACCACCACCGTCTGCCCCGGCTCGATCGCCTGGTGCCGGTCCCGGTTGATGTGGGCCAGCGCCGCGGTGAAGCTCTCGGGGTCTGGCTTGCCGGCCCGGACCTCGTCGATCGAGACGATCACCGAAACGAGCTCGGCCAGACCGGCGAGCTCCAGGACGTGCTCGATCTCCTCCCTGAAGGCGCCCGACGCGATGCCCACGGGCACCTGGGCGGCGAGGGCGCGCACGAAGGCGGCGGTTTCGTCGGCGACGGGGTGGCCGTCGCTGACCGCCGATCGGTACCGCCCGACGCGGTCGCGCAGCAGGCGATCCGCGGTGGCGGCCTCCAGCGGCCGCCCGCGGTCCTGGAACAGGCGCGCGATCATCGCTTGGTCCGGCAGGCCGGCGTAGCGGGGATACTCGCCCGCGTCGAACGCGAGGCCCTGCTCCCTTAGCAGCTCCTCGTAGATGCCGATCAGCAGGGCCTCGTCATCCGCGAGAGTGCCGTTGAAGTCGAGGATCACTGCGCGGGCGGGGCGCATCAGGAGCCGGGCAGGCGCATCGGTCCGTAGTTGTCACGCATCAGGTCGAGCGGCTCCCGCGGATGCGGCGGCCGCGGTGTCGGCGCAGAATCACTCCTTAGGCAAAGGAGCTTCCCATGAAGGTTCACCTGTTCGTCCTCACGGTGTTCGTACTCGCGGTCGTTGCCGCTCTCGTCCTCGAGGGGCTGGGCTTCGCCCTGATCGTCGCGCTCGGATTGGGAATCGTGCTCGCGATCGGCTTTCCGCTGCTGGTCATCCTGGCCGAGGGGAACGATCGGCCGAATCTGCGCCGGCGCCCGTAGCAGCGAGCCGGGTCCAGTCCTCGCGTTTCTCGGCGTAGGCCGGTGGGAGCGTCACGTTCAGCTTCTCGGCGACCTCGAGCCACTTGAGGGCGCTCTCATAGTCCTGCCAGCCTGCATCCGCGTCGGCGGCCGTGAACGCGAGCTCGAGCGCCGCCGTGCGATCGGCCTCGGCGACCTCGGCCTCTTCGCCGAGAAGCGTCTCGACGTCGTCGAGCGGCGGCGGCTGCCCGCCCTCGGTCCGGCCGGCGATGTAGGGAGCGAGGTAGCGGGCGGCGATCTTGCCGGGCGGCCACCACAGTACGTTGCGGCCCGCGGTGGAGGTCGCCTCGCGGTCGGCGATGGTGGTCCGCAGGAAGCGCGGCGCGGAGCCGGTGAGGAGCGCCGCGCGTAGCAGGAGATCCGGCGCGGGCGGCTCGACTTCCGCTCCCGCGAGCGCCGCGATCGTAGCCGCGGCCGTGTCCGCCTGCTGAGCCGCCAAGCCGCCCTGCTTGATCGGAAACGAGGTGGCGTCCCCGGCCGCGAAGACGCGCTCCAGGCCCTTCACCCGGCCCAGGCCGTCGGTCGGGATGAAGCCCCCCGCTCCACGCGGGACGCCGGGGAAGAACGGCACACGCAGCTCGGGCAGCGCCACCACGCGCTCCGCCAGCAGCTCGCCGCCGTCTTCGAGCAGGAGGCGCCCGCCCGTCGCCCTGAGCGGCACGCGTGAGGTAACTATCTCGATGCCCCCCTCCTCGAGCAGGTCCGCGACCTCGCGGCTGGCGCGCGCGCCGAAGACCTCGAGCGGCGCTGCCTCGTGCGTAACGAACGTCCACTCGACGCCCCGCCCGCGCAGATGCGCGGCCGACAGGAGGGCAAGCTCGTAGAGCGGCAGCGGCCACCTGACGCCGGGATGCAGCGCGAACGCCACGCGGCGCACCTTGCCGTGCTCGAGCTCCCCGAGCAGGTCGCCGAAGGCCTCGACGTCGGCGGGCCCACGAAACGTGAGCGCGCCGGTCACCGCCTCAACGGGCCGTGCCCCGACGGCCAGCAGCAGCGCTTCGTAGCGCAACGTGCGCCCGCTGTCCGTGTGCAGTGTCCGGCGCTCGGCGTCGACGTTCGCCAGTGCATCCCGGCGATGGCGCGCGCCGTGCTGCGCGGCGAGCTCGGCCAGGTCGATCCGGGCCGGATGCGCGAGCCTGAACGGCTCGGCCACGGCGAGTGGCCGGTAGACGAACTCGCGCTCGGGCGCGAGCAACTCGACCCTCACGCGCGGGCCGGCGAACCGGTGCAGGGCGAGCAGTGCCTCGAGCCCCGCCACGCCGCCGCCGGCGATGACGACGTCGAGCGGGGGCTCGCCGCGCCCCTCGATTACGGTGACGCCCACCCGCTACTTCTTGGCGGCGCTCGTCCTGGCGGGGCGCTTCCGCTTCGCCGGCTGTCGCTTACCGGTGACCGCCTGCTGAACCTCCTCCAGGTCCTTGGACACATGCCTGCTCACGTTGCGGAGGTGCTTGCGTGCGTCGCGCAGCGTGGTCTCCACGTCCTTGAGCAGCTCGTGCGATCCGCGGCCCATCTCGGACCGGAGGTCCTTGAGCGCCGCTTGGGCCGCGTCGATGGAGGCGTTCACGCGCTCCAGCGCCTTGTCGCGGCGCGCAGTCGTCGTTGTCTTCTTCTGGGTCACGTCTGCCTCCTCGATCCTGGGGTTGTGGGACTCAGTCGACGGCGAGCGGTGCGCGTCCGCGTCCCGTGGCAAAGCACGCGAAGCTCGTGGTCGAAGGCCTTGACGAGCGGCTCCGGGTCGGGCACCAATCCGACGTCGGTCATGAAGCCAACGGTCACCTCGCCCGCGTAGCTGAAGATGCTGACGGTCATCCCGATGTCGCCGGAGCAGGGCGCCCACACGAGCACGCCCCGGACCGGAGAGCCGGCGAGGTAGACCTGCCGGCGGGGGCCGGGCACGTTGGTCACGACCGCGCTGGCCTTCGCCGAGAAGTAGCCGATCAGGCGGTTCTCGACCTGAGCTGGCGTCATCCCTATCGCGCTCAGGATCCCGAACGAGATCGGTCCCTCGTGCGAGTGCTTGATCGCGTCCATGCGAATCTTTACGTCCCGCATGCGCTCACCCGCGCCCTCGATGCCCACCGGGAGCGCGAGCAGGATCAGCGCGAAGTCGTTCCCGAGGTCGCGAGGCACGGGTTGGTCCGCGGCGCGCAGGTTGAACGGCACCATGACGTGCACCTCCCCGGGCAGGTCCCCGCGCTCTTGGAGGTAGCTCCGCAGCGAACCGGTCACCGCAGCCATGAGCACGTCGTTGACCGTGCCGTGGGTGCGCCGGCCGGCCGCCTTCACCCGGTCCAGCGGGAAGGGGGTCGACCACGCGACGCGCCGCATGCCGTGCAACGGAGCCTTGAGGACGGTGCGCGCATCCGAATGTGCCGTGAGCAGCCGCGCTAGCGTGCCCGCGTCCTGGACAGCGGTGCCGGCGAGCCGGGTGAGGTGGTCGGGATGCAAGAGCGTCTCGATTCCCTCGTGAGCGATCGCGCCCGTCAGTCGCAGCAACGGGCGTAGCGGCCCGCCCCTGTGGCCGTCGGGAGGCGCGGGCGGCGAGTCAGCGCGCCCCGCGTCAGCCTCCTCGTCCGTGAGCGACAGCATCACCCGTGCCAGCGCGATCCCGTCCGCGATGCAGTGGTGGATGCGAAACAGCACCGCGCAGCCGTCGCCAAAGCCCTCGATCAGGTACACGTGCCAGAGCGGGCGCGTGCGGTCGAGCGGCGGCGTGATGAGGTCGCTGACGAGCTCCTGCAGCGCAGCTCGGTTACCTGGCGCCGGGAGCGCAAGGCGGTGCATGTGCTGGTCGATGTCAAACCCCGGATCGTCCTCGAACGCCGGGCGCCCGAGCGGCTCGGCAACGCGCTGGGAAAACCGCGGGAAGCAGTCGACCATCCGCTCGCGGAACACGTCCTTGGCGCGCTCCCAATCGAGCGGCTCGTCGAACCAGATCACCGCGTTGACCACCATCGGGTTGGTCGCCCGGTCCATATGCAGCCAGGCGGCGTCCGCGGCGGGCAGGGAGTGGCGGCTCATCCGCTCTACCAGCCGCCGAAGCCGGCCTCGAGCAGCCCCGTGAGCTCGCGCACCAGCGGAATACGCGGGTTCGTGCGGATGCTCGGGTCGCTGAAGGCCATCCGCGCCAGGTCCGGCAGCGCTGCATCGAACTCGGCGCGGGCGATGCCCGCCTGTTCGAGCGAGCGCGGCATCTCGACGCGGTCGAGCAGCTCCTCGACCTTCGTGAACAGCCGCTCTTGCCGCTGCTTCTCGGTCTTGCCGCCAAGGCCGATGATCCACGCGATCTGGGCGTACTTCTCCGGGGCCACGTAGGCCGTGTAGCCCGGCGCCGGCATGAACTTGCTCGGCAGCGAGGCGTTGTAGCGCAGCACGTGGGGCAGGAAGATCGCGTTGGCGCGACCGTGGGCGATCCCGAAGCGCGCGCCGACCGCGTGCGCGAGCGCGTGGTTGACCCCCACGAACGCGTTCGAGAAGGCGAGGCCGGCGATGGTGGCGGCGTTCGACATGGCCGTGCGCGCCTCCAGATCGGACCCGTCTTCGAAAGCCCGCGGCAGGTTGGGCAGGATCTGATAGACGGCTTGGACGCAGAAGGCGTCGGTGAAGGGCGAGCCGAAGATCGAGACGGCTGCCTCGAGCGCGTGCGTGAGCGCGTCGATGCCCGTGTCGGCGGTCAGCTTGGGGGGCATCGTGAGCGTCAGACGCGGCTCGACGACGGCCATGTCGGGCACGAGCGAGTAGTCGACCAGCGTCTCCTTGCGTCCCTCCACCGTCAGCACGGCGGCGGGCGACACCTCGGAGCCGGTCCCGGCCGTGGTGGGCACCGCCACCAGCCGCACGGAGTGGTCGATCTCGGGGTAGTGGGCCACGCGCTTGCGCGCGTCGAGGAACGGCAAGGTGAGCTCGTCGAGCGACAGCTCCGGGCTCTCGTGGAAGAGGCGCATGACCTTCGCCGCGTCGATGACCGAGCCGCCGCCGACCGCGATCAAGAGGTCGGCGCGCAGCTCGTCGAGCACCTTCACGCCGGCGCGGATCTGCGCCTCGCGTGGCTCAGGCTCGATCTCCGAGAAGACGTGCACGCCGACGTCGCCGAGATGGCGGCGCACCTCGTCGGCGACCCCGCGGCCCTCGGCGTCGGGGTCGGTCACGAGCATCGCCTGGCGGGCGCGCAGGTCGCGCAGGCTGTCGATCGCGCCGGGGTTGAAGTAGGTGTCGGACGGCACGCGGAACCACTGCGGCGGCGCCTGGCGGCGGGACACGGTCTTGACGTTCAGCAGGTTGCGGTAGTTGATGTTGTCGGTGGTGACCGAGCCGCCCCAGGTGCCGCAGCCGAGCGAGAACGTCGGGGTCATCGAGTTGTAGACGCCGCCCAGGGCGCCAACCGCGGTCGGCGCGTTGACGAGGATGCGCCCCGTCCGGATCGTGCGCGCGAAGCCGTCGATCACCTGCTGGTCGGTGGCATAGACGGCCGAGGTGTGGCCGAGCCCGCCGTGCTCGGTCACCAGCTCGCAGATGCCGAGCGCGTGCTCGACGGATGCGGAACGCACCAGGCCCAGCACCGGCATCAGCTTCTCCTGGATCAGCGGATGGCGGGCGAGCTCCTCGGGGTCCGAGGGAAGCGGCGCGAGCAGCACCTTGTCGCGCTCGTTCGCCTCGAAGCCCGCCATCTCGCCGAGGTTGACGCAGGACTGGCCGAGGGCGCGCATCTCGACACGCCCATCGGGCGCGAACGCCAGCTTGGCGAGGCGCTCGACCTCTTCCGGGTCGAGTAGCCGCGCGCCCATTCGCTCGAGCTCGGCCACCGTCTCGTCCCAGATCGCGTCGTCGATCACACAGGTCTGCTCGGCCGGGCAGATGACCGAGGAGTCGAAGGTCTTCGAGATCAGCATGTCGACAACCGCCATGCGGATGTCGGCGCTCCGGTGGATGTAGACGGGTGCGTTGCCCGCCCCCACGCTGAGGCACGGCTTGCCCGCCTCGTTCGCCGCCGCCACGGCCTTCGGCCCGCCGGTCGTCCAGATGAAGTCGATCCCGTCGTGATGGAACAGGTACTGCGAGACGTCCAGCGTCGGATCTGGGATCACCTGGAGCGCGTCCGGCGGCAGGCCGGCGCGCTGGCCGGCCTCCTGCAGGATTTCCACCGCCCGCTGTGCGCAGCGGGCGGCAGCCGCCGAAGGGCGGAAGATGATCGCGTTGCGCGTCTTCGCGGCCACGATCGACTTGAAGAGGACCGTTGACGTGGGGTTCGTGATCGGTGTCAGCGCCAGCAGCACGCCGATCGGCTCAGCGACGTATTGGATTCCGCGCTCCGGATCTTCGTCGATCACCCCCACCGAGCGCTTGTCCTTGAGGTAGTCGTAGAGGAACTCGGTTGCGATGTAGTTCTTGACGACCTTGTCCTCGAAAACGCCGAAACCGGTCTCCTCCATCGCCAGCTCGGCGAGCTCGACTGCGCCATGGAGGCCGGCCACCACCATTGCCCAGACGATGCGGTCGACCGCTTCCTGGTCGAGCTCGCGGAAGGCGGACGCCGCCGCCTGGGCCCGCTCCACGTAGCCGTCGAGGCGGGCGGCGACCTCGGGCGCGACGGGCGACCGGTCACCCGGCGCAGCATTTGCCGCAGGGGCTGTGGCTGTAGGCATCGAGTCCTTCCGCTCCAGTCATCGCCACCGTACCGTGCGGGCGTGCGCCCGGCATCCGGGTGGCCTGCCCATTCCTGGGTCCGTAGTCCGCCCCGATAGCCTCGTCCCTAGCGACGTCGCGTGATCGATCTCCACTGTCACATCCTCCCGACGCTCGACGACGGCGCACTCGACCTGGACGACTCCGTGGGCATGGCGCGCCAGGCCGACGCCGACGGGGTGTCGACCGTTTGCGCCACACCGCACATTCGCCACGACCACCAGGTCCCGATCGGCGAGCTCCCCGTCCGCGTGCGGGCGCTCAACGAAGAGCTCGCCCGGCGCGGGATCGGTGTGCGCGTGGTCCCGGGCGGCGAGGTCGCCGAGACCGCGCTCGCCGGGCTCACCGATGGCGCGTTGCGCGCCGTGTCGCTCGGCGGAGGCGGGCGCTGGATCCTGCTCGAGCCCGCGTCCGGCCCGCTGAGCGACTCACTGGCCGCCGCCGTCGGCGAGCTGGCGAGGCGCGGGTTTCGCAGCGTGATCGCCCATCCCGAGCGGCACTTCGATCGCGACTTCGAGTCGAGACTCGCCCAGCTCGTGGACCGCGACGCGCTCGTGCAGGTCACGGCCGAGATGTTCGAGCAGGAGGCGCCGGCGATCGTCGATCTGGCCCGCCGCGGCCTCGTTCACCTGCTGGGCAGCGACGCCCACAGCTCGAGGGCGGGCCGGCCGATCCGTCTCTCGGGCGCCCTGGCCGCGCTCCGAGACGTGGAACGGCTGGCGCCTCATCTCGACTGGATGGCGCGTGCGGCGCCGGCGGCGATCCTGCGAGGGGACGACGTGGAGCCGCCCTTCCGCACGGGTTCCTAGGCCGGGTCGCGGAGCTCGACCCGGCTCGCCAGCTCCTCGATCACCGCGCGGCTCGCGGTTCCGAGCCCGTGCCTCAGGAAGCACGCTCCACCGGCCGCGGCGCCCAGCACGAGCACGCGCTCGAGGTCCGCCTCGGCCGCCAGCGTCGCGGCCATGGCACCCAGCATCGAATCGCCGCAGCCCTCCCGAAAGCCGCGCTCGAGGCGCGGCGGCACGACCTCCCACGCGCGGTCGGCGCTCACCGCGAGCGCAGGCTCGCCGCCGCGGGTGATCACCACCAGGCCGGCCCCGCGCTCCAGTAAGAGCTCCGCTCCCGCTCGCAGGCGAGGCCCGTCGACCGGTCCGCGCACGTACTCCGCGAGCTCCCAGTCATTGATCCTGACCACGTCGGGCCGTCCCTCGAGCGCGCTGTCGAGGCGTGGCGACGAGAGGTCCACCAAAACGGGAACGCCGTTCGCGCGGACATCGGAGACCAGATTGGCGTAGAGCTCGAGCGGGAGCAGATCCCCGGGCCAGGGGTTGCAGACCGCGAGCGCCCCGCTTCCGAGCGCCGTCGAGCAGGCGAACGAGAACAGATCGTCGATCTCGTGCCGAGACGGCGGGCCGCTCCAAGCACTGGCCAGCACCCGGCGCTCGCCGCTGCGCCTGTCCGTCACCGAGCATCCCGAGGCTGCCGCGGTGTCGACCAGGCGGAGCTCCCCGGGCAGGTTCTCCAGCAGCGGTCGGAGTAGCACGCCGGGCTCGCCGCCGACGAACCCGCACAGGATCGGATGCGCGCCCAACTCGCCCGCTGTCCGCGCCACCCACACCCCCTGACCACCGGGATGCAGGTGGATGTCCTCGCCGCCGGACGGCCGCGCCTCGATCGTGACGTTCAGCAGCGGGTGCGGCCCGAAGACGGTGACCCGGCCGAGGCCCATGGACGCAGACCCTACGCGACGGTCGCGGTTACGCTCACTGATCGATGGCCCGGACCCTCCTCATCGGCTACGACGGCACCGAGGAGGGCCAGGACGCGCTCGCCCTTGCACGTCTCCTCGCCGCCCCCCTGAGCGCCGGGCTCGTGGCGGCCTGCGTCAAAGCCGTCCCGCACCCGCGCCCGCGGGGCGACGAGTGGCGCGAGCGGCTCGAGCAGGACGCCGAGCGGACGCTGGCCGGCGCGGGGCCGGATGTCGAGCGGCGGCCGGTGGTGTCTTCCTCTCCCGCTCGCGGGCTGTTCGAGCTGGCGGAGGATGAGGAAGCGGATCTGATGGTGGTGGGCTCCTCGCACCACAGCGGCCTGGGAGCGGTGCTGGCGGGAAGTGTCGGCCGGGCGCTGCTCCAGGGCGCGCCTTGCCCGGTAGCCGTGGCCCCGCGGGCGTACGACACACAAGAGGTTGACCGGCTGCGGGTGGTCGGGGTCGGGTTCGACGGCACCCCGGAGGCCGAGAGCGCGCTCGACGGAGCTATCGACCTGGCCCGGGCGGCCGAGGCGACCATACGGGTCATCGCGGCTCTAACCCCGATCCAGGGGCCGTACGACAATGCCTCGCGCTACGACGCCCTGCGTGCGAAGGCGGCCGCGGCGGTGGACCGCTGCCCTCCGGAGCTCCGCGCCGAGGTCCGCATCCGCAACGGGGCCGCTATCGGGGTCTTGCGCGCCGAGGCCGACCTGGGCATCGACCTGCTCCTACTCGGCTCGCGCAGCTACGGCCCGATGCTGCGCACGATGCTCGGCTCCGTCAGCGCTGAGCTCATGCGCTCCGCACCCTGCCCGCTGCTCGTGTTCCCCCGCGGCCTGGGCCGCCACCACGGCCGCGAGGGCCGTTGACGCCTCGAGACGCACTCTACGTCGTCGTCGGCCCCAGGCCGCTCGGGCTCGCGGTCGTCCCGCCTTCTTCTCCCGGGAGACCCATGGAATAGCGGTCGGAGAGCTCTCGTGATTCGTTGCAGCGCCTGTTGCAGCGTGTCGACGGCGGCACAGCTCTACGAAGCGAGTTAGGACCGAATCAGCGTCGGTCTACGGAACCGAAGGTCACAGGTTCGAATCCTGTCGGGCGCGCTACGGGAAGCCGCTGTGTGAGCCGCTTTCCCTGCTCTGGAGCGCAAGTTCGTTTGCGCGCCTCGCGGTCTCGAGCCCCGCTGGAATCCCCTGGGTTCCGCTGTTCTCGGTCGTTTACGTCCCCCATCTCCTCCCCACCGGGACTCAGGCTGAGGACCGACCAAGAGCAAGCCCGCTTGCGCGTCTGGAGCTTGCTCAGTGGATGTCGGGATGACTTCTCGCCTGTTCGTCCGGGGGGTCCCCGCGTCCAAGGACGGACGGCTCTCCGGCGATCCGCTCCTAGACGAGGGCGGCCACCAGATGTACATGTTTTCGCGCCGCATCGGCCCCGGAATGGGCGATGCACTCGTCGCCTACTACTGGCTCTGGAGGGACCGACGCTTCAGCCGGACGCTGCGGCTGCGGCTGCGGCTGCGGCGGCCGGACGACACGTGCCGAGACGAGCGATCCACGGACCGGGCGCGTCAAGGGAGCGCCGCTTCGATACCTGCCCGGTCACCACAGGCGGCGGCGCACTCCTTATCTGGCGTTCTGGACGGGGCACACGAGCGATTGCTGGATCTGGCTGGGTGCCCGGAATAAGAAGGGTTACGGCCTGACCGCCGACGGAAAAGGCGCCTGCGCGCTCGCTCACCGGGTCTACTACGAGGAGGCGAAGGGGCCGATCCCCGAGGGTTTGCAGATCGACCATCTGTGCCGCCTTCCAGTGTGCTCACGAATCAAGCGGGGCTTGTCGTGGCGGAGTTCCGACGACTGAAGCGAGCCCTCAACGGACTCACAAGCTTCGCGGGAACTAGCGGCAGCGAGATGTGGGGCGGAACTCGAGTTGCGGTATGCCCTAGGCACAGCCAAGCCCCAGCAGATGGCCGGCGCGGCTGGGCCACTCCGAGTCGCTACTCCTCCTCGCGCATAGCGACAGTCGCACCCGGCCGTTGGCTGAATGCTCCTTTCATGGGGATCCAACACTCTGGTGGCAATGGCGCGCGGGTTTCGGTCGTCGTCCAAGGCCGAAGCCGATGATCTAGCTCCGCTTGGTCGTCCAAACCTTCACGGACGGGTCATCTTTTCAGGCCGCGATAGAGGAGCGCGCCCTTCGCATGCATGCATGGCAAGAGGGCGCGCTCCTTGTCGACAACTCCTGAGATGCCACAGCAGCCGCAGAGCCTCTACACCGACACCTCGCGCCGGGCGATCCGCCAGGTGCCGATCAGGAGCGGGAGGACCATCCAGATGACGAGCGAGGTGCCGGCGTGTGCCCACTGGGTGGGGCTGATGACGTCCGGGGTCATCTCGCCTAGGGCGCGCGCGTAGTCCACCCACGGGGCGACGCCGGAGAAGACGGGCAGCGAGAGCACCGCCATCGACGACGTCGGCAGCGCGAAGAGGAGGACGATGGCGGGTGTGGGGGCGAGCAGGATCGCGCCGAGCGCGACCCCCACGACCATCCCCGCCGTCAGGTTGACGGCCGACTGGCCGACCAGCGGCGCGGCGTCGGACCAGGTCCCTTCGACGCCGGGCGGCGAGACGAGCACCGCGGCGGCGACGATGGCGACGGACATCGCCAGCATCGCGACGGCGAGCAGGAGGCTCGCGATGAGCTTGGCGCCGAGGACGCGCGAGCGCGCCGGGACGAGTGCGAATGTGATGAGCCCGGTGCGCTGGGACCACTCGGAGGTGACGAGCAGGATGCCGAGGACCGGCAGCAGTACGGCCGCCGGCTGGAGTCCGGCGTCGAGGACGGACTGGAACGTGTGGTCTGCCGCATCGCCGACGAGCAAGCGGACGACCACGACGACCACGGTGAGCCCCACTATGGCGACTTGTAGCCAGAGGCCGGCGCGGGTGTCGATCATCTTGCGCAGCTCGACGGCGACGAGGCGGCCGAGGCCGGGGGCCGAGTGGACGCCGGCGGTGTCCACGCGGATGGGTGTGGCGAGGGTGGTGGTGCTCATGCGGTTGCTCCTCCGAGTTGGGGATGGATCGAATCGGTCTGCGTTGACGGAGTCCTTGCGCTGGACGTGGTCAGCTCGAAGAAGAGGCGTTCGAGCCCGGCGTCCTCGGCTGGGGCGAGCCGGCGCAGCACGACGCCGTCGGCCATCGCCGCGTGAGCGACGACCTCGGGCTCGGCCTCGACCAGCCGCCGATCGCCGTCGACCGGGTGGGTCGCCAGGCCGGCGTGATGAAGCGCGGCATCGAGCCCGCCGAGGTCGTCTGCCTCGACGATAGTCCTGGACTCGGTCAGCAGCTCGGCGCGGGTGCCCTGGGCCTGGATCCGCCCGTCGCTGATGATCATCATCCGGTCGGCGACGGCCTCGACCTCGGCCAGCAGGTGCGAGGAGAGCAGCACCGTGCCGCCGCGGTCGGCGAAGCCGCGCAGCAGCCCCCGCATCCAGCGCATGCCCTCCGGATCGAGGCCGTTGGCGGGCTCGTCGAGGATCAGGACCTCGGGGTCGCCGAGCAACGCGTGGGCGAAGCCCAGGCGCTGGCGCATGCCGAGCGAGTACTTGCCGACACGCCGCCGGGCCGCCGTCTCGTCGAGGCCGACAAGCTCCAGCAGCGCGTCGACGCGCTGCGCCGGCACGCCCATGGTCTTCGCGGACACGGCGAGCGCCTCGCGGCCACGGCGCCCGGCGTGCTGCGCCGACGCGTCGAGCAGGATCCCGACGCGCCGGCCGGGGTTGGGCAGGTCGCGGTAGCGCCCGCCGAGGATCCGGACCTCGCCGCTGTCGGGCTCGGACAGGCCGACGAGCATCCGCATCGTGGTGGTCTTGCCGGCGCCGTTGGGGCCGAGAAAGCCCGTGACGGTGCCCGGCTCGCAGCGGAAGGTGACATCGGAGACGACGGTGCGCCCCCCGAGCTGCCTGGTGAGTCCTTCGGTTTCGATCATCCCGGCAGACTCGCGGCTGGCCGTGCTTCCGCCCACGGTCCCCGGGCTACGCTCGCCGAGCCCTGCGGCGTTGGCAGCCAACGACTTTGGTAGGGGGTCGCGGCCGCGGTCCTCGCTTAGCCTTCGTCGTCGAGCGATGACACGCCAGGCGACAGCACGCTTCACCCATCGGCTGTCCGGCTGGATGCGCTCCGCACTGCCCGGCGTCGTGATCGACGCCCCCGACGAGGAGCGTGGCCGCCGCGACCGCGTCGTCGACGCGACGATCTACCTGGTTGCCTTCGCGATCAGCGCCGCCACCCTCGCGGGCACTTGGCAGACGCACCCGCCCTGGCTGCGCGTTGTGGACGTCGTGGTCGGGATCGCGGCGCTCGTCGCGCTGCGCTGGCGGCGCACCCATCCAGGCGCCGTCGGGATCGGCATCGGGGCGGTCTCGCTCGTGATCCTCACGACCTCCGGCGCGAACCTCGCCGCCGCCTTCAACGCCGCGATCCGGGCTCGTGGCCGTGATCTGGCTGTGATCGCCGGGCTTCTTATCGCCTGGGTCTTCGCGAGCCCGCTGCTCTACCCCCCCGCCGGTAGCTACTGGGTCAACGTGGGGGCCTGCCTGCTGCTGACGGGCGTAGTGCTCGGCTGGGGACTCTTCGTACGCGCGCGGCGCGAGCTCGTGCGATCCCTGCGCGAGCAGGCCGACCGCGCCGGGGACGAGGCGCGCGCGGCCGAGCGGCGGCGGATCGCGCGCGAGATGCACGACGTGCTCGCCCACCGCCTCTCGCTGCTCTCCGTGCACGCCGGCGCGCTCGAGTTCCGCCCCGACGCACCGGCCGAGGAGGTCGCCGAGGCGGCCGGCGTGATCCGCGAGAGCGCGAAGACGGCGCTCGAGGAGCTGCGCGGCGTGATCGGCGTCCTGCGCGAGGACGGCGGCGAGAGCCTGACCGAACCGCCGCAGCCGACGCTCGCCGACGTCGCCGCCCTCGTCGATGAGTCGCGGGCGGCCGGGATGCGGATCACCGCACGGATCGAACTGGGCGACGCAGCGCCGCCCGCCGCCGTCGGCCGAACCGCGTACCGGATCGTGCAGGAGGGTCTGACCAACGCACGCAAGCACGCGCCGGGAGCGGCCGTGACTCTAACCGTCCGCGCGCCCGACGGCGACCTGCGGGTCGAGGTCCGCAGCCTCGCGCCCGTGGCCGTCGCCGCGGTCTCGCCGCTGCCCGGGGCGGGAACCGGCCTGATCGGGCTCACCGAGCGCGTCGCGCTCGCCGGCGGCGAGCTCGAGCACGGCGTCGACGCCGACGGCGCGTTCGTCGTGCGCGCCCGTTTGCCGCGATGATCCGCGTCCTGCTCGTCGACGATGACGCGCTCGTGCGCTCCGGCCTGCGGATGATGCTCGCCGGCGCAGCAAGCCTCGAAGTGGTGGCCGAGGCCGCCGACGGCCGCGAGGTCCTCGGCGCGGTAGACCTCCACCGGCCCGACGTCGTCCTTATGGACATCCGCATGCCACACCTCGACGGGATCGCGGCCACCCGTCTGCTCGCAGCGCAGCCCGACCCGCCCGCCGTCCTCGTGCTCACGACCTTCGACGCCGACGAACTCGTCCTGCGCGCGCTGCAGGCCGGCGCCGCCGGCTTCCTGCTCAAGGACACCGCGCCGGCGGAGATCGTCCGCGCAATCGAGCTCGTCCACGCGGGCGACGGCATGCTCTCCCCCACGGTAACCCGCCGGCTCATCTCGTTGGTGGCCGGCGACTCGGACGCCGGCGCCCGCACCGAGCATGCCCGCGACCGACTGGCGACGCTCAGCCCGCGCGAGCGCGACGTCGCGCTCGCCATCGGCCTCGGCCACGGCAACGCCGAGATCGCCGCGGCGCTGCACCTCTCCGTCGCGACGGTCAAGGGCCATGTCTCCCGACTCCTCGACAAGCTCGAGGTCGACAACCGCGTCCAAATCGCCCTGCTCGTGCAAGCCGCGGGCGAGCACTAGCAGGGTCGCGGACGGATCAGAGTGTCGCTCGCCCATGAAAGCGGCCCTGTCGACGACCCTCCGCACAAGGCCGGAGAAGTCCCGCTTTCGCGTGAAAGCGCGAGCGCAGCGGCGCCGATGCAACTCTCGCAGCGTTCGGGAGGAAGCAAGCGCTAGTCGCCTAGCGCCCGATGGCATTCGCTCCTCATCTCCGGACCGGACTTTCCCGCTGTCCCGGCGCGGTGTCCTCAACAGCAAGATCGGACAGCCTTTCGCACCGGACCGCCGGTCCTCTGCGGCATTCGCGTAAACGAAGGACCCGTTCTTTATCACCAGGGTCCGGTCCCTCTACGGGGCTGGGCCCCGAGCGCGTATGGAGCTCAGGACGTCGGTCGAGCCCCTCCCGCGCAAGAGTCCGTCTGGAGTGGCACCATGACCAACTCTTGACTCCGGGTTTCCCAAGGCACCAAGCTCGCGAAGGGGCCGCGCAATGACGCAGAGCGCTGACGGATCGGGACGCGACCTCTTCATAGTGGACAACGGCGCGTCTGGGTGGACCGGGTTGCGCTACCTCCAGGAATGGACGGAGATAGCCAACGCCTTCGACATCGCGACGGGCTACTTCGAGATCGGGGCACTGCTCGCCCTCGATGGCCACTGGCAGCCGCTCGAGAAGATCCGAATCCTGATGGGTGCCGAGATGACTCACCGCACTCGAAAGGCGCTCCTCGAGGCCGTCACGGTCCGGGGAGCCCCACCAACCCTCTCGTAGCTCGAGATCACGCTCTCTAGAGCCAAAACTGACGGATCACCCGATGCTCTACGGAACCGAAGGTCACAGGTTCGAATCCTGTCGGGCGCGCTTCCAGAATCTAGTAGCGAAGGACCCACTGCCCGTGTGCCGGCGTCGTTGGCGCCTCTTCTGGTGGCGGCTACAGTGGGGCGAAGCGGTACGCCCGGCGCTGAAGGTCCGGAGGGCGCCCGCCCATCGGAGAGGACCTGCCCGTGTCTGTTCCGCACCCGTCCCCAGAGCATCCCGCCCACCGCGGCCCTGTGCCCGAGCGCCGCGACGTGGTCGTTGTTGGAGGCAGCCAGGCCGGCCTGGCGATCGGTTACTTCCTGGCCCAGCTAGGTCGTGACTTCACGATCCTCGAAGCAGCTGCCGAGTTGGCGGCGACTTGGCGTGACCGTTGGGAGTCGCTGCGCCTGTTCACCTCGGCGCGCTACGACGCGCTTCCGGGCCTCGCCTTCCCAGGCGACCCCGACCGGTACCCAAGCAAGGACGAGGTCGCTGACTACCTGACTGACTACGCTCGACGTTTTGATCTGCCGGTCGAGCTCGGCAGCCGCGTGAGCTCGGTGAGTCGCACCAACGGGACGTACGTGGTCCAGCTCGATGAGCGCGCGATCGAGGCCGACCAGGTCGTGATCGCGACCGGACCGTTCCAGACCCCGTTCGTGCCGCCGATCGCCGAGGGCCTAGGTCCCGCGGTCGCCCAGATGCACAGCACCGCCTATCGCTCGCCAACTGACATCCCCGACGGACGAGTGCTCGTGGTTGGCGGCGGCAACACGGGCTACCAGATTGCCGAGGAGCTTGCCGCCTCGCGCGAGGTCCATATCTCGATCGGATCGCCGCAGAAGCCCCTCCCGCAGCGCATCCTCGGCCGCGACTTGTTTTGGTACCTCGACAAGACCGGACTGATCCGCAAGACAAGGGACACCCGGATCGGCCGGCGGCTGCAGGCCAATGAAGACACCTTGATCGGCTCCAGCCCGCGCCGCCTGCGTCGCCACGGCGTCGAGTTTCACGCGCGGGCCCTCGATGCCGCCGGTTCGACGGTGACATTCGGCGACGAGACCAAGCTGGACGTCGGGACTGTGATCTGGGCCACTGGCTTCCGCCTCGACCACGCGTGGATCGACGTGCCGGTATTCGATGCGAAGGGCGCGGTCGCGCACAAGCGCGGCGTAACCGAGTCGCCCGGCCTCTATTTCATCGGCCTGCCCTGGCAGCACACCAGAGGCTCGGCGCTGCTCGGCTTCGTCAAGGATGACGCCGAGTACGTGGCCCAGCAGATCGGCGCGGGGGCGCCGCGCGGGCCAGCCCACCTGACGCCTTCGACTGAGACGAGGAGCGCATGAGTAAGAGCGACCACTTCCCAACGGCTACGGCTGGGCTGCCCGAGGCGACATCGCCCGAGGTCGTCGAACTGGCCGATGGTGCCGAGTTCGACCTGCGGATTACGCCGGTTGCCAAGCGACTCGGCGACGCGACCGTGCGGATGCTGGGCTACAACGGCTCAATCCCAGGTCCGACCCTCAAGGTGAAGGAGGGATCAGAGATCGTGGTCCACGCCGAGAACCGAGGCGACGTGGAAGCCACGGTCCACTGGCACGGCCTGCGGCTTGAAAACCAGTACGACGGGACACACCAGACGCAGCAACCGATGGCGGTCGGTGAGAGTTTCACGGCTCGCGTCAGCTTCCCGGACCCCGGTGTGTACTGGTACCACCCGCACATCCGCGAGGACTACGGCCAGGAGATGGGGCTGTACGGCAACTGCCTGGTCGAACCGGCCGATCCGGACTACTGGCCGCCCGCCCACCGCGAGCTGACCTTGACGCTCGACGACATCCTGCTGGAGGACGGCAAGGTGGCGCCGTTCAGCCGCACCGAGACGACCTACGCGGCGATGGGCCGCTTCGGCGATGTCCTGCTGGTCAACGGAGAGACCGAGCTGTCGTTGTCAGCGCAGCTGGGCGAGGTCGTGCGCTTCTACCTGACCAACACCGCCAATACCCGCGTCTTCAAGGTCGCCATGCCGGGGGCGCGGATGAAGCTGGTCGGGGGCGACAGCGGCCATGTCGAACACGAGCAGTTCGTCGCCGACGTGGTCCTCGCTCCATCGGAGCGAGTGGTGGTCGACGTGCTGTTCGAGCAAGCCGGTGCGCTGACTCTCGAGCACCACACCCCGGATCGGATCTATCCGCTGGCCGCGGTCGAGGTCAGCGAGGACCCGGCCGAGCCGTCGCTAGACGAGCAGTTCGGGGTCTTGCGCACGAATGAGGACATGTCGGCGGTGCGCGAGTCCATCGCTCCGTACTTGGAATCCGAGCCCGACAAGAGCTTGGCTTTCCTTGCCGAGATGGACATGGCAGCGCCCGAGGGCGACGGCCCGCTCGTGTACGCCTGCCCGATGCACCCCGAAGTCGTCAGCGAAGAGCCCGGCCACTGCCCGCAGTGCGGCATGAAGCTGCTGGCGATGGAGGCCCCGGCGACGACTTACACCTGCCCAATGCACCCCGAAGTCGTCAGCGAAGAGCCCGGCCACTGCCCGCAGTGCGGCATGAAGCTGCTGCCGTCGCAGCTCGTTGCCGAGGCCGGCGGAGGGCACGAACACCATGAGCATCACGCTGATGCGGAGAACCACGTTCACGATCACGCCGCGGCCGGCGGAATCGAGTGGGAAGACGATATGGTCGATGTCAACCGTCTGACGACTCCAGCCAACATGCACTGGAAGCTGATCGACCGTGAGACAGGGGCTGAGAACGCGGCGATCGACTGGCGGTTCCGCGTTGGCGACAAAGTCAAGATCCGGCTGCTCAATGAGATGGCGGGCGACCACCCGATGCACCACCCATTCCACGTCCACGGCGCCGGTCGCTTCCTGATCTTGAGCCGCGACGGGGCCGTCGAAGAGAACCTCGTCTGGAAGGACACGGTGTTGGTGCGAACCGGCGAGACGGTCGACATCCTGCTCGACGTCACGAACGTCGGTCTGTGGATGGCGCACTGCCACATCGCTGAGCACCATGAGAGCGGCATGATGTTCAGCTTCAAGGTCGACGAGTAGGGGGCATCGGCGCTTAAGCGTGCGGGTGCATCAACCGCGGAAAGGTGCGAACCGGATGCTCAAGTCGCTCAGGGCGAACCGGTGGAGGTACCACGCGCGACCACGAGGAACTCGCTTGGCCTCGGCTCGGAACAGCCCGGCGAACTCCCGCTTGAAGCCCAACCGGGGGTACTCCTGGACGACGCTCTTCCGGACTGCGTCGGGCACCTCGTTACTGCGTAGCCCGAACACGTCGACCGCCGCGCCTGCAGACAGCAGATAGGCCTCGGCGCCGGATTCCACGCTCACGCCGGGGCTGTAGTGCATGGCGATCGCGTTGGCAACGAGCTCGCGGTCATCCGCAGGCACGCCATGGCTGTCGGTGAAGTCTCGTGCCAGCGCCGCGCTGCGCACCGTGAAGTCGACGTGGGGCACCGGGCTCGGGAGCCCTGTGTCGTGGAACATCGCCGCCAGGTAGAGCAGCTCACGGTCGAACGTGATCTCCTGCACGGCGGCGAGGGCCGCGCCCCACGCGTAGGCACGGCGGGAATGGTTCAGGAGTGCCGGGGTCAGGAGGTCCTGGGCCGCCACCGAGGCATTTCTGGCGAGTGAGGAGTCCGGCGGCACGAGACGCGCCGGGTCGATGACGCTCCGGCGCCCCGAGTGCATCCGGAGTGCCATCGCGAGAAGGCCGGCGAGGATGCCGAGCTCCCCCCTCAGCAGGGGCCGGGCAAGCGACAGGCATTCGCGCGTGGTGAGCACTCCTCCGGTGCGCTCGGTCCACCCGATGGATCCGATCGGATCCGTGTGCCGTGACTGACTCATGGGATCACCTCAGGGGCCGCCTAGCTGTATGGAGGCCTCAGCTGAGCTGCTCGGCCAGTCCGATGATGATGCCCTCAGGGCCACGTATGAAGCAGACCCGGTAGATGTCCTCGTACTGCGCGATCTCGCCGACGAGTTCGGCACCGTGGCTGCGCAAGCGGGCAACGACGTCGTCGATGTCGTCGACAGCGAACATGATGCGGCGTATGCCCAGCGTGTTCGCCGGCGCGCTTTCCGGCTCGGCTCTGACCGCCGGCGGCGTGTGGAATTTCGACAACTCAACCCGGCCGTGGCCGTCCGGGGTCTGCATCATGGCGATGTCGGCACGGACGCCGTTGAGACCGACGGTGCTGTCCGCCCAAGGGCCCTCGACCTGCGTCTCGCCCTGCAGCTCCATACCGAGTTCGGCGAAGAACGCTTTGGCAGCCTCTAGGTCGTCGACAACGATGAGGACGTTATCCATCCGCTGAAGCGTCATATCCCCGCAGCGTTGCACAGAGACCGAGCAGGGCCCGGAGTAGGATCGCGGCCGTGCCGTTCACGCTCAAGAACCTCAAGGAGGACCTGGAGGACGTCGGGTCCAGATTCGACGGCGCGCCGGACCTGGAGTTCCGCTTGGCGACCGATGCGCTCGAGCTCGAACAGTCCGGCCTGAGCTTGCAGCGCGTCCCGCCCGGTTATCGCTTTCCCTACGGCCACACGCACGAGAAGCAGGAGGAGGTGTACGTGGTCGTGCGCGGGAGCGGGCGGATGAAGCTCGACGACGAGATCGTCGAGCTCGAGGAGTGGGACGCGGTGCGCGTCCCCCCCGGTACGTGGCGAGGCTACGAGGCCGGGCCGGAAGGCCTTGAGATCATGGTTATCGGCGCGCCCAGTCTCGGGGAGGCCCGGCGCGAAGACGTAGAGGGTCAGCGCGACTGGTGGGCTGACTAGCGCCGCAAAGGGTCTGCTGAGGTTCAGCGACGGGGGGTGCGCGGCTGCCAGCCGGGCTCGAAGTCCTGTACCGGCACCGCGTTCGTCGTGAGCGGGGTGAAGTTTTGGTTCAGGCCGCGTGCATCGACCAGGACGACGTTGGCAACCGTGAAGTCGGTGTTGTCGCGCTCGAAGATCACCTTTGTGCCGTTTGGCGAATGCACGGCGATCGTGCTCCTCCGCAAGGGCTAGGGCCATGGGCGTTAGGACCCCAATCGCGGGGCCGCGGGGCAAGGCAGTTCTTACTTGGGCGCTACCCCTCCGCTCGGCCCTGTAGGTCCGACGATCGGGCTCGGCGGGGCCCGCGATAGGGTTCGCGCGTCAGACGGCTTCGCAGGGGAGGAGACGATTCCATGGTGCGTGTCGCGGGAGAGCGCCAGGTTCACAAGGCGCTCGGCTTGGTTGTGGCTGCCCTGAGCATTGCTCTGCTCGGAGGTGTCAGCGCTGCTTCCGCCCACGGTTTCGATCGCGGCGGTGGTCCCACCATCAGTGTCCTCTCAGGGCGTGCCGACCTCGTCAGCGGCGGCGACGCGCTCATTTCGATCGGTGGGCTGGGCGCTTCCCGCGCACTGAGCGTGCAGGCGGGAGGCAAGGATCAGACGTCGGCCTTCACGCACAGCTCGGAGGGCACGCTGGTCGGCCTCGTCAGCGGCCTTCCGCTCGGCAAGAGCTCGGTGATCGTTCGTGCCGGGCGCCGCGCCGCGAAGCTGCGCGTCACCAACCATCCGATCGGCGGGCCGATCTTCTCGGGTCCGCAGCTTCAGCCGTGGAAGTGTCAGGCGACGGCGCTCGACGCGCAGTGCAACCAACCCGCGACGTTCAGCTACGTCTACAAGTCGTCGAACCCGGCGACGCCGGGCTTCCTGCCCTATGACCCGGCCCACGCGCCCGCGGACGTCGCGACGACGACGACGGATGAGGGCGTGAGCGTTCCCTTCATCGTGCGGGTCGAGACCGGTTACCTCGATCGCGACCAGTACCAGATCGCCGCCCTCTTCCAGCCCTCGAAGTCGTGGACGTCGGTCGCCCCCCAGCGCCAGTTCAACCACAAGCTGCTCGTCACGCACGGCTTCGCTTGCGGCGCCGACCATCAGACCGGCACGGCGCCGCCGATCCTCGCCGGCGCGGCCGCGACCGCGCTGGCGCGCGGCTTCGCGACCATGTCCCACGCGCTCGACTTCGCCGGCCACAACTGCAACCTCACGACCGAGGCCGAGTCGCTGGTGATGACGAAGGAGTACCTGATCGAGCGCTACGGGACGCTGCGCTACACGATCGGGACCGGCTGCTCCGGCGGCTCCCTGGCTCAGCAGTGGATCGCCAACGCCTACCCCGGCGTCTACCAGGGGATCCTGCCGACGTGCTCGTTCCCGGACGCGTGGAGCACCGCGTCGCAGTTCCTCGACTACCACCTGTCGCTCCACTATCTGGACAACCCGTCGAAGTGGGGGGCGGGTGTGACCTGGACGGCGCAGCAGATGGCTGACGTCCAGGGACACGTCACGCTCGGCAACTCGCGGGTCAGCGACGCGGCGCAGTTCCACGTCGTCATCCCGACCGACCCGTGCGCGGGGACCACCAGCCAGAACCGCTACAACCCGACCACCAACCCCGGCGGGGTCCGGTGCACGATCCAGGACGCCGCGATCAATGTGTTCGGCCCGCGCCTGCGCGCCTTTTGGGGTCCGCAGGAGAAGCAGATCGGCCGCGGCTTCGCCGGCGTGCCCACCGACAACATCGGCGTGCAGTACGGCCTTGGCGCGCTGCGCAGCGGCAAGATCAGCGCCGCCCAGTTCGTCGATCTCAACGCGAAGATCGGCGGCCTTGACGCAGACGCTTCGCCAGCCGCGAAGCGCATGACCGCGGACAGGCCCGCGCTGGCCAACGCGTACCGCAGCGGCATGATCAACGAGACGAACAACCTCGACCGCACCGCGATCATCGACTGCCGCGGACCCGACGAAGGCGCGTTCCACGACGCCTACCGGGCGTTCGCCCTGCGGGCGCGGCTCGACCGCGCGAACGGTGGCCACCGCAACCAGCTCATCTGGGAGGGGCCGACCACGATCATCGCGGACCCGCAGTGCGAGCTGAACAGCATGCTGGCGATGGACCGCTGGCTGACGGCCGTCGAGAGCGACCACTCGACGAAGTCGCTCGAGCGCAAGATCGCGCGCGACAAGCCCGCGGACCTCACTGACCGCTGCTACGACGGCAAGGGCGTGAAGGTCTCGGACGCCCTCTGTCCGTCGGTGGTCCACGTGTACAAGACGCCGCGCATGGTCGCCGGCGACTCGATCACGACCGACCACAACAAGTGCAGGCTCAAGCCGCTGGACCGCCACGGCTACGGCAGCGTCAGCCTTACCGACGCCCAGTGGTCTGCGCTCCGAAAGACCTTCCCGACCGGTGTGTGCGACTTCTCCAAGCGCGCCGTCGACCAGCAGCCGACGATCCCCTGGCAGACCTACCAGAACGCCCGCGGCAAGGTGATCTACGGCGGCCGGCCGATGGGAGCACCGCCGAGGAGCACTCCGATCAAGGTGACCCGCCGCCACGGCTGAATCGCCAGAGGCTCCGCGGACGTCGGCCGGTAGCACAACCGACCGAGGGACCCGCACCGAGACGAACTCGCGTCCGCATGAGCCTGGCGAGGTTCGGGAGGCTCGTTCGCCCGGTCGAGCCTAAAGAGTGGCCACGAGGGGCACGGAGTCCAGCCGCTTGGGCGCTCCGTGCGACGAGCTGTCGAGCCAGGGCATGAGGTCGGCGCCGGGCATCGGGCGGCTGAAGTAGTGGCCCTGGGCCTCGTCGCAGCCGTATTCGTTGAGCAGATCCATGGGGCGTCAGCCGACCTCCGCTCCTCGAAGCTCTCGCTGTCCTTGCGGCTAGTCGGTGCGCTTCGCGGCGCGATCGGCGAGCATGGTCGCCTCTATCTCGGGCGTCCACGCCGCGCCCTTCGCGCGCCGGCTGGCGGCGACCATCCCGACGATGCGACGATCCTCGTCGAGGCTGTCCGCCTCCGCCGCCTCCTTGCGATCGTGGATCGTCGTCTTCTGCCCGGCCAGGACCTCTCGCGCCAGGTCACGGTCCTCGTCCGTGAAGAGGGGCGCCCAGGGCGCGTCTTCTGTGAGCACCATCCATTCGACCGAGAGATCGAGGCGGTCGGCCTCGCCCAGCGCGTTCCACCCCTCGGACGGACCCTTCTTGCGAAGCACCCGCTTGACGTAGGCCACGAGGCGGTCGCCGTCATCGGCGTGGCGCTCGACCGCCTGCGAGAAGCGCGGGGCGACATAGTTCGTCGTGCCGTCCGCGTTGGTGATGTTCTCGTCTTCCTTGATCTCCACGACGAGCCGGCGGAGCTCGACGAGGAGTGCGCTCTGCGCGGCGACGTTCATGTAGCCACCTTAACCCTCCGGGCGGGTGCTTTCAGCGGCGGTCCAGCCGGATCTTGAACGTGAACCGGTCGCCATCCGGCTTCTGGGCCACGGTGACCGTCCCACGGGCGCCCGCGAAGCGCCCGGTTCCGCCCGTGATCGCCTGGTCGTAGGTGCCCGTCGGGCCGGGCTGCAGCAGCTGCACCATCAGCCGCCCGCCGGGCAGCGCGTAGGTACCGGTGCAGAGCGAGGTTCCGTCGAACAGGCTGACGCACGAGGCGGCATCGCTGCCGATGCGCTTTCCGTGGGAGTCGAACAGCCGCTCGGTGAAGACCAGCATGTCGCCCGCCGACGGGCCGGCGGGGGCGTTGTCGACGGTCTGAACCTGATCGATCTGGGACCGGGCCTTGATCGTGATCGTGCGTCCGTGGCTCTTAGCGACGGCAGATGCGGGCGTCAGGGCGAGCGCGCCGGCCGCCGCGAGAGCGATAGCGATGCGGGTCATGTCTTCTCCTTGTTGCTTGACGTCACGCCAACGGGCAGATCTTCGCTCAGGCACGCCTGTGTCGTCACGGGGTTACGAGAGGGGCTCGGCGGGGGATGATGGATCAGCGACGCGACTGGCCGCACAGCCAGGGCAGCTCGCGTCGAGGGTGATGGGGACTTCAGACACCTCCGGGGAGGAGCGGGAATGACTGATGGCGGGCTCGCCGTTGCCGAGAAGGGCGTCTCGCGGCGGCGGTTCCTCGGCTACCTGATCGCAGCGCCCACGCTCGTCGCCGCGGCGGAGCTGACGGCGATCGACCAGGCGCAGGCCGCCGTTCCCACCACTCAGCCGGTCGACCTCTACGACCTGTCCGACCTGCTGACCGACGCGGGCCGGCCGACGGCCAACCTGATCTCGATCGCGGTCAACCCCGACGGCACAGTGTCGTTCGCGTTGCCGCGGGCTGAGGTCGGCCAGGGGATCACCACCGCGGTCGCCATGACGATCGCCGAGGAGATGGACGTGGCGGTCGACAAGGTGCACGTGACGCTCGCGGACGCCCGCCCCGAGCTGATCTGGAACCAGATCACGGGCGGCTCGAACACGATGCACTCGATCTTCACGCCCGTGCGCGTGGCGGCGTCGATCGCCCGCGGGGCGTTGCTTCGAGGCAGCGGCGGAGCTGCTGGGCGCGACGGTCTCGCAGCTGACCGCGAAGAACGGCGTGATCACCGCGTCCGGGCGGGAAGACGGCGACCTACGGCGAGCTGAGCGCGAAGGCGGCGGTGTCAGAGACGGCGACGGTGAGCGCGCAGCTCAAGTCGCGCTCGCAGTTCCGGGTCGTCGGCACCCCGCAGAAGCGCGTCGACGCGCTCGACATCGTCACGGGGCGCAAGCGCTTCGCGATGGAGCTCGACGTGCCGAACGCGAAGCCGACGATGGTCTGCCGGCCGCCGACGATCAACGGCACGGCCCGCTCGGTCAGGAACCTCGCGCAGGTCAAGGCCATGCCGGGGATCACCGACGTGGCGCTCATCCCACACACGCGCAAGGTCGCCGGCGGCGTCGCCGTTCGGGGCGACACGTTCGGGCAGTGCATCGACGCGATCCGGGCGCTGAGCGTCGACTGGGGCCCGGGCCCGGCGGACGGCAAGTCGGACGCCAGCGTGCTCGCCGACCTGAAGAAGGCAGAGCTGCCGGTGCCGCCGCCGGTCAACCTGCTCGCCAAGACGCTCGACCAGCGCTTCACCTTCCACTTCCGCCCCGGCGACCCGCTCGAGACGAACTGCGCGATCGCCGACGTGCGGCCGGGCAGCGCCGAGGTCTGGTCGAGCCTCAAGACGCCGATCTGGGCGCAAGAGCAGATCGCCCTCGACCTCGGGCTGCCGGTGAGCACGGTGAAGACGCACGTGACTCAGGGCGGCGGGTCGTTCGGACGCCACCTGTTCGCCGACGCCGCCTTCGAGGCGGTCGCCATCTCGAAGGCGATGGGCAAGCCGGTCAAGCTGATGTGGCACCGCACGGACAACTTCCGCCAGGGCCGCGTCCACCCGATGATCACTTCGCGCGTGCGGGCGCTCCACCTGGGCGGCAACGTGCTCACCTTCGACCAGCGCAATACGGGCGTCGCCACCGACTTGGACCACGGGCTCGGCGAGCTGCTTTCCGCGAAGCTCGCGGAGCCCGGCGTGGGCAACCTCGGCTACGCGCAGTTCTTCTTCAACCTGACGGCGAACGTGCCCTACAACTTCGGCGTCGTCACACAGCTGCTCAACGAGGTCTACGAGCCCGACACCTTCAACACCAGCTCGGTCCGCAACGTCTACAGCCCCGAGGTCACGACGCCGCGGGAGCTGATGGTCGACCAGCTCGCCAAGGCGATGGGCCAGGACCCGCTCCAGTTCCGGCGCGCCTTCGTCCGCGAGGCGCGTATGCGTGCGGTGCTCGACAAGGTGGCCCAGGTCGGCAACTGGGGCCGCGCGATGGCGCCCGGCACGGCGCAGGGCCTCGGCATCCACCGCGAGTACAAGGGCTACGCCGCCTGCCTGGTCGAGATCGACTGCCGGCCGGCGACCGTCAACCGCAAGGTCGAGCACGCCTACACCGGGCCGCGCGTGACGAAGGCCGTGTGCGCGGTCGACGTCGGCCTGCCGATCAACCCGCTCGGTCTCCAGGCCCAGATGATGGGCGGGATCATGGACGGGATCGGCCAGGTCCTGAGCTACAGCCTGCACCTCAAGGACGGGTACTTCCTGGAGGGGAGCTGGGACGACGCCTTCTACACGCGGCAGTGGAACACGCCCGCGGACATCCAGGTCGTCGTGATGCCGCCGACCACCGACGACCCGGGCGGCGCCGGCGAGTTCGCGGTCGCGCCGTCGATGGCCGCCACGGCCTGCGCCTACGCGCGGGCCACCGGGACCCTGCCGACGAGCTTCCCCGTCAACCACAACCGTGCCGACCTCGGCTTCACGCCCGTTCCCGACCGTCCCGCCGGTGCCGCAGTCGCCCACCGACGGCCTGCGAGTAAGGAGCGCCAGTGCCACAGCACACGTTCAAGCTCAACGGCAAGCAGGTCAGCGTCGACTGCCCGGACGACGTGCGCCTGCTGTGGGTGCTCAACGACCTGCTCGGGGTCCACGGGCCGAAGTACGGCTGCGGGCTTGGCGTCTGCCAGGCCTGCACCAGCCACATCAACGGCAAGGCGGTCAACATCTGCACCGTGCCGGTGTCCCAGATCAAGCCCACCGACGAGATCACCACGATCGAGGGGCTGCCCGCGACGGTCGGCAAGCCGCTGCACCCGGTGCAGGAGGCATGGCTGGACATCGACGTCGCGCAGTGCGGCTACTGCCAGCCCGGCCAGATCATGACCGCCGTGGCCAAGATCAAGGAGGTCAAGGCGCAGGGCCGCGGGATCACCGACGCCGACCTCGACGAGATCCGCAACGTCTGCCGCTGCGGCACCTACCCGCGCATCCGCGAGGCGATCAAGGCGGCCTCGGCGAAGATGTAGCGCCGGCCGGCTAGCGCCGGTGCTTGCTCGCCTCGACCGTTGACCCGCCGGTGACCGTGAACGTCTGCTTGCCCTCCGTCACGCTCGAGCTGTCGCCCACCCAGACGTTGATGCGCCCGTTCTCCACCACGAAGCGGCCGCGGTTGTCGTAGAAGCCGACGTCGTCGGGGCGGAGGGTGAAGGAGACCGTCTTCGTCTGTCCGGCCTGCAGCGTCAGCCGCTTGAACCCGCGTAGCCGGCGCACGGGCTGGGAGATGCTCGCCACCGGGTCGTTGATGTAGAGCTGCGCCACCTCGTCGCCGGCCTTGGGGCCGGTGTTCGTCACCTGCGCGCTGACCTTGATGCTCCCGTGGCGGGCGTCCATCGTCGTCCCGATCAGCTTCGTGCCCGAGATCGCGAACGTCGTGTAGCTCAGCCCGTAGCCGAACTCGTAGAGCGGGGTGCAGCTCAGGATGTCGCGGTGGCGCGAGTTGTACCTCGACCCCGGGTCGCAAGGACGGCCCGTGGGCTGGTGGTTGTAGTAGATCGGCACCTGGCCCTCGTTGCGCGGGAAGCTCACCGGCAGCTTGCCGCCCGGGTTGACCTTGCCGTACAGCACGTCGGCCACCGCGTTGCCCGCCTCGACGCCGCCGAACCAGGCCTCGAGGATGGCCGGCGAGCTCTTCTGGACCTCGTCGAGCGTCAGCGGGCGCCCGTTGAAGAGCACCACCGCGAACGGCTTGCCGGTCCCCTTGATCGCGTCGATCAGCTCCTCCTGCTTGCCGGGGAGGTCGAGCATCGAGCGCGCCTCCGCCTCGCCGCTCATCTCGCGCGTCTCGCCCAGCGCGAGCACGACCTGGTCGGCGGCTTGGGCCGCGGCGACCGCGGCCGAGAAACCGGAGTCCGAGGCGCACTCGTTGTCGGGGTCATACAGCTCGTTGTGGCTCAGCGTGCAGCCGGGCGTGAACGTCGTGTTGGAGTTCTGGGCCTTCATGCCGGCCAGCAGCGACACCGCGTCGGCGTCGTCGCCCTTGCCCCACCAGGGCCCGAGCATGTCGTGGGCGCTGTCGCCCAGCGGCCCGATGATCGCCGTCGACTTGCTGGGGTCGAGCGGGAGCACCGGCCCGTCGTTCTTCAGCAGCACCATCGAGCGGCCGGCCGCCTTGCGCGCGGCGGCGCGGTTCTGCGGCAGCAGCTGCTTGCCCGCCGCCGCGCCGACGTTGACGTAGGGGTGCTCGAACAGCCCCGCGCGGAACTTCACGCGCAGGATGCGGCGCACCGCGTCGTCGATGCGCTTCATCGAGACCTGGCCGCTCGCCACCAGCTGCCGGCCGAAGTCGCGGTAGTTGGTGGAGACCATCTCGGAATCGGTCCCGGCGTTCAGCGCCAGGCGCGCGGCGTCCTTGCCGTCCTCGGCGAACGCCGTGGCCGCACGGGCCGCCCGCCGGGTTCTCGCCCGGGCAGGAGCGCAGCTCCGCGACGGCGGTGTAGTCGCTCTCGACGAACCCGTCGAAGCCCCAGCGCTGCTTGAGGATGCGGTTCTCCGTGTACTTGTTCGCGCAACCCGGCACGCCGTTGATCGCGTTGAACGAGCACATCAGCGTGTCCGAGCCGGCGTCGACCGCGGCCTTGAACGGCGGCAGGTAGAAGTTCCAGAGCCGCTGCAGCGACATGTCCGTCGTGTTGTAGTCGCGCCCCGCCTCTGGCTGACCGTAGGCGGCGTAGTGCTTGACGCTCGTGACCACCTTGTCGGGGGCGCCGTAGTCGTTGCCCTGCGCGCCCTTGACACGCGCCGCGGCCATGACCGAGTTGAGGTACGGGTCCTCGCCCGCTGCCTCGGAGATGCGGCCCCAGCGGGGCTCGTGCGAGACGTCGACCATCGGGCTGTAGATCTGCTTGAGCCCAACGGCGGCCGACTCGAAGGCGCCGATGCGGTGATCGGCCCGGGCCACGCCGGGGTCGAAGCTGCTGGCGGCCCCGAGCGGGATCGGGAAGATCGTGCGGAAGCCGTGGATCGTGTCGAAGGCGAACAGGATCGGGATGTGCAGGCGCGAGTGCTCGACCGCGTCGTGCTGGTACTTGTCGATCAGGGCCGGGTCGGTCTCGCTGAACACGGCCCCGACCGGCTTGCGGGCCTCGGCCGGGTTCTCCTTCATCTGGCCGTCGGAGAGCAGCGTGAGCTGGTTGAGCTTCTCCTCCAGGGTCATCCGGGAGAGCAGCGAGTCGATACGGCGCTCGACGTCCTGACCCTTGGCGCGCTCCTTGGCGGCCTGCGCGGGCCAGGTGGCGAGCAGGCACGCCAGCAGCCCGGCCGCGAGCGCGGCGACGACGATCGCGTGCAGAGAACCCCTTCGACTCATCCTTGACCCTCCCTTGACGACATGCCCGCGGGAGACATATCTCCGGGGCCTGCGCGCGGCAAACGCGGTTGACGTCCGCGGGACGCTGGCGTCGTCACGCCGCACGCCGCCTTCCTCGCGCTGCGCTATGCGCCCGAGGCGGCCACGGCCAACCTGCGCCGGCTGGTCAGTGACTTCCCCGAGCTGTACGGGAAGTGGGGCTTCCGCGACAGCGTCAACGTGCAGACCAAGCGCGCTTCCAGCGCCTACCTCGCGCTCGACCAAGGCATGATCATGGCCGCGCTCGGCAACGCGCTGGGCGGCGACGTGCTGCGCCGAGACTTCGCGGACCGCGGGCTCGAGCGTTCGCTGCGTCCGGTGATCGGAATCGAGCGCTTCAACACCGCGCCCTAGTCGTCGACCTCCTCGATCACCTCGTAGACGCCCGAGACGTGCTCGTTCTCGACGAACGCCGACAGGTGGTCGACCCGCTGGGTCTCCTCGGCGTCGGCCTCGCCACGCCAGCGGCGGTAGTCGTCCTCGGTCATGTCGAACAGCCCGAACGAGATGATCTCGTCCTCGTCGCGGATGTTGCGGGCGTGATACGCGCGCTGGAAGCCCGGCGGCTTGGCCTCGCCCGGGTCCCACGCATTGCGGAACTGGTCCCACGCACCTGGCTTGAGCCGGCGGGCGGTAAACATGACGATCACTGATCTACCTCCTGGAGACGGGTGCGGCGAGGGTACCGCTGGGTAGACAAATGGGATGGGCGCTAAGGCACGAGCACGACCTTGCCGCGCGTGCCGGGCTCGGCTACGCGAGCGAACGCCGCCGGCGCGTCGTCGAGGGAGAAGACCTGATCGATCGCGACTCGTAGCCGGCCCGTGTCCGCCAGCCGCCCGATCTCGGCCAGCTGATCGCGGTTGGGCTCGACCACGAAGTAGAGGACGCCGTCTGCCTCCTCCGCCACCGAGACGATCCGCCCGCCCGGGCGCAGCACAGCCGCCGAGCGCGTCAGCCGTTCCCCGCCGACCGTGTCGAAGACGAGGTCGACCGGGTCGATCGCGTCCTCGAAGGGCGTGGCCGAGTCGTCGATGGCCTCGTCGGCTTTCAGCTCTCGCGCCCGATCGACCTGAGACGTGGTGCCGATCACGTAGGCGCCGTGCTCGTGGGCGAGCTGGGTGGCGAACTGACCGACCCCGCCGGCGGCGCCGTGGATCAGGACTCGCTGGCCCGCGGCCAGCCCGCCGTGGTCGAACAGGGCCTGCCAGGCGCTGAGCGCCGGCAGCGGGATCGCGGCCGCCTCGACGTGGCTGAGCGCCCCGGGCTTGGGCGCGAGCAGCTCGGCGGGCACGATGGCGTAGTCGGCGGCCACGCCGTCGCGATCGAAGTCGGCCAGCGCGAACACCTCCGCGCCCTCGGTGAGGCCGTCCACGCTCGGGCCGAGCCCCTCGACCACGCCGGACAGCTCATGCGACGGGATGGCGGGCAGGCGGTCGACGGGCCAGTCAAGCTCGTCGCGCGTGAGCGCCGCGGCGTGGACGCGCACGAGCGCCTCGCCCTCCACCGGCCGCGGCGTGGCGATCTCCTCGCATACGACCTGCTCGCCCGCCGCGTGTAGCCGCACCGCTCTCATCCCGCGG
Organism: uncultured Thermoleophilaceae bacterium; assembly: GCA_963722245.1. Classification (GTDB taxonomy): domain Bacteria; phylum Actinomycetota; class Thermoleophilia; order Solirubrobacterales; family Thermoleophilaceae; genus JACVRW01. Next base: position 123,585 of record CAVRKM010000016.1, read on the forward strand.
ACCTCAGGTCGCCGGCCGCCTGCTCGAGTCCGGCGACCAGCTTGCGCAGCAGCCCGTCGAGCGTGGCGCGCTCGTCCTCGTCGAGCGGCGCCAACAGCTGCTCCTCGTTGGCGATGTGGAACTCGACGGTGCGGTCGGCCACACGCTTGCCACGCGCCGTCAGGCGGACCAGCGTCCCGCGCCTGTCCGCGGCGTCGGGTCCTCGCTTGACGAGGCCCGCTCGCTCGAGGCGGTCGAGGCGCTTGGTCATGCCGCCCGAGGAGAGCATCACGGTCTCCATCAGGACCTTCGGGTTGAGCTGGTAGGGCGGGCCGGCGCGCCGCAGGGCGGCCAGCACGTCTGAACCAGCCGGCCTCGAGGCCGCGCTCCCGGAGCGGCTCCACGAGCTCCCCCTCGGCCAGCACCGCCGTTCGCATCAGCCGGCCGACAAGACCGAGCGCCGCGGTGTCGAGCTCGGGGCGCTCGCGGCGCCACTGGGCGATGATGCCGTCGATGTGATCGGGCTCGGCCATTATCTTCCGGATAAGAATCTTACCAGCGTGACGGATGCCCGGCATAGGTTCCGCGCATGAGCCGTCAGCTGCTCGTCGCGCGTGCTCGTCGTCCTGGCCTGCGTCGCGATCTTGCTCGCGCTCATCGTTGGGTACGTGCGGCGTGCGGCGATCGACTCCGACCAGTTCGCCAACCGCGCGACGGCGGCGCTGCGCGACGACAGCGTGAAGTCGCTGGTCGCGGAGAGGATCACGGACGAGGTCGTCCTCAAGAACCAGGAGGACCTGCTCGCCGCGCGGCCGATCATCGAGTCGATCGCGTCGAGCGTCGTAGGCAGCGGGGCGTTCACCGACCTGTTCCGATCGGCCGTCCGGGACGTGCACAGGGCGGTCTTCGACCGCGACAAGGACACGGTCACGCTGACCGTCGCCGACGTCGGCACCGTGCTCGCCGCGGGCGCTGCAGCAGGTGCGCCCGGCGCTCGCCGACGAGGTCGATGCGACCGGCCGCGTCGAGCTGGTCAGGCGCGACCTCGGGTCGGTGAGCGGTGACTTGGCCCGGCTCGCCGACAGGATCCGCGCGCTGGCGCTCGTGCTGCTGGTGCTCTCGCTCCTGTTGGTCGCCGGCGCCCTGGCCGCCTCGACCGACAAGCGCCGGACCGTCGTGGAGCTGGGCATCGGGACGGCCGTCGCCGGCGTCCTCCTGGTCGTGGTCTACGGCGTGGCGCCGCTCGCTCGCGCTCGACCAGGTCGACGGGCCCGAGAACCGCGCCGCCGCCGGCGCGGTCTGGGACGCGTTCCTGTACGACCTGCGCACGGCCGCCTGGATCCTCGCCGGCGCCGGGGCGGTGATCGCGGCGGCCGCCGCCTCGCTGATCAGGCCGGTCGACCTGCGCGAGCCGCTGCGGCGGCTCGGCGCCTGGCTGGTCACCGAGCCGCGGCGGCCCGCCCTGCGGGCGCTGCGGGGCGCCGCGTTCGTGCTCGCGGGCGTGCTCGTCCTGGTCGAGCGGGACGCGGTGGTCCAGCTCCTGCTCACGGTCGTCGGCGTCTTCCTCATCTATGTGGGCGTGACCGCGCTGCTGCGCCTGATCTACCGCGCGCCGCAGCCGGACGACGCGGTCGGGCGGCGCGAGGAGGCCGCCACGCTCGCGCGACGGCTGGTGGTCGTTGGGATCGCCGTCGGCCTGATCGTCGTCGCGGGCGGCATCTTCGTCGGCACCGGCGGGACTACCACCGCCGCCCCGGCGCGGGGTGGCTGCAACGGTCACGAGGAGCTCTGCGATCGGCCGCTCGACCGTGTGGTGCTGCCGGCAACCCACAACGCGATGTCGGTCCCGCTGCCGGGCTGGTACTCGTCCGAGCAGGACAAGCCGATCGCGGACCAGCTGGCAGACGGGGTGCGCGGCCTGCTGGTCGACGCCCACTACGCCGACCGGCTGCCGAACGGCAAGCTGCGCACCTATTTCGGCAGCCCCGAAGAGCTGCACCGTCAGGCCAAGCAGGACGGCGTGAACCCGGACGCCGTGGACGCCGCGCTGCGGATCCGGGAGCGGCTCGGGTTCGAGGGCGAGGGACAGCGCGGCATGTACCTCTGTCACACCTTCTGCGAGCTCGGCGCCACCACGCTCGGCTCCGTGCTCGACGACATCCACGACTTCCTCGTGGCCAACCCCGACGAGGTGATGGTCGTGATCAACCAGGACTACGTGACGCCGGAGGACTTCGTCGGCGCCGTGAAGGACGCCGGGCTCGAGGATCTCGTCTACCGCGGCCCCGTGAGCGGCAAGTGGCTGACGCTGCGCGAGATGATCGACCGCGACCAGCGCGTGGTCTTCCTCGCGGAGAACCACGCGGGCGCGGCCCCCTGGTACCACCCCGCCTACAAGGCGATCACCGAGGAGACTCCCTACACCTTCACCCAGGTCTCCCAGCTGACCGACAAGGCAAAGCTGCCGGCGAGCTGCAAGCCCAACCGCGGGCCCCGAGGGCGCACCGATGTTCCTGATCAACCACTGGATCTCCACGGACCCGATCCCGCTGCCCTCCCAGGCGTCCGAGGTCAACGCCTACGACGCGCTGCTGCAGCGCGCGCGCGAGTGCCAGCGAATTCGCCACCACCTGCCCAACCTGCTGGCCGTGAACTTCTATCGGCGCGGAGACCTGTTCGACGTGGTCGACACGCTCAACGGCGTGCGCTGAGAGGATCCCCGCCATGAGGATCCTCGTGACCAGTGCACGCATGCCGTTCGCGCTCGCGGTGATGCGCCGCCTCTGCCAGGCCGGCCACGAGGTGTTCTCGTCCGACACCTACGCGGCGGCGCCCGGGAATCACTCGCGCTACGTCACCGCCCACACCGTCACCGCCTCGCCGCGCGGGGCCACGGAGCGCTTCGTCGAGCAGGTGAGCGACTTCTGCGTCGAGCACGGCGTGGAGCTGATCCTGCCGACCTGGGAGGAGGCCTTCTACCTGGCCACCCAGCGGGAGCGGCTGGAGCAGGTCGCGTCGCTCTACACGCCCCCGTTCGAGACGCTCGCGCGCGTGCACGACAAGCACTCGTTCGAGCAGCTCGTGGAGCGGCTCGGCATACCGGTCCCCGACGGCGTGACCGTGCGCAGCGACGAGGAGCTGCGCGAGGCCGTGGGTCGCTGGCCTCGCTACTTCGGGCGCGGCGTCTACTCGCGCGGAGGCGTGACGCTGCTCACCAACACCGGTCCGCTGGCGGGGCGGGTCCGCCTCGAGGACGTTCATCCCACGCCCGACGCGCCGTGGCTGGTCCAGGAGTTCGTCGACGGCCCGATGGTCTGCACCTACAGCACGCTGCACGGCGGGCGGGTCACGGGGCATTGCACCTACCGGGCGCCGCGCCAGTATCACCACAGCACGGCCGTGCAGCTCGAGTCGATCGCCGGCGAGGCGACGCTGGAGGTGGTCGAGCGTCTCGGCGCCGAGCTCGCTTACACGGGACAGATGTCGCTCGACTTCGTGGACTCGGAGGACGGCCTGCGGATCATCGAGTGCAACCCGCGCACCACGGACGGCGTGCTGCTGATGGAGAGCGACGAGCTGGCGGGGAGCGTGCTCGACGCCGAGCAGGAGCTCACGATGGTGCCCCCGGGCCGGCTGACGCAGCTCGACCTCGCGGTCGTCGGCGCGATGTTCTCGGACGGGCTGCGCGAGGTGCCGGGGTCGATCCACGACCTGCTGCGGATCCCGGGCGCCGACCGCGGCTGGCACGACGAGCTGCCCAACCTCTACTCGTTCCTGGCGTTCTGCCACCACGAGCGCCTGAGCCTGAGCGAGCACGAGCAGCTGCAGGTCGCGATGTACGAGGACGTGTCGTGGGACGGCGAGCCGATCGACGGGATGACGACCGGCCAATCGGAGGCGCTGGCGGCGCTCCACGGCGGCTGAGTGGCGCTGGGCGAAAGCTCGCCGCGACTAGCCGGTGCTCGGCGACCGGTCCGCGGTCGCGGGCCCGGTCTGGAACCACGCGAATATGAACGCTCCGACTCCGAGGATGAAGGCGGCCAGTCCGTGCTTGACGTGGTGGTGCGACGAGCCGGCTTCGTGCCCGGGGAAGAACGAGGGCAGCGCGTCGGCGCTGTCCACCCAGTACACGATCGCGATCACGATCAGCACCACCCCGACGACGATGGCGGGGATGACGAGTTGGCGATTCTTGCTCACGGGACCTCCCGATCAGGACACGGCGAAGTAGATGGACAGGGACGCCCCGGCCGCGACGCAGTAGGCCGCGAACGGGGTCAGGCGGCCGCTCTCGAAGAAGCGCATGAGGAAGCGGACGGTCAGGTAGGCGCTGACGGCGGCGCCGAGCGCGCCGAGCGCGGCGGGGCCGCGGACGCCATCGCCCTTCGAGCCGATCAGGTCGGGCAGCTTCAGGGCCGCCGCGGCTCCGATGATCGGCGTGGCGAGCAGGAACGCGAAGCGCGCCGCGTCCTCGTTCGACAGGCCGGCGAGCAGGCCGCCGCCCATCGTTGCGCCCGAGCGCGAGAACCCCGGGATCAGCGCGATCGCCTGCGCCGCGCCGATGCCGAGGGCCTGGCGCCAGCTCGTGGTACGGGCGATGCGCCGATCGCCGTCGCCCTGCTCGGGCGTGGGCGTCGGGGCTCGGCGACGCAGGCGCTCGGCGCCGTAGAGCATCACGCCGTTGAGCATCAGGAAGAAGGACGCGGATTGGGCCGAGGCGAAGGCGTGACGCAGGCTGTGCTCGAGCAGCAGGCCGAGCAGGCCGGCCGGGATCGTGCCGACCACGAGCAGCCAGCCGAGCTTGGCGTCCGTGTCGTCGGGGCGGATCTCACGCTCACGCAGCGAGCGCAAGAGGCCCTTGGCGATACGCACCCAGTCAGGCCAGAAGAAGCCGAGCAGAACGAGCGCCGTCGCGAGGTGGGTCGCGACCAGGAACGTGATGAAGTAGTCGTCGTTCTGGTGGATGTCCCACCCGAGCAGGTTGGGCAGGATCACGCTGTGCCCGAGGCTCGACACCGGGAACAGCTCGGAGGCGCCCTGCAGCAGGCCCAGGGCGAGCGCTTGCAGATAGGAGATCGGGTGCATCGGAGGCCACCATGGATCACCTGGATGACCGGTAGATGACGCTCGGCGCTAGGCGCTCGGCAGGCGCATCCAGGCGTCCGCGCCCGTACCGGTGGCGCGGTTGCCGACGCCCGCCTGGCCCCCGTGGGCGGTGACGATCAGCTCGACGATCGAGAGCCCGAGGCCGCTGCCGCCTCCGGCCCGGCCGTTGTCGGCCCGGCTGAAGCGCTCGAAGGCATGCGGCACGAACGCGGCCGGGAAGCCCGCACCCTCGTCGATCACGTGCAGCTCCACACCGCCCTCGGCAGCATCCGCTCGGAGCGTGATGGTCCCAACGCCGTGGCGCAGGGCGTTGTCGACCAGGTTCGAGAGCGCCTGCTCCACGCGCGGCCCGTCGGCGGCGACCGACAGCGCGGCCGACGGCTCCACCACGAGCTCTCGGTTGCGCTCGCGCGCTCGGATCCGGAACCGCCTGGCGACGCCCTCGAGCAGGTCGCGAGCGTCCCACGGCTTGACCTCGAGGTCGATTCGCCCGGCGTCGCTGCGCGCCACCAGCAGGAGGTCCTCGGCCAGCTGAGCCAGGCGGTCGGCCTCCTCGCCGGCGACACGCAGGGCGGCGCGCAGCGCCTCGGGCGGGTTGTCGGTGCGCAGCGCCACCTCGACCTCCGTCTTGAGGATCGCGAGGGGAGTGCGCAGCTCGTGGCTCGCGTCCGAGACGAAGGCCCGCTCGCGGTCGCGCGCTCCCTCGAGCCGCTCGAGCATCAGGTTGAGCGTCACGCCGAGACGATGGATCTCGTCCTCGGCCTCAGGCAGCGGCAGGCGCGCGTGCGGGTCGGCGTCGGAGATCCGCGCCGCCGCGCGGCGCATCGTCTCCATCGGTCGCAGGGCTGCGCCCGCCAGGCCATAGCCCGGCCAGCGCCGCCAGTACGAGCGTGAGCGCGCCGCCCACCAGCAGTCCTCCGTTCAGCAGCTCGAGGGCGCGCTCGCGCTGATCGAGCGACGCCTCCACGACCAGGATCGGCGAGTTGGCATCGCGCCCTCGGCGGACCAGCAGCCGCTCGCGCTCGCCGCGGTCGATGTAGTGGGTGCCCTGGTTGGCCTCGCGCGCCTCGGTCGAGGTGATCAGCGGGCGCTCGCCCTCGCGCCGCGAGGCGACGAGGACCCTGCCACTGGCGGGGCTGATCACCTGGGCGGTCAGGTCGCCCCGGGACAGGAGGTCGTGTCGGTTGGCGAGGCCGCCGGTGCCCTCCTGACGCAACAGGGCCCCGACGTCGTCCGCGCGCGTGCGGAGCGTGTCGTCGAGGCCGCTGTTCAGGCCCTCCTCGAAGTTGAGATAGAGGAACAGGCCGACCCCGCCGAGCATCACGGCGATCACCGTCGAGTAGGCGAGCGTGAGCTTCGCGCGGATCGGAAGCCGGTTTACGAGTCGACGGATTCGCACAGCCGGTAGCCCGCCCCCCGGACGGTCTCGATCGACGCGACGCCGAACGGCCGGTCGATCTTCTCGCGCAGCCGCCTGACCGCCACGTCGACCACGTTCGAGCGGTGGTCGAAATCCCCGTCCCAGATGAGCTCCAGGAGCTCGAAGCGCGACAGGATCTGTCCCGGACGGCGCATGAACGCCTCGAGGATCGCGACCTCGCGGTTGCTGACGGCGATCTCCTGCGAGCCTCGCCAGAGCTTGTGGGTGGTCGTGTCCAGCCGCAGGTCGCCGGCGGAGAGAACAGTTGGCCTCGGGCCGACCTGCCGGCGCGCGAGCGCCCGGACCCGGGCGAGCAGCTCGTCGAACGAGAACGGCTTGACCAGGTAGTCGTCGGCGCCGCTGTTCAGGCCCGCCACGCGGTCCGGGACGGCGTCCCGGGCGGTGAGCATGAGGATCGGCGTCCACACCTGCTCGGCTCGCAGGCGGCGGCAGGTCTCCAGGCCGTCGATGCCCGGCAGCATGAAGTCCAGGACGATCGCGCTGTACGCGGTCGCCTCGGCCAGCCAGAGGGCGTCCTCGCCCGCCCCCGCCACGTCGACCGCCGCGCCCTCGGCCTGGAAGCCGCGCCGAATCACATCGGCCATTCGCGCGTCGTCCTCGACGATCAGGATGCGCATCGAGGCTAAGGGTGGCACTCGCGACGGCGCTGAGGCGGTCATGTTCGGGTCATCGACGAGCGGTACGCCTTGACGTGAGTGATCGCCAGCCTGACCAGCCACCTGACGAGCTCGATCGCCCACCACGGCGTGTACGCCGTCTTCGCCCTGATGGCGCTCGACGCCCTGCTTCCGGTGGGGGGCGAGCTGATCATGCTGTACGCCGGGGCGCTCAGCGCGGGCGCAATCGCCGGGCAGCATGCCGTCGTCTTCGGGACGCATCTCGCGACCGGCATCGAGAGCTACGTCGTGCTCGCGCTCGCGGGCTCACTCGGATACCTCGCCGGCGCCTTGGTCGGCTGGACCATTGGGCGCCACGGGCGCAGGCTGCACGTCGCCCCCGAGACGTTCGCCCGGGCGGAGCGGTGGTTCGAGCGCTTTGGCAATCGGGCCGTGTTCCTCGGGCGCCTCACGCCTGTCGTGCGGTCGTTCATCTCGATTCCCGCGGGGGCGCTCGGGAGCCCGCTCGGCCCCTACATCGCGCTGACGCTGCTCGGCTCGATGATCTGGTGCTTCGGCTTCGCCGCGGCCGGCTGGGCGCTAGGGGACACCTGGGAGAGCTTCCATCGTGACTTCCGCTACGCGGACTACGTGGCGGTGCTGGCGGTCCTCGGAGTGGTGGTCGCGTTGATGCTGCACCGCCGGCGCGCCGACACCTCGAGCAGCGGCTCCTAGGGCCGTCGCGAAGGCCAGGCTCAGCCGCGCCGCATCAGGCGTCCCACGGCGCCCATCAGCTCGTCCTTGAGCTCCTCGGGCGGCCGGTCCTCGCCGCCGCCGATCACGCAGTTGGCGGCGTGATCGTCGAGCAGCCCGAGGGCGACCTTGTCGAGCGCCGCCTGGATGGCCGAGATCTGGGTGATGACGTCGATGCAGTAGCGGTCGTCCTCGACCATGCGCTCGACGCCGCGGACCTGCCCCTCGACCCGGCGCAGCCGGTTGAGCAGTTGGTCCTTCGTCGCGGTGTAGCCGCGCTTCGTTGTCGTCGTGGCTGCCATCCCACCAGAGTACCGATACCCCCCGGCAGTATGCTCAGCGGCGCACCAGACCCTCCTCCACGCCCGTGAGCACCTCTCGCACCAGCTCACCGAGCGTGTCCAGGTCGTAGCCGCCCTCCTGCACCAGGACGGTCGGGAGCCCGAGCGCCCCGAGGGCTCGGCCGGCCTCCCGGAAGCCGGCCGCGCTGACCTCCAGCGGGCTCTCGGGATCGCCCGCCGGCGGCGTCCACTCCCAGCGCCACCACCAGCGCCGCCGCGCCGTCCCGCGCGCGCCCACTCGGCCAGGTCGCGCACCGCCGCGAGCCACGGCTCGTCGCCGCTCCCCGGCGCCAGCGGGACGTTGCGGTTGGCGCCCGCCGCCGGTCTCGGAGGCGAACCCCAGGAAATGCGGGAACCAGCCGGCGGCCGGGTCCACGTGGACCGACCCGACCAGCACCTCGGGGTCCTCGTAGAAGATCGCCTGCGTCCCGTTGCCGTGGTGCGCGTCGATGTCGAGCACGGCCACCCGGTGACCGGCCGCCCGCAGCCGCGCGGCGGCCGCGGCGGCGTTGTTGAGGTAGCAGGACCCGCCGAACGAGCTCCGCGCGTGGCGTGGTGCCCGGGCGGCCGGCAGCAGGCATAGGCGGCCGGCTCGCCGTCCGAGCACCAGCGCGGCCGCCGTCAGGGCCGTGTCGACCGCCGCGCGCGCCGCCTCCCACGTGCCCGGGCCGATCAGGGTCATCGTGTCGAAGGCGAACCGCCCGGCGCGCGCGCTGATCGCCGCCGGCAGAGCGGGGCCGAACCCGGAGAACAGATCCGGGTGGGGGAAGACGTAGGGCACCACCCGGTCCTGCCCGGGGTCGCGCGTCAGCCCGGCCGCCTCCCAGTCGCCCCAGGCCGACGTCGAGGTAGTCGAGCAGCTCCGCGTCGTGGACCGCCAGGACCGCTCGAGTCCGGCTGCGGCACGCTGCCTCGACGATGCGCGCGTCGCGCCAGCGCGGCGCGGATGCGCTCGACTCGCTCGGGCACCTCCGTGCCCGGGGTGCGCACGCCCACCCAGACCTCGCCGCCCGGCTCGTGCAGCCGGTGGCGCTCGCTCCAGACGACGGGCATCCGCAGGGACACGCGCTCAGGCCAGTCCGGCGGCCACCCAGCGCTGGAACTCCGCGATCAGGTCCTCGCTCGGCAGCATCAGCTGCCCGCGCTCGAACGCGCGTGAGCCGCATGCCGCGCTGCACCGACTCGACCAGCTCCCGGTCCTCAGCGCCGACCTGGTCGTCCAGCTCGAGATGGTCCTTCACCCACGCCGGGTCCACGTCCGCCTGGGAAGAAGTAGTCGAGGAAGCCGTCCGTCTGCCCTGGCGAGATCGGGAGCAGGCGACCGATCGACAGGTTCGGCGCGCCCGGCCAGATGTTCACCTTGATGTTCGGCCAGATCAGGTGGAACTGACCGCCGCCCTCGCCGTCGCGCAGTGCGCACGTGATGGCTCGCGAAGGTCGGATGCGGCTCCAGCCGGTAGGACGTCGGGCGAGACGTCGACCACGTCGCTGAAGCCCGGGTGCGCGACCGCGCAGTGATAGCACTCGAGGTAGTTCTCAACCGCCACCTTCCAGTTGGCCTCGAGCGAGTAGCGGCGCGGCGGTGGAAGACGAGCGGAGTCGACGTCGATGCCGCCGTCGCGCACCAGCGCCGGCAGCTCGCCCAGCGTGTCGGCCAGCGGCGCCGGCGTCGGCGTCGGCGTTGACGAAGATGAACGGCCCCCAGGTGTCGACCAGCGCGGGACGCAGGCCGAGCTCCGAGCGGTCGAACCCGTCCGTCGGCCCGCGGCGCCGCCCGCAGCGCGCCGTCGAGGCCGTAGGTCCAGGCGTGGTAGTGGCACTGGAGCGTCGTGCAGCGGCCCTCGCCGGACACCACCTCCGCGCCGCGGTGCCGGCACACGTTCACGAACGCGCGCAGCTCGCCCTCGCGGTCGCGCACGACGACCAGCGGCACGTCGCCGGCCCGCACCGTGAAGTAGGAGCCCGGCTCGGCCAGCTGCCCGGCGTGGCCCGGCGTACTGCCAGGCGTGCGCGAACAGCCGCTCGCGCTCGCGCGCGAGCACCTCCGTCGTCGACGTACCAGCTGTAGGGCAGCGTGTCCGTGCGGGCAGCCTAGAGCCAGCCGAGCACGACCGCGCGGACCGCCCGCGCCTGCGCCGCGGACGCGCTCTCCATCAGCTTGAAGCTGACGCGCGCGGCCGCCGATCGCTTGCCGGTGGCGTCGGTGGCCAGCAGCGTGAGCCGGTAGCGACCCGACCGCGAGCGACCTGCTTGCGCGACAGCCGCCCGCGGAAGGTGAGGCTGTTCGCCCCCGCCTTGCCCCGGAGGGTCATGACCGCTGCCGAGCCGCGAGTAGCGCGTGCAGTTGGACCGCGTCGCCCTTGCGACGGCTTGACGCAGCGCCCGTGCACCCGCCGGCCGCCGAGCTTGCGCTCGAACGACAGCGTCACCTTGGCCGCCTCGCTGAGCCGGAAGCTGATCGTGGTCGACTTGCCCTTGCGGAAGCTCGCGTGCGACAGCTTCAGCTTGGTGAGCGCCGGCGCGAGGTTGGTCGAGCCGCCGCCGCCTCCGCCGCCACCACCGCCGGACCCGCCGCCGGTCTCACCGCCGCCGCCCGGGTTCTGGGGCGTCTTCTTGGGCGGCAGCGCGTTCACGGGGGCCCCGTCCTGGTTGTGGACGTTCACCGTGACGCCCGCCGACGTGGTCGTGTTGCCGAGCGAGTCACGCGCGACCGCGGTGAGCGTGTGGCTGCCGTTGGCCACGTTGATGCTGCCCCACTGGGTCGAGTAGGGCGCAGACGTGTCGGCCGGGCCGATGTTCGCACCGTCGACCTTGAACTGCACCTGGCTGACGCCGCTGGGGTCGCCGGCGCGCGGCCGTCACGTCGATGACGCCGGTGACGGTGGCCCCGGCCGCCGGGGTGGTGATGCCCACCAGCGGCCCGTCGGTGTCGGTGTTCTCGACGGTGACCGCCCTCGATGCCGTGGCGGTCTTGCCGGCGGCGTCACGGGCGGTCGCCGTAAGCGTATGCGGACCGTCGCTCGCGCTGGTGGTGTTCCAGGTCGTCGAGTAGGGCGACTTGGTGTCGTCGGCCAGCAGCGCGCCGTCGAGCCTGAACTGCACCCCGACCACCCCGCGGTCGTCCGACGCGGTCGCGGTCACGTCGAGCGTGCCCGCAACGGTGCCGGCCGGCGGCGTGAGCAGGCTGACCGTGGGCGGCGCGGTGTCGGCGGGGGGCGCCGTGCCGCAGCCGCCCAACGGGCCGCCCTCCTCCAGCTTCACGAACTTCGCCACGGAGGGCACGCCCTGGTCGTTGAGCAGGAAGAGCATGTAGTACCCGGGCGGGGCGGCGTTGCGGCCGGTCGGGGCCGTGACGCTCACGCAGCCGGTGCCCTGGACGACGTTCAGCTCGAGCATGCGCTGGTTCATGTCGACGCCGTGAGTGACGGCGCCCGGCGCCGCGAGCGCCGCGCCCGTGATGTTGGTGTCCGGCGTGTTGACGCCGAAGCTGCCGTTGAATCCGATGATCGGCACGCCCGAGGTGGGATCGGTGGTGGTGGGAGTGGTCCCGATCGACGTGATGGTCGGGCGCGGGCCGCGGAACAGGTACGGGCGGCTTGTAGATCTCGGCGGTGTCCTCCATCGGGTCCGTGTCGTGTTGGCGTCGATCTTGCCCGGGTCCCCGTTGTAGTCGTCGCCGGCGGACATCACGCGCCCGTCGGGGAGCAGCAGGGCGGTCGAGTGATACGCCCGCGACTCCGTCTGCGCCGGGCCAAGCGTCCAGTCGCCGGTGTCCGGGTCCCACAGCTCGATGTGGCGCTTCTCGGGCTCGGCGTAGTGCAGGGGAGACTCGAAGCCGTCGAGGTTGCCGCGCCCACCGCCGACCTCGACCATCGAGCCGTCCGGGAGCAGCACGGTGTTCGCGTGTCCGCGCCCGTAGAGGTTGTCCTTGCCGGTCTGGAGCTGCCAGCTGCCCGGGTTGTTCAGGTCGAAGAGCTCCGTTGTGGTCGTCGACGGGTCGCCGCTGAACTCGGTTCCGCCCATGGCGAGCAGCTTCGTCGGCCCGCTCGGGCCGGAGGGCAGCGGAACCGTGGTGCCCCAGGTGCGTGACCGGTTCATGTTGGGGATGTCGTGCCCAGCTGAACGTCGGGGTGGCGTCGGGGTCGTCGAAGGACCCAGGTCGTGGTCCCGGTCGGGCCCGCGCCGTGTAGGCGTGGCCGTCAGCCATCACGACCATGCGCGGGTAGAGGTTGCCGAGCGGCTTCTTCGCGCGCTCGTCGTCGAGGCCGGTGCCGATCGACCCGATGGTCTTGATCGTGCCCGACCCCACCGAGCGTCGGCCGACGGGCGTGAACAGCTCGACCTCCTGGACCGTGTTCGAGTGCGGGATCAGCTGACCCGACTCGTCGAGCCCGCTCATGATCGGCACGCGCCCGTCGGGCAGGCGCACGCCGGTCGGGTACCAGCGGCCGTGGACCATGCGCGGCTGCTCTTTCCAGGTCTCGGTCCAGGGGTTGAACGTGAACACCCGGTCGAGGCCCTTCCACGTCTGCGAGGGCGACTCGTAGTCGAGGTTGCCGCCGAACACGACCAGCTCGCCGTCTTCGGTGAAGGTCTGGCCGGCGCACCAGATGTTGGCCTTGTCGGGCGGGTTCTTCAGGACCGGCGGCACGCTCCGGGTCGGCCGGGTCCCACAGGTACGCCTCGGCGTTGTTGGGCCGGTTCGGGTAGGTCGGATACGAGAAGAACATGATCTTGCCGGTCGGCAGCAGCGCCGCGTGGATCGCCACGATCGGGAACGGCGTCTTGGTCGTCTCCCATTGACCGACGTCCGCGGGCGCGCCGACGTCCTCGGCGACGTCCGCGGCCGCGGCGAGCTTCGGGCCGGCGTCGGCGGTCTCCGCGCTGCCGCCTGCCTCCGCCTCTCTGATCCCGCTTGCGCATCAGCGCGTGCTCGCGGGCATGCGCTGGCCCGAGCGTCCGCGTCCTCGATCGTGCGCAGCTCGCGCTCGCTCATGCCCGGGCACGCCCAGGTCGGCGGCGTGCGGATGACCGGGCTCGACGTCCGAGGGCGACTTGCGCCAGGCGATCCGGCGCGCGCGCCTCGCTGGCGCCGCCGAGCGCGGCGACCAGCGCCACGCTCGCGAGGAGGCAAAACAGGGCAACTGACCAGCGCAAACGCGGGGCGAGAGCGCTTCCAGGGGCGGGAAGGGCGCAAGCCATCAACTTAGGGCCGATAGTGCGTATGCGCCAGCAGCTTTCATCCAATAACCTGGTCAGAAGTTAACGATCGCTCGTTTCTGCCCTTGACATCGCCGTGCAGAGCGGCCATAGGTTCCCTAACGAGCGTTCATGAAGACGGACTCGCCGGTCGACATGAAGCAGCAGCTCGGGGCCGACCGAGTGCTCGCGCCGGCGGGCGCTCTGCCGCAGCCCGCCGAGCGCCTGGACGCCTCCGGCCCGGTGCGGCCCGTACGAGTTCGAGGTCGCGGTCGAGCGCCTCTGCCTCGACTCCACCTCCTTCCGCAACATCCGCGAGCGCTCCGACGCCGATCCGGAGCGAATGGCCGAGCGCATCCTCGAGATCGTCGGCGCAGCGCGGCAAGATGCACAACCCCGAGACCGACTCGGGCGGCGTGGCGCTCGGCACGGTCACCGAGGTCGGCGAGCGCTACGGCGTCGCCGCCGCAGGAGGGGCAGCGGATCGTGACGCTCGCCTCGCTCACGCTGACCCCGCTGCGGCTCGAGGCCGTGACGCGCCTGGATCCCGACGACCCACAGGTCGAGGTGACGCGGCACCGCCTACGTCTGCGACCGCTCGGCCTGGGGCCCGGTCCCCGACGACCTGCCGCTCGAGACCGTGCTCGAGGTCTACGACGTCTACGGCGCCGGCTCGCTCACGCGCACGCTCGCGCCGGACGACCGGCACGATCTGCGTGCTCGGTGCGGGCCACGCCGGCAAGCTGGCTCTCGCCGCCGCGCGCGACTCGATGCACGGCGGCACGGTCGTGGCGGTCGACGTCGACGAGGCCGCGATCGCCCGCGTCGAGCGAGCTCGGGCTGTGCGACATCGGCGTGACGGCCGACCTGCGCGACCCGCTCGGCCGCGGTCGAGGCGCTGCGGGCCGCCGGCGCGCCGCCGGCCGACCTGACCGTGGTCGTCGTCAACGCCAGCGGCTGCGAGCCGACCGCGATCCTGCTCACGGCCGACTCCGGCACGGTCCTGTTCTTCTCGATGGCGACCAACTTCTCGACGGCCGCCCTGACGGCCGACGGCATGGCGTCGAACGTCCGCATGCTGGTCGGCAGCGGCTACACGCCCGGACGTCGGCGCCTACGCGCTCGACCTGGTGCGCCGCTCGGCCCGCCCTGCGGGAGGCGCTCGGCGTATGAGCGGCGGCCACCAGGTGCAGGTGCGCTGGCGCGACCTCGACGGGCTCGGCCACGTCAACCACACGGTCGTGCTCACCTATCTGGAGGAGGGCCGCGACGCCTGGCTGGAGCGAGCACGGCATCCGCCGCGACGAGTACGTGGTCGGCCGCTGCTCGGTCAACTTCCGGCGCGAGATCGATCCCGCCTTCAAGACGGTGACCGTGCAGTGCGGCGTGCGCGAGCTGGGGCGCTCGAGCCTCACGACCAGCGAGCGCATCGTCGACGACGCCGGGCAGGTCGTGGTCGAGGCCGAGTTCGGGCTGGTGCTGTGGGATCCGCGAGCGGCGCGGGTCGAGGCCGATCACCGACGAGGAGCGGGCATCGCTCGAGGAGGTCAGCGCATGAGCTGGAACAGCAAGCCGGTCGTGCTCACCGTGGCCGTCACGGGAGCCGACGTGTTCCGCGAGAACAACCCGAACATCCCCTACACGACCGCCGAGATCGCCGACTCGAGCATCGAGGCGGCGCGGGGCCGGGGCGACCGTCGTCCACCTGCACGTGCGCGAGGACGACGGCACGCCGAGCGGGCGCCCCGAGCTGTTCAAGGACGTGATCGAGCGGATCCGGGCCGGCAGCGACGTGCTCACGATGGTGTCCACCGGCGGCAGCAACGAGATGACGATCGAGGAGCGCACGACCGGCCTCGAGGCGAAGCCGGACATCTCGGGCGTCGAGTCGGGCTCGATGAACTTCGGCGACGACACCTTCATCACGCCGCCCGCGGCCGGCCGCGGGATCATCGAGCGCGCGACCGACGCCGGCATCGCGCTCGAGGTCGAGGCCTTCGACGTCGGCCACGTGATCAGCGCGATCCGCTGGCTGGAGGAGGGCATCCTGCCGCCGCCGCTGCGCATCAACCTCGTCTTCGGCGTGCCGGGCGGCATCGACGCCTCGCCGGAGGCGCTGGCTGCGATGATCCGGCCGCTGCCGAGCGGCACGTTCTGGACCGTCACCTGCATCGGCCGCCACCACCCGCGCATGCTCGCACTGGCCCTCCTGCACGGCGCCCCCGGGCATCCGCACCGGCCTCGAGGACGTGGCCTACCTGCGCCGCGGCGTGCTGGCGCCGTCGAACGCCGCGCTGGTCGAGATGGCGGTCGGCCTGACCGGCGCGCTCGGCCGCGAGGTCGCCACGCGCGAGCAGACCCCCGAGCTGCTGGAGCTGAGCTGACCCGCCGCGGCCCCGAGACGCGGGAGGCGATCCACGACGCCGCGCTGGAGCTGTTCGCGCGGCTCGGCTACCACGCCACCTCGATGCGCGCGATCGCCTCCGAGGCGCGCGTGCAGCCCGCGGCGATCTACCACTGGTACGCCGAGCAAGGAGGACATCCTGGTCGGGCTCCAGGATGACTTCATGGAGCGGCTGACCGAGCAGGTGGTCGCCGCCGTCGAGCAGCAGCGAGCGCCCGGCGCTGCGGCTGGCCGCCGCCGTGCGCGAGCACGTCGTCTTCCACGGGCTGCACACGCCGCGCCGCGTTCGTCACCGACAGCGAGATCCGCGCGCTGACCGACGGCGCCGCGCGCGCGCGCTGATCGCCAAGCGCGACGACTACCAGCGCGATGTTCAGCGGGCATGATCCGCGACGGGATCCGCGACGGCTCGCTGCGCACCTCGGACGTGCACGTCGCGACCTACGCGATCCTGCTCCAGTGCACCGGCGTGGCGCTCTGGTTCGACCCGCGCGGCCCGCTCGCGCTCGAGGAGGTCGCCGAGCTGCACGTGGAGCTCGTGCTCGGCTCGCTGCAGGCTTCCGGCGAGCTGATCGCCGAGGCGATCGAGAGCGGGCGAGTGGCGGGGCGGCGCCGATGAGCGCCGCGCGTCAAGCCGCCGGCGCTGCCCGAGCGCGGCGACGATCGCCGTCGTCGCGCCGGCCAGCCCGCCCCAGACGCGCTCCGAGATCGAGCAGGCCACGGCCTACTTCGAGGCGCTCGGGCACCGAGGTCGTGCTCGGCCCCAACCACCGCAAGGTGCACGGCTACCTGGCCGGCACCGACGAGGAGCGCGCCGCCGACCTCCAGTGGGCGCTCAGCGAGCCCGGGATCGACATGGTCCACACGCTCTGCGGCGGCTACGGCGCGGCGCGCCTGCACGACCGGATCGACTGGGACGCGATCGGCGACCCCGCGCATCGTCTGCGGCTTCAGCGACATCACCGCCCTGCACCTCGCGCTCGCCGCCCACGCCGGCTGGGTCACGTTCTACGGACCCAACTTCGTGCGCTTCACGCGGCGCAAGGACGAGCTGACCGACGAGACCAAGGCAGTGGTTCCACCGCGCCTTCCAGCCGCGAGCCGCTCGGGCGCGTGTTCGAGGACCCCGAGGACCCGTACGTGCTGACCGTCGGCGAGGGCGTGGCCGAGGCGCCGCTCGTGGGCGGCTGCCTGACGCTGCTGTGCGCGAGCATCGGCACGCCCTTCGAGGTTCGAGACCGACGGCTGCGTGCTGATGGTCGAGGACCTCAACACCGACGAGTACCTGGTCGACACGGCGCTCAACCACCTGATCCGCGCCGGCAAGCTCGACGGCGCGGCCGGCTTCGTGTTCGGGACGAACGTGAACCTGCGAGGCGCAGACCATCCCGGAGGGATCCGAGTCCACGCTCTCGATCGAGGAGATCCTCGACGAGCTGATCGCGCCGCTCGGGCATCCCGGCGATCGCGAACGTGCCGGTCGGACACGGCAAGCACATGGCGACCATGCCGCTGGGGGCGACGGTCCGGCTCGACGGCGGCGCGAAGACCCTGGAAGTGACCGAGGCGGCGGTAGCCGAACGACCATGAGGAGAGATCGGATGAGGCTCAGGACGATCGTGGCCCTGCTCGTCGACCGTCGCGCGCGGTCGCCGTCGGCGATCGCCGCCGACGCGCCAGGACGCCCGGCGACAAGAAGAAGGTGCTCAAGACTGGGCTGGGTGCAGGACGTCCAGACGCTCAACCCGTTCGTCGCGCAGGACGAGGAGAACTTCCGCATCTGGGCGCTCAACTGGGACCTGCTCGTCAACTTCAGCCCCGACGACCTGTCGCCGGTGCCGGGCATCGCGAAGAGCTGGGACGTCTCGAAGGACAAGAAGACCGTCACCTTCAAGCTGATCGAGGGCGCGAAGTGGTCCGACGGCGAGCCGATCACCTCCAAGGACGTCAAGTACTCGCTCGACGATGCTCGGCACGGACGGCCTGATCTTCACGGGCTACACGCGCAACGTCACCACGATCGAGACGCCCGGACGACCAACACCGTCGTGGTCCACACCAAGCAGCCCGACGCCCGCATCGTCGGCGGCCTGTTCGTCTACATCATCCCGGAGCACGTCTACGGCAAGGACGCCGCTCAAGAAGCTCACCGGACTACCAGCCGCCAGCTGCCGCTGGTCGGCAGCGGGCCCTACGATCGTCACCGAGTTCGAGCGCGGCCGCATCGTGACGATGGAGCGCAACCCGAACTTCCGCGGCGAGAAGCCCGACTACGACGAGATCCAGTTCATCAAGTACGGGACGATCGACGCCGTCGAGCGGGCGCTGCGGCTCGGCGAGATCGACGCGATCCCCGGAGGCCCAGGCCGCCAGCTTCGAGACAGCTCGGAGAAGGCCGACAACATCAAGACCGATCCGGGCGCCCTCGCCCGTCGTTCACCCAGCTCACGTTCAACCTCTGCTCGAAGGCAGAACTGCCCTGACGCGAAGTTCAACCCGGGCGTGCAGGACCGCGCCGTGCGCCAGGCGATCGCGTACGCGCGTCGACCGCAACCGCGTCAACGAGATCTCGACGCCGCGGCACGTCGTTCGTGGGCCACGGCCTGCTGCCCGTCGTACTACAAGAGCTTCTACGAGAAGCCGACCCAGGACTACCCCTACGACCCCGACAAGGCGAACCAGATGCTCGACGACGCCGGCTACACGCGCGAGGGCGACGGCGTGCGCCAGAAGGGCGACGTGAAGCTCTCGTTCGACCTGTTCGTGCGCTCGGAGTCGCCCGCAGAACACCCAGGCGGCCAAGGTGATCGCCGAGCAGGCGCGCAAGATCGGCGTCGACTTCAAGGTGCAGGTGGTCAGCGTCGACAAGCTGACCGAGATCACCACGCGCAAGGTCGACGGCGAGCCGGCGCCGGACTTCGACACGTTCGTCTGGGGCTGGGGCGGCGACCCGTACGACCCGAGCGCGCTGCTGCAGCTCGATCACGACGGACGAGATCGGCGGCTCGTCGGACTCGTTCTACTCGAACCCCGAGTACGACCGGCTGTTCAAGCGAGCAGCCGGGCGAGTTCGACCCCGACAAGCGCAAGGCGCTGTGCGCGCAGATGGTCGACCTCTCCCAGCGCGACCTGCCCTACCTCGTGCTGACCGAGGACCCGTAGCTCGAGGCCTATCGGACCGACCGGCTGCACCGACGTGCAGTCGAGGCGTGCCCGAAGCCCGACGGCGACGTTCTGTGCCAGCAGGTCTCCTACGAGCCGATGCTGACGATCGCGCCGGCGAGCGGCAGCGACGACAGCAGCGGCAGCAGCGCCGGCATCTTCATCGCGATCGGCGTGGTCGTGTTCGCCGGGATCGCGCTTCGTGTTCTGCTGCCGGCGGCGCGGCGCGCGGCGGACGCGAGCCGCTGGAGCTCGAGACGTGAGGGGCGCCGTTCGTGAATCCGCGCTGGCTGGCGGGCAAGGTCGCGGCGGCGCTGCTGACGTTCGCGTTCGTCCTCGTCTTCAACTTCTTCCTGTTCCGCGTGATGGGCGATCCCACCGACGCAGCTGGCGCGCCTGCCGCGGGCCACGCCGGAGGAGATCGAGAAGCTGAGGGCCAACTACGGGCTCGACAAGCCGATCACCGGTCAGTTCGTCGACTACGCGGGCGACACGCTGCGGCTTCGACCTCGGCACCAGCCAGCGCACGCGCCGGCTCGGTGTGGACCGAGATCAAGGAGGCGCTCCCCTGGACGCTGCTGCTGGTCGGCACCGGCACGCTGCTGGCGACCCTGATCGGCGCCTGGCTGGGGGTGATCGCCGCGACCAGGCGCGGCAAGCCCGCCGACGACGGCCTGCTCGGCTTCAGCCTGTTCACCTACGCCGCGCCGGAGTACTGGATCGGGATCATCCTGATCCTCGTCTTCGCCGTCTGGCTGCCGATCTTCCCGGCGGGCCAGCAGATGACGCCCGGGGAGGACTTCTCCAGCTGGTTCGCCCAGGCCGCCGAACGTGGCCGAGCACCTCGATGCTGCCGGCGACGGCGATGACGCTGACGCTGCTCGGCCAGTACTTCCTGATCATGCGCTCGTCGATGGTCGACGTGCTGACCGAGGACTTCATCACCGTCAAGCGCGCGATCGGGCTGCCCTGGGATCGGGTGGTGCGCCAGCACGCGGTGCCGAACGCGCTGCTGCCGCTCGTGACGCTGTCGGCGATCCAGTTCGGCGCTCGTCGTAGGCGGCGCGATCACGATCGAGACGATCTTCTCCTGGCCCGGCCTCGGCGAGCTCAGCTACGACGCGATCAACGACAAGGACTTCCCGGTGCTGCAGGGGACCTTCCTGGTCTTCTCGGCCGGGGTGATCCTGGCCAACCTGCTGGCCGACTGCCTCTACTTCGTCCTCGACCCGCGGGTGCAGGCGACGTGACCGACCAGCGCGTCCGCGACCTGCTGTTCGGCACCTGGCGCGGGCGGCTCGGGCTGGGCGTGCTCGGGCTGTTCGTCTTCCTGGCGATCTTCGGCAGCGCGATCGCGCCCGACGACCCGAACGCCTCGAGCCTCGACATGCTGCGCCAAGCCCAGCACCGAGCACTGGCTGGGGACGACCGAGCAGGGGTCGGACGTGTTCTCGCAGCTGCTCGTGGGCGCGCGCGTCTCGATCGTGGTCGGGTTCGCCGCGGCGGCGATCTCGGCGGTCCTCGGGCGCGCTGGTCGGGCCTGCTCGGCGGCTACTTCGGCGGCTGGACCGACCGCGGCCTCGACGCGCTCGAGAACTGGTTCCTGGTGATCCCGACGCTGCCGCTGATGATCGTGCTCGCGCGCCTGCTCGAGCCGTCGCTGACGGTGCTGATCGCGGTGATCGGGCTGACCTCCTGGGCGGGCACCGGCCGGATCGTGCGCTCGCAGGTGCTGACGCTGCGCGAGCGCGCCTTCGTCGAGCGCGCCCGCGCGCTGGGCGCGAGCGACGGCTACATCATCCGCACGCACATCCTGCCCAACACGCTGCCGCTGATCTTCGCCAACACCGTGCTGATCGTCGCCGTGGCGATCCTGTCCGAGGCGGCGCTCGCGTTCCTCGGCCTCGGCGACCCGACCCGCATCTCGTGGGGCACGATGCTCGAGAACGCGTTCTCGTCGGGCGCGCCCAGCGCCGGCGCGTGGTGGTACGTGATCCCGCCCGGCCTGTGCATCACGCTGCTGGTGCTGTCGGTGTCGATGCTCGGCTACCTGTTCGAGGAGCACGTCAACCCGCGCCTGAGGGAGCAGTACGCGTGAGCGCGCTGCTCGAGATCCGCGACCTGCAGGTGCACCACGGCGGCCGGCCGATCGTCGACGGCGTCGACCTGACGCTCGAGCGCGGCGAGGCGCTCGGCCTGGCGGGCGAGTCCGGCTGCGGGAAGACGACGACCGCGCTGGCGCTGATGAAGCTGCTGCCGCCGACCGTTCAAGCAGTCGGGGACGATGACGCTGCGCCCGCCCGACGTCGACGAGCCGATCAACGTCGAGCGGCGCACCGAGGCGGGCATGCAGGTCGTGCGCTGGCGCCACGTGTCGCTCGTCTTCCAGGGGGCGATGAACTCGCTCGACCCGGTCAAGCGCGTCGACTACCAGATCGCCCAGGCGATCAACCTGCACGAGCGGGCCGCGAGCGCCGGCGACGTGCGCGCTCGGATCGGCGAGCTGCTCACGACCGTCGGGCTGACTCCGGCGCTCGGGCGCCGCTACGCCCACCAGCTCTCGGGCGGGCAGCGCCAGCGCGTGATGATCGCGCTCGCGCTCGCCTGCCGGCCGTCGCTCGTGATCGCCGACGAGCCGACCACGGCGCTCGACGTCGTCATGCAGGCGCAGATCCTCGAGCTGCTCGAGCACCTGCGCGAGCAGCTCGGCCTGGCGCTGATCCTGATCTCGCACGACCTCGGGCGTGCTGGCGGAGACCTGCGACCGGATCGCCGTGATGTACGCGGGCCGGATCGTCGAGACCGGCCCGGTGCGCAGGTCTTCGACGGCGCCGCAGCACCCGTACACCAAGCGCCTGCTCGACTCGCTGCCGGTGATCGGCGGCTCGCGCGAGCTGGCGCCGCCGATCCCGGGCGGCCCGCCCGACCCGGGCGAGCTGCCGCAGGGCTGCCGCTTCCGGCCGCGCTGCCCCTACGCGGCCGAGCAGCTGCCTCGAGGACCCGGCGCTGCGCGAGGTACGCCCGGCCCAGGCGGCTGCCTGCCACTTCGCGCCCTGGGCCGAGTGGCCGCGCCGTCACGAGGCCGCCGTCGAGGGCGCGGCCGGATGAGCGCGCAGCCTGATGGAGGTGCGCGACCTGACCGTGCACTTCCGCGCGCACCGCGACGGTCGCCCGCGCCGTCGACGGCGTCTCGCTCGGAGTGGCGGCGCGGCGAGATCCTCGGCGTGGTCGGGGAGTCGGGCTGCGGCAAGTCGACGCTCGCGCGCGCGATGCTCGGCCTGGTCCCGCCCGACCGACGGCACGGTGGCCAGCGACGGCGCCGCCGGTGGACGGAAGGCGAGCTCTGCGCGAGCTGCGCCGGCAGCGTGCAGATGATCTTCCAGGACCCCTACCAGACGCTGAACCCGCGCCAGCGCGTGTCGACGATCGTCGCCGAGCCGCTGCGCGTCCAGGGGGTGGGCGGCGGCGACCACGACGAGCGCGTGCGGCGCGCCATGGAGGACGTCGGGCTCGACCCGGAGCGCTTCCTCGACCGCTACCCGCACCAGCTGTCCGGCGGGCAGCGCCAGCGCGTGGCGATCGCCGCCGCGCTCGTGCTCGAGCCCGACGGGCTGATCTGCGACGAGCCGGTCTCGATGCTCGACGTGTCGGTGCGCGCGCAGATCCTCGCACGTGCTGATCGACCTGCGCCGCCGCCGCGACCTGGCGCTGCTGTTCATCACGCACGACCTCAGCCTGGCCTGGTCGCTCTGCGACCGGCTGGCGGTCATGTACCTCGGGCGGATCGTCGAGCACGGGACCGCCGTGGACGTGATCGAGCGCCCGCAGCACCCCTACACGCAGGCGCTCGTGGCCGCCGTGCCGGTGCCGTCGGCGGATGCGCGCATCCGCGAGCCGCTGTCGGGCGAGCTGCCCGACGCGACCAACGTCCCCTCCGGCTGCCGCTTCCACCCGCGCTGCCCGCGCCGCTTCGAGCCGTGCGACAGCGTCGATCCGCAGCTGCTGGCCACGCCGGCGACCGGGCAGCTGGCCGCCTGCCTGCTGCACGATCCGGCGCACGCTCCAGATGCGCTGGCGTGACGCTCGGCCGGCCCGGTGGGGCGGCTCGAGCCCGGGCGCTCGCAACGCGATCACGGACGTCCCGGGCGTGCGGGTGGGCCACGCCCAGGCGGCGAGCGGGCAGCGCACCGGGGTGACGGTCGTCGCGCCGCCGGCGCTGCCGGCGCGCGCCGGCACCGCGGTGGTCAACGGCAGTGGGGGAGCTGACGGCGAAGCTCGAGATCGACGAGCGCGGGCGTGATGCGAGACGCCCGTGTACCTGTGCGGCTCACACGCCGTCGGCACCGTCTTCCAGGCGGCGGTGCTCGCCTCGGGGCGCGGGCCCGAGAACGTCGTGCTGCCGGTCGTCGGCGAGTGCGACGACGGCGACATGGCCGACTCGCGCACGGTGGCGATCGAGGACGTGGACGGCGCGCTGTCGAAGCTCGGGTCCGAGGTGGCCGAGGGCAGCGTCGGGGCGGGCACCGGGATGGTCTGCTTCGACTTCCCGGGCGGGATCGGCACCTCCTCGCGCGTCGTCGGCGACCACCACGTCGGCGTGCTGCTGCTCTGCAACTTCGGCGACCGCGACTACCTGGACGTGCCGGGGCTCGAGCTTCGATCCGCCGGCGGACCGGCGCGAGTCGCACGGCTCGTGCATCGCCGTCTGCGCGACCGACGCGCCGCTGTCGGCGCAGCAGCTGCGCCGGCTGGCGCTGCGCCCGCTGCTGGGGCTGGCGCGGATCGGCTCGTACGGCGCCGAGGGCTCGGGCGAGATCGGCCGTCGCGTTCGGCACAGCCCCCGATCAGGACCTGCCGACCGACCGGCATCGACCCCTACTTCGCGGCCGCCTACGAGGCCGCCCACGAGTCGGTCTACAACTGCCTGGTGGCCGCGCGCCCCGCGCGCCGGCTCGACGGCAGCATGCAGGAGGGCTTCCCGGTCGACGCCCTGCGGGCGCGCTAGGCCGGCGCGCCCGCCTCCGCCTTCTCGCGCTCGGCCTTCGCCGCCGCGCGCAGCTGCTCGAAGCGGACGATCTGGCCGGCGGCGCCCCAGTTGCCCTCGGGCACCTCGTGGATCAGCACCCACACGCGCACGCCGTCCTCGTCGGTCAGGCCGGCGGCGTCGCGGATCAGCTTCGAGAACTCCTCCACGAGACCGGTCTTGCGGCGGTCGCTGAGAGCGCCCGCGGGCACGGTGGCGTCCACCACGAACTGGCTCAGCTCGGCCTGGCCGTCGGCGGTGTAGACGGCCTCGGCCGGCAGCTCGTGCACATGGGTCCACGTGATCGAGCGGAAGAACTCCGTGTCGGGAGCGCCCTCCCAGCGCAGCATGGCGGCGGCCAGCTCCCGTGGCAGCTCGCGCTTGGCGTCATCCGACAGGGATCCGGCGGAGAAGGTGAGATCGATCTTCGGCATGGCCGCACCATATCTGAGTTCGGATTCCGAATGCAAGTCCGGTATGCTCGCGATCCATGCGCGTCGCCGACCATGCGGAGCAGCCCTGCAACGTGGCCCGCCCGATCGCCATGCTCGGCGAAGGCTGGACGCTGCTGGTGCTCCGGCAGGCCTTCCTGGGCACGCGGCGCTTCGAGGACTTCCAGAGCTCGCTCGGCATCTCGCGGTCGCTGCTGACGGAGCGCCTGCGCAAGCTGGTGGACGCGGGCATCCTGCGCCGCGAGCCCTACCGGGATTCCGGGCGCACCCGCGATCAGTACCGGCTCACCGAGAAGGGGCTGGACCTGTATCCCGGTGCTGATGGCCCTGCGGCAGTGGTCGGACAAGTACGAGGCGCCTGCCGAAGGGCCGCTCGTGCTCTACCGCCACCGCGACTGTGGCGGGCTCACCGAGCTCGTCCACCGCTGCGCCGATTGCGGCGAGCAGCTGACCGCGCGGGACGTCAGCCCCGAGCCGGGGCCCGGGCTGGCAGCCGCCGCTCGCGGAGCGCGATCGCGAGCCGCTTGAGCGTGTCGTAGATCACCGGCAGCTCGAGGTAGTCGATCAGGATCGCGACCCAGGCCAGCCAGCCCGGCAGGCTCGCGCCCGAGCCGCCCCCGCCCAGCTCGGCGGCCACGTACTCGTCGGTGATCCAGAAGATGTGCAGCCACTGGGAGTTGAGGAAGACGAGGAACAGCAGCGCGCGCCACGAGAACCCGCTGCGCAGCTCGTTGACGTAGACCAGTGACACGACGATCGAGCGCCGGGATCTCCGAGTAGTCGACGAACCAGATCAGGTACTGGAGGACGCCGTGCAGGCTGAACAGGCTGTGGTCGGTCAGCCGAGTCAGCGATCGGGTCGGCGCCGAGCCAGGTGAGGTGGGCGATCTGCAACAGGAACAGCAGCGACGCGAGCGCGACGTTGAGCACGTAGTTGCGCTCGTACCAGCCCCAGAATCCATTCCAGAATCGCGCCATCCGCATGGCCGAGACGTTACCAACTATTTGGACTCTACTCAAAATAGGCTAACCTAAGTCGTAGACAGGGAACCCTAATTAGGCTAGCCTGACAAACGATGCCCGATCTGAGCGAGCTGCTGCGCGACCGCGGGATGCGCGTGACTTCCCAGCGCCTCGCTGATCGACCGCGCCCTGCGCGATCACGGCGGTCACCTGACCGCCGATCAGGTGCACGAGCTGGTCGAGCCGGTGCTCCCGGGTGTGACGCAGCAGACCGTCTACAGCACCCTGGCGCTGCTGGCGGACCTCGGCGTAGCCCAGCGGGTGTCCGCCCCGGGATCGTCGACTCGCTTCGAGGCCCGAACCGACGATCATCATCACATGGTGTGCGAGCGCTGTGGCGCTATCGAGGACCTCCACGTGCGGGTGCCGATGTCGCGCGTGGTCGGCGCCTCGCGCGAGCGCGGCTTCGTCCCCGCCAGCGCGAGGGTGACCGTGCTCGGGCTGTGCGCGGCCTGCTCGGCTCGCTAGGCGCTCCATGACGAGCTCGCAGGCCGGCCTGCTGACGGCGGTGTTCCTCGCCTCCGCCGTGGAGTTCGTCGAGGCCTTCACGATCGTGCTCGCCATGGGCGTCACGCGCGGCTGGCGGTCGGCCCTCTGGGGCGCGGGCGCGGGCGTGGCGGTGCTGGCCGTGGTCACGGCCGTCGCCGGCTACGCCCTGGTCAAGTGGCTGCCGGAGTCGGCGCTGCAGCTGGCGGTCGGCACGCTGCTGCTGATCTTCGGGCTGCAGTGGCTGCGCAAGGCGATCCTGCGCGCGGCGGGCGTCAGGGCGCTGCACGACGAGGAGGAGGCCTTCGAGGCCGAGCGCGCTGCCGCGCTGCGCGCCGCGCCCGAGCAGCGGATGGGCCTGGACTGGTTCGCGTTCGTCGTCTCGTTCAAGGCCGTGCTGCTCGAGGGCCTCGAGGTGGTCTTCATCGTGATCACCTTCGGGCTGAACGCCGACTCGATCCCGCTCGCCGCGGCCGGCGCGGGCGGCCGCCGGAGCGCTGGTGCTCGCGACCGGCGCGATCGTGCACCGCCCGCTCGCGCGCGTGCCCGAGAACACGATCAAGTTCGCAGTCGGGCTGCTGCTGTCCACGTTCGGGACGTTCTGGGCGGTGGAGGGCCTGGGCGCCGTGGGCGAGGGCAGCGCGAGCCTCGAGTGGCCCGGCGGGGACCTGGCGATACTGGGCCTGCTCGCCGTCTGGTCGTGTGTCTCCTACCTCGCGGTGCGCTCGCTGCGCCGTACGGCGGCGACCTGATGCGCTGGGTCAGGGCATTCGGGCGCTTCTGGTTCGACTTCGTGGTGGGCGAGGACTGGCGGATCGCGGCCGGCGTGGTCGGCGTCCTCGGGGTCGGCGGGCTCGCGCTGCGGGCCGAGCTGTTCTCCGACTCGCTGCTAGCGGTGCTGGTCGCGGCTGGGATCGTCGCCGTGGCCGTGGCGAGCGTCGTGAGAGCCGACTAGCTACTTCGAGGTCGTGCCGTCGACCTGAGAGTCGACCTCGGCGGCGGCCTCGACGCAGGCCTCGACCTCGTTGCCCGGGCAGAGCTCGAGGGTGTCGGCCATGCGCCGCAGCAGATCCCACAGGTGCTCGCGCTCGGCCTCCTCGAGCGAGGCCGAGCATGTCCTCCTCGCCTGACTCGATCGCGCGGTCGGCGTCGGTCGAGCAGCCGCTTCCCGTCCTCCGTCAGCTGGACGACGTAGCGGCGCCGGTCGGCGGGGTCGCGGTGACGCTCGATCAGGCCGCGGCTGTAGAGCTGGCCGGTCACGCTCGCCAGGTTGCTGTAGTCGATGCCGAGGGCGTCGGCCAGCTCGCCCTGCGAGCACGAGTCGAAGACCTGCAGCTGCTTCAGCACGATGAACTGCTGCGCGCCGAGGTTCAGCGGGCGCAGCGAGCGGCGAAAGCGCGCCGTCGACTCCTGGCCGAGTCGCGCGAGCAGGAGCCCGTAGGGGATGCGCTCGACTGCGCTCTGCGGGACTTGGGCCATGTCTACGAGGTTACCTTCGAACATATGCTGGTATAGTACCATGATGGTAGTTCACCACGAATCAATTTGGAGGGAATCACGATGACAACGGCAGTTCAGCCCTTCTCGGGCACCTACTCGGCCGACCCGGTTCATTCCTCGTTCGGCTTTGCCGTCGACTACGCCGGAACGGGCAAGTTCCGCGGCACGTTCGACGACGTGAGCGCCACGCTCACCCCCAGCGACGATGGCCTCGCGCTCGAGGGCTCGGCGCGGGTCGAGTCGATCTCGATCAAGAATCCCCCGCAGTTCCGGGACCACGTGCTCGGCCCGGACTTCTTCGACGCGGAGAAGCATCCGGAGGTGACCTTCCGCTCGACCCTCGTGGATCTCGAGGAGGACGGCACCGCTCGCCTCGACGGCGAGCTGACGATTGCGGGGACCACGCGCCCGGTCGCGATCGCCGGAACCTGGTCGGAGCCCGTGCCGGCTGCCGGCGGCGGCCTGCGCGCCGGCCTGGAGCTGGCGACGGTCATCGACCGGCGCGACTTCGGCTTCGAGTGGCAGATGGAGCTGCCCGGCGGCGGCGACGCGCTGGCGTACGACGTGACGCTCGAGGTCAACCTCTACGTGATCCAGCCAGAGGGCTAGATGCGGATCCTCGGGATCTCAGGGTCGTTCCGACGCGACTCTCACAACACCCGGCTGCTCCGGGCGGCGGCGCTTGCGCTGCCGCCCGGGGTGGAGCTGCGAGATCTTCGACGGCCTCGCCGCGGTGCCGCCCTACTGCGAGGACGCCGACGTCGACCCGGCTCCGGACGCCGTCGCGCGCCTGCGTGAGGAGATAGCCGACGCCGACGCGCTGCTGATCGCCACGCCCGAGTACAACGCCTCGATCCCGGGCGTGCTCAAGAACGCGATCGACTGGGCCTCGCGCCCGTTCCCGAACAACGTGCTGCGCGGCAAGCCGGTAGCGGTGATGGGGACGAGCACGGGTCTGTTCGGCGCGGTGTGGGCCCAGGCCGAGCTGCGCAAGGTGCTGCGCCACACCGGGGCGGAGGTGCTCGACGCGGAGTTCCCGGTCGGGCTGGCCGATCAGGCCTTCACGCCCGCCGGCGAGCTGGCCGACCCGGAGCTGCAGCGGCGGCTCGCGGACCTGCTCGAGGCGCTCGCGCGGTAACGTGCGGGAGGCCGATGAGCGAGTCGAGTCTCGAGACCGTACGCCAGCTCTTCGAGCGGGTTGAGCCCGGCGGGCTGGAGCCCGCGCTCGAGCTGATCTCCGAGGACTTCGTCGTCGAGATCCCCGGCTCGATGTCCGCCGAGCCCGACGTGTACCGGGGCCACGACGGCGCTCGGCGCTACTTCGCCGGCTTCGACGGCCTGATCGAGGACGTTCGCTTCGAGCCGATCGAGTTCGTCGAAGAGGACGACGCGGTGATCGTGTGGCTGCGCCTCACCGGCCGCGGCGCCGTCAGCGGGATCGAGGTGGAGCAGCACGCCGCCGTCGTCACGCGGGTGAAGGACGGCAAGGTCACGGCGATGGAGCCCCACCCGGACATGGATAGCGCCCGCGGGGCGCTGCGGGCCTAGCTGGTAGCGTCGATGCGCCGATGCGCCGACTCGCACTCGCCGTGACCCTGCTGCTGTGCGCCGCCGCCCCGGCGAGCGCGGCCAACCCCTGGATCCAGAAGCGCGCGCCGCTGAACATCGCGCACCAGGGCGGCGAGGACGAGTTCCCCTCGAACACGCTCTACGCGTTCCGCAAGGCGGTGCGCGCCGGCGCCGACATGCTCGAGCTGGACATCGGCGTGACCAAGGACGGCAAGGTGATCGTGATGCACGACACCACGGTGGACGGCAAGACCAACGGCCACGGCACCGTCGCCTCGAAGACGCTGGCGCAGATCAGGCGCCTGGACGCCGCGTATTGGTTCGCGCCCGCGCAAGGACGATCACTACGGCCACGACCACCCGACCTCCGCTTATCGCCTGCGCGGCATCGCCACGGGCCGCCGCCCGGCGCCCAAGGGATTCACGGCCGCGGACTTCCGCGTGCCGACGCTGAGCCAGGTGATGCGGGCCTTCCCGCACACGCCGATCAACGTCGAGATCAAGGGGCGCACGCCGAAGGAGGACCTGTCCGAGTACCTCCAGAACGCGAACGTGCTCGCCGCGTCTGCTGAAGGACACGCGGCGGCGCGACCTGATCGTCGTCTCGTTCAAGCAGGAGGCCGTCGAGCGCTTCCACAAGCTCGCCCCGCGGATCGACACCGCCCCGGGCATCGGCGGCTTCGCCGACTGGCTGACCGGGAAGTCACCCGGCGCCGGCGTGGTCGCCTTCCAGGTGCCGATCACCTACGCGTTCGGCAGCACGCTGCTCGACATCACCACCGCCGAGAACGTCGCGCGCGCCCACACCGAGGGCTACGCCTGGCAGAACTGGTTCGGCGACGGCGACCCCGACGCCCCGGCCACGTGGCGCAAGCTGATCGACATGTGCGTGGACGGCACGATGACGTCGCACCCGCGCGCTTACGAGAAGGTCCTGCGGGCGCACAAGCGCCCGAGCAGCTGCGGCTAGGCCTCGGCCTTCTCCTTGAGGCCCTCGGCTGCGCTGCCGAGCAGGAAGTCGCGCACCTTCGACTCTGCCGGCCCGCGCAGCAGCAGGCCGAGCATGCGCCCGGGGTCCGCCTCCAGGCCGTAGGTCGCGCGCGTGCGCCCGCCGCCCAGGTCCTCGAACGTCCACCAGCCCGTCAGCGCCTTCGTGTCGCCCTTCTCCTGCACCCAGCGAATGCCCGTGGGCGGGTCGTAGGTGAAGCGCAGCACGGCCCGCACGGTCTTGACCTTGGCGTCGGACTCGGTCTCCACCAGGACCGCCCGCCGGTCGCCGTCTCGCTCGAGCACCTCGACGTCTTTGAGCGAGCCCTGCCAGTCGACGGAGTTCTCCATGTCCGCCGCGATCTCGTAGCAGCGCTCGATCGGCGCCTCGATTTCAACGCTCTTGTCGCCCTTGATGACTCCCATGGGCGGCGACTCTACCTTCAGGCGGGCTGGGGCTGCGCGAGCGTCTGGCGGCGGGTGACCACGACCGCCGCTCCCATCGTCGCCACGACCGCCGCGACCAGCACCGCGGTGGTCCACGAGCTCGACTCGACGATCCCGCCCGCGACCGCCGCTCCGAGCGAGACGCCGGCGACCAGCGCCGTGAGCGGCCACGTGTAGGCCTCGGTGGCGGTGCCGACGGGGGTGACCCGCTCGACCAGCTGGTTGCGCGACGCGATCAGCGGCGCGATCGGCAGATCCGGCCAGCACCACGAGCAGGCACATCGTCACCGGAGAGGAGGCGAGCGCGAGCGGCGCGATGGCCACCGGCAGCAGCCACGCGAACCGCAGGTGGGCGTCGAGCAGCGCGAAGCGCGACGCGCGGGCGCCCCAGGTCAGCCCGGCCACTCCGCTCGCGCCCGACCAGACCGCCAGCAGCACGCCGGCGAGCGCCTTCGAGCCCTCGGCGTCGCTGAACGCGGGCAGTGCGACCTCGACCGAGCCGAGCGCGAAGCCGACCGGCAGGCTCGCGAACACGAGCGTGCGCAGGCCGGGGTCGGCGAGCGCCCCGAGGCCGTACGCGCGCCTGCCGTCGTGGCTGGGCTCGGGGCCGGGATGCCCGGTGAGTCCGCTCAGCAGCAGCAGCGTCCCGGCCACCACGCACCCGGCCGAGACCATCAGCGCGTACTGCGGCCCGATCGTCGCCACGACGACCGTCGTGATCAGCGGGCCGACGACGAAGACGATCTCGATCAGGACCGAGTCGAGCGCGAACGCGCTCGGCACCAGCTCGGGCTGCTCGGCGAGCAGATACGGCCAGCGCGAGCGGAGCACCGACGACACGCGGCGGCATCGCGGCGCCCGTCAGTAGCGAGAGCCCGGCGAGCACGCCCGCCGGCGCCTCCAGCGAGCCCGCCGCCCAGACTGCCAGCAGCCCCAGGGCGTGGACGGTCGCCAGCGGCAGCAGCATCCCGACGCCGCGGCGGTCGACCACGCGTCCCTGGAGCGGAGCGCCGAGGGCGCTGCCGAGCGCCAGCGCGCCGGTGGCGATGCCGGCGGCGCCGAACGAGCCGGTCACGTCGCGGACGTAGAGCAGGATCGCCAGGCCGCTGATGCCGATCGGCAGGCGGCCGATCAGCGTGGCGAGCACGATCAGGGCCACGCCCGGCGTGCGCAGGATGCGTGAGTAGACCCTCACGCTGCCTAAGCTACGCGGCCGTGGAACCGGACGCAGTCGAGATCCGGGTGGTCGCCTGCCTGGTGGAGAAGCAGCGCACGACGCCGGACCAGTACCCGCTCACGCTCAACGCGCTGCGCCTGGCCTGCAACCAGTCGACCAACCGCGATCCGGTGGTCGACTACGACGAGTCGACCATCCGCTCGGCGCTGGACCGGCTCAGCCGGCGCAAGTGGGCGACGCTGGCGAGCTGGTCGACGTCCCGCTCGGTCAAGTACAAGCACCTGCTCGACGCGGCGCTCGGGCTCGGCGACGCACAGCTCGCGCTGGTCTGCGTGCTGATGCTGCGCGGGCCGCAGACGGCGGGCGAGCTGCGCCAGCGCAGCGAGCGTATCCACGGCTTCGAGTCCGGCGAGGAGCTGGAGGGCGCGCTGGACGAGCTGGTCGAGCGCGAGCTGGCGGTGGCGCTGCCGCGGCGGCCCGGCGAGCGCGGGCAGCGCTACGCGCACCGCTTGGCGGAGGTGGAGGAGGACGTCGGCGCGGCGCCCGCGGAGGCGGCGGCTCCACTCGAGCCTTCGCCCGTCGAGCTGCGCCCTGCTCCGTCACCCGCGGCCGACGGCTTAGCCGAGCGCCTCGAGCGCCTCGAGGGCGAGGTGGCCGCGCTGCGCGACCAGCTGCACGCGCTGCGCGACGAGCTGGGCGCCTAGCCGCGCCTCGGCGATTTGGCCACCATTCGGGTGGCAGCCTCACAATACGGGGGCCAATCACTCGACACATGACTCATGTTGCCCTCGGCGGCCCAGCGGGAGGCGCCGCAGGCACCTGCCGTTCCTCCAGTCGAGCCCAGCACGCGCTTCGCGGCGCGTGTCGGCAGCGGCATCTTCGCCGAGCCTCGCCCTCCTGCTGGTCGTGCTCGCGGTGCTGCCCGGCAGCGACACCCCGGCGCTTGCGCGCTTTGCGATCCCGGTCGCCTGCGCCCTCGCCGCGCTGGCGCTGCGACGTGAACTGCGACCGCCTCGAGCCCTCGACCCTCTACTTCGCGGCCACGCTCGGCACCCTGCTGGTCTCGGCGAACCTGCTGCTCTCGGATCACTCCGCGGCGCTCTCGGGCGAGCTGCTGTACGCCTGGCTCGCCCTCTACGCCGCCTACTTCTTCCCGATCCGCCACGCCGTGTTCCAGCTCGTCCTGATGAGCGGCGCCTACCTGGGCGTGCTGATCGAGGCCGACTCCGTGGGTGCCCAGGACGTCGTCGCGAGCTGGATCACGCTGGTGGCCGTGATCGTCCCGGTGGCGGTCGGGCTGCGTGTGGTGCGCGGCGGCGTGACCCAGCTCGTGCGCAGCCTGGCCGAGGCGGCGCGCAGCGATCCGCTCACCCAGCTGAAGAACCGCCTGGCGCTCGACCAGGAGGTCTACGAGCAGCTGGAGGTGGCACGCCGTGGCGAAGGCCGGCTGACCGTGGTGGTGGGCGACCTGGATCACTTCAAGTGGGTCAACGACCAGCTCGGGCACCGAGCGGGGGACCGCGCGCTCGTGCGCGTCGCGCGCATCCTGGCCTCCCACCGCCGCGCGGGCGACACCGTGGCACGTACCGGCGGGGAGGAATTCACGCTGCTGCTCCCGAACTCCTCGGAGCACGATGCCTACCTTGCCGCAGAGCGCCTTCGGACCGCTGTCGCCAGCGAGTTCGCGTCGGACCCGGTGCCGCTCACGTTCAGCTTCGGTGTCGCCACCTTCCCCGATCACGGCGGGACGGCGGACGCCGTGATCGAGTCGGCCGACCAGGCCCTGTACGCGGCCAAGGCGCTCGGGCGCAACCGCTCGATCATCTTCAACCGCGAGATCTCCGCGATCTTCGCCCCCGAGGGCGGTGGCCGCGGCCTGGACGCCTCGCACCTGCCCACGCTGCTCACGCTGACCGAGGCGCTGGACATCCGCGACGCGGGCACGGCGAACCACTCGCAGGACGGTCGGGCGATATTGCGCCCTGATCGCCGAGCAGCTCGGGATGCCGCCCGACCACGTCGAGCGCGTCGAGATGGCCGGCCGGCTGCACGACATCGGCAAGATCGGCGTGCCCAACGCCGTGCTTCAGAAGCCGGGCCCGCTCGGCTCCCGCGAGATGGCCCAGGTGCGCACTCACCCCGAGATCGGAGCCGAGGTGCTCGCCGGGAAGGGCCTCGAGGATCTGCGCAGCTGGGTTGTCGCCCACCACGAGCGCCCGGACGGCAAGGGCTATCCGGAGCGGCTGACCGACGCCGAGATTCCGGTCGAGGCGAAGATCATCGCCGTCGCGGACGCCTACGAGGCGATGACCGCCGACCGCGTGTACCGCACGGGGATCGGCCCGAAGGCCGCCCGGGTGGAGCTCCTGCGGTGCGCCGGGACGCAGTTCGACCCGCGCGTGATCGCGGCCTTCATGGGCGTGCTGGACACGATCGAGCAGGAGCCCGACACGGAGCTGGCCGCCCTCAGCTCTTGACGCCGGTCAAGCGCTCCGTCTCACTCGTCATCGAGGGACCCGGCGGGCGTGCTGCTGGTGCGTCGCCCCGACGACGACGACAGCCTGCCCGGCCTGTGGGGGCTGCCGGCCGCGTCGCTGGCGGAGGGCGAGTCGGAGCGGGACGCGCTGGTGCGCGTGGGGCGCGACAAGCTCGGGGTGGAGGTCGAGCCGCTCGAGCCGGTCGGCGAGGACGAGGCCGACCGGGGCGACCACCGCATCGCGATGCGCGACTGGTCCGCGCGCATCGTCGAGGGTCAGCCGGCGGTGCCCCAGGGCGCAGCCGGCACCCAGTACGTGGAGTGGCGCTGGGGCGACCCGGCCGAGCTGGCGCCCGCGGCTCGGGCGGGCTCGGTCTGCGCCCGCGTGCTGCTGCGGGCCCTAGGCTCTTCGCTGGTGAGCACCGGTCCCGGCATCCTCGCGCGCGGGCCCTGGCAGGCGGACCAGGTCGAGGCGCGCTGGCGCTCCGACGCCTTCGAGCCGCCGGCAGAGGTCGAGCGGCAGGCCGACGCCGCCGTGGCGGGGCTGCGCGAACGCGGCTCGCCGGCACACGACGGCATGGCGACGCGGCTCGCCGGCTGGCGTCAGGAGAACGGGCGGCTGGTGCTCGACCTCCAGCCCATCAGGTGGGCGCTGCGCCTCTTGGAGGGCGACGCCTGCGACAGCCTGACCGCCCTCTGCGTCGTTCGAACCGCCGACGGGCGCTGGCTGGCCGGCCGCCGGGCCGGTTGGGTCTCGACCTGGGCCAACCGCTGGGCGCTCGGCGCCGGCGGCGCGGTCGACCTGGGCGAGAGCCCGGCCGAGACGCTCTCGCGCGAGCTGCTCGAGGAGTGGCAGCTGGAGCCGGAGCAGCTGAGCGTCGAGGCACTGCTGGGCCTCCCCAACGGCGTGGCGATGCTGGTCGGGCTGGCCACGGTCGGCGAAGCCGCGGACCCGATCCCGGACCACGAGCACGACGAGTGGGCCTGGTGGCCGGCCGAGGTGGACGACTGGCCGGACGAGGCCGACCCTCGGCTGCGCCTGATGGCCCGGATGCTGGGCTAGGAGGCCGTCAGGCCGACCGGGCAGCTGACGCCCGTCCCGCCCATCCCGCAGTAGCCGTTCGGGTTCTTGGCGAGGTACTGCTGGTGGTAGTCCTCTGCGTAGTAGAACTCCGGCGCGTCCAGGATCTCGGTGGTGATCTCGCCGTAGCCCTCGGCGCCGAGCCGCTCGGCGTAGCGCACGCGCGACGCCTCCGCGGCGGCGCGCTGGGCGTCGGAGGTCACGTAGATGCCGGACCGGTACTGGGTGCCCATGTCGTTGCCCTGGCGCATGCCCTGGGTCGGATCGTGGTTCTCCCAGAACAGGCGCAGCACCTCGTCGAACGAGATCTCGGCCGGCCGGAAGACCGCGAGCACGACCTCGTTGTGCCCGGTCTTCCCGCTGCAGACCTCCTCGTAGGTGGGGTTCGGCGTGTACCCGGCCGCGTAGCCGACGGCCGTGGTGAACATGCCGGGCGTCTGCCAGAAGACGCGCTCGGGGCCCCAGAAGCAGCCCATGCCGACGATCGCCTGCTCGGTGTCCTCGGGGAAGGGCGGCTCGAGCGGCGTGCCCAGCACGAAGTGGGTCTCCGGTACGTGGAAGGGGCGCGTGTCGCGGCCGGGAAGTGCGTCGGCCGCCTCGGGCATCTCGGTCTTGTTGCGGAAGAGGAAGCTCACACCATCGAGACTAGCGTTAGGTTTCGCCCATGGCCGCCCAAGTCGCCGAGCTGGACCTGCCCGAGCTCGACTTCTTCGACGTCGGCCTGAAGGGCGAGCGCTTCCACCGCACCATGGACGAGCTGAGCAGCGCCGGCTGGCTCGCCAGCTCGCCGATCGGCTACTTCGTGCTCGACCGCGAGTCGGCGGCGTTCTTCCTGCGCACGAAGGCGGCCACGTTCCCGGGGATGAAGATCGCCGAGATGTTCGAGGTGCCCGAGGGAGCGCTGCTGGAGGAGATGCGCCGCAACATCCTCCACATCAACGGGGACGACCACCGGCGCCTGCGCAACCTCGTCAACCCGGCCTTCACGCCGCGCGCCGCCGACCGCTGGCGCCCGGCCATGCGCGAGTTCCTCGAGCGCCTCTGGGAGCCGCTCGCGGACTCCGATCGCTGCGAGTTCGTCGAGGCTTTCGCCAAGCCCTACCCGTCGCTGACGATCGCGACCGTGATGGGCGCGCCGCTCGAGGACGCGCCCAAGCTGCACGAATGGTCGAACCTGATCCAGCGCCAGTTCGACGGCCCCAGCCTGCTGCACGAGCGCGATTCGATCGAGCGCGCCTGCGAGGAGTTCTACGAGTGGGCGGGCGCGCTGATCGAGCGGCGCAAGGACGATCCCAGCGACGACCTGATCTCGACGCTGATCGCGGCCGAGCAGGAGGGCGACCGCCTCTCGGACGTGGAGTGCATGAACCTGGTGCTGAACGTGCTCGTGGGGGGCGTCGACACGACCCAGTCGCAGCTCGCCCACGCGCTCAGGCTGTTCGCCGCGAACCCCGACCAGTGGCAGCTGCTCGCCGAGCGCCCGGAGCTGGCGCCGGCCGCGGTCGAGGAGGTCGTGCGCTACGAGCCGATCACCCCGTTCACGGCGCGCCTGCTGCACGAGCAGGTCGAGTACCGCGACGTGACCTTCCCCGAGGGCACCGTCGTGATGGTGTGCGCGTTCACGGGCAACCGCGACGGCGTGGACCCGGACGCCTTCGACATCACCGCCGACCGCAGCGACGCCAAGCCGCTCACCTTCGGCGCCGGCATCCACTACTGCCTGGGAGCGAACCTCGCTCGAGGCGAGCTGCAGGAGGCGCTCACCTTCCTGCCGGCCCGCATGCCGGGCCTCGCGCTCGACGGCGTGCCCGAGCTCGGCTCCGTCCACGGGATCTACGGCCTCGATAGCCTGCCGATTCAGTGGACCTCGGCGTAGCGTTCTTCCCGACCGACTTCGCGATCGACATCGCCGCGCTCGCCCGCCTCGTCGAGGAGCGCCCGTTCTACGCGCTGTTCGTCGCCGAGCACACCCACATCCCGACCAGCCGCGAGACGCCTCATCCCAGCGGCGCCGTGCTGCCGCCTCAGTACAGCCACACGCTGGACCCGTTCGTGGCGCTGTCGTTCGCGGCGGCCGCGACCGAGCGCATCAAGCTGGGCACCGGCGTCTGCCTCGTGGTCGAGCGCGATCCGATCGTCACCGCCAAGGAGGTCGCCTCGCTCGACCGGCTCTCGGGCGGGCGCTTCCTGTTCGGGGTCGGCGCGGGCTGGAACCGCGAGGAGATGAGCAACCACGGCACTGACCCGAGCCGCCGCTTCAAGCTGATGCGCGAGCGCGTGGAGGCGATGAAGGAGATCTGGACCAAGGACGAGGCCGAGTACCACGGCGAGCTCGTGGACTTCGACCCGATCTGGTGCTGGCCCAAGCCGACGCAGAAGCCGCATCCGCCGATCTTGCTGGGCGGCTCCGGCCCCAAGGTGCTCGACCGCGTGCTCGCCTACGCGGACGAGTGGACGCCGAACCGATTCGGCACCCCGGAGGAGCTCAAGGAGCGGATCGACGAGCTGCGCGAGCGGGCCGGGCGGCACGTGCGGGTCGTGGCCTCCGGCGTGAAGCCCGAGCGCGAGCTGGTCGAGCGGCTGGCCGAGGTCGGCGTCGACGGCTGCACCTTCTACGTCTCGCCGGATGCGGACGCGGACCAGGCCGAGCGCGAGCTGGACGAGTTCGCGAAGCTGGCCTGATGGGCCGGCTGGACGAGCTCGACCTGTCGCTGAAGCTGTCGAAGGAGGAGGAGGCGGAGCGGCTCGCGGCGGGCTGGAAGCGGCTGGACGCGCTGCGCCTGGCGCTGGGCGCCAAGCTGCCCGGCTACGAGCTCGGGCCGCCGGTGCTGGTCCTGTTCGAGGGCTGGGACGCGTCCGGCAAGGGCGGCGCGATCAGGCGGCTGGTGGCGCCGCTCGACATCCGCCACGTGCGCGTGGCGCAGTTCGCGGCGCCGACACCGGACGAGAAGCGCCACCACTTCCTGTGGCGCTTCTGGCCGCAGCTGCCCGGCTGGGGCGGGATGGCCGTGTTCGACCGCACCTGGTACGGGCGCGTGCTGGTGGAGCGGGTGGACGGGCTTCGCGACGCCGGAGCAGTGGCAGCGCGCCTACGACGAGATCGTCGAGCGTGGAGCGGATCGCTGGCCGCGGAGGGGATGGTGCTGATCAAGTTCTTCCTGCACGTGTCCGCGGAGGAGCAGCTGAAGCGCTTCGAGAAGCGCCGCGACGACCCGCTCAAGGCCTGGAAGCTGACGCCGGACGACTGGGAGAACCGCCGCAAGCGGCCGCAGTACACGGAGGCGATCGAGGAGATGCTGGAGCGCACCGACCACGAGGCGGCGCCCTGGGACGCTGGTCGAGGCCGACAGCAAGAAGTACGCGCGCGTGAAGGTGGTCGAGACGGTGGTCGAGCGCATCGAGGCCGGGATGCGCGCGCAGGGCGTGGAGCCGCCGGCCGTCCGGCTAGGGCCGGTCGCCGATCCAGTAGCGCGGCCCCGGGCCGAGGCTCGCGGCGCGGTCGCGCGGGTTGGCAGCTGGCAGCGGTCCAGCGACAGGCAGCCACACCCGATGCACTCGGTGAGGCCCGCCTTGAGCCGCTGCGAGCTCGGCGATCTCGTCGTCGATCCGCGCGCTCCAGCCGCTCGACAGGCGCGACCAGTCGCGGCGGGTGGGCGCGCGGTCGGGAGGCAGCTTGGCCAGCTCGGTGCCGATCTCGTCGAGCGTCAGGCCGATGCGCTGGGCGAAGACGATGAAGGCAACTCGGCGGAGCACCGAGCGCGGATAGCGCCGGTGGCCCGAGCCGGCGCGCTCGGACGCGATCAGCCCGCGCTCCTCGTAGAAGCGCAG
Organism: uncultured Thermoleophilaceae bacterium; assembly: GCA_963722245.1. Lineage (GTDB taxonomy): Bacteria > Actinomycetota > Thermoleophilia > Solirubrobacterales > Thermoleophilaceae > JACVRW01. The sequence continues at coordinate 162,615 of CAVRKM010000016.1, forward strand.
GGCGGAGGCGGCCACCCCGCTGCGGCGCGCGACCTCGCCGATCGTGAGCAGTCTCGCTTGACTTCAAGTTCACTTGAGCTTGTACTCTAGGCGAATGAAAGCCAGCGATCAAATCACGACGGAGGTCACGGCCTGGCCGGGAGTGAGCGCCGGCCCCGGGCGCCGGGGCGAGTTCGCCTTCAGGGTCGGACGCAAGGAGATCGGGCACCTGCACGGTGACCGCGTGGCCCACTTCGGCTTCCCGAAGCAGGTCTGGAGCGAGCTCTTCGAGGCGGGCCGGATCGGCTACCACCCGGTGTTCCCCGGCAAGCCCGGGTTCGGGGCCCGCGCTATCGAGAGCGACGCCGACGTGGACGACGTGATCGCGATGATGCGGCTCAACTACGACCGCGTGGTCGAGCGCGAGCCGGCGAGTCTAGGCGAACAGCGTCAGATCCGGCTCGCGGTCGCCGCGCAGGACGGCAGGGTCCACCTCCACGCAGTCGATGCCGCGCGCCTCGCGCCAGCACGCGCGCCTGCGGCTTGATCGACTGGGCGGCGAGCACGCCCCGGCAGCTGGCCAGGCCGGGCTCGCGGCAGATGCGCTCGAGGTAGCGGGTGAGCTGCTCGACGGCGTCGATCGTGCCGACCCGCTTGATCTCGACGGCCACGAAGCCGTCGTCGTCGTCCCGGCACATCAGGTCGACGGGTCCGATGTCGGTGGGCCACTCGCGCCGCACCAGCCGCATCCCCTCGGGCGGGGCGTCGGCGAGCAGCTCCTGGAGCTCGCGCTCCACTCCCTCCTTCTCCAGCGCCGCGGCCTCGCCCATGTCGTGGGTCACGTCCGAGAGCACCTCGGAGATCAGGATCTCGAGCCGGTCCTCGGTGGCGCCCGCCTTCTTGCGCACGACCATCCGGCCCGGCTCCTCCTCGATCACGGCCGGCGGCGTCATCCAGTTCTGCGGCTTGAACCCGCCCGTGTCGGCGTGCACCATCACCGAGCCGTCCGACTTGAGCATCAGCAGGCGCAGAGCCTGCGGCAGCACGGCGGTCAAGCGACCGGTGTAGCGAACCTCGCAGCGGGCGACGATCAGGCGCACGCGCGGACCCTAGGCGGGCCGCCGGACGGGCTCTCGTAGGCTGCGTCCATGCCCACCGGCTGGTCCCGGGTCCGCGGGCGCCCTCGGCTGAGCGCCGCGCTGGTCGTCGTCACCGCGCTGCTGGCAGCCGCCACGGCGGTGTCCGGCTACGTGCGCGCCGAGTTCACCGACAAGCACGAGTTCGCCGCGCGCACGGCGTCGGCGCTCGACGACGAGGACGTTCGGATCGTCGTGGCCGGGCAGATCGTCGACGGAGTCGCCCACGTGTCGAGTCCCGATCTCCTGACGGTGCGGCCGCTGCTCGTCAGGGCGCTCGGCGGACTGCTCGACAACCAGGCGTTCAGGCGAATCGTCACGGCTGCGGTGGCAGCCCGTCACGCGCGCCTCACCGAGGGCCGGGAGGGGGTCGTGGTCACGGTCGCCCGCGCCGGCGGCCAGATCATCGAGGTGGTGCGAGCCCTGTCGCCGCGTGCGGCCAGGGCTCTTCCCGACGATCTGCGACCGGAGCTCCTGCGGCTTCCGCCGCGCAACTTCGAGCTCAGGGTCGCGCGGGTGCTGTCCGACCTGGCCGGCCTCTGGTGGCCGCTGCTGGCCGCGACCCTCGCGGCCGCGGCCGCGTGCGGGCTGCTGGCCGGAGGGCTGCGCCCGGCGCTCATGTGCCTGGGCGCAGCCGCCGCGCTGGCTGGTCTGATCGTCGCGGCCTGCGTCACGGTGGCCGGCGACGTCGTGGTCGACCACGCCGCCGCCGCGATCGACCTGGACGACCTCCACGAACGCAGTGCCCTGCACGCGCTCTGGCTCGCGCTCTTCGGCGACCTGAGATCGACCGGGCTCGTGGTCGCTCTGGGCGGCGCAGCGGTCGCGGTGCTCGCCCTCGGCCTGCCGTTCGAGCGCTGGCTCGAGTTCGGCCGCAGCCGGGTCGAAGTGCTCGCGCGCTCGCCTCGGCCGGCGCCGCGCCTGGCGCGAGCCGCGCTTCTGGCCGGCCTTGGCCTGGGGCTGGTGCTCGCGCCGGTCGCGGTCGTCCGGGGCGTAGCGGTGGTCGTCGGCTTGATGTTGCTGTTGCTGGGGCTCGCCAGTCTCGGCGGCAGGGCGCAGCCGGCGGAGGGGCAGCCCGGTACGAGCGCGCCGCTGCCGCGGGCCGTGGGGCTCGCCGTCGCAGCGACGGTCGCGGCGACGGTGGTCGCCGGCCTGCTGTTGCTGCCCGCCCCCGGGGTCGACTCGAGCGGGGCGGTGGCCGCACCCGCGAGGGGCTGCAACGGCTCCCGGGCGCTCTGCGGGCGCCGACTCGACGAGGTGGTGTTCCCGGCGACCCACAACTCGTACGCCGCGTCCGCGGAGCCGGGCTGGTACTTCGCCAACCAGCGTCACGGGATCGAGCGCCAACTCGCCGACGGGATCCGGGGGCTGCTGGTCGACGTCCACTACGGCGTGCGCGACACCTCGAGCGGGCGCGTGCGCACCGATCTCGCGTACGAGGGATCGTCGCGCAACAAGGTGATCCGCGAGCTCGGACCCAAGGCCGTGCGCGCCGCCGAGGCGGCGGCCGGCCGGATCGGCGCGCGCAACCTCGCGGGGCCGCGCGGGGCGTACATGTGCCACACCCTGTGCGAGCTCGGGGCGGAGCCGTTGACCGGCCAGCTCGAGCTGGTGGCGAGCTTCCTCGCGGCGAACCGCCGGGAGGTGGTGATCATGTTCGTCGAGCCTTATGTGGGTGTCGCTGCGATCGAGCGGGGGATGCGCGACGCCGGCCTGCTGAAGCAGGCGGCCTCGCTCCGGCGCGACGAGCCGCTGCCGACCCTCGGCCAGCTGGTGCGCCGCAACACCCGTCTGGTCGTCTTCGCCGAGCAGGACGGCGGCAGCCGGCCCTGGTACCTGCCCGGCTTCTCGTTCGTGCAGGACACGCCATACGACGCGACCAGCGCTCGCGGGCTGAGCTGCCGCCGGCTGCGGGGCGACCCCGACAGCCCGTTGTTCCTCGTCAACCACTGGATCGCGAGCTTTCCGCCCTCGGTCACCCGCAACGAAAGGATCGGCGGGCGCGTGCTCCGCGCGCGCCTGCGGCGCTGCCGGCGCGAGCGCGGGCTGGTCCCCAACCTCGTGGCGGTCGATTTCTACGAGCGCAGCGGCGTGATCGAGATCGCGCGACGGCTCAACGCGGTCCGGTAGCGTTGCTTCGTGCCCGTCAGCTGGCCCGACCACGTCGACGAGATCCTCGGCGGCGGACATGACGGCGGCGCTCGGCTACGCGACCCCGGCGGGGGGAGCGGTGGTGATGGCTGTCGCCCCGATCGGGCTGCGCGATCGCGGGCGGGCGACGGTCGGGTTCACGACGTCGCTCGGCTTCGCCAAGAAGCTCGACCGCATCCGGCAGGAGCCGCGGGTGGCGCTCGCCTACCACACGCGCAAGCACGGCGAGTCGAACCGCCCCGAGTTCGTGCTCGTGCAGGGCCGGGCGGAGCCGGTGACCGAGCCCACCCCGGAGGACCGGGCGCTGGTGCGCCGGCAGGCCGAGAGCTTTCTCGGCTCAGGGCGCGGCGGGCCGTTCTGGGACCGCTGGCTGCGCGAGTACTACATGGTGCGCATTCCGGTCTGGGTGCACGTGGAGCGGCTGACGGTCTGGCCGGACCTGCGCCTGCGAGGGCCCGCCGGAGCCGCTATGGGCTGCCGGCGCCGAGCATGACGCCCGATCCCCAGCTGGCGCCGGCGCAAGGGCACGGCGCCGCGCGTGGACATGGAGCGAGCGGCCAAGCGGCTCGCCAAGACCCCGTACCTGCTGCTCGGCCACGTCGCCACCGACGGCTACCCGCGAGCTGGGCCCGGTCGAGCTGGCCGCCTGGAACGCCACCGGCCTGGAGCTGACCGGTGCCCCCGGCGTGATCCCCGAGGGCGCGCGCCGCGCCGGCTTGCTCGGCCACGACTACCGGCCGAAGCTGGTCGGCCTCACGGCGCGCCAGCACACGGGCTGGCTGGAGGCCGGCGAGGACCGCGCCCTCTACGCGCCCCACTCCGAGACCGGCTTCGTGGCGCCGCCGAACAAGACGCTGCTGCTGCTCGGCAACGGGCTCCAGGCGAAGCTGGGCGTGCGCAAGGCGCGCCGCGAGGGCAAGCTGCCGGCCGCGGGGCCGTAGCGGCGCGCGCGCCTCAGCGGCGCCAGGGCAGCTCGCGAGCGCTTGGCGCCGCCGGGCCCGCTGGCGCTGCACCAGCAGCCCGCTCCCGATCCCGAGCGCCGCCAGGCCCGCGGCCACAGCGCCCGGCCGGGCCCGCAGCCGCCTGTACTCGCCCTCGACCTCGGGCCACAGCTTCTCCTCCACGAGCGCCCCCGCCGCCTCGGGCGTGGAGGCCAGCTCGTGCGCGGCGATCGGCTCGGCGAACGCCACCTGCACCCGGCGCGGCTTCGGGAATCGGCCCGAGGAAGAGCTGCTCGGTGCCGGTGATCGCCGTCGGCACCAGCGGCGCGCCGGTCTCGAGCGCCAGCCGGCCGGCGCCGCGCTTGGGGTGGCCCAGCTCCTCCGGGTCGCGGATGCGCGTGCCCTCGGGGAACGAGCGCCAGCAGCCCGCCCTGCTCGAGGATGACGCGAGCGGTCTCGAGCGCGTCGGCGTCCGAGGTGCCGCGGCGCACCGGGAAGGCCCCGAGGCGCACCAGCAGGCGCCCGTAGCGCGCCTCGATCAGCTCGGACTTGGCCATGAAGCGCAGGTGGCGGCGCGTGCAGACCGCGATGAAGAACGAGTCCCAGAAGCTCTTGTGGTTGGGCGCGATGATCGCGGCGCCCGTCTTCGGGATGTGCTCGGCCCCCGACACGTGCATGCGGAACCAGATCCGCAGGAACGGCGCCACCATCGCGCGTGACGAACGCGTAGAGCGGCCGCGACACGCCCTTCTCGCGCGCGAGGCGGTGCGCCTCCTCGTTGGTCACGTGGCGGAAATTACAGGCGTTTCCGGCGGTCGTCGCCGGGGTACGCGTGGCCGCATGAGCATTCATGGACAAGATCACTGGCCGGGCCAAGAAGGCCGCAGGAGACCTGACGGGCGACGGCTCGCTGCGCTCCGAGGGGCGCCGCGAGGAGCGCAAGGGCGAGGAGAAGGAGAAGCTCGCCGACGCGCAGGACCGGGTCGAGGAGAAGGCGCAGGACGTGGCCGACCTCGAGCGCCGCACCTGAGCCGGCCGGCCAACCACGAGCCTCGACGGCGGGCGCCAGGTGGCGTCCGTGTCGTTTGACGATCCGGTGAGCGAGCAACACACTCCTCACGTCGCCTACCGCGCGGTCCTGCTGGCAGCCGGGCTGCTGCTGTTCGGGCTGCTGTTCCGCCAGCTCGTCACGCTGCTGCTGGCGATCCTGATCACGATCGTGTTCGCCATCCCGCTCGCGGCGGCGGCCACGCGCCTCGAGCGCCGCGGCATGCCGCGCCCGGTCGGCGCGCTGCTGGCGCTGCTCGGCGGGATCGCGGTGCTCGGCGCTGCTGATCTTCCTGCTGATCCCGCCGTTCGTCGACCAGACGGACGAGTTCGTCGACGCGGTGCCGAGCATCGTCGACGACCTCGAGCAGACCTACGCGGACGTCACCGGCGAGGACGCCGGCCAGGTCGGCGACCGGGTCGCAGGAGTTCGTCGAGAAGTGGACCAACGACCCCGAGAAGCTGATCGGGCCGATCACCTCGATCGGGCTGAACATCGCCGGGCATCCTCGGCGCGCTCGTCCTGATCCTGATCACCGCGTACTACATGGCGATCCGACCCGGAGCCGCTGGTGGACGGCTTGGTCAGCCTGTTCCCGCCGCCCCGGCGCGACCACGCGCGCCACGTGCTCGATCGCGTCCGCCGCTCCTGGATCGGCTGGATGGAGGGCGTGATGGTCGACATGCTCGCCACCTTCGTCCTGACCTTCATCGGGCTGACCCTGATCGGGCTCGACTTCGCGATCTTCTTCGCCGTCCTGTCGGCGCTGCTGGTCGTGGTGCCCGTACTTCGGCGTCGATCGCCGGCGCGGTCCCGCCCGTGCTGTTCGCGCTCACCGACTCGCCCGGCAAGGCGCTGCTCACGCTCGCGGTCTACGTGCTCGTCCAGCAGATCGAGAGCAACGTGACGATCCCGATCGTGATGTCCCAGCGCACCCGCATGCACCCGGCGATGATCGCCATCGGCGTGGTCGTGGTCGGGCAGCTGTTCGGCTTCGTCGGCCTGTTCGTCGCCGTGCCGATCCTGTCGCTGATCGTGATCGCGGTCCGAGGAGTTCTGGGTCAAGGAGATCGAGGAGATCGACGCGCGAGCGCGGATCGAGCCCGATCGAGCTGCCCGGCTCAAGCAAGCTTGATGATCGCGATGACCATCCCGATCAGCACGAAGATCACGATCAGGACCTGGACGACGATCCAGAAGCGGGGCAGCTCCACCGCGGGGCCCCTACTCGATGATCGCCTGACGCAGCGCGATCGCCACCGCGTGCACGCGCGTGTCGGCCTCGAGCTTGAGGATCGCGCGCTTGGTGTCCGACTTGACGGTCTCGGTCGAGAGCCCGATGCGCCGCGCGACCTCCTCGGTGTGCAGGCCCTCGGCCAGCAGCTGGAGGATCTCGCGCTCGCGCTCGGAGAGCGGCGCGTCGGGGCCGACCTGTGACATCAGCAGCGCCGGCGACAGCGACGGGTCCACGAACGGCTTGCCGGCCACGACCGTGCGGATCGCGCGCAGCAGGTCCTCCGGCGGCGAGCCCTTCATCACGTAGCCGCGCGCGCCGGCGGCGATCGCGTCGGACAGCAGGCGCTTGTCCCCGTAGGCCGAGAACATGACGGTCTTGACGCCGGGGTTGGTCTCGGCGATCCGCTTGACCGCCGAGATTCCGTCGATGCCGGGCAGCCGCACGTCCATGATCACGACCTCGGGCTCGAGGCGCTCGACGGCCTCGATCACTTCCTCGCCGCTCTCCACGTGGCCGACCAGCTCGAGGTCGGGCGTGTCGCCGAACATCAGGCCCAGGCCCTGCCGCACCGCGGGATGGTCGTCCACGGCAAGGCATTTGGTGGTCGCCGCCATCTCGACCAGCCTAACCGTATGATGCGCGCGATGTTCGAATCCATGGTCGTCGGTACGGATGGGTCTGAGACCGCCCAGGAGGCGGTGCGGCAGGCGAGCGACCTGGCCAAGCGCCTCGACGCGAAGGTGCATCTCGTGAGCGCGTACGAGCCGGTGCCGGAGGGGCGGCTGCGCGAGGAGCGCCAGCAGGTCCCGGACGACCTGCAGTGGATGGTCAACCCGCGCGAGGACGTGAGCGCCACGCTCGCGGAGGCCGCCAAGGACCTGGAGGCGCAGGGCGTGCGCGTGGAGACGCACGCGCGCGAGGGCGACCCGGCCGACGCCATCCTCGACGTCGCCGAGGAGCAGGGCGCCGACCTGATCGTCGTCGGCAACAAGGGCATGACCGGCGCGAAGCGCTTCCTGCTCGGCAGCGTGCCGAACAAGGTCTCTCATCACGCCCCCTGCAGCGTGATGATCATCCGGACGACCTAGACGACCTAGCAGGCCGTGAACGGCGGGCAGCGCAGGGCGCGGGCCGCGTCGACCAGGCCCGAGCCGTAGCGCGAGTCGAAGCCCGGCCGGCCGAGGTCGCGCGCGGTCGCCTCGATGTGCGGCTGCGACCGGCGTCGGGCGTCGGGTGGTCGCCGAGCTTGTGGGTCGCGATGATCAGCGCCGCGATGCCCGCCACGTGCGGGCTCGCCATCGACGTGCCCTCGTAGCCGCCCGGCAGCCCGAACCTGCGCACGCTGCGCCGGTGAAGGTCTCCTGGAAGATCCAGTCGCCGCGCAGCTCTCGGGGTGGCAGAGACCGCCGCCTCCTGCGGGGTCGGCGGGCTCGGCGTCGACGCCGCCGCCCGGGCGCGACCACGTCGAGGTCGGCGCCGAAGCTCGAGTACTCCGAGCGGCAGCCGTGGCGGGTCGTGGCGCCGACGGCGATCACGTCTGCTCGCGCGCGCGGGGTAGGCCACCCGGCGCAGGTACTTCTGGCCGGTGTTGCCGGCCGCGGCCACGATCACCACGCCGCGTGCGTGCGCGTAGCGGATCGCCGACAGGATCTCGGGGATCTCGGACGGCGACCACGCGGCGGTCGAACTCGAGCGAGAGGTTGATCACGTCGGCGCCGTGCTTGGCCGCGTAGCGGATCGCCCTGGCGATCGCGACGGAGTCGCCCTCGCCGAAGTCGTTGAGCACCTTGAGCGGCATGATCTTCACGCCGTAGGCCACGCCGGCGACGGCCAGGTCGTTGTTGGTCGCCTCGGCGATCGTGCCGGTCACGTGGGTGCCGTGCCCGTAGCGGTCGTTGGGGTGGCGGTCGTGGTCGACGAAGTCCCAGGGGTGCACGAACGTGGAGCGGCGCAGGTCGGGAGCGCGCCGGAAGCCGCGGTAGCGCTCGAACGCGACGCCGCTGTCGAGCACGGCCACGGTCGACGCCGCGCGCCGCCCGGCGCGCCGGCCGCGGCGGCCAGCGACCAGGCCTCCGGCATGCCGATCCCGTAGGGGCCGATGAAGTTCCACTGGCGGCGCAGGTCGGGGTCGTTGGGGATGAACTGCGACGCGTGCGCGACGTAGTTCGGCACCGCGTAGGCCACGTTGGGGTGGCGCTCGAGCGGCTCGGCGGCCTCGGGCACCGACTGCCCGCCCTCGGTCTCGACGCGTGGCGACCGTGCCGTTCTCGTGCCGACGACGACCTCGCCGGGCACGTACTTCGGACGCCTCGGCCGGGGCGGCGAGCGCGAGCAGTGCCCAGGAGGGCGGCCAGACAGGAGAAGGAGGCGAGTCGGCATTGGTTACGGTGCGCTCCGCAGTGTACGAACGCTCGAACAACGTGCGTCGCGAGGAAGTTGTGACGGTCTGCGTCACGGGAGCCACCGGGTTCATCGGCGCCCACGTGGCAAAACTTGCGGCCGAGGCCGACGGACCGCCGCGGGTGACCTACCGCGACGAGGCGCGGCTCGACCGGCTCGGCGGCGCTCGAGGTCGAGCCCGTCAAGGCCGACGTGCTCGACCGCGCGGCGCTGCGGCGGGCCTTTCGCGGGCTGCGAGGTCGTCTTCCACGCCGCCGGGCTGGTCGCCTCGCGGCCGCCCGAGCTGGTCTGGCAGGTGAACGCGCTGGCGCCCCGGATCGCCGTCGAGGCGGCGGCGGCCGAGGGCGTGCGGCGCGTGGTCGTGACGTCGAGCGTGGCCGGGATCGGCCCGGCGCCGGCCGACCGGCCCGGGCACCGAGGAGGACGTCTACGCGGCTGGGGCCTCGGCCTGACCTACCCCGACGCCAAGCACGAGGGCGAGTCGGAGGCGCTCGCGGCGGGAGCGCGGCTCGGCGTCGAGGTGGTCGTGGTGAACCCCTCGTACGTGTTCGGCGCGCCCGTCGACCGCTCGCAGCCGGGCGAGACGTCCACCCGGATGATCGGCAACTACCTGCGCGGGCGGCTGCCCGCCGTGGTGGACGCGCCAGACCAACGTCGTCGACGTGCGCGACGTGGCCAAGGGCCACCTGCTCGCCGCCGAGCGCGGGCGGCCGGGCGAGCGCTACGTGCTCGGCGGCCACGACGTCGGCTGGGTCGAGCTGCTCGAGCGCGTCGGCCGAGCTGTCCGGCGTCCACCACCCGCTGATGGTGCTCCGCCCGCGGCCGGGCCGGCGCGGCCGCCGAGCTGCTCGGCTGCCGGCCTGGTGGCCGGCGAGGGGATCGTCGCTGATGGCGCAGAACTGGCGCTACTCGTCGGCCAAGGCGAGGCGCGAGCTCGGCTACCGGCACGCGTCGCTCGACCGCACGCTGCGCGACACGATCGACTGGTACCGGGAGCTGCCCGCCGACCGCGCGGCTCGCCGTCGCCGATGTCGCTGGCGGCGGCGGGCGTGCGGCTGGCCGGGCGGGCCGGGCTGCTCGGCGGCCTGAAGCTGGCCGAGCGCTACACGGGCCGCAGGCTGGTGGTCGCGGCCGTGAGCTTCTTCCCGCGCGACGAGTACTTCATGCGGCTGGCGCTGCGCGAGGCCGAGCGCGCCGATCGAGCACGACGACGTGCCGATCGGCTGCGTGATCGTGCACGGCGGCGAGGTGATCGCGGCGGCGCGCAACGAGCGCGAGCTGCGCGGCGATCCGACCGCCCACGCGGAGATCCTCGCCCTGCGCGAGGCCGCCGCGCACACGGAGGGCTGGCGGCTGCTCGACACGGTCCTGTACGTGACGCTGGAGCCGTGCGCGATGTGCGCCGGGGCGATCGTGCTGGCGCGCGTGCCGCGGGTCGTCTACGCCGCTCGCCGATCCCAAGGCCGGGGCCGCCGGGAGCGTGCTGGACGTGCTCGGCGAGCCGCGGCTGAACCACCGGCCCGACGTGGCCGGCGGGCTGCTCGCCGAGGAGGCCGGCGAGCTGTTGCGCGCAGTTCTTCGGTTTACGGCGCAAATAGCCGATAAGAGACAGCGTGCGGCCATATTCGGAGCAGGTGCTGCGCGCGCTCGAGAACCGCTACGGACCCCTCCCCGAAGGGGTCCCGTCGGTTGCATACATCTTCGAGCCGGGCATCGAGGGGCGCTGCCTCTACATCAGCCCGTCGGTCGAGGACGTGCTCGGCTACCCGCGCCGGCAGTGGCTCGAGGAGCGCGGCCTCTGGGACCGCATCCTGCATCCCGACGACGAGGAGCGCGTCGTCTCGAACGAGGCCGAGTGCGCCCGCTCGGGCGAGAAGCTCGTCCAGGAGTACCGGCTGCGCTCCGCCGACGGCCGCGACGTCTGGATCCGCGACGAGATGACCGTCGTGTTCGACCGCCAGACCGGAGAGGACCCGCTCTTCTACGGCGTCTTCCTCGACGTCTCCGACCGCAAGCGGATGGAGACCGAGCTCGAGCGGCTCGCGCTCTACGACCCGCTCACCGGGCTGCCCAACCGCGCGCTGTTCGGCGACCGCCTGCGCCAGGTGCTCGCCCGCCGCGGCCGCGAGGTCGGCCACCGCCGTCTACTTCCTCGACCTCGACCGCTTCAAGCGCATCAACGACTCGCTCGGCCACGGCGCCGGCGACGACGGTGCTGCGCGAGGTCGCCGAGCGGCCTGCGCGGCGTGGTGCGGCCCGAGGACACCGTGGCGCGCTTCGGCGGGCGACGAGTTCACGATCCTGTGCGAGAGCGTCGGCGGGGTGCTGGAGGCGGTGTCGATCGCCGACCGGCTGCAGCGGCCGCTGCGCCAAGCCGCTGCGCGCTCGGCGGGGCGGAGCTGCGCCTCAGCGCGAGCATCGGCGTGGCGCTGGTGGAGGCCGACGACAACGGCGACGGCCAGCACCTGATCGAGGACGCCGACGCCGCCATGTACCGGGCCAAGGAGCGCGGCGGCGCGCGCACCGAGCTGTTCGACAGCGCGCATGCGCGAGAACGCCGTGCGGGCGATGCGGATCGAGCAGGAGCTGCAGGCGAGCGCTCGAGCAGGGCGAGCTGCGACTCCACTACCAGCCGAGCGTGCGACCTGGCCACCGGGCAGGTGGTGGGCGCCGAGGCGCTGGTGCGCTGGGAGCACCCGAAGCGCGGGCTGATCGTGCCGGACCGGTTCCTGGGCGTGGCCGAGGAGACCGGCCTGATCGTGCCGCTCGGGACGTGGGTGGTCGAGCGAGGCGTGCCGCCAGCTGGCCGAGTGGCAGGCGCGACCGGAGACGGCCCACCTGCACCTGTCGCGTGAACCTGAGCGCGCGCGAGCTGACGCACCCGGACGTCGTCTCCACCGTGCTGAGCGCGCGTGCGCGAGTCGGGGATCGACCCGCGCGCGCTCACGATCGAGGTGACCGAGAGCACGGCGATGGCGGACGGCGACACCGGCTTCCGGGCGCTGCGCGACCTCAGCGGCGAGGGCATCCGGGTGGCGATCGACGACTTCGGCACCGGCTACTCCTCGCTCGAGCAGCTGCGGCGGATGCCGGTCGACATCGTCAAGGTCGACCGCTCGTTCGTGCGCGGGATGGCGGCCGACTCGACCGACCGCGAGCTCGTGGCGGCGGTGGTCGGCATGGGCCGCGCGCTGAAGCTGTGCGTGGTGGCCGAGGGGATCGAGACGCCCGAGCAGGCCGAGGCGCTGCGCGAGCTCGGGCTGCGACATCGGCCAGGGCTTCCTGTTCGCCAAGCCGCTGCCGGCCGCGGAGCTGGAGGAGCTGGCTCAGAGCGGGCGGTACATCACGCAGAGCCCGACGTAGCCCTGCGTGGGGTGCTTGAAGGCCTCTGGGACCGTTCCGACGGTCTCGAAGCCGAGCGATTCGTAGAGCTTGATCGCGCGGGCGTTCGACTCGGCCACGGCGTTGAACTGCATGCCTCGGTAGCCCTGCGCGCGTGCCCAGTCGATTCCCTCCTCGCACAGGCACCCGGCCGACGCCCTGGCCCCACTGCGCCGGGTCGACCATGAAGCTGGCGCTGGCCACGTGGGAGCCGGGCCCCGGACGGTTCCGGTGGTAGTTGGCCGACCCCAGGACGGTGCCGTCCGCGGCCGCCGCGACGACGGTGCGGTCGGGAGGATCCATGAGCCACATGGCCCTTGCCTGCGCCTCGGTCATGGCCTCGTCGTAGGTGAAGGTGTCGCCGGCGGCGACGATCCCGCTCATGAACGACCAGATCGCCGGCCAGTCCTCGGGTGTGGCATCGCGGACGATCACCGTCCGTGAAGTGTGACTAGCCTTAGCGCTCCTCGGAGGGGTGCCGGAGCGGTTGAACGGGGCGGTCTCGAAAACCGTTGACGGTCGTAAGGTCGTCCGAGGGTTCGAATCCCTCCCCCTCCGTAGCAGTGTCGGGTTCCCCGGAGTCGAGGAGTGGCATGGCAGACGGAGCAGTGACCGCGGACGGGCGCACGCGCGTGCTCGCCGACGGAAACGAGATCCCGCTTCTGGGCCTCGGCGTCTGGCAGATCCCAAACGGGCCTGAGTGTGAGAACGCGGTTCGCTGGGCGCTCGAGCTCGGATACCGCCACATCGACACCGCGCAGGCTTACGGCAACGAGGAGAGCGTGGGCCGGGCTCTGCGCGACAGCGGGGTGCCGCGAGACGAGGTCTTCATCACCACCAAGTTCTTCCCCGCGCAGGAGGACCCGGAGGCCGAGGCCCAGCGGAGCTTGGAACGGCTCGGGGTGGACCAGGTCGACCTGTACATCATCCACTGGCCGCAGGGCGGCCCGACGTGGGCCTGGCCCGGGATGGAACGGGCGCAGCAAGCGGGCTACGCGCGCTCGATCGGCGTCTCGAACTTCAGCGTGGAGGAGCTCGGCGAGGTGCTCTCGATCGCACAGGCGCCGCCGGTGGTGAACCAGATCCAGTTCAGCCCGTTCAAGTACCGGCGCAAGCTGCTCGACGCATGCGAGGAGCACAAGGTGGCGCTCGAGGCCTACAGCCCGCTCGGCACCGGACGGCATCTCTCGGACGAGCGCGTGCGGCAGCTGGCGGAGCGCGTCGGGAAGACCCCTGCTCAGGTGCTGCTGCGCTGGTGCGTGCAGCGGGATCTGGTCGTGATACCGAAGTCCACGCACCGCGAGCGGATCGACGAGAACGCCCAGATCTTCGACTTCACGCTGTCCCCGGAGCAGATGGCAGAGCTCGACGCCCTCGACGAGACGGGCGGCACGGATCGTGCCCTGGAGCGCGGGTGGTGGTGACGGGGCCTACGGCCGGAAATTGCCCTCCAACCCCAGCTCGCCGGCGATCAGCAGCGTCGCCTCGGCGAGCACCTGGGTGGTCTGGGCGAGCTCCTCGTCGCTGCGGAGCTCGGCCAGCAGCGTCAAGCAGGCGCGCAGTCGGTCGGCGACCACTCCGATGATCTCCACGCCGTCGGCGTCCGGTGGGTGCTCGGTGTCCTCGATCGCCCGGTGCACCACCCCGGTGGCGTTCAGGAGGGCGGTGACGAGGCGGTCGAGATCGTGGCCGTGCTCGGGCTCGATGAGGATTCGCATGCCTGGCTAAGGGCCTCGGGGCGAGAACTCGCCCTGCTGCGGCGCGGCTAGCTCACCGGCCCGCCCGGCTACGCTGCGGCGTCGTGAACGCCGACTCGTCGCCCGCCCGCCGCGGCATCTTCGTGGCTCCCTTCGAGGAGCTGGCCGACCCGGCGCTGGTCGCCGAGCTGGCGGCCCGCGCGGAGGCTCGCAGCTGGGACGGCTTCTTCATCTGGGACCACGTGGCCTACCGCGAGCCGGTGCAGGCGGTGGCGGACCCGTGGGTCACGCTGGCCGCCGTGGCGGTGGCCACCGAGCGGGTCACGATCGGCGCGCTGGTGACCCCCGTGCCGCGCCGGCGGCCGCACCAGCTGGCGCGCGAGACGGTCACGCTCGACCGCCTCAGCGGCGGCCGGCTGGTGTTCGCGGTCGGCATCGGCAGCGACCGCACCGGGGAGTTCGACCCGGCCCGCTTCGGCGAGGAGGGCGACGCCCGCGCCCGCGCCGTCCTGCTCGACGAGGGCCTCGAGCGGCTGCGCGGCTACTGGGAGGGCGAGTTCGAGCCGCGGCCGGTCAACGGCAGCATCCCGGTCTGGGTGGCGGCCCGCTGGCCCCACCGGCGCCCGCTGGCCCGGGCGGCGCGCTGGGACGGCCTGTTTCCCATCGATCTCCCGGGACCGGAGGCGCTGGCCGAGCTGGCCGCGGAGGTCCAGGCCATGCGCGAGCCCGGCCCCTACGACCTCGTGGTCACCAACCCGGCGGGCACCGACCCCGCCCCGTGGGTCGAGGCCGGTGCCACCTGGTGTCTGACCGGGTTCGGTCCCCAGCCGACCGCGGCCGAGGTGCGCGAGGCGATAGACGCCGGTTGGGCCTAGCCAGCCTCGTAGAGCGCCGCGGCTGCGGGCGCCTCCTCGGCCTCGGCTTCGACTGCCGGCTCCCCCTGGAGCACCGTCGCCGCGACGACGACGGCAACGGCCACCAAGCTCGCCGCGATGATGAACGCCAGGTGGAATCCGCCGGTGAGCGCGGACGCCCGGCCCTCGCCGTCGGCGAGCAGGTTCTCGGTCCGGGTGGTCGAGAGCGTGGCCAGCACGGCGAGGCCGAGCGCGCCGCCCACCTGCAGGCTGGTGTTCACCAGGCCGGACGCCAGGCCGGAGTCGCTCTGGGTCGCGCCCGACATCGCCAGCGTCATCAGCGACGGGAAGGACAGCCCGGCGCCGACGCCCAGCAGCAGCATCACCGGCAGGACGTCCACGACGTACTCGCCGTCCACCGGCGCGCGCGCGAACAGCGCCAGGCCGGCGACGATCAGGACCAGGCCCGGTAGCAGCGTCGCTTTCGCGCCGAAGCGCATGTTGAGACGCGCCGAGAAGCCGAGCGAGAGGATGCCGATCGCCAGGCTGACCGGCAGGAACGCCACGCCCGTCTCGATCGCGTCGTAGCCGAGCACGCGCTGCAGGTACAGGACGCCGAGGAAGAACATCCCGAACAGCCCGGCGACCATCAGGATCTGAACCAGGTTGGCGCCGGTCACGTTGCGGAAGCGGAAGATGCGCAGCGGCATCAGCGGCGTGCCGGCCGTGGCCTCGCGCACGACGAAGCCGACCAGCAGGGCCAGCGACAGCGCGCCGAAGCCGAGCGTGTGAGCCGAGGCCCAGCCGTGGTCGGCCGCCTTGACGATCGTGTAGACGCCCAGCATGAGCGCGCTCGTCACGAGCGCGGCGCCCGCAACGTCGGCGCCGTTGCGGAAGCCGATCCCCTTGTCCGGCTCGACCAGCCGCCGGGCGAGGACGGCGGTGCCGAGGCCGATCGGGATGTTCACGAAGAAGATCCAGTGCCAGTTGATGCCCTGGGTCAGGACCCCGCCGAGCAGCAGCCCGATCGATGCGCCCGCGGAGGCCACGAAGCTGTACACGCCGATCGCCTTGGCCTGCTCGCGCGGCTCGGGGAACATCGTCACGATCATGCCGAGGATGACCGCCGAGGCGAGCGCGCCGCCGGCGCCCTGCACGAAGCGAGCGGCGATCAAGAGCCCCTGGCTCTGCGACAGCCCGCAGAGCAGCGAGGCGCTGGTGAAGACGGCGAGGCCGACAAGGAAGACGCTGCGCCGTCCGAGCAGGTCGCCGAGGCGGCCCGACAGCAGAAGCAGCCCGCCGAAGCTGATCAGGTAGGCGTTCACCACCCAGGCGAGGCTCGACTGGGAGAAGCCGAGATCCTCCTGGATCGACGGGAGGGCGACGTTCACGATCGTCGCGTCGAGGACGATCATCAGCATCCCCACGCAGAGGACGTAGAGGGCGATCCAGCGGGAGCGGTCTGTGGCGAACTCAGTCATAACGATCTGACCGTAGCAGATCGTCCCGTTCGGGATGATTGCGTCCGAAACGGTCTTGGAGCGCGCTCTAACTAGCGGCGGCGCACGGGCGCCTGGCACGGCGACGGCTCGGCCAGCCGCTCGCCGACGAGGCGCGCGAGGGCGCTGACGAACTGCTCGCGCTCGCGGGCCGGCAGGGAGGCGAGCACCTCGGCCTGGATGCCCGTGACGATCTCCCTGCTCTTGGCGACCTGGCGCTCCCCGGCCTTGGTGACGGCCACGATCCGAGCGCGCCGATCGCCCGCCGCCGGGCGCCGCTCGGCGAAGCCGGCGGCCTCGAGCTCGTCGATCGTGACCACCATCGTGGTCTTGTCCAGGCCGACGGCCTGGGCCAGCGCGGTCTGGGTGTACTCACCGGCCATGGCGGTCGAGAGCACGCAATGGGCGCGCGGCGACAGGCCGAGGTCTGCCAGCGCCGTGGTGAGCTGGTTCGTGAGCGAGTGGCTCGCGCGGGCCAGCAGCCAGCAGAGGTTGTCCGACAGCGAGTCGTCGGCGGGTGTGGGCTTCACCGCGATGGCCATTGGGACAGATGGTACTCACGTTTACATCTGCCGCCAGACAATCTCGTTCGGAACTATTCGACGGTCGGAGCGGGCGAACCGACTTAGAATCGCCGCGGCATGGACCGCGACGTCGTAATCGTCGGTGCCGGTGTCGTCGGCGCGGCGATCGCACGCGAGCTGACTCGCTTCGAGCTGGACGTCACGTTGCTCGAGGGCGGCCCGGACGTGGGCGCCGGTACGAGCAAGGCCAACACGGCGCTGCTGCACACGGGCTTCGACGCCAAGCCGGGCACGCTGGAGTCGCGTCTGGTCGCGCGCGGCCACCGGCTGCTGTCGGAGTACGCGCCGACCGCCGGCATCCCGGTCGAGCTCACCGGCGCTCTGCTCGTGGCCTGGGACGAGCAGCAGCGCGGCGAGTTCGCCGGGATCGTGGAGCGCTCGCGGGCCAACGGCTACGACGCGATCCGCGAGCTCGACCGCGACGAGCTGTACCGGCGCGAGCCGAGCCTCGGGCCGGGCGCGGTGGCCGCGCTCGAGGTGCCCGACGAGGGGCTCGTCTGCCCGTTCACCACGCCGCTGGCGTTCGCCACCGAGGCCGTGCTGGCCGGCTGCGAGCTGCGCCGCGGCGCGGCCGTGACAGCCGTCGAGCGGCTGCCGAGTGGAGGCTTTCGAGTGGAGGCCGGCGGCGGGTCGCTGACCGCGCGCCGGCTGGTGAACGCGGCGGGGCTGCGCAGCGACGAGATCGATCGCATGCTCGGCTACGACCGCTTCACGGTGACCCCGCGCCGCGGCGAGCTGATCGTGTTCGACAAGCTGTCGCGCCCGCTGGTGCGCCAGATCGTCCTGGCCGTGCCGACCAAGGTGTCGAAGGGCGTGCTGGTGGCGCCCACGGTGTTCGGCAACGTGATGGTGGGCCCGACCGCCGAGGACGTGCCGAGCAAGGACGACACCTCCTCCACGGCCGCGGGCCTCGAGTACCTGCTGGCGGAGGCGGGCCGGATCGTGCCGGGGCTGCTCGGCTTCGACGTGACCGCCGTCTACGTGGGGCTGCGGGCCGCCACCGAGCACGCCGACTTCCAGATCGCCTTCGAGCACGGCTACGCGTGCGTGGGCGGGATCCGCTCGACCGGCCTGTCGGCCTCCATGGCGATCGCCGAGCACGTCCGCGAGGGGCTGGAGCTGGACGCCGCGCCCCGGGCGAGGCAGGCCCCGCCGCGGATGCCGAACATCGGCGAGGCCTTCGAGCGCCCGTACCAGCGGGAGGACCTGATCGCCTCGGATCCGGACTACGGGCGCGTGGTCTGCTTCTGCGAGCGCGTCACGCGCGGCGAGATCCGCGACGCCCTCGCCAGCCCCGTGCCGCCGGTGGACCTGGACGGGCTGCGCCGCCGCACCCGCGCCCACATGGGCCGCTGCCAGGGCTTCTTCTGCGGAGCGCGGCTGGCGGCGATGCTGGCCGAGCGCGAGGCGGCCGCGCGTGCCTGACGGCCCGGTCGCGATCGTCGGCGGCGGCCCGGCCGGCCTGGCCGCCGCCGTGGAGCTGCGCCGACTGGGGGTCGGCGAGGTCGTGGTGATCGAGCGCGAGGCCGACGCCGGCGGGATCCCGCGACACGCCCGCCACCAGGGGTTCGGGCTGCGCGACCTGCGCCGGCCGCTGAGCGGTCCCGCCTACGCCCGCCGCCATGTGGAGCTGGCCCGCGCCGCCGGGGTGGAGCTGCTGCTCGAGACCATGGCGACGGGCTGGTCGGAGGCCGGGGCGCTCGAGCTGACCGGCCCCGGCGGCCGCTCCGCGCTGCAGCCGGCCGCGACGGTGCTGGCCACCGGCTGCCGCGAGCGGCCGCGCTCGGCGCGGCTGGTGCCGGGCAGCCGCCCCGACGGGGTGATGACCACGGGGATGCTGCAGCAGCTCGTGTACCTCCAGGGCCTGCCCGCCGGTCGCCGCGCCCTGATCGTGGGCGCCGAGCACGTGAGCTTCTCGGCGATCGTGACGCTCGCCCACGGCGGCGCTCGGACCGTGGCGCTCGCCACCGAGCTGCCGCGTCACCAGTCGGTGGCGGCGTTCCGGCTCGGCGCGCTGGCCCGCTATCGGGTGCCGGTGTGGACGCGCACGCGCGTGAGCGCGATCCGCGGGCGCCCGCGCGTGGAGGAGGTGGAGCTGACCGACGTCGCGGGCGGGCACAGCCGGACCATCGCGTGCGACACCGTGGTGTTCACCGACGACTGGATCCCCGATCACGAGCTGGCGGTGCTGGCCGGCCTGGAGCTCGATCCGGGCACGCGGGGACCGGCGGTCGACTCCGTGCTGCGCGCGTCGTCGCCCGGGGTGTTCGCGGCGGGCAACGTGCTCCACGGCGCCGAGCAGGCCGACGTCGCGGCGCTCAGCGGCCGCCACGCGGCCGCCGGCGTGGCGCGCTACCTGCGCGACGGCGAGTGGCCGCAGCGGCGGGTGCCGATCGTGTGCGAGCCGCCGCTCGGCTGGATCGCGCCCAACGCCGTGGCCGGCGCGCAGGCGCCCCCGCGCGAGCGCTTCGCGCTGCGATCGCACGAGTTCCTGCGGGCGCCGCGGATCCAGATCGCCCAGGACGATCGCGTGCTCTGGAGCGGGAGGCTGCCGCGCGTGATGCCGGGCCGCTCGGTCAGGTTGCCGCACGCTTGGATGGCGGCGGTGGATCCGGCTGGCGGAGCCGTCGTTTGCGCCCTGCGGCGATTCGGGTAGAAGCGGCCGATGGAGCACGAGGAGCAAGCCAAGAAGGTCGCTGAGGAGCTCGAGCGGTTGAAGGAGCACTCCGACGAGGTGGGCGACCAGATCGACGACGCGCGCACCGACTGGGAGGCCAAGGAGGACGATCCGGCGGTTCCGGGCGCCCAGCCCGATCCCGGCGACGAGGACACGCCATCCGAGGAGGAGGGCGGATCGTGACCGAGACCCCCGACCAGTCGGACCAGCTGCCCGAGGAGGGCCCGCCAGAGCAGGTGCACGACGACACCGGCGACTCGCGCGACGACGAGTCGCCCGGCACGCCCGGCGAGGAGGGCACGGCCACCGGCAACCCGGACAACGCGGGAGCCGACGAAGGGGACCAGGCCGGCGCGTAATCTCGGGGGCGTGCTCGACACGCTCCGAGGACCGATCAAGGCGGCCGCTGCCGCGCTGTTCGCGGTGGGGCTGCTGCTCCTGTTCCTCAACCCGCCCTCGCTGTCGGGCGCCCAGGGCATGGCGGTGCTGATCGGCGCCGCGCTGGCCCTGACGCTGCTGACCGCGTGGGCGTTCGTGGCGATGAGTGGGCGCGACTCGATGCCCGAGCATGAGTTCGAGCGGCTGGTCCGCCGCAGCGAGGAGCTGGCGGGCCAGCCGGACCTGCCCGAGGGCGTCAGCGAGTTCGACCTGATGGTGACCGACGCGATCGACCGGCTGCCGCCGGACTTCCAGCGCCTGCTCGACCAGACTCCGGTTGTCGTCTCTCAGCTGGGCCGGGAGAACCGCGCCTACGGGCACTACTTCGGCGACACGGTCGCGCGAGACAACTACCCGGACCGGATCGTCCTCTACCAGGACACGCTCGAGCGGGATTTCGGCCACGACCCCGAGCTGCTGCGCGCCCAGGTCGAGCGCACCCTGCGCCACGAGCTGGCTCACCACCTCGGCTGGGGCGAGCCAGGTGTGCGCGACCTAGGGCTCTAGGCTTACGCGCGCTGCCCTGGAGAGGTGACCGAGCGGCTGAAGGTGCACGACTGGAAATCGTGTGGGCGGGTCAAACTGCCTCGAGGGTTCGAATCCCTCCCTCTCCGTTTGTAGAGCGAAGAACCCGGTTTCCGCACGCCGATGAAGGAGACGAGAAGGCGGTTTTGGAAACGCTTTTGGAAACGCCAAGGTCTACACGAGGCCGCTGTAGCCGCTCGCCTC